>NZ_CP060494.1:1332500-2532500 GCF_014334115.1 Sphingosinithalassobacter sp. CS137
AATCGCCCCCCCGAATCGCTGCGGAATCAGGTCCGCAGCGCCGTGATCTGGCGCTCGGGCACCCAGATTCTCGGTCAGATGATCACCTGGGCCTCCACGTTCCTCGTGATTCGAATCCTCTCGCCCAGCGATTACGGCCTCTTCGCCATGACTCAGGTCGTGCTGGTCCTGCTCAACATGCTGAACGGCTATGGCCTGGCCAGCGCGCTCATCCAGCGGCGCGAGGCGGGGCGGCACGCGCAGCGTCAGCTCTTCGGGCTGCTGCTGCTGCTCAATCTTGCGCTCGCGCTCGCCCAGGTCGCGCTCGCTCCCCTCGCCGCCGCTTATTATCGCCAGCCGATCGTCGCCGATCTGCTGCGCGTGCAGGCGCTGCTCTATCTGGCGACTCCGTTCATCGCCCTTCCCTATGCGCTGCTGGCGCGCGCGATGGACTTCAAGAAGCAGGCGCAGGTGAATCTCGTCTCGGCCGTCGCCGGCGCGGTCGCCGCGCTCGCGGGCGCGCTCGCGGGGCTGGGCGTCTGGACGCTCGTGCTCGCGCCGATCGTGCTGTTCGGGGTGCGGGCGCTGGGCATGACGATCGCGGCGCGCACGCTGATGTGGCCCAGCTTCGATTTCCGCGGCGCGGGCGACATGATTCGATTCGGCGGCATCATGGCGACCGGGCAGATCTTCTGGTTCCTCCAGAGCCAGGCCGATGTGTTCATCGCCGGGCGGGTGTTCGATCCGCACCTGCTGGGCATCTATACGACCAGCCTGTTCCTCGCGCAGATCTTCGTCGCCAAATTCGTGCCGCCGCTCAACGAAGTCGCCTTCTCGGCCTATTCCCGGATGCAGGAGGATCGCCGCGCCGCCGCCGGCGCCTTCACCACGGCGGCGCGGCTGGTGATGCTCGTCGGCATGCCCTTCTATCTCGGCCTCGCCGCCACCGCCGAGCCGCTGGTGCTCACGGTGCTGGGCGAAAAGTGGCGCGAGGCGATTCCCGTCGTCCATCTGCTGGCACTCGCGAT
Organism: Sphingosinithalassobacter sp. CS137; assembly: GCF_014334115.1. NCBI lineage: Bacteria > Pseudomonadati > Pseudomonadota > Alphaproteobacteria > Sphingomonadales > Sphingomonadaceae > Sphingosinithalassobacter > Sphingosinithalassobacter sp. CS137. The sequence continues at coordinate 1,333,508 of NZ_CP060494.1, forward strand.
GCCGTTCATGACGCTCCAGGTGCTGTTCGCGCCGGCCAGCGACGCCTGCGGCCGGCCGGGCGTGGCGGCGCGCAACGCGATGATCGGCGCGATCCTGCTTCCGCTCGCCTTCCTCGCTGGCCTGCATTGGGGATTGCTCGGCCTCGCCGCAGCGTGGCTCGTCGCCTATCCGGTCTTTCTGGCGATCACTGCCTGGCGCACGCTGCCGGTGATCGGCGTTCGGCCGCGGGCGCTGATCGAAGCGGTGGCGCCGCCGGTGCTCGCCGCGCTCGCGATGGCGGCGGTCGTCGTACTGCTCGATTCCGTGCTGCCGCCGATGGCGACGCCGGCGCATCTCGCGCTGCTCGCCGCCGCCGGCGCCGCCGCCTATTGCGCCGCGCTGCTGGTTTTCGCGCGCGCGATGGTGAAGGAAATGGTCGCGCTGATCCGCAACCGCTGAGGCTCAGGCCTGCTGGATATAGTCGCGCATCGCCGCCGCTTCGGACTGGATCTTCTCGATCCGGTATTTCACCAGATCGCCGATCGAGACGAAGCCGACCATCCGGCCCGAATCGACCACCGGCAGGTGGCGGATGCGCCGGCGGGTCATCAGCGAAAGTGCGTCGAGCGCGTCTTCCTGCGAAGCGACGGTAATCGCCGGGGCGGTCATCACGTCGCGGACCGGGCGATCGAGCGTCGCCGCGCCGTCGCGTTCGAGGCAATAGATCACGTCGCGTTCGGAAAAGATCCCGACGACTCCCGCGCCGTCCATCACCGGGACTGCGCCGATCCGCCGCGACGCAAGCAACGCGACGGCTTCCCTGACGGTCCGATCACCGGCGATCGAGACCACATCGTGCCCCTTCCCGCCCAGGATTGCCGCGATGGTCATCGCCCGTGCTCCTCAATCCGTGGTTAGGTGATTGAGGATTCCACGTTTCTGGCCCAATTGCAAAACATGACCGAACGCGAACCGAACCTCGACGATCCGGAGTATGCCGCTTTCGCATGGGGCCGATTTCGCCGCATTCTCCGCTGGATGGCGTTTGCCGCCGCGCTGGCGGCCGCGGTTTCCGTGGCGGCGCTGTGGTGGTCGCTGGGCGAACTCACTCTCCATACGGTGATCGCCACGATCCTCGGCGTCTTCTTCACCGTGATGCTCACCGCCGCGCTGATGGGGCTGATGTTCCTCAGCTCCGGCTCGGGCCACGACGCGCGGGTCGAGGATCCGCTTGCCGGCGAAGTCGACATCGACTGAGACCCGAATCGAAAGCGCCGCCCCGGCAGGTACCGGAGCGGCGCTGATGGTTCGATCGGCAGGCGATCAGGCGGCGGAGGTTACGTTCTCGCCATCGCCTTCCGCCTTGGGCTTGGCGGTGCGGCGGCGACGCGGCTTGGGCGCCTCCTCGCCATCCTCGGCACCCAGCGACGGCGGCAGCCGGTCGGCGTCGATGCCTGCGGGCGCTTCGGCCTCGGCGGCGTCGCGCTTCGGGCGGCCGCGGCGGCGCTTGGGCGCCTCTTCGGAGCCGGCTTCGTTGCGCTCGCTTTCGTCCGACTGGCCCTCGCGCTGTTCGGCGCCGTTGGCGTGGCCGTTGGCTCGGCCGTTGCGGCGTTCGCCACGCTCGGCGCGGTCGCCGCGCTCGTTCCGGTCTCCGCGATTGCCGCGCTCGTTGCGGTCGCCGCGCTCGTTGCGGTCGCCGCGATCCTCGTCGGCGCGCTGCTCGTCCTGGCGGCGGCCGTCGCCCTCCGCCTCATATTCCTCGTCCTCGTCGGAATCGTCGCGCTGGCGGCGGTTGTTTTCCTCGAAGCGGGCGCGGTTCTCGTTGAGCACGCGGAAATAATGGTCGGCGAACTGGAGATAATATTCCGAGTTCACGCGATCGCCCTGCATCTGCGCGTCGCGCGCGAGATTCTTGTACTTCTCGAGAAGCTGGGCGGCATTGCCGCGGGCGCGGTTGTCGATGCGATTGCCGTCTGCACCCCGGTTCGGGCTGTTCGGCGAGCGCTGCCCGCCACGACCGCGCCGGCGGCCGGCCTGACGATTGTTCATCAAGGTCTCGGTATCCTGTCTTTAATAGTCGGTCCGTCGGTGCATCAGCGATCCCGGATGCGAGTACTCCCGGCGGCGCGCGCAGCCTTGCTCCGCGCGATCCGCGTGCCATGGCCACCGGACTGCAGCGGCTCGCATGACATGGATTGGGCCAGCGCCCTGATTTCAACAACTTGGTTGAAGGTGCCTGCCCCGAGGCCATCCTTAGCCCGCGCCGCACCAATCTCCAAGCGGAAATATGTGACCTTTTCCTTGCGGTTCAAGTCAGGATCACGGCGCGCGGCCGCCCGCCAAGGTCGAGGCGCACCTCGGCCGACAGCCCGGCCGTCCTGGCCAGCGCGCGCACCGCCTCGGCCTGGCCCGCGCCGATCTCGACCGCCGCAACTCCGCCCGCCGCCAGCAATCGCGGGATCTGCGGCACCAGAACGCGATAGGCGTCGAGGCCGTCCGCCCCGGCGAACAGCGCCTCGTGCGGCTCGTGCAGCCGGACGTTCTCGTCCAGCGCCTCGTCCGTCCCGATATAGGGCGGGTTGGCGAGCACCAGGTCGAACCGTGCGTCGATTCCCGCGGCCCAGTCGCCGCGGGCGAACCGCGCCCGCTCCGTCATGCCCAGCCGCGCCGCGTTGCGCCGCGCATAGGCGAGCACCGTGTCCGAGCGGTCGATGCCCAGCCCCTGCGCGCCCGGCCATTGATCGAGCGCGGCGAGCAGCAGCGTTCCCGGCCCGGTCCCCAGGTCGAGCACGCGCGCCGGCGCCTGCTCGCCGAAATGCGCCACTGCCGCCTCGAGCAGCGTCTCGCTGTCGGGCCGCGGCACCAGCGCTCCGGGGCCCACTTCGACGTCGATCGTCCAGAAGGCGCGGCGGCCCAGGATATAAGCGATCGGTTCGCGCGCCAGCCGCCGAGCGACCAGCGGCTCGAACGCTGCCGGTGCCGGATCGCCCAGCCGGCCGAGCAGCAGCGCCTCGCGCTCCACGCCCAGCGCATGCGCCATCAGCAATTCGGCATCGAGCCGCGGCGTCCGGCTCACCGGCTCCAGCCGCCGCGCCGCTTCCGCAAGCGCGGCGCGCGCGGTCATTTCCACCCGTAGCTCGCGGCCCAGACGATCGCCGCATAGGCGCGCGCATCGAGTTCGGGCCAGCGCTCCTGCAATTCGGCCGCCGCCCAGTGCGCGGCTTCGTCGAGAGTCATCCGGTCCCAGTTCGGCTGCAACCGCGCCAGCTGGTCGAGCACCCGATCGAGCTGCGGCCGCACCTTCTCGGCGCGCTTCTTGCCCAGCTTGGCCTCGACGCGCGCGAAATCCTCCTGCGGAGTCGGCGTCAGGTCGAAGCCCAGGTGCAGCACCAGCGCGCGTGCCAGGTCGCTCTGTTTCTTTGCGAAGATCATGCCGTGTCGAGCTGCGCCAGCCGCTCGGCCTCGTCCTCCGCGGTCAGAGCGCCGATCAGTTCGTCGAGTTCGCCCTCCAATATCTCGGGCAGCCGGTGCAGCGTCAGGTTGATGCGATGATCGGTCACGCGTCCCTGCGGGAAATTATAGGTGCGGATGCGCTCCGAACGGTCGCCGGAGCCGACCATCGACTTGCGCGCGCCCGCGCGTTCGTTCGCCTTGCGCTCGCGCTCGGTCTCGTAGAGCCGCGTGCGCAGCACCTTCATCGCCTTCTCGCGATTCTTGTGCTGCGAGCGCTGGTCCTGCTGCGTCACGACGATGCCGGTCGGCAGATGGGTGATGCGGATCGCGCTGTCGGTGGTGTTCACATGCTGGCCGCCCGCGCCCGACGAGCGATAGATGTCGATCCGCAGGTCCTTCTCCTCGATCTGCACGTCGACGTCCTCGGCTTCGGGGAGCACCGCCACCGTCGCCGCCGAGGTATGGATGCGCCCGCCCGATTCGGTCGCGGGCACGCGCTGCACGCGATGCACGCCGCTTTCGAACTTCAGCCGCGCGAACACCCCGCGTCCCTCGACCGATGCGATCACTTCCTTGAACCCGCCCGCTTCGGACGGCGATGCGGAGATCAGCTCTACCTTCCACCCCCGGCTGTCGGCATAGCGCTGATACATGCGCAGCAGGTCGCCCGCGAACAGCGCCGCCTCGTCGCCGCCGGTCCCGGCGCGGATCTCGAGCATCGCCGGCCGCTCGTCGGCGGCGTCGCGCGGCAGCAGCGCCAGCGCCAGCCGGCGCTCGGCCTCGCCGAGCTGCGAGTCGTTCGCGTGCAATTCCTCCGAAGCCAGTGCCCGCAGCTCGGCGTCGCCGTCGCGCGTCATTGCCTTCAGGCTCTCCGCCTCGGCGCGCAGCCGCCGCACCTCGCCCGCCGCCTGCGCGACCGGCTCCAGCTCGGCATATTCCTTCGAAACCTCGACAAAGCGGTCGCCCGGCAAGTCGCCGGTCGCCATCATCGCCTGCAATTCGTCGCGCCGCGCCTCGATGGCGGCGATGCGATCGGCCGGAATGCGAATCATCGCGGCTGCGCCTCGTCCCCCCGGCGCACCAGCCCGGCCTCGATCAGCCGCTCGCTCGCGTCGTCGCCCTCGGCGCGCAGCTCGGCTTCGATGACCATGTCGGCAACCACCACCGCCAATCGGTCGAGCGGCACGCTCATCTGCTCGCCCGAGGCGAGGTCCTTCACTGCCGCCTCGCCGCGTTCCAGCTCGTCGTCGCCCAGGATCACGGCAAAGCGCGCGCCCTGCGCATTGGCCTTCGCCATCCGCTTCTTCATGTTGCCGCGAAAGCCCATGTCGGCCGAGACCCCGGCGCGACGCAGCCCGGCGATCACCTCCTGCGCGCGCACCGCCGCCGCCTCGCCCATCGGCACCACCGCCGCGTCGATTTGCTCGGGCGCCGGTTCGCTCACCAGCATCGCCAGCCGCTCGATACCCGCCGCCCAGCCGATACCGGGCGTCGGCGGTCCACCGAGCTGTTCGATCAGCCCGTCATAGCGCCCGCCGGCCAGCACCGTGCCCTGCGCGCCCAGCCGATCGGTGACGAACTCGAACGCGGTATGGCGATAATAGTCGAGCCCGCGCACCAGCCGCGGATTGCGCGTCCATGCCACTCCCGCCGCGTCGAGCCCCGCCGTCACCGCCGCGAAGAAGCCGCGCGCCTCCGCGGTCAGAAACGCGTCGATGTCCGGCGCGCTGTCCGCCGCAGGCCGGTCGCGGGGATCCTTCGAATCGAGGATGCGCAGCGGATTCTTCTCCAGCCGCGCCAGGCTGTCCTCGGAAAGCTCGTCCTTGCGGCTCTCGAAATGCGCCACCAGCGCCGCCCGCCAGGCGTCGCGCGTCTCCACATCGCCCAGCGTGTTGAGCTGCAGCGTCACTTCGTCGCCGATGCCCAGCTCGTCGAGCAGCTGGCTCGCGAAGGTCAGCAGTTCGATCTCCGCCGCCGGCTCGCCTGCGCCCAGGATCTCGGCGTCAAGCTGGTGGAACTGGCGGAACCGGCCCTTCTGCGGCCGCTCGTAGCGAAACGCCGGCCCGCTCGTCACCAGCTTCATCGGCGCATGCTGCTGCCAGCCTTCGGTCAGATAGGCGCGCGCGATGCCCGCCGTGAACTCGGGCCGCAGCGTCAGCGAATCGCCGCCGCGGTCCTCGAAGCTGTACATCTCCTTCGAAACCACGTCGGTGGTCTCGCCCAGCGAGCGCGCGAAAACGGCGGTCGCCTCGAAGACGGGGACGTCGACTCGCTGGAAGGCGAACAGGCGCCGCACGCGCTCGAACGTCTCGAGCACGGCTGCGAAGCGCCGCTGCTCGTCTCCGAAAATATCCTGCGTGCCGCGAATGCGGTTGGGGGTTTCGATGCGTGCCATGAAGCCGCACCATCTAGGCGAGTGTCGCGCGAAGCGCCAGAACCTGCGTTGCCGTCTTGAACAGCGGGCCGCGTGCCGCTACTTCCCGGTCTCCGCGCTTGGGCGGGTATAGCACAATGGTAGTGCAGCAGCCTTCCAAGCTGAATACGCGGGTTCGATTCCCGCTACCCGCTCCAGCGCGGCCTTCCGCATCCCATGGCGACGCACCCTTCCCCCGCTCCCGAGCCGCTGGCGCTCTACGTCCACTGGCCGTTCTGCGTCTCGAAATGCCCCTATTGCGACTTCAACAGCCATGTCCGCGAGCGTGTGGATCAGGCCGCGTGGCGCGAATCGCTGCTCGCCGATCTCGCGCATGAGGCGGCGCTGCTGCCCGGGCGGCGGCTCGGCTCGATCTTCTTCGGCGGCGGCACGCCGTCGCTGATGCCGCCCGAAACGGTCGCGGCGCTGATCGCCGCGGCGCAGCGTCACTGGAGCGTCGATTCGGGCATCGAGATCACGCTCGAAGCCAATCCCTCCTCGGTCGAGGCGGCGCGCTTCGCCGATCTCGCCGCCGCGGGGGTCAATCGGGTCTCGCTCGGGCTCCAGGCGCTCGACGATGATGCGCTCGCTTTCCTCGGCCGTGCGCACGGCGTGGCGGAGGGGCTCGCCGCGCTCGAAACCGCGCAGTCGGTGTTCGCCCGCACCAGCTTCGATCTGATCTACGCCCGCCCCGGCCAGTCGCTCGGCGCGTGGGAGGCGGAGCTCGCCCGCGCGCTCGCCTTCGGCACCGAGCATCTGTCGCTCTATCAGCTCACCATCGAACCCGGCACGCGCTTCGCCACCCTCGCGGCACGGGGCGATCTGACCATTCCCGATCCCGATGCCGCGGCCGATCTGTTCGAAGCGACTCGCGCGATCACTGCCTCGGCGGGGCTCCCCGCCTATGAGATTTCGAACCACGCGCGCCCCGGCGCCGAAAGCCGGCACAATCTCACTTATTGGCGCTATGGTGACTATGCAGGCGTTGGCCCGGGGGCGCACGGTCGCCGCACCGGGCTCGCCACCTTCCGGCGCAAGAAGCCCGAAAACTGGATGGCGGCGCTCGCCCGCAACGGACACGGCATCGAAACGGAAGAGCCGCTCGCTCCCCGCGACCGGGCGGTCGAGGCGCTGCTGATGGGGCTGCGGCTTGCTGAAGGCGTCGATCTCGCGCGGATCGCCGCGCTTGCGGGCGGCGCGGCTCCGATCGACGACGCCGCAGTGAACCGGCTCGTCGCGCAGCGCCTGCTCGCGCGCTCGGGCACGCGCCTCGCCGCTACCGATGCGGGAATGCCCGTGCTCGAAGCGATCCTCCGCGCGGTCGTCGACGGCTGACGGCCCGGCGGTGTGTTGCCGCGATTCGACGGCTGGCGAAAATCCGCTGTCCTACACCACCTGTTCCTGATACGTTCCGTTATCCTGCCGCCTCTCGCGCAGGCGCGCGCAGGCGCGCGCGGGCGGGCGCGCACCCGCGCGGAGGTGCGACCTTAGTGTGACCTTCGGGAGAAATGCGTGGGTTCGCGAGCGGCAGGCACGAAACGGGGCGCGCCGATGGCCCGCCCCGAATCATCGTTGCTTCGGCGAAGGCGGCGCTCAGCGGCCTTCGAAATTCGCCGGCGCGGGGGATACGGTCACGGTCTGGCCATCCCGGATTTCCTGCACTTCGAGCATCCGCTCCGCCACTCCGTCACGGCCGAAGCGGAACGCGCCGTCCAGCCCGGCGAAACCGGTACGGTCGAGCAGCCGTTGCTCGGGAAAGGCCTGGCCCACGCGCCAGTCGCGCGCCAGCCGCACGGTCAGCAGCACCGCGTCATAGCCGAGCGTCGACAGGCGATAGGGCGCCGAGCCGAAGCGGGTACGATATTTGGTGGCATATTGCCGATAGTAATTGTCGGGCACGCTCGCGAACCAGGCGCCGTCCAGCACGTCGTTCGATCCGATCGACGAATCGGTGTTCCACAATTCGGTGCCCAGCAGGCGCGCGTCGCTGCCCCCTTCGGTACGCCGGATCAGCGGCGCGGCGGCGATGGCGCTGTTGCCGGTGCCGGCGATCAGCACCGCGGCGAACGGATTGCGCCCCAGCCGAGTGACGGCCGACGTGATCGATCCGGGGCGCGAGTCATAGGTTTCCATGGCGGTCACTTCGCCGCCGGCGTCCTCCACTGCCCGAACGAACGCAGTCGAGGCGCGCTCGCCATAAAGGCCGCCGGGGATCAGCCCGGCATATTGCGTCACGCCGTTCTGCCGCGCGTAATTCACCACCCGCTCGATCGACTGGGTGGGAACATAGCCGAGCAGATAGGTGCCGTCTCCGGCGACGCTGGTATCGTTCGAAAAGCTCAGCACCGGCACGTCCGCGGCGCGTGCGATCGGCGCCACTTCGCGCACGTCCTCGGAAAGCAGCGGCCCCAGGATCAGGCCGTTGCCGTCGGCGATCGCGCGGCGGGCGGCTTCGGCGGCCCCGGTCGCGGTGTCGTAGCTGGTGATTCGCACTCGATCGCTGTTGGTGTCGAGCAGCGCGAGCATGGTCGCATTGGCGATCGACTGGCCGACACCGGCATTCGTCCCGGAAAGCGGCACCAGCAGCGCCACGCGGTGACGTTCCTCGTCCTGCGGCAGTCCCGGCTGCACCGGCGGCGGCGCCGCTCGCTCGGCGGGGCGCTCGATCGTCGGCGGCGGCCCCTCGGGAATCACGCGCGGCCCGGAGGCGCAACCCGCCACCAACGCGGCGAATCCCAGCGCCGTCCAGCGCAACGCGCCCAGAACTCCCCGTTGCGGCTTCGATGCGGCTTCTGCCATGACTCTCTCCGATGAACGCCGTACTTGCGCCTGGTCTCTATATCGTCGCCACGCCGATCGGCAATCTCGGCGACCTGTCTCCGCGCGCGGCGGAGATACTTCGGAATGCCGATCTAGTCGCGGTGGAAGACAGCCGCGTGACCGCCGGGCTGCTCCGCCACATCGGCACGAGGCGCCCGATGACCCCCTATCACGATCATAATGCCGAATCGGTTCGCCCCGGCCTGATCGCCCGAATGGCGAGCGAGGCAGTCGCGCTCGTGTCGGACGCAGGCACGCCGCTCATCTCCGATCCCGGCTACAAGCTCGTCCGCGACGCCCGCGCCGCCGGCCATCTCGTCGTCACCATCCCCGGCCCCTGCGCCGGGATCGCGGCGCTCACGCTCGCCGGGCTACCGACCGACCGTTTCTTCTTCCTCGGCTTCCTTCCCGCAAAGCAGCAGGCGCGCGCCGAGGCGATCGCCGAAGTCGCCTCGGTGCGCGCGACTCTCGTCTTCTACGAATCGGGCCCGCGGCTCGCCGCCGCGCTCGCCGCGCTTGTCCAGGGCCTGGGCGATCGCGAGGCGGCGGTGGCGCGCGAAATCACCAAGAAGTTCGAGGAATGCGTCACCGGCAGCCTGTCCGAACTGGCCGCGCGCTATGCCGATGCGCCGCCCAGGGGCGAGATCGTGATCGTCGTCGGCCCGCCCGGCGAAGCGCCCGCCGCCAGCGCCGCGGATGCCGATGCCGCGCTCGCCGAGGCGCTCACACGCCTTCCCGCGTCGAAGGCCGCGGGCGAAGTGGCGAAGCGGCTCGGCCTCGATCGCCGGACGCTCTACGCCCGCGCGCTCGAGCTCAAATGAGCGATCGGCGCGCCGCCGAGGCGCGGGGCCGCGACGGCGAACGCCGCGCGGCCTGGTATCTGTGGCTCAAGGGCTGGCGGATTCTCGATCGCCGCGTCCGCACGTCGTCGGGCGAAATCGATCTGGTCGCGCGCAAGGGCGATCTGATCGCCTTCGTCGAAGTGAAGACCCGCGCCACCGGCGCCGAGCTCGACCATGCGATCGACGAACGGCGCCTCGCCCGCGTCGCGGCGGCGGCGGAAATCCTGATGCCGCGCTACGCCACCGCGGGAGAGGATGTGCGGATCGACGTGGTGCTGGTCGCCCCCGGCCAGCTGCCGCGCCACATCGAAAATGCCTGGATCGGATGACGAACCGCGCTCCCGATCCTATCTGCCGTTCGGCCACTCCGGCGGGGCAAGAGGAAGAATCGATGCAACTCACCGTCGCGGTCCAGATGGACCCGCTCGAATCGATCAACATCGCCGGAGATTCCAGCTTCGCGCTGATGCTCGCGGCGCAGGAGCGCGGCCACCGGCTGTTCCACTATGCGCCCGAAGCACTGAATTATTCGAACGGTCGGGTCTGGACCGACGCACATCCGGTGACGGTGCAGCGGGTGGAGGGGGATCATTTCGCGCGGGGCGAACGGGTGAAGCTCGATCTCGGCGACGAAGCCGACGTCGTGCTCATGCGCCAGGATCCGCCGTTCGATCTCGGCTATATCACCGCCACCCATCTGCTCGAGCGCATCGCCGACCGGACGCTGGTGGTGAACGATCCCTTCCACGTCCGCAACGCGCCCGAAAAGATCTTCGTGCTCGATTACGCGCGGTTCATGCCGCCGACGCTCGTCACGCGCAGTCTCGAAGAGGCGCGTGCGTTCCTGGCCGAACATGGCGAGATCGTCGTGAAGCCGCTCCACGGCAACGGCGGCAAGGCGATCTTCAAGATCGGGCCCGACGGCGCGAATCTCTCCTCGCTGATCGAAGTGTTCAACACCGCCTATCGCGAGCCGCACATGGTGCAGGCGTTCCTGCCCGGCGTCGCCAAGGGCGACAAGCGGATCGTGCTGGTCGACGGCGCCGTCGCCGGCGCGGTCAACCGCATCCCGGGCGAAGGCGAGATCCGCTCGAATCTGGCGGTCGGCGGCAAGGCGGCGAAGACCGAGCTTACCGCCCGCGAACGCGAGATCTGCGACGCGCTCGCTCCCGAGCTGCGCCGGCGCGGGCTGCTGTTCGTCGGGATCGACGTGATCGGCGGCGAGTGGCTGACCGAGATCAACGTCACTTCGCCGACCGGAATCGTCGCGATCGACCGGTTCAACGGGACCGACACCGCGGCGATGATCTGGGAAGCGATCGAACGAAAGGTCGCCGAACGGCGTTGAGCCGCCATGACTCAGTTCACGATCAGCATCGTCGTCGCGGGGGGCTATTGGGGCATCCTGTTCCTGATGGCGCTCGAGAACATCTTTCCGCCCATCCCCTCCGAAGTCATCATGGGCCTTGGCGGGATCGCGGTGGCGCAGGGCGACATGAACTTCTGGCTGGTGCTCGGTTTCGGCACCGTCGGCACGGTGCTCGGCAACCTCGGCTGGTACGAAGTGGGCCGCCGCCTCGGCTACCAGCGGCTCAAGCCGCTGGTCGATCGGCACGGCCGCTGGTTCACCATGGAGTGGGAGGATGTCGAGAAGCTCCACGGCCACTTCCGCCGCCGCGGCGGCGTCACTGTGTTCCTGTTCCGCTTCATGCCGTTCGGCCGCACCGTGATTTCGATCCCGGCGGGCATGCTGAAAATGCCGTTCGGCCGCTTCCTGCTCTTCACGGCGGCGGGCAGCGCGATCTGGAATACCATCCTGCTGGGCGCGGGCTATTTCCTTGGCACCCAATATGATCGCATCCAGAGCTACATCGGCCCCGCGGCGATCGCGATCTTCGCGGCGATGATCCTCTGGTACATCTATCGCGTCGTCACCTGGAAGCCGCGTTCCGAGCGTCAAGCCCGCGGGTGAGCGTTGCGATAGACGTCGAGCAGATGTGCGGCATCAACGGCGGTGTAGATCTGAGTCGAGCTGAGGCTGGCATGCCCCAGCAGTTCCTGCAGCGCCCGCAGGTCCGCCCCGCGGCCGAGCAGATGAGTCGCGAAGCTGTGGCGGAGCGCATGCGGTGTGGTACGCTCCGAAAGCCCCAGCCGCACCCGAGCCCTGCGCACTGCCTTGCGAATCGCGCCGGGCGGCAGCGGCCCGCCCTTCGCCCCGCGAAACAGTGGCGCTTCGCCCGCGACACCATAAGGGCAGATGCGGGCATATTCCTCCACCGCGGCGCGCACCTGCGGCAGCAGCGGCACGATCCGCGTCTTGTCGCGCTTGCCGGTGACCCGCAGCGTCTCGCCCAGCGGCAGCGCGGCGCCGGTGAGCCGCACCGCCTCGCCGATCCGGAGCCCCGCGCCATAGAGCAGCAGCAGCACGGCAAGGTCACGCGCCGCGATCCAGGGTTCGGCGGCGTCCTCCGATACTTCCTCGGTCAGCGCCACTGCCTCCTCTGGCGAGATCGGGCGCGGCACGCCCTTCTTCACTTTCGGCCCGCGAAGCCGCGGCAGCTCGGCACGTTCGCCGGCAACGAAGCGCAGGAACCCGCGCACCGCCGAAAGCTCGCGTGCCGCCGAAGCGTTGCCGAGTCCTTCGCTGCGGCGATGCGCGAGATAGGCGCGCAGGTCGGCCGCGCCGACCGCCGCCAGCGCCGCGGCATCGGGCTCGCCGCCCCAGTGATCGCGCAAAAAGGCGAGCAGCCGCTCGGCGGTCGCACGATAGGCACGAACGGTATGCGCCGAGCGGCGCCGGTCGCGGGCAAGATGCTCTGCATAGCGCAAGGGGAGCGGCGCGTTCATGCGGGCGCCGGCATGGTTTTCCGCGGGTCGCCCCGGATCAGTGCGGAAGAGGCCACAAACCTAGCCATGCACGCGATCCTGACACGCGCCCCCTCTGCGCGACAGCAATTTCTACGGCTGTTCGCGACCGGCCGAAGGGTGCGGCAATGTCCTGCTGCCACGAGTCCGGCCGCGTGCCTTCCCCTCGCGGAGAAGCGCACGCCTGGCTCAGCCGATCGTCTGACCGGTCTTCGCCCAGTCGGCGAGAAAGCTCTCGATGCCCTTGTCGGTCAGCGGGTGCTTGACGAGCTGGCGGATCACTGCGGGCGGCGCGGTCATCACGTCGGCGCCGATCTTGGCCGCTTCGAGGATGTGCACCGGGTGGCGGACGGAGGCGACCAGAATCTCGGTTTCGAACAGGTAGTTGTCGTAGATGAGGCGAATGTCCTCAATCAGCTTCATTCCGTCGAAGCCGGCATCGTCGTGCCGGCCGACGAACGGCGAGATGAACGTCGCGCCCGCCTTGGCCGCGAGCAGCGCCTGATTGGCCGAGAAACAGAGCGTGACGTTCACCATCGTGCCGTCGTCGGTCAGGCTCTTGCACGCCTTCAGCCCGTCGATCGTCAGCGGCACCTTCACTGTGACATTGTCGGCGATCTTCCGCACGATCTCCGCTTCGCGCATCATCTCGTCATAGTCGGTCGCGACGACCTCGGCCGAGACCGGCCCGTCGGTGATGCCGCAGATTTCCTTCACCACCTCCAGGAAGTCGCGCCCCGCCTTGTGAATCAGGCTGGGGTTGGTGGTGACGCCATCAACCAGCCCCGAAGCGGCAAGGTCGCGAATTTCGGCAGTGTCGGCAGTGTCGACGAAGAATTTCATGACATCTCTCTTGCAGATATGTGACGATTGCGTGACGCGCTGCTTGGCCCCGCATGCTCGTCGCCTCTATAGCCGAGCGCAGGCACGCGCACACCCGGAGAAGGAGAGAGAATGCGATCGCTCGCCATTCTGACGTTGTTGGTCCTGGCAGCGACCCCGGCGAAGGCGCAGGAGACCGAGGCGCTTCTGTGGCTCTCGGCCGACGCCGACGTGGCGCTGGGAAGCGCCACCGAGCTCGGGCTCGAGAGCGAATTCCGGTTCGACGATTCCGGGCTCGACGAATCGATCCTCGGCTTCATGCTCAGCCACGAGGTCGGCGGCGTCTCAGTGGGCGCGGGGTATCAGCACAGCCGCAGCGTTGGTGGCCCCGCGATTCGCGAACACCGGCTGCGCCAGCAGGTGGCGTTTCCGATCACACGCGTGGCGGGGGGAACGCTGCGCGGGCAACTGCGGCTGGAGGAGCGATTCCGCAACGACGGCGATGACGTGCATTTTCGTCTCCGCCCCCAGATCGCCTACAGTCTCCCGCTGAATCGCGATGGCACGCGGCTGTCGGTTGCGCACGAAAGCTTCATCGGGACATCCGCCGACTGGAACCGGCAGCGGGGGCTGTTCCGCATGCGCAACTCGATCGCGGTCGCTGCGCCGCTGGTCGGGCGGATGCGCGGCAGCGTGGGATATCTCAACCAGTACGGGTTCGGCCGCGACGGAGCGCGCGACCGAATGGCACATGTGGTGACGGCAGGGATTGCGCTCGGCTTCTGATCCGGGGCGCTTGAAAAAAACGCTGTCCTACACCCCCCGAAACGGCATATCTGACGAGTCCCCGGCCCGGCGCGAGGAGAGGACATCGATGCTGCACAGCCCTGCGCGTTCACCGCGGCTCCTGCGCCGTTCGACGACTCGATCGAGCGGGGAGCCGAGGAGACGGATCGCCTGCCGGGCGCCGCGGGCCATGGGGGACGTACCGTTGCATTCAGTGCGTTCGGGTATCCCCATACCGCGGCATTCGTGCCGGTTGGGGCCGCGGAACTGATCCGTTCCCCTTCCCGCACGCATCCCCTACATCGCCCCCATGCCCGGCCCGCGCGCTCGCGTTCTCGTCCTCAATTCCGCACTGGGTCCGCTCGACTATCGCGTGCCGCAGGGAATGCACGTCGAGCCCGGGTCGATCGTCGTCTGCCCTCTCGGGCCGCGGCAGCTGGCGGGCGTGGTGTGGGAACCGGATCGGCTGCCAGCCGAGGAAGTCGGCGACAACCGCCTGCGCAACCTGGTCGCGGTCAGCGATGCGCCGCCGATCCCTGCGCCGCTGCGCCGCCTCGTCGAATGGACCGCCGACTATTATCTCGCGCCCCCGGCCGCGGTGCTGGCGATGGCGCTGCGCACCTCGGCAGCGTTCGAGGGACCGCCCACCATCGTCGAATACCGCGCGACGGGCAGCGTGCCCGAGCGGATGACGACGCAACGCGAGCAGGCGCTCGAGCGGATCGGCGACCGGCAGGGGCTGGTGCGCGAGCTCGCCACGATCGCGGGCGTTTCCGACGGCGTGATTCGCGGCCTGGTGAAAGCAGGTGCGATCGAGGCCGTGACAGTGGAAACCGACACGCCCTATCCGCGCCCCGACCCGCAGTTCGCCCCGCCGGACCTCAGCTCCGAACAGAGCGATGTCGCGAGCATCCTGCGCCAGGCGGTGGGGGCAGCGGATTTCCAGCCGTTCCTGCTCGACGGCGTCACCGGCTCGGGCAAGACCGAGGTCTATTTCGAAGCGGTCGCGGCAGCGCTTGCTGCGGGAAAGCAGACATTGGTGCTGCTGCCCGAGATCGCGTTGACCGAGCCGTTCCTGACGCGCTTCGAAAGGCGCTTCGGCTGCGCGCCGGTCGCTTGGCACTCGGACCTGCGCCAGTCGCAGCGCCGCCGCGCATGGCGCGCGATCGCGAGCGGCGAGGCGCTCGTGACGGTGGGCGCGCGCTCTGCATTGTTCCTGCCCTACGCCGATCTCGGCCTGATCGTCGTCGACGAGGCGCACGAGACGAGCTTCAAGCAGGAGGACGGCGTCCATTATCACGCGCGCGACGTGGCGGTGATGCGCGGCCTGTTCGAGAAATGCCCCATCGTCCTCGCGACCGCGACTCCGGCGATCGAGATGCGCCGCCAGGTCGAGCTCGGCCGCTATGAGGAGTTGAAGCTGCCCGGCCGCTATGGCGCGGCCGAACTGCCGCACATCGAAGCCATCGATCTGATCGAGGAGCCACCCGAGCGGGGGCGGTGGCTCGCGCCCCGGCTGGTGAAGGGAATGGCGGCGACATTGGAGCGCGGCGAGCAGGTGCTGCTGTTCCTGAACCGCCGTGGCTATGCGCCGCTTACCTTGTGCCGCCACTGCGGCCACCGGTTCCAGTGCCCGAACTGCACCGCATGGATGGTCGAGCATCGGCTGACCGGCCGGCTGGCCTGCCACCATTGCGGCCACAACACGCCGACGCCCAAGCTCTGTCCGGAATGCAAAAGCGAGGACACGCTGGTTGCCTGCGGGCCGGGCGTCGAGCGGATCGCCGACGAAGTACGCGACCTGTTCCCGGACAAGCGCACTGCGATCGTCACGTCGGACACACTCTGGTCCCCCGCCAAGGCCGCCGAATTCGTGCGGCGAATGGAAGCGCGCGAGATCGACATCGTGGTGGGCACCCAGCTCGTCACAAAGGGATATCATTTCCCCAATCTGACGCTGGTGGGCGTCGTTGACGCCGACCTGGGGCTCGACGGCGGCGACCTGCGCGCGAGCGAACGCACGTTCCAGCAAATCATGCAGGTGTCCGGGCGGGCCGGACGCGGCGAGAAGCCCGGTACGGTCCTCATTCAGACGCACCAGCCCAGCGCGCAGGTGATGCGGGCGCTGGTGACCGGCGACGGCGAAGCCTTCTACGCCGCCGAAACCGAGGCGCGGCGAGAAGCGTCCGCCCCGCCGTTCGGCCGCTATGCCGCGATCGTCGTCAGCTCGGAAGATCGCGCCGCTGCCGAGGAAACCGCGCGGATGCTCGGTCGCAGCGCGCCGCAGCTGGACGAAATGATGGTGTTCGGGCCGGCGCCCGCCCCGCTGGCGATGCTGCGTGGCCGCCACCGGTTTCGGCTGCTCGTCCATGCAAAGCGCACGTTCGACGTGCAGGATGTGATCCGCACCTGGCTCGACGGCGTCGGCCGGAACGCGAAAGTTCGCGTAACGGTGGACGTCGATCCGTACAGCTTTCTGTGATCGCGTCGTGGAAAGTCCTCGGGTTGAACCGGCAGCCGATTTGATCCTAAGCCCGGCGTGGATGAATTCGAGCGCGGGGTTGGGAATGGTGCGGCGGTTGCTCCTGCTGGTGACGCTGATGCTCGCCGGAATCCAGCCGGCGCGGGCAGACGATATCGCCGCCGCCGGGCGCGGCGTGGTGCGGATCGTCACCATCGCGGTCGTCGGCGACGAAGTGGTCGGGTTCGGCCATGGCAGCGGCTTTGCCGTGGCGCCCAATCGCGTGGTCACAAACGCGCACGTCGTCGAACTCGCTGCGCGCTATCCCGACAATGTGGTGATCGGCGTGGTGCCCTCCGAAGGGCAGAAATCCTTTCAAGGCCGGTTGATCGCCTTCGATCCCGACCGCGATCTGGCGCTGATCGAATTCAGCGGCGTGCGGCTGCCGCCGCTGACCTTGTTCACGGGACCGTTGCAGGAAGGCGAGCCAATGGTGGCACTCGGCTATCCCGGCAACGTCGATCTCGCCACCGCCCAGTCGGCAGCCGCCTATATCACTCCACAATCGCCGGTGCGCAGCCAAGGCAATTTCGCGGGCCGTCGCACTCTCATCGGCACCAGCGTACTGCTCCATACCGCCAGCATCGCGCGCGGCAATTCGGGCGGGCCACTGCTCGATCGGTGCGGGCGCGTGCTGGGCGTCAATTCGGCGATCACGCGGGCCGAGGAAGGCGACTCGAGCTTCGGCTTCGCCATCGCGGGCAGCGAGCTGACCGCTTTCCTGCGCGAGGCACAGCAAGACATCGCGACAGTGAATGTCGAGTGTGTCAGCATCGAGGAACGGCTGGCGCAGGATCGCAGCGCCGCCGAACAAGCGGCCGAAGAGCGCGCGGCTCGCGAGCGCGCCGAAGCCGAGCGCACAGCTGCGGCACGCGCCGAGGCAATCGCCCAGGCGCGCGCACAGAACGAAGCCGCACGTGAGAATTACATGGCCGCGGCCGCCCTGCTGCTGGTGCTGGGTGCATTGGCGGTGGGCGGCGCAGGGCTGCTGCTCTCCCGCGGACGCAGCCGCGAGGCGTTGTGGGTCGCGATCGGCGGCGTGGTGTTGATGCTGGGCGCAGTCGCATTGTTCTTCAGCCGTCCCAGCTTCGACGAGAGCACCATCGAGGCAATTCCCGAACCTGCGGAGAGCACTGCCGCCGCCGCGATCGTGGCCGGCCGAATGCTGTGCACGCTTGTGCCCGAGCGAAGCCGCGTGACCGTCTCGAGCACGAACGATGTGCCGCTGGAGGTCACTGCCGAGGGCTGTGTCAACGGCCGGACCCAATATGCCGAAGCGAACGGAAGCTGGGAGCGAATCCTGGTGCCGTCCGAGGAACAGACCGTCTCCGTCCTCACTTTCGACGCTGCGACGCGGACATATACCAACACCCGGTACCTGCTTTCGGCCGAGCAGATGAGCCGGGCGCGCGAGCTTCGCTCGCAGGTCGAGCTCAAGCAATGTTCCGCCGATCAGGACGCGCGCGCCCAGCTCGCCACCCGCCAGCAGGCGATCCGGGCGGCGCTTCCGGAGGTGTTCAACGAGAAGCTTGTCTATCGCTGCGATCCGGCGGTCGCCGCGGCGGAATAGCCGCTAGTCCTCCACGCCTTCGCGGCGGCGCAGAACACGCTTGCGCTCGACGCCATAGGCGTAGCCGCCCATGCTGCCGTCGGAACGCTGAACCCGATGGCAGGGGATGAGCACGGCGACATTGTTGGCGCCGCAAGCGCTGCCAGCCGCGCGGACGGCACCGGGCTTTCCGATCTCGGCGGCGAGCTGAGCATAGCTGCGCGTCTCGCCGGGCGGAATCGCGCGCAGCGCCTGCCACACCGCCTCCTGAAATGCCGTTCCCTGCACATCGAGCGGCAAATCGGCGTTGCGGCCCGGCGTCTCCACTTCGGCAACGACGCGGGCGGCAAGTTCCTCCAGAGCGGCGCCGCCTGCGGCGATCTCGGCATTGGGAAAGCGCTGCACGAGCGCCGCCGAATCTTCGTCGAAGGAGACTCGGCACAACCCCTTCTCGGTGGCCGCGATCAGCAACGGCCCGAGGCTGGTCGCGGCAATGGTCCAGCGAATTGTCACGCCCGCCCCGCCCTGCTTCCACGCCGACGGCGTCATGCCCAGCCGTGCACCCGCAGTCTCATAGAATCGGCTGGGTGCCGAATAGCCCGCCTCGTAGATGGCATCGGTCACGGTTGCCTCCTGGTTGAGCGCTGCGGCAGCGCGACGGGCGCGAAGCCCCCGCGCATAGGCTGCGGGCGTCACTCCCGTGGCGCGCTTGAACAGCCGGTGGAAGTGGTGCGGAGCGTAGCCGACCCGCCGGGCGAGCTCATCGAGCGGCAGTGGCGCCTCGGCGGCTTCGATCAGCGCGACCGCCTGTGCCACCGCGATCCGATCGCGCGCCACCTCATCCGGCTTGCAGCGCAGGCAGGCGCGAAATCCCGCGGCGCGCGCGGCCGCGGGATCGGCATAGAAGACCACATGTTCCCGCTTCGGCCGCCGGGCGGGACAGCTCGGCTTGCAATAGATCCGCGTCGTCGTGACGGCGCCGATCACGCGCCCGTCATAGGAACGATCGCGGCGCTCGAAAGCGGCATACGCCTCGTCTTCGCACAGAGCCGGGAGAGCCATCATGCGAGCGGTATAGGCGCCCGCCTGCCACAGCGCATCCCGCCGCTTGCGATCAAAGCGGTGTGCGGACGTCGCGCCCAATCTTCCCGTTCATCGCCGCAGCAGCCGCACAATCCCCGACCATCGTCCCGGACGTAGCCTTTGCGGCGGCTCCGGATCGACCGCCGCCGGCGCGGTAGCGCGCGCCAGCGCAGCCTCGAGTGCTGCAACAACTTCCTCCTGGCCGCGAAACGCCTTCTTCATAACGCTTTGCGGCAACGGCACCAGGAACTCGCAGCCATGGTGCGGGCCATCCCTGCGAATGACCTTCGCCTCGCGCGCGCCGGCACCGGCGAGTCCGATTGAAACGAGTGTCCCCACGGGGAAGTCCACGTCGCCGACGAACCGGAAGCCCGTCCGCGAATAATCCTCGACGATCACGTCCACCGGGGTCCCGTCCATACCCCGGGCAGTCGTCTCGCCGTCCACGACGAAGCGGATCGCGCCGCGGCGATCAACTTCACCTAGCACTTCCAGTCGCGCCACCAGCACGCCGCCTTCTCCCGCCGTCCGGCCATCTCGCCGGGGAGCGGGAGCGTAGGTGCGGCGCAGTTAACGATCCGCCTGCATCCCGGCGCATTGACAATTCCATGCCGCACCGCCACATGGCGGACATCGAGGCATCATGCAGCGTGATCTGGCGGGTTTCCGCCATGGCTCTGCCTCGGTCCATTTTCTGATCGGCTTCCCCCAATCACGCGGGTCGTCATTTTTTTGACCCGCCGCGCACGCGACATTTGCGTCGTGCGCCCGGCCGACATGCGAGTTTTCCATGACCGACTTCAATACCCTCGGCCTTGCCGAGACGACTCTCGCCGCCCTCGCGGCTAAGGGCTACAGCCAGGCCACCCCGATCCAGGCGCAGGCGATTCCGCCGCTGCTGGAGGGGCGCGATCTGCTGGGCATCGCCCAGACCGGCACCGGCAAGACCGCCGCATTCATGCTGCCGTCGATCGAGCGGCTGATGGCGTCGGGACGACGCGCCCAGCCGCGTGGCTGCCGAATGCTCGTGCTGGCGCCGACGCGTGAACTGGCGGCTCAGATCGCCGACAGCGCCCGCGATTACGCCAAGGGCACCCCGCTGCGCGTCGCCACCGTATTCGGCGGCACTTCCGTGAACAAGAACCGCCAGGAGCTTTCGCGCGGCGTCGACATCCTCGTCGCCACGCCCGGCCGCCTCGTCGACCTGATGGACGAATGCTACTGCATTCTCGCCAGCCTCGAGATCTTCGTGCTCGACGAAGCCGACCAGATGATGGACCTCGGCTTCATCCACGCGCTGCGCCGGATTGTGAAGGAGCTTCCGGCGAAGCGGCAGTCGCTGTTCTTCTCGGCGACCATGCCCAAGACGATCCGCGAACTGGCGGGCCAGTTCCTCCGGTCCGACCCGGTCGAAGTGAAAGTGACGCCGGTTGCCACCACCGCCGAGCGCGTCGATCAATATGTCACTTTCGTCCGCCAGACCGAAAAACAGGCGCTGCTCACGATGGCGCTTCACGATCCGGCGATCGACCGCGCGCTCGTTTTCACGCGCACCAAGCATGGCGCGGATCGGGTAGTCCGCCTGCTCGCCGGCAACGGGATTCAGGCGAACGCCATTCACGGCAACAAGAGCCAGCCGCAGCGCGAGCGTGCGCTCGGCGAATTCCGCTCGGGCAAAGTGAAGGTGCTCGTCGCGACCGACATCGCCGCGCGTGGCATCGATGTCTCAGGCGTAAGTCACGTGTTCAATTTCGAGCTGCCCAATGTTCCCGAGCAATATGTGCACCGCATCGGCCGCACTGCGCGCGCCGGCAATGACGGCATCGCGATCAGCTACTGCGCGGACGACGAGCGCACCTATCTGCGGGACATCGAGAAGCTTACCCGCCAGAAGCTCACTGTAGCACCGCTGCCGCAGGACTTCGTCGCACGTGCCGAAGCGCTGGTGGCGAGTCGCGTGGCGGTGAAGCCCACTCGGGACGAAAGCAACGGCCGCCGCGGTCGCGAAATGCAGCGCGAAGGTCGTCGACCGCCGCAGGGCCAGCGCAAACCGCGTCCGGCGCATAGCGCGCGGCCCGCAGGCGAGCGCGCAGATCGCGGCGAGCGTCCGCAGCGGAACGAAGCGCGGCCGGCAGGCGAGCGTCCTGCACGGCCGCAGGGCGGCGAGCGTCGGCACGACGCGCAGCCGCGCGGCGACCGGCCTAACCGCGGCGCCGGCGGCAATGCGGGCAACGGCGGCTATCGCGCCCGGTCCGGCGGCAGCCCGCGTCGTCATGGCGGCCCGGCCCAAGGCTGATCCCGCGCCGGAGCGCGTCAGCGTGTCGCGACGCGCTCCAATGCATCCTCGCGGCCCTGGATGAGGGCGAATACGCGCTCGGCAGCTTCAGCCGCCATGCCGTCGTTGCTCAACTGGGCGCCACGTAGATACCAGTCGAGCGCCTGCTCATAATCGCCGCGAGCCTCGGCACACAGGCCGAGATCGTAGACGATCGAAGGATGATCGGGCGCAAGCGCGTTCATCTCTTCCCATGCGGCGCAGGCGGCGCCCAGATCGCGCTGCGTCAGCCGCACCACGTCGCGCTGGCGCTGCCGCAGCTCACGCGGCAGTCCGCTGCTGCTCTCGCGGAAGCGGGCGCTGTAGCGCTCGGTGCGGGGCACGAGATCGAAGCGCACGGAGCTCGCGAAGCCTTCGACCGCGCCGGCGATCGTTTCCTCGACCGTCCGCGCCGGCTGTTCGCCGGGGCACCAGCTGATTTCGTCCCGGAACGGCTTGGATTCCGAATAGAGAATCCTGCCATCATGCTCGCGCGAGAGGCGCAAATCGGCACGCACGTTCACGATGCGCCGCGTGCAATTCACATCGACGTCCTCCTCGCGCGTGCAGTCCCCGTCACCATCACGCTCGACGCAGCGCTTGCGCTTCAGCCGCACGCGCCCTTCTTCGACTCCGCTGGTCACCACTCCGGACAGCAGGCCGTCGGCCCTCGCTGCGCCGCGACGCCGCCGATCAGCCACGATGTCGAAGTGAGTCGCTCCGGAAAGATCGGGCGTGAGCAACGCGCGTTCGACCGCAAGCTGAAGCTGGCGCCCGTCTTCACCGCCGAAACGCTCGATCGCCATCGAGTGCAGCATCGCCGCCTCCCGGAACGGCGCCGGGAATGTCCCGACCAATTCCACCGATTCGGCGTGCGCTGCACTGGCCCCGCCCAGCGCCAGCAGCGCGGCGATGCCGCGGCACATGCTCCAGATTGCCGTCATGACGATTCCCCCGGCTCGTTAACGGTGCGTTCCAATCGCACTCGTGGGGCATTGCCGCAAGGCTGCGGCACCCGACTTGCATCCCCCGCGGCCCGCTGCTAGCAGCCCGCGCAACCCATCGGGGGCACGAGGCGGGAGCCGGTGCAGCCCCCTTTTCGTGTGGGGCCAATTTTCCCGAGTGAGGAATTGAATCGCGTGGAGACATCCAGCGGTAACATCGGCAGCAGCATCCAGGCGAGCCTCAGCGGCCGTTACGCGACTGCGCTGTTCGATCTGGCGGCCGAATCGAAGACGATCGACGCAGTCGAGTCGAGTCTCGGCACTCTCCGTGCGGCGCTTGCCGAATCGGACGAGTTTCGCCGGCTGACCACCAGCCCGCTGGTGGCACGCGAAGAAGCGATGAAGGCAGTCGCCGCGGTAGCCGAGACGCTGAAGCTCGATCCGACGACGGCGAAGTTTCTCGGCGTGCTCGCGGAGAACCGGCGGCTCGCGCAGCTCCCCGCAGTGATCCGGGCCTATCGTGCGCTCGCGGCGCAACACCGCGGCGAGACGACTGCCGAAGTGGTGTCGGCGCATCCGCTCAGCGACGATCAGGTGCGTACGCTCGAACAGCAGCTGCGCCAGCGGGTTGGTCGCGACGTCAAGCTCGACCTTTCGGTCGATCCCTCACTCCTCGGCGGCCTTGTCGTGAAGATCGGCAGCCAGATGGTCGACACCTCGATCCAAACTCGTTTGAACGCACTCGCGCACGCAATGAAAGGATGACGGCGGTACCGCTGTCGGGGAAAGGCTAAGTCATGGATATTCGCGCCGCAGAAATCTCGAAGGTCATCAAGGACCAGATCGCCAGCTTCGGCACCGAAGCACAGGTTTCCGAAACCGGGCAGGTGCTGTCGGTCGGCGATGGCATCGCGCGCATCCACGGCCTCGACAATGTCCAGGCGGGTGAGATGGTCGAGTTCGCCAACGGCGTGCAGGGCATGGCGCTCAACCTCGAGGCCGACAATGTCGGCGTCGTGATCTTCGGCTCGGACGCCGAGATCAAGGAAGGCGACATCGTCAAGCGCACCGGCACCATCGTGGACGTGCCCGTCGGCAAGGGTCTGCTCGGCCGCGTGGTCGATGGCCTCGGCAATCCGATCGACGGCAAGGGCCCGATCGAATCGACCGAGCGCCGCCGCGTGGAAGTGAAGGCGCCGGGCATCATCCCGCGCAAGTCGGTGCACGAGCCGGTGCAGACCGGCCTCAAGGCGATTGACGCGCTCGT
Source organism: Sphingosinithalassobacter sp. CS137 (assembly GCF_014334115.1). Taxonomy (NCBI): domain Bacteria; kingdom Pseudomonadati; phylum Pseudomonadota; class Alphaproteobacteria; order Sphingomonadales; family Sphingomonadaceae; genus Sphingosinithalassobacter; species Sphingosinithalassobacter sp. CS137. Next base: position 1,357,167 of record NZ_CP060494.1, read on the forward strand.
CCCGGTTGGCCGCGGCCAGCGCGAGCTGATCATCGGCGACCGCCAGACCGGCAAGTCGGCCGTCGCGATCGATACCTTCATCAACCAGCGCGAAGTCAACAAGGGCGACGACGAGAGCAAGAAGCTCTACTGCATCTACGTCGCGGTGGGCCAGAAGCGTTCGACCGTGGCGCAGATCGTCCGCCAGCTCGAAGAGAATGGCGCGATGGAGTATTCCATCGTCGTCGCCGCGACTGCGTCTGAGCCCGCGCCGCTCCAGTTCCTCGCGCCCTACACCGGCTGCACGATGGGCGAGTTCTTCCGCGACAACGGCATGCATGCCGTGATCGTGTATGACGATCTTTCGAAGCAGGCGGTCGCCTATCGCCAGATGTCGCTGCTGCTGCGCCGCCCGCCGGGCCGCGAGGCCTATCCCGGCGATGTCTTCTATCTGCACAGCCGCCTGCTCGAGCGCGCGGCGAAGATGAACGAGGACCACGGCGCCGGTTCGCTCACCGCGCTGCCGATCATCGAGACGCAGGCGGGCGACGTTTCGGCGTACATCCCGACGAACGTGATCTCGATCACCGACGGCCAGATCTTCCTCGAAACCGACCTGTTCTTCGCCGGCATCCGCCCCGCAATCAACGTTGGCCTGTCGGTGAGCCGCGTCGGCGGCGCCGCGCAGACGAAGGCGATGAAAAAAGTCGCTGGCTCGATCAAGCTCGAGCTGGCCCAGTATCGCGAGATGGCTGCGTTCGCGCAGTTCGGATCGGACCTCGACGCCTCGACGCAAAGGCTGCTCAATCGCGGCGCGCGGCTGACCGAATTGCTGAAGCAGCCGCAGTTCAGCCCGATGCCGTTCGAGGAGCAGGTCGTCTCGATCTTTGCGGGCACCAACGGCTATCTCGACAGCGTGCCGGTTGACGCGGTCACCCGCTATGAAGCGGCCATGCTCGCCGACATGCGCGCCAATCACCAGGACGTGCTCGACTCGATCCGTGAGACCAAGGCGCTGTCCGATGAGACGCGCGACAAGATGAAGGCGGCACTCGACGCTTTCGGCAAGACCTTCGCCTGATCGTCTGATGCCGTACACCGTGTTCGCCACGATCACCGTTAAGCCGGAGCATATCGACGCCGCCTGCGCAGCAGTGGCCGAGATCGTCCCGGCGACGCGTGGCGAAGCGGGATGCGTCGCGTTCGAGCCGCGCCGCGCCGTCGACGGATCGGCGCGTATCTTCATTTTCGAGGAATGGACGGATCGGGCAGCGTTCGATTTCCACCATTCGCAGGATTATACCAAGAACGTCTTCGCCAAGTATGAGGGCTGGCTGCAGCAGGCGCCGGAACTCGTCGAAGTGAAGCCGCTGGAAGGCTGAGGGATGGCTAGCCTCAAGGCTCTCAAGATGCGCATCGGCTCCGTGAAGTCGACGCAGAAGATCACCAAGGCGATGAAGATGGTCGCCGCCGCAAAGCTGCGTCGCGCACAGGAGGCGGCGGAGGCCGGACGCCCCTATGCCGAGCGGCTGGAGAGCGTGGTGGCGAGCCTCGCCTCGCGCGTGTCGCGCAGCGAATCCTCGCCGAAGCTGCTCGCCGGCACGGGCAAGGAACAGGTGCACCTGTTCGTCGTCGCCACGTCTGACAAGGGCCTGGCCGGTGCGTTCAACACCAACATCGCACGCCTTGCCCGGCGCCGCGCCGAAGAACTGCGCAAGCAGGGCAAGACGGTAAAATTCTATACAATCGGCCGCAAGGGCCGCGCAGTGCTGCGCCGCCTGTACCCTGACGATCAGGTGCACGCAGTGGAGCCGGGCGACCTCGGCAAGCTGAACTTCGCCGACGCGCAGGGCTATGCACAGGATCTGATCGATCGCTTCGAGGCGGGAGACTTTGACGTCGCCCATCTGTTCTACTCGACCTTCAAATCGGTGCTGACGCAGGAACCTACCGAGCAGCAGCTGATTCCGGTCGCGATTCCTGAGGCCGACGCGGTCTCGAGCGATTCCGCGACCGTCGAGTATGAACCCGGCGAAGAGGAGATCCTCGCCGATCTGCTGCCGCGCAATGTGGCCGTTCAGGTTTATCGTGCGATGCGCGAGAACGCCGCGTCCGAGCAGGGGTCCAAGATGACCGCGATGGACAACGCCACGCGAAACGCAGGCGATCTCATCAAGCGGCTCAACATCGAGTACAACCGTACGCGCCAGGCGGCGATCACCACCGAGCTCGTCGAGATCATCTCGGGTGCCGAGGCGCTCTGATGCGAAACCGCGCCTTCGTCACGACGGCTTTGTGCCTGGCGCTCGCCGGGTGCGGCGGCGCGTCCGACGAAACGGCACTGACGGTGCTGGAGAAGGAAGCGCGCCGTGCCGAGCAAGTAGCGGCGATGGACGACTGGCAACGGCTGTTCGCCGCGCCGGAGCGCACGATCGCCTATGCCAATCAATTTGGTTATAATGCGCGGCCCTACGCTGCCATTGATGGTGGCGCCGGGTTCGGCTCGACCGGCATCGACTCGCCGCTGTCCGACACTGGGGCCGAAGCGCCGAACAGTACCGGATTCGCGGCGTCGGGCGCGCAGGCCGATCAGATCGACCAACTGCGTTTCACGCTGGCGATCACCGATCCGGGCGATGCCGCGGTGGCGAAGCAGCGCTTCGCCGACATCGTCGCCGGCTTCCTGAGCTACTATGGCTATGAAGACGCTGCGGCAGTGCGCCGAAACATCGCCGCCGAGGCGTCCGCCCGCGACGAACTCGGCCAGGCCGTGCTGGCATATGACAAGGAACCGATCGCAGGCGAAGCCGTCGAGGCTCGCCGCCTGATCGTGACAATTTCGCGCAACGGGGCTACGGCCCCGGCAACTCAAGAACCGGAAGCCCAAGGAACCGAAGATGGCAACCGCCGCTGAACTCGACCGCCCGACGACGGGCAGCAACAATGTGGGCCGCATCGCTCAGGTGATCGGCGCCGTCGTCGACGTGCAGTTCGACGAAGGCAATCTGCCCGCCATTCTTTCGGCGCTGGAGACCGACAACAACGGCAATCGGCTGGTGCTGGAAGTCGCGCAGCATCTTGGCGAGAACAGCGTCCGCTGCATCGCGATGGACGGCACCGACGGCCTCACCCGCGGGCAGGCGGTGACCGATACCGGCAGCCAGATTCGCATGCCCGTCGGTCCCAAGACGCTGGGCCGCATCATGAACGTCGTCGGCGAGCCGATCGACGAGCGCGGCCCCATCGGCGCGGAGCAGACCGCCCCGATCCACGCCAAGGCTCCCGAGTTCGTCGATCAGTCGACCGAGAGCGCGATCCTGGTCACTGGCATCAAGGTGATCGACCTGCTCGCCCCCTATGCGAAGGGCGGCAAGATCGGCCTGTTCGGCGGCGCGGGCGTGGGCAAGACCGTGCTCATCCAGGAGCTGATCAACAACATCGCGAAGGGCCATGGCGGCACCTCGGTGTTCGCGGGCGTCGGCGAACGCACCCGCGAGGGCAACGACCTGTATCACGAGTTTCTCGACGCGGGCGTGATCGCCAAGGACGCTGACGGCAATGCGATCAGCGAAGGCTCGAAGGTGGCCCTGGTCTATGGCCAGATGAACGAGCCGCCGGGCGCCCGCGCCCGTGTCGCGCTCTCCGGTCTGACGATCGCGGAATATTTCCGCGACGTCGAAGGCCAGGACGTGCTGTTCTTCGTGGACAACATCTTCCGCTTCACCCAGGCGGGCGCGGAAGTGTCGGCGCTGCTCGGCCGCATCCCCTCGGCGGTGGGCTATCAGCCGACGCTGTCGACCGACATGGGCGCGCTGCAGGAGCGCATCACCTCGACCAACAAGGGGTCGATCACCTCGGTGCAGGCAGTGTACGTGCCTGCGGACGACCTTACCGACCCGGCGCCGGCGACTTCGTTCGCCCACCTCGACGCCACGACCGTGCTCAACCGCGCGATCTCGGAGCTCGGCATCTATCCGGCGGTGGATCCGCTCGATTCCACCAGTCGCGTGCTCGAGCCGCGCATCGTCGGCCAGGAGCATTACGAGACCGCCCGCGCGGTGCAGTCGACGCTGCAGAAGTACAAGTCGCTGCAGGACATCATCGCGATTCTGGGCATGGACGAGCTTTCCGAGGAGGATAAGCTGACCGTCGCCCGCGCACGCAAGATCCAGCGTTTCCTGTCTCAGCCGTTCCATGTCGCCGAGGTGTTCACCAACATCCCCGGCAAGTTCGTCGAGCTGGAGGACACGATCCGCAGCTTCAAGGCCGTGGTGAACGGCGAATACGACCACCTGCCGGAGAGCGCCTTCTACATGGTGGGCGGCATCGACGATGCGGTCGCCAAGGCCGCCAAAATGGCGGAAGAAGCGTAAGAAGACCTGTCCTCTCCCGCTGCTCGGGAGAGGATCGCTCGCCCTAGGCGAGCTCACCCCCAGCCCCTTCCGCGCGCGGGAGGGGAGTGAGATCCGAGAATGCTGCACTTCGAACTCGTCACGCCTGAGAAGCTCGTCCGGTCCGAGGACGTGCACATGGTCGTCGTTCCCGGCACCGAAGGCGACTTTGGCGTCCTGGAAGGCCATGCGCCGTTGATGTCGACCGTGCGCGACGGCACGCTTTCGATCTATCGCACCGAGAAGGGCGAGCCCGAGACGCTGCGCATCGAAGGCGGCTTTGCCGAAGTGAACGACAAGGGCCTAACGGTCCTTGCCGAAAAGGCCGGCTGACACCCGCGGTCACTGCGGCAGGTATTCGAGGCGGAGGCGCGCGGCACATGCCGCCGCCTCCGTTTTGCTATCGGCCTCCGGCACTTTGCTCACTCGCCTACCGACACGGCCTTCGGGCGACGCTGCGAACGCCACAGGAACAGCCCGGCCACCACGATCAACGATGCTCCCCCCAGCGTCGCTTCGTCCGGTACATCGCCGAAGAAGGTCCAGCCGAGCGCGATCGCCACCAGCAACTGCACATAGGTCATCGGCGCGATCACCGCCGCGTTCGCGCGCGTGGTCGCCATGTAGATCAGGAAGTGACCGCATGTGGCAGTGAACGCCACCAGCGCACAGCGCAGCACCACACTGATCGGCGGCCAGTCGGCGTGAAAGGCGGGAACGCCGCTGAGGTGCATCGTCACCGCCATCGCGACGAGGATCGGGGCGGCGAACAGCGCGACCAGAAGCTGCATCGCAAGCGGCGAGGCCAGCCCGGAAACCGTTCGGTTTCCCACCATCAGCACCGCCATGCCGACCGCCGCCAGCAGCGGCAATCCCGCCGCGATACCGAGCCGAGCGACTTCCGGGCGCAACACGATCAGCACGCCAGCAAAAGCAATTGCGGTCGCGATCCACACCGGACGGCCTGCCCGCTCGTTCAGGAACCAGGCAGACAAGAGCGCCGTAAGCATTGGGCTAGTGAAGGTGATCGAGGTGGCGTCGGCGAGCGGCATCAGATGCACCGCCATGAAGAAGCCGAAGGTCGCTGTCGCGACTGCGCCGCCGCGTAGCAGCTGAAGCTTTGGTCGCGGAAGCCTGAAGCCGCGCCGTCCTTCGACGAGTCCGACCGCTGCCGCGAGCCCCAGAAGGCCGAAGCTGTACCGCAGGGCGCCGACGGCGCTGCCCGGCCAGTGCCCAGCCATCGATTTCACCACCGCGTCGCCGAACGACAGCAGCGCGAAACCCGCCAGCGCGAAGCCGAGCCCGCGCACCACATCGTTCCTTGCGTCCATTCATCCCCCGGGTGATCGAGAGCGCGCTTCGAACGTGGTTAGGCAATTGTCAAACCTTGGCCCCTAACGCTGCACAACCGGGGTTTGGGCCGGCACAACCAGGGTTTCAGATGAGCGCTTTCGGACGACGCAACGGATTGGGTAGCGGTGGTGGCCGTCCTGCCTTCGGCGTTGCCAAGCCGATGCAGGGCGGCGCTCCGGCACGGGCTTCCGAGCCTTTGCCGGCGGGAGGTGAACAATTCCCGCCGCTCCAGAATGTGCCTCTTCCGGGCGCGGAAGCGCCCGAGCTCGAATCACGGGATCTGGCGCCAAGCGCCGCAAGTTCCGATGCGATGCAGCGCCTCGCCGATCGCCAGGCGCTGACCGGCGAACAGGGCAGCTCGCGCGTCGAGGGGTTCGAAGCGTCGATCCATCGTATCAAGGAACAGGTGCTGCCGCGCCTGCTCGAGCGGGTGGATCCGGAGGCCGCCGCGACCCTCAGCAAGGATGAGCTCGCCGAGGAGTTCCGACCGATCATCGGCGAAGTGCTCGCCGAGCTGAAACTGACGCTCAACCGGCGCGAGCAGTTCGCACTGGAAAAGGTGCTCGTCGACGAGTTGCTGGGCCTCGGTCCCCTTGAGGAGCTGCTCGCCGATACTGCCATCACCGACATCATGGTGAACGGCCCTGAACAGACCTATGTCGAGCGCAAGGGCAAGCTGGAGCTCGCCAACATCAATTTCCGCGACGAGGAGCATTTGTTCCAGATCGCGCAACGCATCTGCAACTCGGTCGGCCGCCGCGTCGATCAGACCACGCCGCTGGCCGACGCCCGGCTCAAGGACGGCAGCCGCGTCAACGTGATCGTGCCGCCGCTGTCGCTGCGCGGCACTGCCATCTCGATCCGTAAGTTCTCCGCCAAGCCGATCACGCTGGACATGATGGCGCAGGGCGGCTCGATGAGCCAGAAGATGGCGACTGCGCTGAAGATCGCGGGGGCCAGCCGATTTAATGTCGTGGTGTCGGGCGGCACCGGCTCGGGCAAGACGACCATGCTCAACGCATTGTCCAAGCTGATCGACCCCGGCGAGCGCGTGCTGACGATCGAGGACGCGGCCGAGCTTCGCCTCCAGCAGCCGCACTGGCTCCCGCTCGAGACACGGCCGCCCAACCTGGAAGGTCAGGGCGAGATCACCATCCGCGACCTTGTGAAGAACGCACTACGCATGCGGCCGGACCGCATCATTCTGGGCGAGATTCGCGGCGCTGAATGCTTCGACATGTTGAGCGCGATGAATACCGGCCACGACGGGTCGATGTGCACGCTTCACTCCAACAGCCCGCGCGAGGCGCTGGCGCGGATGGAGAACATGGTGATGATGTCGGACATCAAGGTGCCGAAAGAGGCGATCAGTCGTCAGATCGCCGACTCGGTCGATCTCATCATTCAGGTGAAGCGCCTGCGCGACGGCAGCCGCCGCGTGACCAACATCACCGAAGTCATCGGCATGGAAGGCCCGGTGATCGTCACCCAAGAGCTTTTCAAGTTCGAGTATCTGGACGAAAGCGCCGACGGAAAGATCATCGGCGAATATCGCTCGATGGGACTGCGCCCCTATACGCTCGACAAGGCGCGCCAATTCGGATTCGACCAGGCGCTGCTCGAGGCCTGCCTCTGAGCGCAGTCGCAGCGCGGCCAGTCGTTCGCCGATCGCAGTGCGCTCTGCATTGCGCTATTCTTGCCGGCATGGCTGTGCTCGCCGCCCTGTTAGCGATTCTGATGCCGGTGGCACAGGCGACGTCGCCGGCATCTGCTTCGCCGGAAACCGTCCTGGCGCCCGATGCGGAGGCACACTGGGTTCCCTTCGAACTGACGCCGCACAATCAGATCCGTTTTGCAATGACGCTCAACGGCCACGCCGCAAGCGCACTGCTCGACACTGGGTTGAGCGATACGGTCGCGTCGATCGAGTTCGGCGAAGTCGCCGGCCTGCGTCCCACGGTTGCGAGTCAAGCCGAAGCGATCGGCGGACCTGTCGCAATCCGCTGGGCGGCAAGCGGCCAAGTCGAGATCGGCGGCCTGAAGCGGCTCGGTGGCCGACTGGCGCTCGCCGACCTGTCGGCGCTCGGCGGCGGCACGCGCAGTGTCGATATGCTGGTAGGCAGCGACATCCTCTCCTGCTGCGCACTGGAGATCGACTATGACTCGCGACGCTTCCGCATCTTGCCTACGGGCCGCCTTCCGTTTCGAGGCGAAGCCGCACCCCTGCGTCTCGCGCGCGAGACGAGCACCTATGTAACTGAGCTGACGCTCGGCGGCCAACGGCTGAGGCCCCTGCTGGTCGACACCGGTGACGGATCGGCCGTAACCTTGCGGCGCGCGGCGTGGAGCACCACTGGCCTCCACGCTGCGGAGCTCACCTCGACCATCGCCTTTGGTCTGGGCGGAGCCATCGAAACCGATGTCTCGATCGTGCCTGCACTGCGCGTCGGCGGGATCGACGTAGGCGAAGTCGAGGTGCGGATCGAAAGCGACGACGGCTTTTCGGCTCGGATTGGTGCTGCCGGACGGATCGGCAGCGGCCTTCTCCTGCGGTACCGCGTACTGCTCGATCCGCGCGCGGGAAGGATGGTGTTCGCTCCCGGCGCGCTCGTCGACGCGCCGCCCCTGCGCTCCACCAGCGGGCTGCTGCTCGCCTATGAGCATGGGCGGCTGAGAGTGCTGCACGTGATGCGAAACTCTCCCGCGGCGGCGAGCGGCTGGACTGGAGGCGAGCTGATCTGTGAAGCCGATGGGCGCGCGATCCGCGAAGCGGTCACTTCCGAAGGGCTGGTCGATTGGGCGGTCGGCACGCCCGGCCGGCAGCTGACGCTTCGGCTCTGCGATGGCAGCGAACGGAGATTGACGCTTCAGCGCTTCTATTGATCGCTGTGCGTTCAGAAGAAGCCCAGCGCCAAGCCGCCGAGGATCACCGCAGCGATCAGCGACAGGAACTGAACCGTCGGCCAAGGGACCAGGCTTACGCGGTCGATGTCGCGCCGCCGCGTCCGCCGATGCTCCGCGACGCCGGCAATTGCCGCAAGCACTACCGCTGCAACGACTCCGATCCACAGTCGTTCTTGCATCGTACCGATTCGCCCCCGATCTATCGCTCGTCCCATCTCCCAAGGAGCCGCCATGCGCCAGTCTCTCGTTGCCGTCGCGTTCGCGACGACTGCCGTTGCCGTCACCAGCGTTGCAGTCGGCGCGCCGAGCTTCCAGCGCCATGAGCTCCATGCGGCCGCCAGCGCCGAAACGCGCACTCCGGCCAACAAGGCGCGCGACCGCTATCGCCATCCCGTCGAGACGCTCTCCTTCTTCGGAGTTGAGCCCGACGACACTGTGGTAGAAATCTGGCCGGGCGGCGGATGGTATACGGAGATTCTCGCGCCCTATCTGGCGGGCGGCAACGGCACGCTCTGGGCCGCAGCACCTTGGCCGAACGGCCTCAACCGCATCCGTGCGATGCAGGAGCGGGCACCGGAAACCTATGGAGCAGTGCGGCTCGCCGCCTTCCCGGCGGCCGAGGGAACGCCTGCCGTTCCCGAGGGGACTGCGGATGTCGTCCTCACATTCCGCAACGTTCACAACTGGCGGATGGGCTATCAGCGCGACGGCCAGGACTATGCCGCCGAAGCCTTTTCGCAGATGTACGCGATGCTGAAGCCCGGCGGCACGCTGGGCGTGGTCGATCACCGTCTGCCCGAAGACGCGAGCGCCGAGCGCGAGATTTCGAGCGGCTATATCAAGGTCTCGACTGTGCGTCGTCTTGCGGAAGAGGCGGGGTTCGAGTTCGTCGGCGCCTCCGAAGTCAACGCAAATCCGCAGGACAGCGCCGACTGGGAAGCGGGAGTCTGGACGCTGCCGCCGTCGCTGCGCCACGGCGAGACCGACCGCGCGCGCTATGAAGCGATCGGCGAGAGCGACCGGATGACGTTGCGGTTCCGCAAGCCGGCCTGAGCCGGCACGGCCTCAGCTGCCGAGCTTTTCGACCTTGTCCTGCAGCCGGGCGAGTTCGGCGCGCAGGGCGGCGATCTCGTCGTCTTTGCTGGCGGTGGTCTCGGCGGCGCCCTCACCTCCGGCACCCGGCTTGAACGCCGCGGTTGCCGCTTCGAACATCGCCATGTTGCGCTTGGCGAGTTCGGCGAAGGGAGAGTTGGCGAACGCCCCTTCGACCGCGCTCTTGAACTGCTCCTGATTGCGGCGGAAGCTGTCCATCGACGCTTCGAGATATCCGGGGACCATCGCCTGCATGCTATCGCCGTACAGCGCGATCAGCTGCCGCAGGAAGCTTACCGGCAGCATCGTCTGGCCGCGCGATTCCTCTTCCATGATGATCTGCGTCAGCACATTGTGGGTGATGTCGTCTTCGCTCTTGGCATCTATCACCTTGAAGTCGCGCCCTTCGCGCGTCATCGCCGCGAGGTGGTCAAGCGTGATGTAGGAAGATGTTTCGGTATTGTAGAGACGCCGGTTCGCGTACTTCTTGATGATGACCGGCCCGCTCCCACTTTGATTCTTCTTCATGAGAGACCCCTGCGATTGTATGATCCGCATGTAGCACCGGAAGATGATGCGCCGCAACAAGGGGATGCGCCGCATCAGCGCCCGCGCCCGCTGCCGCTGTTCCTCGAGATGCTGCGCAGCGAAACCGCAACGTCGCCGGAACGAAGAGCGGCGGCGTTGGCCGGGCTGCGCGCCTATCAGGAAGCGCCGCGTGCGGCGCTGCGGCAGGAAAAGCCGATCGTCGCCAGCGCGGGACGGGCAGTGCTGCGCGACTATGGCGGCTGGGGGCCGCCGGTCGTGTTCGTGCCGTCGCTGATCAATCCGCCCCAAATCCTCGACCTTGCCCGCGGCAATTCGCTGTTGCGCTGGCTCGCTCGGCAGGGTGTGCGGCCGATGCTGGTCGACTGGGGCACGCCGGGGCCGGAAGCGCGCGAGCAGGACGTGACCGCGCATATCGAAACGATGCTGTTGCCGCTTATCGCCGCACTGCCGCGGCCGCCGATCCTGGTCGGCTATTGCCTGGGCGGCACCATGGCGCTGATGGCGGCGTGCGCTATGAAAGTGGCCGGGCTCGCGCTGATCGCAAGCCCCTGGCACTTCAGCGGCTATGGAGAAGAACGCCCCGCCATCGATTCCATCTGGCACCACGCCGAATCGGGGTGCGCACGGCTCGGCCTGGTGCCGATGGAAGTGCTGCAGGCGGGTTTCTGGCAGCTCGATCCGGAGCGCACCATCGCCAAATTCGAGCGGTTCGCCACGCTGCCGCCCGGCAGTGCGGCGGCACGCGCCTTCGTAGCACTGGAGGATTGGGCGAACGATGGAGCGCCGCTCACCTATGCCGCCGGACGACAGATGTTCGACGACTTCTTCGATGCGGATCTGCCCGGCCGCGGCGACTGGCGGATCGGCGGCGTGGCGGCATCTCCCAAGATGCTCGACTGCCCCGCGGCCGAATTCGTGGCGACCGGCGACCGAATCGTTCCCGCCGCGACTGCCGCAAATCTGACGGTTCAACGTCAGGTGGGTGCCGGTCACGTCGGCATGGTGATCGGCAGCCGGGCGCGTACCGAACTGTGGGAGCCGCTCGCCGGCTGGCTAAGGGAATGCTCCGCGACTAGATAGCGCGCAACCAGAACCGAAGCGCAGGAGTCGCCCGCAATGTCCGAAATCGTCATCGTCGCCGCCAAACGTACCCCCGTGGGAAGCTTTCTCGGCGCCTTCGCCGGAACGCCCGCCCATGAGCTTGGGCGCGCAGCGATCGAGGCCGCGCTGGCACAGGCCGGCGTCTCCGGCGAAGACGTGTCCGAAGTGATCCTCGGCCAGGTACTCACGGCCGCTCAAGGGCAGAACCCTGCCCGGCAGGCATCGATGGCGGCGGGTATCCCCAAGGAGATCCCGGCCTGGGGCGTCAATCAGGTGTGCGGATCGGGGCTGCGCGCAGTCGCGCTCGCCTATCAGGCGGTCAAGACCGGCGACGCGCGGATCGTCGTTGCCGGGGGGCAGGAGAATATGTCGATGAGCCCGCATGCCCAGGCGCTGCGCGCCGGCGCCAAGATGGGCGACGTCAGCCTGATCGACACGATGATCAAGGACGGGCTGACCGACGTGTTCAACGGCTATCACATGGGCATCACCGCCGAGAATCTGGCGGCGCAGTTCGACGTGAGCCGCGAGGCGCAGGACACGTTCGCCGTCCGGTCGCAGAACCTGGCCGAGAAGGCGCGCGCCGAGGGGCGCTTCAAGGACGAGATCGTGCCGGTGACGGTGAAAGGCCGCAAGGGCGACACGATCGTCGCGGACGACGAGTATATCCGGGCCGGCGCGACGATCGAGGGCGTTGCTGGGCTGCGGCCGGCGTTCAAGAAGGACGGCACCGTCACTGCGGCCAATGCCAGCGGCATCAACGACGGCGCCGCCGCGCTGGTGGTGATGACGGCCGAGGAAGCGAACCGCCGCGGGCTGACGCCGCTGGCGCGGATCGCCAGCTGGGCGAGCGCGGGCGTCGATCCGTCGATCATGGGGATCGGGCCCGTCCCCGCCACCCGGCGGGCGCTGGAGAAGGCGGGCTGGTCGATCGGCGAGCTCGACCTGATCGAAGCGAACGAGGCGTTCGCGGCGCAGGCGCTGTCGGTCGGCAAGGAATTGGGCTGGGACGCCGACAAGGTGAACGTCAATGGCGGCGCGATCGCCATCGGCCACCCGATCGGCGCGAGCGGGGCGCGGGTGCTGACCACCCTGCTTTACGAAATGGGCAAGCGCGACGCCAAGAAGGGCCTCGCCACGCTGTGCATCGGCGGCGGCATGGGCATCGCCATGTGCGTCGAGCGCTGATCGACGCAGTCGCTTCGCCTCGGCCGGGTCAGCTCCAGACCCGGTCGAAGCGGGCGCCGAGGCCGGTCAGCAGCTCATATTGCGACAGGCCGCTCACCGCCGCGGTTTTGGGCAGGCGATAGTCGAGCGCGACCCAATCGCCCTCGCCCAGTGACGGCGCCGCACCGACGTCGACCGCCAGCAGATCCATCGACACGCGGCCGAGGACCGGCAGCGCCGCATCGCCCGCCCGCGCCATCCCCTTGCCCGAAAAGCAGCGCAGATAGCCGTCGGCATAGCCGATGTTGAGGATCGCCACTTCCATCGCGGCAGGCGCGGTGAAAGTGGCGTTGTAGCCGACGCTCTCTCCTGCACCGACGCGGCGGCGCTGGAGGATCTGCGCCTCGGGCGTGACCACCTGGCGGATCGCGGCATGCTCCGGCCGCTGGCGGCCGCCGTAGAGCGCGATGCCCGGCCGGGTCAGCCCGAAGCCATAGTCCGGCCCCAGCCCGATCCCCGCCGAATTGGCGAGGCTGAGCCGCCGCGCCGACGTCCTCCCCTCCAGCGCCGCCAGCGCGTCGCGCTGCCGGGCGTTGCGCGGCACATCCTCGTCGGCGCAGGCGAGATGGCTCATCAGCGTCTCGATCCGCAGCCCCTCGAGCAGCCCGTCGGCAACGTCCCGCGGCGCGATGCCGAGCCGGTTCATCCCGGTATCGACCATTACGTCGCACCCCCCCCCGCCCGCGTCGCGCCAGCGGCGGACCTGCGCCGCGGTGCAGAGCACCGGCCGGGCGTAGGCGGGACGATCGGCCACCATATCCTCGGCCCGGACGCCGTGCAGCACCGACACCGCGACGCCGAGATCGGCGAGCTGGGCGGCTTCGGCCCAGGTCGACACGAAAAAGTCGCGGCATCCCGCCGCCGCCAGCCGCGCCACCACCTCGCGCGCGCCGAGGCCATAGCCGTTCGCCTTCACCGCGGCACCGCAGGCGGCGGGCCCGCTCATCGCATCCAGCGTGCGCCAGTTGGCGACGAGCGCGGACGAGTCGAGACGCAGGCGAAGCGGAGACGCGGTCATGCCCGCCCGGTTAGCGGCGCCACCGCTGCCGCGCCAGTGGCTGCGGTCAGTGCCAGCGCTCAGGCGCGCGCCGCCGGCCGGTGGGTTTCCTTCAACCCGAAGAAGGTGACGATCAGCGCCAGCGCGACCACCCCCATGGTGTACCACAGCCCGGCATAGGGATCGCCCGTGGTGGCGACGATATACTGGCTGATGAACGGCAGGAATCCGCCGAAATAGCCGGTGCCGACATGATAGGGGATCGACATCGAGCTGTAGCGGATGCGCGGCGGAAACATCTCGGCCAGCAGCGCCGCCACCGGGCCGAAGGTGGCGCCCGACAGCGCGCTGAGCGCGACGATCGCGGCGAGAATCACCAGGATGTTGCCGACCGGCGGGACCACCGGCGAGAGATCGTAGCCCGCGGCGGCGAGCGCGGTATCGAGCGCCTCGGGCCGGGTATCGGCGATCGGCCTGCCGCCGATCGTCACATCGACGTCGGACGCGCCGGCCGTGGTGTAGGCGATCCCCTTTTTCGAGAAATAGTCGAGCAGCCGCCCGCATTCGCCGGCCTGTACCGAAGCGAAGGGATCATAGCCGCATTGCGGACCCGAGACGACCACCGGGGCGCGCTGCGCGGCGGCGGCGAGCCCCGGATTGGCGACGCTGCCGATCAGCCAGAAGAGCGGGAAGAGCAGCAGCAGCGTAAGCGCATAGCCGATCACGATCGGCCGTTTGCGGCCGACCCGATCCGAGAACCAGCCGAACAGGATGAACCAGAACAGCCCGGCGAGCGCCCCGCCGCCGGTGACGAGCTGGGCCGTCGTCGCATCAACGCGCATCGGCCCCTGAAGGAACGAGAGGACCGAGAACATCGCGGTGTACCAGATCACCGTCAGCCCCGCGGCGATGCCGAACAGCGCGACGAGCAGCCGCTTCCAGTTGCCCGGATAGGTGAAGCTTTCGACGAAGGGATTGGCCGCGGTTTCTCCGGCGGCGCGCATCTGCCGGAACACCGGGCTTTCGGAAAGCTTGAGCCGCATCCACAGCGAGATCGCGAGCAGCAGGATCGAGAAGAGGAACGGCACCCGCCAGCCCCAATCGAGCCAGACATCGGCGAACAGCGCGCGCGCGATCAGCACCACCGCGAGGCTGAGCACGAAGCCGCCCGCGACGCTCGCCTGGATGAAGCTGGTGTGGAACCCGGCCCTTCCCGGCGGCGAATGTTCGGCGACATAGATGGCCGCGCCGCCATATTCGCCGCCCAGCGCCAGCCCCTGCGCGATGCGCAGCAGGATGATGAGCACCGGCGCCAGCGCGCCGATCGCGGCGTAGCCGGGAATGAGGCCGATCCCCGCCGTCGCCACGCCCATCAGCGTGATCGTGACGAGGAAGGTGTATTTGCGCCCCATCCGATCGCCGAGATAGCCGAACAGGATCGCGCCGAGCGGCCGGAAGGCGAAGCCCACCGCAAAGGTGGCCCAGGCGAGCAACGTCGCCAGCACGTCGTTGCCCGAGGGGAAGAAGCTGGCCTGAAGAATGCCCGAGGCAGTGAGCGTGCCCCAGATGAAGAAATCATACCATTCGAAGATGGTGCCGAGCGACGAAGCGCCGATCACCAGCTTCACGTCGTGCCGGGTCGGCTCGCCTTCCGGCACTGCGTCCGCCGCTGTCGTCCCCATCGCTCCCCCGCCCCGTCTTCCGTCGCCCCCGTTTGCCGCGGCCCCGCCGTTCGATCAGAAACGGCGGATTCGCGTCGAAGGTCGCACAAAGGTCGTACCTCCGCGCGCGTGCGCCCGCCTGCACGCCCGCGCGTGCGCATGCGCGAGGGGGGCAGGATACAAGCGTGGCACAGGCCGGGGCCTGTAGGACAGCGATTTCTTCGCGGCGGGGCGGCGATTGTTGCGGAGGAGAGCGAGCGCGAAGTTCGGCAGCTTCGCGCCCCATTTTCGGTCGTTGAGCAAGACCACCGCTGATCCTGAAAGCCGACGTGCTGCGGATATTTGGCGAACCTACTCGGCGAGGCCGGAATGCGCTAACGCGCTCGCAATGACCGGACAGACCCGCACCGCTTATTCGCCGTTTCCCGTCATCGATCGCCAATCTGAGAAATCACTTGACGCGAGATGCCAGATTCGGGAATTTGCTTGCGACCGCATAATAAAGGGCAGGCAATGGTTCCGTTTCAGCAGCTTCTCGACGAAGCGTTTCCCCCCAGCACCGACTTGGCGCTGGTGCGGTCAGTGGCTCAGGCGATCGCGCTGGCTGGCGACGTGATGGAGAACGAGCCATTCCTCAAGTCGCTGATCGGTGCGGACATAAGGGGTCATATCCGCCGCGCCGCCGTCCTGTTCAGTGTGCACGAGGGCTGCAAAGCTGGCGACCTGCCGTTCGCATCGGCGATGACGCGGATGCCGTTGGGCGGCGGTCACTGGGTCGAGCTGCGGTCGGGACCGTTCCGGGCCCACGTATGCCGGACGGATGGCCCGGTGGCATTCCCCGAGGAGACGCCCACCCGCCAGGATCAGCGTCTGAGTAACCAACTGGAACTGTTCGATCCGGATCCCGTCGTCGTGCCGTTTCGCGCCCCGTCTCCGCAAGAGATGTATGCCTGGTTAACCTTCGGCGCCAACGGATCCGATCTTGCACACCTATGCTGGGGTATGCCCGAAGCTGGGCGCAACAGCTGGCTTGCGCGCACGAACGTGCTGAGCCGCCTGCGACCGATCGAGGCCGTTCCGGTCGAGGTGCCTGCGCCCGCCGTCGTGCTTCGTTTCCGTGACCATATTGAGGAAGCGCTGCGCAAGGACGAAGACGAGTCGACTTCCGACGCCGAATCCTGACTGCAGGTAACGTAATGAGCAACAATCGCGGTGCTCCGGTCTCGGCCGGAGCCAAACCGATTCCGGAACGGATCAGGGAAGCCCGGGAAGCCCGCGGGTTCACCGGCGAAGCCTTCGCCGATGCCATCGGCGTCAGCCGGCAGGCAGTTGCGCAGTTCGAGACCGGACAAGCGTCGCCCAGCGGCGAGACGATGAGCAGGATTATCGCCGAGACCGGTCAGCCGATCTCGTTCTTTACCAGCCTACCGCCGCGTGCGGGCGAGCCGCGTGCGCCGTTCTTCCGCAGCTTGAAGCGAATGGAGCAGCATCATCGCCGTCGTATCGTCCGGCGCATGCAGTGGGTGGGGGACATCGGCACTCTGCTCGAACGCTTCATCGCCTTGCCAGCCGTGAACTTCCCCAGCCTAGAGTTCGACGCCGAGCACGGCGACGACGATGACATCGAGTGCGCGGCCGAGCGGCTTCGCGACCATTGGGGTTTGGGCCGTGGCCCTATTCGCAACCTTGGCGCCACCATGGAGGCGAATGGTGTTCTGCTGGTGCGCGAACCGGTGCGGTGCCAAGACATGGATGCGGTGAGCTGCTGGATTGGCGGTCGTCCGATCGTCCTGATGTCCGAGGAGGTGCTCGGGGGACCGCGTGACCTGTTCAACCTCGCTCACGAACTCGCTCACCTGGTGCTTCACCCCGACGTCGAGGTTAGCAGCTCGAACCTCGATATGATTGAGAAGCAGGCCAACCGCTTTGCTAGCGCGTTCCTGCTTCCGCGCGAAACGTTCAGCCGCGAGGTGCTCGGCAGCTCGATCGCCTACTTCAAGACGCTGAAGGCGCGCTGGGGTGTGTCGATCGCATCGATGGCCTATCGCAGCCGGGATCTGGGAATCCTTTCCGAGAACCAGTATTCCTACCTGTTCCGACAGATGAACAGCCTGCGCATCCGCAAGGTCGAGCCGCTCGACGACGCGTTTCCGGTCAACCGGCCGACGATGCTCGCCGAAGGCCTGCGGATGCTGGTCGAGCATGGGGTCTACACGCGCGCGCAGATTGAGGCATCTCTTGGGCTGAACCTGCGCGATGTTGAGGGGCTGGCGAGCCTGCCGGCGGGCTATTTGGACCAGCGAGTGGTGCCTATCCGGCTGAAGGCCGCCTTCGCGCCGGACGTTTGCATGGACCATGAATTGGGCTAGCGTGCTGAGGCGCCCGGTCAGGGCAGGAGGTAACCGAACGTCCGCTAACGCGCACTTCAGCCGAGGAACTGCTAGTCCGCTCCCAGCCCACCTCCGGCCGCTCGATCAACAGCCGTGAACCTCTCCATCGGATGACAGCTTTCCGCGATCGCCTCTCGATCATCCGTTCACTCCCCCTCCCCAAAGCCAATCACCAACCGCCGCTTTGCCTGCCGCTCCCCAGCGGCTAGGCGGTGGCGATGACGACGCCGCCCTCCTTCGACGCGGTCGTGCTCGGTGCGGGCGCAGCAGGGCTGCTGTGCGCGGCGAGCGCGGGGCAACGCGGGCGGCGGGTGCTGCTGGTCGATCATAATCGCGCGGCCGGCGCCAAGATCCTGATTTCGGGCGGCGGGCGGTGCAATTTCACCAATCTGGGCACTGCGCCCGACCGGTTCCTGTCGGCCAACCGCCATTTCGCCAAATCGGCGCTCAGCCGCTACACTCCCGCCGATTTCCTGGCGCTGGTCGAGCGGCACGGCATCGCCTGGCACGAGAAGACGCTGGGCCAGCTGTTCTGCGACGGATCGGCGCGGCAGATCGTCGCCATGCTGCACGACGAATGCGCGCGCGGCGGCGTGGAACTGGCGCTGGGCACGCCCATCGGCGCGGTCGAGCATGGCGACGGACTGTTCCGCGTGACGCTGGACGGCCGCACGGTTGCCGCGCCGTCGCTGGTGATCGCGACCGGCGGCCCTTCGATCCCGAAGCTCGGCGCGAGCGGCTTCGCCTATGATCTCGCCCGCCGCTTCGGGCTGAAAGTGATCGAGCCGCGCCCGGCGCTGGTGCCGCTGACGCTGGGCGCCGACGAAACGCTGTTCCGCACGCTTTCGGGCGTTGCCGCGCCGGTGATCGCATCGGCGGGCAAGGCGCGGTTCGCCGAGGCCGCGCTGTTCACCCATCGCGGGCTTTCGGGCCCGGCGATCCTGCAGGTCTCGTCCTATTGGCGGCATGGCGAGCGCATCGGCGTGGATTTCGTGCCGGGGCGCGCGCCGGGCTGGCTGCGCGGGGCGAAACGCGCGAACCCGCGCGCGACGCTGCGCAGCACGCTGGCCCGCGAGCTGCCCGAGCGGCTGGCGGAGACGTTGGCGGACCGGCTGGCGCTGGGCGGCGAGCTCGCCAACCTCCGCGATCAGGCGCTGGCGGAGGCCGAAGCGGCGCTTGCCGACTGGCATTTCCACCCGAACGGCACCGAAGGCTTCGCCAAGGCCGAAGTGACGGTGGGCGGGATCAGCACCGCCGAGCTTTCATCGCAGACGATGGCGGCGAAGCGGGTGCCGGGGCTGTATGCGATCGGCGAGGCAGTGGACGTCACCGGCTGGCTGGGCGGCTATAATTTCCAATGGGCCTGGGCGAGCGGATGGGCGGCCGCGCAGGCGCTGTGACTCGGCGGCGGCGCGGACGGCTGGCCCGGCTCCGAGTGACTCAGTCGAGGTTCGGCCGCAGCCAGCGCTTTGCCTGCTCGAGATCCACTGCGCGCCGGCGGGCATAATCCTCGACCTGATCCTCGCCGACGCGGGCGACGCCGAAATATTCGCTCTGCGGATGGCCGAAGTAGAAGCCGGAGACGGCCGCCGTCGGCAGCATCGCGAAGCTTTCGGTGAGGGTGATGCCGGTGTGCTCGGTGGCGTTCAGCAGCTCGAACAGCATCGGCTTCTCGCTGTGATCGGGACACGCCGGATAGCCGGGCGCGGGGCGGATGCCGCGATACTGCTCCTTGATGAGCGCATCGTTGGTGAGCTGCTCGCCCTGCGCATAGCCCCACAACGTGGTGCGGACATGCTGGTGGAGCCGCTCGGCGAACGCCTCGGCCAGACGGTCGGCGAGCGCCTTCAGCAGGATGTCGCGATAATCGTCGTTCTCGGCACGGAAACGCGCGCTGTGCGAATCGATGCCGTGGATGCCGACCGCGAAGCCGCCGATCCAGTCGTCCTCGGGCGCGATGAAATCGGCGAGGCACATGTTGGCGCGCCCCTCGCGCTTGGCGACCTGCTGGCGCAGGAACGGCATGCGCATGCTGGCTTCGTTGGTGCGGTCGAGATCGGGGATGTCGCCGTGCGCGAAGGTGCCGCCGTCCTTGCTGACGCGATCCTGCACATGGCCGTGGTGGATCACCACGTCGTCGCCGTCGCGGTGGCACGGCCAGAGGGCGGCGACGCCGCGCGCGGTGAGCCATTTCTCGGCGACCACGCGGTCGAGCATCTCCTGCGCATCGCCGAACAGGTTGCGCGCGCTTTCGCCGACGATCTCGTCGTCGAGGATCGCGGGATAATTGCCCGCCAGTTCCCAGGCGCGGAAGAAGGGCGTCCAGTCGATATAGTCGCGCAGTTCGGCCAGATCCCAGCCGTCGAACACGTGGAGGCCCGGCTGCTTGGGCGCGGGCGGCTTGAGCGCTGGGTCGATCACGAAGCCGTTCGCGCGCGCCTCCGCAAGCGTCACGAGCTTGCTCTGGCCCTTGTTGGCGCGGCTCTGGCGGACCGTCTCATATTCGTCGGCGATCTTCGCGACATAGGCGTCGCGCCCGGTGGTGCTGACGAGCGTGGTCGCCACGCCCACCGCGCGGCTGGCGTCGAGCACATGGACGACCGGCCCCGTGTAGGCAGGCGCGATGCGCAGCGCGGTGTGCACCTTAGACGTGGTCGCGCCGCCGATCAGCAGCGGCATCGTCATTTCGGCGGCCTGCATCTCCTCGGCCACCGTCACCATCTCGTCGAGGCTGGGGGTGATGAGGCCGGACAAGCCGATCATGTCGGCATCATTCTCGTTCGCGGCCTTGAGGATGTCGGTCCACGGCACCATCACGCCGAGGTCGACCACCTCGAAGCCGTTGCACTGCAAGACCACGCCGACGATGTTCTTGCCGATGTCGTGCACATCGCCCTTCACCGTCGCCATGATGATCTTGCCCTTGCCCTTGGCGCCGGGCTCCTTCTCCGCCTCGATATAGGGGAGCAGGTGGGCGACCGCCTTCTTCATCACGCGCGCCGACTTCACCACCTGCGGCAGGAACATCTTGCCCGATCCGAACAGGTCGCCGACCACGTTCATCCCGTCCATCAGCGGACCTTCGATCACTTCGATCGGACGGCCGCCGCGATTGGCGACTTCCTGCCGCGCTTCCTCGGTATCGTCGACGACATGCGCGTCGATGCCCTTCACCAGCGCATGTTCCAGCCGCTTGGTGACGGTCCAGCTGCGCCATTCCGCGGCCTGCTTTTCCGCCACCGCATCGGTGCCGCGATATTTCTCGGCAAGCGCCACCAGACGCTCGCCCGCGTCGGGATCCTTGTTCAGGATCACATCCTCGCACGCCTGGCGCAGCTCGGGCTCGATCGCGTCATAAACGTCGAGCTGCCCGGCGTTGACGATCGCCATGTCCAGCCCGGCGGGGATTGCGTAGTAGAGGAACACCGAATGCATCGCGCGACGCACCGGCTCGTTGCCGCGAAAGCTGAACGACAGGTTCGAAAGCCCGCCCGAGAAATGGACGTGCGGGCAGCGTTTCCGGATTTCCTTCACGGCCTCGATAAAGTCGACCGCATAGTTGTTATGCTCCTCGATGCCGGTCGCGACGGCGAACACATTGGCGTCGAAGATGATGTCCTCGGGCGGGAAATCGATCGTCATGAGCAGCTTGTACGCGCGCTCGCAGATCTCGATCTTGCGCGCCTGCGTGTCGGCCTGTCCTACTTCGTCGAACGCCATCACGACGACGGCGGCGCCATATTCCATGCACTTGCGCGCTTCGGCGAGGAATTTCTCCTCGCCTTCCTTCATGCTGATCGAATTGACGATCGGCTTGCCCGAAACGCACTTCAGCCCCGCCTCGATCACTTCCCATTTCGAGCTGTCGATCATGATGGGCACGCGCGCGATATCGGGCTCGGCCTGGATCAGCTTCAGGAAGGTGGTCATCGCCTCGACCGCGTCGAGCAGGCCCTCGTCCATGTTGACGTCGATCACCTGCGCGCCGTTCTCCACCTGCTGGAGCGCGACTTCGACCGCGGCGGCATAGTCGCCCGCCATGATCAGCTTCTTGAAGCGCGCCGAACCGGTGACGTTGGTGCGCTCGCCGATGTTGACGAAATTGGTGGAGGAGGTGGTGGTCATTTCATTCCTCAATTCCCCCTCCCGCCTGCCGGAGGGGGTAAGGGGGTGGGCGCCCGGCCCATTACAATCGGTATCGCTTGTGGAGAGCGCGTGCCCACTCCCCGCCCCCCCCCGCGCGCGGGAGGGGGAGAATCACGCTGCCATGGTGAACGGCTCCAGCCCCGCCAGCCGCGTCCGCACCGGCACCTGGGGCAGCGTGCGCGGCGGCAGGCCCTTAACTGCCGCTGCGATCGCCGCGATGTGATCCGGGGTCGATCCGCAACAGCCGCCGAGGATGTTGACCTGCCCCGCATCGGCCCAGCGCCTGACCAGCCCGGCGGTCGTGTCGGGCGCCTCGTCATAGGCGCCGAGCTCGTTGGGCAGTCCCGCGTTGGGATAGACCATGATCAGCGTGTCGCACGTCTTCGCCAGCGTCGCCACGTGCGGGCGCAGCTGCTCGGCGCCGAACGAGCAGTTGAGGCCGATCGTCAGCGGCCGTGCGTGCCGCACCGCGTGCCAGAACGCCTCGACCGTGTGGCCCGAGAGATTGCGCCCCGACAGATCGGTGAGCGTCATCGACATCATGATCGGCACGTCGCGGCCCAGTGCCTGTTCGGCTTCGAGCACCGCCTTGATGCCGGCCTTGGCATTGAGCGTATCGAACACCGTCTCGATCAGGATGAAGTCGGCACCGCCCTCGAGCAACGCATCGGTCTGCTCGCGATACACCTCCTTGAGATGGTCGAAATCGATCTCGCGATAGCCGGGATCGTTCACGTCCGGCGAGAGCGACAACGTCTTGTTGGTCGGCCCGATCGCACCGGCGACGAAACGGGGGCGCCCGTCGCGCGCCTGGAATGCGTCCGCCGCGGCGCGGGCGATGCGGGCGGATTCGACGTTGATCTCGCGGACGAGATGCTCGGCGCCGTAATCGGCCTGGCTGATGCGATTGGCCGAGAAGGTGTTGGTCGAGACGATATCCGATCCGGCATCGAGATAGGCGCGCGTGATCGTGTCCGGCACCTCGGGCTTCGTGATCGCGAGGATATCGTTGTTGCCCTTCTGATCGTGGCCGAGGCCGAGGTCGCCGGCGTAATCGGCTTCCTTGAGGCCCCAGTTCTGGATCTCGGTGCCAAAGGCGCCGTCGGTGAGCAGGATGCGCTGCGCGGCCTGTTCGAGGAGGGTTTCGCGTGGAGTCATCGTCTTTCGTTCCTTCTCCCCTCCCGCATGCGGGAGGGGTCGGGGGAGGGCTTGTCGGTCGGCGGGCGCGGGAGGACAGGCCCTCCGCTAACCCTTTCCGCAAGCGGGAGGGGGACTAAGCCGCCGCGGCTTCCGTCCCCGCCTTCGGCCGCAGGCCGAGCAGGTGGCAAATGGCGTAGCTGAGCTCGGCGCGATTGAGCGTGTAGAAGTGCAGCGTCCGCACGCCGCCGGCATAGAGCTTGCGGCACAGCTCGGCAGCGATCGTCGCCGAAACGAGCTGGCGCGCGGCGGGATGATCGTCGAGCCCCTCGAACAGCCGATCCATCCACGGCGGGATCTGAGCGCCGCAGAGACCCGCGAACTTGCGCGTCTGGGCGACGCTGGAGACCGGCAATATCCCCGGCACGATCTCCGCACCGATTCCTGCCGCAGCCACATCGTCGCGGAAGCGGAAGAAACATTCCGGCGTGAAGAAGAACTGGCTGATCGCGCGGGTCGCGCCGGCATCCAGCTTGCGCTTCAGATTGTCGATATCGGCGGCGCGATTGGCCGAATCCGGATGCACTTCGGGATAGGCGGCGACCGAGATCTCGAACGGATGCAGCTTCTTCAGCCCCGCGACCAGCTCGGCGGCATTGGCATAGCCCTGGGGATGCGCCTCGAACTTCGCACCCAGCACCGGCGGGTCGCCGCGCAGCGCGACGATGTGGCGGATGCCCGCGGCCCAATATTCCTCGGCGACCTGATCGATCTCGTCCCGCGTCGCTTCGACACAGGTGAGATGCGCGGCGGCGGAGAGCGGCGTTTCGCGCTGGATGCGCGCGACCGTGGCGTGCGTGCGCTCGCGCGTCGAGCCGCCCGCGCCATAGGTGACCGAGACGAAACGGGGAGCGAGCGGCGCCAGCGTCTGCACCGATTCCCACAGCGTCGCTTCCATCTTCTCGTTCTTCGGCGGGAAGAATTCGAACGAAACCTCCAGATCGCCGGCAACATCGGCGAAAAGCGGTGCATCGAGCGCACGACGCGCCTCTTCGAGCTGATTCACCGTGATACTCATGCCGCCTTCACCTCCTTGATACCCTCGGCGTCGCGCACTCCCGGTTTGCGCCCCAGCCAGAGCTTCACCGTCAGTTCGCCGCCTTCGAGCGTCTCGATCACTGCCGGAGCAAGGCCGTTCGCCCTGAACCAGCCCAGAATCTGTTCATCCGAAAAGCCGAGCCGCGCATGCGCGTCGCGCGCGCGCAATTCCTCGCGCTCGTGCGGCGCGAAATCGGCGATCAGCAGCCGCCCGCCCGGCGCGAGCACGCGCGTCGCCTCGGCGATCGCCGCGCCGGGCTGCTGCGCGAAATGGAGCACATGGTGCAGGATCGCGACGTCCGCGCCGCCGTCGCCGAGCGGCAGCGCGTAGAGATCGGCCTGGCGCAGCTCGGTGTTGTCGAGCCCGCGTTCGGAGAGCTTGGCGCGCGCGAGCCGCAGCATTTCCGACGAGCGATCGATCCCCAGCGCATGTTCGGCACGCGGACCGAACAGCTCGAGCATCCGCCCGGTGCCGGTGCCGATGTCGATCAACCGGCCGAGCGAGACATTCCCCTCCGGCGCGTCGAGCCCGAGCGTGCGGCCCATGGTCGCTTCGACTTCGCTCTCGGCGACGTGGAGCGACCGGATCGCATCCCAGTCACCGGCATGTTCCTCGAACCATTGCGCCGCCGCTGCCGCGCGATCCGCGCGCACGGCGGCGAGACGGGCATTATCGGCAACCGCCCAATGATCGGGCTCCTGCTCGGCCCAGCAATCGAGCGCCGCGAGCATCGGCGCAACTCGATCGCGATCGCCGAGCGCGACGAACACCCAGCTTCCTTCCTTGCGCCGTTCGGCGAGGCCGGCATCGACGAGGATCTTCACATGGCGCGAGACGCGCGGCTGGCTCTGCCCCAGCACCTGGGCCAGCTCGCCGACCGACAGCTCCATCGATCGCAACAGCGCGAGAATGCGCAGCCGCGTCGAATCGGCCAGGGCACGGAAGATTTCGAGAGCTGTCGTCATTGGCTTAGAGATATAAAGATGTCTTTATATCGGGTCAACGAGCAGCGCGGCTTGCGCGGCGGCGGCGGCTTGGTTAGCGCTGGCACGTGCAGCTTCGCCTGCACCACCAAGGAGGATTTCAAGGCATGCGCAAGGCACTTCTGCTCCCCGTGGCGACCGCGGCCGCGCTGGCACTCGCCGCCTGCGGCGAAAGCGCCCAGAACGAAACCGCCGAGGCATCCGAGGCGATCGCCGGCGACAGCGGCACGATGGGCGAAGCTGTCAACGACCTCGAAGCGGCGCAGGAAGCCGCGTTCGGCGCCGCCGAAAACGCCTATGCCGAGCCCGCCAACCTGACCGCGAACAGCGCCGAGCCGGCAGCCGACGCGACGGCCGAGTAAGCGGCGATGCGGCGCTTCGCACTGCTGCTGCTGCCGGCCGCGCTGGCGGCGTGCGGCGGCGACGAGGCCGCGCCCGGCGGCGTGAGCGCCGAAGAGGCGCAGGCGCTCAACGAAGCGGCCGAGGCACTCGACCTGAACGGCGCGACGGTATCCGAAGCGCCCCAGCCCGCGGAGGCCGAATGACCGAATTGCGCACGCTCGGCACCTCCGGGCTCGAGACGCCGCCGCTGGTGCTGGGCGGCAATGTGTTCGGCTGGACCGCCGACGAAGCGACCAGCTTCCGTATCCTCGACCGGTTCGTCGAACGCGGCGGCACGATGATCGACACCGCCGACGTTTATTCCGACTGGGCGCCCGGCCATTCGGGCGGCGAATCCGAAGCGGTGATCGGCAAGTGGCTCAAGCAATCGGGCAAGCGCGACCGTGTGCTGATCGCGACCAAGGTGGGCATGCTGGACGGCGAAGGCGGCCACGGCCTCGCCCCCGCGCGAATCGCGGCGGCATGCGAGGCATCGCTGCGGCGGCTGGGCACCGACCGGATCGACCTGTATTTCGCGCATCGCGACGATCCCGACGTGCCGCAGGAGGATGCGCTCGGCGCGTTCGGAAAGCTGATCGAGGCGGGCAAGGTGCGTGCGATCGGCGCGTCGAACTTCACGGCGGCGCGGCTGAAATCCGCGCTCGACCTGGGGCTGCGCACCAGCCTGCCGCAGTATCAGGTGCTGCAGCCCGAATATAATCTGGTCGCCCGCAGCAGCTTCGAAGGCGAGCTGCAGGATCTGTGCATCGCGCACAACATCGGCGCGGTCCCCTATTTCGCGCTCGCCTCGGGATTTCTGACCGGCAAGTATCGCAGCGAAGCCGATCTTTCGAAAAGCGTGCGCGGAGGGCGGATGAAGGCGCTGCTCGACGGACGCGGCGCCGAGGTGCTGGCGGCGATGGATGCCGTGGCCGACGAGACCGGGGCCAGCCTGGCGCAGATCGCGCTCGCGTGGCTGGCGGGGCAACCCGGCGTGAGCGCGCCGATCGCCAGCGCGACGAGCGTCGCGCAGCTCGACGAGCTGATCGGCAACTGGGACGTGGCGCTGACCGACGACCAGCGCGAACGGCTGACGGCGGCAGGGGCCTAGGCCGGGGCGGCGATGCTTTCCCGCCGCGCCCGCATCGCCGCACTCGCCCTGACGCTTCTGGCGATCGGCGCGGGCGGCGTGGGCGCGCGGTGCCTGTCGGTAGGTCAGGCGCGCTGCTCGCTCGACACGCTGTTGCACGGGGCACCCGACCTCGACGTACCCTATGCCGTCACGCGGCCCGAGGCAGTGGCTGCGATGCTCGATCTGGCCGAAGTGGGACCGGGCGATCATGTGATCGACCTGGGCACCGGCGACGGGCGCATCGCGATCGCCGCGGCGGAACGCGGCGCGACCGCGCTGGGGATCGACATCGACCCGGTGCTCGTCGCCGAGGCGCGCGGCAAGGCGCGGGAGGCCGGAGTGGCGGCGCGCACCCACTTTCTTGCGCAGGACCTGTTCGAGACGCCGCTCGGCGACGCCGATGTGGTGACGATGTTCCTGCTGCCCGAAGTCAATCAGAGGTTGCGCCCGCGGCTGCTCGCCGAACTGCGGCCGGGCGCGCATGTGGTGAGCCATGCCTTCGCCATGGGCGCGTGGCAGCCCGATGGCGAGGCGCGCGTCGGCGGATCGCGGCTCTATCATTGGGTCGTGCCGGCGCAGGTGGCGGGCCGCTGGACGCTGCGCGACGCGGCAGGCGAGCGCGCGCTGGTGCTGCGGCAGGCGTTCCAGCAGCTCGAAGGATCGCTGGACGGCGAGCCCATTGCGGGCGGGCGGCTCGACGGCGCGCGCATCGTCTTCTCGGTGGGCGAGCGGCGCTATTCGGGGACGGTCTCCGGGGGAGCGATCAGCGGCGCGGGATGGGCCGCAGCGCGCGAGCGGGAGCCGGTGGCGGGCTTGTGAAGTTGATTGCCCCGTTTCAACCCCAATTCGCGGACATACGGACCCGATGAGGCTAGCTCTCCTTCCGAGTGCGGTCGTTGCGCTCACCGGATGCAGCACGAACACGGCGTGTTACGGCTTAACTGACAGCGAGCTCCTGCAGTCCATACAGCGCGCCTACGCGGAAAGCCCGATGGCTCCTGAAATGGCGAGGAACTTTCACCTTGATGAACGACGGGTAGTTGCTGTCGAGCGGTTCGGTTCGAAGGGAGAAGACGCCCATTCAGGTATGATATTCCGTCAAGATGACGGCAATCTCGTTAGCGTTCGCCTCTTCGAGGACTGCACCTACCAAACGAGCCCCGGCTTCAAAACTGAGGATCTGAAGTACTGGGCCTATCCACTTGCGGCACCGAGCTTCTAAACTGTCTCGCATAGAGCCCTCGAACGTCCGCTTTCCACCCATCTCCACCGTTCAGCCCACTTCCCGGCAGCAGCCGCTCGCGGCGCCACGCTACTCGCCCGCATCCTCGCTCCACCAGCGCTGACGCCAGCCGGCGACGTCCGGCACGGCCCGGCCGCTGGCGTCGCGGGCCGGCTCGTACCGGAAGCGGCTGCGTGCGAGCTGGCAGGTGCGCGCATCGAGCGCCGGGCGGCCGCTAGGCTGCGCCACCGTGCAGTCCGTCACTCGGCCTTCGGCGCTGATCGAGAGGTGCAGGACGAGCGGGCGAAGCGCGGGCGAAGCGGCGTCGGCATCGAAGTCGCGAATGTTGATGCCGCCACGGACGCGGCGCGCGCGGCTGGCGAGGCCGCCGCCCGTCCCCGCCCCGCCCGCGCCGCTGCCCAGGCCGGTGCCTTCGCCACCGGCGCCCATGCCGGGGCCGGGCCGTTCGGCGGCGCCGGCGGAAGCATCGACTCCCTCGCCCGCGACCGGCGGCACGGGCCGTGGCGAGGGGACCGGCACCGGCACCTCGGGCGCAGACACCGGCGCGGGATCGGCACGCAGCGCGGGCGGCGCAGCGGCCCCTTCGAGCTGATCGGCAGGCTGTGGATCGGGAATGGCGGGCGGCGGTGGCGGCGGCGCGATATCATAGGTGGCGAGCGCAGCCTGCTCGCCCGATCCGCCCGATACGGCAAGCCCCAGCCAGATCGCGCCGAGTATCGCGGCGCCCGCCGCGCCCGCCGCAGCCGAGGCCAGGCTCCGGTCGCTTCGCGTGAGTCGCGTCATGCCTGCCCAACCCGCGAACCGTCGCGCGAGTGCCGCATCAGTCTCCGGCAAAGCCCCAGGGTGTCAGCCCCATCTCGCGCTCGTTGAGGATCACCGCACGTCCGGCGGGCGGGGCGCTGCGCTGCGGGCAATCGAGGCGGGTGCAGGCGCGGCAACCCAGGCCGACCGGAGTGGCATTGCCGCCCAGATCGACACCGCGCGCAGCCGCGAGCGTCCCCGCCTCGCCCGCTGCCAGTCCGAGCCCGACCGCGAAGCGCGCGCGGACGCCGCCGGCGCGCGTGCCCTGCGGCTGGACGCTGCGCGCGAGCGTGAACCAGCGGCTGCCGTCTTCCAGGCCGAGCAACTGAGTCACCAGTTCGGAGGGCCGGGCGAACGCTTCGAACAGATTCCATAGGGGACACAGGCCCAGCCCCTCGACGAGCGGCGAGGCGCTGGCGCCTGCATAGCGTTTCGAAACCTGGCCGGCGCGATCGGTGCGGATCATGAAGAAAGGCAGGCCGCGCGCGCCGACCCGCTGAAGCGTGGTAAGGCGATGTGCGACTTGCTCGAACCCCGCGCCGAACCGCCGCTGGAGCAGTTCGGTATCATAGCCCGTGCCTTCGCATGCGCGCAGGAAACGGGCGTAGGGCATCATCACCGCGGCAGCGAAATAGCCGGTGAGATGGCGGCGGAAGAGCCGCTCGGCAGTGCGATCGGCATGCGCGGCACCGCGCACCAGCGCGTCGATTTCGCCACGCGCCTCGCCCGCCAGCTGCTGCGCAAGCGCGAAGCTGCGCGAGGCGGAATCGAGCAGTTCGGAGAGCTGGAGCTGGCGCGCATGCAGATCGAGCCGCTTCAGCCGATCGGGCATCACCTCGACAGGCAGGATGCGGACCGAGAGCTGGTGCTTCACGCGCAGCCGCTCGGCCATCGCGCCGTAGAGATCGCCCGCACCGAGCCGCAGCTCGTCGGCGAGCGCTTCGGCCGCGGCGTCGAGATCGGCGAAATGGTTGCGCCAGCGCTCGACTTCATGGCGGACGGCGGCGGCGGGATCGGGCGCGGCATCCGGCGCCGCCCCGCCCTTCCCCGCCCGATCAAAGGCACGGGCGAATGCCTCGGCTCCGCCCGGCGCGCCGGCGAGCCACTCCTCCACCTCGGCGCGATCGATCTCGAGATCGGCGAACAGCGGATCGGCGAGCCGGCGGCGGATCGCGTCGGCACCGCCCCCCGGCTCGCTGGCGGCAAGCGTGCGCGGATCGAAATCGAAGCTTTCGGCGAGACGGAGCAGCAGCGTCGCCGACAGCGGCCGCTGGTTGCGCTCGACGAGATTGAGATAGCTGGGAGAGAGGCCCAGCGTTTCGGCCATGGCGGCCTGAGTGAGCCCCGCACCGCGACGGAGGCGGCGCACGGCATGTCCGGCGAAGAGCTTGGGATCGGCCATTCCGGCGTTGTAAATGCCTTTACAGGTTTACACAACCATTGCGGAACGCGGCGACAGCACCACGCGGTTCGCGGCCGTTTACCCGTGCCTTTGGGAGCGGCCAGCCATTATTCACTGCATAGCACAGCGGCAAATACCGCACAAAACTGTAAAGGACTCCACAATGGCGACTTTCGAAGACCTCGTCCCCGCACCCGCCGGCCGTTTCGACGGCATCACGCGCCCCTATAGCGCGGACGATGTGGCGAAGCTGCGCGGATCGGTCGCCATCGAACATACGCTGGCGCGCAAGGGTGCGCTCAAGCTGTGGGACCTGCTCAAGAGCGAGGATTACATCAACGCACTCGGCGCGCTTTCGGGCAACCAGGCGATGCAGATGGTCCGCGCCGGGCTGAAGGCGATCTATCTGTCCGGCTGGCAGGTCGCGGCGGATGCGAACACCGCGGGCCAGATGTATCCCGACCAGTCGCTCTATCCCGCCAATGCGGGCCCCGAACTGGCGCGCAAGATCAACGCCACGCTCCAGCGCGCCGATCAGGTCGAGCATTCGGAAGGCGGCGCCAGCCGCGACTGGTTCGCGCCGATCGTCGCCGATGCCGAAGCAGGCTTCGGCGGCCCGCTCAACTGCTTCGAGATCATGAAGGCCTATATCGCCGCGGGCGCGGCAGGCGTACATTATGAGGACCAGCTCGCTTCCGAAAAGAAGTGCGGCCATCTGGGCGGCAAGGTGCTGATCCCGACGCAGGCGCATATCCGCAACCTCGACAGCGCGCGTCTCGCCGCCGACGTGAGCGGCGTGCCGACGATCATCTGCGCCCGCACCGACGCCGAAAGCGCCAAGCTGATCACCAGCGACATCGACGAGCGCGATCACGAGTTCCTGACCGGCGAGCGGACGGCCGAAGGCTTCTATCGCCTGAAGGAAGGCACCGGCGTCGACCACTGCATCAAGCGCGGGCTGGCGTTCGCCGAGCATGCCGATCTGCTGTGGTGGGAGACGAGCAAGCCCAATCTGGACGACGCGCGCCGCTTCGCCGAAGCGATCAAGAAGGAATATCCCAACAAGATGCTGGCGTACAATTGCTCGCCCAGCTTCAACTGGGAGGCGAATCTGGACAAGGACGACATCGCCCGCTTCCAGCGCGAGATCGGCGCGATGGGGTACAAGTTCCAGTTCGTGACGCTCGCCGGCTTCCACCAGCTCAACTACGGCATGTTCGAGCTGGCCCGCGGCTACAAGGATCGCGGCATGGCGGCGTACAGCGAGCTGCAGCAGGCCGAATTCGGCGCGGAGAAGGACGGATACACCGCGACTCGCCACCAGCGCGAAGTGGGCACCGGCTATTTCGATATGGTCGCCCAGGCGGTCGCCGGCGGCGAGAGCTCGACCACCGCGCTCGCCGAATCGACCGAAGCGGCCCAGTTCAAGAAGGAGGCGGCAACCGCCTGAATCCCTTTCAAGTCAGCGTAGGAGCAACACCATGGAACACCCACCGCAACGCGCCCGTGCCGTTTTTTCGACCGAGGACTTCCAGGTCCTGCGCGCGGCGATCGCCGACTATCTGCCCAAGGTGGCGGACAAGCCGGAATCGGTGAAGGTGGCGGCGCTCTACCACCGGCTCGGCCGGCTGACCTGAACCAGCTTTCCTGGGGAGGAAAGGATGCCCGTCGGTGCCCCGCACCGGCGGGCATTTTCGTGGCTGCGTCCGATAGATGTCGGAATCCTCGCTCGGTCGGCTAATCTCCACTCATGGAAGAAGCCGATTATCGCGGGATGACCCTGAACGAGCGCCTGTTCGCCGCCGGTAAGCTCGATGCGTTCGATGCGGCAGTCGCAGAGCGTGATTTCGATCGACTCATCGGTCTGCTCGCCTCGGTGCATGTCACCGAGCCCGAAGCAGTTGCGCAGACTTTGCTGGCCCTCGGCTACGAATGCTGGTTCTGCGGGCAGGCCATTGCGGTCGGAGAAGACCGGGCGATTGCAATCGGGCTTTCTCCCCTAGGAGTGGAAGAAGCCAGCGCACCGCATCAGGTGATCTATGCACATTTCGATTGCGCTGCAGCGAACATGAAGGGCTCGCGGCACCGGCTCGAGGGCGACACCCTGTTCGCGAGCGAGGAATAGAAAGAGCGGGGAGAGGCCGCTTTCAAACCAATGCTATACGCTCGCGAAACCAGTCGGCAAGCGCCGCTTCCTCGAGCTCTCCTGCCGCAAGCGCCAGCATCGTGCGAATGGCATCGGCCTTGTCGAAGGCGATTTCCACGCCATTGAGTCGCAGGAACAGCCGCGCCATCACCCAGGCGGTGCGCTTGTTGCCGTCGGCGAAGGGATGGTTGCGCGCGATGCCATAGGCATAGGCGGCAGCCAGCGCGCAAAGATCAGCTTCGCCATAGGCGAATTTGTTCTGCGCGCGCAGAATGGCGGACTCGAGAAGGCCGGCGTCCTTCACCCCTGCCAGTCCACCGTGTTCGGCGAGCTGCCGGTCGTGCACTGCCTTCGCCACGTCCGCGCCCAGGAAGCGCGGCTGAGACGGCATCGTCACCGCGCCAGCACGGCGAGGATGTCACGATCCTCGCGCATGATCTCCTCGGCCGCGGTCATCGCCTCGACGAAGTCGGGGTCCGCGGCAGTGAGCGTGACGCCGTTCGGACCCTCCGTCAGGAACAGTTCGTCGCCCAGCTCGACTCGCAGGCGCGCGAGGACTTCCTTCGGCAGGATCACGCCGGTCGAATTGCCGATCTTGATGAGCTTCAGCGGCTTGGTCATACGGATGTTATAACGGAGGTTCGCGGTTCGCGCCAGTCTCGGCAAGGCGCTCGATCCGCGCGTCATGCTCGGTGCGGCCGAAGGGGAAGCGGCGGTAGAAGAGCGCCGCGCCGAAGCCGAGCCCCATGTAGAGCAGCGCGAAGATCAGCGTCAGCCGATCGATCGTCGCTTCGGGCACCGCGCCGGGATCGGCCGCTTCGGGAAAGCCCGCCGCGGTAAGGATCAGGCCGGCGGCGAAAATGCCCAGCCCGCTGGTGCATTTCTGGACGAAGAAGGCGCCGGCGAAGAACACGCCTTCGGAGCGGCGGCCGGTGTGCACCTCGCTATGCTCCACCACGTCCGCCATCATCGAGGCACCGAGGATGGTCGAGGAGATGCCGCACGCCGCGTTGATGGTGAAGATACCGAACAGCAGCGGCAGCATCCACGGATCGCCCGGTGCCGGAAACAGCCCCGCCAGCCGCAGCAGATAGGGCGAGGCGAGCAGACAGGCGGCGGCGATCATGAAGCTCATCGCCGCGACCGGCTTGCCGATGCGCCGCGCGATCCGCGGGGCGACGAAAAAGGCGATCATCGCGCCGGCGAACAGCACGCCGGCGAGCAGCTGAAAGGCATAGGCCTCGAACCGCCAGACATAGGCGTAGAGATAGTTGGACAGCGCGAAGCTGACGCCCTGCGCCGTATAATAGCAGAGCCCCGCCCCCATCAGCACCGCGAAGGCACGGTTGCGGATCGTTTCGCCCAGCTCGCGGAAATTGTCGGCCAGCGTCTGGCGATCGCGCATCGCCGGCCGCGGCAGGCGGGCGATCTCGTGATGCGTTCCGCGCGCCGAGACCAGGATCGCCACCACCATCGCGATGCCGCTGGCGATCGCCAGGCCGACATAGCCGCCGCGGTTGAGCAGCCCGCTTTCCTGCCCGGGCTCGGGCGCCAGGAAGATGGTGTAGGAGACGATCAGCATGCCGAGCCCGCCCGCCCATCCGAACAGATAGCGATAGGCCATGATCCGGGTGCGATCGTCGTAATCGGCGGTGAGCTCGGCGCTGAGCGCCTGGCTGGGCACTTCATAGGCGGAGATCGCGCTGCGCACGAGCACCGACATGGCGAAGACCCAGAACAGCATCCCGCCCTGCGACCATTCGGGCGGGTTCCACAGCAAGAGCCAGAACATCAGGATCGGAAAGGCCGAGGCATACATCCAGGGATGCCGTCGCCCCCAGCGCGTGCGCGTGCGGTCCGAAAGAAAACCGATCGCGGGATCGACGAACGCGTCGAGGATCAGCGCGCACATGATCGCGAAGCCCACTTCGGCGGCGGGCAGCCCCAGCACCTGATTGTAGAACAGCAGGAGGAAGGTGGAGAAGGCGAAATCCTTCACCCCATAGGCGATCGTGCCGAAGCCGTAGGCAAGCGTGGTCCCGGTCGCGAGGCGGCGGGCAGGCGGAACGCCCGCCGGGCGAAGGAGTTCGGGCATCGTCTCTCCAGCAGCGTGTTTGTTGCGCAGCATAGAAGCCGCCGGAGGCCGGTCAATCACCGCAGTTTGGAAAAACGGGTATGCCCCGGCTTGTTCGAGGCGCGCTCGCGCGCTAGCGAGCATGGCAGGACTGCGCGCCGTTCGAAGGCGCGGGACGGAAGAGAGGACGCCATGGCGCTGGACCCCGAAACCTTCGACGCCCTGATCGACACGATCCGCCGGTTCGTCGCCGAACGGCTGCGCCCGCTGGAGGCGCAGGTCGAGGCGGACGATGCGATTCCCGACGCCGTCATCGAGGAGATGAAGGCGATGGGCCTGTTCGGCCTGTCGATCGCCGAGGAATATGGCGGGCTGGCGCTGACGATGGCCGAGGAATGCAGGGTGGCGATCGAGCTGGGCCGCACGACGCCTGCGTTCCGCTCGGCGTTCGGGACCAATGTCGGCATCGGCAGCCAGGGGCTGGTGATGGCCGGCACCGACGCGCAGAAGGCACAGTGGCTGCCACGGATCGCGAGCGGCGAGATCGTCACGAGCTTCGCGCTGACCGAGCCCGACGTCGGATCCGATTCGGGCGCGGTGAAGGCGCGCGCAGTGAAGGAGCCCGGATCAGGGTCCGGGCCAGGGGGCGACGTCTATCGGCTCTCGGGCACCAAGCGCTACATCACCAATGCGGACAAGGCCGACCTGTTCACGGTGATGGCGCGGACCAGCGACGATCCGGGCGCACGCGGCGTCTCGGCATTCCTCGTCCCGCGCGACCTGCCCGGCGTCTCGGTGGGCGAAGCCGAGAAGAAGATGGGGCAGAAGGGCGCGAAAGTGGCCGACGTCACCTTCGACGACGTGCCCGTTCCCGCCGCGAACCGCCTGGGCGCCGAGGGCGAGGGCTTCAAGATCGCGATGCGCGTGCTCGATCGCGGGCGGCTGCATATTTCGGCGGTGTGCGTGGGCGTGGCCGAACGACTGATCGCCGATTGCGTCGCCTATGCCAGCGAGCGCGTCCAGTTCGGCAAGCCGATCGCCGAACACCAACTGATCCAGGCGATGATCGCCGATTCGAAGACCGAGGCGCTGGCGGCAAAGGCACTGGTGCTCGAAACCGCGGCGAAGAAGGACGCGGGCGAAAATGTGGTGATGGAATCGGCCGCATCGAAGCTCTTCGCGTCCGAGATGGTGGGCCGAGTCGCCGATCGCGCGGTGCAGATCTTCGGCGGCGCGGGCTATATCGCCGACTATGGGATCGAGCGGCTCTATCGCGACGTGCGGCTGTTCCGCATCTACGAAGGCACGACACAGATCCAGCAGCTGATCGTCGCGCGCGAAACGCTGAAGCGCGGCGGCTGAACCGAGGGAGAGAGACTATGGACGTCAATTCGCTGTTCCGGCTGGACGGCAAGATCGCGCTCGTCACCGGCGGGTCGCGCGGCATCGGGCGGATGATCGCCGAGGGCTTCGTCGCTTCGGGCGCGAAGGTCTATGTCAGCTCGCGCAAGGCCGAGGCGTGCCAGGAAACCGCCGACGAGCTGGGCGAGAATTGCATTGCGCTGCCGCAGGACGTCTCGACGGTGGAAGGCTGCAAGGCGCTCGCCGCGCAGCTCGCCGAGCGCGAGGACGAGCTCGACATCCTGGTCAACAACGCCGGCGCGGCCTGGGGCGAGCCGTTCGACAGCTTCCCCGAAAGCGGTTGGGACAAGGTGATGGACCTCAACGTCAAATCGCCCTTCTTCCTGACGCAGGCGCTGCACGGCATGCTGAAGGCCGCCGCGAGCGAGGATCGTCCGGCCAAGGTGATCAACATCACTTCGATCGACGGTCAGCGCGTGAACCCGTGGGAGACCTACAGCTATCAGGCGTCGAAGGCGGCGCTGATCCACCTGACGCGGCGGATGGCGGCGCGGCTGATCGAGGACCAGATCGTCGTCAGCTCGCTCGCCCCCGGCGCCTTTCCGAGCAACATGAACAAGGTTGCGCGCGACCATGGCGACCAGGTCGCCAAGCGGCTCCCGGCCGGCCGGGTCGGCCAGGACGAGGACATGGCGGGCGCCGCCATCTATCTCGCCAGCCGCGCGGGCGACTATGTGGTGGGCGAGACGCTGACGGTCGACGGCGGCGTGGTGAATGCGAACCTGACGAGCAGCATCGACAGCTAAGAGCGGCACGGGCGAGCCCCGGCGCGCCCTGCGCCGGCGGCCCGCACGCGCTGCCGTCTAACGCGCGATGCCGCCCGCCGCGAGCACCGCCAGCGTCACCAGCTCGCTGGCGCTCGAAGTCATCGCCGCGACCTGGATCGGCTTTTCCATGCCGATCAGCATCGGGCCGATGGTGGCGTCGCCGCCCAGTTCGCGGAGCAGCTTGGCCGAGATGTTCGCCGACTGGAGCCCAGGCATGATCAGCACGTTCGCGGGGCCGGACAGGCGGGCGAAGGGATAGTTGGCGAGCTGGCGCGGGTTGAGTGCGACGTCGGGCGCCATTTCGCCTTCATATTCGAAGCCCGGCGCCTGCTCGTCGAGCACCTTCACCGCGGCACGGATATTGTCGAGCCAGCGGCCTTCGGGATTGCCGAAGGTGGAGTAGCTGAGGAAGGCGACTCGCGGTTCGTGGCCCATCCGCCGCGCCACCTGCGCCGCGCCGACCGCGATCTGCGCCAGTTCCTCGCCCGAGGGGCGCTCGTTGACGGTAGTGTCGGCGATGAAGACGGTGTGCGACTGGCCGACCAGCACGTGCATGCCGAACGAAGTGCGATCGGGCTCCTCGTCGATCACGCGGCGGATCTGGCGCATCGTCTCGGCGTAGGTGCGGGTGATGCCGGTGAGCATCACATCGCCTTCGCCGAGCTGGAGCAACAGCGCGCCGAAGATGTTGCGATCCTGATTGACCATCCGCTCGCAATCGCGGCGCAGATAGCCGCGCCGCTGGAGCCGGGCATAGAGGAAATCGACCATCTGCGGCACCAGCGGCGAATTGCGGCTGTTGTGCAGCTCGAACTCGTTCGGATTCGCGCCCAGTGCCTCGAGCCGCTCGTGCACGCTTTCGCGGCCGACGAGCACGGGCGTGCCATAGCCGCCTTCCTTGAACGCGATCGCGGCGCGCAGGACGACTTCCTCCTCGCCCTCGGCGAAGATCACGCGCTTGGGATTGGCGCGCGCGCCCTCATAGGCGAGCGTCAGCACCGAAGTCGTCGGATTGAGCCGGCCGCGCAGCGTCTGGCGATAGGCGTCCATGTCCTCGATCGCCTTGGTGGCCACGCCCGAATCCATCGCCGCCTGAGCGACCGCGGCCGGCACGATTTCCATCAGCCGCGGGTCGAACGGCGCAGGGATGATGTAATCGGGTCCGAAGCTGTGCTGGACGCCATAGGCCGTCGCCACTTCCTCGGGCACCTGCTGCCGCGCGAGCTGGGCCAGCGCCTCGGCGGCGGCGACCTTCATCGCATCGTTGATCGTCGTCGCGCGCACGTCGAGCGCGCCGCGGAAGATGAAGGGGAAGCCGAGCACGTTGTTGACCTGGTTCGGATAGTCCGACCGGCCGGTCGCGATGATCACGTCGGGGCGCGCGCGCTTCGCTTCGGGCGGCGTGATCTCCGGATCGGGATTGGCCATCGCGAACACGATCGGCCGCGGCGCCATCTTCGCCAGCAGCTCGGCCGGCAGCGCGCCCGCCGCCGAGAGGCCCATGAACACGTCGGCCCCTTCGAGCGCATCGGCGAGGCTTCGCCGATCGGTCTCGGCGGCATGCGCCGACTGCCACTGGTTCACGCCCTCGCGGCCGCGCCAGATCACACCGGTCCGATCGAGCATCAGCAGATTGTCCTGCGGCAGCCCCATCGCCTTGATCAGATCGGCGCAGGCGATCGCCGCGGCACCCGCGCCGTTCATCACCACCTTGGTCGCCTTGATGTCGCGCCCGGTGAGGTGCAGCGCGTTGATGAGCCCCGCCGCAGCGATGATCGCGGTGCCGTGCTGATCGTCGTGGAAGACGGGAATGTTCATGCGCTCGCGCAGCGTCTGTTCGATGACGAAGCACTCGGGGCTCTTGATGTCCTCGAGATTGATGCCGCCGAAGCTGGGTTCGAGCAGCTCGACCGCATCGATGAAGCGATCGACGTCCTCGGTCTTGAGCTCGAGATCGATCGAATCGACGTCGGCGAAGCGCTTGAACAGCACCGCCTTGCCTTCCATCACCGGCTTGGAGGCAAGCGCACCCAGATTGCCGAGGCCCAGGATGGCAGTGCCGTTCGAGATGACGGCGACGAGATTGCCCTTGGCGGTATAGTCATAGGCCTTGCCGGGATCCTCCGCGATCGCGCGCACCGGCACGGCCACGCCGGGCGAATAGGCGAGCGCCAGATCGCGCTGGGTGCTCATCGGCTTCGACGCGATGATCTCGATCTTGCCGGGCCGCCCCTCTGAGTGGAACAGCAGCGCTTCGCGTTCGGAAAATTCGACGTTGCTGCCTTCGTTCATCGCTTGCCACTCACCCTGGTTTCTCGGCGCCTCGCGTCTCCGGATGGGCTTGTTCCGAGGTCCGCCGCTCCGCATAAGCCCTGTCCCCGGCTCTTGCGGCACGGGACATGCCGGAACAAGACCGGCAGGACGTTTTTTTGCTCGCTGGACGCTACGTACGCCATGGCCGACGCCCCCGCCCCCACGCCGATGATGGCGCAATATCTGGCGCTGAAGGCCGAGGCGGAGGATTGCCTGCTGTTCTATCGCATGGGCGATTTTTTCGAGCTGTTCTTCGAGGATGCGAAGATCGCCAGCGCCTGCCTCGACATCGCGCTCACCGCGCGCGGCGAGCATGAGGGCGCGAAGATCCCGATGTGCGGCGTGCCGGTGCATTCGGCCGAAGCCTATCTCGCCCGGCTGATCAAGGCGGGGCATCGGGTGGCGATCGCCGAACAGGTCGAAACCCCCGAGGAAGCGAAGAAGCGCGGCGGATCCAAGGCGCTCGTCGCGCGCGCGATCGTGCGCGTCGTGACGGCGGGCACGCTGACCGAGGAAGCGCTGCTCGACAGCCGCGCCGCCAACTGGTGCGCAGCCGTGGGCGAAGCGGGTGGCGAAGTCGCGATCGCCTGCGCCGACATTTCGACCGGCCGGTTCGAAGTGATCGAATGCGGCGCCGAGCGGTCGGCGGCCGAGCTCGCGCGGATCGCCCCCGCGGAAACGATCGCTTCCGAGGCATCGGAACTGAGCGAACTGGCGACGACCCTGCGCCCCCGCGCCGAGTTCGACAGCACGCGCGGCGAAGCGCGGCTCAAGACGCTGTTCGGCGTGGCGACGCTCGACGGCTTCGGCAGTTTCAGTCGTGCCGGGCTGGCCGCCGCCGGCGGGCTGGTCGCCTATTTCGATCACACCGCCAAGGGCGCCCTGCCCTTTCTGCGCCCGCCGCGCGTCAGCCGCACCGACGCCTGCATGGCGATCGACGCGGCGACACGCGAAAGCCTGGAGCTGACGGTGAGCGCGAGCGGCAGCCGCAAGGGCAGCCTGCTCGACGCGGTCGATCGCACCGTCACCGGCGCGGGCGCGCGGATGCTGGGAGCCGACATCGCCGCGCCGCTGATGGACCGCGCCGCGATCGAGGCGCGGCTCGCGCTCGTCCGGCGATTTCACGACGATGCGGGGCTGCGCGACGCGGTTCGCGCGGCTCTGCGCGCGCTGCCCGACATCGGCAGGGCGCTCGGCCGGCTCGCCGCCGGGCGCGGCGGTCCGCGTGACCTGGGGCAGTTGCGCGACGGACTCGACGGGGCATGGCGGCTGGGCGAACGGCTGGACGGCGCCGCGGACCGCCCGCCGCTGCTCGATGGGCTGACACCGCTGCTGCGCGGCCATGGCGCGCTGATCGACCTGCTCCAGCGCGCGCTGGTTCCCGATCCGCCGGTCGATGCCGCGAGCGGCGGCTTCGTCGCGGAAGGCTATGACGCCGCGCTCGACGATCTGCGCGACACCGGCGCGGGCGGACGGCGGGCGATGGCGCGGCTGGAGGCCGAATATCGCGAGCGGACCGGCATTGCCGGGCTCAAGATCAAGCACAATGGCGTGCTTGGCTATCACATCGAAGTGCCGGCCAAGGCCGCCGACCGGCTGATGGCGCAGGATTCCGGCTTCACCCATCGGCAGACGCTGGCCGGCGTGGTGCGCTTCAACGCGCCCGAGCTGCACGATCTGGCGCTGAAAGTGACTCAGGCGGGCGCGCATGCGCTGGCCGCCGAGGCGGCGCATCTGGAGGAGCTGACCGGCGCGGCGATCGACCGGCGCGAGGCGATCGCGGCGACCGCGGATGCACTGGCCCGGATCGACGTGTCGGCCGCGCTCGCCGAGCGGGCGGCGGAAGGCGGCTGGGCATCCCCCGCGCTGGTCGATCACGCCTGTTTCGAAGTCGAGGGGGGGCGGCATCCGGTCGTCGAGGCGGCGCTGGCGCGATCGGGCGAGCGATTCGTCGCGAACGACTGCCGCCTTTCGGAAGACTCGCGGCTCTGGCTGGTCACCGGACCCAACATGGGCGGCAAATCGACCTTCCTGCGCCAGAACGCACTGATCGCGGTGCTGGCGCAGGCGGGCAGCTATGTTCCGGCGACACGCGCGACGCTGGGGCTGGTCGACCGGCTGTTCAGCCGGGTCGGCGCTTCGGACAATCTGGCGCGCGGGCGATCGACCTTCATGGTCGAGATGGTCGAGACCGCGGCGATTCTGGCGCAGGCGGGCCCACGCAGCTTCGTGATCCTCGACGAAGTGGGGCGCGGCACCAGCACCTATGATGGCCTCGCGATCGCCTGGGCGGTGGTCGAGGCGATCCATGAGGAGAACCGCTGCCGCTGCCTGTTCGCGACGCATTACCACGAGCTGACGCGGCTGGCGGAGCGCTGCGAGGCGCTGAGCCTGCACCATGTGCGCGCGCGCGAGTGGAAGGGCGAGCTGGTGCTGCTCCACGAGGTGGCCGAGGGGCCGGCCGACCGCAGCTATGGTCTGGCGGTGGCGCGGCTGGCGGGGATGCCGCCGATCACGATCAAGCGCGCGAAGGCGGTGCTCGACAAGCTCGAAGCGGGGCGCGAGAAGACCGGCGGGCTGGCCGCGGGGCTCGACGACCTGCCGCTGTTCGCGGCCGCCGCCGAGCAGGAGGAGGAACAGGTCGATGCGCTGCGCGCCGAGCTCGACGCGCTCGACGTCGATGCGCTCAGCCCGCGCGAGGCGCTCGACACGCTCTACCGGCTCAAGCGGCTGACGCAGGAATAGGCGTGGGCTCGGGTTCGGGCTCGAGCATCGTGTAGACGATCGGCCGCCGCACCCGGAAGCCGAGCGCCGCATAGAGCCGAACGGCGGGATTATCGGCAAAGCAGTGCAGGAACACTGCCTCGCCGCGCGCGAGGCTGCGTTCGATCAGCACGCGCATCAGCGCCTCGGCAAAGCCGTGCCCGCGCCATTCGGGATCGGTGCAGACCGCGCTCACTTCGGTGAAGCCCGGCAGCTTAAGCCGCTCGCCCGCCATCGCCACCAGCCGCCCGTCCCGGCGGACACCGACGAAATCGCCCATCCGGTGGGTGTTGGCGGAAAAGGGACCCGGGCGGGTACGCTCGGCGAGAGCGCGCATCTGGGGCGCGTGGGCGTCGCCCAGCGCGATCCAGTCGATCGGAGCGCGCTTGGCGGGAGGCAGCGGTGCATCGAGCAGCATCTGATCGAGGCTGGCCTGGAGCGCGATTCGCGTTTCCGGCAGCGGCGGCGGCGGATCGGCTTCGACGAGGCCGATCGCACCGTCGGCCGGTACGAGCGCGCGCAACGCCGCGGTCGCCGCCGCGCCCGCATTCGCCGCGGCGGCGAAGATGCTGATGTCCGCTCGAAAGCGCCGGGCGAGTGCATCGCCTTCGGCAAGGGCGGCATGACGCGTGGCGAGCGCGTTCCAGACGGGGCGATCGAGTGGGTGCGAGTCGGGCATGGCGGCTTCATGCCCCGGCGCGAAGGGCCGCACATCCCGGAATCTGCGTTCGAACTGCGGCGTCGCGCAGCTTGCGTCGGGCGGCGCAGGCCGCGAAAGAGAGCCGCATGACTGCCGACGACCTCATCGACCGCTTCCTGGCCGCACTGCTGCGGGCGCATGGCGGGACGAAGCACCGCTGGCGAACGGTGCTGGGGCAGGTGCGAGTCTACAGCCGCCAGACCCATCCCCATTGCAACTGGTCGATCACACCGGGCGGGACGGCGGCGGAGAACGCCGCGGTAGAGGCGCTCGCCGATCGCATGCGCAGCGAGTATCCCATCATCGGGACCTGAAGGGGAAGGCGACATGCGACGGTTGATCCCATCGGCGGCGATCGCGCTCGGGCTGCTCGCGGCGGCATGCACGCCGGCACCGAACGCACCCACGCTCGCGCACCTCCCGGCGCTGAACGGCGACTATTTCCCGCTGACG
This sequence comes from Sphingosinithalassobacter sp. CS137, assembly GCF_014334115.1. NCBI lineage: Bacteria > Pseudomonadati > Pseudomonadota > Alphaproteobacteria > Sphingomonadales > Sphingomonadaceae > Sphingosinithalassobacter > Sphingosinithalassobacter sp. CS137. The sequence continues at coordinate 1,399,773 of NZ_CP060494.1, forward strand.
TCCACGGCGACGGGGCGGACCTATCATGTCTATGTGCGGCTGCCCGAAGCCTATGCCGAGACGCCGGACGTGCACTATCCGACCGTCTATCTTCTCGACGGCGATTCGACCTTTCCGCTGCTCGCGCCGCAGCATCTGTTCCTCGGCTATGACGACGCCATCCCCGAGGCGATCGTCGTCGGCATCGCCTATGGCGGCTTCGGCGAGGTGAACAAGCGCGGGATCGACTTCATGCCGCCTGGCAGCGCGGCCGAAGCCGGCGCGCCGGCATTTCAGGCGATGCTGAAGGACGAACTGCTCCCGCGTATCGAGGCGCGCTACCGCGCCGATCCGGCGCGCCGCATCCTCGTCGGCCAGTCACGCGGCGGCGCGTTCGTGCTCTATTCGGCGTTCACCGATCCCGATCTCTTCTGGGGCCGGATCGCGAGCAATCCGGCGCTGCCGCCCACCACCGACTTCTTCCGGGGACCGCCCGCGCCCGCCCAGCGGCAGGACCTGACGCTCGCCGTGGTGAACGGCACGCGCGATTCGGCGCGGCTCCGCCCGCACACCCAGGCATGGTTCGCCCATTGGCGCGGGCGACCGGCGCCGTGGAGACTCCACGCGATCGACCTCGACGGCGGCACTCATGCCGCCGATCTGCCCAACGCCTATCGGCTGGGGCTGCACGCGATCTTCGATGCCGAGGACGAGGCGCGCGATTGATCGACCTGGAGGAAATCGTCGCCGGCATCGCCGCCGAAATGGCGCAGGCGCCCGAGCGCGGCGTGCCGGCCGGCTATATCGCGCCGCTCGCCGCCGTCGATCCGGCTCGGTTCGGTATCGCGATCGTGACTGCCGACGGCCGCGAGTTCGCGGGCGGCGACGGCGACATGGCCTTTTCGATCCAGTCGATCTCGAAAGTGTTCGCGCTCACGCTGGCGCTGGGCGTGGCCGGCGACCAGCTGTGGACCCGGGTCGGAGTCGAACCCTCGGGCACTGCGTTCAATTCGATCGTCCAGCTCGAGCATGAACAGGGCATTCCCCGAAACCCGTTCATCAATGCGGGCGCGATCGTCGTCACCGACGTGCTGCTCGGCCGGCACGAGCCGCGCGAGGCGATCGGCGAGATGCTGCGGTTCGTGCGGATGCTGGCCGGCGACAAGGACATTTTCGTCGACGAGACCGTCGCGCGGGCGGAAGAGGAGACCGGGTTTCGCAACCTGGCGCTCGCCAATTACATGCGCGCCTTCGGGAATCTGCGGCGGCCGGTCGAGCAGGTACTCGGCGTCTATTTCCATCATTGCGCGCTGGCGATGAGCTGTCGCCAGCTCGCCCGGGCGGGCCGCTATCTGATGACCGGCGGGCGTCACCCCGAGACCGGGCACAGCATCGTCTCCGCCCGGCGCGCGCGGCGCATCAACGCGCTGATGCTCACCTGCGGCCATTACGACGGATCGGGTGAATTCGCCTTTCGCGTGGGCCTGCCCGGCAAATCGGGTGTGGGCGGAGGGATCCTGACGATCGTGCCCGGAGTAGCGAGCATCGCGGTCTGGTCGCCCGGGCTCAACGAGCGCGGGAACTCGCAGCTCGGCACCTTCGCGCTGGAGCGGCTGGTGCATCGCACCGGCTGGTCGATCTTCGATCCGCGGCCCGGCTGACCGCGGCTCCGGTTGGTCACAGCACGCGATCCTGCTATGAAGCTGGCGCCTTGCCGATACGGCCGCATCCGCTTCGGCCGCTTCCAGCGTAGTTCGACTGCGCCATCGGCAGTTCGGGCGCCACTCGGCCGCCTCTGCACGCAATGCGGCGGCGCTTTGTCGTGGCCGATCCGATCAGAATGAAACAGGGGGAGCCGAATGTCAGAGCGCGCCATCGTCGAGAACGATTCCGAGCCCAAGGCCAATATGGACGCGATCTATGTCCAGCCCGACCCGCGCGCCTATTTCCGTGAGCTGGCCAAGGTCGATTATACCATCCCCGATCTGGCCAAGCCGATCTTCCGTCGGCTTGTCGAGGCGCTCTCCGAACGCCGGGCGATACCGCTACAGGCACTCGATCTGGGCTGTTCCTACGGCGTCAACGCCGCGTTGCTGAAGCACGATCTCTCGATGGAGGATCTTCGCCAGCACTGGACGCGCGGAGCGCTGGCCCATGCGACTGCGAAGGAAATCGTCGAGGCGGATCGCGAGTTCTTCGGCGAGGACAGGGCCGACAACGATATTGCCGTCATCGGGCTGGACCAATCCGAACCCGCTATCGCCTTTGCCGAGGAAGCGGGACTGCTGGAAAGCGGAATGGCAGTCGATCTGGAGAATGTCCCCTTGCCGGCGATCATCGCCGAAAAGCTGGCCGGCACCGATCTGGTGCTGTCCACCGGCGCGGTCGGCTATATCACCGAACAGACCTTCGGAAAGCTGTTGCCGGCGATCACGCGCGACAGCACGCCGTGGATCGCCAATTTCGTGCTCCGGATGTTCCCTTTCGACGCCATCGCCGAAACGCTCGCGCAATGGGGCTATGTCACCGAAAAGCTGGAGGGGCGCACTTTCGTGCAGCGCAGCTTCGTTTCCGACGGCGAACAGGCCCGCGTGATCGCGGCGCTGGAGAAGCTGGGGATCGACGCCGCCGGCCTCGAGAGCGAGGGCCAGCTTCACGCGGAATTCTTCCTGTCGCGTCCGCGTGACGAAGCCGAGGCGCTTCCGCTCGAACGGCTGCTCGCAGACTGAGATCCCCCTCGAAATGAAAGAGGCTGCCGGATCCCGCAGGACCCGGCAGCCTCGAACATGGTCAGCGGCCGGAAGCTCCAGCCCGGGAGACCATGCGGGCCGCGCGCTCGCGGCGGTGAAGACCTTGATCGGGAAAGGAGCTTCCCGGCCTTCAGCTAGCCGGAGCGACTAGCGGCGCGTCTCCCGAACGAACTGAACCGACCCCATTGCTGAACCATGAGACATCGGATCACCTCCTTTCGCTAGTTAAAGACAGGGCGTGCCACGTCGGACACGCGCGAATCTTGAATCACCGCGACTCGCAGAACAAGTCTTGTTTTGCAGGCCGTTCTGTAGGAATCTGGAGTTCTGCGCGTCGAACCGGGCGGTCAGCCCTCGACGCAGCCACCGAGCGCGCGGCCGATCGCGGCATCCCCCGGCATCACCAGCAGCGATTCCTCGCCGATCGCGACGCCCAGACGCGCCGTTTCCCGCGCCAATGTCCGCACGAACGGCGCACCGGCCGTCAGCACTGATTCGACCTGCGGAAGCTGCGTTCCGCTCCGCCGCGCGTCGAGCGTCACCGAGCCGTCGTCGGCGACGAGGCGCATCGTCGCGGCATCGTCTTCCAACCTGCCCGAGCGCAGGAAATGCACCTGCCCCGCCTGCGCGTCGCAGCGGATCGTGAAGACGGCCTCGCTGGCAGGTGGGCCGAACAGCGCCGCGGCTTCGCCATCCCTCTCGCGGAAGAACCAGCTGCCCATCGCCAGCGGAGCATTCTCCAGTTCGGGAGCGGGCGACGTCTGCGCCGGTCCGGCGGGCGCAGGCCCACCCGCATCGCCCGCCAACCGGCTTTCCTCGCCAGCGGGGTCAGAGCCAGCGCCGCAAGCGGCAACGAGCAGAAACGCTGCTGTCGCCGCCGCGCGCATCACAGGCGGCAATCCTCTGCGACGCGCAACACCTCGGCCCAGGCCGGGATCACCAGCGGCCGCATGGTCGCGGTCTCGACGATGAAGCGGCCACGGCTGAACCCCATCGCGTCGAGCACCGGATCGCGCGGATCGAGCGCCACCGCCAGATAGTCGGGCTCACCGCCGGTCGGCAGCGCAGTCATCGGCTGCAGCATGCTGGAAGTGCGGATCGTGAGCGGCAGCCCGCCTGCCCCCGCCGTGCCGCGGCGCGAGAGATAGACGCGCCCCGCCGCGCGATCGCAGCGGATGGTGAGTTCGGCATCACCGCCAGGCTGGCCATAGAGTGCGACGCTGCCCCGCTCGTCGCGACGATAGTCCCAGGTGCCGGGAGTGAGCGCCCAGTCGCGCCAGTCGCCGGTCGGCAGATCGGCGACCGGGGCGGGCGCAGGCGCAGGCGCCGGGGCGGGCACCGGCACAGGCGGTGCCGAGGGGGGAATCACCGTCGGCGAACAGCCGGTGCAGGTCACCAAGGCGACGATCGAGGCAGCGGCGGCGAGGCCGACGGAGGGAAACAGACGGCGCATGGCGTGCCTTATGCGCGATCCGCCCGCGCCGCTCAACACGCGATCAGGCGCTTTTGATATGCAACCGCTTCAGATGCGGATGGAGCACCGCCTCCTCCATCGCGATGCACGCGGCGAGCTGGCTCAGAACCAGCCGCGTTTCCGCCTGAAATTCCCGCCATTCGCGCGTGATCCGGGCCACCGGCCACTGCTGGACATAGCGGCGGAAGCTCTCGGCGGTTTCCCCATGCTCCTGGCGGAACCGCCACGCGGCAGCGATTGCGGCTCCATCGCCCGAAACGACCAGCCGTTCATAGACCTGGCGATCGCCGTTCGCGCAATGGTCGAGCAGCGCGGCTGCCATGTTCCAGCGGACAGCCGCCACGGCTGCCGCATCGGGCACGGCCGCATCGACGATGCGCGCCAGACGCGCGGCAGCGTCCTCAAGCTCCCGATGTTCGAAAAAATGCTTCTCAATCAGTTGCATAAATCCCCGCACGGCTTGGTTCGTCCCAAGCATCGCGGGGCTGAATGAGTCCTTAAGAAGAGGCGAAAAAGGCTATGCGCGGATCAGCGCCGGCCACTGCCGAACTTGCGCTGGACCTTGCCATAGCGCGTCTTGCGGGTGCCCGGCTTTCCTTCGTTGGAACGACCCATGACCGGCGCCTTATGCTCGCCGGCGGGCAGCCCGAGTTCCTCATTCTCGAGGCTGCGGATCTGGTCGCGCAATCGGCCCGCCTCCTCAAATTCGAGATTGGCGGCCGCATCGCGCATCTTCTTCTCCAGCTCCTCGATATAGGCGCGCAGATTATGGCCCACCATGTGCGGCCGATCCGCGTCGATCTCGACGGTAACCTGATCCTTGCTGGAGACATGGGCGATGATGTCGCCGATGTTCTTCTTCACCGTTTCCGGCGTGATGCCGTGCTCGGCATTATACGCTTCCTGCTTCTCGCGGCGGCGGCTGGTTTCGCCTAGCGCGCGCTCCATGCTGCCGGTCATCCGGTCGGCATAGAGGATCACCCGCCCCTCGACGTTGCGGGCGGCGCGGCCGATTGTCTGGATCAGCGAGGTCTCCGAACGCAGGAATCCTTCTTTGTCGGCGTCGAGGATCGCCACCAGCCCGCATTCGGGGATGTCGAGCCCCTCGCGCAGCAGGTTGATGCCGATCAGCACGTCATAGACGCCCATCCGCAGGTCGCGGATCAGCTCGATCCGCTCCAGCGTCTCGACGTCCGAGTGCATGTAGCGGACCTTGATGCCGGCTTCGTGCATATATTCGGTGAGGTCTTCGGCCATGCGCTTGGTGAGCGTGGTCACCAGTGTACGATAGCCTTTGGCGGCAGTGGCGCGGCACTCCTGGATCAGGTCCTGGACCTGCTCCTCGACGGGCCGGATTTCCACCGGCGGATCGATCAGCCCGGTGGGCCGGATCACCTGTTCGACGAATACGCCGCCGGTCTGCTCCATTTCCCAGCCGCCGGGCGTCGCCGAGACGCTGACCGTCTGCGGGCGCATCGCATCCCATTCGTTGAACCGCAGCGGGCGATTGTCGATGCAGCTGGGAAGGCGGAAGCCGTGTTCGGCCAGCGTGATCTTGCGGCGGTGGTCGCCGCGCGCCATCGCGCCGATCTGCGGCACGGTCTGATGGCTTTCGTCGACGAACAACAGCGCGTTTTCGGGAAGATATTCGAACAGAGTCGGCGGTGGCTCGCCGGGCAGGCGGCCGGTGAGGAAGCGGCTGTAATTCTCGATTCCCGCGCAGCTTCCGGTTGCGGCGATCATCTCGAGGTCGAAATTCGTGCGCTGCTCCAGCCGCTGCGCCTCGAGCAGCCTGCCCTCGATCTCCAGCTCCTTCAGCCGCTCGGCAAGCTCGTGCTTGATCGCCTCCATCGCTTGCTTGAGCGTCGGACCGGGCGTGACATGGTGCGAATTGGCATAGACGCGGATGTGGTCGAGAGTGGCCACCTTGGCACCAGTGAGCGGATCGAACTCGACGATCTCCTCAATATCGTCGCCGAAGAAAGACACGCGCCAGGCGGTGTCTTCATAATGCGAGGGGAAGATTTCGAGGCTGTCGCCGCGCACGCGGAAGGTGCCGCGCACGAAAGCGGCCTCGTTGCGCTTGTATTGCAGCGCGACGAGCTTGCGGATGATCTCGCGCTGATCGACCACCTGCCCCTTCTTCAAGTCGAAGATCATCGCCGAATAGGTTTCGACCGAGCCAATGCCATAGAGGCAGGACACCGATGCAACGATCAGCACGTCGTCACGCTCGAGCAGCGCGCGCGTCGCCGAATGGCGCATCCGATCGATCGCCTCGTTGATCGAGCTTTCCTTCTCGATATAGGTGTCGGTGCGCGGGACGTACGCCTCCGGCTGGTAATAGTCGTAATAGCTGACGAAATATTCGACCGCATTTTCGGGGAAGAAGCTCTTGAACTCGCCATAGAGCTGCGCGGCGAGGATCTTGTTCGGCGCGAGCACCAGCGCGGGGCGCTGAAGCGCCTCGATCACCTTGGCCATGGTGAAGGTCTTGCCGGAGCCCGTGACGCCCAGCAGCACCTGATCGCGCTCGCCCGCGCGGGCCTGTTCGACCAGCTCCGGGATCGCGGTGCGCTGGTCGCCCGAGGGCTCATAATCGGAGATGAGCTTGAACTTCTTGCCGCCCTCGGCCTTCTCGGGCCGCTGCGGGCGATGCGGAACGAAGCTCTCGCCGGTTTCCGGCTCGTCGAGGGTGGTGCGAATCTGGATTGCCATCGCAGGCGAATATGGGTCCGGCGGCGCCGTACGCAAAGGAGCGTCGCAGCGATATCGGATTGCCTTGCCGCGCCGCAACCGGCAGGGATGCGGCGAAAGAAATACAAGGGGAATTCGGATGCAGCGTTTGATCCTGGTTTCGGCGGCGGCACTCGCGCTCGCGGCGTGCGGCGGAGCGGACAGCACCGAGGAAACCGCCGCCGCCACCGGCGAGGTCTCGGTGACCAATGCCACCGCCGAGCAAGTGGCGGCGCAGGTCCAGGCGGCGCGGACCCGCAGTCCGATGCAGGCCGGCCAATGGGAGCAGCAGCTCGAGATCGTCTCTGTCGAGCTGCCCGGCGTGCCCGAAGGTCCGCAGCGGACGATGGCCGAGCAGATGGCGAACGCCGGCGCGCGTACGGTGAACCGCTGCGTAACCGAGGAAGAGGCCAATCGCGTCAATCTCGACGCGCTGGGCGGCGTCGGGCGCAACTGTTTCTACCATCGGCTGCGCATCGCCGATGGCGAGATCGATGCGCGCTTCACCTGCACCACGCCGGGCGGCGACACGGTGGAAAGCACCATGGACGGAAAGCTGGCCGGAGATGAAATGGACCTGACGATCGATTCGTCGACCGAGCTGGCGAACACCCCCGGATCGATCGACATGAAGCTACGGATCAGCGGCCGGCGGACCGGGGACTGCCCGGCCTGAACGCGTCAGCGCTGGCGGCGGTAGGCGATTCGCCACATGAGCGCGCCGATGAGAGCGGCGACCAGCGCCAGAACGGCGCTCGTCGCCGCCGCGCTCAGCCAGCGATAGAGCCAGGTGCGATTGTCCATCGGCGGCATTTCGAGCAGTCCGAAGCCATAGGTCTGCGCGCCCAGAAAGATCGTCATCGCGGCGACCGCCCCGACCAGCGCGGCATGCCGCATCCGCCGCAATCCGGCGACGTGCATCACGAGCCAGAGCGGCCCGCCGACCGCCGTGATCCCCAGCCCCATGATGACCGTGCCGAGCACCCATGCCGCGGCCAACGCCAGCGGATCGCGCTGGCCGCCCTGCAGCACGAGCAACAAAATCACGATTCCGCCGATCGCGCTCCCTGCGGCCAGCGCAAGCCCCGCACGGTCGATCGATGCCTCATAGCGGCGCGGCATAGCTGGTGCCCGGCTTCCCACTGCGACCCTTCCCCGCAGACGCGATAGCGGGGCCGCCACGCCCGCTCAAGACGGCGATCGGCTGCCGACGCTTCATCGGGGGACTCTCCGCTCGGCGATCGCAGGTGAAGCCGGACACCGGGCGAGTTTCGATGTGGCGCCGATACTACCGAATGGCCTGCCGGCGCTTGATTGCGGACAAGCGGGAAACTACCGGCAGGCGATGCCGAATCTGCCGCAGACCGATGAGGAAGCCGCCGCCGAACTGGCGCGCCTTGCCGCGGAGATCGCGCGGCACAATGCGCTGTATCACGGGCAGGACACGCCGGAGATCAGCGACGCCGCCTTCGACTCGCTGATGCGGCGGAACGCGGACGTCGAAGCCGCCTTCCCGCATCTCGTGCGCACCGATTCGCCTTCGGCGCAGATCGGCGCCGCACCTGCGGGGCATCTCGCCAAGGTGCGCCACGCACGGCCGATGATGAGCCTCGACAATGGCTTTTCCGACGAGGAGGTGCGCGAGTTCATCGGCCGGGTGCGCCGCTTCCTCAGCCTCGATGAGGCGGAGCCGGTCGCGCTCACCGCGGAGCCCAAGATCGACGGCCTCTCCTGCTCGCTGCGCTACGAAGGCGGACGGCTGGTCCGCGCGCTCACCCGCGGCGACGGCGAGACCGGCGAGGATGTGACCGCGAACGTCCGCACCATTGCCGACATTCCCCAGTCGCTCGACACCGCCTTAGACCTCCTCGAAGTGCGCGGCGAAATCTATATGGAGAAAGCGGCGTTCGCGGCGCTGAATGCACGGCTGCGCGACGAGGCGGCAGAGGCAGGCGATCCGGGGAAGGCGCGCCAGTTCGCCAATCCGCGCAATGCCGCCGCCGGTTCGCTGCGCCAGAAGGACGCGGCGGTCACTGCCGCGCGACCGCTGCGCTTCTTCGCACACGGCTGGGGTGAGGTCTCGCAAGCGCCTGCCGACACCCAATATGCAGCGATGCAGGCGATCGCCGCTCTGGGCTTTCCGCTCGCGCCGCTGGTCGCGCGCCACGACGGAGTCGAAGGCGTACTCGAACATTATCGCAGCATCGAGGCGCAGCGCGCCGACCTGCCGTTCGACATCGACGGCGTCGTCTACAAGATCGACCGGCTCGACTGGCAGGCGCGGCTCGGCAACGTCGGCCGCGCGCCGCGCTGGGCGCTGGCGCACAAGTTTCCCGCCGAACAGGCGCAAACCACGCTCGAACGGATCGACATCCAGGTCGGTCGCACGGGCAAGCTCACCCCGGTAGCACGGCTCGAGCCAGTGACCGTGGGCGGCGTCGTCGTCACCAACGCCACGCTCCACAATGCCGACGAGATCGCCCGGCTGAACGTGTGGCCCGGCGATCGGGTGGTGGTGCAGCGCGCCGGCGACGTGATCCCGCAGATCGTGGAGAACCTCAGCCGCGACGAAACGCGCGGCGCCTGGCCCTTCCCCACCCACTGCCCCGAATGCGGGTCGGCGGCCGAGCGCGAGCCGGGCGAAGTCGACTGGCGCTGCTCGGGCGGGCTCATCTGCCCGGCGCAGCGCGTCGAGCGGCTGCGCCACTTCGTCTCGCGCCACGCGCTCGACATCGAGGGACTCGGCCTGACCCACATCGAGAGCTTCTTCCGCGACGGACTGGTGAAGACGCCGGCCGACATCTTCCGCATCACTCGCGACGCGCTGCTCACGCGCGAGCGCTGGGCCGAGGTTTCGGCCGACAATCTGGTCGCCGCGATCGACGCGCGGCGCGCGCCGCCGCTCGATCGCTTTCTCTTCGCGCTCGGCATCCGGCACGTCGGCGAAATCACCGCGCGCGATCTCGCGCGGCGCTGGACGAGCTGGACGGAGTTCCGCGAGATGATAGGCCGCGCGCTGGCGAAGCGCGCCGAGCTGACGCCAGCGCTCGGCGAAAGCGACGCCAAATATGCAGAGCGCGTGGGCAAGGAGCTGGCAGCGATCGTCGAAACCGCCGGGATCGGGCCAGAAGTCGCGCGCGCGCTGGTCGATTTCTTCGCCGAGCCGCACAACGCCGAGGCAGTCGACGATCTGCTCGAACAGGTCCGGCCCGGCGACGTGGTTCACGAAACGCGCGAGTCTGAGGTCAGCGGCAAGACCCTGGTGTTCACCGGCACGCTGGAGACGCTGAGCCGCGACGAGGCAAAGGCACAGGCCGAGGCGCTGGGTGCGCGCGTGGCGGGATCGGTTTCGGCGAAGACCGACCTGGTAATCGCCGGCCCGGGCGCGGGATCGAAGCTGAACAAGGCGCGCGATCTGGGGATCGCGGTGATCGACGAAGCCGGCTGGGCAGCAATCGTCGCCGCGGCGAAGTGATGCTTTTTTGCAACGCAACAGAACCGCTTTTCCAGCGCGTGAATACTGTCACGTAAGCGACATAATCGGGGGGCATTGGCGCCGGCGGACGGTGCAAAGCACCGCGGATACAATTGCAGCCGCACCGAAAGGAAGACCATGCGCACCAAGCTTTTCGCTGGCGTGGCGTTCGCCGCGCTCTTCACTCCCGCCGCCGCATTCGCGCAGTCGGCGGGCTCCATCGAATTCGGCGGCGATGACATCGTCGTTTCGGGCGTCCGCGCGACCGACGTCGGCGGCATCGACGTTCCGACCGAGCCCAAGGCGAAGGTCGAGATCGAGCGCGAGCTGATCCTGCGCCAGCGCCCCGGCCAGACGATCAACGACACGATCAACCTGGTGCCCGGCGTCAACTTCCAGAACAACGATCCCTGGGGCTCGCAGGGCGGCACCTTCACCATCCGCGGCTTCGACGGCGGCCGCGTCTCGCAGACGATCGACGGCATCCCGCTGAACGATTCGGGCGGCTATGCGCTGTACACCAACCAGCAGCAGGACCCCGAGACGCTCGCCTCGGTGAACGTCAACCTCGGCTCGACCGACGTCGACAGCCCCACCGCCTCGGCCGTCGGCGGCACCGTCAACATCCGCACCCGCGTCCCCGGTGACGAGCTGGGCGCCATGGTCGCCGCGACCTACGGCAACATCCTGGCCGAAGGCTCGGGCGATCGTCCGTTCAACCGCATTTTCGGCATGATCGACACCGGCGATCTGACGGGCATGGGCACCAAGGCGTTCTTCTCGGCCTCCTATGCGCATGCGGAAAGCGCCTTCAACAACTATGGCGTGACCGAAAAGCAGCAGTACAACGGCCGTATCTATCAGGAACTGGGCGCCAACGGCGACTATATCTCGGTTGCGGGCCACTATAACGAGAACCGCAACAACTTCTTCGGTTCGAACTTCCGCCTGTCGGGTTTCCCGACCGAAGGCGAAGGCCGCTTCTACGACATCAACTATCCGTGCCAGATCGACGCGCCGCAGACCGGCGTCGCCGACTCGACGAACAGCTGCGGCACCGAATTCGACCGTCGCTACAACCCTTCGAACACCGGCAACATCCGCGGTTCGTCGCGCTTCACTCTGTCGGACGGCCTGATCCTGACGGTCGAGCCGAGCTTCCAATATGTGAAGGCGAATGGCGGCGGCGTCACCTCGGCGCGCGAAGGCGGTTACACCGTCGGCGGCGAGACGCTCTATGGCTACATCGGCAACCGCTACTACTTCGGCCGTGACCTGAACGGCGACGGCGACGTGCTCGATACCGGCACCAGCTCGTCGGCGGGCGTGCTGCTCACCAACCCGAGCCAGACCCAGACGCGCCGCTATGGTGTGATCGCCGGCCTGTCCTATGAGCTGAACGCCGACAATCGGGTTCGCGTGATCTACACCTTCGATCGCGCCAAGCATCGCCAGACGGGCCAGCTGGGCTTCGTCGCCCGGAATGGCGAACCCTTTGACGTTTTCCCGGTCAACGATCCGGTGCTCGACGCGAACGGCGAAGCGGTCCAGAAGCGCAACCGCCTGTCCTACGCCACGCTGCACCAGGTGGCCGCCGACTATCGCGGCAACTTCTTCGACGACGCGCTGACGGTCCGCCTCGGCCTGCGCGCGCCGTTCTTCTCGCGCGATCTGACCAACTATTGCTTCACCACCTCGTCGGAGGGCTTCGTCGACTGCGTCAGCAGCGGTTCGGAAGCGGCCTATGCCGCGGCCAACCCGAACTATGCGCCGCCGCAGAGCCGCTACTTCGAATATGACAAGCTGCTGCCGAACGTCGGCTTCACCTACAACTTCACTCCGGCGGCCTCGGTCTTCGGCAGCTACTCGCAGGGTCTCGGCGTCCCCGGCACCGACCAGCTCTACGACAGCTTCTACTTCCCCGACGGCACGGCCGATGCGCGTCCGGACCCGGAGACGACCGACAACTTCGACCTTGGCGTGCGCTATCAGACCGGCCGCGTCCAGGCGCAGCTCGTCGGCTGGTTCACGCGTTTCGACAACCGTATCTCGACCACCTATGACCCGGTGCTGGACCAGACGTTCACCAGCAACCTCGGCCCGGTCGAGAAGTACGGCGTCGACGCCAACATCGCCTTCCGTCCGGTTCCGTCGCTCCTGCTCTATGTGTTCGGTTCGTACCTGCACTCGGAGATCAAGGAAGACGTGCCGACCGACGGTGGGGTCCTCGAGACCGCCGGGAAGTTCGAAAGCGACACGCCCGAATATTCGTTTGGCGGCCGCGTCCAGGGCACCTTCGGCGATCTCGACATCGGCGCGCAGGTGAAGCACACCGGCCCGCGCTGGGTGAACGACATCAACACCGTGCAGATCGACGGCTACACGCTGGTCGACCTCGACGTGCGCTACTCGCTGGCGTCGGCGGGTCTGGAGCAGACCTACCTCCAGCTGAACGTCAACAACCTGTTCGACGAGCTGTACATCGGCAGCATCAACTCCGATCTGACGCAGACGAACCCGTTCGTGAACATCGGTTCGCCGCGTTCGATCAGCGCGTCGCTGATCGTCGGCTTCTAAGCCGCCGCATCTTCGGACGAACGAACGGCCGCCGCTCCAGCAATGGGGCGGCGGCTTTCGTTTGCCGTCCTGATTCGAACCGGTGTGGCGATCCGCTCTTGCCCATAGCGACGAATTCGGGCTCTATGGCAGACGAATGATAACCGGAGCGGTCACAGGCACCGGACGGATGAGGATGGAGCCGGGAAGGCAGGCGCGAACGCTCGCGCGGCCCAGGCTCAGCGAGGCACCCTAGAGGTGCGGCTGCACCTGGCCGCCGCTCAGCACGAGCGGCGGCCATTTTCGTGGCGGAACAGCGCCGGCGCTCCGCCGGTTTTGCGGTGTTCGACAGCGATGATACAACGACCGCCCGTTCCGCCGCGCCAGCAAAGACCCATCCCCCGCGCATGAAGCTCGCCATCTTTTCCCGACCCTTCTTCGAACAGAAGAGCCGCGCCTTCTGGGTGCTGCAGGCGGCCGGCTGGTCGGGCTATCTGCTGCTGCGCATCGTGTCGAACATCTCGAACACCTCGCTTTCGATCGAAGGCGTGATCCGCGTGCTGATCGAATCGATCATCGGCTATTGCCTCACGCTGCTGCTCTCGACGCTCTACGGATGGTTCCGCCGGCTGCCGCGGATCACCGGAATCCTGCTCACCATCGCCACGCTGCTGATGGCGACGATCATCTATGCCGTGCTCAATGCCTTCACCATTTCGGTGATCCGCGACGCGCTGCCGGGCATTTCGCTGAACCTGATCCTCGGTAACATGTTCCTCAATTTCACGGTGCTGGCGGGCTGGTCGGCACTCTATTTCGCGATCAACTTCTACCTGATCGTCGAGGAGCAGATCGATCAGCTCCAGGTGCTCGAGAGCCAGGCATCGACCGCGCAGCTGGCGATGCTGCGCTACCAGCTCAATCCGCACTTCCTCTTCAACACGCTCAATTCGATCTCCACATTGGTTCTGCTCAAACAGACCGAGCGGGCCAATGTGATGCTCTCGCGCCTGTCCTCCTTCCTGCGCTACACGCTGGCGAACGAGCCCACCGCGCATGTGACGCTTTCGCAGGAGGTGGAGACGCTGAAGCTCTATCTCGAGATCGAGAAGATGCGCTTCGACGAGCGGTTGCGGCCGCATTTCGAGATCGACCCGCGCACCGTGAAGGCGCGGCTGCCCTCGCTGCTGCTCCAGCCGCTGGTCGAGAATGCGATCAAATATGCAGTCACGCCCAAGGAGGAAGGCGCCGACATCACCGTGACGACGCGACTCGCCGGAGAACGCGTTCATATCACCGTATCCGACACCGGCCCGGGATTGATCGAGCCGCGTTTGCGGCCGACGCTGTCGACCGGAGTGGGGCTTGCGAACATCCGCGAACGGCTGGCGCAGGCATTCGGACCGGACCACCGGTTCGAAACCCGATCGAACCCGGGAGGCGGCTTCCGCGTTGAGATCGAGATCCCGTTCCAGTTCGAGGAACCTACACGAGAGGCAGCATGACCATCCGAACCATCCTCGTCGACGACGAGCCGCTCGCCATCCAGGGGCTGGAGCTGCGGCTGCAGGCCCATGAGGATGTCGAGATCGTCGACACCTGCGTGAACGGCCGCGAGGCGATTCGCTCGATCAAGACCCACAAGCCCGATCTGGTCTTCCTCGACATCCAGATGCCGGGCTTCGACGGGTTTTCCGTGGTCCAGGGGCTGATGGAAGTCGAGCCGCCGCTGTTCGTCTTCGTCACTGCCTATTCGGACCATGCGATCCGCGCGTTCGAAGCGCAGGCGATGGACTATCTGATGAAGCCGGTCGAGGAATCGCGGCTTGCCGACACGCTCCAGCGCGTTCGCCAGCGGCTTTCCGAGCGGCGCGGCGTCGAGGAGATCGAGAAGCTGAAGGGCGTGCTCGCCGAAGTGGCGCCCGAAGCCGCCGAGACGCTGGGCGAAGGCGGCGACGGCATGGCCGCCAACCGGTTCGAAAAGCTCATCAATATCAAGGATCGCGGCCAGATCTTCCGCGTCGACGTCGACACGATCGAGCGGATCGACGCCGCCGGCGACTATATGTGCATCTACACCGGCGACAACACGCTGATCCTGCGCGAAACGATGAAGGATCTCGAGAAGCGGCTCGACCCGCGCCGGTTTCAGCGCGTCCACCGCTCGACGATCGTCAACCTCGACCTCGTTCGCCAGGTGAAGCCGCACACCAACGGCGAGTGCTTCCTGGTGCTCGATTCGGGCGCGCAGGTGAAGGTGAGCCGCAGCTATCGCGACGTGGTGGCGCGCTTCGTTCACTGATCGTCCGGTGACGCTAGGCGGAGTGCCGTGGCACCCGGCCGGGCGCTCGTGACGGGCTGCGCGAAAGCCCGTCCCGCGCGCGGCGATCACCAGTACCCGTAGGACTGCGGAGCCGCCCGCGGCGATTTTGCCCATTCTATAATGGGCTTAATGCGCACAACGTCCGTCTCGACCGTTCCTCCCGCACGGCGCCGCAAGGGCTTTGTTGTCCTCCAGGCGGTGCTGCTCGCGCTTGCGGGAGGCCTGGCCTTTCTCCCGCCCGCCCAAGGCCGCATCCTGATCGTTCCTCTCGGCACGGCGGACGCCAGCAGGGTCGCCGCCTGGGCGAGCGCCGGCGGCGCCAAGCCGGTCGATTCCGGCCCGTTCGCCGGCAGCCTGATCGTCGAGGGCGCGCGCGCCGCGCTGCTCCCCGGCGCGCTTCGCCACGGCGCGCTGCTCCTCAACACCAATCTGCCCGGCTGTTCGGGCTCATCAGAGAAACCGGCATGACCAACGCACTTTCGCTCGACCATCTGCGCCTGCTCGGCATGCGGACGATCGCGGCCATCATGGTCGCGCTTGCGCTCGCGACTGCCGCCGGATCCGCCAGCAGCGGATTCGCGCAAGGGGCGCTGCCCGTGATCCTGGCGTTCGTGCTGCCGATCTACCCCGTTCTGCTGGCGCTGCGCGGCGCGTTCGACGCGAACGCGCGGCTGATCGCGACGATGACCATCGTCTCCCAGCCGGCGCTGATGCTCTACGTCTTCGAAGGTGCGGCGTGGCAGGTGGACCTGCACATGATCTTCTTCGCCGCGCTGGCGGTGACCGCGCTGCTGTGCGACTGGCGCGCGCTGGTGGGCGGCGCGGCGGTCGTGGCGGTGCACCATCTGCTGCTCGGCATGCTCGTGCCCGAATGGGTATTCCTGGGCGGTGGCGGCATCGGCCGCATCCTGCTCCACGCGGTGGTGCTGATCGTCGAGACGGGCGCGCTCGTCCTGCTCGCGCAGAGCATCGTGGGTCTGCTCGCCAAGGTGTCGCAGGAAGCCGATGCGCGAATCGCAGCGGATGCGGCTGCGCAGGCCGAACGCGCCGAACGCGCCGCCGAACTCGAGCGGGTGGTG
Source organism: Sphingosinithalassobacter sp. CS137 (assembly GCF_014334115.1). NCBI lineage: Bacteria > Pseudomonadati > Pseudomonadota > Alphaproteobacteria > Sphingomonadales > Sphingomonadaceae > Sphingosinithalassobacter > Sphingosinithalassobacter sp. CS137. Next base: position 1,416,145 of record NZ_CP060494.1, read on the forward strand.
GCAAGCGTGAGCGGCAGCCTGGAGGCGATGGCGCGCGGCGATCTGACGCGCGAGATCCGCGAGAGCTTCCCCGCAGCCTATGCCGCGCTCAAGGCGAATTGCAACGCTACCGCCCAGTCGCTGCGCCAGCTGATCGGCAGCGTCGGCGAAGGCGCACGGCAGATCGGCACCGGATCGACCGAGATCGCCAATGCCGCCGAGCAGCAGGCGCGCCGCATCGAGCGCACCGCTGCGAATCTTGAGGAGACTTCGGTCGCGGTGGCAAGCATCGACGAGCGACTGCAGGCGCTGGCGCAGACCGCAGAAGGATCGCTCGCCTGCGCCGACGCGGCGACGGGCAGCGTCGAGAGCGGCCGCGCGAGGGCGCTTCATGCCGTCGAGACGATGGGCCGGGTGCGCCAGAGCGCCGAGGGTATCGACGATGTGATCGAGGGGCTCGACAAGATCGCTTTCCAGACGCGCGTTCTGGCGATGAACGCCGCGGTTGAGGCGGGCCGAGCAGGCGAAGCGGGCCGCGGGTTCGCCGTCGTCGCCGATCTGGTTTCGGCGCTGGCGATGCGCGCCGAGGAAGAGGCCAAGCGCGCGCGCGAGCAGCTGACCGTGACGCAGGACGAAGTCGCCGGAGCGGTCGGCGCCGTCGAGGAAGTCGATAGCGCGCTGACCGCGATCGCCGAGACCGTGGAGAAGGTGCATGCGCTGCTGAGCACGACTGCCGGCGAGAATCAGGCGCAGGCGCAGGCGATCCGCGAAATCCGTTCGGCGATCGGCGAGATGGAGATCGGCGCCCAGCAGGACGCCGCGATGGTCGAGCAGACCTCTGCCGCTGCGCGGGAGCTGCTGAGCCAGGTGCAGGCGCTGACCGAAAGCACCGCACAGTTTAGCGTCGAGGAGGCGCGGATCGAGCGGCAATGGACCGGGAGCGCCAGCCTTCACTGAGTCACGTGGCCGGCGACGTATCGAATATCGATAAATCGCTTGGCAGCGGCATCGAGGTGATGTATATCGTTTTTCGATAATGTTCTTATCGAGGAGCGATACCATGATATCTCAAGGGGTGACTGACGACTGGATACTGAAAGCCGCGCGAGTGGTGATCCGCATCCTGCAAGTGGTGGTGGGCTTCGCCGCGCTCATGATCGCAGTGGCGACGGTGGTCGTCAGCTTCGATCCAAGTTGGCTGCTCAAGGAACTGGGCGCGTCGGCCGGCATCGATGTCGCCCGCTTTCGGTGGCTGGTGGTCGCCGGGCTGCTGGGCGGCGCGGTGCTGCTCGGCCTGTTCGTGCTGTTCCTCCAGTCGCTGCACCGGATCATCGCGACGGTCGGGCGCGGCGACCCCTTCACGCCGGACAATGCCCGGCGGCTGCGCGAAATGGCGTGGCTGCTGCTGGCGATGCAGCTCGGCGCCTTTGCGCTGGAACTCTATTCCGACTGGATCGGCCGGTTCGTCGAATATGTGACCTTCGACGAAGGGCTCTCGATCACCGCACTGCTCGGCGTGCTCGTCCTCTTCATCCTTGCCCGCGTGTTTCAGCACGGCGCCGCCCTGCGCTCCGATCTGGAAGGAACCGTCTGATGCCGATCATCGTGCGCCTGGACGAGCTGCTGCACGAGCGGCGGATGACTTTGTCCGAACTTTCCGACCGCGTGGGCATCACGCTGGCCAACCTGTCGATCCTCAAGACCGGCAAGGCCAAGGCGATGCGCTTCTCCACTCTGGAGGCGATCTGCGCCGAGCTGGGATGCAAGCCGGGCGACCTGCTCGATTTCGAACCGGAGGAGCAGTGATGCGTATCCGGATCGACCTGCGGCTTCCGCCCGAACTGCTGCTGTGCACCGTGGTCGCGCTGGCCGCGATCCTCGCCTGGCCTGGCTGACCGCAGCCCCTCAGTCCGCCGCCGGCGCGTCCCCATCGGATGCGTCGGCGTCGTTTCCGCTTTGGTACCACGCCTCGACCGGGCCAGTGAGCTTGATCGTGAGCGGCTGGCCCTTGCGATCGACCTTCTTGCCCAGCTGAACGCGGATCCAGCCTTCGGAAATGCAATATTCCTCGACGTCCTTGCGCTCGACATCCTTGAAACGGATGCCGATGCCGCGCTCCAGCGCCGCCTGATCGAAATGGGGACTGCGCGGATTGACCGAGAGCCGGTCGGGGGGTGTATCGCTCATGGCCGCGCTCCTGCCGCAAGCCGCGAAGGAATTCCAGCCCCGTCGCCGATCGCCGATGCTAGAAGGGTGCGGGCGGAGGAGGAAAGAAGCGATGCGACACTGGCTGATGAAATCCGAGCCCGAGGAATATGGCTGGAACGATCTGATCCGCGACGGCGCGACCGAGTGGACCGGCGTGCGAAATCATGCCGCCGCCAATCACCTGCGGAAGATGGCGGTGGGCGATCGGGCGTTCTTCTATCATTCGGGCAAGGAACGCGGAGTCGTCGGCGTGATGGAAGTCAGCCGCGCGGCGCGCAAGGACGGCGCGGAGGGAAACTGGGTATCGGTGGAAGTGAGGACGCTCGAGCCCCTGCCCCGGCTGGTCACGCTTTCCGAGTTCAAGGCCGAACCCCGGCTAGCCGACATGGCGATCCTGCGCCAGTCGCGCCTCTCGGTGGCGCCGGTCAGCGCGGACGAATGGGACGTGATCCTGAAGCTGGCCCGCGACTGACCGGCGGGCGCGGCGGCAACGAAAAACGCCGCCCCGGAGGGTCCGGAGCGGCGTGTTCCTTGTGCCGAGCTCAGGCCGCGTGCTTGGCGCGGCTGGCGCGCTTGCGCTCGTGCGGATCGAGGTGGCGCTTGCGCAGGCGGATCGTCTTGGGCGTGACTTCGACCATCTCGTCGTCGTCGATATAGGCGATAGCCTGTTCGAGCGTCATCTTCTTGGGCGGGGTGAGGCGGATCGCATCGTCCTTGCCCGAAGAGCGGATGTTGGTCAGCTGCTTCGCCTTCATCGGATTGACCTCGAGGTCTTCCGTCTTGGCGTTCTCGCCGATGATCATGCCCTCGTAGAGCGCCTCGCCATGGCCGACGAACAGGATGCCGCGATCCTCGAGCGAGTTGAGCGAATAGGCGTTCGCCTCGCCTGTGCCATTGGAGATCAGCACGCCGTTCTTGCGACCTTCGATCGTGCCCTTGTACGGCCCGTACTTCTCGAACAGCCGGTTCATGATGCCGGTGCCGCGCGTATCCGACAGGAACTCGCCGTGATAGCCGATCAGGCCGCGCGAGGGGGCCGAGAAGGTGATGCGCGTCTTGCCGCCGCCCGACGGGCGCATGTCGGTCATCTCGGCCTTGCGCAGATTCATCTTCTCGACGACCGTGCCCGAATGTTCGTCGTCGACGTCGATGACGACCGTTTCATACGGCTCCTCGCGGCCGTTCTCGCCTTCGCGGAACAGCACGCGCGGACGGCTGATGCCGAGTTCGAAGCCCTCGCGGCGCATCGTTTCGATCAGCACGCCGAGCTGAAGCTCGCCGCGGCCGGCGACTTCGAAACTGTCCTTGTCGGCGGCCTCGGTCACCTTGATCGCGACGTTCGATTCGGCTTCGCGCAGCAGGCGGTCGCGGATCATGCGCGAGGTGACCTTGCTGCCCTCGCGCCCGGCCATCGGCGAGTCGTTGACGGCGAAGCGCATCGACAGCGTCGGCGGATCGATCGGCTGCGCCTGGATCGGCTCGCTGACGGACACGTCGGCGATGGTGTTGGCGACCGTCGCGATTTCGAGGCCGGCCATCGAAATGATGTCGCCTGCCCGCGCCTCTTCGACCGGAACGCGCTCGAGCCCCTGGAAGCTCATCAGCTTGGACGCGCGGCCGGTTTCGATGATCTTGCCGTCCATGTCCATCGCGTGGATCGGCTGGTTCACCTTGACCACGCCCGACTGGACGCGGCCGGTGAGAATGCGGCCGAGGAAATTGTCGCGATCGAGCAGCGTCACCAGGAAAGTGAAGGGCGCGTCCTGGTCGAGCGCCGGCGGCGGGACATGCTCGACGATCTTCTCGAACATCGGCGTCAGCGTGCCTTCGCGGATGTCGGGGCTGTTGCCGGCATAGCCGTTGCGGCCCGAGGCGAAGAGCACCGGGAAGTCGAGCTGCTCGTCATTGGCCTCGAGGCTGACGAACAGGTCGAACACCTCGTCGAGCACTTCCTGCGCGCGCGCGTCCGACCGGTCGATCTTGTTGACCACCACGATGGGCCGGAGGCCGAGCGCCAGCGCCTTGCCGGTAACGAACTTGGTCTGCGGCATCGCGCCTTCGGCCGCATCGACCAGCAGGATGACGCCGTCGACCATGCTGAGGATGCGCTCCACCTCGCCGCCGAAATCGGCGTGGCCGGGCGTGTCGACGATGTTGATGCGAGTCTCCTCGCCTGCCGGCGACTTCCACACGATCGAGGTGGGCTTGGCGAGAATCGTGATCCCGCGCTCCTTCTCGAGATCGTTCGAGTCCATTGCGCGCTCTTCGACGCGCTGATTGTCGCGGAAGGTGCCGGACTGGCGGAAGAGCTGGTCGACGAGCGTTGTCTTGCCGTGGTCGACGTGGGCGATGATCGCCACGTTGCGGAGGTTCATGCGTTTTCCCGGGAATGAGGTTCGGGCGCGCGCTTACCCGATTTTGCGCTGCGGCGAAAGGGCACGCACCGCTCGGGTTGCATCACAAGGTGTGATAGTTACATCATACACTTGAAGGTGGCACCGAACCCCGGCATCAGGGGCAGGACAATTTGGAGGCTGGAACGATGGCGACCCAGACGGCGACGGCAGAGCAGGATCTGGTGCTGACCCCGCCCGATCCGGTGGCGCCGGTCACTCCCGAAAAGGCGGCTGGACTGGTCCCGGTCGACGACAGCAAGAAGAGCGAACTGCAAAGCCGCGTCGAAAGCTTCATCGATGATCTGGTGGCGCAGGACGTGAACTCGCCCGAATTCGGCAAGCGAGTCGATGCCATCACGGCGATGGGCCAGAAGGAGATTCGCGAGGCGGCGGGCCAGTCGAACCGCTTCCTCGACCGGCCGGTGCGCGCGATGGACAAGGACGAGGGCGTCGGCACCGATCTCGCCGAGCTGCGCCGCACGATCGAGGACCTCGATCCGGGCAAGCGCGGCAATCTGATGCAGCCCAAGAAGCTGTTCGGCATTCTCCCCTTCGGCAACAAGCTGCGCAATTATTTCGACAGCTACAAAAGCTCGCAGACTCACATCGCGGCGATCCTGAAGCGGCTCCAATCGGGCAAGGACGAGCTGCTGATGGACAATGCGGCGATCGACACCGAGCGCGCGAACCTGTGGAACGCGATGGGGCGGCTCGAGCAGATGATCTATCTCTCCAAGGAGATGGACGCCAAGCTGGAGGACAAGGCCAACGAGCTCGACCACAGCGATCCCGCCAAGGCGAAGGCGATCCGCGAGACCGCGCTGTTCTACGTGCGCCAGCGCACTCAGGACCTGCTGACGCAGATGGCGGTGACGGTGCAGGGCTATCTCGCGCTCGACCTGGTCAAGAAGAACAATGTCGAGCTGGTGAAGGGAGTCGATCGCGCCTCGACCACCACCGTTTCGGCGCTGCGCACCGCCGTGACGGTGGCGCAGGCGCTGACCAACCAGCGGCTGGTGCTCGAACAGATCACTGCGCTGAACACGACGACGGCGAACATCATCGATTCGACCGGCAACCTGCTCAAGAACCAGACGGCGCGAATTCACGAGCAGGCGGCAAGCAGCACCATCCCGCTCGAGACGCTGCAGCGTGCATTCCAGAACATCTACGACACGATGGATTCGATCGATACGTTCAAGCTGAAGGCGCTCGATTCGATGAAGACGACCGTCACGGCGCTGTCGGGCGAAGTCGAGAAGTCGAAGGGCTATATCGCCCGGGCGGAAGGCGCACAGCAGAATGCCCTGAGCGGCCCGGGCGAGACGTTCAAGCTGGAGGCGATGTGACCCGGCAGCGCACAACGCTTCCCCTTCCCTTCGTGTCGAGCGCAGTCGGGACACGATTGCGGAGCGCCTGCGGCACGTCCCTCGACTGCGCTCGGGACGAGCGGCAATCCGAGAGGCATCCAAGGTGACCGACGTCGACCGCGAACTCGCCCGCGCCAATCAGACGCTCGCCCGGCTCGATCGCCGCGTCGGACCGCTCGAACAGCGTGCGCGGCGCCGGCGCGAGGCGGAGATACTCCGCCGCATCGGGCGGATCGCGGCGGCCGACGTGGCGATCATCGTCGCGGCGCTGGGCGTCGGCTGGTTCGTGCCGCTCGGCATGGGAGGCGCGCTGATCGTGATGGCGCTGCTGATCGCGGCCACGCTGGCTCTGGCGATTTTCCCCCTCTCCCCCGAGCCGACCGCCGAGACGCTGGGGCAAGTGCCGTTGAAGGCGCTACCAGCCACGACGGAGGAATGGCTCGTCCGCCAGCGCCCCGCCCTGCCCGCGCCGGCGCGCACGCTGGTCGATTCGATCGGAGTGCGGCTGGAAACGCTGGCACCGCAGCTCGCCACGCTGGACGATCGCGAGCCAGCGGCGGCCGAAGTGCGCAAGCTGATCGGCGAGCAGCTGCCCGAGCTGGTGAAGGGCTATGAACGCGTACCCGAACCGCTGCGCACGGTGGAGCGGAACGGGCGCACGCCCGACCAGCAGCTCGAGGACGGACTGAAGCTGATCGACGAGGAGATCGGGCAGATGTCGCACCAGCTGGCGCAGGGCGACCTCGACCTTCTGGCGACGCGCGGCCGCTATCTCCAGATCCGCTATCGCGAAGACGACGGGATCGGCAGCACCTGATACGTCAGCGCTTCATCCCTGCCGCCGCACGCTCGCGGACATGCTCGACGGCGGCGGCATGGATGCCCGGAACGGCGACCAGCACGCCATAGGCGTCGCCACGCGGGCTGTTGAAGCCGATCGGAGCCCCGGTCGCGTCGCTCACCACCGCGCCGGCTTCCGAGGCGAGCAGAGTCGCGGCGGCGATATCCCATTCGTGGCCCCAGCGGACCGTGGCGACGAGATCGGCCTCGCCCGCGGCGACCATCGCCATCCGCAGCGCGATCGAATTGGGCTGGTGCACGCGCTCGAACAGCCGATCCGCCTTGGCGAGATCGTTCGCGGGGACGCGGGCGCCAACAAGCTCGGCGCGATCGTGCACGCGCAGCCGGTCGGCATTGCGATAGGCACCCTTGCCCGCCTCGGCACGCCAGCGCTCGCCGCGCGCCGGCGCTTCCAGGATGCCGATCACCGGGCGCCCGTGCTCGACCAGCGCGATCGACACCGCCCAGCCCTTGCGCCCGCGCAGATAATCGCGCGTGCCGTCGATCGGATCGACCACCCACGCCTTGGTGGCGCCCAGCCGGTCGGCATTGTCGACCGTCTCTTCCGACAGCCACCCCGCCTCGGGCAGCAAGGCACCCAGCCGCTCGCGGAGCATCGCATCGAGCTCGAGATCGACTTCGCAGACCGGATTGCCGGGGGATTTTTCCCAACGCTTGAAGTCGGTGCCGAAGCGCGCCATCGCCACGCGCCCGGCATCGGCGGCGATCGCTGTCACCGCATCGGCGAGCGTCTCAGTCACCGGCCACCGTCATGCCGTCGACCCGCAGCGTCGGCGCATTGACGCCGTAGCGGAATTCGAGATCGTTGGCGGGAACGAGCGCGCGATACATGGCGGCGAGATTGCCGGCGATGGTGATTTCCGACACCGGCCGCGTGACCTCGCCGGCTTCGATCAGGAAACCGGCGGCGCCGCGGCTATAGTCGCCGGTCACGCCGTTGACGCCCTGGCCGATCAGTTCGGTGACGAGAACGCCGCGCGCGATGTCGGCGATCAGCGTCTGGGGTGGGACGTTGCCCGCCTCCATGTAGAGATTGCTGGCCGACACGCCTGGCCCGCCGCCGATCCCGCGCGCCGCATGGCCGGTGGGTTCGAGATCGAGCTGGCGCGCGGCGGCGCTGTCGAGCAACCAGCTCTGCAGCACACCGTCCTCGACAAGCGCGAGCGGCTGAACCGGGAGCCCTTCGCCATCGAAGCCGCGGCTGCGCAGCCCGCGCGGACGGTGCGGATCGTCGACGATGCGGATACCGTTGGCGAACACCTGCCGCCCCATCGCATCGAGGAGGAAGCTCGATTTGCGCGTGATCGCGCCGCCCGCGATCGCCGAAACGAAATGCCCGAGCAGGCTGCCCGCGACGCGCGGATCGAACACCACGGGCATCGCGCCGCTCGGCACGCGCGCCGGATTCAGCCGGGCCACGGCGCGCTCGCCGGCGCGGCGGCCGATCGTCGCGGGCGATTCGAGCAGCGTGGCGTGTCGCGCCGAATGATGCGCATGGTCGCGCTCCATGCCGCTGCCGGTTCCCGCCAGAACACTTGCCGAAATGCCGTGGCTGCTGACCGAATAGGCGCCGGCGAAGCCGTGGCTGGTCGCGAGCGCCATAACGCTGCGCGAGGCGCCGGCGCTGCCGCCCTCGCTGTTGGTGACGCCCGCAACGGCACGCGCGGCGTCCTCGGCTTCCAGCGCGCGGTCGCGCAGCGCCTGCGGATTGACGTTTGCGCCGTCGTCGAGATCGAGCAGCGGCGGCGTGCCATGGAGCAACCGCTCCTCGGGCGCGAGACCCGCCCAGCGATCTTCGGGCGCCTCGCGCGCCATCGCCAGCGCACGCGAGACCAGCGTGTCGAGTTCGTCGGAGGCGAGTTCGGAGGTGGCAACGCTCGCCGAGCGGCGCCCCACGAAGACGCGCAGACCCAGTTCCTCGCTTTCGGAGCGATCGACGGCTTCGAGCGCGCCCATCCGGACCGAGACGGAAAGCGCATTGTCTGCGGCGAACACGGCATCCGCGGCATCCGCGCCGGCGGCGAGCGCACGCTGGACAATATCCTGGACGCGGTCGCGCGCCTGATCGGTGGTCAACATCGACGCGACTTAGGATCGCAGTCGCGCAAGGTCAAAGCGGGCCGGGTCAAAGCGAGCTGGTGCCGACGACGAAGCAGGCGGCCGCCATCAGCACTCCCGCATTGCGATTCGAACGGAAGCGCACGAGCGCGTTCGCCCCGTCGCGCGGCCGCAGCGTCGCCACCTGCCAGCCGAGGTGCAGCGCCATCGGGAGGAGCGCCACCAGCGCAAGCGCGTCCGGCCGGACCGTCCAGATCGCCGCGCTCCAGAGCGTGAGCGCACCGGCGTAGCAGAGTGCGACGCCGAGCCGGACATGGCGGCCCATGGCGCGCGCGGACGAGCGGACGCCGACCAGCGCATCATCCTCCAGATCCTGCACCGCATAGATGGTGTCGTAGCCGATCACCCAGAGCACGCAGCCGGCATAGAGCCACGCCATCGGCGCGAGCAGCCCCGTGTCCATCTCCACCCAGCCGACCAGCGCCGCCCAGGAAAAGACGAGGCCCAGCCAGGCCTGCGGCCACCAGGTGATCCGTTTCATGAACGGATAGGCGGCGACCGGCGCGAGACTGGCGAGCGCGACGAGCGCCGCGGCCGGACGGAGCTGCACCAGCACGAGCAGACCGACGAGGCACTGCACCAACAGCCATGCCCACGCAGCCCGGAGCGAGACGGCGCCGCTCGCCAGCGGGCGGCTCGCGGTACGCGCCACCTGACGATCGAGGTCGCGATCGACGATGTCGTTGTAGGTGCAGCCCGCGCCGCGCATCGCGATCGCACCGAGCAGAAACCAGAGCAGCATGTCCCAACGCTCGACCGCGCGGCCCGACAGGCAGATCGCCCAGGCGCCCGGCCAGTAGAGCAGCCACCAGCCGATCGGCCGGTCGAAGCGCGCGAGCAGGGCATAGGGACGCAGGCGAGCCGGCAGCATCCCGACCAGGCCGCGATGCTCGGTATCCGGAACTGCCGGATCGGGTGCGGTCATTCGAGCTTGTCCGCGGCGTTCGATGCGGCCCAGGCATAGTCGCGTGCGGCGCTGGCCACCTCCGGATCGTCGAAGGCGGCGTCGGGGTCCGGCGCCTGGCCCAAGGCGTGCAGCAGCGCCCAGAGCGCGAAGCGGCGGCCGGTATCCCGCTCGACGGCGAGGTCGGTGCGCAGCCGCTCGATTCCCGTCTCGATCGTGGCGGGATCGGCACGCTCGATCCCGCCGGGACCGAAATAGTGGTGAAGCAGCGCGTCGAGGTCCATCACCGGCACCTGCCCGCGCCGTCGCGCAGGTTCAAGCCCGGAGTCACTTATCGACGCACTCAATCAGTTATCGCGAAATGATAGAGAGGCTTGAATGTAGATGATCCCGCAATGAGCCGCTCTCGGCCATCGAAGCTGCGATTCGACTAACCCATGTAATTCGTGGAAAAATTCGATGAACGCTCACGATCGGCAACAGCCGCTTCGTTGCTCCGTTTCCTCTTCAGCCACCCAGCAAGCCGGGACCGAGGAGACACGATCATGTTCATGCACAACAAGAAGCTGCAATATACGGTGCGCGTTGCCGAGCCCAATCCGGGACTCGCCAAGCTGATGCTCGAACAGTTCGGCGGCCCCGACGGCGAGTTGGCTGCCGCGATGCGCTATTTCACCCAAGGACTGGCGGACGAGGATCCCGGTCGCAAGGACATGCTGCTCGACATCGCGACCGAGGAGCTGAGCCATCTCGAGGTGATCGGATCGATCGTCGCGATGCTGAACAAGGGCACCAAGGCCGACATCAGCGAAGGCGCGATGGAGGAAGCCGAGCTGTACATGAAGATCAACAACGGCAGCGCGGACGCGACGCAGGCGATCCTTTATGGCGGCGGACCTTCGCTGACGAACTCGGCGGGCGTGCCGTGGTCGGGCGCCTATGTCGACAGCCGCGGCGAGCCTACGGTCGACCTGCGCTCGAACATCGCGGCCGAGGCACGCGCCAAGATCGTCTATGAGCGGCTGATCAACGTGACCGACGATGTCGGCGTGCAGGACGCGCTGAAGTTCCTGATGACGCGGGAGATCGCGCACCAGAAATCCTTCGAGAAGGCGCTGTTCGCGATCGAGGACAATTTCCCGCCGGGCAAGCTGCCGGGCGTCGAGAAATATGCCAGCACCTATGTGAACACCTCGCAGGGCGAAGGCGACGCGACCGGCCCCTGGAACAGCGGCGACGAATGGGAGCGGATCGACGACCTCACCAACACCCTGCCCGCCGATGGCGGCAGCGGCCTGCCGACGGTCGAGCTCAAGGGCGAGCAGAAGAGCGCGCTGGCGCAGCTCGCCACCCGCACCAAATCGAATCCCGACGGCAACCCGACGACCGGCGCCGATCTGGCCGCCGGCCCTGGCGCGGGACGGACGAAGAAGGTGCCCGAGGACATCGCCTGACCCATCCCAGCGGTCGAGGGAAAGGGGCGCCTGCCACGGGCGCCCCTTTCTTCGCGAGCGGAAGACCAACGTGAGGGGGCCGAAATCCGCGGAGCCGCCTTGGCCGCGCTGCGGGGGTGTCGCCCCGCACGGACCAGCGCTAGAAGCGCGGCATGACCGCGACACCCGCCTGGCCGCCGGACTCCACGCCGCGCCTTTATCTCGAGACCCCGCTCGCCGCCGGGCAGATGCTGCGGATCGAGGAGACGCAGGCGCACTACCTCATTTCGGTGATGCGGCTGAAGCCGGGCGAGCCCGTCCGCCTGTTCGACGACGCAACGGGCGAGTGGCTGGCGATCGCGCGCGACGTGCGCAAGCGCGACCTGACCCTGGAAGTGACGCGGCAGCTGGCGCCGCGCGAACCGGTGCCCGACCTGTGGCTGTGCGTGGCGCCGATCAAGAAGGGCCGGATCGACTGGATGGCCGAAAAGGCGTGCGAGCTGGGCGTCGCCCGCTTCCAGCCGGTGATCACGCGCCGCACCGTCGTCGACCGGCTGAACCTGAAGCGGCTGCACGCGCATATGGTGGAGGCCGCCGAGCAATGCGGGCGCACCGCGCTGCCCGAACTGGCCAAGCCGGCGACGCTCGCCGAGCTGCTGCGCGACTGGCCCGAGGGACGCGCGCTGTTCTTCGCCGACGAGACAGGCGGCGAGCCCGCCCTGAAATCGATGCGCGCGCATGCCGGGCCGGCGGCGATACTGATCGGGCCGGAGGGCGGCTTCGACGATGCCGAACGCGCCGCGATCCGGGCGCTGCCGCAGGCGGTGGGGATCGCACTCGGCCCGCGCATCCTGCGCGCCGACACGGCGGCGGCGGCGTCAGTGGCACTGTGGATGGGTGCGGCGGGCGACTGGTAGCGGTTCACCGCCCCCCCCCCCGATTCGATATGGCGCCGCTCTCGCTTCGGGCCTAAAGGCGCGCCATGAGCACGAAGACGGTTTCGGACAGCAACGCACCGGTGATCGAGCACCGGTCGCAGCTCATCGACTATTTCGCCGGAGGCGAAAAGCCGAAGGACCGCTGGCGGATCGGCACCGAGCACGAGAAATTCGTCTATTCGACGGTCGATCTGCATGCGCCGAGCTATGACGAGCCGGGTGGCATCCGCGACCTGCTGCTGGCGCTGACCGAGTTCGGCTGGAAGCCGGTCGAGGAAGGCGGCAAGGTGATCGCGCTTTCCGGACCCGACGGGACGGTGAGCCTCGAGCCGGCGGGCCAGCTAGAGCTTTCGGGCGCACCGCTCGACAATCTCCACCAGACCTGCGCCGAGGCCGACCGGCACCTGAAGCAAGTGAAGGCGGTGGGCGAGAAGTTGGGGCTGGGTTTCCTCGGGCTCGGCATGTGGCCCGACAAAGCGCGCGCCGACCTGCCGATGATGCCCAAGGGCCGCTACGGCATCATGGCGAGCCACATGCCGCGCGTGGGAACGCTGGGGCTCGACATGATGCTGCGCACCTGCACCATCCAGGTGAACCTCGATTATTCGAGCGAAACCGACATGGCGCAGAAGTTTCGCGTTGGGCTGGCGCTCCAGCCGCTGGCGACCGCGCTGTTCGCCAATTCGCCCTTCACCGAGCGCAAGCCCAACGGCTTCCTCAGCTTCCGCAGCCATATCTGGTCGGACACCGATCCGCACCGCACCGGCATGCTGCCTTTCGTGTTCGAGGACGGCTTCGGATACGAGCGCTATGCCGATTATGCGCTCGATGTGCCGATGTACTTCGTTTATCGCGACGGTCGGTACATCAACGCCGCTGGGCTGAGTTTCCGCGACTTTCTGAAGGGCGAGCTTGCCGTGCTCCCCGGCGAGAAGCCGACGATGGACGATTGGGCGGATCACCTCTCGACTGCCTTTCCCGAAGTGCGGCTCAAGACCTTCCTCGAGATGCGCGGCGCCGACGGGGGCCCCTGGGGCCGGATCTGCGCGCTGCCCGCGCTGTGGGTGGGGCTGCTCTACGATCAGGGGGCGCTCGACGCCGCCTGGGATCTGGTGAAGCACTGGACGATGGACGAGCGCGAGGCGCTGCGCAGCGCCGTGCCCAGGCTGGCGCTCGATGCGCCGCTGCCCGGTGGCGGCACCTTGCGCGACATCGCCGGCGACGTGCTCGACATTGCGGGCGCCGGACTGGCCGCACGCGCCCGGCTCAATGCCTCGGGCGATAACGAGACCGGTTTCCTCGATCCGCTGCGCGAGATCGTGCGCAGCGGCAAAGTGCCCGCGCAGACGCTGCTCGACAAGTTCGCCGGCGAGTGGAACGGCGACGTCTGCTGCATTTATCGCGAGACGAAATTCTAGCGCGCGGCGTGCGCGCTCAGCCCTCCACGCTCCGTCGCCGACCCGTAACCGCAGCGAAGAAGCGCGGGACAGGACCGTTGCGCTCCATCCAGGCGCTATAGTCGCGATAGGCCGGATCGAGGCTCAGATGCCGCTCCTCGGTCTTGGCGCGCCAGTAATAGACGCCGGCGACCACGGCCATCAGCACGGTCGCGCGCACCGCATCGGTCCAGCTTCCGGTGGTGAACATCGGAATCGTCGCGAACCACCAGAAGAGATTCTTCGAAAGATAGGCCGGATGGCGTGTGAAGCGATACGGCCCGTGGGTGAGGATGCCGCGGTGGGTGAGGTTGGAGAAGCGGATGCCGAAGGCGACGGTCGCCCACGCATACACCGCCGTCAGTCCGACGAGGATCGCGCCGTTCGCGGCCAGCAGCCAGTCGTGCCCGGCGTACCAGTGCGTCCAGTCGGCGGTGCCGGGATGATAGTCGAGCGGCCCGCCCTCGCCCATCAGGATGAAGGGCGGGTAGCAGATCAGCGCGGCCGCCCAGGCGGCGGCGAACGGGTTGGCGCTGCGGATATGGCTGTCGAGCGGGCGGAAAGTGAGGATATAGCCCGCGGTCGCGAACGCCACGTCGATTACGAACATGAAGGTGATGAGCCAGTTGGCGAGCGCCACCGGATCGGACCAGAGCCCGCTCATGTCCCACCGCACGAATTCGCCGAAGCCGGGCGGCACGATCGCCAGCATGAAGGCGAGGAAGAACCCCTTTACCGCCCAGCTGCGCAGGTGATTGGCGATCGCCGCCCCATCGACCGGCTCCTTCGATCCCATCAGCCAGGCACCGAGCGCCCAGGCGCCGTCCCTGGGATCGACCAGCCGCCGGTCGATCCACAGCACATAGGGGATCGAGAGCAGGAACAGCCCCGGCGCCGCCATCTGGAAGCACCACATGGCGAAGGGAAAGCCGCCCTCCCAATAGAAGCGGCAGACGGCGTAGATCACGGCGATGCCGCCCCAGGTGAGCCACAGGCCGGCGAGCTTGGTGATGCTGATATCGAGCGTTTCGCGCCACGGACGCGCGCCGCTCCAGTCGATCCCGGTGCTGGGCGCGCGGTGCACCTTGTCGACGAAGATCGACCAGAGCAGCATCGGCACTGCACAGGCGGCGACGTTGACCAGTGCGGCATAGGGCCCGTCGAGGCCGTACTGCCGCGCGACCGCCACCCAGAGCGTCATCCCAGCCAGACCCGCGAAGCCGACTCCACCGCTCACGGCGGACCGCGGACGCGGATCGGTGGCGGCGTGCCGGGCAAGGCCTGCGTCGTGATACATGACCTGCCGTGTAGGCAGGAATGGTAAGCAAGCTGTGAAGGCTGTTTGCCGGCGCGACTTTACCTCGCCGGGCGCAGCGGCTTAGATGCGGCCATCCTCATCGCCTCTCCCCGAAAGGCTAAATCCATGCGCCGCACGCTCGCTTTCGCCGCCCTTCTGCTCGCCACCACCGCGCCTGCCGCCGCGCAGCTTTCGGCGCCGCAGCCGGTGCCGATCGTCGACACCATCCCGGCGGCGCGCGACATCGACTATCCCGGCACGCTCCGCCTGACGATCGACGCGACCGACGTGGAACAGGGCATCTTTCGCGCGACCGAGACGATCCCCGTGCCGCAGGCGGGTCACATGGTGCTGCTCTATCCCGCCTGGTTGCCCGGAAAACATGCCGAACGCGGCGAGATCGAGAAGCTGACCGGCCTCACCTTCCGCGCGGGCGACACGGTGATCCCCTGGGTGCGCGACGCGGTCGACGTCTATGCCTTTCACATCGTGGTTCCGGAGGGCGTCGAGGAAATCACCGCCGAATTCCAGTTCACTTCGGCCGTTTCGTCGAACCAGGGGCGGATCGTCGTCGCGCCGAGCATGATGAACCTGCAGTTCCCGTCGATGAGCCTCTATCCGGCGGGCTATTTCACGCGGCGCATTCCGATCAGCGCGACCGTGACCTATCCCGAGGGCTGGACGGCGGTGTCGGGACTTCCGGCGACGCGCGACGGATCGACCTATACCTACGAGACGGCGAGCTATCAGGTGCTGGTCGATTCGCCGGTTTTCGCCGGGGCGCATTATCGCGAATGGGAGCTGAGCGACCGCGTCGACCTCAATGCCTTCGCCGACCGGCCGGAGATGCTGGAAGCCGCGACGCCCGAAATGATCGCCGCGCACCGCCGGCTGGTCGATCAGGCGATCAAGCTGTTCGGCACCCAGCCCTATGACCAATATGAGTTTCTGGTCGCGCTGACCGACGAGATGGGCGGCATCGGCCTCGAGCATCACCGCAGTTCCGAAAACGGCGTCGGAGTCGATTACTTCAGCGACTGGGACAATGCGCTCGGCGACCGCGACCTCTTGCCGCACGAGTTCGTCCACAGCTGGAACGGCAAATACCGCCGCGGCGCCGATCTGTGGACGCCCGATTTCCGCATGCCGATGCGCGACACGCTGCTGTGGATGTACGAGGGCCAGACGCAATTCTGGGGCTATGTGCTCGCCGCGCGTTCCGGGATGCTGAGCAAGGATCAGGTGCTCGGCGCGCTCGCCAATGTCGCCGCGGCGTATGACGCACGCGTGGGACGCCGCTGGCGGCCGCTGATCGACACCACCCACGATCCGATCGTCGCCGCGCGCCGCCCCAAGCCCTGGACCAGCTGGCAGCGCGCCGAGGATTATTACAACGAGGGTCTGCTGGTGTGGCTGGAGGCGGATGCAAAGATCCGCGAACTGACGAACGGTCGCAGGTCGATCGATGATTTCGCCAGCGCCTTCTTCGGCAGCGGTCGCGACGGCGACTATGGCGAAGTGACCTACACCTTCGAAGATGTGGTCGCGACGCTGAACGGCGTGGTGGAAGCCGACTGGACCGAATTCCTGACCGAACGGCTGATGCAGACCAGCGACCGGGCGCCGCTCGCGGGCTTTACCGAGAACGGCTACCGCCTGGTCTACACCGACGAACCGACGCCGTGGTTCCGCAACTATCAGTCGAGCCGCAACATCGCCGATCACAGCTATTCGCTCGGGCTCGTCACCAGCCGCAGCGGCGGCATCTCCTCCGTGATCTGGGACAGTCCCGCGTTCGAGGCGGGGCTCGACGTGGCAGACGACATCATCGCGGTGAACGGAAACGCCTGGTCGGCCGAGGCGCTGACCGAGGCGGTTCGCGCCGCGCAGGGCGGGACCGAGCCGATCCGGCTGCTCGTCAAGAGCGGCGAACGCTACCGCGAAGTGGCCATCGACTATCACAATGGCCTGCGCTATCCGCGCCTCGAAAAGACGGTCAGCGGCGTGGCTGGCCTCGATCGGCTGCTCGCGCCGCGCTGACCGGGACGAGCGAAAAGACAGGAATGGAAGCGAATGCGTATCGACATGGTGCCCGTGGGCGACAATCCGCCGCACAGCCTGAACGTCATCATCGAAGTCCCCGTCGGCGGCGAGCCGGTGAAGTATGAGTTCGACAAGAAATCGGGCGCGCTGTTCGTCGATCGTATCCTCCACACGCCGATGCGCTACCCGGCCAACTATGGCTTCGTACCGCACACGCTGTCGCCTGATGGCGATCCGCTCGACGCGCTGGTCGTCGCGCGCTCGCCCTTCGTTCCGGGCTGCATCGTACGGGCGCGGCCGATCGCCGTGCTGAACCTGGAAGACGAGCATGGCGGCGACGAAAAGCTCGTCTGCGTGCCGGTCGATTCGACCTTCCCCTATTACACCAAGGTGGAGGAGATGGACGACCTGCCCGACATCGTCTTCAAGCAGATCGAGCATTTCTTCACCCACTATAAAGACCTCGAAAAGGAAAAGTGGGTCCGCGTCGGCACCTGGGGCGGCGCCGAGGAAGCGCGTCGCATCGTAGTCGAAGCGATCGAGCGCGCCGAGCAGGCAAAGGCGGCCTGAGCGGGTAGCGGGCGGGACTCGCTCCCGCCCGGCCTGGATCGTCAGCGCGGGCGGCTGCGGGGCTTTCTCTTCGGCGCCCGCAGCCCCGCTTCGATCGCAACCGCTGCCCAGCGGCGCATCACATCGGCATCGTCGTACACCGCGTCGGGCGCGCGGCGATAGTTCATGCTGCCGGTGCGGCCCACGCCCATCGCATAGGTGAATCGCGGACAGGCTTCGGCGTCCCACAGCGCGTCGCTTTCGCCATCCGCCTTGAACCAGAGTTCCCCGTCGCCTGCGATCGCGAAGACCGTGCCGTCGCAATAGAGCGTGGCGCCGCCCATCATGCGTCGCATCGTGACGCTGCCGATCGGCGCCAGCGCCTCGCGGACCCATTCGACCAGCCCCTCGTCGACCGCCACCGCTAGCGCCCCGCCAGCCGCGCGAGCGCATCGCCCGAGACGCGGCGAATGCGCCATTCGTCCATCGCTTCGGCACCCATGGCTTCGTAGAAGGCGATCGCGGGCGTGTTCCAATCGAGCACCGCCCATTCGAAGCGAGCGCAGTTGCGATCGCGGGCGATCCCCGCAAGATGGCGGAGCAGCGCCGTCCCCACTCCGGAGCCGCGCGCTGCGGGCGTGACATAGAGATCCTCGAGAGAGAGGCCGCGCCGCCCCTCCCAGGTCGAGAAATTGTGGAAGAACAGCGCGAAGCCGACCGGCGCTCCGCCGCGCTCCGCGATCACCGCCTCGGCGGCGGGAGGCGCGGCAAACAACGCCTTGTGCAGCGCTGGCTCGGTCGCCTTCACGGCATCGGGCGCGCGCTCATAGTCGGCCAGTTCGCGCACGAACCGAAGGATCGTCGGCACGTCCTCCGGAACGGCGGCGCGGAGTTCGATCGTCACAGGCTGGTCTCCACGGTGGCAGGGGCGATGCGGGGCGTTCGCGCAGCCCAGATGCACCCCCCCACGATCAGCACCGCGCCGACGACCGTCCAGAAGGACACTACTTCGCCGAAGACGAGATAGCCGAGCAACGATGCCCAGAGGAATGCAGTATATTCGGTCGGCGCCAGATAGCTCGCGTCGGCCCGGGCATAGGCCCAGCCGAGCAACAGCAGCGAAGCCGTGGCCAGCGCCGCCGCGAACAGGATCGCGGGCCAGTGAACGAGCGCGGGCACGCTGCCGAGCCACGGCGCGGCGAGCGCGAGCAGCAGCGTGACGATCGCGCTCTGAAAGAAGGCGATCTCGAGCGGACCGGCGACCTGCGCCTGCTGGCGCATCAGGATGATGTTGTACGAATAGCAGACCGCCGAGGCCATCACCGCCAGCGCGCCGAGCAGCGCCGCGTCGCCGAGCTGCGACTGCGTCTGACCGTAGAGAATGGTCGCGACGCCCGCCAGCGCGACCAGCGAGGCGAACACCGTGCGCCGCCCGATCCGCTCCTTCAGCAGCAGCGCGGCGAGGAACAGCGCCAGCAGCGGCGCGATATGCGTCAATGCGATAGCCTGCCCCATCGGCACGCGCGCAAGGCCCCAGAAGAACAGCACTGCCATCACCGTCGACACGATCCCGCGCAGCAGATGCAGCCGCAGCGCGGTGCGGCCCGGCCAACGCGGGCCGCGCCGCAGCCACAGCGCCCCGCTGAACAGGATGCCCGCGGCATTGCGCCAGAGCAGCGCCACATAGACGCCGATCGCCAGCGACAGGCCTTTGAGCACGGCGTCCATCGCCGAGAAGAGCGCGATCCCCGCCGTCGCGACAAGAAAGGCGACGACCGGCGACGCCGGCTGCCGGGTGGTCACGCGCGCATGCGAGGAGCGAGGCAAGGCACCCGCCGCAGCCCGCTCACCAGCAGATCGTCGGCCAGCATCGCCGCGGCAGTGAGAGAGAGAATCGCAAGGCCGATCCCGAGCGGCCCGGGCGCGATCGCGCCACCCTGCGTGCCGAGCGCGACCAGTCGCAGCCCGGGCAGGATCGCCAACACCGCCGCGCCCCGCCCGATCCACGTAGCGGCCGCTGCGGCGACATCGGCACGATCCCCGCGCCGCATTCGGCGCCACGCAAAGAGCAGCAGCGGATATTTGCAGGCCGCGAGCAGCGCCGCGGGAACCAGCGCATCGGCCACGGCGGCGTAGGAAGAGGCGGTCGGCATGGACGGGGCGGCTCCGCTACCGCCTGCAGCGCGGTGCGCGATGGGAGGACAGGCTCAGGCGGCCTGCGGTTCGGCGGTCGTCGCCTCGATCTCGGCGGCCTTGGCTTCGACCAGCTTGACGATGTGATCGATCATGTCGGCGTCGCTGACGTGATGATCGGTGACGCCCGAAAGATAGACCATGTGCTTGCCCGCGCCGCCGCCGGTGATGCCGATATCGGTCTCGCGCGCCTCGCCGGGGCCGTTGACGACGCAGCCGAGCACCGAAAGGCTCATCGGTGTGCGAATGTGGCTGAGCCGTTCCTCCAGCGTCTGCACCGTGCGGATCACGTCGAATCCCTGGCGGGCGCAGCTGGGGCAGCTCACTACCCGCACGCCGCGATTGCGGATGCCCAGTGCCTTCAGAATCTCGAATCCGACCCGCACTTCTTCCTCGGGCTCGGCCGAGAGGCTGACGCGAATCGTGTCGCCGATGCCGAACCAGAGCAGCGAACCGATTCCGATCGAGGATTTGACCGTACCGCCGACGAATCCGCCCGCTTCGGTGATGCCCAGATGCAGTGGACAATCGACCGCTTCGGCAAGCGCCTGATAGGCGGCGACCGCGAGGAACACGTCGGACGCCTTTACGGCGACCTTGAACTCGTGGAAGTCGTGGTCCTGCAGCAGCTTTATATGATCGAGCGCGCTTTCGACCAGCGCCTCGGGGCACGGCTCGCCGTATTTCTCGAGCAGATCCTTTTCTAGGCTGCCCGCATTCACCCCGATGCGGATCGCGCAGCCGTTCGCCTTGGCCGCATCGACCACTTCGCGCACCCGCGCGTCGGACCCGATGTTGCCGGGGTTGATGCGCAGGCACGCCGCGCCGGCGTCAGCGGCTTCGAGCGCGCGCTTGTAGTGGAAGTGGATGTCGGCGACGATCGGCACGCGCGAGGCGCGGACGATCTGCTTGAGCGCGCTGGTGCTCTCGACATCGGGGCACGAGACGCGGATGATGTCGGCGCCCGCTTCCTCGCAGCGGCGAATCTGGTCGATCGTCGCCTTCACGTCGGAGGTGGCCGTGTTGGTCATGGTCTGCACCGTCACGGGCGCATCTCCCCCGACGGGGACATTGCCGACCATGATCTGGCGGCTTTGGCGGCGCGCGATATCGCGCCAGGGACGAACGGACATGGGGGCTGCTCGCTAACGCTCGGGTACGAGGCTCGTCATATAGCGTTCCCAGGGCCGCGGCGAAAGGACGCTCTCCGCGCAACCGGTGGCACGGGCGCCACGATCTGCTACCAAGGCGCCCGTTCTTCAGGGAGTGCCGTATGCGCCTCGTCCTCGTGCTGCTCGGAGTGTTGTTGATGCCGCTTACCGCAAATGCCCAGACGCCGGGGGAACAGCGCCCGGAATGGACGCTCGTGATCCACGGCGGCGCCGGCACGATCACCCGGGATCGGATCACTCCCGAACAGGCCGAAGCCGTGACCGCCGGGCTGAACGCGGCGCTGGCGACCGGATCGGCGATCCTCGCCGAGGGCGGCAGCGCGCTCGACGCAGTCGAAGCGGCGGTGCGCGTGCTGGAGGACGATCCCAATTTCAATTCGGCGCGCGGCGCGGTGTTCACCTGGGAAGGGAAGAACGAGCTCGATGCTTCGATCATGGACGGCAGCAATCGCGCGGCAGGGGCGATTGCGGGCGTCACTACGATCCGCCATCCGATCAGCCTTGCGCGCAAGGTGATGGAGGAGAGCCCGCACGTGATGTTGTCCGGCACGGGCGCCGAGGAATTCGCACGCGACCATGCGGACATCGAGATCGTCGATCCCAGCTGGTTTGCCACGCCCGAGCGGTTGCGCCAGCTGGAAGAGCTGAAGGCACGGCAGGCGAACTGGTTCGACGTCGACCTGAAATATGGCACCGTCGGCGCGGTCGCGCTCGACAGCGAAGGCCATGTCGCCGCCGCCACCTCGACCGGCGGGTTGACTGGCAAGCGCTGGGGTCGAATCGGCGATTCGCCGATCATCGGCGCCGGCACCTATGCCGACGATCGCGGCTGCGCGGTCTCGGCGACGGGCGCAGGCGAGTATTTCATCCGCGAGGGCGTGGCGCACGAGATCTGCGCGCGCGTGCGCTTCCTCGGCGAGACGCTGCAGGAGGCGGCCGATGTGGTGCTGGCCGAAACGCAGGCGCTGGGCGGTTCGGGCGGCGTGATCCTGACCGGCCCGAGCGGCGAAATGTCGTGGAGCTTCACCACCCCGGGCATGTATCGCGGCCGCATTTCGTCGGACCGCGAAGCCGAAGTGGCGTTCTACGGCGAGGCCGAGTAAGGGCGCTGCCATGTTGCGTTCGCTTTTCGCCGCGCTGACGGCACTGCTCCTGCTCGCCCCCGCGCCCGCCTTCGCCTGGTGGGAATATGGCCACCAGACCGTCGCCGCGATCGCCTACCGCAACGTCGCGCCGGAAACGCGCGCGGCGATCGATCGGCTGCTCGCGCGCCAGGCGCTGCTCGAAACGCCCAGCTGCCCGGCAGGAACGATCGAGGAAGCAAGCGTGTGGGCCGATTGCATCAAGCCGCTCGGCGCGCGGTTCAGCTACGCCTATTCATG
The DNA here is from genome assembly GCF_014334115.1 of Sphingosinithalassobacter sp. CS137. Classification (NCBI taxonomy): domain Bacteria; kingdom Pseudomonadati; phylum Pseudomonadota; class Alphaproteobacteria; order Sphingomonadales; family Sphingomonadaceae; genus Sphingosinithalassobacter; species Sphingosinithalassobacter sp. CS137. Next base: position 1,438,424 of record NZ_CP060494.1, read on the forward strand.
GCACTATCAAAATGTGAACGTGTGTCAGCCGTTCGACCTGGAAAGCGCGTGCAAGGACGGCAATTGCGTCTCGGCGCAAGTCACGCGCAACGCCGCGCTGCTCAAGGATCGCTCGGTGCCGCTGCGCGAACGGGTGATGGCGCTCGCTTTCCTCGTCCATTTCGTCGGCGACCTGCACATGCCGCTGCACGCGGGGGACAAGGGTGATCTGGGCGGCAACCGGCTCAAGACCAACTACGGCATCTATTCGACCGATCGGCTGAACCTGCACAGCGTGTGGGACGGGCTGCTCGCCGAACGCGCGATCTCGACGCCGCCGTCGCTGGTCCATGCCTATCCGGCCGACGAGCGGGCGCGTATCGCCGCGGGATCCGTCGAGGATTGGAGCCGCGAGAGCTGGGAAGTGAGCCGGCAGCACGCCTATGCCGCCGCGCTGGACGGCAAGCCATGCAGCACCGATCAGGAGCGCGGGCATCTCTCGAACGAGACGATCGAGACAATGGTCGAGCCGGCACGCGAGCAGATCAAGCGCGCCGGCCTGCGCCTCGCGCGGCTGCTCGACGAGGCGCTGGGCTGAGGCATCTACCCCGGCCCGCAACACTGTCCCGTCCCGGCGCTAGCGCCTCTTGTCGGGCCCCCAGTGCCAGCTGAACCCGCCCTCGGTCTTGCTGTGGACGAGCCAGAGAAAGCCGAGCAGCAGCGGCAATCCCACCGCGGCCTTCAACAGCTCGCCCGGCACCAGCGCGATCACGAGCAGAAACACCGCGATGAACCCGAGGGTGAGCAACCAGCCCTGCCACGTCACAGGCGTCGCGCCCCAGCCGAACAGCTTGGGCGCGAACCAATAGCCTTCGCGCACCTCGAAATGGCGCTCGATGTCGCGCAGTTTCATCCGCCCAGCGCCATCAGCGCGATGCCGCCCAGCAGGAGCAGGCTACCGCCGGCGGTCAGCCACGGCAGGTGCGCTCTCTTGGCGAACAATGCAGTCATCATGCGGGTCTCTCCTTGCTATCTCCGACGCTGCTCATCCTCGCGCCACTTGCGGAATTCCTTCAGCTCGCGTGCCATCTCGGCGATGTCGATCACTTCCGAGCGGCGCAGCGAGAGACGGATCAGCAGGACGCACGCGATCGCGACGAACAGCAGATAGGGCACCATCACGATCCACACCGCGCCTGTGCCGGCGACCCAGATCACCAGCGGCAACGGCGCAAGCGTGACCAGCAGGAAGGCGAGCAGCACACCCCACCCCTTCGCGTTGCGCGGCACCACGCGCAGCAGACCGGGGCCGCGATAGGTCGTGAACCAGGGATCCTTATCGGTCATTGCTTCCGCCTCCAGTGGCATTCTTGGGCGGACGACCGCGTTTGCGCTGCACCGGCTCCGCCAGCTTCACCCCGCGCTTCGACAGCGCTTCCCGCAGCAGACACTCGACCTGCGCATTGACGCTGCGCAGGTCGCTCGCCGCCGAGCGCTCGATCGCGGCGTAGAGCGCCGGATCGAGCCGCAGGGGAAATGCCTTCTTCGGGGGTGCCGCCACGCCAGCTCCTCAGCCGCTCACTGGTAGAGCGAGCCTGCATTCACCACCGGCTGGGTGTCGCGCTCCGAGCACAGCACCACCATCAGGTTCGAAACCATCGCCGCGCGGCGTTCGTCGTCGAGCTCGACCACATTCTTGGCCGAAAGCTGCTCGAGCGCCATTTCGACCATGCCGACCGCGCCCTCGACCAATGTCGCGCGTGCCGCCACCACTGCCTCGGCCTGCTGGCGCCGCAGCATCGCCTGGGCGATCTCATAGGCATAGGCGAGATGGGTGAGCCGGCATTCCTCGATCGAGACGCCCGCGACCGCGACGCGTTCCTGCAGCTCGACCTTGATCTCGTCGCTCACCACGTCGGCGTCGCCGCGCAGCGTGATCTTCGCATCCTCGAAATCGTCATAGGGGTAGCGCGAGCCGATCGCGCGCACGGCGCTTTCGATCTGGATGTTCACGAACTCGCGATAGTCGTCGACGTCGAACAGCGCCTGGGCGGTATCGGCGACGCGCCACACCACGTTCGATGCGATTTCGATCGGATTGCCCCGCAGGTCGTTCACCTTCAGCCGCTCGGACGTGATGTTGTGGATCCGAACCGAGATCTTCTGCTTCGTGAGCCACGGCCAGGTCCAGCGCAGGCCGGTGGCGCGATCGGTGCCCCGATAATCGCCGAACAGCAGGATCGCCGCCGCCTGATTGGGCTGGAGGAGATAGAAGCCGACCGCGATGAACAAGACGGCCAGCGAGCCGATCCCGACCGCCACTGCGACCTGCCACTCGGGATAGCTGCCGAACTGCAGGCCGGCGAAGACGGTCGCGACGAGCAGCACGAACGCCAGCAGGAGCGGGATCCAGCCGCTCGAAGTATGTGCCGGGCGCTCTTTGCTGTTGCGCAGGGCGTGGGCAGCGAAGTCATTCATGTCCGCCTCCTTAATTGTGATATCGGATTTATATCGCAGGAGGGAATGGGGCAAGCGAAATCGGAAAGCCGCGCGTCAGGCGCCCGAGGCGCCCCGCCCGGACAGCGCCGGACGCGGGCGGGGCGGCCGGTCGCCTGGCGGCCAGCCTTCGCGCTGCCGGGTGCGGTCGCCGTCGGTTTCCTCGGTCTGGTCGTGGAACAGCAGCACCTGGGTGGGGAAAGGCAAGTCGATCCCGTGCGACTTTGCGGTCTCGTAGAGCGCCAGGATCACGCGGGCACGGGCGTGGACTGCGCTGGTACGCTGCGAATCGGTCCACCAGCGCACCTTGAGCACGACGGCACTGTCTTCGAGACTCCACGGCAGCACCTCGGGCGCCGGCTCGGCCACGATCCCCTCAAGGCCGCGGATCGCCTCGAGGAACTTGCCGGCGGCCTCGGCCGGCCGGTCGCCGAAACCGATGCCGACGTCATATTCGTCGCGCCGCACCGGGAAGGCTGTATTGACCACGACGGGAGAGGTATAGATGTCGGCGTTCGGGATGATCACTCGGCGCCCGTCATAGGTGCGCAGCAAGGTCGCCCGGCTTTCGATATGTTCGACCGTGCCTTCGAAGCCCTGCGCCTCGATCTGATCGCCCTGAAGGAAGGGGCGGCGCAGCAGGATCAGCACGCCCGCGAACAGATTCTGCAGAATGTCCTTGAACGCGAAGCCGATCGCGACCGATCCGATGCCGAGCGCGGCGAGGATGTCTCCCGGATGCACCGTTGGGAAGATGATCGCGGCCGCCACCAGCAGCGCCGCCACCATGAGTCCGCCAAAAGCGAGCGACCCGAGCAGATTGCCGAGATCGGGGCGCCGCCGCCGGACCGCTATCCGCCGCACCAGCCGCGCCAGCAGCTTGCCCACGATCCACGCGAGCAGCAGGAAGATGAGCCCCGCGACCACGCTGGGAAGCTGGGCATAGAAGCCGTCGACCCAGCCCTCCATCGTCTCCGTTACCAGATCGACCGGTTCGCGCAGTCGGGCAGCGGTTTCGGTGGAGGTGGCGGCGACGGACATGGCAGGCCAATGCGGGGGCGGAGCGGCGGTTCCGCCAGCGCAACAAAAAGGGGAGACGCCGGCGGGCGCCTCCCCTCCCCGGATTCGTGCCGAACCGGCTCAGTTCAGGACGATGGTCACCGCGCGGCGGTTCTGCGCCCATGCCGACTCGTTCGAGCCGAGCGCCACGGGGCGCTCCTTGCCGTAGCTGATCGTCGTGATCCGTGCCGGCGAGACTCCACGCGCGGCGAGATAGTTCTTGGCCGAGTTGGCGCGACGATCGCCGAGCGCGAGGTTGTACTCGCGCGTGCCGCGTTCGTCGGCATGGCCTTCGATGGTGATGCGGCGGTTCGGATACTGGGCCAGCCAGCGCGCCTGGCTGTCGAGGATCGCGCGCGCCTCGGCATCGATGTCATGCTGGTCGAGCGCGAAATAGACGGTGTCACCCATCACCGAGCGCCGGAAATCCTCGGGCGAACCGGGGATGACGCCCGTCGTGGTGTCGCCACCCGGCGGCGGCGTGGGCGTGGTCGTGCCGGGGCTCGGCGGCAGCACCTCGGGGCGCTTCTTCGCGCAGCCCGCGGTTGCGAGCAGTGCGACGCCGATCAACAGAGTGGTCGTCTTCTTCATGGCCTTCCTCCTTGAAACCTCATCGCCCGAAGCTCGGGCTACTACGCGCAACTCGCCGCCCCGGTTCACGGACGGAGCGGCCCCCAGCTCGGGTCCGATCCGCCGAGCGGAGTCGGAATACGACGCGCATTGACGCCAGTGAGGTCGACCGACCAGACATCGGCGCCACCTCCCTGCCCGGCGCGGAAGAACATCAGGACGCGGCCGTTGGGCGACCAGCTGGGCCCCTCGTCTCCCCAGGCATCGGTCAGCAGCCGCTCGCCGGAGCCCGACGGACTCATCACGCCGATCCGGAACGCGCCGCCGCCCAGCCGGGTGAAGGCGATCAGGTCGCCGCGCGGGCTCCACACCGGAGTCGCATAGCGGCCGCCGCCGAAGCTGATCCGCTGCTGCCCCGAACCGTCTGCGTTCATCACATAGAGCTGCTGCGATCCGCCGCGATCGCTTTCGAAGACGATACGGCTGCCGTCGGGCGAATAGCTGCCGCCGGTGTCGATGCCCGGCGAATTCGTCAGCCGCTGCGGCGATCCGCCCGAGGCACTGACGCGGTAGATGTCGGTATTGCCGCCCACCGCCATCGAGAACAGCACCCAGCGCCCGTCAGGCGAAAAGCGCGGCGCGAAGGTGAGGTTCGCATCGTCGACGAGCAGCCGCTGGCGGCCGCTGTCGAGATCATAGACGTACAGCGAGGGCCGATCGTTCTGATAGCTCATATAGACGATCGACTGATGGTTGGGCGCGAAGCGCGGCGTCAGCACGATCGACTGGCCGTTGGTCAGGAACCGATGGTTGGCACCGTCCTGGTCCATGATCGCCAGCCGCTTGATGCGCCGGTCTTTCGGCCCCGTTTCCGAGACATAGACGACGCGGCTGTCGAAATACGGGCCTTCGCCGGTGAGGCGGGTGTAGATCGCATCGGCGCACTTGTGGGCGGCGCGGCGCCAATCCCCTGCGGAAACGACGAAGCCCTGCCGCACCAGCTCGGTCTGCAGCGCCACATCGTACAGATAGCAGCCGACCGTCAGCCCATTGCCGCTCGCGCGTACATAGCCCTGCACCAGCGCCTGTGCGCGATTGCCGAACCAGAAGGTGAAATCGGGCGACGTGACTTCGGTATAGCCGATGCCGCGCGCCTGATTGGGCCCGATCGTGTTGAACAGGCCGGTGTTGCGCAGGTCCGCCTCGATCACCTCGGCGATCTGCCGTCCGAGATCGGTGGTCGAGCCCGCCGCCGTCTGCACATTCTGCGAGGTCGGCATCGCTGGAATGGCGATCACGAGATCGGAGGCGCCGCTCTCGTCGGTCACGTCTACCCGCAGCGGCGCATCCTGCGCAGGTGCGGTCGGGACGGGATCGCGCAACGGAGTGTCCTGCGCCAGCGCTGGCGCTGCGGTGAACAGCGCTGCGGCGGCGAGGGCAAGGAACGTCTTCACAGCGAAAGCCTCCTGTCAAAACTGGGCTCGATGACGCGCCAGGCGTCGTAATACTCATCAGGCAACCGGAACGGTGCCGCGAGCTCGACCGCACGTATAGCACGTTCGGCATGCAATTCCGTCTGCGCCCGGTTGCTGGGGGTGACTCCGGTCTGCTCCACCAGTTGCGGCCGCGCGGCGAGCGAACCGTCGCGATTGAGCCGCACGCGCAAGATCGTGACCAGCCGGTCCGCGTCTGCGCCGGTCGGCGCAGTCCAGTGCGGCTTGAGCTGGCGGCGGATCTCGGCGACGAGCGCCGAACGGACCTGCGGGCCAAGCGTCGCCGCGGGAGGCGTCGTCGATTCGCTGCGCGAGGGCGTGTCCGAACGGCCGATCTCCAGCCCGTCGAGCCGTCCGGTCGGGCGGCGCGGCTGCTCGCGCGGGCGCTGCGCCGCCTTCGGGGCGGGCGGAGTCGGTCGGCGCGGCTCCGCCTTCTCGGCGGGGCGGGGGTCGGGTCGCGGCGCGGGCGCAGGCGGCTGCTGCCGCGGCTGGGGGGCCTGCTCGGGCTCGTCGGCAGGCTCGGGCGGCGCAGTATCCGGCTCGACCGGCGCTTCGACTTCGGAGAGCTGGGCGGCGGGCACCTCGGCATCGGGCACTTGCGACATGCTTTCGAGCGCAACTTCGTCGGTCAGCGAGACTTCGATCGGCTGCTGCTTCAGCTCGACCGGATTCGGCGTGGTGAGAAAGCTCGCTGACAGCGCGCCGAACACCGCCGCATGGCCGATCAATGCAAGCCCGATGCCGGTGCCCTCCGTCCGGTCCACGCCGATCGCCCTTATTGCTCGCCGCCGCCGGTCGCGGCGGTAACGAGCGAGACGCGATTGAGTCCGGCGCGGTTGAGCTCGCCCATCACCTGCATCACCTTGCCGTATCCGAGCGCCTGATCGGCGCGGAGAAACACCTGTGGCGGGCGGGCCTCGGCGCCGGTGCGCTGGGCGATCTGATCGAGCAGCGGCGGCAGCGCGTCGGCGGCGACCGGCGCTTCGTCGACGAAGATGGCGCCGGTCTCGTCGATCGAGATCTGCACCGGCTGCTGGTCCTGCTCGAGCGCCTTCGCGCGGCTTTCGGGCAGGTTCACCGGCACGCCGGCGGTGAGCAGCGGCGCAGTGACCATGAAGATGATGAGCAGCACCAGCATCACGTCGACGAGCGGCGTGACGTTGATCTCGGCCATCGGCGCGCGCCGGCCCTTGCCACGCTGCGAAGGCAGCTGCATCGCCATCAGACGCCCCCTGCCCGCCGCAGAAACATGGTCCCGGCCGGTCTCACGTCTGCGCCTCCAGCTTGCGGCTGAGCGCGGCGTGGAAGCCATCGGCGAAGCGGTTCAGCCGCGCCTCGACCTTGTTGATCGAATGGCTGAAGCGATTGTAGGCGATCACCGCCGGGATGGCCGCGAACAGTCCGATCGCGGTTGCGAACAGCGCCTCGGCAATACCCGGCGCAACCACTGCGAGCGAGCTGTTCTGCTCCGCGGCGATCGCCGTGAAGCTGCGCATGATGCCCCACACCGTGCCGAACAGGCCCACGAACGGCGCGACCGAGCCCACGGTCGCCAGCACGTTGAGGCGATCCGACAGCCGATCGATCTCCTGTGCCACCGTGGCGCCCATCGCCGTGGCCAGCCGCTCGCGCGTGCCGCTGCGATCCACTGTCGCGCCGGCGGTCGAGCGGCGCCATTCGGTGACTCCCGCCGAGAAGACGCGGGCAACAGCGATGTTGCGTCCGGCGATCCGGCGATGGAATTCGTCCATGTCGTCCGCCTCGCGATATTCCTGCTCGAACTGGTCGGTCGATTTCCGCACCCCGCCGATGCGGATAACGAAGCTGATGATGATGCCCCATGTCCAGATACTGGCGAGCAGCAGGCCGAGCATCACGCCCTTCACCACCCAGTCCGCCTGCAGAAACAATGCGAACGGCGACATGGTCGCCGCGTCGGTCGTCGCGAGAAACTCCATCGAGGCTCAGTCCCCCTTCCAAACCAATGGCGCGAACGCCTCCACCCAGGCGGCGGGTTGTCGGCGCGGCCGCCCGGACGGCGCCACGAACACCGCCTCGATCTCCACTTCCGCCACTATGATCCCCGAACGCATGACTCGTTGATGAATGTCCACTGATGCACCGCGCAATTCGACGAGGCGGCTGACCACCGTCAGCGTGTCTCCAAGCCGCGCGGGCGCCCGATAGCGCAGCCGCGCGTCGCGGATCGCATAGGCGCCCTCGCCCGCCTCGAACGCAGCGCGCTGATCGACGCCCGCCGCGGCGAGCATATCCGATCGGGCACGCTCGAAGTAGCGCAGATAATTCGCGTGATAGACCACTCCGGTAAGATCCGTGTCCTCGAAATAGACACGCAGGACGAAGTGATGCTCGCCATCCTGGAAATGGCCGAGCGGCTCGAGCGGTGCGGCTTCCTGTCTCACGGCTGCGCGGGTAGCGAACGACATGCTGACGGGGAAGCCGGCTTCAGTCGAACAGCCCGTCCTGCGCGCCCTGCGGCGGTTCGATGCCGAGATGCTTCCAGCCGGCGGCATTGAGGCAGCGTCCACGGGCAGTGCGGGCGACCAGGCCGAGCTGGATCAGATAGGGCTCGATCACTTCCTCGATGGTGTCGCGCGGCTCGCTCAGACCGGCGGCGAGCGTCTCCACGCCGACCGGGCCGCCCTTGTAGATGTCGGCGATCATGGTGAGATAGCGGCGGTCCATCGCATCGAGCCCGAGCGCATCGACCTCGAGCCGGTTGAGCGCCGCGTCCGCGGCCTTTGCATCGACCAGTTCCGCGCCAGCCACATTGGCGAAATCGCGCACCCGCCGAAGCAACCGGCCGGCGATGCGCGGCGTGCCCCGCGAGCGCCGCGCGATTTCCTGTGCACCATCGGCAGCGACGGGAAGGCCGAGCAGCGCCGCGGCGCGCGCGACGACCTTTTCCAGCTCGCCCACTGTATAGAATTGCAGCCGGATCGGAATGCCGAACCGGTCGCGCAGCGGCGTGGTGAGCAGCCCCTGACGCGTAGTGGCACCGACAAGCGTGAAGCGCGGCAGATCGATGCGGACCGACCGGGCGGACGGCCCCTCGCCGATCATCAGATCGAGCGCGCGATCCTCCATCGCCGGATAGAGTACTTCCTCGACCGCCGGCGCCAACCGGTGAATCTCGTCAATGAACAGGACGTCGCCGTCCTCCAGATTCGTGAGCAGCGCGGCGAGATCGCCCGACTTGGCAATCACCGGGCCGGATGTCGCCCGAAAGCCGACGCCCATTTCCCGCGCCACGATCTGCGCCAGCGTGGTCTTGCCGAGCCCGGGCGGGCCGAAGAACAGCACATGGTCGAGCGCATCGCCGCGCGCCTTGGCGGCTTCGATGAACACGCGCAGATTCTCGCGCGCACTGCGCTGCCCGACGAATTCGTCGAGCGCCTTTGGGCGCAGCGCCGCGTCGACGTCGTCGGATCGGCGCTCCGGGGCGAGGATGCGATCGGGATCGGTCACGTCCGTTCCCTAGCTGTTCCTGAGGGCTGCTGTCGAGCGGTTCGAAGGCGACGCAAGCGTCTATAACATAGGGACTGATCTGATCGCACCGGCAACAGGAGTATCGCGTGACCCCGGTAGAACGGCTGTTCCTCGACCAGAAATCCCTGCAGTCCGCCATCGAAGCGCTCCACGCCATCTGCACCTCGCCCGAGCCGCCTCTGCGCGAAAGCCTCGCGCAGATCCGCTGGACCTTCGCCCGCACGCTGATGCGGCATCTTCAGCTCAAGGATCGTGTCGTCTACGCGCGGCTGCGCAATCACCCCGATCCGCTGGTCCAGGCGACCGGCGAACGGTTCCGCAGGGAAGCGTTCGAACTCTACGCGCGCTTCGAACAGCATTCCGAACGCTGGACCGCCGACGCCGTCGCCGCCGACTGGCAGACCTATCGGGCGATGGCGGCGCAGATGATCCGCATGCTGAACGATCGCGTCGCCCGGGAAGAGGCCGAGCTCCTGCCGCATCTCGATTCGGCGCCCGACCTTCCGGTGCTGCGGACCGAACAGGATCACAACTGGGCCGCCGCCGGATGGAAAATGCGCGCCTGGTTCGGCGTCGACCGCGAGGAGGCGATTCCGCCGGCCGCTATTTCGCCGCCTTCCGAAGCGCGCGCCGCACCAGCGCGTCGAGGCCTGCGCCCTCGCCCAGTTCTTCCCCTGCCGCCTTCACCGCCGCGCTCGCCTCGGCGGGTTTGAAGCCGAGGTTGAGCAAGGCGGAAACGGCATCGGCCGCCGCGCCGCCGGCGGGGGCGGCCAATGCTCCGGCGCCGCCGCTGCCCAGCACGACGCCTGCCTTGTCCTTCAGCTCGTTGACGATGCGCTGGGCGAGCTTTGGCCCGACGCCGTTGGCACGCGCCACCATCGCGGAATCGCCGCGTGCGATCGCCCCCTGCAACTCGTCCGCCGTCAGCACCGACTGGATCGCCAGGGCGACGCGGGCGCCGACGCCCTGCACGCTCGTCAGCAGGCGGAACCAGTCGCGCTCCTCGGCGCTGGCGAAGCCGACCAGCCGGATGAAATCCTCCGCCACCAACATCTCGGTATGCACCGTCACCGTGTCGCCGGTGATTCCGATCCGCTCGAGCGTCTTCGCCGAAGCACCGACCAGATAGCCGACACCATTCACGTCGATCACCGCGTGATCCGCGCCGGTGCTCGCCAGCCTGCCTGTAAGATGGGCGATCATGGAACGGACCTAGAACGTCCGGCGCGCCGACGCCAGATGGTGCGCGTGGCAGATGGCGACCGCCAGCGCATCCGCCGCATCGGCTCCGGCGATCCTGGCGCCAGGAAGCAGGCGCGCGATCATCGCATGGACCTGCGCCTTTTCCGCCGTTCCAGTGCCGACGACCGCCTTTTTGACGAGGCGCGGAGCATATTCGCCGACTTCGATCCCGGCCCGTGCCAGCGCGCAAAGCGCCACTCCGCGCGCCTGCCCCAGCTTGAGCGTCGACTGCGGGTTCGAATTGACGAACACCTCCTCGACCGCAGCCGCCTCGGGCGCGCGATCGGCGATGAGCGCGGCGAGCATCGCATCGAGATGCGCGAGGCGCCGGGCGAGCGGCGCCTTCGCATCGGTTTTCAGCTGACCATTGGCAAGATGGCTCAGCCGGTTGCCTTCCGCGCGGATCAGCCCCCAGCCGGTGGTCCCCAGGCCAGGGTCAAGGCCGAGCAGGATCAGCCCAGCTTCTCCATCACCGCGTCGGAGACTTCGTAATTGCCCCAGACGGTCTGCACGTCGTCGTCGTCGTCGAGCGCGTCGATCAGCTTGAACAGCGTGCCCGCATCATCCTCGCCAACCTCGACCATCGTCTGCGGGCGCCACGCGAGCTTCGCGCCTTCGGGCTCGCCGAGGACGGGGGTGAGCGCGCTTGCCACTTCGTGCAGCGAATCGGCGGCGGTCCAGATCTCATGGCCGTCCTCGCCCGACTGGACGTCCTCGGCACCCGCCTCCAGCGCGGCTTCGAACACCGTCTCTGCGTCACCTGCGCTTGCCGGGTAGCTGATGAGGCCCATGCGGTCGAACCCGTGGCTCACCGAGCCGGCCGTGCCGAGATTGCCGCCGTTCTTCGACACGGCGGTGCGCACGTTCGTCGCGGTGCGATTGCGATTGTCGGTCAGCGCTTCGATGATCAGGCTCACGCCGCCGGGGCCGAAGCCTTCGTAGCGGATTTCCTCATAGCTCTCGGTATCGCCGCCCACGGCCTTGTCGATCGCGCGCTGGATATTATCCTTCGGCATCGACTGCGCCTTGGCGGCGTTGACTGCGGCGCGCAGCCGCGGATTCATGTCGGGATCGGGCGTACCCATCCGAGCCGCGACAGTGATTTCGCGGCTCAGCTTGGAGAACATCGCCGAGCGCTTCTTATCCTGCGCTCCCTTGCGATGCATGATGTTCTTGAACTTGGAATGGCCTGCCATTGGTCTCTCGAATCTCTCTCACATCCGTTCGCCTCGAGTGGGGAACTGTGCGAAGTCGAAGTCTCCGTATCGAAGGGCGGTTCGATACGCCACTTCGGCATGCACAGTGGCTACTCAGGACAGACCGGAAAAGCGAGCGCGCCGCGCGTCGTCTCAGCTCAGCGTGACGGCGGTTCCGGAGATCGACACCATCAGCATCGATCCCTGTTCGCCGATCACTTCATAATCGATGTCGATCCCGATCACTGCGTTCGCGCCGAGCCCCTTCGCCTGATCGGCGATCTCCTCGAACGCCATCTCGCGCGCCTTGCGCAGCGGCTTTTCGTAGCTGCCCGACCGGCCGCCGACGAAATCGCGAATGCCGGCGAAGATATCGCGGAAGACGTTCGCGCCAAGGATCACTTCGGATGCGACGATGCCGTGGTAGCGAGTCGCCGTCTTGCCCTCGATCGAATTGGTCGTGCTCAGGATCATCAATCGCTCCTTCGTCTGTCCGCGACGGGCGTCAGCCCAGGCCGAGGGCCGCCTTATAGGTTTCCAGCAGCGCCTCGGCCTCGTCGCGGTGATGCTTTTCCATCTTCCGCAAACGCACGATGCTGCGCATTGTCTTCACGTCGAAACCGGTCGATTTCGCTTCGTTGTAAACGTCCTTGATGTCGTCGGCGATGCCCTTCTTCTCTTCCTCGAGCCGCTCGATCCGCTCGATGAAAAGGCGCAGCTGGTCGGCAGCGATCACGTCGCTCATGAATTCCCTCCTGGTGTGAGGGCACGCGTCTAGCCGCTCCGGTCAGGAGCGCAAGGGGCGCCGACGCACCATCGGCTCGCCCGGCACGTGGCTGGCCGAAAGCGCCTCCGCCTGCTGTGCAGAGACGCCCGATCGGACCAGCGCCTCGACCAACGCGCGCTCGGGCGCGACCGCGATGTGCGGCGTCACACCGACACCTTCCCAGCCCTGCTTTCCCGGAAAATAGCTGTGGCCGACGGGAATGAAGGCGTCATAGCCGCCGGGCAGATCGATGCCGCCGCCGTAGTTGCCCGCTCCGGCAGTCGTATCGCCGATCAACGTGGCGCGGCCGGTTTCCTTCAGCACGGTCGCCAGATGCTCGCCGGCGGACGCGGTGCGGCCCGAGGTCAATAGGAAGATGCGCGTATCCGCCCAGGCGGAGCGCTCGGACCGGGGCACGACGCGATGTTCGGCGCGGTGCAGCTCGGCCGGCGCGGACACCTGCACCAGCGAATCGAATGGCAGCCCGCCCTCCTCCGCCGCAACGCTGGCACGCGTGTCCATCACCATCACTGTTCTGGGCTCGGTGAAGATGCGCGGGAAGAGCACATCCATCTCGCTGAGCCCGCCGCCATGGTGCGTGCGCGCATCGATGATCAGCGTGCGCGCGCCTTCGTGGCCGTCGAGAAAGGCTTCGAAATCGGCGACCTGCTGGGCGCTGCCGAGGAAGGCGTTGAACCGCACATAGGCAACTCCGTCGGCGATCCAGCCGGCCTGCTCCATCGGATCGGGATAGACGCGCCGCCGTGCCGGTTCGCCTTCCGCCGCCGCCGGCAGCGGCGGGCGCATCTTCAGATGCCCGTCAGGCGCCACCGCCTGCAGATCCTCGGTCACCATCGTCGCGAGTGCGGCGGCATCGGCGGCGCGGTCATAGGCGCCGTCCGCGAGCCGCTCGCGCAGCCGGGCGGCATAGCGCCGCGCCACATCGGGGAAGACGAAGGTCCGTTCGAGCTCCTCGGCGAGGACCGCGACCGCGCGCTTCCCTTCGGCGAGGTCGAAACCAGGCGCGGGCGCGGGCGCCACGAGCGCGACCGCCTGATGCGCCACTGCCGCAGAGGCCGAAGCCGCCGCCGCCAATCCGAGCCCCAGGAACATCGCACGCCGCATCGCTGCCTCCATCACCGATCTAGTGATATAGGTAGATAATACACTAGGTGCGCGCGGTCCAGTGTCGATCGCGCTGCCTGCGGATCAACGGTGCGGCCGCGTGATCGACGGCGGATCGCTGGCGGGAAAGGTTTCGTCGAGCGCCTCGTCGAGCAGTTCGTCGTCGTGGCGATTCTTCGCCACGCTTTCCTCCATCCGCGCGAGCTGCTCCGGCGTCGCCTCGCTCTGATGCGTGGCCTTCCACTCGGAATAGGGCATGCCATAGACGATCGCGCGCGCCGCATCCTTGTCGAGCGGCCGCCCGGCGTTCGCGCTCGCCTCCTCGATCCAGTCGGACAGGCAGTTGCGGCAGAAACCGGCGAGCCCCATCAGATCGATGTTCTGCGCGTCGCTGCGGTGGCGCAGATGGCGGACGAGCCGGCGAAAGGCGGCCGCCGCAACGGCGTCGTCCAGCGTATTGAGGTCGGTCATGGCGCGCTCCGAGGTTGATCGTCCCGCAGTAACGGGTAGAGCCGGCCCCGCACAAGCCAAGGGAGCGCGGAACCATGAGCAAGGCCATCAGCCCCCGTTCGCGCAAGGTGCGCGTGCTCGCCACATTGGGGCCGGCGAGCAGCTCGCCCGAAATGATCGAGCGGCTGTACGCGGCCGGTGCCGACGCCTTCCGCCTCAACATGAGCCACGGCGATCAGGAATCGAAAATCGCGCTGATCAAGGCGATCCGCAGTCTCGAGCGCCGGTTCGGCCGACCCACGACGATCCTCGCCGATCTTCAGGGACCCAAGCTGCGCGTCGGCAAGTTCGCCGAGGGCAAGGTGACTCTGGCCCAGGGGCACCAATTCACGCTCGACCGCGAAACGACCCCCGGAGACGCGACGCGCGTGGAGTTGCCGCATCGCGAGATCTTCGAAGCTGTGGAGGAAGGCACGCGGCTGCTGCTCGACGACGGCAAGCTGGTGCTGCGGGTGTTGAGCCACGAGGCCGACCGGATCACGACGATGGTCGAGGTCGGCGGAACACTGTCGAACAACAAGGGCCTCAACGTCCCCGACGTGGTGCTGCCGATGGCGGCGCTGACCGACAAGGACCGCAGCGACCTGGCCTTCGCAGTCGAGCAGGGAGTCGACTGGATCGCGCTCAGCTTCGTCCAGCGGCCCGAGGATCTGGCCGAGGCACGTCGACTGATCCAGGGGCGCACCGCGCTGCTGGCGAAGATCGAAAAGCCGAGCGCCGTGGCGCGGATCGAAGAAATCGTGGAGATGTGCGACGGCGTGATGGTCGCGCGCGGCGATCTGGGCGTCGAGCTGCCGCCGCAGAGCGTGCCGCCGCTTCAGAAGCGGATCGTCGAAACCGCGCGGCGCATGGGGCGGCCGGTAATCGTCGCGACCCAGATGCTCGAATCGATGATCACGGCGCCGACGCCAACCCGCGCCGAAGTCTCCGACGTGGCGACCGCCGTCTATGACGGGGCGGATGCGATCATGCTCTCGGCCGAAAGCGCGGCGGGCGAATATCCGGTCCAGTCGGTGGCGATGATGAATGCGATTGCCGATGCGGTGGAGCGCGATCCCGCCCATGGCGATCGCGTGCACTTCACCGTGACTCGCCCCGATCCCACCACTGCCGATGCGCTGGCCGAAGCGGCCAAGACGATTTCCGCCACCGTTTCGGCGAGCGCGATCATCTGCTTCACCATGTCCGGTTCGACAGCGCGGCGGATCGCACGTGAGCGCCCGTCGGTGCCGATTCTGGTGCTGACGCCCCGGCTGGAAACCGCACGGCGGCTGGGGCTGCTGTGGGGCGTTCACGCGGTTCAGACGCGGGACGTGAACTCCTTCGAGGAAATGGTCGCCAAGGCCAAGCGCATGGCGCTACGGCACAAGATCGTCAGCGGCGGCGATCGGGCGGTGGTGTGCGCCGGCGTGCCGTTCGGCACCCCGGGGTCGACCAACGTGCTGCACGTCGTGCAGATCCTCGGCGATGAGCTGAAGAACTACCGCGGCGACTGAAACCCGTTCAGGCGTGGACGGTCAGCACTTCGTCGAGCGGCGCACGCGGCACTTCGAACGTGTTCACCGGCGCCTCCGGGTCGCGCCAGCCGATCGCCATTCCGGTGAACAGCATCAGATGATCGGGCGTGCCGAGGAAGTCGGACACGGTCAGGTGGTGCGTCGTCCACGCTTCTTGCGCGCAGCTGTCGAGCCCCGCGTCGCGCAGCAGCAGCATCAGCGTCTGGAGCATCATTCCGCAGTCGGACCATTGCGGCGGCCCATGCGTGCGCTCGACATAGCAGAACAGGCCTACCGGAGCGCCGAAGAAGCGATAGTTGTTGCCGAACCACGCCAGCCGTCTGTCGCGGTCGCCGCGTTCGATGCCCAGCGGCGCGTACATCGCTTCGCCGACCTGAAACCGGCGGCTGCGATAGGGCTCGCCGAGCTTTTCGGGATAGACGGGGTATTCCGCGCCGTCGCCGAACGGCGCCTCGGCAAGCCGCGCTTCCATCCTCGCCTTGAACGCCGCCATTCGCTCGCCGGCGAGCAGATGCAGGTGCCAAGGCTGAAGATTGCCGCCCGAAGGCGCGCGAGTCGCCACTCCGATCAGCTCGCGCAGCAGATCGAGGTCGACCGGCTTGTCGAGGAATGCCCGAACCGAACGACGGCTCTCGACGGCTTCGCGAACGTCCATGACGGCTCTCCCTTTCCCGGAGCGACCCAAGCAGAGGAGAGTCAGTCGAGCAACCCGAAGCGCACCAGATCGGCGCGGAAGGTGGCGGCGTCGGTGAAATGCACCGCGTGGATCCCGGCATCGGCGGCGGCATCGACGTTCGGCGGCGAATCGTCGACGAACACCGCTTCCGGTCCGCTGAGGCCGAACCGATCGAGCGCGAGCGCATAGATCGCCGGATCGGGTTTCACCAGCCGCTCGGCGCCCGACACGACGATGTCGCGGAAGCGCCCGAACAGCGCCTCCTGGCTCGCGCGGAACGGCGGCCAGAATTCGTGGCTGAAATTAGTGATCGCGAACAGCGGCACCCCCGCGGCGTCGAGTTCCTCGACGATTTCCGGCATCCCAGGTACCGGCCCCGGAAGCTGTTCGTTGAAGCGTGGCCCCCAGGCGCGAATCAGCGCCTCATGCCGGGGATGTGCCGCGATCAGCTCCGCCGAGGTATCGGCGAAGTCCCG
The DNA here is from genome assembly GCF_014334115.1 of Sphingosinithalassobacter sp. CS137. Lineage (NCBI taxonomy): Bacteria > Pseudomonadati > Pseudomonadota > Alphaproteobacteria > Sphingomonadales > Sphingomonadaceae > Sphingosinithalassobacter > Sphingosinithalassobacter sp. CS137. Next base: position 1,455,039 of record NZ_CP060494.1, read on the forward strand.
GCCCGCATCGTGCTGAAAATGCCACTCGGGCGTGCAGACTTCGGCCAGAAACGCGTCGAGCGCCCGATCGTCGTCGATCAGGCGCTCGTACAGAGCTCGCGGCTCCCAGCGGAAGAGCACGTTACCGACGTCGAAAACAACCGCCGTCGGATTCACGCGCGCAGACCTCAGCCCTGGCGGGCCTTGAACTTCCGCACGGTCTTGTTGATCACGTAGATGCGCCCACGACGGCGGATCACGCGATTGTCACGGTGCCGCCCCTTGAGCGACTTCAAAGAGTTCACGATCTTCATGATCGGGCTCGCTTCCAAATCTCGAATGCCTGAAAAGAGGCGCCCGCCTATAGAGGGGCGGCTGCCGAGTCAAGGCGCTGCACCGCGGCACGGAACCGACTCGATGCGATTCGGGTTGATCGGAGGATCGTTTCGCTCGCGCCACGGAAAGGCACCCTGCCGATGCATCGACTTGCCGTCCTCACTCTCGCCGCCGCGGCGTTCGCCACTGCGGGCTGCACCACTACCATGGGGAGTCGCGCCGGCCCGGTGGAAGCCACCCGCTACCATCTGGGCGCGCCGATCGAACGCGGCACCATTTCGCTCGAACCGCTAGCGAGCACCGACACCATCAGCCCTGAATACCGCCTCTATGCGGATGCGGTCGCCGCCGAGCTGGCGCGAATCGGTTATGTACCCGCGACGGATAGCGCCACGTCCGATTATATCGCCGGGGTCGCCTTCACGCGCGCACCGATCGGCGTGCTGCGCGAGCGCCCACCGGTTTCGATCGGCCTGGGCGGCGGCAGCGGCGGCCTGTTCGGCGGCCTGAACTTCGGCATCGGCGGCGGCAATCGGGAGCTGATCGTTTCCGAACTCTGGGTGCAGCTGCGGCGGCGGTCAGACAATACCGTCGTTTGGGAAGGTCGCGCCCAAGCCGAAGCCGTGGACGGCGCGGCGACGGCCCAGCCCTCCGCCGTCGCACAGCGATTGGCGGATGCGCTGTTCAGGGGGTTTCCGGGAGAGTCGGGCATCACTATCACGGTGCCATGAGCATCGACATCTGCGCCGCCTTCGACAGCGGCAACATTCGCGTCGTCGATATCGACGGCGATCGCGTGGACCTCGAGATCGTGCAGGACCACAAGTCCGAATTCTATCAATGGTTCCACTTCCGCGCGGCCGGCGCCAAGGGGCGCACCCTCACCTTCCGCATCCTGAATGCGGGCGGGGCGGCCTATGCCTTTGGCTGGCCGGGGTACAAGACGCGCGTGTCGCTCGATCGCGAAGTCTGGCGCCAGACCGAAACCGACTATGCCGACGGGGCGCTGAGCTTCACGCACCGGTTCGACAGCGACGTCGCCTGGTTCGCCTATTTCGCGCCCTATTCGATGGAGCGTCACCACGATCTGGTCGCGCGTATCGCGCTGATGCCGGGGGTCACGCACCGCACGCTGGGGCACACGCTCGACGGACAGCCGATCGACTGTCTGACGATGGGCGACGGCGCGAAGCAAGTCTGGATCTACGCCCGCCAGCATCCGGGCGAGACCATGGCCGAATGGTTCATGGAAGGCGCGCTGGAGAAGCTGACCGAGCCGGGGGACACCGGCGCCCGCGCGCTGCGCGAAAAGGCGACGCTGCACCTGGTGCCCAACATGAATCCCGACGGATCGCGTCGCGGCCATCTGCGCACCAATGCGGCCGGAGTGAACCTCAATCGCGAATGGTCGAGCCCGACGCGCGAACGCAGCCCCGAAGTGCTGGCGGTCCGCGATGCTATGGACGCGAGCGGCGTGGACTTCGCCATGGACGTGCACGGCGACGAGGCGATTCCCGCCAACTTCCTCGCCGGCTTCGAAGGCATCCCGAGCTGGACCGACGCACACGGCGAGAAGTTTTACGAATACGCGCGGCGGCTCGCTTCGGCCACGCCCGAGTTCCAGCTCGATCTCGGCTATGAGAAGGCCGCGCCCGGCAAGGCCAATCTGTCGATGTCGACCAACCAGGTGGCGGAGCGTTTCGGCGCGGTGGCGATGACACTGGAAATGCCGTTCAAGGATCATGACGCGAACGCCGATGCGCAGTTCGGCTGGAGCCCGGCACGCTGCAAGGCGCTGGCACATGCCTGCCTCGACACGCTGGCCGGGCAGCTGGACGAGATCTGATGGAGGTTCGCGAAGGCGGGCTCGAGCATCCGGCGGTCATCGCGCTGCTCGAGGAGCATTTTGCCGGGATGCTCGCCGCCTCGCCGCCCGGCACGTGCCACTTCCTCGACCTGGCGAAGCTGGCGGCGCGCGACGTGACCTTCTGGACCGTGTGGGATGGCAAGACCCTGCTCGGCTGCGGCGCGCTCAAGGAGCTCGATCCCTCCCATGGCGAGATCAAGTCGATGCGAACCGCCTCGGCGGCGCTTCGGCGCGGCGTGGCCGCGGCGCTGCTGGCCCGGATCGTCGAGACGGCGCAGGCGCGTGGTTATGATCGGCTGAGCCTGGAGACGGGGACGGGAACCGCATTCGAGGCAGCACACGCGCTCTATGCGCGCCACGGGTTCGAGTATTGCGCGCCCTTCGGCGACTATCAGACGACCGACTTCAACCGCTTCATGTCCCGGGCGCTCTGATCTAGACGAACAGTTCCTGAAGGAAGTCCTGCATCGCCTGCCAGCTGCGGCGATCGGCGTGTTCGTCATAGGCGAACCCGGAGCGCTCCCCTCTCGCGCTACCGTCGGTGAAGCTGTGGCCGGCGTGGCCATAGGCGTCGAGCTGCCAGTCGGCCTCTGCGGCCGTCAGTTCGGCTGCGAGTGCGACCACCGACTCGGGCGGCGCCAGCGGATCATCCCAGCCGTGGCAGATCAGCAGCTTCGCCCGGATCGGCGCGGTCACCGGATAGGGCGGCGGATCGAAGATGCCGTGGAACGAGACCACGCCGAGCACGTCGCCGCCCGACCGCGCGAGATCGAGCACCGATTTGCCGCCGAAGCAGAATCCGATCGCAGCGCACCGTTCGGGATCGACCTGCGGCAGCGCCCGCATCGCGGCAAGCGAGGCATGTAGCCGGTCGCGCAGCAGCGGCCGGTCGGCGTTCAGCTCGTTCATGTACACGGCCGGGTCCGGGGATTCGCGCGTGGTGCGCCTGCCCCGACCATAGGTATCGCAGGCGAAGCCGACATAGCCGAGCGCCGCCAGCGCCTCGGCCTTTTCATTGTCGGCTTCCTTCTGCCCAAGCACATTGGGCACGATCATCACGCCGGGCCGCTGCCGCGCCCATTCGTCGTCATAGGCAGCGACGCCTTCGAAAGGGCCGTCCGGCCCGTCGTACACGATCGTTTCGCGCCGGATCGTCATCGCTCGCTCCCGCGTTGCCCTCAGCGCACCAAACGCTAGAGACGGGGCAACCCGACTGCAAGGAGATGCCATGCCCACGCTCGTCCTCATCCGCCACGGCCAGTCCGCCTGGAATCTGGAGAACCGCTTCACCGGATGGTGGGACGTGGACCTGACCGAAAAGGGCGAGAAAGAGGCCTGGGCAGCGGGCGAGCTGCTCCGCGAAAAGGGCTTCGATTTCGACATCGCCTACACCAGCTTCCAGACGCGCGCGATCAAGACGCTCCACCTCGCGCTGGAGGCGATGGGGCGACTGTGGCTGCCCGAAGTGAAGAGCTGGAAGCTGAACGAGCGCCATTATGGCGGGCTCACCGGACTGGACAAGGCGGAGACCGCCGCCAAGCACGGCGACGAGCAGGTGCATCTGTGGCGCCGCAGCTTCGACATCCCGCCCCCGCTGCCCGAGGAAGGCACGCCGTGGGATCTGTCGAAGGACGTGCGCTATCGCGGCGTTCCGATCCCGCAGACCGAGAGCCTGAAGGACACGATCGCCCGCGTGCTTCCTTATTGGGAGGAGCGGATCGCTCCCGACATTCGGGCCGGCAAGCGCGTGGTGATTTCCGCCCACGGCAATTCGCTGCGCGCGCTGGTGAAGCATCTGTCGGGCATCTCGGACGAGGAGATCCCGGGGCTCGAGATTCCGACCGGCCAGCCGCTGGTCTATCAGCTCGACGACGAGCTGCGCGAAGTGGAGCGCTATTATCTGAGCGAGCGCTGAGGCGCCGGCGCGAACGGCCGGGCACGGGCACCCATTGCCCTGCCCCGCCGCCGCGATTAGGAACCGACGCTTCCTCGGGCATTCGGGCGGACATGACGGAAACACCTCGCGTCGGCATCATCATGGGCAGCACTTCCGATTGGGAAACGATGGCGCACGCCGCCAGGCTGCTCGACGCGCTCGACGTGTCCTATGAAACCAAGGTGGTTTCCGCACATCGCACACCGCAGCGGCTGGTCGACTATGCAACCGGCGCCGCCGATCGCGGGCTGAAGGTGCTGATCGCCGGCGCGGGCGGCGCGGCGCACCTGCCGGGCATGGCGGCATCGATGACGCATCTGCCGGTGCTGGGCGTGCCGGTCCAGTCGAAGGCGCTGCGCGGCTTGGACAGCCTGCTCTCGATCGCACAGATGCCCGGCGGCGTTCCGGTGGGCACGCTGGCGATCGGCAAGGCAGGCGCGATCAACGCCGGGCTGCTCGCCGCTGCGATCCTGGCGATCGCCGACGACGCTCTCGCCGAGCGGCTGAAGGAATGGCGCGCGGCGCAGACCGAAAGCGTGGCGACCAACCCCGAATGAAGGCGCTTCCTCCCGGCTCCACCATCGGCATCCTGGGTGCCGGCCAGCTCGGCCGGATGCTCTCGGTCGCGGCGGCGCAGCTCGGCTATCGCACGCATATTTTCGCACCCGACAGCGGGCCGGCAAACGACGTGAGCGCCGGCTATACTCGCGGCGCCTATGACGACGCCGAGGCGCTGGCGGTGTTCGGGTCGCATTGTGACGTCGTCACCTATGAGTTCGAGAATGTCGCCGCCGATCCGATCGCCGAGCTCGGGCGGCACGTGCCGGTACATCCCTCGCCCGGCGCACTGGCGATCGCGCAGGACCGCATCGAGGAGAAGCGCTTCGTCGCGGAGATGGGCGGCCGCACGGCGCCGTGGCGCCCCGTGCGCTCGCCCGCCGAGCTCGACCAGGCGCTCGCTGAGATCGGCTGCCCTGCGATCCTGAAGACCACCCGCTTCGGCTATGACGGCAAGGGGCAGGCGCGGCTGATGGGGCCGCACGACGCGGCGGCGGCCTGGGAAGCCATCGGGGCGCGACCTGCGATCCTCGAGGCGCTGGTGGCGTTCGAGCATGAGTTCTCGATCGTGCTGGCGCGCGGCGCCGACGGCACGACCGCCAGCTGGCCGCCGCCGCTCAACGAGCATCGCAACGGCATCCTCGCGCGCTCGACCGTGCCCGCTCCGGCGGCGGTCGCGGCGCAATGGACCGAAGCCGCGGCACTCGCCGGGCGGGTGGCCGAGGCACTCGGCTATGTCGGTGTCCTGACGCTCGAATTCTTCGCGAGCGCGGACGGGCCGGTCTTCAACGAAATGGCGCCGCGCGTGCACAATAGCGGCCACTGGACGATCGAAGGCGCCGTCACCTCGCAGTTCGAGAATCATATCCGCGCGATCTGCGGGCTGCCGCTCGGCCCGACGGGGCTTGCCGGCACGCGCGTGGAGATGGAGAATCTGATCGGTGCGCAAGCCGATGCCTGGCTCACCCTTGCCGCCGAGCCGGGTGCGCACCTCCATCTCTACGGCAAGAGCGAGGCCCGGCCCGGACGCAAGATGGGGCACGTCACACGGGTGGAGCGCTAGAAGCCGCGATCCGGGCGGGGGGTGCCAATCCTTCGCCTTCAATCCAGAGCCCGCACGAAAAAGGGCCCGGCTCCTCGGCGGAACCGGACCCCTTTTTCGCTACGTAGCGCGTCCGCTCAGGCCTGGCGCACGCCGGTCAGCGGGAAGCTGCCGAACGCGCCAGCCTTCACCGTGCCGCTCAGCGTGTCGCCGTCGACGGTCGCTTCGCAGTCGAGCGTCATCGGCATCGGCACCGTGACGTCGACCTTGAACTTGATCGTGTCGCCGGCAACCGTGCCGTCCTTGATGTCGGTGGTGCCCATCCCGCCCGAGAAGGTACCGGTGAAGGTATCGCCCGAGCTGTTGACCGTGAGCGTCGCCTTCTGGTCGCCCATCGGGCTCTTGGTCACGGTTTCCCAGGTGCCGTCCACATTGGCCATGATCGTCTCTCCTGCGTCAGGGGTTCATTCGGCTTCGGACGCCGCACCGGCGACCGACGCTGCAGGCACCACCTCGACAGGCAGGCCGATGCTGTCAAGCTGCGGGCGCACGGTCGAGGCATCGCCGACGACGACCCAGACGAAGTCGTTCGGGTCGAGAGCCGCGCGTGCCGCAGCGTCAAGCTGCTCGCGGGTGAGGCCACGATATTTTTGCGCGATCGTCTCGTAATAATCGTCCGGACGGCCGAAGAGATCGTTCTGCTGCATCGCCGAGAGCACGGCGTCGCTGGCTTCGAATCCGCCGGCCAGCTCACGAACGTTGCCGTTGATCGTCCGCTGAAACTCGACGGGCGTGATCCCCTCGTCCGAAAGGAACGCCGCGATTTCCCGGCGCAGCGACACGATCGCCTCGCCGGTCTTGTCGGCCTGCACCGGCGCCTGGATGATGTAGGGCACGCTGTTCTCGTAGCGCTGGACGTAGCCGCCGGCTCCATAGGACCAATGTTTCTCCTCGCGCAGATCCATGTTGATGCGCGAGAGGAAATCGCTGCCCAGCACGTCGTTCGCGGTGAGCACCGGCAGCAGCTCGTCGCGGCTCGACAGCTCGGTAAGCTGACCGCCCAGAATCAGCGACTGCGGCGAATCGGGGCGGTCGATCAGCAGGATTCGCGGGCTGGCCTGAACGGCGGCGCCGTCGAATGCCTTTGCGGCGGCGGCACCGGCTGGGGACCAGTCGGCGAATTCCGCTTCGAGCGCCGCCTGCACTTCGGCCAGCGGGCGATCGCTCACCACGAAGATCTTGAGCTTCTCCGGCCGGAGCCATGCCTGGTGGAAGGCGGCGAGATCGTCGCGGGTCATCGCCTGCACCGCCTGCGGATCCCCGCTGCCCGCGCCCAGCTTCGCATAAGGCGAGGCCGAGCCATAGACGAGCGGCGGCAATGCGCGCATGCCGAGCGCACCCGGATTGGTCAGCTCGGCCGAAATGCCCGCCAGAAGCTGGCTGCGCAGCCGCTCGACTTCCGCCGGAGCGAACGCCGGATTGCGGACGACGTCGGCCAGCAGATCGACCGACCCGGCAAGATTGGGGCTCGGCGTGTACAGCGTCACGATCGTCCGGTCGGCGGTGCTGCTCGTGCCGATCTCGGCACCGAGCCGCTCCTTGGCCTCGGCCAGCGCAACGGCATTGCGGCTCTGCGTGCCCTCACTCATCACCGAAAGCATCAGCGACTGGAGGCCCAGCTTGTCGGCCGGATCGGCGACTCGGCCCGCGTCGAAGCTGAGCGCCATCTGCGTGATCGGCACCGCGTCGCGCTGCGCATAGACGAGCTCGATTCCGTTGCCGAGCCGGGTGCGCGTAACGTCCGGGAAGTCGAGGTCGCCGATCTCGCCGACGGCGGGCATTGCCCCGCGCGTTCCGGGCGCAGGCCCCTCCTCGGGTCCAGCGGCGACCGTCTGGCCCGCAGGCGGCTCGGCCGGAGCCTCGCCCGCTTCGACATATTGCTCCTCGCGCGCACCCGGCACGACAGTGAGCTGATAGAAGGGCTGATCGAGCCATTCGCGGGCAGCCGCCTGCACTTCTGCCGGCGTCGTCGACGCCAGCTCGGCGAGCTCGCGCTTGTAGAAGGCCGGATCGTCCGAATAGAGCGCGCCCTGCGCCAGCGCCACCGCCTTGCCGCCGAAGCCGCCAACCGACTCGAGCCCGGCGAGCTGCCGGGCCATGGTGCTCGTGGCGACGCGCTGGACTTCATCGGCGGTCGGTCCCTCGGCGAGGAACTCTGCGACGATCTGGTCGAGACGTGCTTCCACGGTCGCCGGATCGACGCCGGGGCGCACGTCGACCGTCACGTCGAAGGTGCCGGTCTGGGCCATGGTATCGGCATCGGCACTGACCCGCACCGCGAGCTGCTCGTCGCGCACCAGCACATTGTCGAGCCGCGAGCTCGAAAGCCCGCCGAGCACGCCGCCGGCGATCTTAAGCGCAGTCGCATCCTCATGGTTGAGGCTGGGAATCTGCCAGATGCGATAGATGCGCGCGGTGGCGACGCGATCGTTCATCGTCTCCTTGATCGTGGCCGGGATCGGCCGCGGCGTCACCTCCGGAAGCACGCTTTCCGGCCCGCTCGGGATTTCGCCGAAATATTTCTCGACCAGCGGGCGCGCCTCGGCGGCGTCGACGTCGCCGGCGAGCACGAGGATCGCGTTGTTCGGGCCATAGTGCGAGCGGAACCAGCTGCGCACGTCCTTGAGGCTGGCGGCATCCAGATCGGCCATCGAGCCGATCGGCGAATGGCTGTAGGGATGTCCCTCGCCGAACACGCCTTCGAGGATGTTGTACCAGGCGAGGCCATAGGGCTGGTTGTCGCCCTGGCGCTTCTCGTTCTGGACGACGCCGCGCTGCTCATCGAGCACCCCCTGGGTGACGGCGCCGAGCAGATAGCCCATGCGGTCGCTCTCGAGGAACAGCGCGCGCTCGAGCGCCGGGCGCGGAACCGTCTCGAAATAGTTGGTGCGATCGAACGAAGTGGTGCCGTTGAAATCGGTCGCACCCACTTCGCGCAGCGGCTCGAAGAAATCGCCCGGGGCGTTCTCCGAGCCGTTGAACATCAGATGCTCGAACAGATGCGCGAAGCCGGTGCGGCCCTCGGGCTCATGCTTCGAACCGACGTCATACCAAGTCGAAACCGCGACGATCGGCGCCTTGCGATCCTCGTGCACGATGACGCGCAGCCCGTTGGGCAGCGTGAATTCCTCATAGGGAATATCGATCGCGCGGGCGAGTTCGGAAACCGGCGCTGGTGCGGGCGCATCGGATGCCTGCTGCGCGGAAGCGACCGGCGCCGTGGCGGGAACTGCCGTGATCGCGAGCGCGCACGTGGTCACGCTCAGAAAGGTGAGGAACGTCTTCATTGCTGCCCCTTCGGGAATCGTCGAATGAAGCGACCATAGTCCGGCTGCCCGCCGCTGCAACTGCAAAGCGTGTTGTGGACGCAAGCCACCTTGCGCGGCGGCGGAATGGCGATAGGTTGCCGCCTGCAACCGCTATTTCCCCGGGGGAGCCCTTTCATGCGCATGCCGCTGTTTCTGACGGCGATCTCGCTGGCACTCGTGCCTGCGACCGCCATCGCCCAAACCGCCGAACCCAGCTTCTCGCCCCAGCGCGTGAAGGCCGATGTCGAGTTCCTTGCCAGCGACGAGCTGGAGGGCCGCAACGCCGGTACCGAAGGCTATGAAGTCGCTGCCCGCTTCGTCGCCACGCGCTTCGAGGCGATGGGGCTTCAGCCTGGTGGCACCGACGGCGGCTGGTATCAGCAAGTGCCGCTGGCGAACGTCGCGCTCGATCCCGCCAACCCACCGTCGCTCACCATCGGGCAGCAGCGTTTCGCGAGCGGCGAGCACATCCTGATGGGCGCGGGCAGCCGGATCAACGAAGCGCAGCAGAGCGTGAACGGCGAAGTCGTCTTCGTCGGCCACGGCTTCGAATCCGAGGCGCTAGGGCTCGATCCCTATGCGGGCGTCGATGCGCGCGGCAAGTTCGTGGCGATGCTCGTCGGAACGCCGGCGAACCTGACGCCCGAACAGCAGCAGGCGCTGCAAGGCGTGGACCGCAACGAAATCGCGGCCGAACATGGCGCGATCGGCGTGTTGATGCTGGTGCGGCCGCAGGATCTTCAGCAATTCCCCTGGGCGATGGCTTCACGCTATTTCGCGCGGCCGCAGACCAACTGGGTGGATGCGGCGGGCAATGTCGGCGGCGAGCCGGCGGGCAACATCCGCATTGGTGCCTATCTCGACCAGACGGCGACGGAAGCGCTGTTCGAAGGCGCGCAGATGTCCGCGGAACAAATCTATGCAGCCGCCGAGGCAGGCGACCTGCGCAGTTTCCAGCTCGCGCAGCCGGTGCTCGCCAAGCGCAACATCGTCGTGACCCGGCTCGACAGCCCGAACGTGATCGGCATCCTGCCCGGCAGCGACCCGGCGGTAGCCAACGAGACGGTGCTGCTTTCTGCGCACCTCGACCACGATGGCGTCGACACCGCGCTCGCCGGCGACCAAATCTACAACGGCGCGATGGACAATGCCGCCGGCACTGCGACGATGCTGGAAGCCGCGCGCGCCTTCATGGAAAGCGGCACGCGTCCTCGCCGATCGATCATGTTCGTCGCGCTGACCGCCGAGGAAGACGGGCTGCTCGGTTCCGAATATCTCGCCAAGCATCCGGTGAATCCGCAGGCGAACATCGTCGCGAACGTCAATCTGGACATGCCGGTCCTGCTCTATGACTTCACCGACGTGGTCGCGTTCGGCGCCGAGCATTCGACGCTGGGGCCGATCGTCGAGGCGGCAGCGGCGCGCGCCGACGTCACGCTCTCGCCCGATCCGATGCCCGAGGAGAATCTGTTCGTCCGATCGGATCACTACAGCTTCGTGAAGGAAGGCATCCCGTCGGTGTTCCTCGTCACCGGATTTCAGAACGGCGGCGAAGAGGCGTTCCGCACCTTCCTCGCGACGCATTATCACAAGGTGTCGGACCAGACCGACCTTCCCTTCAACTGGGAGGCAGGCGCCAAGTTCGCGCGGATCAACTATCTGATCGCGCGCGAGATCGCGAACACCGAACAGACGCCGCGCTGGTACGAAGGCAATCAATATGGCGAGCGCTACGCTCCGGACGCGCCCAAGGCACCGGCGCCGGCCGCCGAATAGTCTTTTGCCGAGGAGCTGAAGGGGGGAGCGGAGGCCGAGTGCTTCCGCTCCCCCTTTTTTGCGCGCCGGATGCGCTTCGCCCGTGCGGGGACGGGCTTCGGATCAGGGCCGGTAGCGGCGCTCGACGTGCCCTTGCAGCGCCGCGGGATCGAACCACACCGGCTTGGTGCGATGCGATACAAACAGCGGCGCCTGATCCGCATAGTGCGGCGATTCCGGCCGCGTGGTCGCCGCGCCGAACGGCTGGATCGAGCGCGAGTGCACAGTGCCCTCGCGATCCCATTCGACGAACATCAGGAAGCTGTCGCCATGGCGCACGCGCAGGCGGCCATCGTCGTCCACGTCCCAGTTGGCGGCGGCGCGGAGCACGTCGAAGCCACCGTCGAGCGGCAAGTCGACATCGCCCCGTCGCAGCCGCAGCAATTCGCCCATCGGCGGATCGAGTCGTCCGAAGTGCGTGTTCAGATGCTCCACCGCCCCGGCGAGCGCCTCGCGCGGCTCGACCTCGGGCGCGGTCCGCCGATACTTGAACTGCCCCGCCTTGAGCAGCAGCGTCATCAACGCGTCCGCCGCGCCCTCCCCGTCCTGGTCCCAGTCCCATTCGCGAATCAGCGCCTGCGCACGCCGCAGATCGGCGTCGCCCTGGGGATCGACGGCGAGCAGCTGGGCGATCCATTGCGGCCACCAGCTGTTGCGACTGACCGCCGTGTCATATTTGATCGCTTCGAGTTCAGCACGGCTGATCGACCTGTCCGCCTCCAGCAGCTCGACCGCGCGAATGCCGCGATTGGTGAAATCGGTCTCGATCCCCAGCAGCGGCGAGAAATCCGCCGGGCTGAGCTCCGATCCGCTGCCCGCCGCCAGGAACGGCGTATTGTTGGCGTTCATGATGAAGCCAGACGCCGGATTGATGATCCGCGGCACCATTGCCCAGGGCACAGTACCACTCCACAGGTTGCGTGAGGTGTCGCCGGGCAGCACCTCGCGATAGTCGAACCCCTCCTGCCGCAGCGGGAACATGGCGTTGTAGAAATAGGCGATGTTCCCTTCTGCATCGGCATAGAGGAAGTTGGTGGCGGGAACGCCCTGCATCGCCATCACCTGGCGCCATTCGGCGAAGTCGCGCGCGCGATTCAGCCGATAATATTGCTCGACCATCTTGAGCTGATCGATGCCGGCGTAGCGAATGGCGAAGGCGCCGTCCTCGTTGCGAATCACGGGCCCGTGAAGCGAATGCCACACCGTCTGACGCACCGGCAGGTCCAGAGGGCCGACCTTTACGGGCAGCCAGACATGGCGCGCCTCGAGCGGGTGCCATTCGCCGTCGAACCGATACTTCTCGCCGGACTCGTCGAGTTCTAGCCGATAGATGTCGATCAGGTCAGGCCGATTGACGGTGTTGGTCCAGCCGAGCGTCTTGTTGTGCCCCAGCAGCGGATAGGGAGCGCCGGGAAAGGTGGCGCCGGCGAAGTCCCAGCCGGTTTCGGAATGCACCACCAGTTCGTACCAGGCGACGCCGCCGTTCCACGGCTGGTGCGAATTGGAGACGAGGTGGGTGGCGCCGTCTTCCGAGCGGCTGGGCGCGATCACAAAGGCGTTCGAGCCTTTCTCCAGCTCCTCGGGGCCGGCGGGCGTGGCGTTCGGCGCGTCCGGCAACGGATCGGCCATCTCGCGCGGTGGCGCCTCGCCTTCGCTCAACCGCCCCAGCACCGTATCGAGCCCAAAGAAGAAGGGCGAGCGCAGCACGAACCCCGCGGCGATATCGCGGCCGCTGACCGGGAAGAGCCGCGCCAGCTGGACTTCCTCAGGATGTTGTTCGGCATAGTGATTGAGACCGGCGGCATAACCATCGAGCAGTGCGCGCACATCCTCGGGCTGGGCATCATAGTCGCGATCGACCGTGTCGCGGATGCGGAGCAGGTGGAACACATAGTCGGTTTTCGCGCCTTCGGATCCGGTCATCGCACCGAGCCGGCCGCGGACCATCGCGACCACCTGTTGCAGCGTGTCGAAATCATCCTCGGCATGCGCATAGGCGATGCCATAGGCCACATCGGGATCGGTCTTCCCAAAGATGTGCGGCACGCCGAAGTCGTCGCGAACGATCTCGACGTCATAGTCCCGCGCCGGCGGCGGCGCCGCGCGCGAAGCGGAGAGCGGCTCCCACGCCGCGAGCACCACGGCGACGAGCATCAGCAGCGCCAGGGCCACCAGTCCGATCCGGCGCGCCAGCCTCATCGTGCGATCCCGTATTGCGCACGCGCGCGCGCCTTCACAGATACTGGCTGCATCATGTCACCCTCCCCTTGTGTTGCATTTTTGCAACACTATCTCGAATGCCGAAGCGTAACAGGGAATTGCGATGAATCTCGAAAAATTTACCGATCGCGCCAAGGGCTTTCTCCAGTCGGCGCAGACCGTGGCGATCCGCCTGAGCCATCAGCGGATCGCGCCCGAACATCTGCTGAAGGCGCTGCTCGAGGACAGCGAGGGGATGGCCTCGGGCCTGATCGCCAAGGCGGGCGGCGACGCCAGGCGCGCGCTTGCCGACACCGATGCCGCGCTGGCGCGCATTCCCGCCGTTTCGGGCGGTGGGGCGCAGCAGACGCCGGGGCTGGACAATGATTCGGTCCGCGTGCTCGATCAGGCCGAGCAGGTGGCGACTAAGGCCGGCGACAGCTTCGTCACGGTCGAGCGGCTGCTGCTGGCGCTCACCCTTGCCACGACCACTGCGGCAGGCAAGGCGCTCGCGGCCGCGGGTGTGAAGCCCGAGGCGCTGAACCAGGCGATCAACGAACTGCGCGGCGGGCGCACTGCCGATACCGCGTCCGCCGAGGATCGCTACGATGCGCTCAAGAAGTTCGCCCGCGACCTGACCGAGGCGGCACATGCCGGCAAGCTCGATCCGGTGATCGGCCGCGACGAGGAAATCCGGCGCACGATCCAGATCCTCGCGCGTCGCACCAAGAACAATCCGGTGCTGATCGGAGAGCCCGGCGTCGGCAAGACGGCGATCGCCGAGGGGCTGGCGCTGCGCATCGCCAACGGCGACGTTCCCGACAACCTCAAGGATCGCAAGCTGATGGCGCTCGACATGGGCAGCCTGATCGCGGGCGCGAAATATCGCGGCGAGTTCGAGGAGCGGCTGAAGGGCGTACTCGACGAAGTGAAGGCGGGCGAAGGCACCATCATCCTCTTCATCGACGAGATGCACACGCTGATCGGTGCGGGGAAGACCGAAGGCGCAATGGACGCGGGCAATCTGCTCAAGCCGGCGCTCGCGCGCGGCGAGCTCCACTGCATCGGCGCGACCACGCTCGACGAATATCGCAAATATGTCGAAAAGGACGCGGCGCTCCAACGGCGCTTCCAGCCCGTGTTCGTCGGCGAGCCGACGGTCGAGGACACGATCTCGATCCTGCGCGGGCTCAAGGAGAAGTATGAGCTGCACCATGGCGTGCGGATCACCGACGGCGCGATCGTCTCCGCCGCGACGCTCTCGAATCGCTACATCACCGACCGCTTCCTGCCCGACAAGGCGATCGACCTGATGGACGAGGCGGCGAGCCGCATCCGCATGGAAGTCGAAAGCAAGCCCGAGGAGATCGAGGCGCTCGACCGTCGGATCATCCAGCTCAAGATCGAGCGCGAGGCGCTGCGCAAGGAGACCGACGCCGCCTCGCGCGACCGGCTCGACCGGCTCGAGGACGAGCTCGCCGATCTGGAGCGCCAGTCGGCCGAGCTGACGCAGCGCTGGCAGGCCGAGAAGGTGAAGATCCAGTCCGAGGCGACGCTGAAGCAGCAGCTCGACCAGGCACGGATCGAACTCGAGCAGGCGCAGCGTTCGGGCGACCTCGGCCGTGCGGGCGAGCTTTCCTATGGCGTGATCCCGGGGCTGGAAAAGCAGCTCGCCGAGGCCGCCGGGGCGACCGAAGGCGCGATGCTGCGCGAGGAAGTGACCGCCGACGACATCGCCGCGGTGGTGAGCCGCTGGACGGGCATTCCGGTCGACCGGATGCTCGAGGGCGAGCGCGAGAAGCTGCTCAACATGGAAGCCGCGCTCGGCGCGCGCGTGATCGGCCAGGCGGATGCAGTGAAGGCCGTTTCCACTGCCGTCCGCCGCAGCCGCGCGGGGCTGCAGGATCCGAACCGGCCTCTCGGGAGCTTCCTGTTCCTCGGGCCCACCGGCGTCGGCAAGACCGAACTGACCAAGGCGCTCGCCGAATTCCTGTTCGACGATGCCAATGCGATGGTCCGCATCGACATGAGCGAGTTCATGGAGAAGCATGCGGTCGCCCGGCTGATCGGCGCGCCTCCCGGCTATGTCGGCTATGAGGAGGGCGGCGTGCTGACCGAAGCCGTGCGTCGGCGCCCCTATCAGGTGATCCTGTTCGACGAAGTGGAGAAGGCGCACGGCGACGTGTTCAACGTGCTGCTCCAGGTGCTCGATGACGGGCGGCTGACCGACGGCCAGGGCCGCACGGTGGACTTCGCGAACACGATCATCATCATGACGTCGAACCTCGGCTCAAATTATCTGACCAACCTTGCCGACGGCCAGTCGGTGGAGGACGTCGAGCCGCAGGTGATGGAGATCGTCCGCGGCCATTTCCGCCCGGAATTCCTCAACCGGCTCGACGAGATCATCCTGTTCCACCGGCTGGGGCAGGAGCATATGGGGCCGATCGTCGAGATCCAGGTCGCGCGCGTCCAGCGCCTGCTGGCCGATCGCAAGATCCGGATCGAGCTGACCGCTGGGGCGCGCGATTGGCTGGGGCGCGTCGGCTACGACCCGGTCTATGGCGCGCGCCCCCTCAAGCGAGCGGTCCAGCGCTATCTCCAGGATCCGCTCGCCGACCTGATCCTCAAGGGCGAAGTGAAGGACGGATCCACGGTGCAGGTCGGCGAAGGCGACGGGGGGCTGGTGCTGAGAGTAGATCAGTCCGCCTGATAGGCGTCGAGGAAGGGCTGGAGCTGTTCGCGATACGGCTGGGCAATTCCGATGGCGCGCTGATGAATCGGCTGGCGCACCTGCGCGACGCTGGCCGTCGTCACGCGCCGGCTGGTCTTGTGCGGCTCGAGCACTGCGGGCTCGAACTCCAGTCCACAATGCTCGAGAATCGCTCGAATCACGGTGGCGGGATCACTTACGAGCTGCTGATACTCGACCTGCAGCATTCGCTCGCCCAAGAGATCCTGCCACTGCGCGAACAGCTGGTCCTCGAGCTTGAAATGTTCGGCGATCGTCAGGGGATTCCAGCTCCACGACAGGCCGGCCACGAAGAAAGTGCGGTAGCAGGACCAGGCACAGTCGAGCGGGTCGCGCCGCAGCCAGATGATCGGAGCGGCAGGCAATGCTTCGGCCAGAACGCCCAGATAGCGGCTCGCGCTCAACGTCTTGTCGACGAAGCGGCCCGAACTTCCGAGCCGCTCGCTCGCCAGATGGAGATACAATCCGGCGATGGCCCGTGCGCTTCCGCCGCGGGAATACAGCGCGTCGAGCGATGCCGCGCTCGCTGCTCCCAGGTCACGGCGCAGGATCGGAAACAGGCCGAGTTCCTCTCCGGCGGCGACGGCGCTGTGGCTGACCAGGATCTGCTCGACGAGCGTGGTGCCGGAGCGGGGAAGCCCCGTGACGAAGATCGGGCGATCCGCCCCCGGCACCTGCGGCGCCTCGCCGGCGCGGGCGAAGCGGTCGGTCGAATAGCCGCGAACCGCTTCCTGCGCGCCGCGGACGTCCGTCGACCGATCATAGGGTAGCTGTCGCGCCATGATGTCGGCGCAGCGCCCGAAGTGCTCGCGCGCCGTCTGCGCATCGCCCTCCAGGTCGTGCACCGCGCCACAGGCCGAATGATAGGCGGCGCGATCGAGAGGTGCCGCCTGTGCGGCCACCGATGCGGCGGCGCGCAAGCGCTCTTTCAACTCTGCGCAAGTCTCGCGCCGCGCGATCATCGCCAGGGCGAGCCATGCCTGGCCGGATGCGGGAGCGATTTCGACGGCCCGGTTCAACTGTTCGCGTGCCGTATCGAACCTGCCGCGGTTGGTTTCAACGGTCCCGCGAAGATAGGCGTGCTGAAGCGGCGTCGGCCGGTCGGGATCGAGCGACTCCAGCAGGCCTGCCGCCTCGTCGAGACGACCAGAACGCGCGAGAACCGATGCTTTTTCAAAGCGCGCCGCGTCGCTGCCCCCCGTCTGTTCCACCAGCAGGTCGGCCGCCGCGAGGCTCGCTGTCAGTTCGCCGTTCTGCTCCAGGAGCTGGACGAGCGCTCGCCATTGGGAGCCGAGCGGAGCGCGGGCGCGGATCAGGGCGAACGCCGCTCGATTGACGTCCGCCCGGTGTCGCCGGGCGATGGCGTTCTTCAACGCTGCGACCTGAGTCGCGGCCACGGCGGATCGCGCTTCCATTCGGGGGCGGATAGCAAAAAAAAGGGGCGGCGCCAGCGGCGCCGCCCCCAATTCTCCAGTCTCGACTGGCCTTAGCGAACGTCGCCGCCGAAGCCCATCTTGAGCGAGAAGCGCACGAAGCGCGGGGTCTGATACCCCGTCACCTGACCGTAGCGCGGGTTCGCACCGGCGTTGTTGAAGTCGCCGAATTCCTGGAAGTCGACTTCCGCCTTCGAGTTCAGCACGTTGAACACGTCGATACCCAGCTGCACGCCATCCAGACCAGGGATGGTAATTGCGGCCTTGAGGTCGAGCGAGGTGCGCCAGTCGCTCTCGAACGCGGTACCACGCGGGATCAGCGCCGGAACGGTGGTGACACCGTCGTTCTCGCCCGGGGCGACGACGCCGTCACCATCGGCATCATATTCGAACAGCGGGTTGCCGGTGGCGTTCACGTT
This sequence comes from Sphingosinithalassobacter sp. CS137, assembly GCF_014334115.1. NCBI lineage: Bacteria > Pseudomonadati > Pseudomonadota > Alphaproteobacteria > Sphingomonadales > Sphingomonadaceae > Sphingosinithalassobacter > Sphingosinithalassobacter sp. CS137. Next base: position 1,472,743 of record NZ_CP060494.1, read on the forward strand.
CGAGCAGAAGAAGCTCGCCGCACCATAACCATATTCGAAGTCGCCGAAGGGGTAATCGTCCTCGTCCAGCGGGTTGCCGTCGCTGTCCCAGTTACCGATGCACGAGAACTTGCGCGGCGATTCGGCTGCGAAGTTGAAGCCGAGGCGCAGCCATTCGGTCGCCTGGAAGCCGCCGTAGAGCTTGAACGAATGCTCACGCTCGTTCGCAAGCGGACCATAGGCACCGACCAGGAAGCCCGGCTGGTCGAAGTCCTGGGTCAGGCCGGTATCGCTCTGGTTGTTGTCCGACTTCACGCCACCTTCGAAGTTACCGCGCAGATGGGTCCAGGTGTACGAGCCGCCGAGGCTCCACACGCCGTCCCACGGCTTGTCGAGAGTGAACTGCACCGAGTCATAGTTGCGCTGTGCCTTCGGATAGCCGAGATCCTCGGCCGCCAGGGTCACAACGTCGCACTGGCCGGGGATCGAGCAGTCGCCGTCCAGACGAACGGTGATGTCCGAACCGGGGTTCGCGAGCACATACTGATGGAAGCCGGTCCATTCGCTGTCGCAGCCGGCAATGCCGTTTTCCGCGCAGTAAGCGAGGACCGCGGCATCGACCGCGACGTCTTCCAGCGTGTCGCCGAGACGGCGGTTGGTGTAGGTCAGGCTCACGTCGAACGCGTCGAACGAGTGCGAGATGCCCAGGATCCACTCATCCTGATAGCTGGGCTGCAGGCTGCTCGCCACCAGCACGTCAGTCGGCTTGATCGAACCGTCGGCATAGACGGTGTAGCAAAGCTCGCCTGCGTTCGGCGAACCCGCCGGGCAGGGGTTGGAGCTCGAGAACACCGTGCCCGTCAGCACCTGGTTGGGGTCGATCCCCGCAGGAAGCCCGTACGGGTCCAGGGCCGCGAGCGAGGGGTTCACACCCGCCGGATAGCGCATGACCTGGCGATAATAGGTCTCGGCACCCGCCAGACGCAGGTTGGTGTTGGTCGCGATCGGCAGATAATAACGGCCCCAGAAGGCGCTCAGCTTGGTGCGCTGGTCGCCGAACAGGTCGAAGGTCGCGCCAAGACGCGGGCCGACCTTGTAGTCGGTCTCATAATAGACTTCGCCGAACTGGTTGCTGTTCTCGAACTTGTCGAAACGCACACCCAGGTTCAGGTTGAGGCGACCATTCATCAGCGCCCAGCTGTCCTGGACGTAGAAGGCGCTCTGCTGCGTCTCGAACTCGCCGACGTTCCGGTAATAATAGCGGAAGAAGTAGCTCGGGTAGAGCAGGTAGCGATATCCGCCCGGGCCGGTATAGGCCGTATCCTCCAGCGCACGCAGATCTTCGCGGTCGTACCCGAAGCGGAAATGGTGCTCGCCGAGGAAGCTGGCGTACACGTCGGCGTCGATGCGGTACACGGTCCGCTCATCGTCGTCGCTCGTGTATGCCGATGCCACGCCCGAGGCCTGCAGGCTCGTTCCGGTGATGTTCGAAACATAGGACGACAGGTTCGGCGAAACCGCCTGGATGCCCTTGTTGCGGTTCTCACCATAGGAGGCCGAAATCGTGAACCAGTCGGTAAAGGCACCGGTATAGGTCGCGATGAAGTTCTGACCACCCGAAGTGACCGAGCGGCTGCCGTAGAAGCCCAGGACTTCCTCCGTAGCAGCATCGAAACGGTAATAGTCGGTGTACGACGTGCGCTCGTCCGAGAAGTAGGTCAGTTCGAGGCGGTGACCATCGGTGATGATCGCATCGAACTTGCCGCCGTAATATTCGGGCGAGGTGTTGCCGAAGGTGCGATAGCCGCCAGTGATCGACGAGTTCTCCGCAGTCGAATGACGCGGGTTGTAGAAGCCGTAGAAGAACAGACGATCGCGGATGATCGGGCCGCCCAGATAGAAGGTCGCGTCGACTTCCTCGACCTGGTCGGTCTCGTTGAACGCCGCATAGGTGTTCGGCGAATCCGAGCGCAGCGCGTCCGGCTCCCAGCTGACCACGACGCCGCCCTCGAACTCGTTCGTGCCGCGCTTGGTGGTCGCGCTGACGAAGCCGCCGAGCGCACGGCCGAATTCGGCCTGGTAGCCACCGGTGTTCACATCGAACGAATCATAGAATTCGAACGGAACGATGCTGCTGCCGAGGAAGGTACGGAAGTCGGTCGTGTTCAGACCGTTCACGTAATAGCTGTTCTCGGCAACGGTCGCGCCGCCGATCGACGCCAGGTTGCCGAAGCCCGTGTCGCCGGCGGTCGTGCCCGGCGAAAGGAGGATCAGCGACGTCTGGTCGCGGTTGACCGGAACGGTGTCGTAGAGCTCGTCGACGTTGAGCGTCAGGCCCGTGCGGGTCGCCGCGAAGTCGTTGGTGCGCTCCGCGGTGCCGGTCACGAGAATCTCGTCGCCTGCAACTGCCGTGGTGAACACATAGGTGTTCGCCGTGTTCGCCGCGATACGGACCGACTGGTCGGTGACGACGGCGCCGCTCGCGGTCGTGATCGTCACGGTATAGGTGCCGGTCGGAAGCTGCGGAACGCGGAAGCGACCGTCGGATCCGAACGTCGTGGTGCGCGTGAAGCCCTGCTGATTCGACGTGACGGTAACGTCGCCGCCGGTGGCCGGAACGCCGGCCGAATCCTGCACGGTGCCGACCAGAATACCCGTCGTGTAATCCTGAGCCGCGGCAGGTGCGCTCGCGACGGCGGTGATCGATGCCCCGGCGCCGATCAGTGCAAGCGCCTGAAGCGCGGTGCCCGCGCGCAGCTTCTTGCGTGTGGTATGAAGAGTGTTCTTCACGATGGTTTTCCCTCGTCTGATCCGGTCGACCCGCAATGGAGCGCCCCTGACCGGAGTGTGCCCGCCTCCCTCACAGGCACACGAAGTGCCCGAAGCGAGACCTAGGCAGGATGGATGAAGCGCGGGTTTCCCGCTGTAAAGGCAGCATTCAGCTTTGCGCGACCTTTTGAACCGACTGTAGCGCAAATGTCACAGCTTCGCAGCGATAGGGTAGTAATCCATCCCTATCGCGGGCGATTTTTTGTGCAGCTGCGAAAAGAACTGCCGCTTTATTGCGCAGCGGGCATCATTGCACCGCGGGCATCGGCCCGGCGATCAGGAGCGGGTCGATCCGCGCGTCCTGCCACTTCATGCTCCAGTGGAGGTGCGGCCCCGTCGCGCGTCCTGTGGCGCCAATGGCGCCCACCGGCTGGCCGCGGCGCACACGCTCGCCCACGCCCACGTCGAGCCGCGACAGGTGCAGAAACGCGCTGTTCAGCCCCATGCCATGGTCGATCATGAGGAGCTTGCCCTCCAGCGTGAACTCCGCCTCGGCGGCGAGAGTCACGACGCCGTCCGCCGGCGCGAGGACGGTGGTGCCGGTCGGTCGGGCGACATCGACTCCCGAGTGATAGGAGCCCGGCTCCCCGCGATAGATGCGTTGCGACCCGAACATGCCGGAAATCCGCCCGGTTACCGGCCAGAGAAAGCTCTGGCGCCAGCCCTCGGCGTCGGTTTCCATCGCCCGCGCCGCGACGATCTGGCGCAATTCCTCGGGACGGCGGCGGCGGAACTCGGCCGACGGCTGAGAGACGCGCGGCAAGCGATCCAGCCGCTCGATCCGCCACGCGCGCGGGCTGACGGCCAGCGTCTCGCGCACTTCGCTTCCGTCGGCGAGGCGCGCGACCAGCACCGCTTCGGAATCTGCGTCGCGATCGAACGCGATCAGGAATTTGCCGTCCGCGGCGACCGGCACCGATTCGCCGTCGAAGCTCAGCAGCGTCGTTCCGGCCGGCGCGGTGCCGAGCAGAACGCCGCCCTGCGTCCTCGGCCCTTCCAGAGTGAAGCGGCGAGGGGTGCGATCGGCCGCATCGGCATCCTGCCGGTCCGCGGCGACGCCAGTCCCATTCGCAGGCGCAGCATCGGCCTCGGCAACCTCGGCATTGGCTCCGTCCGCCAGCGGCAAGGCGGCGCATGCCGCGAGCAGCGCCAGCAGCCCGCCCGCCGCAGGAAAACGCAGCCGCACGCTCACCGATCCGCCATCGCGCGCGCCGCCAGCTGTGCGCTGGCATATGCCTGCTGACGCTCGACGCACCAGTAACGCAGCTCATCGAGCGGAATCTTTTCGCCACTGACGGCGCAGGCGACGTGGTCCCCCGGGGAAAGCACGCGAAAACCGTTGGCCATATAGTGGAGGCGTGCGGCTCGGGCCGAGTTGGACATCAGCATCGCTGGGGTGCCTCTTGCGGTTTGAATAGCAGCGCCGTCACAGCAGAGTCGGCTGCTCAGGCTTTTTCGCTTCATAGGTTTTGCCGCCGCTGCGCTCAACCCGCGCCTCCACGGCGCCATCGCGGAAGTGGAGGGTGAGCGCCTGGGCGCTGCGCGCCTCTGCGGCGGTCGCGGCCACCTTTCCGGTCGCACGCGCCTCCACCCAGGCATAGCCGCGTTCGAGCGGCCGCTCGGGATGCGCGGCGTCGAGCAATCGCCCCGTCCCTGCCAGCCGATCGCGCGCGGCGGCGAGCCGCTGCGCGAGCATTGCCGGGCGCAGCGCACCGGCGCACCGGTCGAGCTCGGTCCGCGCCCGGGTGACGCGGCGTTCCAGCCCGCGATCGAGCCGCCCGCCCAGATCGTCGAGCCGCTGCCGCTGCGGGCCCAGCAATGCGTCCCGCTTGGGCAGCAGCCGCACCAGCGACGTGAGCCGTTCCTGTCCGCGCTCCTGATAGCGGCGGGCGCATCGCTCCGCGCGCAGCGCCAGCGTTGCGAGGCCGTTCGACAGTTCGGCGAGCACCGGCACCGCCATTTCCGCCGCCGCGGTGGGCGTAGGCGCGCGCAAATCGGCGGCGAAATCGCACAGGCTGGTGTCCGTTTCATGCCCCACGGCGGAGATCACCGGAATCGAGCAGCCGGCGACCGCACGCACCACTGCCTCTTCGTTGAATGCCCACAGATCCTCGATCGAGCCGCCTCCGCGCGCCACGATCAACAGATCGGGCCGCGGCACCGGCCCGTTCGCCGGCATCGCATCGAACCCGCGCACCGCCGCCGCCACTTCGGCTGCGGCGCCTTCGCCCTGCACCTTCACCGGCCAGACCAGCACATGGCACGGGCAGCGATCGGCGAGCCGATGGAGGATGTCGCGGATCACCGCGCCGGTGGGCGACGTCACCACGCCGATCGTGCGCGGCAGATAGGGCAACGGCTGCTTGCGCTCGGGCGCGAACAGCCCTTCGGCGGCGAGCTGCGCCTTCAGCTTCTCGAGCAGCGCCATCAGCGCGCCCTCGCCCGCAAGCTCCATCCGCTCGACGACGATCTGGTATTTCGAACGGCCGGGAAATGTCGTCAGCCGGCCGGTGGCGACGACTTCGGCGCCGTCCTGTGGGCTGAACGGCAGCGCGGCGGCCTGGCCGCGCCAGATCACTCCGTCGATCACCGCGCCTTCGTCCTTGAGGCACAAATAGCAGTGCCCGGAGGCCGCGCGTTTCCAGCCGGAGATCTCGCCGCGTACCCGGACGAAGCCGAACTCCCCCTCCACTATCCGTTTGAGACGTGAAGAGATTTCGCTCACGCTCCACGGTGCGGCGTTGTCGCCGGGACTCTCCTCGGCTACCAGACGTTGCGAAGACGAATCGAAAAAGGGATCGGGCATGAACGTCCTGCTGATCGGATCGGGAGGTCGCGAACATGCGCTCGCCTGGAAGCTCGCGCAATCGCCGCGGCTGGAAAAGCTCTTCGCCGCGCCCGGCAATCCGGGGATCGCGCAGCACGCGCAACTCGCCGATATCGCCGCCACCGACCACCGATCGATCATCGATTTCTGCCTGCGCAATTCGATCGAATTCGTGGTGATCGGACCCGAGGCGCCGCTGGTGGCGGGCTTGGCCGACAATCTGCGCACTATGGGGATCGGCGTGTTCGGCCCGGGACGCGACGCGGCGCAGCTGGAGGGGTCGAAGGGCTTCACCAAGGATTTGTGCGCGCGCGAACGGATCCCGACCGCCGGCTATGTCCATGTCCACTCGCGCGACGGCGCGATGGCCGCGCTCGCCGATTTCCCGCTGCCGGTCGTGGTGAAGGCGGATGGCCTCGCCGCCGGCAAGGGCGTGACGATCGCCATGTCACGCGAGGAGGCGGAGGAAGCGATTTCGGCCATCTTCTCGCGCAACGGCGCCACCGCCGTGATCGAGGAGTTTCTCGAAGGCGAGGAAGCAAGCCTGTTCGTGCTCACCGACGGAGTCACGGTGATGCCGTTCGGATCGGCGCAGGATCACAAGCGCGTCGGCGAGGGGGACACCGGGCCGAACACCGGCGGCATGGGCGCCTACAGCCCGGCGCACGTGCTGACCCCGGCGCTGGAGCGCGAGGCGATCGAGCGGATCGTCCGCCCGACGATCGCCGCGCTTGCCCGGGCGGGAAGCCCCTATTCGGGGGTGCTCTATGCCGGTCTCATGCTCACCGAACAGGGGCCGAAGCTGATCGAATACAACGTCCGCTTCGGCGACCCCGAGTGCCAGGTGCTGATGCCGCGACTGGAGGACGATCTGCTCGAGCTGATGCTGGCGACCGAGGCGGGCGAGCTGGCAGGACGGCCCGATCCGGTCTTTTCGCAGAGCAGTGCGCTCGCGGTGGTGCTGGCGGCGAAGGGCTATCCGGGCACTCCCGAGAGCGGCGGCGTGATCGGCGGCATCGATGCGGCGGAAGCGACGGGGGCGCGCGTCTTTCACGCTGGAACGGCGCTGGAAGACGATCGACTGGTGGCAAGCGGCGGCCGTGTGCTCAGCGTCGTCGGAACCGGCACGGACGTACGGGCAGCGCAGGCTGGCGCCTATGCCGCGGTCGCCGAGATCGATTTTCCGAGCGGCTTCTGCCGCGGCGACATCGGCTGGCGCGCGCTGGAACGCGAGTCGGCATGAACAGGCACGACAGCTGGAACGCCAGCGACGGGGAAAGACGAGTTACAGAATAACATCACTGTTCATCGGACGCTCATCCGGCCGGGTCGAGACTTTGCGCAACCGTTTCGAACAGGGACGGCAAGATAAGGGGAGATCGTCATGTCGCGTTCGTTGCTTCTGCTGGGTAGTTCCGCGTTTCTGCTGACGTCCGCCGCGCCGCCTCCGCTGGCCGCAATACCGCTGCCGCAGCGGGCACAGGACAATAGTTCGCCGGTACGCTGCACTGTTTCAGACATGCGCTCTGGCCAGCCGACACCCACGCTCGCGCAGACGAGGCAGCAGGCCCCTCAGCCGCAGCCGATCATGATGCCGCCGCCGCCCGCCCCGCCGGCGCCCCCCGCCCCGCCGGCGCCCCCCGCTCCGCCGGCGCCGCCGCCACCACCGGCACCAGCACCCACGGCGTCCGCCGAGACGGTCGTCACCGGCAACGCCGCCCGCGCTCCCCACCCGGTCGTGGCCGCGCCCTATGGCTCGCGAGAGAACACCGAGCGCTACGCTGGCGAGGAGATCGCGGCGGTCCAGACGGTGGCCGAAGCGCCCGTCTCGACCTTCTCGATCGACGTCGACACCGGCAGCTACGCCAATGCGCGCCGATTCCTGCGCGACGGGCGAATGCCGCCGCAGGAGGCGGTGCGCACCGAGGAGATGATCAACTATTTCCGGTACGACTATCCGCTGCCGCAAGCGCGCACCCAGCCGTTCAGCGTGACCACCGATGTCGCTCGAACGCCCTGGAACCCGGACACGCGGCTGCTGCGCATCGGCCTGCGCGGCTATGATGTGACCGCGGACGGGCGGCCACCGGCGAACCTGGTCTTCCTCGTCGATGTTTCCGGATCGATGGGAAGCGAGGACAAGCTGCCGCTGGTGAAGCGCGCGCTGTCGATGCTCGCCGATCGCCTGGGCGAGCGCGATCGAGTGTCGATCGTCGTCTATGCCGGCGCGGCGGGCATCGTGCTCGAACCGACGAACAGTGCCGAGCATATACGGGCCGCGCTCGAATGCCTTCAGGCAGGCGGCTCGACTGCCGGCGGCCAGGGCCTCGAACTCGCCTATGCCACCGCACGGGCGAGCTTCATCGAAAACGGGATCAACCGCATCTTCGTCGCCACCGACGGCGACTTCAACGTCGGCGTCAGCAGCAACGACGCGATCGAGCAGATGGTCGAGCGCAACCGCGAGAGCGGCATCACGCTGACCACCCTGGGCTTCGGCACCGGCAACTATAATGAGGCGCTGATGGAGCGCATCGCCGACATCGGTAACGGCAACTACGCCTATATCGACAGTGCGATGGAAGCGCAGAAGGTGCTCGACGACGAGCTGGCTGCCACGCTCGTCACGATCGCGGGCGACGTGAAGGTGCAGCTCGAGTTTAACCCGGCGCACGTCAGCGAATATCGGCTGATCGGGTACGAGAATCGTCTGCTGGCCGAGCAGGATTTCGACAATGATGCCGTGGACGCCGGTGAGATCGGCGCCGGGCACCAGGTGACCGCACTGTACGAAATCGTCCCCGCCGGGTCGCGCGGCTGGCTTCCTGAGCGGCGATACGAAGCCAATCGCGCCGCTGCGCCACACGGCACCGGCGACGAACTCGGCTATGTGAAGCTGCGCTACAAGCTGCCGGGCGAGGAGGAATCGCGGCTGATTTCGAGGCCGATTCCCGCGCGCACGCTGGCGACTGCCGAAGCGCCTTCGGGCGACATGGCTTTCGTCAGCGCAGTGGCGGCGTTCGGACAGAAGCTGCGGGGCGACAACTATCTGAACGGCTTCACCTTCCCGCAAATCGAAGCGCTGGCGGGACAGCCGAGCGGCTATTGGCGTGAAGAGTTCGTCCAGCTTGTCCGGCTGGCCGGGTCACACGCGCCGGGCGCTCTCAAAACGGAAAACGGCGGCGGCGAATAACGCCGCGACGACTGGACGCACTCCGATCCGGCGTTATGCATTTGTCCAGTACGGCAACCGCATGACGCCGGAGGGAGGGCAATGAACCAGCAATCGACATCGGCCACGGCCGCGCCCATCATCGAAGGTGCGCCGGAATATCTGACGCTGCCCTTCGTTCTGATCGCGATCGGAGTCCTGGTGGCGCTCGCAGTGCTTCTGTGGGGAGCGCGGCGCGCGCGCGAACGGCGTGCCGCCGAGCACGAGCTGACCCAGAGCGGCCAGGCGAGATATGTCGACGAAGCCGCAGTTGCCGAGCCACCGTCCGAGACCGAGCGCACGATCGCGGCACCGCCGGTCGCGCCCGCCCCTCCGCCCGTCGCCGATGCCGAAGTGCCCGCGGCGGAGCCGGAACCAGTGCCGCAGCCTCGGCCCGAGCCGGCCACGGAAACCGTCCCGCCCGCAGGAGCGTCCGCTCCCGCGCCGGCCAGCGACGACCTCACTCGGATGAAGGGAGTGGGCCCGCGGCTGGCCGAGCGCCTGAACGGCCTCGGCATCACGCGATTCGAACAGATTGCGGCGCTTTCGCCGGAAGATGCCGCGGCACTCGACGCGCAACTCGGCGACTTCCGCGGAAGGCTCGAGCGCGATCGCTGGATCGAACAGGCCGAACTGCTCGCGAAGGGCGATATCGCTGCCTATGAGGAGCGGTTCGGCAAGCTCTGATCGTGGAGACAAGCTGCTGCTGAGGCGTTCCGGACCGGCAACGGTCAGGGAACATCGGGATGGCCGCTCAGGCGGAAAAGACTGCAGACTCCGGAAAACCGCTCGAGAACCTGCTCGACGAAGCGATTGATTCGGAAGAAAATGGCGATGTCACGATCGGCACGTTGCTGAGCGCATTCGGCAGCCGAGGGTTCGGGCCGCTTCTCTGCATCTTCGCGCTGATCGCGATCCTTCCCCCCATCGGCGGCATTCCGGGCGTGCCCACGTCGATGGGCCTCCTCACCATGTTGATCGCGGTGCAGATCCTGATCGGTCGGCGGCACCCCTGGGCGCCCGGCTTCATTCGTCGCCGCGGCGTCTCGAAGGGCAAGGTCGAAAAGGCGCGCGACAAGGCGAAGGGCCTGCTCGCGAGGATCGACGCGCTCGTCGGCCGACGCCTCACCTTCGCCACGACGCGGCCCGCCGAGTGGTTGGCGGCGCTGTGCTGCATGCTGCTCGGTTTCGCCATGCCGCCGCTCGAACTGCTACCGTTCGCCGCGGCGCTGCCGGCGAGCGCGATTCTCCTGTTCGGTCTCGGCCTGACGGCGCGCGACGGGCTGCTGATGCTGTTCGGTTTCGCGGCGACCGGCGGCAGCCTCTACGTCGTGACGACGAACCTGCCTGCCCTGCTCGGCTGATCAGAATTGCAGCAGCAACCCCGCGAGCGCGGCGCTCATCAGATTGGCGAGACTGCCCGCGATCAGCGCCCGGATCCCCAGCCGCGCGATCATCGGCCGCTGATTGGGCGCCAGGCTGCCGGTCGTTCCCATCTGGATCGCGATCGAACTGAAATTGGCAAAACCGCACAGCGCGAAGGTGACGATCGCGCGCGTCCGCTCCGAGATATCTCCAAGCTCGCCGAGCTGAATGAAGGCGACGAATTCATTGAGCACCAGCTTGGTGCCGAACAGGCCCCCGGCGATATCGGCCTCTTCCCAGGGAATTCCCATCAGGAACATGATCGGCGAAAACACGGTGCCGATGATCGCCTGGAAGCTCAGCTCCGGATATCCGAACCAGCTTCCGACACCGCCGAGCAGCCCGTTGGCCAGCGCGACCAGCGCGACGAACGCCAGCACCATCGCGCCGACGGCGACTGCGATTCGCACGCCGGTCTGCGCGCCTTCGGCGGCGGCCTGGATCACGTTCGCGGCAGGCGTTTCCTCCGCCACGACTTCGGCCGCGCGGATCACTTCCTCCTCACGCGCGATCGGATCGGTTTCGCGCGCATGGTTGCCATCCTTCGGCGGGAGCGCGTCGGGCATGATGATCTTGGCCATCAACAGCCCGCCCGGCGCCGCCATGAACGACGCCGCGAGCAGATAGGGCAGATAGTCCGCGCCGAGAAAGGTCGCATAGGCGGCCAGGATGGTCCCCGCCACGCCCGCCATGCCGACCGACATGATCGCGAAGAGCTGCGACGGAGTGAGACTGGCGAGATAGGGACGGATGACCAGCGGCGATTCGCTCTGCCCCACGAAGATGTTGGCGGCCGAGCACAGCGATTCGACCTTGGAAACGCCGATCACCTTCTCGATCGCGCCGCCCACCCAGCGGATGACGAACTGCATGATGTGCAGATGGTAGAGGACCGCGACCAGGCTGGCGAAGAAGATGATCACCGGCAGTGCCGAAATGGCGAAGCTCGTCCCCCCGATTTCGGGCGAGGCGAGCGGGCCGAACAGGAAATCGGTGCCTGCCTGGGCATAGCTGAGCAGCGCCGAAACGCCGCGCGCCATCGCCGCGATCGCCAGACGACCGGCAGGGACGTACAGCACCAGTACTGCGATTCCGACCTGAAGCGCGAAAGCGGCGGCCACGACGCGCAACCGGATCGCCCGCTTGTTGGTCGAAAGCAGGAAGGCAATGGCCAGGATTGCGGCGATCCCGACGATGCCAATCGGAAACTCGGTCATTGGTGGCGTTCATTCCCCGGGAGGCCGGCGGCGCCGGCGACATGGCGCGCCACCATACATGCTGGCGCCGAATCGGCTAGGCGCTTCCGCGACTGCGAAAATCCCGCTAGCACCACGCGATGACGACCGCCACTCCGCCCGTGATCTCCCGCTCGCTCTTCGTCCTCTCCATCTTCTACGGAGGCATGGTGTGCATTGCCGGCGTGCTGGGGAACAAGCAGGTCGCGCTCGGTCCGCTCGCCGTCGAGGCCGGAATCTTCGCGTTCCTGCTGCTGGTGGTGGTCTCCAGCGCCGTTGCCGAGCTACACGGCCGCGCGGTCGCCAACCGGCTGGTGCAGTTCGGTTTCATCCCGCTGATCGTCTCGCTGCTCCTCTCGCTACTCGTCTATGCACTGCCGCCGTCGAGCGAGATGATCGAACAACGGCCCGAGGCACTGACAGCGATTCAGGGAATTCTCTTTTCGACCTGGCGGATCTGGATCGGCGGCATCCTGGCCTATGGCATTTCGCAGACGCTGAACGTCACCATCTTCGCGGCCCTGAAGGGCAGCGAAGGATCGCGCCTGCTCTGGTTCCGCTCGGCAGTGGCGGGCGTGCTCAGCCAGATCGTCGACACGCTCGTGTTCGTGTTCGTCGCCTTCTACGGCCTGTTCGACGTCACCAGCCTGCTGATCGGCCAGATGCTTGCCAAGGTCGTGCTGTCGGCGCTGCTGGTGCCGCTGCTGATCTATCTGGTCGTGTGGATCGGTCGTTCGCTGGACCGTGGCGCGGCGCGGCCCTAAGCGTCCCGCGATGACCGACCATTCGCCCGATCCCGCGCTGCTCGCCAAGGCAGAGACACTCACCGAGGCGCTGCCCTATCTCCAGCGCTACGCGGGCAAGACCTTCGTGGTGAAATATGGCGGCCATGCGATGGGCGATCCGGAGCTGGCGCGCGACTTCGCAGAGGACGTCGTGCTGCTCAAGGCGGTCGGCATCAATCCGATCGTCGTCCATGGCGGCGGCCCCCAGATCGGATCGATGCTCAAGCGCCTGGGAGTCGAATCGCAGTTCGTCGGCGGCCTGCGCGTCACCGATGCGGCGACCGCCGAAGTCGCCGAAATGGTCCTGGCGGGTAAGATCAACAAGGAGATCGTCGCCTGGATCGCCGAAGCCGGCGGCCGCGCGGTCGGTATCTCGGGCAAGGATGCGGGGCTCGTCGTCGCCGAGAAGGTCAAGCGCAGCGAGCCCGATCCCAATTCGGGTATCGAGCGGCACGTCGATCTCGGCTTCGTCGGCGAACCCGTCGCGGTCGATCCGACGATCCTGGGCACGCTGGCGCGCGAGGGGTTCATCCCGGTGGTCGCGCCGGTGGCGCTGGGCGCCGACGGCAACACCTACAACATCAATGCCGACACCATGGCCGGCGCGATCGCCGGCGCCTGCAACGCATCGCGTTTCTTCCTGCTGACCGACGTGGCCGGCGTGATGGACAAGTCGGGTGCGCTGCTGACCGATCTCGACGCGGCGCAGATCGCCGATCTCAAGGCGGACGGCACGATCTTCGGCGGCATGATTCCCAAGGTCGAGACCTGCACCGCCGCCGTCGCCGCGGGAGTCGACGCCGCCGTCATCCTCGATGGGCGCGTCCCGCACGCGATGCTGCTCGAAATCTTCACCCGCCGCGGCGCGGGCACGCTCGTACACAAATAGGGGCGCCGCCCTTGCCGCGCGGCCGGGCGATCCTATAACCACGGCAACACGCGTGTTTGGAGACCTTGCTTGAACGCCTTCCTGATCGTGCTGCTGCAGATCGTCCAGCTCCTGCTGAACGTGCTGTGGTGGATCATCATCGTCCAGGCGATCCTTTCGTGGCTGATCGCCTTCAACGTGATCAACACCTACAATGATTTCGTCCGTACCGTCTGGAACGCGCTGCGCACGCTGACCGAGCCGATCTACCGGCCGGTCCGGCGAGTCCTGCCCGATTTCGGCGCACTCGACCTGTCGCCGCTTGTGGTGTTGCTGCTGCTCTACATCCTCAACGAGATCGTCATCCGGCAGATCCTCTACAGCCTGGCCAGCGCGGCCTATTGAGCCGAGCATGCCGGCCTGGCGGCTGCGGGAGGACGGGATCGAGATCGCGGTGCGCGTGACGCCGCGCGCCGCGCGCGACAGCTTCGCCGCGGGAACCGAGGAGCATTTCGCCGCCCGGCTGACGGCACCGCCCGTCGACGGTGCCGCGAATGCGGCGCTGGTCGCGCTTGCCGCCCGCAGCTTCGGCGTCTCCAGACGCGCGGTGACGCTGATCTCCGGCGACACGGCGCGGCTCAAGCGGCTGACGATCGAAGGCGAGTCGCAGGCGCTGGCACAGATCGCCGCCAGCCACTATGGGTCGGCCGCATGAGCGCCCGGATCATCGATGGAAAGACGTTCGCGGCCGGGCTGCGCGCCCGCGTCGGCGCCGGAGTGGCCGCATTTCGCGAGCAAGCGGGCCGCGCGCCGGGGCTCGCAGTCGTGCTGGTAGGCGAGGACCCCGCCTCGACGGTCTATGTCCGCAACAAGGGCAGGATGACGCGCGAGGCGGGCATGGAGAGCTTCGAACATCGCCTGCCCGCCGACACGAGCCAGGAGGCGCTGATCGCGCTCGTCGATCGGCTGAACGCGGACCCGAAGGTCGACGGCATCCTCGTCCAGCTCCCGCTGCCCGGCCATCTCGACACCGAGGCGGTGCTGCTGCGGATCGATCCGGACAAGGACGTCGACGGCTTCCATCCGGTGAACGCGGGGCGGCTCGCGGTCGGCCTGCCGGGTTTCGTGCCCTGCACGCCACTCGGCTGTCTGATGCTGCTCGAGGACGAGATGGGCGAGCTTGCGGGGAAGGACGCGGTCGTGATCGGCCGATCGAACATTGTCGGCAAGCCGATGGCCGCGCTGCTGACGGCGAAGAGCTGCACCGTCACGATCGCCCATTCGCGCACCCGGGATCTCGCACGGCACGTCGGCAATGCCGATATCGTCGTCGCCGCCGTGGGCCGCCCGCGGTTCGTGCCCGGCGACTGGCTGAAGCCGGGCGCCACCGTGATCGACGTCGGCATCAACCGCACCGAGGGCGGCCTGGTGGGCGACGTCGATTTCGACAGCGCGGTGGAAGTGGCGGGCGCGATCACGCCTGTGCCCGGCGGCGTCGGCCCGATGACCATCGCCTGTCTGCTCCGGAACACGCTGGTCGCCGCGCACCGTCGCGAGGCCGTGCCGCTCGACGAGGAGGCGCTGTGATCGCAGTGGCGCTGCTCCTCATCGCCGGCGACCCCGAAACCGCGCTCGACGCCGAGCGCGCGTTCAGCACGGCGGCGCAGGTGGAGGGGCAATGGGCGGCGTTCCGGCGCTTCGCCGATACGGATGGCGTCATCTTCATGCCCGCGCCCGCCAATCCCCATCGCGCGCTTCCCGCCGAGGAGCCCCCGATCGCCGTGCAATGGTGGCCGGCGCGCAGCTTCGTCTCGTGCGACGGCAGCGTGGCGGTGAACACGGGGTCCTGGGCGCGGCCGCATGCGAGCGGCTATTTCAGCACGGTTTGGGAGCGGCAGCCGGACGGCAGCTGGAAATGGGCGCTCGACCATGGCGACATCGTCGACGGCGGGCGAGCACTGCCGGAGCGAGTCGAGGTTCGTACGGCCGATTGCTCCGCCGTGCCGCCGGTCGCCGTGATCCCGTCGCTCGGTGCACGACAGGGCAACGGCGCCTCGCGCGACGGCACGCTGCGCTGGGGCTGGACGGTGTTCGACGACGGATCGCGCCGGTTCTTCACCAACCTGTGGAACGGCAGCGCGTTCGAACGAGTGATCTACGACGAAGTGGGGTCCGGCGCATGATCGAACTGTTCGTTTCCGCGCTCATCACGTTCTTCGTCGTGATCGATCCGCCCGGCTGCGCGCCGATCTTCGCCGGGCTGACTTCCGACGCGACCACGGTCCAGCGGCGTACGATGGCGATTCGTGCCGTGCTCGTCTCCGCCGCGATCCTGTTGTTCTTCGCGCTCGCCGGCGAAGAGCTGCTGCGCGCACTCGGCATCAGTCTCGACAGCTTCCGGATCGCCGGCGGCATCATGCTGTTCCTGATCGCGATCGAAATGGTGTTCGAGAAGCGCACTCAGCGACGCGAGGATCGCGCGCAGAAGGTCGCCGCCGATCCCGAACAGGACGACATTTCGATCTTCCCGATGGCGATGCCGATGATCGCCGGGCCCGGATCGATCGCCAGCGTGATGCTGCTGACGTCGCAGCATCCGGAGAGCTCGGGCGTCATCCTGGCGGCGATGGCGACGATCCTGCTGCTCACGCTGGGCGCGTTGCTTGCTGCCGGCCCGCTGATGCGGCTGCTCGGCGCAAAGATCGAAGCGATGATCACGCGGCTGCTCGGCGTGCTGCTGGCGGCGCTCGCCACGCAATTCGTGATCGACGGGGTGCGGGCGAGCCTCACCGCCGGCGGCGCGGCGGCTGTCGCCTGACGATCACGCTCCCGCGCGTCGCTCCCGCTCGACCCGGAACAAAAGGAAGGGCGAGTTTTCCGGCAGGCTGATCGGCTCGATCCACTCGGGCACCCGACCGCCGACGATCTGCGCATAGAATCCGTTCGGATTGCGCGCGCGATAGACGGTGGTCTCCGACATGTCGCGGCAGATCAGGAGATAATCGGCCTGGTGCCGTGCGATCAGCCCTCGCGCGCGCTCGGCCGATCCGGTGAAGGCGCGATGCACGTCGAGAATCGCGCGTTCGTTGCGATGATAGGGGCCGGCGACCGCATTGTGCCGCGTGAGCGCGATCAGGCGCGGTCCCAGATCGACCTGCGTGAAGATCGTCCCGCGCGGCAGCCGGTCGAGCGGCTGCATCGCCCAGAAACGCGCGCAGCTCGCATTGGCGTTGCGAATCGCGACGCTGCGGTTGCTGGGCGGATCCTGCGGAAGATAGCGCAGCACGAATCCCGCGAAGAGCCCCGAGACGAGCAGAAACGCCGCCACCGACCCGCCGATCCGCACCCAGATCCAACGGTGCCCGAGGCACCAGGGCACCACCACCCAGACGAGCGCCGTCGCCCCCGGCACGCTCAGCATCTGCGCGGCGGGACCGGCGCGCACCTGCCAGAGCAGCATCGCCGCCGCGAACGCAGTGAACAGCGCGATCGCCGCCCAGCCGACCACCCGCTCGCTCCGCCGCCACCGCCAGGTAGCGAACAAGGCGCCCAGGATGCCGATTACCGGCAGCACCGCGACCGGAAAGGCAGTGCGCAGCGGATGCCGATAGATCGGCCGCGCCTCGCGGACATTGTTGAGCCAGGTGTCGGCGAGCGCCTGGCTGACGCCCTCGGGCCGCCCGAGACACTGCGGGTAGAGGCCCGCGAAGCCCCCCAGAATGGCGGCGCCCGCGACTGCCGCGAGGCCCAGCCGGGCCCAGCGCGCGCTCGGATTGGCGAGCGCGAGCAGAAACAGGAGCAGCCCCGCCGCTACCATCACCGAAAGCCACACCGGAGTCAGCGCGTCGCACCGCATCGCCTGATTGGCGTGCGAGGCGAACAGCGCGAAGCCGAGCGCGCTGCCGCCGCCCAGAGTGAGACCATAGACGAGCATGCGGCGCGCCTCGGCCGCGTCCCAGATCCAGCGTAGCGCGACGATCGCTCCGGCCATCGCGCAATAGGGCAGCATCTCGAGCCCGATCGTCAGCGACACCGCGCTCGAAAGGCCGACGGTGGCGCCGCCGCGTGCGCGCCGCGGATCGGCGAGCCCGGCGACCGTGACGGCAAGACAGGCGAGCTGCCAGCCATGATGATCGATCCGCAACGGCGCGAACATCAACATGGTCGAGGTACAGCCCATCAGCACGATCAGCGCGACCGGCCACGCCGCGGGCGCGATCAGCCGCCGCGCCGTCACGGAAAGCGCCGTCATCACCACCGCCAACGGCAGCAGCGGCGCGATGCCGGAGGCGAGCCGCTCGGCCCAGGCGGTCCCCACGAACGGCTTGAACAGTCGGATCAGGCCGGCGAGCGGCAAATCGACCAGCCGCGACCAGTGAATGTCGAACCCGCCGAACGCCGGATCGAGCCGATATTGGCGCAGATCGTACCACCCCTGCCCGGCCAGCCAGGCGCGGACCTGCATCAGCCGCATATTATCGTCGGTATCGCCCAGCGCGAGCCACTGGACCTGCGGCCAGCGCTGCCACAGATACCAGACGGCCACCGCCGCCCAGGCAAGCAGCGCCCAGCGCAGCCAGTGGCGATCCAATTCCCGATCGAGGCGGAACCCGCCCCATCCCAAGCGCTTCAAAAGGCTTCCCCTATGCTCTCCGGCGCCTTAGTGCGCTCGACGCCCGACGGAAACTCCTTCCGTTCGTGCGGCGGGCGAAAGAGCAGGACAGACGTGACGGCGATCGTTCGACGGGTGCAGGCGATGCGGGACAGCGGCCTTCTCGGCCAGCTGATCCGCTATGGCATCACCGGCGGCGGCGTAACCCTGCTGGGCGGCGCACTCTACACGGGACTCGTGCTCTCGACGGCGATTCACCCGCAGGCGGCGATGTTCGGCGCTTATCTGGTCTGCGTCGCGGTCGGCTATGTCCTCCACAGCCGCTGGAGCTTCAAGGGCCACGGCCGGCGCGACGATGTGCGGCGAACCACGACTCGCTTCTTCGTCGTCAGCCTGATCAGCTATGGCCTCAACGCCTTCTGGACGTGGTTCTGCGTCGCGCTGCTCGGGCTTCCGGAATGGACACCGGTGGTGCCGCTGCTGTTCGTGACGCCGCTCGCCACTTTCGCGCTCAACCGGCAATGGGTGTTCGGCTGATATGGAACGGATCGTCTACGAGCGGATGGCGCAGCACGACACCAGCCACTGGTGGTATCGCGCGCGCCGCGAGGTGCTGGCGGACTATCTGAAGCGCTGGGGCGGTCTGCCGCGGGACGCGCGCATTCTGGAGATCGGCTGCGGCACCGGCCACAACCTGCCGATGCTCGCGCGATTCGGCGAAGTCGACGCGATCGAGATCGACGAAACGGCGGGCGCGATGGCCGCCGAGCGGCTGGGAAAACCGGTCGGCACCGCGCCGCTGCCCGAGTTGGGAGACGTGCCGCGCGGCGCCTATGATCTGATCGCCGTGCTCGACGTGGTCGAGCATGTGGCGGACGACGTCGCGGCGCTGCGGGCGATGGCGCAATGCCTGAAGCCGGGCGGGAAGATCCTGATCACCGTCCCTGCCCATCAATGGATGTGGAGCGCGCACGACACGGTGAACCATCACCAGCGGCGCTATTCGAAGAAGACGCTGAAGGCGGCGCTGCGCGCGGCCGGTCTGCGCTGGCGCAAGCTCGGCTATTTCAACTCGCTGCTGTTTCCCGCTGCGGTCGCGGCACGCCTGGCGGGCAAGCTGACCGGCAAGGACGATAGCGACGATTCGCCGCCGCCTGCCCCGCTCAACGCGGCGTTCGAACGGATCTTCCGCCTCGAGCGTCACGCGCTCGGGCGTATCCCGTTCTCGCCCGGACTGTCGCTGATCGTGCTCGCCTCGCCCTCGGGCTGATCCCAGACCTGCGGCGAGACGCTGACCGCGCCCGAATCCTGATAGCGATAGCCCAGCCGGGCATGGCCCTGCACCGGCCCGGCCACGTCCGCGACCAGATAGAGCGGGCGTCGCTTCGATTCGACGTAGAGCCGGCCGAGATATTCGCCGATCATGCCAAGCACGAACATCTGCACCGCGCCGAGCAGCACGACGACGAGCATCGTCGAGGTCCAGCCCTGCACTGCCGACCCGCTGAGCCAGCCGACCGCAATGTAGAGCACGAGCAGCACCGACGCCGCCGTCAGCCACAGGCCGACATGGCTGGCGAAGCGCAGCGGCGCCGTCGAGAATCCCGTGACCGCGTCGAGCGCGAAGCGGATCATCTTGCCAAGCGGATATTTGCTTTCGCCCGCATGGCGTTCGGCCCGGTCATAGACGAACGGCACCTGGCGGAAGCCGATCCAGGCGACCATCCCTCGGATGAACCGCGCCTGCTCGGGCAACGAGAGGAAAGCGTCGAGCGCGCGGCGGCTCATCAGGCGGAAGTCGCCGGTGTCGAGCGGAATGGGCGTGTCGGTCACGCGGTCGAGCACACGATAAAAGGCCGCCGCCGTAAGCTTCTTGAAGAAGGTCTCGCCTTCGCGCCTGCGCCGCACGGCATAGACTACGTCGGCCTGCTGCGCCGCCATGGTGGCGCGCATGTCGGCAAGCAGCTCGGGCGGATCCTGGAGATCGGCGTCGATGATCAGGATCTCGTCGCCGGCGCAGAGATCGAGCCCCGCCGTCAGCGCGAGCTGATGGCCGTGGTTGCGCGACAGATTGATCGCGACAAGGTGCGGATCGGCGGCGGCCAGCCGCTGCATCACCTGCCAGGTCGCGTCCTTCGATCCGTCGTTGACGAAGACGATCTCGTAGGAGTCGCCCATGGCGGTGCGCGCCGCGGCCGATACGCGCGCATGCAGCGCGTCGAGACAGCCCTCCTCGTTGTAACAGGGGACGACTACGGAAAGCCGGGGACGATTCATGGGCGCGCGTCTTAGCGGAGCGCGCGGGACACGTCATCAGCGACGATGATCCGGGCGCAGGCGATTGCCTGTAGCTCAGCGCCTCCTACATTCGTGCGCGTGAGCGCCCTTCCCATCACTGCCCGCATCGCCGATGGTGTCGCTTCGATCCCGGCGGCGCACTGGGACGCCTGCGCCGGCAGTCGCAACCCGTTCGTCAGCCACGCCTTTCTGTCGATCCTCGAGCGATCCGGCTCGGCGACGCCACGCGCCGGCTGGCAGTCGATGCCGCTGGTGATCGACGATGCCGCGGGTATGCCGGTCGCGGTGGCCCCCGCCTATGCCAAGTCGCACAGCCAGGGCGAATATGTGTTCGATCATGCCTGGGCCGATGCCTGGGAGCGCGCCGGCGGTCGCTATTATCCCAAGGTGCAGGTGGCGGTGCCGTTCACGCCGGTACCGGGCCCGCGGCTGCTGCTGCGCGCCGACGCACCCGAGGCGGCCGCCGCCGCGCTGATCGCCGCGATCGAGGCGCTGACCGACCAGAACCGCCTGTCGTCGGCGCACGCCACTTTCGTGGCGCCCGAACAGCTGCCGGAGTTCGAACGGGCCGGCTGGCTGGTACGCGCCGGCACGCAATTCCACTGGGCCAACCGGGACTACGACAGCTTCGACGCGTTCCTCGGCGACCTTGCCAGCCGCAAGCGCAAGGCGATCCGCAAGGAGCGTGCCGCGGCGCTGGAGAGCGGCATCACCGTTCGCCATCTGAGCGGCGCGGCGATCACCGAGGCGCACTGGAACGCCTTTTGGGAATTCTACCAGGATACCGGCAGCCGCAAATGGGGCCGCCCCTATCTCACCCGGCCCTTCTTCTCGATGCTCGGCGAGGCGATGGGCGACAAGGTGCTGCTGATCCTGGCCGAGCGGGACGGCCGGCCGATCGCCGGCGCGCTCAACCTGATCGGCGCGGACACGCTCTATGGCCGCTATTGGGGGTGCGTCGAGGACGTGCCGTTCCTCCATTTCGAGCTCTGCTATTATCAGGCAATCGACGCCGCGATCGCGCGCGGTCTCTCCAGCGTCGAGGCAGGCGCGCAGGGCGAGCACAAGCTGGCGCGCGGCTATGCGCCGGTGCGCACCTGGTCGGCGCATTATCTGCCCGATCCCGGTTTCCGGCGCGCCGTCGCCGACTATCTGGACCGCGAGCGCGAGGCAGTCGCGGCGGAAGAGGAGTATCTGGGCGAACTGATGCCGTTCAGGAAGGCCTCGGCGTAAGGGGCGCACGCGGCGCCTCGCCTGCGGGCGGCGGCACCGAAGGATCGACGCGGTAGAGGCCGCTCGATCCGCTGCGCCACACCGGCTCCAGCCCCTGCATCAACGCCGGATCGATGCGCGGCGGCTGGACGATCCAGACATAGTCGAAGGCGTCGCGCGGAAACCGCGCCAGCGCGCGATCCGCGGGGCGCCACCACTGGCCCCGGCACTGACGCGGCGTGATGAGTTGCGACGGATCCTGACGGAAACCGCGCGCCGCGCGATAGCGCGCGGTGAGAAGCTGCGCCCCGGCCATCGACCATTGATCGTTGCTGTAGGAAAGCCGCCGCACCAACGCCATCGCGGGAATGTGCTCGAGCCGCGACATTTTCCACGGGTTGGCGCAGCTATACCCCACGAAGGTGACGACCCGCGATCCGGGCGGCAGTTCCTCCAGTGCGGCAAGCTCGCGATCATAGCTGCGATCGAACAGCGCATAGCTCCACGTCGTGCCGCCGATCCGCACAAGGAAAAAGGCGAGCCCCGCCGCCGCGACGAGCGCCGCGCCGCGCATCGAAAGCCCGGGCTTGGGCCGCAGCGCGACCAGCCCGATCGCGATCATATAGGGCGCCAGCCGCATGTCGGCATAGGCCGAGCCGAACACGATTCGCGGCAGCAGCAGATAGACCGCGAGCAGGAACAGCGCGGAAAGCAGCAGGTTGCGCGAATATTCGATGTTCGGGTCGCGAACGCCCTTGAACAGGATCAGATAGAGCACGCCGAGGCTGGCGAGATCGAACAGCTGCCAGCGATCGCGAAACACCATGGTGACCCACTGCATCTTCGCGCGCCAGTTGAACCAGTCGGCGGTCTGGCCGGAGACGTGATCGCCGGTCCGCCAGGCGAACATCAGCAGGACCGGCGGCGCCAGCACGAGGCACTGGATGCCCGCGCGGAACCACGGGACGATCCAGCTCGAAACGAAATCCTCGTGCCATCGCGCGCCCTTGCGCACGCGCACGTCGTGCTGGCGGATCAGCTCGGCCGAAAAGGCAAGCACGCCCAGCGTTCCCCATCCGAAGGTGTGGGTCAGCCAGATGAGGCAGCTCAGCGGTATGAACAGCCAGCTCCGCAGCACGAACCGGCCCTGCCGCGCCAGCCGCAGCCACAGCGCGAAGGCGTTGAGCGCCAGCGCCATCGACAGCGCGAAGTTCACGAAGCCGAATTGGAAAGGGAAGTTGTAGGCGAGCGGCAGCGCAAACAGCGCGGTCGCCGGGATCTTCCCGTGCACCTCGCGCGCGATCCACAACAGGCCCGTCACCGTAAGCGGCGGGATCGTCAGAACGATCAGCTTCACCGCAAGCTCGAGACCGAACAGCTTGGCAAGCGGAACGACGAGCAGATCGACTCCGAGATTGCCGATCAGCTGCCACTGGAAGTCATACCAGTCGTTCAGCCAGGGATAGGTGTCGCGGTCGAGCTGGACCCGATAGCGCCCCATATGACCAGGCAGATCGACGAGCGGAGGAATGTCGGGCCAGAGCAGCGGCACGGCCGATGCCAGCGCCGCGAACAGCACGAACCAGCGCGTCTGCCACCAGCTGCGCGTTTCCAGCCTGTGCCGGTCCGTCGTCTCCAAGGCGCCCGCATCCCCCGCAACCGCGACGCGAAGCGCTCCGCGCCGCGCCGCGCCAATTCAGCGGATGCGATAGAAGCGAAGGCCAGTGTCGTGCAAGGGGAGCGGCTCGGCCCATGCGGGCGGTTCGCCGCGTGAGAGCTGCGCGGCCAGGCTGCCCGGCCGCGCATGGGGCACGCCGACTTCGGAGAAGTCGCCCGGACAGAAGAGGATATAGCGCACCTGCCACTCCGCCGCGATCGCTCGCGCCTGTTCGGGCGCGGCGAGAAAGAAGCGATAGCTGGCCAGATTGCCCCGGTTGTTGCGATGATAGCCGGCGCCGACGGAGGCGTGGTGGGTTCCGCCGATCACCCGCGCACCATGATCCATCGCAGTCATCACGGTTCCGGCCGGATAAGCGTTCAGCCGGTGCCAGACATCGCCCTGTTTGCACGACTCCGCCTGTTCGGTCGCGGCGGCGATGCGGGGGCGAAGCTGCTCCTCGATCCAGCCGGTGACGACCAGCCAGAGCACGCCCGCCGACACACACCAGGCGCCGACAAGCGCGAACGGACGCCAGCGCGGCGCGCGAGCCCGGGCGGCGAGCACGAGCTGCGCGAGCATCGGCGCCGCGACCGCCGAGCCCATATAGGCGCCGCGCAGCTGGAACAGCAGAATCACTGCGCTCGCCAGATAGACGGCGCCGAGCGGCAGCATCGCGAGCCGTTGCGCGGCATCGGCCCGGCGAAGGCGAAGCGCGAAAACGATCAGCGCGATCGTCAGCAGCGCCGCCGCCTGAATCGCTGCGGAAACCTTGGGCTGTTCGAAGACCCCGATTGCCTCGGGAATGCTGTCGATGATCGCGTGCTGAAGAAACGGCCCCATCGGTCCATAGGGACCGGTGAGACACACCGGATAGCTCGCGAGCGTGGCCGCCAGCGCCACAGTGCCGAGCCCAGCTCCGACGGCGAACCGCAGGCGCCAATCGCGCAACGCCGGCGTGAGTGCACCCAGCACCAGCCATGCGACCCCAACCGCCACCGCCCCGGTTACGGAGGCAGGCGTGAAGGCATCGCACCATTCGGCGCTCCAGTAGCTCGGACGCGCGAACAGCAGCAGCGCCAGCGTGGCCACCGTCAGCATCGCTCCGAAGCCGATCGCCCGCGCACGCTCCTCCTTTCCTCGCACAAGCCAGAGCAGGAAGAACGCTCCGACGAGCGCGGCGAGCTGGGGCGCGGTCTCGAGCCCGATCCCGAAGCTTAGCGCCACCATCGCGCCCACAACCGCACCCGACCGCCAGCCGCCGCGGCGCATCACCGCCAGGAGAGCGATTTGGAGCAGCACGACCTGCAGCGCGTGATGATCGACTCGGCCCGGCAGGAACAAAGCGTTGGCGGGATAGGCCAGCGCCGCGATCACGATCGCCGGAAGCGCGCCTGCGGGAGGCCCGATGCGCCGAGCCATCCGAGCGGAGAGAGTGAGATAAAGGGCGAACAGCAGCGTCGGCGCGACGATCACCGCCATCAGTTCGGCATTCGACTGACCGAGCAACGGCCGCGCCGTCAGGATCAGCGCAGCCGGCAGCAGATCGTTGAGCCGCGACCAGTGCATCGGAGCGCCGGCCGGCGGCGCCAGCCGATACTGAGTCCAGTCGGCAAAGCCCTGCCCCGCGATCCAGTCCCGGACCTGCGCGAGCCGCATCATGTCGTCGGTATCCGGAAGGTTGAGCCAGCGCAGCTGTGCCCAGTCGCGCGCGACCCAGCAGGCGGCGAGCAGCAACGCGAACGCCGCTGCCGTGAGCGCATCCTTGCGGCGGCCGTCGAACGTCATGGTCCGCTCCTGTCGGTCAGCGCGCGATCCCGGCTGCTCCGCCGCCGGCGGTCAGCACCGTCACGAAGTGGAGCCGCCGGTCGAAGAACCAGCCGAGCGGCCCCGGATACAGCGCGAGCCGATCGGCAAGCTCGCCGGGCAGGAGCCCGCGCTCGCGCCACAGCGCTGCCCATTCACGCCGCGAAAGATAGTTGTAAGGCAGGCGAACCCCGTGGGCGGCGTTGCCCACCCAGTCCATCAGCCGCAGCGTCGCGCCGGCGGCGAGGCCGTCGCGGAAATGGTCCTTCACGACGACATGGCGCGCGACCCGCGCGGCCTCTGCCAGCACCGCGCCCGGATCGTCGGTGTGGTGCAACACATCGACGAGGATCGCGGCGTCGAAACCGGCGTCGGGGAAGGGCAGGCTGACGCCGTCATAGGGCCGGACGGGAATGGCAGTGTCAGGACGCACGAGCACGTCGACGCCCTCGATCGTCACATCGGGCCGCAGCGCCATCACCCGCCGCGCGAGGTCGCCGCTGCCCGCGCCGATATCGAGCACGCGCGCACCGTGCGGCAGGCGCTGCGCCACCGCCACCGAGAGCTTTCGAACGCGGCGGCCGAACACGATACGGGCATGCAGGCGCTTGAGCATCGCGTTCCCTCGAGTGGCAGGTCCGTCTTCTCCTGCGGCATCCGCCTTGAAGGATGGTTAACGGCGCCGCGTTTCGGATTGGCAGGAGCGGTGCGTTAACCACTTCTTCGGGGGCGGCATCCTAGTTCCCGGACAACCCGTTGGAGACGCCGCCATGTCCGCCGCCCCTGCCCGCGCCCGGCCACTGCCGCGCACTCCTACGCCGTCCAGCGCTGCCGCACCGATCGAGCTTTCGATCGTGATGCCGTGCCTCAACGAGGCGGAGACGCTGGCGGTCTGCATCAAGAAGGCCAATGCGTTTCTCGCAAGGCATGGCGTGGCGGGCGAAATCATCGTCGCCGACAATGGCTCGACCGACGGTTCGCAGCAGATCGCCAACGCGCTGGGAGCGCGGATCGTGGCGATAGAGGCACGCGGCTATGGCGCCGCACTGATCGGCGGAATCGCCGCGGCGCGCGGCCGCTATGTGGCGATGGGTGATGCCGACGACAGCTATGATTTCGAAGCGCTGCTGCCGTTCGTCGAAAGCCTTCGCGCGGGCGCCGACCTGGTGATGGGCAACCGCTTCCGCGGCGGCATCGCGCCCGGCGCCATGCCGGCGCTCCACAAATATCTGGGCAATCCGGTGCTCAGCTTCGTCGGCCGGACCTTCTTCGGCACGCGCGTTGGCGATTTTCACTGCGGCTTGCGTGCGTTCCGCCGCGACGCGGTGCTTGCCCTGGGTCTGACCGCGCCCGGAATGGAATTCGCAAGCGAGATGGTGGTGAAGGCCGCGCTGCGCGGGCTCGACATTCGCGAAGTGCCGACCACGCTTCAGCCCGACGGGCGCAGCCGCCCGCCGCACCTGCGCACCTGGCGCGACGGATGGCGGCATCTGCGCTTCCTGCTGATCTATGCTCCGAAGTGGCTGCTGCTCTATCCGGGGCTGGCGCTCGCGGCGGCGGGATTGCTGGGCGTGATCGGATTGCTCCCCGGCGACGTCGCACTCGGCCAGATCCGACTGGGCGTGCACACGATGATCTTCGCGGCGATGGCAGTGCTGATCGGGTCGCAATTGGTGGGCCTCAGCGTGCTCGCGCGGCGCTATGGCGCGATCGCAGGACTCTGGCCCGAAAGCGGCTTGATGCGCCGCGTGCGCAACTGGTTCACCGTCGAGCGGGCGTGCATCGCCGGTGCGCTGATGCTGGCGGGTGGGATCGCCGGCGCGGGACTTGCGACGGCGATCTGGGCGCAGAGCGGATTCGGCGCGATGGACCCGGCGGATCTGATGCGGCTCACCATCCCGTCGATGCTGCTCGGCTGCCTTGGCGTGCAAACGGTGGTGACTGCCTTCTTCATCGGCCTGCTCGATCAGCCGCGCCGCTGAGCGCAGTGGCTATCCGGCGGTGCCCAGCCACGCCTGACGGAAGGCGCGCTGCGCATCGGTCAGCGGCATCCCCTTGGCTTCAAACGGCACGATCGTGATTGCAGGATCGGCGGCATAGGTCATCGGCAGGGCGACTTCGCTTCCATCGCGGCGGCGGACCGCCACGACCACCCGGTCGCCGGGCGCACGCGCCTGCGTGGCGGCGCTCCAGGCGCCGGGGTCCGCCACGGCGGCGCCATCGACGGCCAGAATGGTGTCGCCGGTGTCGACGCCAGCCGCATAGAGCGGCGATCCCGGCGGCGGAGCCTGCGTCACGCGCACGCCTCCTTCGCCCGCTTCGAGCCCGACCGGTCCCGCCCAGGCTGCCGTGGGCCGCGCCAGCTCGTAGGAAAGGCCCGCCTGCGCGAGCAGCGGCGCGAAATCGGGCAAGCCGCTCGCCTCGATGGTCTCGGCGAAGAATTGCTCGGCGAAGGCCGCGTCGCCGGTCACCTGCGCGAGCGCCGCCTGCAGATCATCGGGCGTATAGGGCCGCTCGGAGCGTCCGTGCGTTTCCCACAGCAGGCGCATGTAATCGTCCAGCGTCACGCCCTCGAACCGCTGGCGCAACGTCAGGTCGAGCGCGAGCCCGATGATCTGGCCATAGGGATAGTAGGAGGTGAAGATGCTCTCGTTGACCGGGTCGATCGCCGTCGCCGCATCGACGAACGGAGCGCGCAGGCTCATCTCTTGCGGCGAGCCATAGCGGCGGCCGGGAGCGTTGACGATGTAGTTGAGTGTTCCGCCGGTCACATTGAGGAACTGGCCGAGGTCCCATTCGCCGGCCCGGATCAGTGCCAGCGGCGCATAATAGCTGGTGAAGCCCTCGGCGAACCATAGCGAAGGCGTGGGATTTGCTTGGGTGAAATCGAACGGTTGCAGTTCCGCAGGGCGCAGCCGCTCGACGTTCCAGGCGTGAATGAACTCGTGGCTGAGCGTGCCGATCTGCTGATAGTTCGCCGCTTCGAGCCCGCGCGTGTTGCTGAGAATCGTCGAATTGCGATGCTCCATTCCGTCGCCGGAAACCCACGGCAGATAATCGGCGATGAAAGTGTAGCTGCCATAGTCGAACCGCGGCAGCTCGCCCCAGACGGCGATCTGCGCATCGACGACGCGCTTGGCCATTTCGGCGAAGCGATCGGCGCTTTCGGCGCTGCCCTGGTGATGGATTGCGAGGCGGATTGTCTGGTCGCCCACCTGCCATTCGCGGACCATGTGGTCGCTCAGCTCGGTGGGGCTGTCCATGAAATATTGGAGGTTGGGCGCCCAATAGGCATTCGCCTCGCCGTCGACCGCCGGCAGCTGAGTCGCGACCTTCCAGTCGGCGCCTTCCAGCGGCTCGAACCGCACGCGGATGCGGCGCTCCTCCTGCCCCTCGGCCCACAGGAAGGTGGCGGGCATGTTGAGATGCGCATGGGTAGTGTCGATCTGCGAATAGGTGCCGTCGGCCCGATCGGCATAGAGCGTGTAGCTCAGCGCCACCGTCCCGTCATGCTCGGGCACCGTCCAGCTGTAGGGATCGGTGCGCGCGATCGGCAGCGGATTGCCCGCGCCGTCGACCGCGGAAACCGAATAGACGTTCTTGGCGAATTCGTGGATCGCATAGCGCCCCGGCGACGAGCGCGACATGCGGAAGGTGACCGGTTCGGCGGGCAGGTCGCGATAGGTGACGGTGATCCGCGCCTCGTGATGCTCCGCCTCGGGAAAGGAGACGTCATAGGAGACCGGCGCGTCCGGTGCGCTATCCTGCGCATGCGCCGAACCCGCCATCGCCAGCGCCACAACCGCCGCACCCGTCGCCCAATTCCGCATCGTTCCGATCCCTCCGCTTGGCAGCGCCTCCACGCGGCGCCGCGTGCGCGTTTATGGAGCGGCGGAGGGCGGCAGTCCATGGGGGCGGATCGTCAAGGCGCGAGGCGACAGGCGAAGGCGGCGCCGGCCGACGCACCCTGCTTCTGCTCAGAACCCTTTGGCGACAGGCCCGTTGGCGAAGAGTGATCGGAACAGAAGGGCGCGCGCCGCCGAGCCTCGCGAAGCCCTTTCCTGAGTCGATCCATACTGAGGAGACAGACGAGAAAGGAAAGAAAATGGCCATCAGATCCGGATCGATCGCCATGCTGCTGGGCGCCGCCGCGCTGGCGGGTTGCACCGTGGCCGACACGCCGCCCGCCACAGGCGCACATGGCGCCACGTGGGGCTATGAAGGCGCCACGGGGCCCTCCGCCTGGGGCGAGATCAGCGAAGACTATGCCTTGTGCACTACCGGCCGGCAGGGATCGCCGGTGGACCTGCACGACGCCATTCCTGCCGCGCTGGGGCCGGTGGCGATCGGCTGGCAGCCGGTGGAGGGCGAAGTCGTCGACACCGGCCATGGTGTTCAAGTGAACGTGGCCAATGCCGGCGGCTTCACCAGCAGAGATCACCGCTACGAGCTGCTTCAGTTCCATTTCCACACGCCCGCCGAACATCTGCTGCAAGGCAGGCGCTTCCCGCTCGAGGCCCATTTCGTGCATCGACGCGAGGATGGGATGCTCGGCGTGATCGGCGTCTTCGTGCAGGAAGGCGCGGCCAATCCGGCGCTGCAGGCAGTGCTCGACGAACTCGAGGGCGAGCGCGGCGCCGCGGCGCGGCTCGCCATCACCAATCTGCTTCCACAGGAGCCGGCAGTGTACCGCTATGCCGGATCGTTGACGACCCCGCCATGCAGCGAGACCGTCGACTGGTTCGTGATGGAGCAGCCGATCACCGGCTCGCCCGAGCAGATCGCCGCGCTGGCGCGCCTCTATGCCGACAACGCCCGGCCGGTGCAGCCGCTCAACCGACGATTCATCCTGCACTCGGACTGAGCCGGAGTACGGAGCGGCGCCGCAGCCGGCTTGCAGTCGCCGGCTGCCCCGCCCCGACTTCCTACCCCCGATCCCGCCGCCCCAGCAGCCGCAGCCGCAGCGCATTGAGCTTGATGAAGCCCGCCGCGTCGCGCTGGTCGTAGGCGCCCTGATCGTCCTCGAAGGTGACGACCTTTTCCGAATAGAGGGTGTTGGGCGACTTGCGCCCGACGACGTAAACGCCGCCCTTGTAGAGCTTGAGCCGGACGGTACCCGCGACCTTCTCCTGGCTGTGGTTGATCGCCGCCTGGAGCATCTCGCGCTCGGGACTGAACCAGAAGCCGTTGTAGATCAGCTCGGCATAGCGCGGTGCCAGCTCGTCCTTGAGGTGCGCCGCGCCGCGATCGAGCGTGATCTGCTCGATGCCGCGATGCGCGAGGTGATAAATGGTGCCGCCCGGCGTCTCGTACATGCCGCGGCTCTTCATCCCGACGAAGCGGTTCTCGACCAGATCGAGCCGGCCGATGCCGTGCTTGCGCCCCAGCTCATTGAGCGCGGCCAGCAGCGTGGCGGGCGACATCGCCTGCCCGTTCAGCGCGACGCCGTCGCCCTTTTCGAAATCGATGGTGATGAATTCGGGCGCGTCGGGCGCGTCCTCGGGGTTCACCGTGCGCGAATAGACGTAATCGGGCACTTCGTCCCACGGATCCTCGAGCACCTTGCCCTCGGACGAGGTGTGGAGAAGGTTCGCGTCGGTGGAGAACGGGCTTTCGCCGCGCTTGTCCTTGGGCACGGGGATCTGGTGCTTCTCGGCGAAGTCGATCAGCGCGGTGCGGCTGGTGAGATCCCATTCGCGCCAGGGGGCGATCACCTTGATGTCCGGATCGAGCGCATAGGCCGAAAGCTCGAAGCGGACCTGATCATTGCCCTTGCCGGTGGCGCCGTGCGCGACCGCGTCGGCGCCCACTTTATGCGCGATCTCGATCAGCCGCTTGGAAATGAGCGGGCGCGCGATCGACGTTCCGAGCAGATAGAGCCCCTCGTAGAGCGCATTGGCGCGCATCATCGGGAACACGAAATCGCGGACGAACTCCTCGCGCAGATCGTCGATGTAGATGTGCTCGGGCTTCACGCCCATCAGCTCGGCCTTGGCGCGGGCAGGCTCCAGCTCCTCTCCCTGCCCCAGATCGGCGGTGAAGGTGACGACCTCCGCCTGATAATTCTGCTGCAGCCACTTCAGGATCACACTGGTGTCGAGCCCGCCCGAATAGGCAAGGACGATACGGTTGATCTTGTCGGCCATGCGGAAACTCCAGATCGGCAGGAAATCGTCCCGCGCTCTAGGAGCGAGGCGCGGGTTCCGCAATGCTCCGCGAAAGCCCGGGCCAATAGACGCCCAGCGCGGCCGCGCGATAGACATAGGCGAGCACGAAGGCAGTCCAGGCGCCCGCGAGACCGAACGGGCGGAACAGCAGATCGGTCGCGATGTAGAGCCCCGTCGCGAGCAGCGCCGCGTTGCGCAGCGCATGTCCTTGCGCCGCCCCGATGAACACGCCGTCGAGCAGCCACGCCGGCATGCCGACCAGCGGCACGGCCGCCGCCATCGGCAGGAAGGCCCGCGCCGTCGCCCGGACCTCCGGATCGGTCGTCAGCAGATCTATCAGCGGCGGCCCGGCGATCAGGAACGCCGCTGCGAAGAACAGGCCCGCCGCCAGCGAAAATTCGCCGGTCAGCCGAACTGCGCGCGCAAAATCCGCCCGTGCGCCGCCGCCGATCGCGATTCCGACCCGCGACTCGGCAGTGAAGGCGAAACCATCGAGCACGAAGGCCGAGACCGACACGAACTGCAGCAGCACATGGTTAGCCGCGAGCGGAACCGTGCCCAGCCGCGCGCCGGCATTGGTGAACCAGGCGAAGAGAGTGAGCAGCGCGACGGTGCGGATCATGATCGCTGCATTGACGCCGAACAGCCGCCGCATCGCTTCGAGCGCGAACACGCCCTTGCCGCGCAGATCGAGCAGCGCCCGTCCGCCCAGCAGGCGCGCGGCGATCACCAGCCCCACCGCCAGCGCCGTCCATTCGGCAAGCGCGGTTCCCAGCCCGACGCCCTCGGCGCCCATGCCGAACTGCCAGACGAACAGTGTGTCGAGCCCCGCGTTGACGACGTTCATCACGATCTGAAGCAGCAGCGCCGCGCGGGTCCGGCCGAGCCCCAGCAACCAGCCGTTGATCGCGAACACCCCGAGCGCGGCAGGCGCGCCGAGAAAGCGCGCAGTGACATAGCCCCGCGCCGCGGCGTCCAGTCCTTCGCCACCGGACAGCAGCGCGAGCGAAGCGGGGATCAGCACCGTCTGCAACAGGACGAGCAGCACCCCGAGCGCGAGCCCCGCGGCAAGCCCCCGCGCCAGCATCGCGTGCACTTCGGCGGCGTCGCCGGCGCCCTCCGCCTGCGCAGTGAGCCCCGTCATTCCCATGCGCAGAAAGCCGAAGCTCCAGAACAGGAAGTTGACGATCGCGGCGCCCAGCGCGACACCCGCAAGCGCAGCGGCATCGCCGGTGCGGCCGACCACCGCAGTGTCGACCAGCCCGACGAGCGGCACCGTCGTCTGGCCGAGCATGATCGGCCAGGCCTGGGCGAAGATCGCACGGCGACTGAGCGGGCGGGACATCAATGCCGCCCTACTGCCGGGAAGCGGCGGGCACCAGCGGTGGCAGCGGGGTGCCAGTCGCGCCGCGGAAGGATCCTGCGTCTATACGAGGCGTGGGTACCGTGGCTCTCGGCCCCGCCAAGTTCGGCTTCGGCGGCGATCGCCACGAAGATGCCGCCTATCCGTCCTGACGCAGTGCCCGCTCGGCGTCGATCATATAGTCGCGCGTGATCGGCAGCGTGTCGCGCGCGCGGGAGAATTGGAGCTGGTAATTCGCCATTCCGCCGTAGCGGAACGAAAGGCACGCTCCGGCGAGATAGAAGGTCCACATGCGATAGAAGCGCGCGTCGTAGAGATCGACGATCGCCTCGCGCGCGGCGACGGTCCGGTCGTACCAGTGCTGGAGCGTGATGCCATAGTGGAGGCGCAGCACTTCTACATCCGTCAAAAAATAGCGCATGCCCTCATAGCCGCGCGCGATCTCGGACAGCGCCGGGATATAGCCACCGGGGAAGATGTATTTGGAGGTGAAACGATCGGTGACGCCGGGTTTTCCGAGCCGGCCGATCGTGTGGATCAGCATCACTCCCTGGGGCGTCATCAGTTCGCGGCACCTGGCGAAGAAGGTGCGATAGTTCGGGGGCCCGACATGTTCGAACATGCCGACCGAGACGATCCGGTCGAACCTGCCCGCGACGTCGCGATAATCGATCAGCTCGAAGCGGACGTGGTCCGAAACACCCGCTTCGGCGGCGCGGCGGCGCGCCACCTTCAGCTGTTCCTCGGACAGAGTGATGCCGGTGACATCGGCACCGGTCTTGGCGTGGAGATAGAGCGCCATCCCGCCCCAGCCGCAGCCGATGTCGAGCACGCGCATCCCCGGCTCGATCGCCAGCTTCGCCGCGATATGCGCCTTCTTGTCGGCCTGTGCCTGCTCGAGGCTGTTCGCCGGATCGGAGAAATAGGCGCAGCTATATTGCCGGTCGGCATCGAGGAAGAGATCGTAGAGGCGATCGGAGAGGTCGTAATGGTGCGCCACGTTGCGCTTCGCCTGCCGCCGCATGTTGATCCGGCCGAGGCGATGCCCGATCGCATCGACGCTGCGGCGCAACGGCCCGGGAAGAAGCAGCGTGTCGTTTGCCTCCCAGGGACTGTTCGCCATGGCGAGCGTCAGCACGCCCATGATGTCGCCCTGTTCGATCGTAAGCCGACCGTCCATGAACGCCTCGGCCAGGCCCAGCCCTGGGTCGCGCAGGATCGCGGCGGCGGCACCGCGCGACAGCCGGATGGTGGCGGAGGGGAGTTCGGGGTCCGGCTCGCCGAAGGTCCGTCGGCTGCCGTCGGGATGCACTACGGTCAATAGGCCGCGCCGGAAGGCACGCGCGAACAATCGATCGATCACTGCCATGGCAGCGGCACCTACCGAAAAATGCTGCGACGCGCCATCGGCTTCAGCGGCAATGTCTCAGATCCCCGCATACCAGGCATAGCCAGCAGCATCCTCCCAATAACCGCCGCGCCCGCCGCCGATCGCGTCGAGCGATTCGACCGCTTCGATTCGCATGACGAACTTGGCGTGCTTGTAGCCGAGCTGCCGCTCGACGCGCAGTCGCACCGGCGCTCCGTGTCCGCGCGGCAGCAGCCGGTCGTTCATCGCCCAGGCGAGGATCGTCTGCGGATGATAGGCATCCACCAGATCGATCGACTCGTAGTAGCGGGTGCCGCCGAAGCTGTCGGCGCAGTGGAAGACGATATAGTTGGCGCGCGGATCGAGCCGCGCAGCGTCGAGCAGAGTCGCCAGCCGGGGCCCCTGCCACTTGCCGATCGCGCTCCACCCTTCGACGCAGTCGTGCCGAGTGATTTGCGCGCGCTGCGGCAGCGCCTGAAGCTGCGCCAGGCTGACCGCAAGCGGCCGGCGCACCAGTCCGTCGACTCTCAAGCGCCAATCGGCAAAGCCGTTCGCGAAATGCGCCTCATATTCCGGCGTGTTCGGATTGGTGTTGCCGTTGGTGCGGAAGTGCGGGCTCATCTGCTCCGGCGAAAACTCGCGGGCGAGCGCGCGGCGCGTCATCAGCCCGCGCTGGAGCGCCTTGTGAATATGCTCGCCGGTGAACAGCACGCTGCGGCCGGTATCGCTCTGCGTGATCGAATCGCATCCGGCGAGCATCCCGCCCGCGCCGGCGGCCAGTCCGCCGATCAGCGTGCGGCGCGTGATCAGGCGAGTCATGAATGGTCCTCCTCGGGCACGCGCCAGCGGCCGGTGAGCATCGAACGGATCTCGTTCACCGGGCCGGCAAGGATCACCAGCGCGAGATGGACGACGATGAAGAGCGTGAGCAGCGCGGCGGCGATGAAATGGACCGAGCGCGCGCTCTGCCGCCCGCCGAACAGATCGAGCAGCCACGGCCAGGCGGCATCCATTCCGGGCGCGATCGCCAGGCCGGAGAAGATCGCCACCGGCAACAGCACAAAGATGACGCCTGCATAGGAGAGCTTCTGAAAGCTGTTGTAGGCGCCCGGATCATCGGGATCGTGGAACCGCAGCGTCGCATGCGCCCGGAGATCCGCCCAGAGCGCGCCCGGCCGCAGTTCGCGCCGCCGCACGCGCAGATCGCGCTGAAAATGGCGGTTCGCGAGGCTCCAGATCATGAAGATCAGCAGCCCGAAACCGAGCACCAGCGCGAACAGCAGATGCCAGCGGCGCGCCATCGCCAGGCTGTAATAGCTCGGAATGGTGATCTGCATGTCCCAGCCGAACAGCCCCCAGTCGGTGAAGCGCGGCAGGCTCAGCCAGGGTTCGTCGAAATTGGCGCCATAGTGCCCCCAATAAAGGTGCGGATGCGCATCGGAGATCACCATGCCGCTGCCGATCAGGACAAAGATTGTCAGTGCGGTGATCCAATGCCAGATGCGCGTCGCCACCGCATGGCGATAGACGCTGCGCGGCGGCTCGGCCGCCTGCGCATCAGGCTCGGGGGCGGGCGCTTGCATCGCATCTCCTCGCATCGGCACAGCGATAGTCTAGGGACAGATGCGGCCGGGGAACAGGGCTGCCGTCGCGCGTTTCTCTCCTCCATGGGCCGCAACGATCAGGGGCTATTGTGACCGCATTCCATTTCTACGAACCCACTGCCGGCCATGGGCTGGCGCACGATCCGATGAACGCCATCGTCGCGCCGCGGCCGATCGGCTGGATCAGCAGCCTGTCGGCGGCGGGCAAGCGCAACCTGGCGCCGTACAGCTTCTTCAACCTGTTCAACTATCGCCCGCCGATCATCGGCTTTTCCTCGGTCGGCTGGAAAGGCAGCGTCGCCAATATCGCGGAGACGCGCGAATTCGTGTGGAATCTCGCCACCCGCGCTCAGGCCGATGCGATGAATGCGACCTCCACCGGCGAGGATGTCGACGAGTTCGAGCGCGCCGCGATCGATCCCCTGCCCAGCCGGCTGGTCGCTCCACCGCGCGTCGGAGGCAGTCCGGTGCAGTTCGAATGCCGGCTCACCCAGTTGATCCGGCTGACCGACCACATAGGGGCCGAGATCGACGCCTGGATGATCCTGGGCGAAGTCATCGGCGTGCACATCGACCCGGCGA
The DNA here is from genome assembly GCF_014334115.1 of Sphingosinithalassobacter sp. CS137. Classification (NCBI taxonomy): domain Bacteria; kingdom Pseudomonadati; phylum Pseudomonadota; class Alphaproteobacteria; order Sphingomonadales; family Sphingomonadaceae; genus Sphingosinithalassobacter; species Sphingosinithalassobacter sp. CS137. The sequence goes on from NZ_CP060494.1 coordinate 1,508,572, forward strand.
TGCTGGAAGGCGGCGTTTACGTCACCGAGCGCGCGCGCCCGATCCTGCGCGGCGGCGGCCCGGCGGACTATTTCGAGCCGGGCGAGAAATTCGCGATGCGGCGCCCTCAGCCATAGGCGCGCACGAAGAAGACGATCGTCGTCGCGGCCGTGATCGCCAGCGTGCCGCCCCGCACGAGCGCGGGCGAAAGCCCCTTGCCGAGCCGCGCCGCCAGCCAGCCGCCGGCGAGCGCCCCCGCCAGCACCGGCAGGCAGCGGTCCCACGCTACCATCGCAAAGGCGACGAACACGATCGCCGCCGCGAAGTTCGCGACCGCCAGCATCAGCGTGCGCGCGGCGAACATGTCGCGCGGACTGACGTTGGCGAGCAGGCCGTAGGTCGCAGTCGTCATCAGCCCTACGCCGCCGCCGAAATAGCCGCCATAGATGCCGAGCAGCGACTGCGCCGCCATCAGTGTACGCCGCCCGATCGTGACGCGCGCATGAAGCCATGCCGCCGCGCGCCGCCCGAAGGCGAGCACCACGAAGGCATAGAGCGTCAGCCACGGGATGAGGACGTCGAACGTTTCGGTAGGAGTCAGCACCAGCAGCAGGCTGCCGACCAGTCCACCCGCGAAGGTGATCGCCGCAAGCAACGGGATCGCAACTCTGGCGATCGGCGAGAGCTCGTCGCGAAACGTCCAGGCGCTCGCCGCCGCACCAGGCAACAGCGCGAAGTTCGACGTCGCGTTGGCGATGTTCGCCGGCAAGCCGAGCGCGAGCAGCGCGGGCAGCGTGGCAAAGGTGCCGCCGCCCGCCAGCGCGTTCATCGCGCCCCCCGCCAGACCGGCCGCGACGGCAAGGATCAGATCCGCGAAATCCATCGGGCCACGCCGGGCGAGCCGCCCGTCAGCCCTTCTTCATCGCTTCGATGATCTTCTTCACGTCCTGGCTGCGCCCGCGCGGCAACACCAAAACGTCGTCGCCGCTCGCCACGACGATCAGGTCGGAGACGCCGACCAGCGCCACGCGCTTGCCGCCCTCCGCCCGGATCAGGCAGTTCTGCGCATCGATCGCCAGGATGCCCTCCCCCCGGCAGACGTTGCCGCCCTCGTCGCATGCGCTGATCGCATGCAGCGCATCCCAGCTGCCGACGTCGCTCCAGTCCATCGAGACGGGCACGACGGCCACCCGCGGCGCTTTTTCCATGACGGCATAGTCGATCGAATCGGCGGGCGAGGCGGCGAATTCCTCCGCGTCGGGCCAGATGCGCGCGCCCTCGCGCCGCGCCTTTTCCATCGACCGCTGCGTGGCGACCAGCATCTCGGGAGCATGCGCCGCCAGCGCACCGAGGAAAATATCGGCACGGAACAGAAAGATGCCGCCGTTCCAGGCATGATCGCCCGAGTCAAGCATCGCCTCGGCCGCTTCGCGCGGCGGCTTTTCGACGAACCGCTCGACTTCGTGCACGCCTGTGCCGATCGCCTTCCCGATCTTGATCCAGCCATAGCCGGTCTCCGGCGCGTCCGGCGCGATGCCGAACGTGACCAGCCAACCTTCGGCGACGAGCGGCAGCGCCGCCTGCACTGCGGCATGAAACGCCGCGACGTCGCCGATAACATGATCGGAAGGCATCACCAGCAGCGGATCCGGCCCAGCACCCGCTGCGATCGCAGCCAGCCCGATCGCAGGCGCGGTGTTGCGCCCCATCGGCTCGAGGATCAGCGCCTGCGCTTCCGCCCCCGCGGCGCGCAGCTGGTCCTCGACCAGATCCGCATGCGCTGCGTTCGCGACGACGATGGGCTTCGCGAACGCAGCGCCGTCCGCTCGCCGTGCGGTGAGCTGGAGCATCGTCTCCTCGGCGGTGAGCGGCAGCAGCTGCTTCGGCTTTTCAGGGCGCGACAGCGGCCACAGGCGGGTTCCGGAGCCGCCGGACAGGATGACTGGAACGATCGGCTTGACGGTCGACATCGCGGCTTCTCCTTGCCGCCCCTTTAGAGTCTGACCGACGGCGGTCAAACCGCTTCGCGCGCGCTTTCCCGGCACGTTCAGCATTTCTTCGTCAATTTCGGCGACACCGACTGCCAGTGTCGGTATCGTTTACACTTGGACCCAAGGGCGAGCGGCCGCAGTGATCCGCCTTTTCAAACACTATGTTCCCAATGCCGTGCTGCTGCTCGGCCTGCTGGACATCGTGCTGCTCGTCGTTGCGGCCGAGCTGGGCTGGATCGTCCGCGCCCAGCAGATCGGCATGCTCACCCAGCCGGTCTACACGCGCCTTCCCCAGCTCGCGAGCTTTGCCGCATCGCTCGAACTCGCGATGATCGCGGTCGGCGTCTATGGGCCCGATGCGCTGCAATCGCTGCGCTACGCCACCGCCCGGCTGATCGTCGCGGTGTCGCTGGGCGTGATCTTCCTGAGCGTCATCTTCTTTCTCGTCCCGGCGCTCACCTTCTGGCGTTCGAACCTGCTCTTCGCGATGGGCTTCGCGATCGTGCTGCTCATCCTGCTGCGCATCCTGCTCGGCTCGACGCTGGGCAGCCAGGCATTCAAGCGGCGCGTGGTCGTGCTCGGCGCGGGGCCGCGCGCGGCGCGGCTCAAGGCTCTGTCGAAGACGCCCGGCTCCGGCTTCGTCATCGTCGGCTATGTCGCGATGAGCGACGTCAATCGCGTGATTCCCGAAGCGATCGCGCGCGACGCCATCTACAATCTGGCTGATCATGTCGTGCTGCTCAACGCGAGCGAAGTGGTGCTAGCGCTCGAGGAGCGTCGCAACGCGCTGCCGCTGAAGGATCTGCTGCGGATCAAGACCACCGGCGTCCACGTCAATGACACCTCGACCTTCCTCGAGCGCGAGACCGGTCGGGTCGATCTCGACAGCGTCAATCCCAGCTGGCTGATCTTCTCGGACGGATTCTCCTCGGGGCGGATGCTCTCGGGCGTGTTCAAGCGCATGTTCGACATCGCTGCCAGCCTCGTGCTGCTCGCACTGACCCTGCCGCTCATCCTGCTGACAGCGCTGCTCATCCGGATCGACAGCAAGGGCCCTGCCTTCTACCGCCAGCGGCGCGTCGGCCTTTATGGCGAGGGCTTCGACATCATCAAGCTGCGCTCGATGCGAGTCGATGCCGAAGTGGCGGGTACCGCCGTCTGGGCCGAAAAGGACGATCCGCGCATCACGCGAATCGGCCGGGTCATCCGCAAGCTGCGCATCGACGAGCTGCCGCAGTGCTGGAGCGTGCTCAAGGGCGAGATGAGCTTCGTCGGTCCGCGCCCGGAAAGGCCGCAGTTCGTCGACGATCTCGAACAGAAGCTGCCCTATTACGCCGAGCGCCACATGGTGAAGCCGGGCATCACCGGCTGGGCGCAGATCAACTATCCCTATGGCGCTTCGATCGAGGATGCGCGCCAGAAGCTTGAATATGACCTCTTCTACGCGAAGAACTACTCGCCTTTCCTCGACCTGCTGATCCTGCTCCAGACGCTGCGCGTCGTGCTGTTCCCCGACGGTGCCCGCTGATGGCAGGAGCGCTCATCCTGTGGACCCACGCACTGGCGGCGCTTCTCTTCGGCGCCGTTGCGCTCTGGGCGTTCCGCAGCCGCGAGGAACAGGTGCCGCGGCTGCCGCTCACCGTCGCGCTGACCGCGACTGCGCTCTGGGCGCTCGCCGTCGCCGGCATCGGCGCCGACGATCTGGTGACGGTGCTCGCCGAGCTGCTGCGCAACCTCGCCTGGTTCGGCTTCATGGTCGTTCTGCATCGGCGCGACGGCAGCATCCGCCCGCCCTTCGCGCTCGCCACCGTCTATGGAGTCGTGGGGCTGGTGGCGCTCGGTTCGGCGGGGCTGCAGATGCTCGGCAGCGCTGCTCCGGCGGATCGCGCCGCCGATTTCGCCGACGCCGCGTTGCTGCTTCAGATGCTCGTCACGGTCGCGGCGCTGCTGCTCGTGCAGGCGCTGCACACCGCAGTCGCGCCCGGCGCAGGCGCAGGGCTCCGTTGGATCGTCCTCGCGCTCGGCGGGCTTTGGCTCACCGATCTCAACATCTTCACCGTCGGCTATCTGACCGGCGAGCTCGCGCCCGAGCTGTTCGTGCTGCGCGGCGTTGCCATGGTGCTGGTCGCCGCCGGCATCGGCGCGGGGCTGCACCACAAGGGCGACTGGTCGATGCAGGTATCGCGCACGGTCGCCTATCAATCGCTCTCGCTCGTGGGCATCGCCGCCTATGTCGCCCTGCTCGCGCTCGCCACCAGTGCGCTGGCGACGGTGGGCGGCGAGAACGCCCGCGTGCTCCAGACGGCATTCGTCTTCGGCTCGACCGCCGCGGTGCTGACGCTCGTCTCCTCGCCATGGCTGCGCGCCTGGGCGAAAGTGAAGCTGGCCAAGCATTTCTTCCGCCACCGCTATGATTATCGCGCCGAATGGATCCGCTTCACCGAAACGCTGGGCCAGCCGGAAGGCGCGGCTCCGCTGGACGAGCGAATCGTGAAGGCGATCGCCGATCTGACCGATTCGCCGGCCGGGCTGCTGCTTGTCCCGGACGGCAGCGGCCTCGGCCCGGGCGCTGCCTGGAATTGGGGACGCGACATGCTGCCGGCCGCCAGCGATGCGGCACTTGCCCGCCATCTCGCCCGCACCGGGCGGATCATCGAACTCGACGCGCTGCGCCAGAACGCTGCCGAAGGCGCCGATCTCGCCGCCGTGCCGCAATGGATGCTCGATCTTCAGAAGGCCTGGGTGCTGGTGCCGCTGCCGCATCTGGGGCAGCTCGCCGGTGCGATCCTGCTCGCGCGGCCGCCGCTGCCGCGCGCGCTCGATTGGGAGGATTTCGACCTGCTCAAGGTCGCCGGCCGTCAGGTCGCCAGCTATCTCGCCGAAGCGCGCGCACAGGAAGCGCTCGCCGAGGCGCAGCGGTTCGATGAATTCAACCGCCGCTTCGCCTTCATCCTTCATGACATCAAGAATCTCGTGAGCCAGCTGACCCTCGTCGCCCGCAACGCCGAGCGCCACGCCGACAACCCGCAGTTCCGCGCCGACATGGTCGTGACGCTGAAGGAATCGGTCGAACGCATGAACGCACTGCTCGCCCGCCTTTCGCAGCACCATCGCAGCCGCGCCGAAGCACCCCATGCGGTCGAGGTCATGCCGCTGGTCGAGCGCCTTGCTGCGGCGCGCGCCAAGCAGCATCCGATCGCGGCCACCGGCACGCGCGCCGCCGTCGCCCACGCGGACCCCGCGCGGCTCGAGCAGCTGCTCGGCCATCTGATCCAGAACGCAGTCGATGCCAGCCCGCCGCACGAGCCGGTGACGCTCGATGTCGGCGCCGATGGGCTCCGCGTCACGATCGACGTGATCGACCGTGGCTGCGGCATGTCGCCCGGCTTCGTGCGCGACCGGCTGTTCAAGCCCTTCGTCTCCTCGAAGGAAGGCGGCTTCGGCATCGGCGCGTTCGAGGCGCTCCAGCTCGCGCAGGCAATGGGCGGCAGCATCGCGGTCACGTCGCGCGAAGGCAGCGGTAGCCGCTTTCGGGTGACGCTGAAGGCAGCGCACGCCGCCGATGTGGGAATGGGAGAAGCGGCATGACCGATCCTCGTCCCAAGCTGCTGATCGTCGAGGACGACGCCGGCCTCCAGCGCCAGCTGCGCTGGGCCTATGACGGTTATGAGGTGCTGGTCGCAGGCGACCGCGAGAGCGCGATCGCCCAACTGCGTGCCGAAGAGCCGCCAGTCGTCACGCTCGATCTGGGCCTGCCGCCCGATCCCGACGGCACCTCGGAAGGCTTTGCGACGCTCGAGACGATCCTCAGCCTCAAGCCGGACACCAAGGTGATCGTCGCTTCCGGCCATGGCGCGCACGAAAGCATGCTGAAGGCGATCGCGCTGGGCGCCTGGGATTTCTACCAGAAGCCGATCGATATCGACGCGCTGGGCCTGATCGTCGCGCGTGCCGTTCACGTTCACGCGCTGGAAGCCGAGAACCGACGCCTCTCCGAGAAAGTGGAGGCCGGCGCGGTGCTGGGCGGCATGATCACCGGCAGCCCGGAAATGCTGAAGGTCACGCGTACCATCGAACGCGTCGCCGGCGCCGACGTGTCGGTGATGCTGCTCGGCGCCAGCGGCACCGGCAAGGAATTGCTCGCGCGCGGTCTCCACCAGGCGAGCCCCCGCAGAAAAGGCGCATTCGTCGCGATCAACTGCGCCGCGATTCCCGAAACGCTGCTCGAAAGCGAGCTGTTCGGCCATGAAAAGGGCGCCTTCACCGGCGCGGTGAAGACCACCGAAGGCAAGATCGAGCAGGCGAACGGCGGCACGCTCTTCCTCGACGAAGTGGGCGACATTCCGTTGCCGCTCCAGGTCAAGCTGCTGCGTTTCCTGCAGGAACGCGTGATCGAGCGGATCGGCGGGCGCAAGCCGATCCCGGTCGACACGCGCATCGTCTGCGCCACGCATCAGGACGTGGACGCGATGGTCGCCGACGGCCGCTTCCGCGAGGATCTTTATTATCGCCTCGCCGAAATCGTGGTGCGCATCCCCAGCCTGGCGGAGCGGCCGGGCGACGCCGGGCTGCTGGCGCGCCATTTCCTGCGCAAACATGCCGAGGCGATGAACACCGGCGTTCGCCAGTTCGCGCCCGACGCGCTGGCCGCGATCGACGCGTGGAACTGGCCCGGCAACGTCCGCGAGCTGGAGAATCGCATCAAGCGCGCGGTCATCATGGCCGACGGCAAGCACGTCACCGCCGCCGATCTCGATCTCGAATCCGCGGATGCCGAGGCGCAGCCGATCAACCTGAAGGCTGCGCGGGAAATCGCCGACCGCAAGGCGATCCGCCACGCGCTGGCGCGCGCCGAGGGCAATATCTCCGGCACCGCGCGGCTGCTCGGCATCAGCCGTCCCACGCTCTACGATCTGATGAAGGCCTATGACCTCCAGCCGTAAGCGGCGCCGCCGCCTGCCCCTCCGTCGCTTTGCCGTGATCGGCGCGGGCCTCGCCGTCTGTGCGCTTGCCCTCTATCTGTTCTGGACGCTGACGCCGGCGCGCAGCGATCCCGCCGCCGCGCGGGCGGCGTTGGCGAAGAGCCAGCAGTTCCTGCGCGATCATAATTCCACCGCTGCGCGATCGCAGGCGCTGGAGGCGGTGCGCAACGATCCGCGCTGGGGCGCCGCGCACGCGATGCTCGCGCGAACGATGCTGGAGCACGACGACGGCATCGGCGCCGAGGGCGAGCTCAATCGCGCCGTCGCCACCGGCTATGATCCCAAGCGCATTCCCCATCTCATGGCGCACGCGCTGCTGTTGCAGGGGGATCTCGATCGCGCGCTTCAGACGGTGGAACAGACTCATGCCGATGACCGGCTCTACGGTCTGCGGGTCCGGGCGCGCATCCTCACTAGCCAGGGCGAGTTCGGAGCGGCGCGCGAGGCACTGCGCGAGGCGCTGCGGCTGGCGCCGCGGGACGCCGCAATCGTTGCCGATATCGGGCGTTTCCGCGCCACCGCCGGTGACCTGCTCGGCGCGATCGAGGCGAGCGAGCGTGCAGTGGCGCTCGATCCGGGCAACACCGACGCGCTGGTGCTGCGCGGCGAGCTGGTGCGCAGCCAATATGGTCTTGTCGCGGCGCTTCCCTGGTTCGAAGCGGCGCTGAAGCGCGATCCCTGGCACCATGACGCGCTGATCGAATATGCCGCCACGCTGGGCGATGCGGGCCGCACCGTCGACATGCTCGCCGCCACGCGGCGCGCGCTTCAGGCGCGACCCGGCAGCCCGCAGGCCCATTATCTCCAGGCCGTGCTCGCCGCGCGCGCAGGCGATCCGGACCTCGCCCGCAGGCTGCTGGCGCGCACCGGCGGCGCACTCGCGAATCTGCCCGGCGCGGTGCTCCTCAACGGGGCGCTCCAGCTCGAAGCGGGCGCCGATCGCCAGGCGATCGAGGCGCTGCGCCAGCTCGTCGCGATGCAGCCGATGAATATTACCGCGCGCAAGCTGCTCGCGGTTGGGCTGCTGCGCACCGATGCCGCGCGCGACGCGCTCGACGTCCTGGCCCCGGTGGTGCTGCGCGGCGACGCGGACAGCTATGCGCTGACGCTCGTCGCGCGGGGGCTGGAGCGCATCGGCGACCGCGAGAACGCCGCGCTGTTCCTCGACCGCGCCGCCTATCCGGCACGGCTCGGGTCGACCTCGTTCAGCGCCGACGACAGCATCGCCGTGCTTGCCGCGCCCGCCAGCGCCAACCCCGGAGACCCCGCCGCCGTCATTCCGCTGATGCGCGCGCTGATCGATGCCGGCAAACCCGGGCAGGCGCTGGACCGTGCCCGCGAGATGGCCCGCGACAATCGCGGCGTGCCGGGCGCGCACATTCTTGTCGGAGACATGCTGATGCTGCTCGAGCGCCCCCGGGAGGCGGCGCAGGCGTTCGAGCGCGCCGCGGCGATCCGCTTCGACGAACCCACGATGCTTCGACTGGTGGAGGCCGAAGAGGCTGCGGGCGACCGGCGCGCGGCTGCGCGTGCCGTCGCGCTGTTCCTGTCGCAGAACCCCGGCAACCTCGCCGCGCTCCGCCTCACCGGCCATTGGCAGATCGCTGCGCAGGAATATCAGGCGGCGATCGACACGCTGGAGTTGCTCCGCGCGAGCGTCGGCGAGCGTGACGCGGCGCTCGGCGCCGAACTGGCGATGGCCTATGCCGGGGCGAACGAACTGGAAGCGGCCCGCGAGGCGGCGGAAAGCGCCTATTCGATCGCGCCGTCGAATCCCGCCGCCGCCCACGCCTATGGCTGGGTGCTCTATCGCGAGGGCGATCTGGAAGGCGCCGAGGAACTGTTGGTGAAGGCAGCCAAGCTCGCGCCGGGCCACCCGGGAATCCGCGAGCATCTGGCGCGCGTGCGGGCAGAGCGCGGCGCCGCCTGATCGTCCGCTCCATCGCCGGACGGGGCGATCGCATGTGCGCTTGGGGAGCACCGGCTCCTCGCCTATAGCCTCCGGAATGACCGACCCGCTCGCCCGCATCGCCGACGCGCTCGATCGAATCGCGCCTCCACCGCCGGCGGCGGCCGATCCGCTCGCCCACCGGGCCTATGTGTGGCGCGGGGAAACGCTGGTGGCAGCGCGGGAGTTCGATCCGCTTCCGCTCGATCATTTGCGCGGGATCGATGCGCAGCGCGAGGCACTCGTCGCCAATCTCGCGCGGCTTGCGGAGGGCCACGCAGCACAGGATGTGTTGCTCTGGGGCGCCCGGGGCACGGGCAAGTCCGCGCTCGTGAAAAGCGGCGTGGCCGCGGTTCAGGCCAAAGGTGGCGCGCTTGCCTTGGTCGAGGCCGTCACCGGCGGCCTCGACACGCTGCCGGCGCTGTTCGCACTGCTCGCACCCGTGCCGCGCCGGTTCGCCGTGTTCGTCGACGATCTGGGCTTCGATGCCGCCGCCGATGGGCGCGCGCTGCGCTCGCTGCTCGAGGGCGGCGCCGAGGCGCGCCCCGCCAATGTGCGCCTTCTGGTCACGTCCAATCGACGTCATCTGGTGCCGCGCGATCTCGCCGAGCAGGAAAGCGCGATCAATCCACGCGACAGCATCGACGACAATCTCGCGCTTGCGGATCGTTTCGGGCTCAGCCTGGGCTTCCATGCGATCGATCAGGAAACCTATCTCGAGATCGTCCGTGGCTATGCCGATGCGCATGGACTCGCCTTCGACCCGACCGACGCGATCGGCTGGGCCACTCGACGCGGCAGTCGCTCGGGCCGGGTGGCGTGGCACTATGTGGTCGAGCTTGCCGGCCGCGCGGGCAAGTCGTTGGAAAACTGACTGATCCAGATCAGATTGCTCCCGCGACGTGCTTGACTTTCGGCGGGGTCTGTTCTGTCGTTCCGGCGATGGCACGAATTGGCGAGCTAGACCTTCCTGACCGGCTCGCACCTGCAGTGCCGCGCCTGATTACACAGATCGGCTTCGCCCTTCTGTGCTCCGGCGCCACGACGATGGTGCGGGCGCTGGTGGATGTGGTCGCCACTTCGGCGGGGCCGTTCGCGCTCGGCTATCCCGCGGTGCTGATCGCCACCTTGTTCGGCCGATCGACCGCCGGTGTGCTGACCGCGATCATCGTGCTTTTCTACTCCTGGTTCTTCATCCTGCCGGAGTTCGGATCCTTCGCCTTCGCCGAGCCGGCGGACTGGGCGCGGCTGCTCGTCAACGCATGCGCCTATGGCTTGGTCGTCGCCGTGGCGGAGCTGTTTCGCCGCGCGGTGCGCCGCGCTTCGGCCGAGCGCGACCGCGAAGTCGCCGAGCGCGACCTGTTCCTCCAGGAGTTCGATCATCGGGTGAAGAACAATTTCGCCCTGGTCGCGAGCCTGCTCGACCTGCAGCGCCGCCGCGCTGCCGAAGCCGCAACGGTGGAAGCGCTCGGCGATGCGCTTTCCCGCGTCGAGAGCATCGCGCGGGCGCACCGCCACCTCTATCGCGGCGGCAGCACGGTGGGCGAAGTGGACATCGCCGCCTATCTGCGCGAACTCTGCGCGGCACTTTCGGACTCGCTGTTTTTGCGCACCAGCATCACGCTGCTGTGCGACTCCGATCATGCGCAGATCGCCCGCGATCGCGCCGTATCGATCGGGCTGGTGGTGAACGAACTCGTGACGAACGCAGTCAAGCACGCCTTCGCCGGACGCGAGGCGGGCGAGATTCGAGTCGAATTCCGACGGCACGATGGAGGCTATCTGCTCACCGTGCGCGATAACGGGATCGGCATGAACGAAGATACGCCGGTCGCCGACCGGCAGAGCGGCCTCGGTCAGCGGCTGATCGACGCGTTCGCGCGGCAGGCCGGCGGCACGCTTTCGCGCGACACCGGCCCGTCGGGAACGACGTTCAGGCTCGAACTGGAGCCTTGAAGCGGCAGGTGCGTGTCGCACCCGCCGCTTCGCATCCGCTTACTGGCAGGCGAGATCGGTGCGATCGATCGCCCGGCCCGCCGCCGCACCGGCGGCACCGCCGATCAGCGCGCCGACCGTCTTGGAACCGCCCGGCGCGATCAGATTGCCGAGCAGCGCGCCGGCACCCGCACCGACCAGCGTGCCGGTCGTGCCATTCTCGCGACGGCAGTAATAATTGCCCTGCGCGTCCCGATAGATGACGGTGTCGTCGGAAATCTGGTCGGGGCCGGGATTGTAGACGCGGCCGCCGCTGCCGAGCGCGCCCTGGGGCCCGAACACGCCATTGTCGGCGCAGCCCGCGAGCGGGAGCGACATGGCCGAGAGCGCGGCCGCGGCAACGAGAGACTTACGCATGGGGAACCTCCAACGGTGGTGAATTGCCCTCCCTCAACCGCTGAGGCGCGATTCTGTTTCCATCGCGAAATTGGTCAGCCGAGCGCTTCGACAGCTTCGGCGAGTTCGAGCCAACGCAGCTCCGCCGCCTCCTTCTCCTCGCGCGCCGCGGCGATCGCCTTGCCAAGGCTCGCGAATTTCGCTGGATCGCGGGTGTAGAGATCGGGATCGGCAAGCGCCGCCTCGTCGCGCGCGATCGCCGCATCCAGCTCCTCGATCCGGCCCGGCAGGCGATCGAAATCGCGCTGGTCCTTGTAGCTGAGTTTGGCAGCCTTTGGCTTCGGCGGCTCGGGCGCGCGGTCCGTTGGCTTCGCCACTGCCTTTTTCTCTGCGCGCGGCCGCCGCTTGGCCTCCCAATCGGCATAGCCGCCGACGATCGCGTCGACGTCACCCGATCCGTCGAGGCCCAGCGTCACCGTCACTGTCCGGTCGAGGAAGTCGCGATCGTGGCTGACGATCAGCACCGTCCCCTCATAGTCGGCGATCACTTCCTGGAGCAGGTCCAGCGTCTCGAGGTCGAGGTCGTTGGTCGGCTCGTCGAGCACCAGCAGATTGCTCCGCCGCGCGAATTCGCGCGCCAGAAGCAGCCGCGAACGTTCGCCGCCGGACAGAGTCCCGATCTTCGCCTCGGCAATGGCGGGGTCGAAGAGGAACTCCTTGAGATAGCCGTGGACGTGCTTCTTCACGCCCAGCACCTCGATCCAGTCGCCGCCCTCCGCCAGCACTTCCCGCACTGTCTTGTCGGGCTTCATGAGGCTGCGCTGCTGGTCGATCACGATCCCGTCGAGCGTCTTGGCGCGTCGCACGATGCCCTCGTCGGGCTCGATCTCGCCGGTGAGCAGCTTAAGCAGGGTCGACTTGCCCGCGCCATTCGCGCCGACGATGCCGATCCGGTCGCCGCGGGTGATGCGGAAGCTGAAATCGCGAAGGATCGTCCGCGCCTCGGCACCTTCGCCGAATCGCTTGGTGACATTCTCGACGTCGATCACCACTTTCGTCTGCACATCATCCGCACCGGTAGCGAGCTTGGCGGCACCCTCCGGCCCCACCATTGCTGCGCGGGCCGCGCGCATCTCCTTGAGCTTCTCGAGCCGCCCCTGATTGCGGCGGCGGCGGCCGGTTACGCCGCGCTGGAGCCAATGCTCCTCCAGCTTCAGCTTGGCGTCCAGCCGCGCCGCGTTGCGCTCTTCCTCGGCATAGACCTGCTCGGTCCACGCATCGAACCCGCCGAAGCCGATCTCCGCGCGGCGGATCGAGCCGCGGTCGAGCCACAGCGTCGAGCGTGTCAGCCGCGTGAGAAAAGTCCGGTCGTGGCTGATCACCACGAACGCGCCCGAGAAGCGCTTGAGCCAGTCCTCGAGCCACTCGATCGCGGCGAGATCAAGGTGATTGGTCGGCTCGTCGAGCAACAATATGTCGGGCTCCTGCGCCAGCGCACGCGCGATCGCGGCGCGCCGCCGCTCGCCCCCGCTCGCAGTCGCCGCCTCGCGCGTCAGGTCGATGCCCAGCTGGTCGGCGATCGCCTCGGCCGCGTATTGCGGCGGGGCGTCGTCGCCGCGCAGCACGAAATCGAGCAATGTCGCGCACCCGTCGACCTTCGGATCCTGCTCGAGCAGCACCACCTTCGTGCCGGGCACGATCGTCCGCCGCCCCTCGTCGGCTTCGATCCGCCCGCCGAGCAGCTTGAGCAGCGTCGTCTTTCCCGCGCCGTTGCGGCCGATCAGCGCCAGCCGGTCGCGCGCGCCGATATAGATGTCGAGGCCGCGGAAGAGCCAGCCGGCGCCCTGGACCAGGCCCAGGCCTTCATATGCGAGTAGGGGTGCTGCCATGATCGGCGCGAGGTAGGCGCAAGCCTCGCGCGGAGCAAGCTGGACGGCGGAAAACAGGCCATTCACAGGCTGTTCAACGCAGCGACCCTATGCCATGCCGATGTCGATGGTCGCGAAGATGTGCGTCTGGTGCGTGGTGGCTGTTGCCGGGATCGGCGGCATCGACACCGCTCGCGCCAGGATCGCCCCCCAGCAGGGCATGCAGGACGCCTCGCAGGCGCGCGCCACCGTGCGCCAGGAACGCGGCCAGAACCTTCCCGCACGGGAAATCGAACGGCGGATCGTGCCGCGGATGCGTGGCGCGCAATATCTCGGCTTCGACTATGATCCCGAAACGAACATTTACACGCTCAAATTCCTGCGCGATGGATCGGTGATCTGGGTGGACGTCGACGGCCGCAGCGGCCGTGTCGTCCGCCAGACCGGCAATTGATCGCCCCGCCACGGCAGTACGAGGAACAGACATGCGCCTATTGATCGTAGAGGATGAACCCACTCTGGGTCAGCAGCTGCGCAATGCGCTCGAGGGCGCCGGCTATGCGGTCGATCTGGCCACCGACGGCGAGGAGGGCCATTTCCTCGGATCGACCGAAAGCTACGACGCAGTCATTCTCGACCTCGGCCTGCCCGAAATCGACGGGCTGACGGTGCTCGATCGCTGGCGCAAGGAAGGCAAGACCACGCCCGTGCTGGTGCTCACCGCGCGCGACAGCTGGTCGGACAAGGTGGCCGGGCTCGACGCCGGTGCCGACGATTATGTCGCCAAGCCTTTCCAGACCGAGGAACTGATCGCGCGGCTGCGCGCGCTCATCCGCCGCGCCTCGGGCAATGCCTCGGCCGAGCTCACCGCCGGCGATATCCGGCTCGACACGCGCTCGGGCAAGGTCACCAAGGCGGGCGAGCCGGTGAAGCTCACCGCCCAGGAATATAAGCTGCTCAGCTATCTGCTCCACCACAAGGGCAAGGTGGTGAGCCGCACCGAACTGATCGAACACATCTACGATCAGGACTTCGACCGCGATTCGAACACGATCGAAGTGTTCGTCACGCGGATCCGCAAGAAACTGGGCGCCGACACCATCACCACGATCCGCGGCCTCGGCTACAGCCTGGAGGAGCCGGAAACGGCTTCGTGACCGGGCTCCGCTCGCCTCTGCTCCGGCGGCGCTGATCATGGCGGACGCCGGTACGCCTCCGGCACCGAACGGTTTGCGGCGCCGGCTCGCCAGCGCACGCGCCCGGTTGTCGTCGCGCTGGCCGCGGCGACAGCCCGGCCTCGCACCCGGTGTCGATATCGAAGCGCCCCCGCCCCGTGCCTATGTCCGCGTGACCGGCTCGGTCAGCCGGCGCATGATCGTCGTTGCCAGCGCCTGGATCATCGTGCTGCTGGCGGGCGGCGGCTTCGCGCTCGATCGCGTCCTCACCTCGGCGGTCACGCGCAATTTCGACGAACAGCTCGAATTCCTGCTCTCGTCGATGATCGCGTCGGCCGAACTGGGGCCGGGCGGCGAAGTGCTGCTCAATCGCGAGCTGGCCGACCAGCGGTTCCTCGAGCCCTTCTCCGGCGCCTATTGGCAGATCAGCGGCGACGGCTACGAGACCTTTCCCTCGCGCTCGCTCTGGGATTACCGCCTGTCCACCGGACGCGCGCACGACGATATGGAAGTCCATATCTATGACAGCGTCCAGTTCGACGAGGAGCTGCGCATCGCCGAGCGGGACCTGACGCTCCCCGGATCGGAGGTTCGCTGGCGCTTCCAGGTCGCGCAGAATCGCAATTCGCTCGATGCGCAGATCGCCGATTTCCGCAGCACGCTGCTGGTCAGCTTCCTCATCCTCGGCTTTGGCCTCATCATCATGGTGGGGCTGCAGACCTGGGTCGGGCTTCAGCCGCTGCGCAAGGTGCGAGTCGAGATCGCCCGGATGCGCGCCGGCGAATCGAGCCGGATCGATGCGCCGATGCCCTCCGAAGTCGCGCCGATGGTCGAGGAGCTGAACGCGCTCGTCGAGCACAACGAGCGCCAGGCCGAAGAGGCACGCCGCCATGCCGGCAACCTCGCCCACGCGCTAAAGACCCCGCTCAGCGTCATCATGAACGCCGCCGCCGCCGGGCAGCCCGATCTGGCCCAGGCGGTGATCCGCGAGGCGCGGACGATGCGCCGCCAGATCGATCATCATCTCGCCCGCGCCCGCGCGGTAGGCCGCCGCGGCAGCGCCCATAGCCGCGCCGAGATCTGGCCCGCGATCGAAGCCGTCGAGCGTGCGGTTTCGCGGCTCTATCCGAACGTTCGGATCGACATCGACGGGCAGAAGGATCTCGTCGCCCACATCGAGCGGCAGGATTTCGACGAAATGCTCGGCAATCTCGTCGAGAATGCCGCGAAATATGGCGGCGGCAGCGTCTTCGTCACTGCCGGCGCACAGGCAGGTTTCGTTGAAATCCTCGTCGAGGACGACGGCAGCGGAATTCCGCAGGCCGACCGTCTGCGCATCTTCGATCGCGGCGTGCGGCTCGACAGCGGCAAGCCTGGCACCGGCCTCGGCCTCGCCATCGTTCGAGACGTCGCCGAAATCTACGACGGCACCGTCAGCCTTGAGGAAAGCGAGGATTTGGGCGGCCTGCTCGTGCGGCTCAGGCTCCCGGCGGCTTCGAGCTAGAGGAGTCGAGCGGCACGCCGGACCCCAAGGGCCGCGCCACCAGTCCAGCTCGCGCTCAATGCATCGGCAAATACCGATACGTCTTGACCCATAACGATCCCATCGGCTATTCCCGATACGATGAAGGATCAGGACGCTCTCGCCGCGCTGGCAGCGCTCGCGCATCCCACGCGGCTGCTGTCGTTTCGCCTGCTCGTCCGCAACGAGCCTGAGGGGCTGACCACCGGCCAATTGGTTGAGGTGACCGGCCTCAGCCAGAGCACCCTATCGACGCACCTCGCGATTCTGGTGAAGGCGGGGCTGGTCCAATCGGAGAAGCGCGGCCGGCATTTCCTCCAGCGCGCACGGATCGATGCGCTTCGCGCGCTCATGGTCTTTCTCGCCCGGGATTGCTGCGAAGGGCGCGCCGATCTTTGCGAGCCGCTGATGGCGGAGCTCGCCCGGTGTTGAGGGAGGAACCGGAGATGCCGATCGATGTCATCGTCTATCACAATCCCGAATGCGGCACATCGCGCAACGTGGTGGCGATGATCCGCAACGCCGGCATCGAGCCGCACGTCGTGGAATATCTGAAGACGCCACCGTCGCGCGCGCTGCTCGAAAATCTGATCGAGCGGGCCGGCCTCACTCCGCGCGAACTCCTGCGCCGGAAGGGCACGCCCTATGCCGAATTGGGTCTCGACGATCCTGCGCTTGCCGATGCGCACCTGATCGCCGCAATGCTGGAACAGCCGATCCTCATCAACCGGCCACTGGTTGTCTCTCCGCTGGGGGTGAAGCTGTGCCGCCCCTCCGAGGAAGTGCTCGACCTCCTGCCGGTGCCGCAACAGGGCGCGTTCGCCAAGGAAGACGGCGCGCAGGTGGTCGACGGCGAAGGCCGGCGGATCCGTTGAAAGGAAGTTCCGAAATGGCGCAGCTTGCGGCTACCGACCTGTCCAGATCCGCGCCGCTAGGACGCTTCGAGCGCCTGCTCTCGCTGTGGGTCGCGCTGGCGATCGCCGCGGGAATCGCGCTCGGCGTGCTTGCGCCCGCGTCGGTCCGGTTGCTCGCCGGCCTGGAAATCGCATCGGTGAATCTGGTCGTGGCCGTGCTGGTCTGGGCGATGATCTTCCCGATGATGGTCGCCGTGGACTTCGCCAGCGTGCGCGACATCGGCCGCAAGCCGAAGGGGCTGGTGATAACGCTGGCGGTCAACTGGCTCGTCAAGCCGTTCACCATGGCGGCACTCGCCGTGCTCTTCTTCGATCATGTCTATGCCGGCTTCATCGGCGCGGGCGAGGCGGACCAGTATATCGCGGGGCTGATCCTGCTTGGGGCGGCGCCGTGCACGGCAATGGTCTTCGTGTGGTCGCAGCTGACCAGAGGCGATCCGGCCTACACGCTGGTGCAGGTTTCGGTGAGCGATCTGGTCATGATCGTAGCCTTCGCACCGATCGTCGCCCTGCTCCTGGGGGTGACCGAGATCGCGGTGCCGTGGGAGACATTGCTGCTTTCGGTCGCGCTCTATGTCGTCGTCCCGCTGGCGGCAGGGGCGGTCGTGCGGACGCTTCTGCTCTCCACGCACGGCGGTGACGCAGCGGCAGTCGAAACTTTCCTCGCGCGGCTAAAGCCGGTGTCGATCATCGGCCTGCTCGCCACCGTCGTGCTGCTGTTCGCCTTTCAGGCAACGACGATCCTCGGCAATCCGCTGCTGATCCTGCTGATCGCGATTCCGATCCTCATCCAGTCCTACGGCATTTTCGCACTCGCCTATTTCGCAGCCAAGGCATGGCGCGTGCCGCATGCCATCGCCGCGCCCTGCGCACTGATCGGCACGTCGAACTTCTTCGAGCTCGCAGTGGCGGTGGCGATCGGCCTGTTCGGCCTGTCGAGCGGAGCGGCGCTGGCAACTGTCGTCGGGGTGCTGGTCGAAGTGCCGGTGATGCTCTCGCTGGTCGCATATGCGAACCGCACGCGCGGGAGCTTTCCGGCAAACTGACGTCCGCCGCTACGCTGCCACTGGCCCGGCCATCGCTTCCGCCGCGATGCTCAGGCTCTTCTTGCGCGCTTCGTGGTCGTAGATCGAGCTCACCAGCATCACTTCGTCGACGCGCGTGCGCTCGACGAACTTCGCCAGCTCGCGCGTCACTATATCGCGGGTGCCGGTCGCCGAACAGCCGAGCACATGATCGAGCACTGCCTGCCCCTGCCCGCCCAGGCTCTCGCGAAATCCGGGGATCGGCGGCGGCAGCGGAATCCCCTTGCCGGTGGTGCGGATCGCAACGAACGCCTGTTGTGCGGAAGTTGCCAGCAGCTCGGCCTCCTCCTGCGTCTCGGCGGCGAACACGTTGAACCCGGCCATCGCATGCGGCTTGTCGAGCACCGCCGAGGGGCGGAAATTGCGCCGATAGACGTCGAGCGCCTCGTCTAGCAGGGCCGGCGCGAAATGCGACGCAAAGGCATAGGGCAGCCCAAGCGCCGCCGCCAGCTGAGCCCCGAACAGGCTCGATCCCAGGATCCACAGCTCGGGCTTCGCGCCCGCCCCGGGCGTCGCGCGAATGCCGGTCTGCCCGTCGTCGGCAAAATAGCTCTGCAGTTCGAGCACGTCCTGCGGAAAGGCGTTCGGATCACTTTCCAGCGTGCGGCGCAGCGCCCGCGCGACCGTCTGGTCCGATCCGGGAGCGCGGCCCAGCCCCAGGTCGATGCGACCGGGGAAAAGCGCATCGAGCGTGCCGAACTGTTCTGCGATCACCAGCGGCGCATGATTGGGCAGCATGATGCCGCCCGCGCCGATGCGGATCGTTTCCGTCGCCTGCCCGACATGCGCCAGCACCACCGAGGTCGCGGCACTGGCGATGCCCTCCATGCCGTGGTGCTCCGCGACCCAATAGCGCGTGTACCCCTGCGCCTCGACATGGCGTGCCAGATCGGCGGCATTGGCGAGTGACTGTCGAACATTCCCGCCCCGGGTCACCGGGACGAGATCGAGAAGCGAATAGCGTGTCATTCGGAATAGATGGGGCGCCGCCGGGCGCCCCGCCACCCCGGGTCAGAAGTCGAAGTTCAACCGAACCGCCGCGCCGATATCGTCGGGCGCATCGGCGAAATTGCCCGGATCGCGCCGCAGGAACAGGTTGGTGCTGATGTCGCCGCCCCGGATCGGTGCCATATAGCGCAGCTCGAAATCGCGCTCGCGCCCCTCGGGCGTGAGGTTCATCCGCTGATGGCCCCAGGCGCTGACGCTTTCGGTGGCATAGTCCCAGCCCTGCGGCAGCCGCAGGTCGAGCCCGCCCGTTTCGACGCGCAGCGGCTGCGACACACGCACCCCGATGCTGTCGCGCCGGCCGAACACCCCCGTCTTGCCGATATCGGCCGAGAAGCCGCTCGTTTGCAGCGTGCCGCTCCCCTCCAGACCGCCGCGCAGCTGCGCCGTGGTCCAGCCGCGCCGCCACGATCCGCCGAGCGTCCACCCTTCGGCGGAGCGCCAGCGCAGTGCTGCGTCGACGAAGGTCGTGTCCGCCCGCGCCGCGCCCAGCGCGCCGGTGAAGCGGGCGCCGAGCAGCGTGTCCTCCTCGCTGAGCCGGGTCGCACTCAGCCCCGCACGCAGGTCGCCGAAGCGCCGGTCGACGCCCAGCGTCAGTCGATTGTAGCCGTTGCGCTGATAGCGGCGCTGCACGGCGACGAGAGTCGATTCCTGCCGCGAGAGCACGTCGCCGGTCTCGGTCGCAACCGTCACGCCCCAGCCGCCGAACGTGCGGCGCAGCGCGAAGGCCCCGGTCACGTCGCTTTCGAAGCCCGCGCTGGTCGTCGGATCGCGCGCGATCAGGAACGCCGGTTCGGCGCGGCCCGCCAGCCGCCCGGCGAGCGCGCCGCCGCTTTCGGAGGCGCCGATCGCGAACTGCGTTTCGCTGCCCAGCCGGCCGGTGACCGAGGCGGCGATCGCCCGCGCCTGTTGCGCGTCCGGCTCGCCGATCGCCAGCCGCTCGATTCGCAGCGTGTCGCGCCCCGGCGCCAGCGTAACTGCAACCGACAGGTCGCGATAGCCCACGGCAAAGCTCTGCTGCCGCATCGCCAGCGTGCGGCGCAGCTGCGAATCGGGACGGTAGCGGCGGATCGTGTCGGCCAGCTCCATCGCAAAGGCCCGGTCGAAGCCGTCGAGCACGACTGCGCCGAGCGAGGCCTGCTGCGCGTCGCCCATCGGCGCGGAAAGCTCGGCGTTGACGGTGCGCGATGCGACCTGCCCCGATCCCGCTACCGCCGTCTGCCCGACCGGTTGAAAGGCGCGCGTGAGATCCAGGATCCCGCGTCCGTAGATCGGATCGGTGCCCGGCGCCCCGGCATCGCGCGCCGTGGCATAGAGCAGCGCCACGATGTCCGCGCCGGTCAGGTTGGGGAATGCCTGGGCGAGCAGCGCAACCGCACCCGAGATCTGCGGCGCCGAAAAGGAGGTGCCGGACCAGAGATAGGGCGTGCCGTCCGCGCCCGGCGCGCGCACGCGCTCGCCGACCGCCGCCAGGTAGAAATCCGCCGAGGTGCCGGCCCGGTTGCTGAAATCGGAGATCAGATCGTTGGTGCCGACGGAACCCGCGATAATGATGATCCCGCGCGAGATGCTCGGATCGGTCGCCGGATCGGTGAATTCGTTCGGGTTGACGGCCTCCGGATTCTCCGAAACCGGACCGTCGTTTCCGGCAGAGATCACCACCACGACTCCTGCAGCCGTGGCGCGCGCCAGTGCCTGCCGAACGCTCGACCCGGCGGGGCCGCCGCCCAGCGAGATGTTGATCACGCGCGCGCCATTCTGAGTCGCGATGTCGATCCCTTGCGCGATCGCCGAATCGGGGTGGCGGCAACCGCTCAACTCGTCGTCGGGATCGTCGTTGGCGCAGCTTCCGGGCGAATCGGAGCGAATGACGATCAGCTCCGCGTCGAATGCGACGCCGTGCGTCCCGACGCCATTGCGCCGCCCGGCCACCGTGAAGGCAACGGCCGTGCCATGGCCGTCCTCGTCGTCGATCGTCCGGCTGCCTGCGGTATCCGCCGACACGCCGAGGATGCGGCCGCCGAATTCCTCGCTCTCGAGGTCGATGCCGCTATCGATCACGCCGACCCGGACACTGCTGCCGGTTGCGCCGGTCTGATAGGCAGTCAGCGCATTCATCGAGACCGGACCGATCGAGGCGCGATATTCGGCGGTGTCATAGTTTGCGGGCGGCGGCGCCGGTGTGGGAGCCGGCGCGGGCACCGGAGCAGGTGTCGGCGAAGGCGTGGGAGTCGGCGCCGGTGCGGCGGGCGGTGGGGGCGTGTACCCCGTGCCGCCGCCACCGCCGCCGCCCGAACAGGCCGCGAGCAACACAATTCCCCCGAGCGCCGCCGATTGCAGCAGGCGCGAACGCAGCTTCGCATTCATGAATGACGACCCCGTTGTCGGTCCAATCAGCAGTAACCCTTATGTTTCCGAAGGTTAACAGGGGATGTCAGGCGCGGTTGCGATATATACTGCCCCGGCCTAGACCGCCGCACCAATGCTTGCCGAGCTTCGCCACGTCCGCAACTGGGTCTTTGACCTGGACAATACGCTATATCCGGCGAGCGCAAACCTCTTTGCGCACGTCGACCGGCGCATGCGCGACTATGTCGCCCGACTGATCGGGTGCGGCCCCGAGGAAGCGCACCGCATCCAGAAACACTATTTCTTCGCGCACGGCACCACCCTCTCCGGGCTGATGGCCGAGCATGGCGTCGATCCGCACGATTTCCTCGACTATGTCCACGACATCGAGATGGAGGCGCTCGAGCGCAACGAGCCGCTTGCCGCCGCTATCGCCCGGCTGCCCGGCCGCAAGCTCGTCTTCACCAACGGCGACGCGCCCTATGCCGCGCGCGTGCTCGAACGGCTGGGCCTCTCCGAAAGCTTCGAGGCAGTGCACGACATCCATGCCACTGCCTATCGTCCCAAGCCCGATCCGACTGCCTATCGCGGTTTGTGCGACGCCTATGACCTCGCGCCCGAGGCCTCGCTGTTCGTCGAGGACATGGCGCGCAACCTCAAGCCCGCCAAGGCGATCGGCATGACGACGGTGTGGGTGAACAACGGCTCGGAGCAGCCGCCCGACTGCACCGACCGGACCTTCATCGACTATACCACCAACGACATCGCGCAGTGGCTGCACGACATTCTGGAGACCGATATATGACCGCAGATCTCGCCCCTCAGATCGACGCCGCCTGGGAAGACCGCGCCTCGCTTGGCCTTCACACCGACGGCGCGGTGCGCGAAGCGGTGGCCGAGGCGCTCCTCCTGCTCGATCGTGGCGAAGCACGGGTGGCCGAGCCCGACGACGCGGGCGGCTGGCGCGTCAACCAGTGGCTCAAGAAAGCGGTCCTCCTCTCGTTCCGGCTCAACGATAATGCAGTGATTCCGGGCCCGGGCGTCACCAACTGGTTCGACAAGGTGCCGTCGAAATTCTCCAACTGGGGGGAGGAAGCGTTCCGCACCGCGGGCTTCCGCGCGGTTCCCGGCGCGATCGTCCGCCACGGCAGCTTCGTCGGCAAGGGCGCGGTGCTGATGCCCAGCTTCGTCAACATCGGCGCCTATGTCGGCGAAGGGACGATGGTCGACACCTGGGCCACCGTCGGCAGCTGCGCCCAGATCGGAAAGAATGTTCACCTCTCCGGCGGCGCGGGCATCGGCGGCGTGCTCGAGCCGCTTCAGGCCGATCCGGTGATCATCGGCGACGGCGCCTTCATCGGCGCGCGCAGCGAAGTCGCCGAGGGCGTGCGTGTCGGCGAGGGCGCGGTGCTCTCGATGGGCGTCTATCTCGGCGCGAGCACCAAGATCGTCGATCGCGCGACGGGCGAGGTCTTCCGCGGCGAAGTGCCGCCCTATTCGGTGGTCGTTCCCGGCACGATGGGCGGCGGCGAGGGCAAGCCGAGCCTCTACTGCGCCGTCATCGTCAAGCGAGTCGACGAGCAGACGCGCAGCAAGACGAGCATCAACGAGCTGCTGCGCGACTAGGCCGCAGCCGGGGCGAAGGAAGCGCGACCGGCCCTGGCTGGCCTAGGCGTCGCGCTTCTTGCCGTCGATCAACACCGCCTGCTGCCAGCGGCTCGGCGCCTTGTCCGTTCGATGGATGCATCCGGCCCAGCAGCAGGGACGCTTCTTTCCCTCGAGAAGCTCCTCGCGCGTCCGTTCGATGCGGCGCGCGCGCGTTGCCGGTCGCTTCGCATCCTCGATCCAGCAGATGAACTCGTTGCGTCCGAGCGGCGTCAGCGACTCCCACAGCGCCAGCAGCTTCGGGTTTTCCGCCAACGCCAGTTGAAGATCTCCGGGCGCCCGATGGACGGTGCCGTGCGAAAAGGCGCTCGCCACAGGATTCTCCCGCTGCCGTCCGAACCACCGCTGCGCAGCCTGCGCGTCCGGGCGGCCAATGTCCACCGCCGTGCCTGCGTGCCCCGTACGGTCGAATGGAACCACTCGCCGTGTGAAACCGTAGCTTCCCGCATCAGCCGGAGGAACAGCATTGGCCGAGCAGCAGGAAAAGCAGGACCAGCAGCACGAACAGGGCGGCGGCATGTATCTCCGCTTCATGGCGATGATCGGCACCTCGACCTTCGTCATGTTCCTGCTGATGTATTTCAACACCTACAGCGCCAACCACATCTTCTTCAGCGAGACGCGCTTCTGGATGGCCTTCGTGATGGGCACGGCGATGATGGTCGTCATGCTCCTTTTCATGTGGGCGATGTACAAGAACCGCACCAAGAACTTCATCATCCTCGGCGTCGCCGCCGTCACGTTCGCGCTCGCGCTGTGGCTGGTGCGCAGCCAGACAACCATTGATGACAGTGAATATATGCAGGCGATGATCCCGCATCATTCGATCGCGATCATGACCAGCGAGCGTGCGCACATCCGCGATCCGCGCGTGCGCCAGCTGGCAAAGGACATCATCGTCGCCCAGCGCCGCGAGATCGCCGAAATGCGCTATCTGATCGCCGACATCGAGGAGAACGGCATCCGCCTCACCGAGCGGATGCCCACGGCGGAGGAACTGGCGCCGGCCGGCACGCCCGCCGCGGAGGATGGCCAATGATCCGCACCCCCCTGCTCCTCGCCCTGGTGCCCGTCCTCATGCTCGGCGCCTGCAACCGCAACACGGCCCCCGGCAACGACCGCGAGGCACAGATCGACGCCGCGCCGACGCCGGCCCCGGTGATGCCTGCCGCGCAGGCGTTGTCGGGCATCGCGACCGAGGCGATCGCCGTCGAGACGATGACCGATGCCGATCTGGCCGCGCTCGGGGGGCCGGAAGGCAAGTGCCTGATCCGGCTGACCGAGGTCGGCTTTCCTTCCTTCGTGCACGACGGGCTCGACGGCACCGGCGTGATCAAGCTGAACGGAAAGCTGATTCCACTCACCGCCGAACGGGCCGGCATGTTCTCGTCGGACGGGCTGCGCGTGGCGATCCGGCCGGTCGAACGCGACTTCGGCTCGGACGGAATGCGCGAGGCCGAGATGATCCTGATGCTTCCGGGCGCGAGCGACGAACACGGCTACCGCGGCTATGAGGATTGCGCCCACCGGGCCGGCCGTCTCGAAGACGAAGGGGGCTAGTCCCATGTTCGCAAATCTCTCCTGGCGCAGCGTTGTGATCGGCGCAGTCGGCATGTGCCTGCTGCTCGGGCTCGTGGCGTTGATCGTGATCGAAACCGGCGCCTATGACGTCGCCGCCGACGAGCGGCACGAGACGCCGGTCGGCTGGGCCCTGGCGACCACGATGCGCAACTCGGTCGAGCTGCGCGCGGGCGACATCGAGGCGCCTGGCTTCACGCCCGCGATGGTCGCTGCCGGCGCGCGCGAATACAAGGCGATGTGCCAGCACTGCCATGGCGGCGTCGGCGCCGGTCGCGCCGGGTGGGCCGAAGGCATGCGACCGAAGCCGCCCGCGCTTGCCGGTGCCGCTGACCAGTGGCGGCCGCGCGAGATATTCTGGATTGCAAAGCACGGTATCAAGATGACCGGCATGCCCGCCTTCGGCGGCTCGCATGACGAGGCGACGCTGTGGAACATCGCAGCCTTCGTCGATGCGCTGCCGACGATGAGCGCCGAGCAATATGCCGCCTATTCGGCCGAGCATGGCGGCGAGGGCCATCACGGCCACTGAGCCGCAACCCCTGTCCTACAGCCCGCGCTTTGCGCTACACCGCCCGGCATGAACCTGACCATCCCGCCTCGGCATCATGCCCGCACCCGCATCGAACCCCGTGCCAGAACCGGAAACCAGGGGGGACGTATCGCTGCGTTCGTTGCGTTCTGCACGAACGTGAAGGTATGCGGAGGCGCGACTCGATGACCGCCGGCGAACCCAATGGCATGACCTATGGCCAGTATCTCGCGCTCGACGAGATCCTCGGCGCGCAGCATCCGCTTTCGGACAAGCATGACGAGCTGCTGTTCATCGTCATCCACCAGACCAAGGAGCTGTGGCTCAAGCAGACGATCGCCGAGCTGCTCCAGGCCAAGGCGCTGGTGCAGGAGGATCGCCATGTCGAGGCATACAAGAGCCTCGCGCGCGTCAGTCGGATCCAGTCGGTGATGACGCTGAGCTGGGAGATCCTCGCGACGATGACGCCGAGCGACTATACCCAGTTCCGCGGCGTCCTCGGCACCAGCTCGGGTTTCCAATCGGACCAGTTTCGTGCCGTCGAGACGCTGCTCGGCCTGCGCGGCGGCGGACCGGAGGCAGGCCCGTTGACCGGGCAATTCGAAGCGATGCCCAGCCTGTGGGACGATGCCAATGCCGCGCTCGCGCGCGCCGGCTTCGATCTGCCCGCTGCCGTGCTCGCCCGCGAATGGCCCGAACCCTATGTGCCGAACGATGCGGTCGAGGACGCCTGGGCCACCGTCTATCGCGACACGACACGCTATTGGGATCTCTATCAGCTCGCCGAGAAGCTGGTCGATATCGACGATGCGCTCGCCACCTGGCGGCACAAGCACGTCCTCACCGTCAGCCGGATCATCGGCGGAAAGCGCGGGACCGGCGGCACCGCGGGAGTTCCGTATCTTCAGTCGACTCTGTCGAAGCGTGCTTTCCCGGAACTCTGGACGCTGAGGACCCAGCTGTGAGCCGAAGCTGGAAGCATCTGTTCCAGCGGTCGATCGCCGCCGCTCCCGATCGGCTGCACATGGCGGCGCACAGCCATCATCTCTGGCCCGATGCCAGCTTCTTGGGGCAGCTTGCCGCATGGGAGGATGCCGCCCGCCTTGCCGATCGCAAATGGGATCGGGTGATGGGCGAGATCTGGCCGGCCGCGCAACGCCACGTCGCCGACGAGTTGCACCTGCCGGACCCCGCGACGACTGTCTTCGCGCCGAACACGCACGAGCTGCTCGTCCGGCTCGTCTCCGCCATCGGGCGGCGCCCCGTGCGCGTGCTGGCGAGCCGCGGCGAGTTTCACAGCTTCCGGCGTCAGGCCGCGCGCTGGGAGGAGGGCGGCACGATCACGCTCGAGACGGTGCCGGTCGAAGGCGACTTCGCCGGGCGCTTCCTAGAGCGTGCCCGATCGGGCGAGCATGATCTGATCTTCGTCAGCCAGGTGATGTTCGGCACCGGCACGCGGTTCGACGGGCTGAACGAACTCGCCGCCCTCGCTCGACCCGAGGGGCCTTGGGTGACGATCGACGGCTATCACGGCTTCATGGCGGTCGAGACCGACCTGTCCGCCGTGGCGGACCGGCTCTTCTACACTGCTGGCGGCTACAAATATGCCATGGCCGGCGAAGGGGCAGGCTTCCTTCATGCGCCGCCCGGCTTCGGCCCCCGGCCCGAAGTCACCGGCTGGTATGCCGAGTTCGACGACCTTTCGCTGCCGCCCGGCAGCATCGGCTATGCGCCCGACGCGCGCCGCTTCCTGGGCGCGACCTTCGATCCGTCGGGCATCTATCGGTTCGTCGCCGTGCGCGACATGCTCGCGGACGAGGGGCTGACGACGCAGCGGATCAGCGAGCACGTCGTGGCGCTCAAGGCGCGGCTGCTCGGAGGGCTATCGGAAACGCCGCTCGGGGCCGCCGAGCTGCTCAATCCGCACGCCGAGCCCGATCAGGCGCGCTTCCTTGCGCTGCGCGCGCCAAAGGCAGCGGACTGGAAGGCTGCGTTCCAGGAAAGGGACGTCACCGTCGACGTGCGCGGGGACGTGCTGCGCATCGGTCTGGGGCTCTATCATGACGAACGCGACGTCGACCGCTTTCTCGCCGCCGCCGCCAAGCTTTGAAAGCGGCGCGGGTCAGCCGACCGCGGCGACACCCAGCCGGGGGATCTCGATCTTCGGGCAGCGATCCATCACCACCTCGAGCCCCGCCGCCTCGGCAACGGCGGCCGCGGCGTCGTTGACGACGCCCAGCTGCATCCATACCGATTTCGCACCCGCCGCGATCGCCTCGTCGACGGCGGTGGCCGCCGCCTCGGAATTGCGGAAGATATCGACCATGTCGATCGGCTCGCCGATCTGCGAAAGGTCCCGGAAGACGAACTCGCCGTGGACATGCTCGCCGGTGATCGTCGGGTTGACCGGAATCACGCGATATCCGCGGCTTTGAAGATAGGCCATCACGCCATAGGATGCACGGTCGGGCCGGTCCGAGGCGCCGATCATCGCGATCGTGCGCGTCCGTTCGAGCAGCGCCTTGATGTCCTCGTCGCGGGTCAGCGGCATGCCCTATCCTTTCGCTTGGTTCAGCCAGTCTTGAAGCTTCGCGGCAATCTCTCCGAACGCGGGCGCTTCGGCAGCGTTCCCCGAATCCGAAGCGGTGCGGATCTCGAGTTCGAGCGGGATGCGGCCCAGGAAAGGGATCCCGAGCGCCGCCGCCGCGGCCTCGGCCCCGCCGCGCCCAAACGGGTCGGACAGTTCGCCGCAGTGCGGGCATTGATACCCCGCCATATTCTCGATCAGCCCGATCACCGGCACGTCGACCCGCCGGAACAGGTCGATCGCCCGCGTCGCGTCGATCAGCGCCAGATCCTGCGGCGTCGACACGATCACCGCGCCCGCCGGCTTGTGCTTCTGCACCATGGTAAGCTGCACGTCGCCCGTGCCTGGCGGCAGATCGAGGATCAGCGTGTCGACATCACCCCAATGAGCATCGATCAGCTGGCCCAGCGCGCCGCCCGCCATCGGCCCGCGCCAGGCGATCGCCTGCCCCTCGGGCACGAGTGCGCCGGTGGAAAGCAGCGGCACGCCGTGCGGCGTCTCGATCGGAATCAGCTTCTCGTCGCGCGCTTGCGGCCGCACGCCTTCCGCACCCAGCAGCTTGGGCTGCGACGGACCATAGATATCGGCATCGACCAGGCCGACGCGGACGCTCGACCGCTTCAGCGCGATCGCCAGATTTGCGGCAACGGTCGATTTGCCCACCCCGCCCTTGCCGCTCGCCACCGCGATCAGCCGACGCGCCGTGCGTTCGCTCGTCTGAAGCACGCGCACTTCGTCCACTCCGGCGATGGCAGCCGCGGCAGTGCGGACATCCGCCTCCAGTTCGCTGCGGGCCGTTTCGGGCAGACCGGTGACGTCGAGCACGACGTCGGCGCGGTTTCCCGCAAGGCGCGCAGTGGCGCGCCCGGCGGCAATGGGGGCAAGAGCGGCTTGAAGTTCGGCGGTATCGGTCATGTCGATGCCAGATAGGCACACAATCGACGGCTGCCACTGTAAATTCAGCCGCGCGCACTTATAAAGGCAGCATGGCGAAACGAACGGGCTGGCCGCACTGGGCCGGCATCTTCAACAACGAGAACTCCAAGGGCCCCTGGGGCGGAGGCTCTGGCAGCAATGGCGATGGGGATGGCGGAAGCCGCGGCCCGCGCAATCCCTGGGCGTTTCCGCCCGAGGGCCGACGCACGCGTCCAAGCGGCACCGCGAGCACACTCGACGAATTCCTGAAGCGTAGCCGGCGCGGCGGCGGCGGTGGAGGCGGCTCGGGCGGCCTGCCGGGAATACCCGGCGGCCGTTCGCTGTGGCTGCTGATCGCGGGCGGGCTCGTGCTCGCCTGGATCCTGTTCACCAGCATTCACCCGATCAGCCCCGAACAGCGCGGCGTCGTCACCTATCTCGGCCGCTATACCGGCACGCTCGGCCCGGGCATCCAGTTCACCGCGCCGGCGCCGTTCGCGTCGGTACGCACCGTCAACGTCCAGGAAATCCGGGACGAGGATTTTCCCCAGGGAACCGAGCCAAATCTGATGATCACCGGCGATCAGAACATCGTCGATCTAGCCTATCAGGTGCGCTGGGACGTGGCCGATCCGCAGGACTTCGTCTTCCAGATTCGTGATCCCGAGGAAACGGTCCGCGCCACTGCCGAAAGCGCGATGCGCGCCGTGGTGGCCACCGCGACTCTCGACGAGACGATCGGCGCGGGCCGCACGGAAATCGAGGCGCGGGTTCGCGAAATGATGCAGCAGATTCTCGACGAATATAATTCCGGCGTCCGCGTTCAAGGTGTCGCGATCAAGAACGCCACGCCGCCGGCCGCCGTCGACGAGGACTTCAAGCAAGTCACCGCCGCACAGCAGCAGGCGCAGGCCAACCTCAACAACGCGCGCGCCTATGCGCAGCAGATCATCGCCCAGGCACAGGGCGAGGCGGCGCAGTTCGACAAGATCTACGAGCAATATCGCCTCGCGCCGGAAGTGACCCGCCGCCGTCTTTACTATGAGACGATGGAGCGCGTGCTCGAACGCTCCGACACGACGGTCATCGAGGCAGAGGGCGTGACCCCCTATCTGCCGCTGCCCGAAATACAGCGGCGTACCCAGCAGCAGGCACAGCAGCCTCAGACGAACGGGGAGGCGCAGTAATGCCCGGTATAGCTCGCAATCCGCTCGCTCTCGGCATCGCCGTGCTGCTGGTGCTCGTCATCCTCGTCAGCGCGATCGCGATCGTGCCCGAGACGCGCCAGGCAGTGATCCTGCGCTTCGAACAGCCGATCCGCACCGTCAACGCCTATCAGGAAGGCGAAGAGTTCGGCGGCACCGGTGCAGGGCCGATCCTGCGCGTGCCGTTCGTCGACCGTATCGTCTGGGTGGACAAGCGCGTGCAGAGCATCACGCTCGACAACCAGCCGGTGCTTTCGACCGACCAGCTGCGGCTCGAAGTCGATGCCTTTGCGCGGTTCCGGGTCGTCGATCCGCTGCGCATGGTGGTGACGGCTCGCAGCGAGGAGCGCGTCGCGCAGCAGCTCGCGCCGCTTCTCGGATCCGCGCTGCGCAACGAGCTCGGCAAGCGCCAGTTCGCAGCGCTGCTCAGTCCCGAACGCGGGCAGGTGATGGAGAACATTCAGAACGCGCTGCAGCGGCAGGCGAGCCAATATGGCGTCGAGATCGTCGACGTGCGGATCAAGCATGCCGACCTGCCCGACGGATCGCCGCTGGAAAGCGCGCTCCAGCGGATGGCGACGGCGCGGCGACAGGAGGCCGCGACGATCGAGGCACGCGGACTTCGGGAGGCGCGGATCATCCGCGCCGATGCCGATGCGCAAGCAGCACGCATCTATTCGGAAAGCTTCGGCAAGGACCCGGATTTCTACGACTTCTATCGCGCCATGCAGTCCTACCGCTACACGTTCGGCGGCGAGAACGGGCGGACCGATGGCGGAGAGGCGTCGATCATCCTGTCGCCGGACAACGAATATCTGCGGGAGTTCCGCGGACGCCGATGACGCGAGGCGAACCGTTCATATTCAATGCGCGTTCAGCCGGGATGCGCCAGATGTGAACGGAACGCCATGCCCACCGACATGCGACCAAGAAGAGGAATTTCATCCGTGCGGTACGCTTACGCTCTTACCACTGCACTTCTCCTTGGCGGTGCTGCCGCCACCCTGACCGCCAACCAGCCGGCCGGCGCGCAGACCGCGCAGAACGAGCCCGGCGCGATCACCGCGCAGGCGCCGCGCTCCGGCGCGCCGATGAGCTTTGCCGACATGGTCGCGCGGCTCCAGCCGGCCGTGGTGAATATCTCCACCACCCAGCGGGTTCAGGTTCCGACCAATCCCTTTGCCGGCACTCCGTTTCAGGAGTTCTTCGGCAATCGCGGCGGCGGCCAGCCGGCGACCCGCCAGGCCGAATCGCTCGGCTCGGGCTTCATCATCTCCGAAGACGGCTACATCGTCACCAACAACCATGTCGTCGCACCCGGCAACCGCACGGCAGTGGTCGAGACGATCACGGTGACTCTCGCCGACGGCCGCGAATTCGAGGCGCGCCTGATCGGGCGCGATCAGCAGTCCGACCTCGCTGTCCTCAAGATCCAGGGCGACGACCTGCCCTTCGTGCGGTTCGGAGATTCGAGCGCGGCGCGCGTGGGCGACTGGGTGGTCGCGATCGGCAACCCGTTCGGCCTGGGCGGCTCGGTCACGGCGGGCATCATCTCGGCGGTCCATCGCGTGACCGGCCAAGGCGGTGCCTATGACCGGTTCATCCAGACCGACGCTTCGATCAACCGGGGCAATTCGGGCGGCCCGATGTTCGACCTTCAGGGCAACGTCATCGGTATCAACTCGCAGATCTATTCGCCCACCGGCGGCAATGTCGGTATCGGCTTCGCAATTCCTGCCGAAGAGGCGCGCCCGGTGATCGAGACGCTGATGCGCGGCGAGGCCGTGGAGCGCGGCTATATCGGCGTCGAGATGCAGCCCTGGACCGACGATCTGGTCGAGGCGCTCGAAGTGCCGCGCGGCCGCGGCACGCTGATCGCCCGCGTCGTTCCCGGCGAGGCGGCCGAGCAGGCGGGGATCCGCGCGGGCGACGTGATCATGTCGGTCAACGGTCAGGAGATCACCCAGGACCAGACGCTGAGCTACATCGTCGCCAACATCGAACCGGGCAGCCGCGTGCCCGTCGAGCTGCTGCGCGACGGGCGCAGCGAGCGCGTAACGCTCACCGTCGGCACCCGCCCGAGCGAGGAAGAGCTCGCCTTCGATTCCGAGGAAGAGGCGCCGATGACGCCCGAGGATCGCGAGGCAATGGCCGGCGCGTCGCTGGGGCTCGCGCTGCGTCCGCTCACGCCGCAGATCGCGCGCAGCGTCGGCGTGCCCAGCGATACGCAGGGCGTCGTGGTGCTCGGCGTCGATCCCACCGGAGACGCTGCGCAGAAGGGTTTGCGTCGCGGCGATGTGATCACCAGCGTCAATCGCCAGCGGATCGCCTCGCCGGAGGAAGCCGCACAGGCGCTCGAACAGGCGGCGAGCCGCGGAGCGCGCCAGGTGCTGCTGTACGTCCTGCGTCGCGGCCAGGGACAGTTCGTCGCAGTGGATATCGCCGGCGAATAAGCGCGCTCGCGCTTTCAGACGGTGCAAGGCGCCCGCTTCGCTCCGGCGAGGCGGGCGTTTTGCATTGGGGAACCGCTCCTCGCCCCGTCACATCTGCGCGAGCAGCGCCTGGATCGGCACGAAGGCGAATGCCACCGAGCTGTCGGCCACGCCATAGGGCATGAACAGCATGTCGCCGTGTCGGATCGCTCCGCAGGTGTAGACGACGTTCGGCACATAGCCCTCGCGGTCCTGATCGGCGGCAGCGACGATCGGCTCGCGTGTGCGGCCGATCACTTTCGAAGGGTCTTTCTTGTCGAGCAGCGCCGCGCCGATCGAATATTTGCGCATCGCGCCGACGCCGTGGGTGAGCAGCAGCCAGCCTTCGTCGAGCTCGATCGGCGGGCCGCAATTACCCATCTGCACCAGCTCCCAGGGGTAGGTGGGAGTCAGCAGCTTCTGCCCTTCGTCCCAATGGGTCAGCCGATCGCTATCGAGCAGGAAGATGTTCTCGCCGTCCTGCCGGCCGATCATCATATATCTGCCGTTCACCTTGCGCGGGAACAGCGCCATGCCCTTGTTGCGCGCGGCACTGCCCGTCATCGGTACCAGATCGAAGGCGCGCCAGTCGCGCGTCCGCAGCATCTCCGACTGAATCACCGAGCCGTTATAGGCGGTGTAGGTGCCGAGCCATTCGATGCTGCCGTCGTCATGCTCGAAATGGCACAGCCGCAAATCCTCGAGCCCGTTCGACTGCGCGCGCGTGATCGGAAAAATCACGGTTCCCGAAAGCGTGCTGTCGCGATGGCGATAGACGGTGACCGGCCCCTCCGGCACCGTCTCTTCATCGCCGATCGCGTCGGCGGCGGTGGCGAAGGGGGGCTCGGGTGCCAGTTTCAGCTCGCACCCATCGGAGATGATCCCTTCGCGAAACGCGACCGAGGAGATGTGCCCCTCCCCCACCGCGCGCAGCGACATCAGGATACGCAGCGATCCTTCCGCCATTCCCGACTGATCATAGTGCGGCACCGCACTGGGATTCATCAGCGCGGCAGCGGCATAGCTGTACTCGTGGCAGAAATAGGCACCGATCAGTTGGCGCTTCTCCTCGCTGATCGCGCTGTCGTCGAGGCCGAGCTGGGTCCGGATCTCCTCGTAGCGAGTCATGAAGACGCGACGCGTTTGCCAGTGCCGCGCCTCGAAGTCGCGAAGCACGCGATCGAGCTGAGCGCGCGCTTCCGCCGGCGCCATTCCGAGCACCTCGCCCACCAGCCGCTCCGTTCGACTGGGGACGCCGCCGTTCGATTGCCAGCCGATATGGAAGGGACGTACCACCACGCGCGAGGGATCGGCCCGCAGCCGCAGCGAGTGGTGAAAAAGTTCGAACATTCGTCCCCCGCGTCGTGGTGCGCCGGCGCGTTGGGCCTCAGGCGACGGCGCTCGCCGGTCCTGCCACGTTTTCCGCAGCCTTTGAAAGAGCGGAAATGGCGCAGGATGCCAGCTGAAGCGCGAGAATCGACTCGGCGCCCTGGTTGCGATTGAGCCCCGTCGGCATCAGCCCGTCGAAACAGCCGCCATCCTGCGCAGTCGCGAGCGGCAGATCGAGATCGTTGGCGCCCAAATACCAGCGATAGGCGCGCATCGCCTCGTCCAGCCAGCGCCGGTCGCGCGTGGCGGCGTAGGCAGCGTCGCACGCGTCGATCGTCGCCTGCGCCTCCAGCGGCTGCTGGTCGAACGGCAGCG
Organism: Sphingosinithalassobacter sp. CS137; assembly: GCF_014334115.1. Classification (NCBI taxonomy): domain Bacteria; kingdom Pseudomonadati; phylum Pseudomonadota; class Alphaproteobacteria; order Sphingomonadales; family Sphingomonadaceae; genus Sphingosinithalassobacter; species Sphingosinithalassobacter sp. CS137. The sequence goes on from NZ_CP060494.1 coordinate 1,542,378, forward strand.
GATCGGCATATTCGCGGCCGAAGCTCTCGGTGCCGACCGCGCGGAACCGCCCTTGGGGCGAAGTCTGCCGAGCGACGATCCAGTCGAGCGTCTCGACCCCCACTTTCACGAAATCGTCGCGCTGCAACGCCTTGCCGGCGCGCAGCAGCGCCTCGGGAAGCCGCGCATTGTCATAGGCGAGCACAATCTCGAACCAGCTCCATTCCGGCCGCCGCGCGGCATCGAGCAGAGCGATCAGCTCGTCGCCGAAACGGCTCAGGATCGTCCGCGCCATCGCGTGGCCCGGATGTGCTTCCAGCATCGCAGCGGCGCCCAGCATGGCGAAGGCGCGGGCCCGTGGGCTCCCGAGTTCGAGTGCGATCGAGGCAGTCGCGTCGAACAGCGACACTGCCCAGTCGCGATGCTTGTGCGCATGCGCCTCATGCGCCGTCACGCCGAGCGCCCAGAGTGCTCTTCCGTTCGAATCCTCGGAGCCCTCGTCTTCGCACCAGTTGCGGTCGAAATGCATGAAGTTGCGGAATCGGCGCCGCTCGGGGTTCCAGGCATGCTGGACGAACGCCGCATAGATGCTCATCCATTTGTCGCGCACCGCGTCATCCAATCCCTCCATCCGCGACAGCAGGATCAGGGCACGCGCATTGTCGTCGATACAATAGCCGTGGCGCCGGTCGGGCACCGAATAGATCGAATGCTGGAGCATGCCCGTCGCATCGCTCATTCGCTCCACTGCCGAAAGGTCCGGGGCCAGGGGCGCGAGTTCGGTCACATTTTCCAGCCGGCGCGGTCGCATCGCCAGCGCCTCGCCGAGACAGGTCATCGCGCGCTCCACTCCGCGCGGCCACAGCATCGCCCGGCCGCGCGCATAGGCCCGCCGCGAGAGCGCGGCGCGCTCGGCATCGTCGGACAACAGCTCGACGATCTCGCGCGCGAAACCGGCGCTGTCGCCGAACTGCACGATCCTGCCGTGATCCCCGTCGAGGATCTCGCGGGCGTGGATATAGGGAGTAGAGACCACCGCCTTGCCGACACCCACCGCATAGGCGAGGGTTCCGGAAGTGATCTGGGCCGGGTTGGTGTACGGAGTCGCGTAAATATCGGCCGCTTGAAGATAATCGACCAGTTCGTCCTGCTCGAGGAACGTGTCGATGAAGCGGACATGGTCCGCGACGCCCTTGCTCGCCGCGAGCATCTTCAGCCCGTCGCGATACGCCTCGCCCTCATGCGCGACGAGATTCGGGTGCGTCGCGCCAAGCACTATGTAGAGCGCCTGCGGCTCGTTCGCGACGATCTCCGGCATTGCGGCAATCAGCGTCTCGATGCCCTTGTTGGGCGCGAGGAGCCCGAAGGTGAGCACGACTTTGCGGCCTTCCCATCCGAAGCGCGCCTTGAGTGCATCCGGCTCGGCATATTCCCGGTCGGGCACGCCATGCGGGATAACGGCGATCGCCCTGCCGTCGGCGCCGTGCACGCGCTCCAGGATTTCCTTCCCCTTCTCGACCATCACGATCACCTTGGAGCAGCGCCGCAGCAGCGCCTCCATCACGCGCCGCTCGTCGGCCGAGGGATGTTCGAGGACAGTGTGCAGCGTTGCGATGACGGGGATCGTCAGCCGATCGAGCAGCGCGATCAGATGCGCGCCGGCGGCGCCACCATAGATGCCATATTCGTGCTGGATCCACAGCGCCTGCGCGCCGCTCGCCTCGATCCGGCGCGCGGCATCAATATAGGCGTCGCGATCCTGTTGCGCGATGCTGTGGGTGACTTCGGGCGGATAGGAATAGCGCCCCGGGTGATCGTCCATCGCGTAGACATCGACGCGAACCTTCGGGAAACGCTCCCTTACCGCCTTGAAAACGTCGGTCGTATAGGTCGCGAGACCGCATTTGCGCGGAAGGAAGTTTCCGATCAGTGCGAGATGCTCGATGCAGGGCGCATCTTCCGACATCAGCCGTTCCATTCCCGTCCTCTCAGAAAGCGAATTTGTCGGACTAAATCAGCCCGTTACATCCAGCTTCGAAACTCCCGACTCAGTATATGGTTGCAAAGATGTTGCGCCGCAGCATGCGCGTCTCGGGCGACTATTGTCAAATCTGCGGTCAGCCGCGTCCGCGATACCCAGGCACATCCTGCGGCGGCAGCCAGACTTCCGCCGGCGGCGGGCCCGACTGCCAGAAGACATCGATCGGAATCCCGCCCCGGGGATACCAATAGCCGCCGATCCGAAGCCATTGCGGCTTCATCTCTTCGAACAGCCGCTCGCCGATGCCGACGGTGCAATCCTCGTGAAAGGCCCCGTGATTGCGGAAACTGCCCAGAAAGAGCTTGAGCGACTTGGATTCGACGATCGTTTCGCCCGGCACGTAATCGATCACCAGATGCGCGAAATCGGGCTGTTCGGTGATCGGGCAGAGCGACGTGAATTCCGGCGCGGCGAAGCGCACCAGATAGGCGCGCCCGGGCCGCGGATTGGGAACATAATCGAGCACGGCTTCTTCTGGCGAAGCCGGGAGCGCGCTTGTCTTGCCGAGATGCACAGGGTCCATCACGCGCATGTAAGCTGCCGCGCCCGCGGATCAATCTCTCGACGCACGGCCCTGCAATGGTAAGACGGACGAAACAGAAGGAGGACGAGGCCGATGGACGCGCTGGTGACAACCGAATGGCTGGCCAACGAGCTGGGAGCGATCGACCTTCGGGTGGTCGATGCCAGCTGGTTCCTGCCCGAGCATGGCCGCGATGCCGCCGCCGAATTCGAAGCGGGGCACATTCCCGGTGCGGTGTTCATGGATCTCGACGATCTTGCCGACACCAGCTCGAGTCTGCCCTCGATGCTTCCTCCGGCGGAAAAGTTCGCCAGCCGGATGCAGACGCTGGGCCTGGGCGACGGCAGCCGCATCGTGATCTATGACGACAGCCCGCTGCACACTGCCGCGCGCGCGTGGTGGATGCTCCGCACTTTCGGCGCGCATGACGTGGCGATCCTCGACGGCGGTCTCGCCAAGTGGAAAGCCGAGGGCCGTGATCTGGAGAGCGGCAAGCCGCAGGTCCGGCATCGCCATTTTACCGTATGGCACGATCCGCAGGGCGTCCGCTCGCTCGATCAGATGAAGAGCAACGTCGCGAGCGGCGACGAGCAGGTGATCGATGCCCGCTCCGCGGCGCGGTTCAGCGGCGAGGAAGCCGATCCGCGGCCGGCGACCCATGCGGGGCACATCCCCGGATCGCGCAATATTCCCTTCGGCCGCTTCTTCCACGAAGACGGCACCTGGAAGCAGGGCGCGGCCTTGCGCCAGGTCTTCGAGGAAGAAGGCATCGAGCTCGACAAGCCGATCGTCGCCACCTGCGGATCGGGCATCACGGCAGCGGTGATCGTGTTCGGGGCGCATCTGCTGGGGCAGCCGGCGGCGCTCTACGACGGCAGCTGGGCCGAATGGGGCGCGGATCGCGACACGCCGAAGGCGACGGGCGCGGCTGCGTGAGCGACGTGCCCGATGCCGGATCGGAAGGCGACGCCACCCGCGTCGTCGAAGCCGGACGGCGCGAGGAGTGGACGCAGGGCATCGTCAATGTGCCCGTCTGGCGAGCCTCTACGATCCTCTATGATTCGGTCGGCGAGCTACGTGCCGCCGGCGGGCGCGACAGCCATCACCGGCTGTTCTACGGGCGCCGCGGCACGCCGACTCAATGGTCGCTCGCCGATGCGCTGACCGAACTGGAGCCTGGCGCGGAGGCGACTCTGCTCTACCCCTCGGGCGTCGCCGCGATCGCCTCGGCGCTGCTCGCCGTGCTCTCGCCGGGCGACGAACTGCTGCTCACGGACAGCGCCTATGATCCGACGCGGGGCTTCGCCGACCATTTCCTGAAGCGGTTCGGTGTCACCACCCGTTATTACGACCCGATGATCGGCGCGGGCATCGCCGATCTGATCGGCGAACGGACGAGGGCGATCTTCCTCGAAAGCCCCGGCAGCTTGACGTTCGAAGTGCAGGACGTGCCGGCGATCGTCGGCGTTGCGAAGGATCGCGGCCTCGTCACGCTGCTCGACAATACCTGGGCGACCCCGCTCCTGTTTCCGGCGATCGCGCGCGGCGTCGATTATACGATCCTTGCCTGCACCAAATATGTCGTCGGCCATTCGGACGTGATGCTGGGTTCGGTCACGGCTGCGACAGGCAAGTATGCAGCGCTGCGCGACGCGAGCTATGCGCTGGGGCAGACCGCCAGCCCCGACGATGCCTGGCTCGGCAGCCGAGGCCTTCGGACGATGGGCGTGCGGCTGAAGGCGCAGGGCAAGGCCGCGCTGGAGATCGCGCGGTGGCTGGAAACGCGCCCCGAAGTGGCGCGGGTGCTGCATCCGGCGCTGCCCGCCTGTCCCGGCCATAAATTCTTCGTCCGCGACTTCAAGGGCAGCTCGGGACTCTTCTCCTTCGTTCTCAACGGCGGCGGCGAGCGCGCGCGCGCGTCGCTGATCGACGGGCTCACACATTTCGGCATCGGCTTCAGCTGGGGCGGCTATGAAAGCCTCGCCCTGCCGGTCGATCCGCAGCGCCACCGCAGCGCCACCGAGTGGCAGGCGGAGGGCCCGGTCGTTCGGCTTCAGATCGGTCTGGAAGAGCCGGGCGACCTGATCGCCGACCTCGAAGCCGGGCTGATGCGTTTCCGGGAAGCCGCATGACGAACGATGTCGTCCGCTGGCTCGCCGCGCGCGGCATCGAGCTTCCCGACACCGCGGCACTGATCGAGGCGGGAATCGCGCTCGCCATCGTCTTCGCCGCACTCGCCGCGGGCTGGTTCGCCGGACGCAAGCTCGGGCCGGTGCTGGCGAGCTTCTGGCACAAGAATGTCGGCGGCCATGCCGAAGGCCTGGGGCCGCGGATGTGCGACATCACGCGGCACGGCGTCGCTGCAATCCTGCTGGCCATCCTCGCCGCGGCCTGGCCGTGGCAGCCGCTGGCAGCGCTCGGCATCGGCTTCGCCGAAGGCGCGGCGGTGGCGCTTGTGCTCGTCGCGTTCCTGCGCGGCCTCGGCATTCCGCGCTGGGCGACCTGGACCTTGGCGCTGCTCGCCTTCGTGGCGATCCTCTCGAATGCGATCGGCGGCTTCAACGTCATCGAATCGACGCTCGAGCGAGTCGGCTTCAACATCGGCGAGCGCCGCTTCTCGCTATTGTCGCTGCTCACCGTACTGGTGATCCTCGTCGTGCTGTTTGCCGGCGTGCGGCTGGCGAACCGCATCGTCAATCACTGGATCGAGCGGACTCAAGGGTTCGATGCCACCCAGCGGCTGCTGTTTCAGAAGCTCGCGGGCATCGCCGTGCTGGTGGTCGCCTTTTTCATCGGCATCGATCTGCTCGACGTCGATCTGACTGCTTTCGCGGTCTTTTCCGGCGCACTGGGGCTGGCAGTAGGGTTCGGTCTCCAGAAGACCGTCGGCAATCTGATCGCAGGGATCATCCTGCTGATGGATCGATCGATCAAGCCGGGCGACGTGATCGTCGTCGGCGAGAGCTTCGGCTGGGTCAACAAGATCGGCGTCCGCGCCGTGTCGATCATCACGCGCGACGGCAAGGAGCATCTGATTCCGAACGAGAATCTGATGACCGAGGAAGTGGAGAATTGGAGCTATTCGGACAAGAACGTCCGCGTGCGCATCCCGGTCGGCGTCTCGTACAACAGCGATCTCAAGCTCGCGCAGGAGCTGATGCTGCGCGCGGCCACCGAGAGTACGCGTGTGCTGAAGAACCCCAAACCCAACGTCTGGCTTGCAGCCTTTGGCGACAGCTCGGTCGAGCATGAGATCCTCGCCTGGATCAACGATCCCGAAGGCGGCGTGGGCAATGTGAAATCCGACGTGCTCAATCGGCTCTGGCTGCTGTTCAAGGAACATGGGATCGAAATCCCCTTCCCGCAGCGCGACGTGCACGTGAAGGAATGGCCGCGCGAGCGCGGCAGCGACTGACGCCGTCCACTTATTCACGAGAGCACCGCCGGCCTCGCTGCGGTGCGCGAAACCGCGCGCCCGCTGCTTGGAGTGCCACAGCCGCTGTCACGGCCATGCCTTGTACACCCCCGCCATCACCGCTGCTTCTGCCCCTGCACCTGCCCCTGCCGCGATTGACGCGCTCTCCAACTCCGTTTAGCTGCGCTAATGAGAATCATACGCAATAGCAAAGTTAGGGGGAATTCAATGAGCTTGTTTCGATTCGCCTGCGGCGCCAGCACCAGCCTCGTCGCACTTGCGGTAACGGCGCCTGCAGTCGCGATGCCCGACCCGGACACCGAGCAGCGCGATCCGGAGAAGCAGACGATCACCGTGACGGCCACGCGCCAGCCGGTCGATACGCAGGAAGCTCCTGCAACGGTCACCGTGATCGACGACGAGCAGATCGCCGATCAGCTCATCACCGACATTCAGGAGCTCGTCCGCTATGAGCCCGGCGTCAGCGTCCAGCGCCAGCCCGCGCGCTTCGGCGCTGCGCTGGGATCCACCGGACGCGCGGGGAATGAGGGCTTCACGATCCGCGGCATCGGCGGAAACCGCGTGCTGATCCAGGTGGACGGCGTGCGCATTCCCGACGGCTTCGCCTTTGGCGCGCAGAGCGTCGGGCGCGGCGACTATGTCGATCTGGGGCTTATCAAGTCGGTCGAGATCCTGCGTGGGCCTGCGTCGGCGCTCTATGGCAGCGACGGCCTTTCCGGCGTGGTCAGCTTCATCACCAGCGATCCCGAAGACTTCCTCGAGAACGGCAGCTCGATCGGCGGTCTGGTCCGGGCAGGCTATCACTCCGCCGACGAGGAATTCTCGGAGACCGGAATCGTCGCGGGCCGCAGCGGCGCCTGGTCGGCGATGCTGGCCTACACCCGGCGCGACTTCCAGGAGCTTGAGAACCAGGGCGAGGTCGGCGGCACAGGCTCGGCACGCACCGAGCCCAACCCGCAGGACGGTCATTCGAATGCGGTTCTCGGCCGTGTCGTCTATTCCCCCGGCGGCGGCCATCGCTTCCGCGTTACGGCGGAATATCTCGACACCTATCTCCACACCGACGTGCTTACCGGCGTGGGACCCGGCCTAGGCGGGACGGTCGACCTGCTCACCGCGCGCGACACGGGCGGGCGGGCGCGCATCGGGCTCGACTGGCACTGGCAGGGCAGCGGCACGATCGATCAGGCGCGGCTTGGCGTCTATTGGCAGGATTCGGAGGACCGCCAGTTCACCGACGAGGACCGGACGCCCGCCGCCGACCGCGAACGGCTGAACACGTTCGAGAATCGCGTCATCGGCGCTTCCGGCGAGATCGGCGCCGGGTTCGCGACCGGCAGCTTCGCGCACCGGATCGTGCTCGGCGGCGACGTGAGCGTGACGCATCAGGAGGGATTGCGCGACGGAACGGTGCCGCCCGCGGGCGAGACTTTTCCCACCCGCGCCTTCCCCGAAACCGATTATACGCTGGCCGGCATCTACCTGGCCGACGAAGTCACGGTCGGCCCGCTCACGCTCTATCCGGCGCTGCGGTTCGACTGGTACAGCCTCGATCCGCAGGACGATCCGCTGCTGCCGGCCTTCACAGGTGCCGCGCAGGATGGTTCGCGCCTTTCGCCCAAGATCGGCGCGGTCCTGAATCTGGGCGGCGGCGTGCGGCTGTTCGGGAACTATGCCCAGGGATTCAAGGCGCCCGAGCCCGGCCAGGTCAACCAGTTCTTCGAAAATCTCGCCTTCGGCTACACGTCCGCGCCCAACCCGGACCTGCGCCCGGAGACCAGCGAGAGCTTCGAAGCCGGGCTGCGTCTCGAAGGCAGCAACATCCGCTTCGGCGTCACTGCCTTCCATGCCGATTACCGCGACTTCATCTCGCAGGAAGTGGTGGGCGGCAGCTTCACGCCGATGGATCCCGCGGTCTTCCAGTTCGTGAACCTCGATCGCGCCGAAGTGGAAGGTCTGGAAGGACGCTTTGAGGGCTGGACGGACAGCGGCTTCTCGGGTCGGGTCGCGATCGCCTATGCCGATGGCGAGGTGATCGACCCATCGGGTTCGCGCAACCCGCTTTCGAGCGTCGATCCGCTGCAGCTGGTGATCGGCGGCGGCTGGCGCGATCCGGGCGGCCGCTTCGGAGTCGATCTCACTGCGATCCATGCCGCGCGCAAGGAACTCGAGGCGACGAGCGGACTGTGCAGCGGCCCCTGCTACCGGCCCGACAGTTATACAGTGCTGGACATGACGGCCTTCGTCCGTCTCGGCGGCGCCGCCACGCTGCGTGGCGGCATCTTCAACCTCACCGACGTGAAATACGCAACGTGGAGCGACGTTCGCGGGCTCGCCGAGAGCTCGCCCGTCACCGACGCCTATACACGGCCCGGCCGAAACGGCAGTGTGTCGATCAGCTATCGCTTCTGAATTGCAGCTGGGGGATTTTGGAATGAACCTTCGCAACTGGACATCGGCGGCGGCGCTTGTCGCACTGACTGCGCTTCCGAACTTCGGGGCCGCCGCCCAAGCCGCTCCGGCCGCCGCACCGACCACGCAGGAGGAGGCGCAGCAGGTCTCGTTCGATGAAGCGCGTGCCGCCATCCTGGCCATGGCCGGCAATTATCGCGTCCGCTTCGACATGCGCGAAGCAACGCCATGGCGGGCTGACTATGAACCGATCGACCCGAAGATCTCGGGCGGCCACGAAGTCGTTCGCGTGATCGAGGATAGCGGCGAGCGCATCGTCCTGCAGCATCTGCTGGTGATCGAGCATGAAGGCCAGACCCACATCATCAAGCACTGGCGGCAGGACTGGGAATATGAACCCGCGCGCATGCTGGTCTACAGCGACACCGACACCTGGCAGTACCGCGACGTATCCGAAGCGGAACGGCGCGGCCGTTGGGCACAGACGGTGTGGCAGGTCGATGATAGCCCGCGCTATGCCGGGATCGCCGCATGGAAGACTGTCGCAGGCATTCCGACGTGGCAATCGAACCCTACCTGGCGCCCGCTCGCGCGTCGGGATGCTGTCCGCAGCCCCGTCTATGATCGCTACTATGGCATCAACCGGCACCAGCTGACGCCTGCCGGCTGGATCCATTGGCAGGACAATATGAAGATGGGCTGGTTCGATGCGAAGCTCGAACCGGTCGTGCAGGAATATGTCCTCAACACCTATAGCCGTTTCGACGGCTATGATGTCGCCGCCGCCGACGCCTATTGGGAATCGACCAAGGGCATGTGGGCCGCCGTGCGCGACGAGTGGGAGCGGATCGCGGAGGAAAAGAACGGAATCCGCGTGATGGAAGTCGCCGAGACGGGCAGCGCCGCCAGCGTGCGCCTGCTGGAGATCGCCGACGCGCTCCATTCGGGCAGTCTCAGCGAAGCCGAGGCAATCGCGCAGGCCAAGGCGCTGATGGATCAGGCGACTCAGCAAATCTGACAGACCGGCGAGGCGACTCTCGCGAGCGCCTCGCCCGGCTCGCCCCGACCCGGCTACACCCTTTCGGCCGAACTCACCGCCTCTGCTGCGCGCAGCGCCGCCAGCAGCCGCATCAGATGCTTGGCGTCACGCACGTCGAGATCGATCGTGTTGGTGTGAAAGGTCGTGTCCCGATTGTCGAGGCGCAAGTTCAGGATGTTCGCCTTGTGCGCGGCGATGATCGACGCGACCGCGGCAAGGGCGCCCGGCTCGTTCTTCAGCGTCACGCTGATCCGCGCGGTGCCGCCGGAGGCCTTGTCGCCCCAGGCGAGATCGATCCAGTCCTCTTCCGCCCCATCGGCCAGCGCGGCGCACGCGATGCCGTGGACCTCGATGCCCGCGCCGGGGCGACGGACGCCGACGATCCGGTCTCCCGGCACGGGCCGGCAGCATTCGGCGAGATCATAGGCCACCCCCGGGGTCAGGCCCTTGATCGAAATCGCCTGCCGTTGCGGTGGCGACGTCGCTTCCGCATCGCTCGCCGAGCCGGGCATCAGCGCTTCCATCACCTCGCTGTCGGTGACCTTCTGCCGCGCGATCGCCTCCATCAGCGCCGCCTCGTCGGGCAGCTTGAGCCGCTTGAGCGCATCCAGCAGCCCATCGCTTCCCACCGGCGCGGGCAGCCGCTCGACGATCTCGTCGTACAGCTTGCGGCCCAGCGCCTCGATCTCCTCGCGCTCCTTGTGGCGCAGGTGGCGCCGGATCGCCGCGCGCGCCTTTCCGGTAATCGCGAAGTTGAGCCAATTCTCCTGCGGAGTCTGCGCCTTGGACCGCAGGATCTGCACCTGATCGCCCTGGGCGATCTCGGTGCGCAGCGGAACGACGCGGCCGTTCACCTTGGCCCCCACCGCCTGATCCCCCAGATCGGTATGGACCGCATAGGCGAAGTCGATCGGCGTGGCGCCCTTGGGCAACTGGATCAGCTCGCCCTTGGGGCTGAAGGCGAAGATGCGATCCTGATACATCGCCATCCGGGTGTGCTCGAGAAGCTCCTCCGGACTCTCGGCATGTTCCAGGATTTCGATGAGATCGCGAATCCAGCGGACCTGGGTCTCGGGGCGCACGGCAGCCTGCTTGTAGGCCCAGTGCGCAGCGAGACCGTATTCGGCCTGGGCATGCATCTCACGGGTGCGGATCTGCACTTCGACGCGGACGTTCTCGGCATAGAAGACGCTGGTGTGCAGCGAGCGATACCCGTTCCGCTTGGGTATGGAGATGTAATCCTTGAACCGGCCGGGCACCATCGGCCACTTGCGGTGAATCACGCCAAGCGCGCGGTAGCACTCCTCCTCGGTCCCGACGATCGCCCGAAAGGCAGTGATATCCGAAAGCTGTTCGAGACTGACGTGCCGCTCGGACATCTTCCGCCAGATCGAATAGGGCGCCTTTTCCCGCCCCGAGACCTCGGCATCGATCCCGTTGCGTTCGAGCAATTGGGTGAGCGTCTTCCCGATCTTCTCGACGCGGTCCTCGCCGCCTTCGTCGCGCAACGCTTCCAGTCGGCGAGTGATCGATTCATACGCCTCGGGCTCGAGTTCGCGGAAGGCGAGGCTCTGCATCTCCTTCATGAACTCATACATGCCGATCCGCTCGGCGAGCGGCGCATAGATGTCCATCGTCTCGCGGGCGATGCGCTTGCGCTTGTCCTCCTTCGCGATGTGGTGGAGCGTGCGCATGTTGTGCAGCCGATCGGCAAGCTTCACCAGCAGGACGCGGATATCGTCGGACATCGCGAGCAGGAACTTGCGGAGGTTTTCGGCGGCGCGTTCGCTTTCGGTCTGCGCTTCGATCTTCGACAGCTTGGTGACGCCGTCGACCATCCGCGCGACGGACGGGCCGAATTTGGCGAGGATCTCGTCGGGCGTGGCGACCGTGTCCTCGATTGTGTCGTGAAGGATCGCGGTCGCGATCGTCTCGTCGTCGAGATGCAGGTCGGTCAGAATGCCTGCGACTTCGATCGGGTGGCTGAAATAGGGATCGCCGGAAGCGCGCTTCTGGCTGCCATGCGCATGCATCGAAAAGACATAGGCACGGTTGAGCAGCGCCTCGTCGGCGCCCGGGTCATAGCTCTTGACCCGTTCTACAAGTTCATATTGCCGCAGCATCCGACCTAGATGGGGCCGGGCGCTGCGGCATTGCAACAGAAATACTTACGAGCGGGCGCGTGCGTTGCAACGCTCCAGCGCCTCGGCGTCGAACGCCTCGCCTTCGACCTTGAACTCGGTCAGCGCGCCGACTTCGCGGGCCAGAAGCTGGCACATGATCGCGTCGCGCGCAGTGCCCTTCGCCGCGACGCAGGTGCCGCCGCCGCAGCGCCAGATGACGTTGCGCGTGACCAGGCTGTCATTCGCAGGTGCGGAAACGGGCGTTGCGCTGTAATAGCCGTTCGCCGACTGTGCGGAAGCAACTGCGGGCAGCATTGCGAGCGAGGCTGCAACAGCCGCCGCGACGGAAATGACAGACTTCATCGAGGTTCTCCAGGGTGAAACCATTGCAATAAGGTTGCAGTTCGCTACTTACCTTTGGGTAAGCAGCGGGTCAATACCAGTTGCATGGAAAAACTTTTGCTGCAATGCAAGATGTTATGCCGTTCCGCGCGCGGAAAAATTGCGATAAGGTGACAACATGGGTGAAGGGCTGCGAGAATCGCTGCGCGAACTGGCCACTGCGTGCAGCCTTCCGGCCGCGCTGGAGGCAATGGGCGAGCGCTGGTCGTTCCTCATTCTGCGCGGATCGTTCAACGGGCTGCACCATTTCGAGGAATTCCAGTCCGAGCTCGGCATCGCACGCAACATCCTGGCGAACCGGCTCGGCCGCCTCGTCGAGCACGGCATCCTCGAACGCCGCCCCTGCCCCGAGGATCGGCGCAAGATCGAATATTGCCTCACCGAAAAGGGCTATGCCCTGCTCCCGACGATGGTCGCGCTACGCCAATGGGGCGAGCGCTGGGAAACGGGAGTCACCGCGAGCCCGGTTCTGGTCGATGCGCGCGATCGCAAGCCGATCCGGCCTGTCCAGGTGCTGAGTCACGACGGGCGTGCGCTCGGCCGGGGCGATCTGATCTGGTCGTTGCCCGAGGACGTTTCCCCCACGGAGTCGGCTGAGGCCGCCGAGTGATCGTCAGCCTGCGTCGACCGCGGCGAGCCGCTCGCGCACGCCGGTCGGCAGCGGGACGGCGCGGCGGGAGTTCAGGTCGACGTTGACGTTGACCAGCTCGATCGTCGCGTGCAGCTCGCCCGTCTCCGCGTGGCAGAGATGGATTTCGGTGGTCAGGCTGGAGGTGCCGACCCGCGCCGTGCGCGCGAATGCTTCAACCGTGTCACCAAGGCGGAACGGCCTCTTATACTCCACCAGCGCGCGGACGATGTTGAACTCCAGCCCGTGCCAGCCGGGCAGCAAATCCATCTCGGCCCGCTCCCAATAGTCGGTGATCGCGACATCGGCATATTCGAGATAGCGCGAGTTGAAGACGATCTTCTGCCCGTCGATTTCGGAATAACGGACGCGAAAGCGCGTGGCGAAGGCGAAGCCGGGACGTTTCATCACAAGGCTGCATGGCGGCGCAGCGCCGCCATGACAAGCCGCGTTCAGCGAAGCGCAGAGTGGCGACAGACGACGATCGCCGCGTCGTGATCCGCCGGGTCCGCCCGCGATCCTATCCCGATTGCGCGCCCGGGGCATTCACACCCATCGACTGGAGGTAGCGCTTCACGTTGCGCGCCGCCTGGCGCAGCCGCTGCTCGTTCTCGACCATCGCGATGCGCACATAGCCCTCGCCATTCTCGCCATAGCCGACCCCCGGAGCCACCGCGACCTTGGCATGGGTGAGCAGCTGCTTGGAAAACTCCAGGCTGCCGAGATGTGCGAGCGCGGGGGGCAACGGCGCCCACGCGAACATCGATGCGGCGGGAGCGGGAATCTCCCAGCCGGATCGCGCGAAACTCTCGACCATCACGTCGCGGCGCTTGTGATAGAGTTGGCGGTTCTTCTCGACGATGTCCTGCGGCCCGTTGAGCGCGGCGCAGGCGGCGGCCTGCACCGGCGTGAAGGCGCCGTAATCGAGATAGCTCTTCACTCGCGTCATCGCGGCGATCAGCCGCCGGTTGCCGACCGCGAATCCCATTCGCCATCCGGCCATCGAATAGGTCTTGCTGAGCGAGGTGAACTCGATCGCCACGTCCTTGGCGCCCTTCACCTGCAGGATCGAGGGCGTCGGCTTGCCGTCGTAATAGAGTTCCGAATAGGCGAGATCGGAGAGGATCCACACCTCGTTCTCGCGCGCCCAGGCGACGAGCCGCTCGTAGAAGGCGAGGTCGACCGTCTCGGCTGTGGGGTTCGACGGATAATTCACCACCAGCACGCTCGGGCGCGGCACGGTGAAGTACATCGCGCGCTCGAGACTTTCGAAATAGCGGTCGTCCGGCGTGGTCGGCACCGCGCGGATGGTGGCGCCTGCGATGATGAAACCGAAGGTGTGGATCGGATAGCTCGGATTGGGCGCCAGGACGACGTCGCCGGGCGCGGTGATCGCCGTGGCCAGGCTCGCCAGCCCCTCCTTCGATCCCATGGTTACCACCACCTCGGTCTCCGGATCGAGATCGACTCCGAAGCGGCGCGCATAATAGTTGGCCTGCGCCCGCCGCAGCCCCGGAATGCCCTTCGACTGAGAATAGCCGTGCGCGTCAGGTTTACGCGCGACTTCGCACAATTTCTCGATCACATGATCGGGCGGCGGCAGATCGGGATTGCCCATGCCCAGATCGATGATGTCCTCGCCGCCGGCCCGCGCCGCTGCCCGCATCGCATTGACTTCGGCGATGACATAGGGCGGCAGGCGCTTGATGCGGTAGAATTCTTCGGACATTCCATTTCCCGTGACGAGGCTCTCGTGTAACGATCGTGCGCCACTCTAGGGCATTCGGAAGCGCCCGAAAATCCTGTGGCGGCATGTTTTTTCGCTGCCGTCCTGGCGCACGAGGGTTACGGGATTCCCACTGTCGAGAAGACGGTAAGACGGTGCTAAATGCACCGCACCCGAGGAGAGAGAAGCGCCATGGCCGAAGTCGGCTCGTCCCAACCGCCGCGCCTGCCGTCGCTGGAGGATCTGCAGCACTGGACCTGGGTGCTGGGGCGCGCACAGCAGTTGATGCTCGAACACGGATTCGATCTAGCCGAGCGCCTTCCTGCCGCGCCTCCCTTCGGCCCGATGATCGATCCCACTGCGGCGGTGCGTGCCACCGCCGGCTTCTGGGCGGATACGATGCAGCTCTGGCAACGTTTTCTCGATCCCGATCACGCCGAACCCTTCGAAGAGACGCCCGAACAGGCGAAGGACAAGCGTTTCAAGGCGCCGCAGTGGCGCGAACAGCCGGTCTTCGATTTTCTGCGCCAGAGCTATTTCACGATCGCCGACCATCTTCTGAAGGGCGTCGATGCGATGGAGAATATCGACGAGAAGCAGCGCGAGCAGATCCGATTCGCCACGCGCGGGTTCGTCGATGCGATGAGCCCTTCCAACTTCCCGGCCACCAATCCGCTGGTGATCGAAAAGACGATCGAGACCCGGGGCGAGAATCTGTTGCGCGGACTGCAGCACATGCTGAACGACGTGACCAAGGGCCAACTCACGCAGACTGCGCCTGACGCGTTCGAGGTCGGGCGGAATCTCGCGACGACGCCCGGCAAGGTCGTGAAGCGAACCCCGCTTTACGAACTGATCCAGTACACGCCGACCACTGACGAAGTATATCGCACGCCAGTCCTCATCTTCCCGCCCTGGATCAATCGCTTCTACATCCTCGACCTCAATCCCGAGAAGAGCTTCATCCGCTGGGCGGTCGAGCGAGGTCTCACCGTGTTCGTCGTTTCCTGGCGCTCGGCAGACGCTTCGATGAAGGATGTCATGTGGGACGATTACATCGAGCGCGGCCAGATCGATGCAATCGACACCGTCCGCGACCTGCTGAAGGTCGATAGCGTTCATGCGATCGGATATTGCGTCGCGGGTACGACGCTCGCGGCGACGCTCGCTGTGCTCGCCGCCCGCGGCGAAGCCGAGAAGGTGAAGAGCGCGACATTCTTCACGGCGCAGGTGGATTTCAGCGAGGCCGGCGACCTGCACCTGTTCGTCGACGACGACCAGCTCCAGCTGATCCGCAGCCTGGCGAGCGACGGGTTCCTCGACGGCCGCTACATGGCGGCGACGTTCAACCTGCTCCGCGGCCGCGATCTGATCTGGAACTACGTCACCAGCAACTATCTCATGGGGCAGGACTATGTGCCCTTCGATCTGCTGCACTGGAATTCGGACGTCACCAACCTGCCGGCGAAGTGGCACCTCAGCTATCTGACCGACCTCTATCGCGACAACCGGCTGGCAGTCCCCGGATCGATCACGGTCGGCGGAACGCCGGTCGATCTGCGGCGCGTGACCACGCCCACTTATGTTCAGGCCGGACGTGAGGATCACATCGCGCCGGCGCACAGCGTGTGGAAAATCACGCACCATTTTCAGGGGCCGCTCAAGTTCGTTCTCGCCGGATCGGGACACATCGCCGGGGTCGTCAATCCTCCGGCGGCGGGCAAATATCAGTATTGGACCAACGATGCTGGAGCCGACAGCCTCGCCGACTTCATCGCCGGAGCGAAGGAGACCAAGGGAAGCTGGTGGCCCGATTGGGCGGACTGGCTCGACTCGCTCGATTCGGTGAAAGTACCGGCCAAGGGCGCCCGTGTTCCCGGGCGCGGCAAGCTCAAATCTCTCGCCGATGCTCCCGGAGACTATGTCCGCGCGCGATAAGATCGGCCGGACACGCAACGAGTACTTCGCTGCATTGCACAATAGGACTTGCAACCACCTTCGCGGCGCGCTACATGCTGCACTGCAGCAACAGCACGAGGGAGGCCGTTATGGCCAGCAAGGGACCGAAGACCGGCCGGGCAAAGGCGCCTGCAGTCGCTCCGAAGCCCGCGTCGCGCCCGCGCAAGGTCGCGCCGAAGGCCAAGGTTGCTGCATCCGAGGCCGAGAAGAAAGCCGTGCCGGTGCCGATGGCGGAGACTGCGGTCCCGCCGAAGCGCGAAGAGCCGGCCGCGGCCCCGGTAGCAGTGCCGCAGGAACCGAAAAACGTCGAAGCGGCCGTCGAACCGGCGGCCGAAGCACCGGCGAAAGCCGTAGCCACAGAAGCCGTCGCCGCCGCACTGGTGGTGGAGGCGTCCGCCAAGAAGGAAGCCGAGACCATGGATACCACCGTTGAGACCAACGTGAACCGCGCGCAGGCGATGTTCGCCGACATGAACGAGCGCACCAAGGCCGCCGTCGAAAAGTCGACGAAGATGGTCGAAGAGATGAACGATCTTGCCAAGGGCAATCTCGAAGCGGTCGTCGAATCGAGCCGCATCACTGCCAAGGGCTTCGAGTCGCTTGGCCAGGAAGCCGCCGAATACGGCCGCAAGTCGTTCGAAGAGGCCACTGCTGCACTGAAGCAGATGGCCACGGTCAAGTCGCCTGCCGAGCTCTTCAAGCTTCAGAGCGATTTCGTCCGCAAATCGTTCGACAGCTATGTCGCCGAAGCCTCGAAAAACACCGAAGCGATGCTGAAGCTGGCCGGCGACGCCACCCAGCCGCTTTCGAACCGCTTCGCGGTCGCCGCCGAGAAGGTGAAGACCGCCGCCTGAGCGGTTATCGCACCCGAAATCGAAGGGCGGCCGCACCCGATGCGGCCGCCCTTTTTCGTTGCCCTTGATTGCAGAAGCGCGACAATTCGCGGATTCCGCCCCGGCAGCCTTGCCCTCCGGAGGTCGGTGCAATATTTTCATGGTGATGGCAGTGGACCGCATTCACCCGAACCTGATGGCCGAGGATGGCGACCGCGACGAGGGAAACGACTCCTCCGTCGGTGTCGCGACGCGGACGCGCACCCGGACGAAGAAGCCGACGCCCTATCGCGTGCTGATGCTGAACGACGACTACACGCCGATGGAGTTCGTCGTTCTCGTGCTCCAGCGCTTCTTCCGCATGAGCATGGAAGACGCGACTCGCGTGATGCTGCATGTCCATCAGCGCGGCGTCGGCGTGTGCGGCGTCTTCAGCTATGAAGTCGCGGAAACCAAGGTGGCGCAGGTGATCGAGTTTGCGCGGCAGAACCAGCACCCGCTCCAGTGCACGCTCGAAAAGGCCTGAACGAGCCGCTCAGCCCGGCTCCGGCAGCCAGCTGAGATCCAGGCCCGTGTACCGGTTCACATAATTCGCCGCGCGTGCGAGCGCGCGCTCGTCGAGCAAGGTCACGCGCCCCGAGTCGCGCGCGATCAATCCCTCCTCCTCGAGCTGGCGGAGCATTCGGTTGACGTGCACGGCTGTCAGCCCGGTGGCGTCGCCGACTTCTTCCTGCGTCAGCCCCAGCGGAAAGACGTTCGTCATTTCCTTGTCGGTCGCACGAAGGCGGTTGCGCAATTCGAGCAGCAGCGCCGCGACGCGGGCCTTAGCCGACGTGCGCCCCAGCGCCGCCAGCCGGTCGGTCAGAGCGACGCGCTCGATCTGACAATAGACCAGGATCATCGCGGCAAGCCGGGGGTGGCTGCTGAAAATGTCGGAAAGCGCAGACCGGTCGAACGGGCAGACAACGCAATCCGAAAGCGCGCACAGCGTTTCAGGCGCCTCGCGATAGATCATGGCCGACACGCCGAGCATGTCGCCTGGAAACAGGAAGCGCAGAATCTGGCGGCTTCCGTCGTCCAGGATGACGTAGCTCATCATCAGCCCCTTGCGGAGCACGAACAGCTCGCCACCCGATTCGTTCTCGCGCTGCAGCACGGCGCCGCGGCGCACGTGCCGCTGGCGTTCCTCAAGCGCATCAAGCGCCTGGCGTTCCCGCGAAGTGAGCGCGATCAGCTCGCTGAGAACATCTGCGAAGCAACTCGCGGACACGGTGTTCTTTCCCCCCATTCCAAGTGCAAAGCAGGCGTCTGGAATCAGCGCATTAAAATCGATCAAGCTGTGGCGATCGCCACCCTTGCACCGGCGTCGCGACTCATTAGAAGCCCCGAAATGGACCGCATCCTGATCCGCGGCGGCAACCGCCTGTCCGGCCGCATCGCAATTTCCGGGGCAAAGAACGCCGCGCTCACGCTGATGCCGTGCGCGCTGCTGACCGACGAACCGCTCACGCTGCGCAACCTGCCACGGCTGGCGGACGTCGACAGCTTCGGACATTTGCTTAACCAGCTCGGCGTCTCGACGATGGTCGAGGGTGCGCATCCCACCGACTTCGGCCGAGTGATGACGATGCGCGCCGCGCGACTCACCTCGACCGTCGCCCCCTATGACATCGTGCGCAAGATGCGCGCCTCGATCCTGGTGCTGGGTCCGCTTCTCGGCCGAATGGGCGAAGCCACCGTATCGCTGCCGGGCGGCTGCGCGATCGGAAATCGCCCGATCGACCTGCATCTGAAGGCGCTCGATTCGATGGGCGCCGAAATCGAGATCGCCGCCGGATATGTGAAGGCCACCGCTCCGGGCGGACGGCTGAAGGGCGGCCGGGTCAGCTTCCCCGTCGTTTCGGTCGGCGCGACCGAGAACGCAGTAATGGCGGCCGTCACGGCGCAGGGAACGACCGTGATCGAGAATGCCGCACGCGAACCCGAGATCGTCGACCTGTGCAACCTGCTGACGGCGATGGGTGCCGCGATTGACGGCGTCGGAACCGAGACGCTGACGATCGAGGGCCGGGACAGGCTGCATGGCGCCACCTACCAAGTGATGCCGGACCGGATCGAGGCCGGCAGCTACGCCTGCGCCGCCGCGATCACTCATGGCGCGCTCGAGCTGGTCGGCGCGCGCGCGAACGACATGCGCGCGACTCTGGCGGCACTTTCGGAAGCGGGAATCACCGTCGAGGAGCGGCCCCGTTCCGTCTATATCGAAGCGTCGAACGGCATCGCGCCGCTGACGCTCTCAACGGCACCCTACCCCGGCTTCGCAACCGACATGCAGGCGCAGTTCATGGCGATGCTGACGCGCGCGAACGGTGCCAGCGTGCTGACCGAGACGATCTTCGAAAATCGCTACATGCACGTTCCCGAGCTCGCGCGAATGGGCGCCGACATTCAGGTGCGCGGCCATGCGGCGGTGGTGCGCGGTGTCGACCGTCTGGTCGGCGCACCGGTGATGGCGACCGATCTGCGCGCATCGATGAGTCTCATTCTCGCCGGGCTCGCCGCCGACGGCGAGACGCAGGTGAACCGCGTCTATCATCTCGATCGCGGATACGAGCGGCTGGAGGAGAAGCTGCAGGGCGTGGGCGCCGATATCGAGCGCGTCGGCGACGGCTGAACCGCTAGACGAGCGCCACCGCAGCGATCGCAAGCGCCACGGCGAACCAGTCCTCGACCAGCGCGGCGGGCATGTCGCGGCCGAACGCTTCGGCCAGTCTGCCGCGGCAGAAGAAGCCGCCATAGGTGCCGATCAGCGCCCCGGCCGCCCCCAGCATGACTCCGATCGGGAGCGACAGCGCAGCGGCAGCGGCGAGCGCGCCGCCGCTCAAGCCCCCGCTCGCGATTCGCGCGATCACCGCCCCCGGGCGCCGGCGGCTCGGCGTGCGCGGATGCTTGTCCCCCAGCAGTTCGGCCAGGGCCAGCAACAGCAGCGGAACCGCCGCCCAAGGGCTGGCCAGCCAGGCCAGCGGCGTGTCGCCAAGATGCAGCAACTCGAGCCAGGCTGCGACTGCAACCGTGGCGAGCGGGGTGAAGGTTCGGCAGCCTCCCGACAGGCCAAGCAGCAGCGCGAGGATCAGCACATGAGACATCGTGTTTCGGCTCTCCTCGACACGGCGCAGGCATTTTCACTCGCAGGCCAGCGTCGGCGCCTTCGCGGCAGCACACGCGCCGATGGATAGATCAGGAGGGGAGTGACCGCCAGCGCCCTGCCTCGCGCCCTATGCGAGCCGCCGGCGCCGGCGCCGCCGCCCCTTCCGGAGCACCGTCGCCGGCCGCAAGTCCGATCCGCGAGGACCGAAACCGATGCTCAGGTCATCGAATGCTTGAGCGCCGACATCCGGTCATGCGCAGCCTTCACCGAAATATAGCATTCCTCGATCACCCGACGCGCATCGACGGTCAGTTCGCCGTCCTTCAACGCCTTTTCGAACTTGGCCTTGATGTGGTCCTCGCCGCGCTCGACTTCCTTTACGACCGCCGTGTCGTCGGTGCCGGTGACGGCGTTCTTCAGATCCATGAAGCCGCGATGCGCAGCGCCGATCACGCCGCTGTCGTCCGCCGGGTCTCCGCCCTGGCGCCGGACTTCACCCTGAAGCCTGCTCGCGATCTCGCTGCGCTCGCGCGCCAGTCCCGCGAAAGTGTCCGCGAAGCGCGCGGACGCATCCTCGCACGCGTCGAGATAGCCTTTGCGGCTGTCGAGCGTCGTTTTGATGAGATCGTTCAGAACAGAAATGTCGTGGTTGCTCATGGGCTTCCTCCATTGGTTTTGCTTACGCTCAACCAACGGACGAAGCCCGTGATCTATCCGAGTCCGTTCAGATCGCGTCGAGCGCGGCGGCGAAATCGGCGATCAGATCGTCGGCGTCCTCGACCCCGACCGAGATGCGCACCAGATTGTCGGTGATGCCCAGCGCCGCCTTGCGGTCTTCCGGCACCGACAGATGCGTCATCGCCGCAGGATGACTCGCCAGCGTCTCGGTACCGCCCAGGCTCACGGCAAGCTTGGCGATTCGGAGTGAATCGAGGAACTTGAACGCCTCCGCCTCGCCGCCCTTCAGGTACAGCGAGAAAGTCGACCCGGCGCCGGTGCAGTGCCGCTGATAGATGTCCGCCTGCGCATCGTCCTTCAGGAATCCGAGATAGCCGACCCGCTCGACCTTGGGATGGTCGCGCAGGAATTCGCACACCTTGGCCGCATTCTCGCCCGCGCGGCTCATGCGCAGTTCGAGCGTTTCGAGGCTGCGGCAGAGCATCCAGGCAGTGTTCGGGTCGCAGATGGTGCCGATCGTGTTGCGCATCGCGCGGATCGGATCGAGCGCCTTCTTGGTGCCGAGCACGCCGCCCGCCACCAGATCGGAATGGCCACCCGCATATTTGGTGAGGCTGTACACCACGATATCGGCGCCGTGATGCAGCGGCCTTTGCCACAGCGGGCCGAGAAAGGTGTTGTCGATCGCGACCGGAGGCTTCTCCTCGTGATCGGCGAAGACCTTGTCGCGCGCGGCAGCGACCGCTTCCACATCGACCAGCATGTTGGTCGGGTTCGCAGGGCTCTCGAGATAGATCAGCGCCACGCGGCTGTCGCCGGCCCGGCGCAGCACCTGCTCGATCTCCTCGGGGCTCGCATCGGCAGGAAAGTCGATGAACTTCACACCAAACTTGCCGAGAATGCGGCCGATCAGCGTTTCCGTCGCCGCATAGAGCGGGCCCGAATGGATGATCGTGTCGCCGGGATTGCACGCGGCGAGGAACAGCGTCGCGATCGCCGACATGCCCGACGAGAAGGCAAGCGCCTCTTCGGCTTCTTCCCACACAGCCAGTCGATCCTCGAGGATCTCCTGGTTGGGGCCGTTGAAGCGCGAATAGACGAGGCCTTCGGCGCCGCCGGGCCGCTTGCCGGTGATCCCTTCGAAATGGCGCTTGCCGGCGGCGGCGCTGGGAAACACGAAGGTCGAGGTCGCGAAGATCGGCTGCTTCAGCGATCCTTCGGACAGCGCCGGATCAAAACCATGGCCCATCATCAGAGTCGAGGGCTTGAGCTTGCGGCCGCCGATTTCCTCGATATCGGGCTTTGGCCGGCGCCGCGGGGTGATGCCGGTCATGTCGGCTTCGGTTTCGTCCTTCATGCGATCTCCTCTCTGGGCTGGCCTATAGGCGGGCGTCGCCGCCGACAGAAGGTATCATCTGCAACTATTCCGACTTCTCCTGGCGCAGGCTGTTGATCGCGCTCACGATGAACGCCGCCGACCACGAGATGAGCACGAAGCCGATGACGGCCTCCACGGCGATCATCAGGCGCCACTCGTGCGGGAAGCCTTCGTCGGGACGGCCGAGCGTGGCATAGGCGGACGCCGAGAAATACAGCGCCTCCTCCGCCGTCTCGAGCGCGCCGATCACGCGATAGAAGACGGCGAACATCCCGATCTCGATCAGGTGCAGCGCGAACAGCGCGACGCCGAGCGCGCCGAGCCGCAGCATCGAGCGCGAGTTCACCTCGCGCTCCGCCAGATTCTCGGGCGCGAGGTTGAACAGCCGCATCACCAGCAACAGCCCCAAACCATGCACCATCGTCATCAGCAGCACCGAGAGCCCCGCGGCGCCGAGTTGCGTGCCGAGCGTGACCGCCTGTTGCTGCGTTTGCGGATCCAAACCGGCCTCCCTGTCGCGGGGACAAGCGCGCCGCGACAGATTGCGTTCCGAAGCGAGGGGCGCTCAGGCGCCGGAGAGCGCAATGATGCTGATCTGACGCCCATAGTCTGGCTCGCCGCGGTGCGTGGCCCGGCGATAGCTGTAGAACCGCTCCGGATCAGCATAGGTGTCGAGCCCCAGTGCCTCGATGGTGCGAACACCCGCCGCGGCAAGCCGGTGGACCACATAGGCTTCGAGGTCGAACTGATGGCGCCCGGCGCGGCCATCGACGAAGAAGCGTTCGTTCTCCGGGCTCTCCTCGACAAATCGGCGGAAGAACCCGGCGTCTACTTCATAGCTGGCGCGCGCGATGCATGGCCCCACCGCCGCAATGATCCGCTCGCGCCGGGCGCCAAGCGACTCCATGAGCGACAGTGTCGCATCGGTAACGCCGCCGATCGCCCCCTTCCAGCCGGCATGGGCGGCGCCGACCACCTCGGCCTCACGATCGGCGAACAGCACCGGCGCGCAGTCCGCAGTGAGGATGCCGAGCGCCAAGCCGGGCCGATTCGTCACGAGCGCATCGGCGTGCGGGCGCAGCCGATCCGCGAACGGCTCGACCACGGCGACCGCATCGGGCGAATGGACCTGGTAGAGCGTCACCAGCGCGGCGCCCGGCGATACTGCCTCGGTCGCGCGGCGGCGGTTCTCGGCGACTGCCTCGGGCGCATCGTCCGAGCCGGGGCCGACGTTGAGCCCCGCGTGGACGCCGCTGGAGACCCCGCCCCGGCGGCCGAGGAATCCGTGCGCCACTCCGTCCAGCGCCGCCGCGCGGATCACATCGACGCCGCTCATAGATCGAGACTCCAGATGCGATCGTCGTCGATCTGTTCACCGACCCGGAATTCGTAGCGGCCCACCTCGGTGAAGCCGTAGCGTGCATAGAAGCGCTGGGCACGGATGTTGTCGACGAAGACGCTGAGCACCATCCGGCGATAGCCGTCCGCGCGCGCCTTCGCGAGCGCCCAGTCCATCAGCACCGGCGCCACACCCTCGCCTTGCCAGGGGCCAAGGACGTAGAGCTGGTGCAGCTCGATCACGTCCGCGCCCCAAACGCCGGGAAACGCGACCGGCCCCAGCTTCGCGAAGCCGACGATCGCTTCCGCGTCGCGCGCCAGCCGCACGGCATAACGCCGATCGGAGAGGTGCGAGGGCAGCCCTTCGTCGCCGAAGGTGGAATCAAGAAACGCAGCCAGATCGGACGCGCGATACAGGCTACCGAAAGTGTCGGTGAAGGCGCGCTTCGCCATGCCGGCGAGCGCCGGACCGTCCGCAGGCGCCGCATCGCGATAGGCGATCACGCGAATCCCGCTGGTTCGGGCCAACCAGGCGCAGTGAGCCCGAGCATCTTGAACAGGCTGCCCATCTGCTCCGCCCCGGTCAGCCGGGAACGCGCCTCGGCGACTTCCTCCGCACGCGCCGGCGCGCTGCGGACCAGCGCCTCGGCACGCGGGCCGATTCCGAGCGCTTCGAGAAACAGCCCCTGCTCGACCGGGCCATGGGCGATCAGTTCCTCCGCTCGTGCCGCTTCGGCGAGCGTGGCAAAGTCCACATGCGCAGTGAGATCCTGCTCGCCCGGATCCTCGAACGGGTTGGCGAAGCGGTGACCGCGAACCGCCTGGAACGTGTCCCCCACTGCCGGCCCGGAATAGCCATAGTCGGCGATCAGCACGGCGCCGCCCTGTGCCGTCAGCCGCTTGGCGAGCTGCCGCATCAGCGCCACGCTGGCCGGCGAGGTTTCGAGGATCGAGCCATAGGGCGCATCGCGCAGCTCGGGCGGGATGATGCTGTCGAAGCTGCGATCGCCGACCACCGGCAGGAACAGCGTGTCCTGGCAGGCGACCAGACGCTCGCGCCAGCCTTCCGCAGTCTTGACGAGCTGGCGGATCGGCAGCGCATCGAAGAATTCGTTCGCAACCACCAGCAACGCACCGTCGTCGGGCACGCCGACGAGATCGACGTGCCATTCGGCGTCCGGCACCCGCTCGGCCTGCGCGGCCCGCAGCGTCGGGCTGGTCTCGATGAAATGCACCGGCGGCGCCAGCCCTGCCTTTGCCATCGCCCGCAGCGCATCCTGCGCAAGCGTGCCCCGGCCAGGCCCCAGCTCGACGTAGCGCGCGGGCGGGCGGCCGGCGCGGTCCCACAGATCAGCAAGCCACAGACCGATCAGTTCACCGAACATCTGGCTTACTTCGGGCGCGGTCGTGAAATCGCCGCGTTCGCCCAGCGGATCGCGAGTCGCGTAATAATGCGCGTTCGCGGCGCCCATATATTGCGACAGCGGAATCGGGCCCGCGAGGGTGATCGCGCGGGCGAGGCGCTCGGGCAGATGCGGCTCGCTCACTGGCTCAGGCAACGCTTTCGCTGCCCGGCACCGGCGCGGCACGTGCGCTGCGCTTGTGTGCAGTGACGATCAGATAGATGCCGCCGGCGATCATCGGGAGCGTGAGCAGCTGGCCCATGTGGATGGTGGTCGCGAGGAAGGTGCCTTCGAACTGGCGATCCGGCTCGCGGAAGAATTCGACGAAGAAGCGCGCCAGGCCATAGCCGAGCAGAAAGACGCCGACGAGCAGACCCGGCTTCCAGCGGGCGCGCGTCCGCCAGAACAGGAAGGCGAGCAGTGCGAAGAGCAGCAGCCCTTCGAGCCCAGCCTCATAGAGCTGGCTCGGGTGACGCGCCGGCTCGGGCCCGAAGGCGACCGTATGCGGGAAGACCACGGCCCAGGGAACGTCCGTCGGCTTCCCCCAGAGCTCGCCGTTCACGAAGTTCGCGCAGCGGCCGAGAAACAGCCCGATCGGAGCGCAGCAGGCGACATAGTCGTGGATGCGCAGCCAATCGAGCTTGTGGCGATGCGCCATCCAGATCAGCCCGAGCGATGTTCCGATCACGCCGCCGTGGAACGACATGCCGCCATCCCACAGCTTCAGCACCGAGATCGGATTGAGCAGCATCATCGGCTGATAGAAAAGGACATAGCCGATCCGGCCGCCCAGAATGACGCCGAGGGCAGCATAGACGAACAGATCGTCGGCATGGCGCTTCGCCATCGGCGCGCCCGGCTGCGCAATCAGCTTCAGCAGATACCACCAGCCGATCGCCAGCCCGGCGATATAGGCGAGCGAATACCATTTGAGCGCGAAGGTCGTCCCGAACAACGGGATCGAGAACACGTTCGGATTCAGCCCCAGTTCGGTGAAAACCAGATGCGAACTGGCGGCAGCGAGGATGGTCTGGAGCACGCTTGGAGGACCCTTTCCCGGGCGGTTCGCGCGTCCCATAGCGTGCGCGTCGAGGAAACCCAAGCGCCGTTGCGGGAGCGACTGGCGCACCACGCCCCCGCGCGATAGAGCAACGCCATGGCGGTGGACGAACGCGCGAGCAAAGGACCCAGCAGGCGCACGATTCTGATCGGCGGCGGCCTGGGGCTCGGGCTGGTGGTCACCTGGGCAGTATGGCCCCGCACCTATATGCCGAACCTGACGGCCGAGCCGGGCGAGACGATCTTCGGCGCCTGGCTGAAGATCGGGACCGACGGCCATGTCACCGTCGTCGTGCCGCAGACCGAGCTGGGGCAAGGCGTCTATACCGGGCTCCCGCAGATCCTGGCCGACGAGCTTGGCGCCGACTGGAACAGCGTGGGCGTCGAAGCCGCGCCGCTCAATCCGCTCTATGCCAATCCGCTCGCTTCGGTGACGCTGTTCGAGACGAGCCTCGGCGCGCTGCCCGAGGGGCTCCAGCGGACGCATGCCACCCGCAACGCACTGGTCCTCACGGGCGCCTCTTCCTCGGTTCGCACGTTCGAGGACCAGTTGCGCCTGGCGGGCGCCTCGGCGCGGGTCCTGCTGTGCAAGGCGGCGGCGCGGCGCTGGGGTGTCGACTGGCAGGCGTGCGGCACGGCCGACGGCTATGTCGTGCGCGGCAACGCACGACTTCCCTTCGGCGCGCTGGCGGCAGAGGCCGCCGACGAAAGCCTGCCCGATCCGGTGCCGCTGCGCTCAGGCGAGGGGAGCCGCCTCTACGGGGCTGCGGTGCCGCGGCTCGACGTGCCGGCCAAGGTGGATGGCAGCGTCAACTATGCCGCCGACATCCGCCTGCCCGACATGGTCTTCGCCTCGGTGCGCCAGGCGCCGCCGGGCACCGGAGAATTGACCGGCCTCGACGAACGCGCGGCCAATCGCGTGCGCGGAATGCTGGCCGTGGTGCGTGCCGACCGCTGGGTCGCCGCGGTCGCGGACAACTGGTGGGCAGCCGATCGCGCGCTGGAAGCGATGCGCCCCCGCTTCGCCATCGAAGGCGAGGTTCTCAACAGCGATTCGATCGAGGAAGCGCTCACCCAGGCACTGGAAGGTGACGGCGTGCGCATCGCCAGCCAGGGCGACCTCGCCGCCACCTTCCGGGACGCGCGCGTGGTGACCGGGGAATATCGCGTCGGTCTCGCGGTTCATGCCGCTGTCGAGCCGATGACCGCCACCGCGGCGTTCCGCGACGGTCGGCTAACGCTGTGGGCGCCGGCGCAGGCGCCTGGCCTGACTCGCGCCGCTGCGGCCCGCGCGGCGGGATTGAGCGAAGAGCGAGTCACGCTTCACCCGGTCATGGCGGGCGGCTCGTTCGGCGCCAGGCTTGAGCATCAGGTGGCAACGCAAGTGGCCGTGATCGCCAAGCAGCTCGAACGGCCGGTGCAGTTGACCTGGTCGCGTGCCGAGGATCTGCGGCAGGACCGCTTTCGTCCCGCCGCGGCCGCGCGCATGGCCGGGCGAATCGAAAACGGCAGCGTCACCGGCTGGCTCGCCAAGATCGCCGCCCCCGCCACGAGCCGGGAACTGGCCGATCGGCTGCTCGGCAGCGACCCCTTCATCGCCGCGTCGCTCGCCATCCCCACCGGGCGCGATCCGAGCGCCGTCGCAGGCGCCGTTCCGCCCTATGCGATCCCAGCCTATGCCGTCGATCATCATCCGGCCGAGCTGCGCGTGCCGACCGGTCATTGGCGTTCGGCGGCGCACAGCTACACGGCGTTCTTCACCGAGTGTTTCCTCGACGAACTCGCCCATGTCGCCGGAGTCGAGGCGCACAGCTTTCGCATGGCGATGCTGCGCGAGCAGCCGCGGCTGGCACGATGCCTGACAACGGTTGCTCAGCTCGGCGGCTGGCGAGGCGGCGTGCAGGGGAGCGGCCAGGGCATCGCCTGCCACGCCTTTCGCGGCAGCTACATCGCCGTGCTGGCCGAGGCGCGGCTCGGCCGCGACCGCAAGGTGCGAGTCGACCGGCTGGTGGCGGCGGTCGACTGCGGGCAAATCGTCAATCCCGATCTGGTGCGCCAGCAGATCGAAGGCGGCCTGATCTTCGGCATGTCGGCGGCAGTCGGCGCAAGCACCGAAATCAGCGATAATCTGCCGACGCACCAGCGGATCGGACAACTCAACCTGCCGCGCCTCGCCGACACCCCGGAGATCATGGTCGAGCTGATCCGCAGCGGCTCGGATCCGGGCGGTGTCGGCGAAATCGCCGTGCCGCCGGTCGCCCCGGCGATCGCCAATGCCCTTCAGGCGTCGACCGGAGTACGCTTCCGCCGCCTGCCGCTTCTTTCGGAGCTCGAATGACCCCCCCCCAAGATCACCCGGCGATTCCGCCACGCCGCATCGGCGTGCTCCTCATCAATCTCGGCACGCCCGACGCGCCCGATGCGCCCGCGGTGCGCCGCTATCTGGGCGAGTTTCTGTCCGATCCCCGCGTGGTCGAGATCCCGCCGCTCGTGTGGCAGCCGATCCTGCGCGGCATCATCCTGCGCACGCGGCCGAAGCAATCGGCGCATGCCTATTCGCAGGTGTGGCAGGAGGAAGGATCGCCGCTCGCCGCTGTGACGAAGGCACAGGCCGCAGCCTTGCAGGGTAGCTGGGGCCCGGACGTCACGGTCGACTGGGCGATGCGCTACGGCAATCCGGCGATCGGAGACCGGCTGCGCGCGATGAAGGAAGCAGGCTGCGAGCGCATCCTGCTGGCGCCGCTCTATCCCCAATATTGCGCCGCGACGACGGCGACCGCGAACGACAAGGCCTTCGCGGCGCTGGCCGGAATGCGCTGGCAACCGGCAGTGCGGACGCTGCCGCCCTATCATGACGATCCCGCCTATATCGGCGCGTTGAAGCAATCGGTGGAAACGGCGCTCGCCGAACTGGATTTCACCCCGGACGCGCTCATCGCCAGCTTCCACGGCATGCCCGAGCGGACGCTGCACCTTGGCGATCCGTACCACTGCCACTGCCGCAAGACCGCGCGGCTGCTGGGCGAGGCGATGGGCCGCGAGCTTCGCGTCGCTTTCCAGTCGCGATTCGGCCGCGCAAAGTGGCTCGAGCCGGCGACCGATGCTACGCTGGCCGCGTTGCCCGGCGAAGGCGTCCGCAAGGTCGCAATCCTCGCCCCCGGCTTCTCCGCCGATTGCCTCGAGACGCTCGAGGAACTCGCCATCCGCGGCCGCGAAACCTTCCTCGAGGCGGGAGGAACCGATTTCACCTATCTGCCCTGCCTCAATGCAAGCGACACCGGGATAGCGATGTTGCAAACGATCCTGTCGCGCGAGCTTGCAGGCTGGACGGACGCCGCCTAGCGTCGCGGCAACCAACAGGAGAGGAACGGCACATGGCACGCGTAGCGATCGTCACCGGCGGAACGCGCGGCATCGGCGAAGCGATCAGCCTGGCGCTCAAGGATCAGGGCGTCCGCGTCGCAGCCAACTATGCCGGTAATGACGAGAAGGCGCGCGCCTTTACCGAACGGAACGGCATCGCCGCGTTCAAATGGGACGTGGGCGATTTCGCTGCATGCGCCGCGGGCGTGAAGCGCGTTGAGGAGGAACTCGGCCCGGTCGAGATCCTCGTCAACAATGCCGGCATCACGCGCGACGCCACGCTGCACAAGATGACCGCCGAGATGTGGGACGAAGTGATTCGCATCAATCTTGGCGGATGCTTCAACATGGCGCATGCCTGCTACCCCGGAATGCGCAGCCGGCGCTGGGGCCGCATCGTCAACATCGGCTCGATCAACGGACAGGCAGGGCAATATGGCCAGGTGAATTATGCCGCCGCGAAATCGGGCATCCATGGCTTCACCAAGGCGCTGGCCCAGGAAGGCGCGCGATCGGGCGTCACCGTCAACGCCGTGGCGCCCGGCTATATCGATACCGATATGGTCGCCGCGGTTCCCCCCGAAGTGCTGGAAAAGATCGTCGCAAAGATTCCAGTCGGCCGGCTCGGCCAGGCGAGCGAGATTGCGCGCGGCGTGGCATTCCTCTGCTCGGAGGAAGCGGGCTTCGTGACCGGATCGACGCTGTCGATCAACGGCGGCCAGCACATGTACTGAGGCGGGCGTCGAAAGGGCGGGCGTCGAAAGGGCCGGCCCCGAAGGACCGGCCCCCACCCCTCGATACGCTACGCGAGGGAAGTTACGCGACAACTGTTGTCGGTGTAGCGAGGTTCCGTTGATTCCAAGCTGAACAGCGTGGTTATCGGACGTTCAGGAAGCTGAAGATTCCGCTGCGGGGCTGACGCTCGCGCGCTGCCGTCGCTATGGGGTCTTTGGTGCGTATCTTCCTGTCGATCCTTCTCCTGATCCTGCTCGTCCCGGGCTATTCCGGTGAAGCGCCGCTGCGGCGGCCCTCCGGCACTCCCAGCCTGAGAGCCACGCCCGTCGCGCTGTTTCCGCTGGCGCCGCACGAGCGGCAGCTGGGGCCGCTCACCTATCTTGGCGGGCTGCGACTGGCGAGCGGCGATCCGGCTTTCGGCGGCTTCTCCGCGCTCGCGGTGGAGGGCGACCGGTTCACGCTGCTGAGCGACGGCGGCAACTTCCTCCGCTTCCGGTTGGGCGCCGACTGGCAGCCGCGCGACGTCGAGGCCGGATCGCTGCCCGACGGCCCCGGCACCGGCTGGTCCAAGGAGGATCGCGACAGCGAATCGGTGGCGATCGACTCCGCGAGCGGCCGGATCTGGGTCGGATTCGAGCGGGACAATGCGATCTGGCGCTATGCCCCGGGCTTCGCGCGCGCCGAACGCCGGGCGAGGCCGCGCGAAATGTCCGACTGGTCGCTCAATCGCGGAGCAGAAGCGATGGCCCGGCTCGCCGACGGATCGTTCCTGGTCTTTGCGGAAGACGTGGTGGAGAGTGACGCCTCGCTGCATCCGGCGCTGTGGTTCCGCAGCGATCCCACCGAGCCTCCTCGGCGGGGCTTCGCTTTCCGATTCCGCGCGCCCCCCGGCTATCGGCCGGTGGCGGCGGCGGAATTGCCGAGCGGCGACATTCTGGTGCTCACGCGCGCGGTTTCGATCGCTCGGGGATTCACTGCAAAGCTGGTCGTGGTGCCCCGCGCGGCGATTCGTTCGGGCGCGACGGTGGGCGGGCGCACGCTCGCAACGTTCGCGCCGCCTGCCCTGCACGATAACTTCGAGGCACTCGCCGTCACGCGTGAAGGCGGCGCAACGATCCTGTGGATCGCGTCGGACGACAACGAGAGCCTGTTTCAGCAGACGCTGCTGCTGAAGTTCCGGCTCGACGCGAACGCCGCGCCGGAACGCTGAGGTTTCAGGCCGCTGCGGACGTGCCGGCGACGGCCTTGCGCACGTCGCGCTTCAGGCGGCGGGCGCGCAGCGAGAGATCGTCGTCACGGGTCTTGAGCAGCCAGTTGTCGAGACCGCCGACATGCTCGACCGAACGCAGCCCGTGCGTCGAAACGCGCAGGCGGACGCTGCGGCCCAGCGCGTCGGACATCAGCGTGACGTTCTGCAGGTTGGGCAGAAAGGTGCGCTTGGTCTTGTTATTGGCGTGGGAAACATTGTGTCCCACCTGCCGGCCCTTGCCGGTGAGTTCGCAGATGCGCGACATCGCTAGATTCCTGAGTTTCGGGGTTGCCCGGAAAGGCGGCGCCGATAGCCATTCTGGGACGCGGCGTCAACCAATTCCCCATTTACCACAGGGCGACGATGGTGGATAGCATCCACGCTGCGCAAGCAATCCAAAGGGGGGAGATTGAATGATGCGTGCGATTCTAGCCTTGATCGGAATAGCTGCTCTCGTACTCGTCGGTCTCATGGCGCTCGGAATGCTGCGCTTCGAACAGCAGGACGACGCCGCACTGCCGAAGATCCGGTTCAGCATGGAGGAAGGGCGGATGCCCAGCTTCAAGGCGGAGACCGGCAAGATCTCGGTCGGGAGCACCAACACCACGGTCGAACTGCCGACGGTGGAAATGCGCAACACCACCATTTCGCTTCCGACGCTCGAGGTTGAGCAGGCGTCGAACGGCACGGCGGCGGCGAAGGAAGAATAGGACCACCCACCGATTCGGTCCGGCCACCTTCCGGCGCGCCCGTGCCGCCGGTGACGACGCGGGCGCATTGGGCTAGGCGAGACCGCCATGTTTCCGATGCCTCCAGCAATGCGCGCGGCGCTCGAGGCCGCGCGCGTCGCGGGCGAGGCCGGCGAAGTGCCGGTCGGCGCCGTGATCGTCTGCGGCGGCGAGATCGTCGCCGGCGCCGGCAATGCGCCGCGCAGGTTGCACGATCCCACCGCCCACGCCGAGATTCGCGCGATTCGCGAAGCAGCGGCGCGGCTGGGGCGCGAACGACTCGAGGATTGCGACCTGTGGGTTACACTCGAGCCCTGCGCGATGTGCGCGGGCGCGATCGCCCATGCGCGAATCGCGCGGCTCTATTTCGGCGCGAGCGATCCCAAGGGCGGCGCGGTGGAACATGGCCCGCGCTTCTTCACGCAGCCCACCTGCCACCACCGGCCGGAAGTCTATGGCGGCATCGGCGAGAGCGAGGCCGCCGCGCTGCTTCGGGAATTCTTTGCCGCGCGACGCGGCTGATGCCTCCCCGGCGCAGCCGGGGAGGCGCGAGCATCAGTTGGTGTAGCTTTCCTGCACTGGCACGATCTTGATCTCGACCCGACGATTTTCCGCACGGCCCTCCTCGGTGTCGTTCGACGCGATCGGCTGGGTTTCGCCGAAACCGCGAGTGGCGATTCGCGCCGAGTTCACGCCATTGCTGGTGAGATAGTCGGCGACCGAACGCGCACGCCGCTCCGACAGCGTCTGGTTGTAGGCGTCGCTGCCGGTCGAATCGGTATGGCCGTACACATCGACATACGTCTGCTCATATTGCGAGAGCACATCGGCAACCTGATCGAGCGTCGGGCGGAACTGCGGCTGCACGGTTGCGCTGTCATAGCCGAAGGTGATCCCCGACGGCATGTTGAGGATCAGCTCGTCGCCCTGGCGGATGACGTCGACGTCGGTCCCCGCGGTACGGCGGCGCAGCTCCTGCTCCTGGCGATCCATATAGTTGCCGACCGCGGCGCCGGCGATGCCGCCGATTCCCGCACCGATGATCTTCTCGGTCCGGTCGCGGCGCCCGCCCACGAGATCGCCGAGCAGATAGCCGCCCAGCGCGCCGCCGACGCCGCCGATCGCGGCCTTGGAAATCCGGCGCTCGCCGGTCACCGGGTCGGTGACGCAGGCGGCGGTCACGGTCATCGCGGCCAGTGCCGAGGCAGTGAGAAGCTGGGGTATCAAGCGCATTGCGGTCCTCCTTGCGGGCGATTCCTGTGGGGCGGAAACAGCTGCCCCGGGCGGCTTGTTCCGCAGCCGGATTGAACGGCGGATGAGCGAAACCCCTCCGCGCCCATTGTGAAACACAGGATTCTATGACTATGGAGGGGCGCTGGCTATGCACCCGCTTCCCCCCTTCCCCTGGATCGACGTCGCGATCATTCTCGCGCTGGTCGCGTTGAACGGCCTTTTCGCCATGTCCGAGCTGGCGATCGTCTCCGCCCGCAAGGCACGGCTGGACGCGATGGCGCGCGTCGGCCGGAGCGGGGCAGCGACTGCGCTGCGTCTTGCCGCCGATCCGGGCAAGTTCCTTTCCACCGTGCAGATCGGCATCACGCTGATCGGCATCGTGGCCGGCGCCTATTCGGGAGCGAGCCTGGGCGGCCCCGTCGCCGCGCGGCTCGAGCTGCTGGGGCTGAGCGCCGAAACGGCGCAGACCGCGAGCCTCGCCCTGGTGATCGGCCTCACCACCTATGCCTCGCTGGTGATCGGCGAACTGGTGCCCAAGCAGTTCGCGCTGCGCTCGCCCGAGCCGATCGCCGCGATGGTCGCCCTGCCGATGCTGTGGCTCAGCCGCATCACCGCGCCGATCGTGTGGCTGCTCGATTCGACCAGCGCGCTGCTTTTCCGCCTCGTCGGCCTCAGCCGCGAATCGGAAAACCGCGTCACTGCGGAGGAGCTGCACCTGATCGTCGCCGAAGCGACCCGCTCGGGCGTGATCGAGGAGCATGAGCGCACGATCATCTCGGGCGTCGTGCGGCTCGCCGACCGGCCGGTGCGCGAAGTGATGACGCCGCGCACCGAAGTCGACTGGCTCAACGCCGATCTCGACGAAGCCGCGATCCGCGCCGCGCTGCTCGAAACGCCGCACACACGGCTGCCGGTGGCGGAAGGCTCGGTCGATTCGGTGATCGGCGTGGTACAGGCGCGCGATATCGTCTCGGCGATGGTCCGCGGCGAACCGCTCGACCTGCGGCGACTGATGCGCGAGGCGCCGGTGCTGCCCGATCAGGTCGATGCAATGGACGCGCTGGGCGCGCTGCGCCGCGCCGATGTCCCGATGGGCTTCGTTCATGACGAATATGGCCATTTCGAAGGGATCGTGACTCCGGCCAATCTGCTCGCCGCGATCGCCGGCGACTTCGCGTCCGACACCGATCCGGGCGATTCGCCGAACATCGTCGAGCGCGAGGATGGGTCGCTGCTCGTCTCGGGCCAGATGGCGGCCGATTCGCTCGCCGATCGGCTCGGAATCGATCTGCCCGAGGATCGCGACTATGCGACCGTGGCCGGGCTGGCGCTGGCGGCGCTCAAGCACCTGCCGGTCGAAGGCGAAGTGTTTCGCGAGCACGGTTTCCGCTTCGAGATCGTCGACATGGACGGTCGCAAGATCGACAAGCTGCTGGTGAGCGAGGTCGACGAAGACTGAGCCCCCCGCTCAGATCAGGCACGAACCAGCAGTTCCGCCTCGCCCAGTTCGACCACAGGCACTTCCCAGGGATGCGCTTCGAGAATTGCCTCCAGAGCGCGCGCGAACGCCTCAACAGCAATCTCCGCAGCAACGTGCACCGTCAGCACCAGCGTGGGCGAGGCCGCCGGCACGCCAGGCTCACCGAACGCGGGAGCGGCACGATCGCCGGGCGTGAACAGCTCCCAGCCGGGCGCAAGCTCGATCACTGAGCGGTAGATGCCGAAGTCGCCCAGCCCCGTATGCGCGCGGACGGCCGCAAGCATCTTCGCCAAGGTGGGATCACCCAGGTCCGTCGGCGATTCTCCCGCCGCGACTCGGCGCAGCACCTCCACACCCACGGGGCAATAGATTCGCAGCACCCGCACCCGGCGAGTCCGCACACCCGCGCCGATCACCGCGTCGGCACCGGTTCCTCGCTGGAATAATCGTAGAAGCCGCGCCCGGTCTTGCGGCCGTACCAGCCGGCTTCGACATATTTGATCAGCAGCGGCGCGGGGCGGTATTTCGGATCGCCGGTGCCTTCGAACAGCACCTTGCAGATTTCCAGGCACGTATCGAGCCCGATGAAATCGGCCAGCGTCAGCGGCCCCATCGGGTGGTTGAGCCCCAGCTTCACGGCGGTGTCGATGTCGGGGATCGTCGCCACGCCCTCGCCCAGCGCGAAGCAGGCTTCATTGAGGAAGGGCATCAGCACGCGATTGACGATGAAGCCCGGCGCGTCGTTCGCGTGGACGATCTCCTTGCCCAGCGTCTTGCCGAACGCCTCGACCGCCGCAACCGTGGCGTCCGAGGTCGCAAGCCCGCGGATCAGCTCGATCAGTCCCATCACCGGAACCGGGTTGAAGAAGTGGACACCCATGAAGCGCGCTGGATCGGGCGCCGCCTGCGCCAGCCGGGTGATCGGGATCGACGATGTGTTGCTGGCGAGGATCGCGTCGTCGCGCAGCACCTTGCCGACCGCTTCGAAGATCTTGCGCTTGACCTCCTCGCGCTCGGTCGCTGCTTCGATCACCAGATCGCACGGCGCCATCGCCGACACGTCTCCCACCGGCTCGATGTGGGCGAGCGCCGCGTCCCGATCGGACTGGCTGATCTTTTCCTTCGCAACCGCACGGTCGAGCTGCTTGGCAATGCCCGCCTTGCCCTTTTCGGCGTGCGCGAGGTCGAGGTCGGAGAGCAATACGCGATAGCCGGCCTGTGCCGCCACCTGCGCGATGCCCGCACCCATCTGACCCGCACCGATTACGCCCACCGTCTTCATGTCGATCTCCCTGGATTTTTCCCGCCCCCTATCGGGATGGCGGGGAGCGACCGCAAGGCTTCAGGGTGCCCTGCGCACCGGCTGCGCTTCCGCCAGGATCAGCGCGAACCAGTCCTTGGGATCGGTCCATTCGGCGATCGGAGTCCAGCCGCCCGCGCGCAGCAGCAGCCGCGCGTCGCGCGGGCCGTATTTGTGGCTGTTCTCGGTGTGGATCGTCTCGCCCGCCGCCATTGCGAACGCGCGGCCCGCAACTTCGAACGTTACGTCGCTCAGCGCCTCGATGTGCATCTCGATCCGACCGATGCGATCGTTCCACACTGCCTTATGGCGAAAGGCATCGACCGGAATCGTGCCGTCCAGCTCGCGATTGATCCGTTCGAGCAGATTGAGGTTGAACGCCGCCGTCACGCCCGCAGCATCGTCATACGCCGGGATCAGAATCGCGGGTTCCTTCGCCCGGTCGATCCCGATCAGCAGCATCGCGCCCTCGCCCAGCGATCCGCGCATCGCCCGAAGCAGGTCCACTGCGGCGGGCGCGGTCATGTTGCCGACGGTCGATCCGGGAAAAAAGCCGAGCTTGGGCAGCGCCTTCACGGCATCGGGAAAGGCGATCGGCCGAAGAAAATCGGCCTCGACCGGATGCACCGGCAGACCCGGAAACGCATCGCCGAGCTGGGCCGCCGAATCGCGGAGGAACTCCCCCGAAATGTCGATCGGCACATAGGCCGACGGATCGGCCGCGGCGAGCAGGATCGGCGTCTTCGCCGACGAGCCGGAGCCGAATTCGACCACCGCACGCCCCGCCCCGGCGATCTTCGCCACTTCGGGGCAGGCGTCGCGCA
Organism: Sphingosinithalassobacter sp. CS137; assembly: GCF_014334115.1. Classification (NCBI taxonomy): domain Bacteria; kingdom Pseudomonadati; phylum Pseudomonadota; class Alphaproteobacteria; order Sphingomonadales; family Sphingomonadaceae; genus Sphingosinithalassobacter; species Sphingosinithalassobacter sp. CS137. Next base: position 1,579,395 of record NZ_CP060494.1, read on the forward strand.
ACAGCGCGGTTTCGGTGCGCGTGGGATAATATTCGGGTAGATCGGTGATGTCCTCGAACAGCTCCGATCCGCGCCGATCGTACAGCCAGCGCGCCTGCACTGCCTTGGGCTTCTGCGACAGCCCCTCGAGAACGTCGTGGCGAAAGGCGGAGTCCGCGGGCGCGACACGCACTTCCTCAGCCTCGGGCTTCAGCATCTCAGAGATCCTTTGCGAGCCGGACGCCGGTGAACTGCCAGCGCTGATGGGGATAAAAGAAATTGCGGTAACTCGCGCGGACATGACCGCGCGGCGTGGCGCAGCTGCCGCCCTTCAGGACGAACTGCCCGCTCATGAACTTACCATTATATTCGCCCACGGCCCCCTCGGCCGCGCGGAAACCGGGATAAGGGCGATAGGCGCTGCCAGTCCATTCCCAGACGTCGCCGAAGAAGGCGGGACCGCACGACGACGGCCGCGGTTCGATCGGGCCAGCGCCGTCGAGCTGGTTGCCCCGCGCGGGATCGTGCGTCGCGGCGGCATGTTCCCACTCCGCTTCGGTAGGCAGCCGTGCTCCCGCCCAGCTGGCATAGGCATCGGCTTCATAGAAGCTCACGTGCGTCACCGGTGCCGCCGGGTCGATCGGGCGCCGGCCGTCCAACCCGAACCGCGTCCAGACCCCGTCCCGCCGCTCCCAGTACAGCGGTGCCCCGATCGCTTCCGCCTGAACCCAGGCCCAGCCGTCCGCGAGCCAGTGGCGCGGGTCGGCATAGCCGCCGTCGGCGATGAACGCGGCCCATTCGCCGTTGGTGACGGTGCGGTCGGCCAGCGCATGCGGGTGAAGCAGCTCGGCATGGCGCGGCCCTTCGCAATCGAACGCGAAGCCGCGGCTCTCCTCGTGGCCGATCTCCACTGTTCCGCTGGCGCCTTCGATCCACCGGACGGGGCCGGGCATCGGCACGGGGATCTTCGGCGCTCCCCGCCACACGGCGGGTTCGAGCGGATTGCACGAAAACAGGTGCAGCAGATCGGTGAGCAGCAGTTCCTGATGCTGCTCTTCATGATGGCAGCCGAGCGTCACCAGCGCCCGCGCCGCCTCGGGCAGACCGGACAGCGCCTCCGCGAGCGCCGCATCGACCGCGGCGCGCCAGCGCAGCACGGCGTCCAGCGTCGGCCGAGTGAGCATGCCGCGCCGCGGGCGCGCGTGGCGCGCACCTTCGGCTTCGTAATAGCTGTTGAACAGATAGGCGAAGCGCTCGTCGTGCAGCGCATAGCCCCGAACGTGATCGCGCAGCACGAAGGTCTCGAAGAACCAGGTCGTGTGCGCCAGATGCCATTTGGCGGGCGAGGCGTCGTCCATCGACTGGGCGGTGGCATCGGCATCGCTCAGCGGCGCAACGAGCGCTTCCGACACCTGCCGGACTCGGCGATAGCGCGAAAGGAGCTCGTCAGGGGCTTTCTCGCTGGCCGGGTTCGCTCGCATCCGCCTTCTCCTCACTCGGGCCGCAGCGGCCCCAATCGCCTGCGCGATCTTTAACGCCCCGCCTCAGCGCGAAGCTCCCGGCTCCCACAGAATATCGCCGCCTTCCGCCGCATTGGTGACGCGGGCGAAGACGAACAAATGGTCCGAAAGTCGGTTGAGATACGCCAGCGCTTGCGGATTGAGCGCAACCGCGCCCGCTGCGGCGACTGCCTCGCGCTCGGCACGACGCACCACCGCACGCGCGACGTGCAAGCACGCGGCGCCCATTCCGCCGCCCGGCAGCACGAAGCTGGTCAGCGGGTCGAGCCGTGCATTCATGCCATCAATTTCGGCTTCCAGCCGCGCGACCTGCGCCTGCGTGATGCGCAAAGCGGTGTCAGTGAGCGTGAAATCCTCACCCGGCGTCGCCAGGTCCGCGCCCAGATCGAACAGGTCATTCTGGATGCGCCGGAGCGGCACCGTTGCCTCGCTCGCTCCCAACGCGGCGATCGCCACTCCAATCGCGCTGTTGGCTTCGTCGACTGCGCCGATCGCCGCCATCCGCGCATCCGATTTGGGCAGACGCGAGCCATCCACCAGACCCGTGGTGCCGTCATCCCCGGTACGGGTGTAGATCCGGTTCAGCCGGACCAGCGGCTCAGCCTCGGCCGGCGAGCAGCAGCAGAAGCGCGACGATCACCACGGCCACGCCCTGAAAGAGCACGCGCGCCTGCATCATCTTGTTCGATCGCATGCTCGACGCGCTGGGACCGGTGCCGTTGAGATCCGCCTCCGTGGTACGAATGAAGGCAACGATGCCCCGCACGAGGGCAACGACAGTCGCGATCATCGCCGCGATCAGAAGCAGGACGAGGAAAAGGTTCATGCCCCCAATCTAGTCCTTCGCGCGCGCGATGCCAACCGGCAGAGAGCCCGAACGCAATGTTTCCGCGAGCGCACGTCCGTCCTCTCCTGCCGCGCGCAGTGCCGCCAGCGCCGGCGCGCCGCTGCGCTTCGCAAGCCGCCGTCCAGCGGCGTCGGTGAGCAGCGCGTGGTGCCGGTATTCCGGTACGCGAAGCGCGAGCAGCGCTTGGAGCAGCCGATGGACGTGAGTCGCGTCGAACAGGTCGCGCCCGCGCACGATGTGGCTCACGCGCTGGGCCGCATCGTCGATCGTCACGGCAAGATGATAGGAAGCGGGCGCATCCTTGCGTGCGAGTACCACGTCGCCGAAAATGGCGGGAGCTGCGCGGACGGTCCCGGCGAACGCGTCGTGCCAGTCGAGTGCTCGCCCGGCGCGCCCGACTGCGGCCGCCATATCGAGCCGCCAGCAATGCGCCTCGGTCGCGACGCGCGCGGCGCGTTCGTCCTCCCGCAAGGCGCGGCATGTGCCGGGATAGACCGGCCCGTCGGGACCGTGCGGCGCCGAAACGCTCGCTGCGACTTCGCGCGCGATCTCTGCCCGCGTGCAGAAACAGGGATAGAGCAGGCCCATTCCCCTCAGCCGGTCGAGCGCAGCCTGATAGAGCGGCAGCCGCTGCGACTGGAATACGGGTTCGCCGTCCCAGTCGAGCCCCAGCCAGTGCAGGTCGGCGAGGATCGTATCGACATTTTCGGGGCGGCTGCGGGTGCCGTCGACATCCTCGATCCGCAGCAGGAAACGGCCGCCGTTCGCGCGGGCGAAATCATGCGCGAGCACCGCCGAATAGGCGTGGCCGAGGTGCAGCTGGCCGGTGGGGCTGGGGGCGAAGCGGGTGGTGACCAACATCAAAGTGGCCCTTGACCGCGAGTCGCACGCTGTGCTGTCATCATGGCGTCATCCTGATTGCCGAAAGGCATGCCGGAAACGAGAGCGAGGGGAGCGCATGTATCATCCCGATCTGATCCGGCATCCGGACAGTTGTCCCGCACTCGTCCTCAATGCCGATTACACGCCGCTCAGCTATTATCCGCTCAGCGTGTGGCCCTGGCAGACGGCGATCAAGGCAGTGTTCCTCGAACGGGTCGACATCGTCAGCTACTATGAACGCGAGGTCCGAAGTCCCAGCGCGAGGCTGAAGCTCCCTTCGGTCATCGCGCTCCGACAATATGTTCGCCCCTCCCAATTCCCTGCCTTCACGCGCTTCAATCTCTTTCTCAGAGACAAGTTCAGCTGCCAATATTGCGGCTCCCAGCGCGACCTCACTTTCGATCACGTCATTCCCCGCGCCCAGGGCGGCCGCACCACCTGGGAAAACGTCGCCACGGCCTGCGCGCCCTGCAACCTGCGCAAGGGCGGGCGCACGCCGAAACAGGCCGCGATGCCGCTCCATATCGAGCCGATCCGTCCGACCAGCTGGCAGCTCCAGGAGCACGGCCGCCGCTTTCCGCCGAATTTTCTGCATGAAACCTGGCGCGACTGGCTCTATTGGGACGTCGAGCTGGAGGCCTGACAACCCGATCTCCACCTTGCCACGCAACGGTCGAAACGGCTGCTTGAACGGCCTGTTCTATATCGCTAATACAGCGGATCGAGCGAGCAAGAGTGAGCGACTCCGATCCTTTCGACTGGACCCGCGTCCGGCATGACGGCAGCGGCGATCCGCTGGAGCTGACCGGCGGGCTGCCGCCCGGCCGCTCGGCAAAGGTACCGCTGCGCCCCGCGCCTCCCGGTCCGCCCTCTCCGCCGGGGCCGTCCGTCGCTGCGGGGCCGTTCGAGCCCGCGCCCGGCAGCTACACGACCAACCTGCCGGTGGTCTATCGGCCAAGCCCGTGGCGCTGGGTCGTGCGCGGCGTTGCGGCGCTGATCGTGCTGATGATCGTCGCGATCGGCTGGCTGACGCTCACCGCCCCACTTTCCAAATCGCTCCAGCCGCCCGCGCCGCCCTCGATCACGCTGCTTTCGTCGGACGGAACGCCGATCGCGCGGCGCGGCGCCAATATCGGCGCGCCGGTGGACGCCGCCGAACTGCCCGAGCATGTCCGCAACGCCTTCATCGCGATCGAGGACCGCCGCTTCTACGGCCATTGGGGAATCGATCCGCGCGGCATCGCGCGGGCGATGCTCGCGAACCTCTCGGAAGGTGGCGTCCGCCAGGGCGGCAGCACCATCACCCAGCAGCTCGCCAAGAACGCGTTCCTCGACCTAGACCGCACGATGGGGCGCAAGTTTCAGGAGATGCTCATCGCCTTCTGGCTCGAAGCCTGGCTCAGCAAGAACGACATTCTCTCGCGCTATCTGTCGAACGTCTATTTCGGCGACAATGCCTATGGCCTCACCGCCGCCGCGCGCCACTATTTCAGCAAGACGCCCGAGGAACTGAGCGTCGGCGAGGCCGCGATGCTCGCGGGGCTGGTACAGGCGCCGTCGCGGCTGGCGCCGACCGGCAATCTCAGCGGCGCGCGCGAGCGGCAGCAGCTGGTGGTCGGCGCGATGGTCGATGCCGGACTGCTCGACCCCGAGGAGGCCGAGGAGGTCCGCCCAGCCCGGCTCGACACCCATCGCGTCCGTGCGCTTCCCAGCGGCACCTATTTCGCGGATTGGGTGCTGCCGCAGGCGCGCGACCGCGCCGGCGAAATCGCCAGCGAGCAGACGGTGCAGACTACGCTCGACGCTCGGCTCCAGCGCGCCGCCGATCGCGCGGTGGCAAATGCCGGGCTGCGCAAGGCGCAGGCGGCGCTGGTCGCGATGCGCCCCGACGGCACCGTAGTGGCGATGGTCGGCGGCAGGAACTATCGCGAAAGCCCGTTCAATCGAGCGACGCAGGCGCGGCGCCAGCCGGGCTCGACCTTCAAGCTGTTCGTCTATCTCGCGGCGCTGCGCAGCGGAATGACTCCGAACACGCTGGTTCGGGACGAGCCGGTGACGCTCGGCGACTGGTCGCCGGAGAACAGCGACGGCCGGTACCTCGGGCAGATTCCGCTGTGGCAGGCGTTCGCCCGATCGAGCAACGTCGCCGCGGCCCGGCTGATTCGTCAGGTGGGCCCGCAGGCAGTGATCCGTGCCGCGCGCGATCTGGGGATCACCACGCGGATCCCCGCCGACGCTTCGATCGCGCTCGGCACGTCGAACGTCTCGCTGATCGAACTGACCGCCGCCTATGCAGCGATCGCGGCAGGCGAAGCACCGGTGCGGGTGCGCGGTCTGCCCGAGGATCAGGACCGCACGCGGTGGCTCTCCGGCTCCGGCGCATCGCCGCTCTCGCGACGTGAGCTGGAGGGGATGCGAACCTTGCTCGCCGCTTCGATCCGCGAAGGCACCAGCCGCCCGGCCGGACTGTCGATCGACGCGTTCGGCAAGACCGGGACGACGCAGGACAATCGCGACGCCTGGTTCGTCGGCTATGCCGGCGATCTGGTCGTCGGCGTGTGGGTAGGCAACGACGACAACACGCCGAACGCGGGCCTTTCCAGCGCGATTCCGGCGCGCATCTGGCGCGATTTCATGACCACGGCGCTCGGCGTCTCCGCACGACGCGCCGCTCCCCCGCCGCAGGTCGAGGAAGCCGCTGTCGAAGAGACGGAGCCGGGCTTCTCGATCGAATTCGACGAGGCTCCGTTCGGATTGGAAGGCGAGTTCCGCGGGCGCGGCTTCAGCCTGGAAGTCGGCCCGGATGGCGGCATCACCGTCGCCGAGCCCGGCGCACCCGTGGAAGACCGGAAGGAGAGCCCCGACCGGCTCGAGATCCTCCCGCCCGAACGCCGCGGAATCGCGCCACCGCCGCAGCGCCAGCCGCTCCCCCGAGGCGACGGCGAACCGCTCTACCAGCCACAGTAGAAAAGCCGCTGTTGACGCAGGCGCGGACACTGCCGCAAGGCGCCGCCATGCGCTTCTTCTCGGACAACGCCGCCCCCGTCTCGCCCGCCGTGTTCGACGCGCTCGCCGCCGCGAACACGCTCGACACCGCCTATGACGGCGATCGCTGGAGCAAGGCGCTCGACGGCCGCTTCTCCGAGCTGTTCGAGCGCGAGGTTCGCGTCCTGTGGGTGCCGAGCGGGACCGCGGCGAACTGCCTCGCGCTCGCCGCGCTCTGCCCGCCGCATGGCGCGGTCGTGTGCCACCGCGAGGCGCACATCAACACCGACGAATGCGGCGCACCCGGCTTCTACACCCATGGCGCCAAGCTGCTGCTCGGCGAAGGGCCCGCCGCGAAGCTGACCCCCGAAGCGATCGAGGCGGTGCTTGCCGGCATCCGCGACGACGTACACCAGGTGCAGGCGCATGCGATCTCGATCACCAACGCCACCGAATATGGCCGAGTCTACACGCCCGCCGAAGTTGCGGCCATCGGGGTGCTGGCGAAGGAACGCGGGCTTGGCTTCCACATGGACGGCGCCCGTTTTGCCAATGCAGTCGCGCACCTCGGCTGCACCCCGGCCGAGCTGAGCTGGCGCGGCGGAGTCGATGCGCTCAGCTTCGGCTTCGTCAAGAACGGGGGGATGAGCGCCGAGGCGCTGGTGTTCTTCGACACACATCTTGCCGATGCGACTCTCTATCGCCGCAAGCGTGCCGGTCTGCTGCTGTCGAAGGGTCGCTATCTCGCGGCACAGCTGCTGGCGATGCTCGACGGTGATCTGTGGCTGGCGAATGCGCGCGCCGCCAACGCCGCGGCCGCGCTGCTGGCGCGGGCAGCCGGCGAACGCCTCGTCCATCCGGTCGAAGCCAACGAAGTGTTCCTCAAGGTGAGTGCGGAAGAGGCCGCGCGACTGCGCGGGCTGGGCTTCGATTTCTACGACTGGGGACCAGGCGAAGCGCGGCTGGTGACCAGCTGGGATCATTCCGAAGCGGCGATCCGCCCGCTCGCCGACGCGATCGCCGCGCTGTGAGCAACGAGGACATAGTCGAGCCGCCGCGCTCGACTCGGCTGGCGATCCTCATTCCCTTCTTCGTCGTGACGCTGATCTGGGGATCGACCTGGATCGTGATCCGCGACCAGATCGGCCAGGTGCCGCCTAGCTGGTCGGTCACCTATCGCTTCGCGGTGGCGGGGCTGGTGATGCTCGGCTGGGCTATTGCCAAGCGCCAGCCGCTCCGGCTCGATGTGCGCGGCTGGCGCTTCGCGGCGGTGCTCGGGCTGATGCAGTTCGTCCTCAATTTCAACTTCGTCTATCGCGCCGAATTTTACGTCACGTCCGGGCTGGTCGCAGTGGTGTTCGCGCTGCTGCTGGTGCCCAACGCGATCCTTGGCCGCCTCTTCCTGGGCCAGCAGCTCGGCCGGCAGCTGCTCGTCGGATCGGCGATCGCCATGGCGGGAGTCGCGCTGCTCTTCATCCATGAGGCGCGGCAGGACCCGAGTGCTACAGGCAATGTGCTCACCGGAGTCGCGATCACCTTCGCCGGCGTGCTCTCCGCCTCGGTGGCCAATGTGATGCAGGCGACCAAGACCTCGCGCGCCTATCCGATGGTGCCGATGCTGGGAACGGCGATGCTGCTGGGCGCGGGCATGAACGCGCTCTGGGCATTCGTCACCGCCGGTCCGCCGACGGTGGAGTGGAGGCTCGGCTATTTCGCCGGCATCGCCTATCTCGGCATCTTCGCCTCGGCGCTGGCCTTCACGCTCTATTTCGGAGTGATCCGCGTGATCGGACCGGCCAAGGCCGCCTATTCGAGCGTGCTGGTGCCGGTGATCGCGATGCTGCTCTCGACTCTGTTCGAAGGCTATCGCTGGTCCGCGCTCGCGGCGGCCGGCGCGCTGCTGGCGCTGGCCGGGCTGGTGGTGGCGCTCAGGGCGCGCAGGCCGAACCGATAGTCGGGATAGCGCAGGGTCAAGCCAAGCAACCGCTTCGCCTTGCCGTTCGCGACGCGGCGGTTCTCCGAATAAAAGGCGCGTGCGGCGGGCGAGAGATCGGCCTGCGCCAGCGGCACCAGCGGCGGCACCGGCAGGCCGAGCAGCCGACAGGCACAGGCGATCACGTCCGATTGCGGCGCGGGCAGATCGTCGGCGAGGTTGTACGCACCCGCCGGCCCCTGCAGTCCGCGCACCAGCCCCTCGACGATGTCATCGACATGGATGCGGCTGAAGACCTGTCCGCCGGCGTTGATCCGCTGCGCCCGCCCCTCGCGCACGCGATCGAGCGGCGATCGGCCGGGTCCGTAAATGCCCGGCAGGCGAAACACATGCGCATTGGGCAGCGCCAGCCACGCCGCATCGGCCGCGGCGCGGGCCATGCGCCGGCCAATGCCGGTCGGCGCGCTTTCATCGACCCAGCCGCCGCCGCTGTCGCCATAGACGCCGGTGGAGGAAAGATAGCCGAGCCACGCGCCCGACGCGGCCAGGTCGGGCCCATAGGCTGCAAGTACCGGTTCCGCCTCCTGGGCCGGCGGAACCGACGAAAGGATGTGCGTCGCCTCGCGGATTTCGAACCGCACGCGTTCGGTGTCGGCAAAGGCGATACTGCCCTCGCGCCCGTGCCGCGTGGTGCCGGCGACGCGCCATCCATGGTCGCGCAGGCGCGCCGCCAGCCGCGAGGCGGTATAGCCAAGGCCGAGGATCAGCAGCCGCAAGTGCGGCTCACTGCGCTCCGTAGCCGTTGAAGCGCACGCCATATTCGTTGCCCGGGTTCCAGGCGGGGCGTGCGTCCGCATCGGCCACGTTGCGGACGACGGTGTAGGTCAGGTCGGCGAATTTCGCTGCCGACTGCCAGTTGATGAGGCCGATCTCGTCGGAGGGCTCGTGATAGTGATTGTCGAGGAAGGTACGGATCGCCGCCGCTCCCTCGCCGCCCGGGCCGCTGTCGATCGAGATCGCCGGAATTCCCGCCTGCACGAAGCTGTAGTGATCCGAGCGGACGAAGAAATTCTCCTCCGGCAGCGGATCGGGAACGACCGTCAGGCCGACCTGCTCCGCGGCCTCGACGGTCGCCGGGCCGAGAGTCGAATGTTCCTGCCCCAGCACGACCACATCGACGAGCGGATAGCTGATGATCGGCATGTCGAAATTGATGTCGCCTACCACCGAGCCGACCGGCACCGTGGGATTCGCCGCGAAATAGCTCGATCCTAGCAGGCCCTTCTCCTCGGCGGTCAGCGAGATGAAGAGGATGCTCCGCCGGGGCGCATTGCCCGAGCGCTGGAACTGGCGGGCGACCTCGATCAGCGTGGCGTTGCCGATCGCATTGTCCATAGCGCCGTTGTAGATCGTGTCGCCCTCGGCGTCGGGCTCGCCGACACCGACGTGATCGAGATGCGCCGACAGCACGAGATACTGGTCGCGCAGCACGGGATCCGATCCGGGCAACAGGCCGATCACATTGGGGCTTTCCACTCGGGTGACGTCGGTCGCCACGGTCGCGTCGAGCGAAACGCCGAGCGGCCCCATCGGCATCGGCTCACCCGTGGTCTCGGCGGCGCGCACCGATGCCCAGTCGATCGTCGAGCCGGCGAACAGCTTCTCGGCGCCTTCCCGGCTCAGCAGCCCCAGCGGCCGGTTGTCGGCGCCGCCGCTGACCTTCGGCTGGCCCTCGCCATCCAGCGTCGTCATGCGCGGGCGGCCGAGGTAATTGGCGATCATCGCCCAGGGGACCTGCGCGCGCTGCTGCTGCGATTCGATCAGGATCACGCCGGCGGCGCCCGCCTCTCGCGCCATCCGCACCTTCTCGCTCACTGCGCCCAGCCGCTCCGCCGCCGCTTCGTCGAGACCCTGGGGAACGCCGACCAGAACGGCGGCGATCTTGCCGGCGATATCGAGTCCGGAATAATCGTTGCGACCCAGGGCGTCGTCATTGATCCCGAATCCGGCGAACACCACGTCGCCCGATGCCTGCTGTTCGGGCTTGAGCGGATTGGCATCGACGACGAAGTCGCTGCCGAGCGCCAGCGCCGTCGAGGTACCGTCGCGCAGGAGACGCATGCTGCTCGCCTCGCCCGGCTGGAAGCTGACGAGCGGCACCTGCTGATACCAGCTGCCGTCGGTGCCGCCGGGCTGAAGCCCCGCCGCGATCATCTGCGACACCATATATTCCGCGGCGACGAGATGATCGGCGGTGCCCGCCTCGCGACCCCGCAGCGCGTCCGACGCGAGGAACGAGACATGTGCCTTCATCGCCGCCTGCTCCTGCGGCAGCGTCTGCGCGGTTGCGGCGAGGGGAGCGAGCAGCATCGAAGCCGCTAGGAGGAGGGAACGGCGCATGCGGGTCCTTTCATATCTGGCGGCAGGCGAATCCTGCGAAGTCAGCGGGCCATCGGGCCTTCGTAGAGCGTGCCGAAGAAATCGCCCGCATTCCAAACCGGCCGCGCGTCGGCATCGGCGATCTCGCGCGCGATCTGATAATTGACTTCGATGAAGCGCACGCCTGCCTCCCAGTCGATCACGGGCGCCTGATCCAGCTGGTCGGACGGGCGGTGATAATGGTGCTGGAAGAAGTGATTGGTTCCTTCGGCACCCGGGCCAGCATGGCCGGGCCACAGGAACACCGAGGGAATGCCCTGCTGGACGAAGCGATAATGGTCCGAGCGGACGAACAGGCTCTGCTCGGGCATCGGATCAGGCGAGAAGCCGACGCCAATGTTCTGCGCGGCGCGGCGCACGATCGGGCCGAGTGTCGAGCGATCCGCGCCGAACGCGATCACGTCCTCGAAGCGATAGGTGAGGATCGGCATGTCGAGGTTGACGTTGGCCACCAGCGTCTTGCCCGGCAGGCTGGGATTCTCGGCGAAATAATCGGCGCCGACGAGCCCCTTCTCTTCGGCGGTCACCGCCAGGAACAGGATCGAGCGGCGCGGCCGCTCGCCCGATTTCTGGAAACGGCTCGCTTCCTCGATCAGCGAGGCGATGCCCACCGCATTGTCCATCGCGCCGTTGTAGATCGAATCGCCCTCGACCGGCCGGCCGACGCCGACATGGTCGAGATGCGCGGTGAGCACCACGACTTCATCGGCCACCGCCGGATCGCTGCCCGGCAGCAGGCCGGCGACATTCGCGCTTTCGAACAGCTCGCGCTCGGTCTTGAGCGTCACCGCGAGACGGCCCGGCAGGTTCATGGCCCGCAGCCGCGCGTTCGAATCCGCTGCCGCCGCCTGCACCTGCTCCCACGAGGTTCGTGCGCCCTGGAACAGCTTGGCCGCACCTTCCCGGCTCAGCGTGCCGAGCACCGGCGTCTGCGGCGTATCGACATGGCCGCTGCCGTCCGGATTGACCCAGGTGGTGCGGCTGCGCTGCCAGTTCGCCGCCTGCGCGGCGAAGGGCAGCGAACGCGGCCCGGGATTATCGATCGCGATCGCGCCGACCGCGCCGAGCCGCCCGGCCATGTCCGCCTTGGCATTCGCGCTGCCCAGCGACGCGCGGATTTCGCTGTGCAGCTCTTCCGGCACACCGTTCAGGAATACGACGATCTTGCCGCGCACGTCGACGCCGCGATAATCGTCGCGGCCTTCGGAGGGAGCATGGATGCCCCAGCCGACGAACACCAGCGGCGCATCGACCGTGGTGGTCTCGCTCGTCGGGTCGCCGGCGGGCACAAAATCCTCGCCGAAGCTGAGCGTCACCGGCTCGGCGCCACGGCGCGTGAACACGAAGCTGCCGTGCTCGGCAGGCTTGTAGTTCATCAGCGGCACGCGCTGCAGGAAGCCGCCATTGTCGCCAGCCGGGCGCAACCCATTGGCGTAGAAGCGCGCCGCGACATAGTTGGCGGCGATGTCATATTCCTCGGTTCCCGCTTCGCGGCCCTGCATCGTGTCGTCGGCGAGGAACAGGACGTGCGCGCGCATCGCCGCCTGCTCGAGCGGGAGATCGGGATAGGCGGGAGCGGCCTGGACCGGAGCAGCCGTCTGCGGCGCCTCCTGGGCGAAAACCGGAGCGGCGCCGGCAAGCAGTGCGAGCGCGATGGTCGTGCGGAGCATTCGGGATCCTTCGATACGGCGATTCTGGCACGAGGTGTACCAGTCCAGCAGCACGGCGCAAGCATGCCGACCGCGCTTTTCGATGGAAGCGCTGCGACTTGCTCCTATATTCGCCGGCGATGGCAGATGTTCTGAACGCACCCGAAGCCCCGTCCGTAACCCGTCGAGACGCCTATACTCCGCCCGACTGGCAGGTGCCGGAGATCGCGCTCGATTTTGATCTCGACCCCGCCGAAACGCGCGTACATGCCACGCTCTGGGTCGAGCGCACCGGCGCGCACGACCGTCCGCTGCGGCTGGATGGCGACGGGTTGCGGCCGCTGGCGGTGCGCGTCGACGGCGCGGAGATCGACAGTTGGCGAATGGACGGGCCGACCCTCGTCGTGCCGCTCACGGGCACCCAGCACCGCGTCGAGACCGAAGTCGCGATCGCGCCCGAACGCAACACCCAGCTGATCGGCCTCTATGCCTCTGGAGGGATGCTCTGCACCCAGTGCGAGGCCGAGGGCTTCCGCCGGATCACCTTCTTCCCCGATCGGCCCGACGTACTCAGCCGCTATCGCGTGCGGATGACGGCGGACAAGGCACGCTTTCCGGTGCTGCTCTCCAATGGCGATCCGGTTGATCAGGGCGAGCTCGACGGCGGGCGCCACTGGGCCGAGTGGCACGACCCCTTCCCCAAGCCGAGCTATCTCTTCGCACTGGTGGCGGGCGATCTGGTGGCGAACCGCGACACCTTCGTCACGATGTCGGGCCGGGTGGTGCAGCTCGGCATCTGGGTGCGCGAGGCCGATCTGCCGCGCACCGACCATGCGCTCGAGGCGCTCAAGACCTCCATGGCCTGGGACGAGAAAGTCTATGGCCGCGAATATGACCTCGACGTGTTCAACATCGTGGCGGTGGGCGACTTCAACTTCGGCGCGATGGAGAACAAGGGGCTCAACATCTTCAACTCGCGCTACATCCTGGCCGATCCTGACACGGCAACCGACCAGGACTATGACGCGATCGCGGCAGTGGTGGCGCACGAATATTTCCACAACTGGTCGGGCAACCGCATCACCTGCCGCGACTGGTTCCAGCTTTCGCTGAAGGAAGGCTTCACCGTCTTCCGCGATCAGGGTTTTTCCGCCGATCAGGGCTCGCCCGCGGTGAAACGGATCGAGGATGTGCGCGCGCTGCGTGCCGCGCAATTCCCGGAAGACGCCGGGCCGCTCGCGCATCCGGTGCGCCCCGACAGCTATATCGAGATCTCGAATTTCTACACGGCGACGATCTACAACAAGGGCGCCGAGCTGATCCGGATGATGGCGACCATCCTCGGCCCCGCGAGGTTCCGCCAGGCGACCGACCTCTATTTCGAGCGGTTCGACGGCACCGCCGCAACCTGCGAGGATTTCGTCCAGTGCATGGAGGAAGCGGGCGGAGTCGATCTCGAGCAGTTCCGCCGCTGGTACAGCCAGGCGGGCACGCCGCGCGTTTCGGCGACGCTGACGCACGAGCCCGGCAGCGGCCGCGCGCTGCTGAAGCTGCGCCAGACCGTGCCGCCGACGCCGGGCCAGCCGGAAAAGGCGCCGATGGTGCTGCCGCTCAAGCTGCGGCTGTTCGGCGACGAGGCGCAGGGCCCGCTCACCGACGAGCGGCTGGTACTGCTCAGCGATACCAGCGAGGAGATCCTGTTCGAGGGGATCACCGACAAGCCTGTGCTCTCGATCAATCGCGGATTTTCGGCGCCGGTGATCGTCGACACCAACCGCACGCCTGCCGACCTCGCCTTCCTCTCGGCGCACGACGACGATCCCTTCGCCCGCTACGAGGCGATGCAGCAGCTGATGCTCGACACGCTGGTCGGCGCGGCCACCGACGGCACCGCCGATCACGGGCCGGTGGTCGAGGCAGTGCGCAACACGCTGCTCGACGCGCGGCTCGACCAGGCGTTTATCGCAGAGGCCGTGCTGCTGCCTTCGGACAGCTTCATCGGCGACCAGATGGCGGTGGTCGAGCCCGAAGCGATCTTCCGTGCGCGCGAGGCGCTGCGGCGCGATCTCGGCCGCAACCTCGAGCGCGAATGGCGCATGGCCTATGAAGGCGCGCGCGCGAACCGCTTCGAGCTCTCTCCTGCGGCCAAGGGCGCACGGCGGCTCAAATCGGTGTCGCTCGGCTATATCTCCGCCAGCGGCGCACCCGACGCGGCGAGCCTCGCCTTCGTCCAGTTCGAGCAGGCCGACAATATGACCGACCGGCAGGGTGCGCTCACCACGCTGGCAAACGGCGCGTCTGACAAGCGCGTGGCGGCGCTCGACATCTTCTACAACCGCTACCGCGACAATCCGCTGGTGCTCGACAAATGGTTCCAGACCCAGGCGCTCGCCGCACGCGAGGACACGCCCCGAATCGTCGAGGAGCTGGCGGAGCATCGCGACTTCACACTCGCCAACCCCAACCGTGCCCGCGCACTGATCGGCGCGTTCAGCGTCAACCAGCGCGCGTTCCACGACGCGAGCGGACGCGGCTACCGGTTCGTGGCCGACCAGCTGATCGCGCTCGACAAGCTCAACCCGCAGACCGCCGCGCGGCTGGTGCCGCCGCTCGGCCGCTGGAAGCGATTCGATCCGGCGCGCGCCGAGAAGATGCGCGCCGAACTCGAACGGATCGTGAAAACCCCCGGGCTAAGCAAGGACACGTTCGAGCAGGCGTCGAAGAGCCTCGACTGAACAGGTCGCGCCGGCGATGCGGGCAGGCGTTCGCCTACCCCGCCATCGCTCTCGCTCGGCGCAGCACGGTCGCGCTGTGACCCACCCGGGCCGCGAGGCTGCGCTGGAGGATCGTGTCGACGAAGACCCAGTCGTTGGTCGCCCGCTCGGGCGTGAGCGTCAGCGCCATATAGCCGCGGTTCGACGTGTCGCACCATTTGAGCTCGGGGTTCGCCTCGACCATGCCACGTGCGATGACCGCGGGATGGGCCGCGGTCGCGCTCTCATATCCCGGCGAGCTCACGCTGTGGCCGGCGAACTCGACGCCGGCCGGCCGGCCTTCGTGCATCAGATCGAACGCCCAGGCATTGTGGCTGTCGCCGCACAGCACGATCAGCTCGGCGTCCATCGCCTGCGCTGACGACAGGAATCGCGCCCGCGCTGCCGGATAGCCGCCCCAGCTGTCCATGTTCGACGGCAGCCCCGCCTTGCCCGCCAGGATGCCCGCCTGAACATAGGCCTGGGTGCGGGCTGGCGCGTCGGGCGATAGCCAGCCTGCCGCCGCCTCGGGAACCTTGGTGTCTCCCAGGATGGTTCCGAAGCCAACGAGCTGCCACCGCTGCCCGGCCCGGACCGAACGCGCCATCGCCGCCGCCAGCCATGCCTCCTGCTCGGTGCCGAGCATCGTCATCGCCGGATCCCGCCAGGCGCCGTCGCGGAACTCGGCGAGCGCCTGCATCGGGTTCGACTGCTGGAACAAGGGGCCGAGGTTGCGCGGCTCGGTGCGGCCGAGCAACCGCGTCTCGGTGCGGAAGAAGGTGGCGAGACTGCCGATGTCGTAGCTGCCCCACGGCGCGTCAGAGACGGGCATCCATTCGCGATAGACCTGCATCGCCAGCTGCTTGCGGACGCTCCAGTCGCCCTCTTCCTCGGGCTGGTGGTTCTGCGCGCCGCCCTCCCAGCTGTCGTTGGTCGATTCGTGATCGTCCCAGGACGCGAGCATTGGCTTCACCCGATGCAGCTCCTGCAGATCGGGGTCGCTGCGATAGCTGGCGTAGCGCAGGCGATAATCGGCCAGCGTGATCATCTCGCTCGCCGGCTCGGGCCAGCGGCCGTCGACTGCACCGCCCGCGGGCGCATAGCCGCTGCGGCCATATTCGTAGAGATAGTCGCCGAGGTGGACCCACAGATCGATGTCGTCCCGGCGCGCGGCATGGCCATAGGCGTTGAAATAGCCGAACGGGAGATTCGAGCAGGAGAAGACGGCGATGCCGTAGCGCGCCACATCCCCCTGCGGCAGCGTTTTGGTGGTCCCGACCGGCGAGAAGCTGCCGTCCGGCGCCACGAACCGGTAGAAATAGGAAGTGCCGGGCGCGAGGCCCTCGACCGTGATCTTGGCGGTGTGATCGCGCCAGGGGCCGGTCGTCATCTGGCCGCCGCCTGCGATCCGGGCGAAATCCTCGGTCTGCGAAAGCTCGACCTTGAGGTCCGCCGCGCCGCTGCCAGCAGGCACATAGCGGGTCCACAGCAGTACCGAGTTCGCCGCGGGCTCGCCCGAGGCGACCGAATGGGTGAAGCCGGTCGCATCCGCCACGCTGGGCGTCTTCGCGAAACCGGGCACGGCAAAGGCGCCGAGCCCCAGCGTTCCGGTGAGCACGAAGGAACGGCGATCGATGCGAAGCGTCATGTGGCAATCTCCCTGGGTCGGCCGCTGCTTGCCTCCGCCATGTGGCGGGTTCGTGACAGCAGCGGAGCACAGCGCTAGAGCGTTGCCCAGCCCGTCATTCACGAGGTCCGCGATGCGCCTGCTCCTGCTCTCCCCCCTGCTTCTGGCGAGTGCCGCCTGCACCCAAAGCCGCGCGCCGATGGATCCGCTCGGCCCCGGCGTCGGCTTTCGCGATTCTGTGGCAGTGCCCGACCCGATCCCCGCGGGGGTCAACGCCGACGCGCGACTCGCGAAGCTGGCGCGGATCGAAATGAACCCGAACACCGCCTTCCTGAATGCCGAGGAGCGGCAGGTGGTGAACCTGCTGATCGACGCCTCGCAGCTGATGTCCGAAATCTATCTGCGCCAGCGCGACCCGCGCAATCCGGAGACGCGGCTCGCCATCTCGCGCACGCGCCGCGCCGATCGCGATCAGGTGCTGGCGCTGTTCGACCGCTATTTCGGACCCTGGGACGAGCTGGACGAGTTGCACCCCTTCTGGGGCGGCGCGGAGATGCCCGAAGGCGCGGGCTTTTATCCGCCCGATCTGACGCGTGCCGAATTCGACGCCTATCTGACCGCGCATCCCGACCAGCGCGAGGCGCTGACCAGCCCCTACACTGTCGTTCGCCGCGACGGCGACCGGCTGGTCGCCATTCCCTATTCGGTCGAGTATCGCGAGTGGCTGGAGCCTGCGGCACAGCTGCTCGAAAGGGCCGCGGCGATCACCACCAATCCCAGCCTGAAGCGCTTTCTCACCCTGCGCGCGCAGGCCTTCCGCACCGATGACTATTTCGAGAGCGAACTCGCCTGGATGGACCTCACCGGCACGCCGATCGAAGTCGCGATCGGGCCCTATGAAGTCTATACCGATCGGCTGATGGGGACGAAGACGGCGTTCGAGAGCTTCGTGACGCTGAAGGATCCCGAGGAAAGCGCCGCGCTCGACAAGTACAAGGGCTATCTGCGCGACATGGAGGCGAACCTTCCCATCGAGGATCGCTACAAGAATTTTCAGCGCGGCTTCGAAAGCCCGATCGTCGTCGCCGATCAGGTGCGCGGCGGCGGCGACAATGTGCCCGGCGTGCAGACCATCGCCTTCAACCTGCCCAACGACGAGCGCGTGCGCGAGGCGAAGGGCGCGAAGAAGGTGATCCTGGCGAACGTGCTCGCCGCCAAATACGACCGGATCCTTGGACCAATGGCACCGCTGGTGCTCGTCCCCGAGCAGTCGGGCCTCGTCGCCGAGAAATATATGGAACTCGAGACGCTGTTTCACGAGCTGTCGCACAGCCTGGGGCCGGGCACGATCACCGTCGATGGTCGCGCCACCACCGTGAACGAGATGCTGCGCGACCAATATTCGGCGCTGGAGGAAGCCAAGGCCGATGTGATGGGCGTGTGGAACATCCTGCTGATGATGGAGAAGGGCGAACTGCCCGCATCCGAAGTCGAGCAGCTCTACGCCACCTATCTCACCGGCATGTTCCGCGCGATGCGCTTTGGGATCGAGGAAGCGCATGGCCGCGGCGCCGCGCTTCAATATGGCTATTTGAGTGACAAGGGCGCCTTCGCCTGGGATGCGGCGGCGGGCCGCTATCGGATCGACATGGCGGCGATGCAGGGCGCGGTGCGCGACCTGCTGCACGACATGCTGATGCTGCAGGCGACCGGCGACTATGAAGGCACGCGGGCCTTCTTCGATCGCTGGGCGCGCCTCGATGCGCATGCCGAAGGCGTGATCGCTTCGATGCGCGACATCCCCGTCGACATTCTGCCGATCTATCCGGACCAGGTCTGACGAAGGCCCGACGCGCGACATGACGCTTCTCGACCGGCTGGGCGCGGCGCCGCGCTGGGCCGTGCTGCTGACGGTCGCGCTGGCGGCGCGCGCGATCACCTTCGGCAATCCGATCCTGCACGTCGACGAGGAATTCTACTTCGTCACTGCGCACGCGATGCTCGACGGCGCGCTGCCCTATGTCGAGATCTGGGATCGCAAGCCGATCGGGCTGTTCCTGCTCTATCTGCCCGCCGCGTTGTTCGGCTATCCGCTCGGCATCTGGGCCTATCAGGCGATGGCGCTCGTCGCGGCGGTGGCGACGTCAGTGCTGATCGGGCGGCTGGCGGATCGGGCCGGATGGAGCCGCGGCGCTCTGTTCGCGGGAGTCGCCTATCTCCTGTGGCTCAACCTGTTCGAAGGCCAAGGCGGCCAGGCGCCGGTTTTCTACAATCTCCCGATGGTACTCGCTGCCACGCTGATCGCGCCGGGTGGCCCGGAGGACGCGCGGCGCCGGTTCCGGCGCGGGCTGCTCGCGATGCTGCTCGTCGGAATCGCCATCCAACTCAAATATTCGGCCGTGTTCGAAGGCTTCTTCTTCGGCCTGTGGCTGCTGTGGCGCGAATGGCGCATCACGCGCACCGCGCTCTACACGATGCTGCGCGGCGCCGCCTGGGCCGCCGTCGCGCTGCTGCCGACCGTCGCCGCGCTCGGCTATTACTGGCTCATCGGCCATACGGAGGCGTTCGTCTTCGCCAATTTCACGTCGATCGCGCTGCGCAATCGCGATCCGGCGATCGAGCTGCTGGGCAACCTCGCCGAGATCCTGCTGATCGGATCGCCGCTGATCGCGATGTGCGTGCTCGCATGGCGCTGTCGCGGCGGCGATCCGGCTGCACGGCCGGTGCAGCAGTGGCTGTTCGCCTGGGCGCTCGCGGCGCTTCTCGGGCTGCTCGCCTTCGGAAGCTGGTTCAATCATTATGCGCTGCCGCTGCTCGTTCCCGGCTGCGCCTGCGCCGCGGGATTCGTCGCGGCCCACCGCAGCGGGATGAAGGTGGCGCTGCCGCTGCTCGTGCTGCTGTTCCTCGGCGGGCAGGCGCTGCTGATCGCCAAGCGCGCCGGACGAGGCACGCCTGCCGAATTCACCGCTCTCGCCGATGCAGTGGGCAGCGGCCCCGGATGCCTGCACGTCTATTCGGGCAATACGATGCTCTACGTCGCAACGGGGCGTTGCGCGCGCAGCGCATGGCGCTTTCCAAGCCATCTGGGCCGCACGCGCGAGCGGGGTGCGATCGGCGTCTCGCAATCGGCCGAGCTCGAACGCATCCTGGCAGAGCGCCCGGCGATGGTGGTCGTGCGCAACGCCTATCGCGGCGAACGGCCGGAACAGCGCGCACGCACGCTCGCGGCGATGAACGACGGCTATCGGCTGCGCGCAGTGCGGCCGCTGGGCGACCAGCAGGTTGCGGTCTTTGCCCGGAGCGAGGCGCGATGACCGCCGAACGCCGGCTGCTCGCGTCGATTCACGATGTGAGCCCGCGCTTCGAGTCGCAGATCGATGCGCTCGTCGATCGATTGTCCGCGCGGCTCGGCGGCACGCGCTTCGCGATGCTGGTGGTGCCGGATCATTGGAACCGAGCGCCGCTCGCCGCCGATCGCGGATTTCAGGCGCGGCTGCGCAATTGGGCCGATGCGGGTGTGGAGATGTTCGTCCACGGCTGGTCGCATCTCGACGACAGCAGCCATGCGAATGCCGCCGATGCGCTGCGCGCACGCCACCTGACCGCCGGCGAAGGCGAGTTCCTGGGCCTTGACCAGGGCGAGGCGCTGCGCCGCATGCGCCGCGGCAAGGCGCTGATCGAAGAGGTGATCGGCAGGCCGGCGGCCGGCTTCATCGCGCCTGCCTGGCTCTATTCGGAGGGCACGCGCAGCGCACTGACGGAAGCAGGCTTCGCGCTGGCCGAGGATCATCTGCGGGTCTGGCGCCCGGCCAGCGGCGCAGTGGTCGCGAAGGGCCCGGTCATTACCTGGGCCAGCCGCAGCCGATCACGCCAGCTCAGCTCGCTGGCCGCCGCCGCCGTGCTGCGCCAGGCGATGCGGCGGGCGCCAATCGTGCGGGTTGCAGTGCATCCGGGGGATACGAGCGTGCCGCGGCTTCTGGAGAGCATCGATCGGACGCTCGCCACGCTGCTGCGCGGGCGGAAGCCCGGCCGTTACGAAGCGCTCGCCGCCAGCTGAGGCGGCGGCGCGACTCCGAGCCGCTTCGCGTCGACCAGCGTGGCGTAATAGTCGACCAGATCGCGTGCGTGATCGGTGTCGGTGCGCACCTGCCCGGCGGCGTGGCGCGCCGCGGCACGCAGGATCGCCGGTTCGCGAGTGAACAGTCGCCGGGTCGCCTCCGCGGCGGACCGCGCGTCGCAGGCCCTGTAGGTTTCGGCGAACAGCGGGTCCGCGATCTCCGAACAGCCGCCTTCATCGGGCACGATCAGCGCGAGCCCGGATGCGAGCGCCTCGGAGCCGACCAGCCCGAACGTCTCGGTTTCGTTGCCGTGAATCAGCGCGTCGCAGCTCGCCATGATCCGCGCCAGCCGGAGCCGGTCGTACACCGGCGCGAACAGCCGCACATGAGGGCTGTCTGCAGTGCGCCGCTCGATCGCGCGCCGGTCCACGCCGTCGCCGATCAGCACGAGCCCGATCGGAAGCGTGGCGGCGGCCGCCTCGACTGCATCGATCACCATCGGCCAGCGCTTTTCCGGATGATGCCGGCCAAGCCCGAGCAACAAATGCCCCTCCGGCGGCAGGCCGCACTGCTCGAGCAGCGCCGCACGCAGCTTCTCGTCCCGCAGCGCGGGCGAGAAATAGCCGCGGTCAATCCCCAGCGGCTCGGCGCGATCGACCGGCAGACCACGCCGCTCGAACCGGCCGCGCATCGTCTCGCTGTTGGTGACGACCGCGTCGAACTTGGCCAGGAAGCGCCCCATGTAGCGCGAATAGAAGCCGAACATCTCCTCGACCCGGCGCGGCGAGGCGACTCCTTCGAGCCAGCGCTGGGGATAGGCGGCGATATTGTCGTTGTGCGTGAAGAAGACCTTCACTGCGTCGCCCTTCCAGTCGCCGACGATCCACGCCGGCCGCCAGGGCGAACTGGTCTCGACGACATCCGGCTTCAGCCGGTCGAGCAGATCGGTGATCGGCGCCGCATCGTAGAAGATGCCATAGTTGCGATCGAAGATCAGCGGCGGCGCCTTGATCCAGTGGATCACGCCGCCGCCAGGCCGTTCCTCGATGCGATTCTCGCGCGCGGGCGCGACGACGATCAGTTCGTGGCCCATCTCGGCCAGGATCGTCATCTTGCGATCGAGATAGGTGCGAACCCCGCCGCCGGTGGGCGAGTAGAACTCGTTGACGTCGACGATCCGCACCGGGCGCTCCTCAGTCGTCCAGCGGCGAAAAGCCGCCGAGGCCGCGCAGATACTGAACTCGGATGTTTGCGACGGTAACGCCGCTGCCGACGTTCACGATCGCCTGCTCGACCTTGGGCCGGCTGCGGCCGAGCCGCTGATCGCTCACGAAGCCCGCACCGTCGCGCCAGAAATTGAACTTGTTCTTTCCATCGCGATCATGCGTGAAAAGCAGCGCATAGCGGCCGGGGCCGGGCACGCGGATGCACATCGCGATGTCGCCAGAAGCCGGCGTATCGGCCCAGACCCGGCGGAAGGTGCGGCCATCGCGGATCAGGTCGCGATCGTCGCGCAGAAAATCCTCTTCGGTGGCGGGATAAAGCTCGAGCTTCAGCCGGCCGGTGCGGTCGCGCAGGCCCGCGATATTGGCGCGGATCGCCGGTCCGCCGCCGGTGCAGGCCGCCGCGTCGCTCCCCAGGATCCGCTGCGCCGAGGCGGGCGCGGGCACCAGCATCGCCGCGGCGATCGCCGCCATAGCGAGTTTCGTGGTGGTCGTGATCATTGCTTCCTCATCAACGATTGAAGGCCGAAGCCGCCGATGAGCACCACATGCACCAACAGAGTTAGCGCTGCGGTGAACGCGAGCAGCTCGGACACCGCCTCTCCCTGCCCGATGAGGAGGATCGCGAAATTGGCGAAAAGGAGGTCCTTGTTGGGCACGAGCGGCAGGCGCGACACCAGCAGCCGCCCCGCGACGAGGAACAGCCAGACCAGCACCGACACGTCGGGCAGCGCGAAATACCAGGCGAAGGCCAGGAAGATCGTGCCCGAGACGATCCGCGCGCACTGGACGCCGAAGATCCACCAGAGCGTGGGCCGCGCAAGCGAGAAGACGCGCTTGGAGAAGATCACGAACGGCACGATCATCGCGACGAGCAGCGCGACCGAGCCGATCAGCATCCGCTGATCCCCCTGGGTCAGCAACTGCAGCCCGAAGGGCAGCGCAATGGCGACGATCGCCAGCGTGACGGCATGGCCCGCCATCGCCGAGAGGATTGCGACATCCTTCACCGCGCCGAACGGAGCGGCCACCATCTTCGTGCGCTGGCGGGCCCAGGCATAGAAATAGGCCTCGCCCGAATAGCCGATCAGCACTTCGTTTGAGATGCGCTTCTTGTGGAGCGCGATCATCCCCGAAGCGGGAATCCGCCACAGCTTGCGAAAGATCACGAAATCGAAGGTCGGCGGACCAAGATAGAAAAGCGCGAAGGAAATCCAGAAGAAGGGGCTGCGCGGGATCGTCCGCGAAAGGCCGGCAAGCCCCGAACCGAGCAGCTCATATGCGAGCGCCGCAACCATCAAGAGCGACAGCGCCGCCCCAAGGACCAGCGGCCAGCGGCGGCGGATGCGCTCGATGGGCTGGAGCCCCGCGAGGTCGGGAGTTTCCGGAAGCGCGGTTCCCGCCGCCAACGGTACATTCAACGAGGCATCCATGCCTGAGTCGTTCCTCGATCCGCCAAGCGGCGCGCGTGTTGTCGGAGGTATTCGTCGGTCCATTCCAGCGCCTTGACGACCCCCTTCAAGGCGCCCGTGCACGTCCGCGCTGCATTGCAGCGAATTACGGTTACATGAAGAGTGGATTTGGGCGCTAGAAAGGCACTTCGCAAGCCCATGCCCGATTCGCCCCCCCGCACAGCCGAACGTATCGCGACGATCGCCCAGACGCTGGAAGGCGGAGGAGTGGAACGCGCGATGCTGCGACTCGCGCGCGGATGGATCGATGCTGGACGCGAAGTGACGCTGATCGCCGGCCGCGCGACAGGCCCGCTCGCGGCCGAATTGCCGGACGGAATTCACATCGAGGAAATCGGCGATTCGCGCTATCGCACACTCTATGCGCTGCCGCGCTTCCTCGATCGGCTGCGTCCCGACCTGCTGTTCTGCCCCGGCAATCATTATACCAGCTTCGCCGCCTGGACGCGGCTGCGCATGGGCAGCGCCTGCCCACCGATCGTGGCGAAAGTTTCCAATGCACTGGTGCGATCCGAAATGCGGGGAATCGAGCGGAGGGGCTATCCCCATTGGCTGCGCCTCCACCCGCGTTTCATCGACCGGTTCGTCGCCATGTCGCCTGCGATGGCCGCGGAAACGGCGCGCGAGATGCGAGTCGATCCCGCGCGCGTCTCAGTGATCGCCAATCCGCCCGCGCGGGCGCTCGCCGAGGCTGCGCCCCTGATGCTGCCGGCAGGCCGCTATCTGCTCGGCGCCGGGCGGCTGGAGCCACAGAAGCGCTGGGATCGGCTGATCGAGGCGCTGCCGCGGCTGAAGCGGGACGACGTCTCGCTGCTGCTGCTTGGCGAGGGCAGCCTGCGGCGGGCACTCGAGGCGCAGGTGGCTGCGCTCGGCCTGCGCGATCGCGTGCACCTGCCCGGCCATGCCGCCGACCCGCTGCCGGCGATCGCCCGCGCGCAGGCAGTGGTGCTCACGTCCGACTATGAAGGCGTTCCGGGCGTGCTGCGCGAGGCGCTCGCGCTCGGAACGCCGGTGGTGACGACCGATTCGAGCGTTGCCATCGCCGAACTGGTGCCGACGCCCGGCCACGGCAGCATCGTGCCGCCCGGCGATGCCGAGGCGCTGGTCGCGGCGCTCGACCATTGGCTGGCGCCGGAACGGCAGCGACCCGAACCGCTCGCGCAGACCGGGCCGGATTCGGTCACAGCCTATCTGGCGCTGTTCGACGAACTGGTCGCTCAGCGCAGCCGATAGCGCAGGCCGATCCACAGCGTGCGCGGAGTCGCACGCTCCAGCACGTCGCTGATCCCGGTCTCGACCCGCTCGTCGAACAGATTCTCCGCGCGTCCCTCGATCAACAATGCATCCGTGATCGGCAGCGCCGCGACGGCATCGAGCGTCACGGCCTCGGCCAGCCGCTGGAGATTGCGATCATCCTCGTACTGGGGACCGATGTAGCGCAGCGTGAGCGAGCCGCCCGCGCGATCCCGCCACCAGCCCGCCGTCGCCGAGGCGCGGTGCCGCGCGGTCTGTGCCGGGCGCAGCCCGTCGAGCGGCGTCGCCGCGCCCGAGGCGTCCACGCGCGCATCGATGAAGGAATAGGAGGCGGAAACCAGCCAGTCGCCCGGCCGCCAGCGTGCGTCGAGCTCGACGCCCTGCGATTGGACGGCGTCGAGATTGCGCCGCTGGCTGTAGGTGCCCGCCGCCGACACGAAGCCGACTCCCGGAAAGCTGCCCGGCCCGCTGGCGAGCGTTACGTTTGCAACCGCATTTTCCAGCCGGCTCCAATAGCCGGTGAGCCGTAGCAGCACCGCTTCGCCCGGCGCCCAGTCGACCCCCGCCTCGGCGCCGGTCAGCCGCTCCGGCGCCAGATCGGCATTGGCGGCGAACGCATCGGCACCGACCCGATACGGGCGATAGAGTTCGTTGAGCGTCGGCAGCCGCCAGCCCCGATAGGCCGCGGCGCGCAGCGTGACTCCTTCGTGCACTTCATAGGCCGCTCCCAGCCGCCCGGTGGCTTCCCATCCCTCGCGCGGTGCGAAGCGCGCGTCGGTGAGCGGGGCGCCGCCCGCGAGCGGCTGTTCGATCAGTCGCCCCTCCCCGATCCGCCAATGATCGAGCCGCCCGCCCGCGTTGAGCGTGAGCGGCCCTGTCTCGTAGCTCGCATCGGCGAAGGCGCCGAGAGTGAGGCTGTTGCCGCCCGCCTCGCGCCGCCGGGCCGGATCGAGGCCAGTGAAGATATAGCGCTCCTGCGTCTCGCCCTCGACGCGCCGCGCATCGGCCCCGAGCCGCAGCGACAGCGCTTCGCCGACCGGCGGCGCGACTTCGAGCCGGGCGCCGAGGCCGGTGGAAGGCACATTATATTGCTGGAGCGCCGGGTTCGCCTCCGTCCGCGCATCATTGACGCTGGCGAAGCCGCTTTCGAGAACGCGGGTCTGGACATAGGCGAGCGCCGACCAGCCCCATGCGCCGCGTCCGACCACGCGCAAGCTGGCGTCGACGCCCTCGCTCTTCACATCGGTGAAATCGACGCCGCGGTCGCGGTGATCGACGAAGCCGGAGAGGTTCGCCTGAAGCTCGGTGTCGCCGCCGATGTCGGTGACGCCGCGCAACGCCAGGCTCGCCTGTTCATAGGGCGCGGTGCGGTCGACCGGCCCGCGATCCTCGGCGACGATCGGCGCGAAGCCGTCGCCGCGGGCATATTGCCCGGCGAGCGTGACGAAGCCGCGGCCCAGTTCGGCGGCACCGGTGCCGACCAGATCGATGCTGTCGCGGCTGCCGTAGGCGCCCCGCAGGTCGAGCGTGCCAAGTTCGCCCGGTCCGGCGCTGAACAATTCGACGGTCCCGGCGAGTGCGCCCGGCCCCGCATAGCCGCTGCCGCCGCCGCGCGTGACGCGGACTCGGCCCAGCCGCTCGGGCAGATAGGCGGGAAACGCCACCCAGCCGCCGAACGGATCGGCCTGGGGCACGCCGTCGAGCAGCAGCAGCGCGCGGCTGGAGGCATTGCCGCCCAGCCCGCGCAGCGTGATTCCCTGCGCCGTCGGGTGCGCCGAGCGCGAATCGGCGCGGCGGAACTGAGCGACGCCGGCGACATCCGCGAGCACATCCTCCAGCCGGCCGCTAGCCGTATTCGCCAGCCGCGCACGCTCCACTTCGGCGACGGCGTAGGCAGCCTCGCCGGGAGGTGCCTCGAGCCCTTTGCCGGTGACGGTGATGACCGGTTGAGCCTCCTGGGCGAGCGCAGGCGTGGCAACGAACAGCGCGGCGGTCGCCGCAGCGGCCTTGCGTGGCGTTCCCTTCATCAGTCCGGCTTCACGGCGTCGGGATGTGCGTCGGCGAAGGCAGGCAGCTCGGCTGCGGCGGCTTCCGCGCGCAACAGCTTGGGATAGCTGTCGAGCGGCGCCTCGAACCGACGTGCGTTGTAGAGCTGGGGTGTGAGGAACACGTCGGCGATGTCCGGCCGGTCGCCGCCGAGGAACGGTCCCTCGCCCGCCATCGCCTCGAGCGCGGCAAAGCCCTCGCCGATCCAGTGGTGGATCCATTCGGTGCGCCGCGGCTCACCGATCTCGAGCTCCTGGGTCAGCCAGCGCAGCACGCGCAGATTGTTGAGCGGATGGATGTCCATACCGATCACCATCGCGCGGGCGAGCGCCGCCGCACGGGCATCGGGCTCGGCGGGGATCAGGCGCGGCTCGGGATAACGCAGGTCGAGCCATTCGATGATCGCGAGCGACTGGGTGAGTATCAGCCCGTCATCCGTCTCAAGCGCCGGCACGAACCCCTGCGGATTGCGCTCGAGATGCTCGGGCGTGCGCTGCTCGCCGTTGAGCAGCGAAATCGCACGCCGCTCATGCACGATTCCCTTCAGATTGAGTGCGATCCGCACGCGATAGCTGGCGGAGGAACGATAGTAATCGTGCAGAATCATTGATGCAGTCCCTCCGGTCGATCACCCAACGGCGGCATCGGGCGGCGGTTCCTCCGGCGAAGCCACGATACGGCCGCCGCGACGTCCGCGTCGTCGCCCGCGCCGCCGCCGCGATTTCGCGGAAACCTGCGATTCGCGCTGCAGCGCCACCTTGATCATCGCCAGCATCGGATCGGCGAGCGCGAGGCCGAGAACGCCGAACAAGGTGCTGAACAGGATCTGGGAGGACAGAGTCAGCGCCGGGGGCAGGTCGACCGTGCGGCGGGCGACCATCGGGATCACGACATAGCCGTCGAAGGTCTGCACACCGAAATAGATGGCGATCGCCCAAAGGCCTTCGCTGGTGCCAGCCGAAAAGCCGACCGAGACCATCAGTACGCCGCTCACGAAGGCGCCGATGTTGGGAATGAACGCCAGGATACCGGTGATGATGCCGAGCAGCAGCGCCATCGGCACTCCGGCGAGCCACAGCAACAGCCAGGTGACCACGCCCTCGAACAGCATCCCCGCCAGCCGCCCGGCGAGCAGCCTGCGCATGTTGGTCGCCATCGCGGTGATGGTGATCGCGAACTCGTCGCGCTCGGCCACCGGCACCATCCATTGCAACCCGCGATCATAGATGCGCGGCTCCATCGCCACGAACAGTCCGATGATCATGATCATCAGCAAGGTCGCGCCCGCGCCCAGCAGCGAACCGACCGCCGAGGTAAGCCGTCCGATCGAGCCGAGCACCTGCTGCGCCAGTCCGGAGAAATCGGTGGGACTCTCCATCAGTCCGAGATCGACCGCCAGCCGCGCGATGCGATTCGATTGGGCCTCCAGAGTCGCGCGCAGCTGCTCCGCCTGCTCCACGATCTGCACGCCCATCGCATAGAAGGTACCGCCGATGAAGATCGTCACCAGCATCACGACGAGCGCGAGCCGGACCGGCCGGGGGAGCGGCGCGACTCGGCCGAGCAGCCGAACGCCGCCGTCGAGCATCGAAGCGAAGACGAGACCGCCGAAGATGATCAGCAGCGGATGGATCAGCAGGACGACCAGCCCGATCGCCACTGCAAGGCCGAACCACACCGATGCGCGCTTCAGCTCGGCCCGGATCACCGGGTCGCGCATCTCGTTCGGCCCCGGCTCCTGATAGACGGAAACGGAGTCGTCTTCCCTCATTGGCGCGGTGGTTCCGCGCGCGCCGGGTGGAGCGTCTGGCCGGCGCGCCCGGCACGGAACGATTCGAACCAGGTCAGCGGGTTCCAGCTCGCGGTGCCGTCGAGCGAAAAGGTGATGAATTCGGCACGGCCGCCGACATTCTCCCACGGCACGGGTCCGCCCAGACCGCTGTCGGCCAGCGCGTAGCGGCTATCAGCCGAATTGTCGCGATTGTCGCCCATCAGAAAGACATGGCCCTTGGGCACGCGGACCGGGCCGTAGTTATCGCCGGGGCTCAGGCCGATATCCACCGTGTCGTAGCTGCGCCCGTTGGGCAGCGTCTCGCGGAAGATCGGCAGCCGGCAATAATCGCGGCCGTCCGCGCCGGTGACGAGCAGCCCGCGATATTGACGCGGCTCGCAGCGGGTGTTCGCGTCGACCGGCACCATGCGGTCGCCCATCGCCGTGCGCGGCACTGCCCGGCCGTTCAGGATCACCGTGCCGCCGCGCACTTCGATCGTGTCGCCGGGCAGGCCGATCACGCGCTTGATATAGTCGGTGTCCTTCCCCGGCGGAGTCGCGATCACCACGTCGCCGCGCTCGGGCAGGCTGCCGAACAGCCGCCCGGGGATAAACGGAAGCAAATGAAAGGTCGGCGTGATGAACGAGAAACCATAGGGATATTTGGTCACGATCAACCGATCGCCGACGAGCAGCCCCGGCATCATGGATTCGGACGGAATGTAGAAGGGCTTGGCGATCAGGCTGTGGAAGCCGAGCACCGCGAGCACGAGCCAGAAGATGCCCTTCACCTCGGCCCACCAATCGGTGCCGCGGCGCGCTTCGGCATTTTCCCGGCTGTCGATCTCGTTCCGCTCCAACGCCAAATCGTCCGCGGCCATCCACTATCCTTCTTGCGCCAGCGCCTCGATCACCACCAGCGCCATCGCCCATGGATGGTCGTCCGTGAGCGTCAGATGTACGCGGGCGAGGTGGCCAGCGGGGACGAGCGCGTCAAGCCGCGCGCGCGCTCCGCCGGTCAGCGCCAGTGTGGGCGCTCCCGATCGCGCATTTACCACACCGATGTCCTTCAGGAACACGCCCTGCTTGAACCCGGTGCCAACCGCCTTCGAAAAGGCCTCTTTCGCGGCGAACCGCTTTGCCAGAGTCGCGGCATAGGTGTGCGGCCGCCGCTTCGCCTTCGCTAGCTCGGTTTCGGTAAACACCCGGTTCTCGAACCGCGTTCCGAAGCGATCGAGCGAATTTTGGATCCGCTCGATATTGCAGAGGTCTGAGCCCATGCCGATGATCATGCGCTCACCGCGCCTCGTCCATCAGGCCGCGCATCCGCCGTACGACCGGCACAAGCCCGTCGAAGATCGCCTCGCCGATCAGGAAATGGCCGATGTTCAGCTCGGCGAGCTGGGGAATCGCCGCGACCGGGACGACATTGTCGAAGGTGAGGCCGTGGCCGGCATGCACTTCGATCCCGTTCTTCGCCGCCAGCGCCGCCGCGTCGGAAAGCCGGCGCAACTCGTCCGTCTGTTCGGCCCCCGCCAGTTCGGCATAGCGGCCGGTGTGCAGTTCGACCACGGGCGCGCCCAGCCGGATCGCCGCATCGATCTGCCGCGCATCGGGCTCGATGAACAGCGACACGCGGCTGCCGTTGTCGCGCAGCCTGGCGACCATCGGCGCGAGGTGATCGTGCTGCCCCGCCGCGTCCAGCCCGCCTTCGGTGGTCCGCTCCTCGCGCTTTTCGGGAACGATGCATACCGCGTGGGGGCGGTGGCGCAGCGCGATCGCCAGCATCTCGTCGGTCGCCGCCATTTCGAGGTTGAGCGGAATCGGCAGCCCTTCGGAAAGCCGGGCGATATCGTCGTCGGTGATGTGGCGCCGGTCCTCGCGCAGATGCGCGGTGATGCCGTCCGCCCCCGCCTCGGCCGCGAGCAGCGCCGCCCGCACCGGATCGGGATAGCCCGATCCGCGTGCGTTGCGCACGGTGGCGACGTGATCGATGTTGACGCCGAGGCGCAGGTGCCCGGTCACGCCGGTACCCGGCTTCCGGGCTTCACCGCGGGAATCGCGGCCAGCTCGGGCGGAAGCTGATCGGCGGGATAGGCGGGCACGTCCATCTTGAGCAGCGAGACGAGCGGCACGCCCACATCCGCGGTTCCATTCGATCGGTCGACGATGCACGCCGCGCCGAGCAGCGTGGCGGGATGCTTGCGGATCGCGGCGAGGCACTCGCGCGACGAAAGCCCGGTTGTGACGATATCCTCCACCATCACCACGCGCGCGCCCTTGGGAATCTCGAATCCCCGCCGCAGCTGGAATTCGCCGTCCTCGCGCTCGACGAACACGGCCTTGCAGCCGAGCGCACGCGCCGTCTCATAGCCGGGAATGATGCCGCCGATCGCCGGTGAAACGACCAGATCCACTTCGCCGAACGATTCGCGGATCGCCGCGCCAAGCGCGCCGCAGACCCGCTCGGTACGCACCGGATCTTCGAAAATCCGCATCTTCTGGAGAAATACGGGGGACCGCAGCCCCGAGGAAAGGATGAAATGTCCCTCCAGAAGCGCGCCCGCATCGCGGAACTCCGCCAGAATCTCGTCGCCGGTCACCAGATGCTTTCCGCTGTTCGAACGGCCGCGACTCTTAGGCTGCGCCTTGACGTGTCGCAACCACGGGAAGAAAGGGGCCGTCACAAGCTTGAGACACGCGGGTTGCGCGCGTATAGGCCCTTGCAATCAGGAATTCTCCTGCCCCTTGCGGCCGGCCGACGGCGCTCCTGAAAGGGTGATACGATACGATGCGCATGCCTGGGTTGACTTCGATTTTCCTCGCGGCGGGACTGGTGCTGGCGGGTCCCGCCACCGCCCAGACCGAGCCGTCCGCCACGCCGACGACGGCTGCGGGCGCTCTCGACGTGCCGGCCGCGACGACGCCGCCGGAATATATGGGCAATACGCCCCCGGTCACTGCCGCGGCTCCGCTGCCGGAAGCGCCGGGCGCCCTTCCCGATCCCACGCTGCGCGCAGACGGCTCTCCGCTGCTTCAGGCCGCTCCCGGTTTCGGCCAGCCCGCCGACCGCGAAATCGGCCTGCAGAGCCAGGTCACGCCCACCGGCCGCGAGGCGCACTGGTTCCACAACCAGGTACTGCTCCCGCTGATCGTGTTGATCTCGCTGATTGTGCTGGCGCTGCTGGTCTATGTCGTGATCCACTATCGCCGCGCCGCCAACCCCACGCCGTCGCGGACCGCGCACAACACGCTGGTCGAAGTCGTCTGGACGCTGGTGCCGGTGCTCATCCTGCTGGCGATCGCGGTCCCCTCGATCCGCCTGCTCGCAGCGCAGTATCGCCCGGCGCCCGACAATGCGGTGACGCTCAAGGCGATCGGCAACCAGTGGTTCTGGTCCTATGAATACCCCGATCACGGCGGCGTCTCGATCGTGTCGAACATGCTGCGCGAGCAGGGCGAGGTCGAAGCCGGCCAGCGCTATCGCACCGATGCCGACGGTCCGCGCCTGCTCGCCACCGACAACCGCGTCGTGCTGCCGGTGGGCGTGCCGATCCGGCTGATCACCACCGCCACCGACGTGATCCACAGCTGGGCGATCCCCGCCTTCTGGGTGAAGCTGGACGCGGTGCCGGGCCGCCTCAACGAGACGACCTTCACCATCGAGCAGCCGGGCCTCTATTTCGGCCAGTGCTCGGAACTGTGCGGCGCGCGCCACGCGTTCATGCCGATCGCAGTCGAAGCCGTTGCGCCCGAAGTCTTCGCGCAGTGGATCCGCGCCAAGGGCGGCACCATGCCCGAGGCCGACTCCCCGTCCGATGCTCCGCCCATGCAGCCGGGCGCCGACGAGGGCGACACCACCACGACCCCCACCGAAACCATCGTTCCCAACGTCACCAACGTGACCATCGACGACACCGTGCGGACCGTCCCCGTCACCGACGCGGCGGCGACCCAGAACGGCGGCGGCCTCGGACAGACGGACCAGTAAGACATGACCGACACGGCTCTCACACCCAACCGCTTCGAAGCGCATGGCGATCCTGCGCACGACCATCACGACGAGCATGTTCCGGGCTTCTTCGCCCGCTGGTTCATGTCGACCAACCACAAGGACATCGGCACGCTCTACCTGATCTTCGCGATCATCGCGGGGATCATCGGCGGCGCGATTTCCGGCCTGATGCGCTGGGAACTCGCCGAGCCGGGCATCCAGCATCTCCAGTGGATGGCCAGCATGGCCCATGGCGGCGAGCAGACGTTCGACGAGGCCATGCACTTCTGGAACGTGCTGATCACCGCGCACGGCCTCATCATGGTGTTCTTCATGGTGATGCCGGCGATGATCGGCGGCTTCGGCAACTGGTTCGTTCCGATCATGATCGGCGCGCCGGACATGGCGTTCCCGCGCATGAACAACATCTCTTTCTGGCTGCTCGTCCCCGCGTTCCTGCTGCTGCTCGCCTCGCCGTTCGTCGGCGTCGGCGCGGGCGTGGGCTGGACGGCCTATGCGCCGCTCTCCACCTATGGCGAGCCGGGTCCCTCGGTCGACATGGCGATCCTGTCGCTCCACCTCGCGGGCGTCAGCTCGATCCTGGGCGCGATCAACTTCATCACCACCATCTTCAACATGCGCGCGCCGGGCATGACGCTGCACAAGATGCCGCTGTTCGTGTGGTCGGTGCTGATCACCGCCTTCCTGCTGCTGCTGGCGCTTCCCGTGCTCGCCGCTGCGATCACCATGCTGCTCACCGATCGTAACTTCGGCACCGGCTTCTACGACGCCTCGGTCGGCGGTGACCCGATCCTTTACCAGCATCTGTTCTGGTTCTTCGGCCACCCCGAAGTGTACATCATGATCCTGCCGGGCTTCGGCATCGTCAGCCAGATCGTCGCGACCTTCAGCCGCAAGCCGGTGTTCGGCTATCTCGGCATGGCCTATGCCATGGTCGCGATCGGCCTGGTCGGCTTCATCGTCTGGGCCCACCACATGTTCACCACGGGCCTGTCGGTGAACGTGAAGATGTACTTCACTGCGGCGACGATGGTGATCGCGGTGCCTACCGGTATCAAGATCTTCTCGTGGATCGCGACGATGTGGGGCGGCTCCATCAGCTTCAAGACGCCGATGCTCTGGTCGATCGGCTTCATCTTCATGTTCACCGTGGGCGGCGTGACCGGTGTCGTGCTCGCCAACGGCGGCGTCGACGACTATATGCACGACACCTATTATGTGGTCGCGCATTTCCACTATGTGCTGTCGCTGGGTGCGGTCTTCGCGCTCTTCGCCGGCTTCTACTACTGGTTCCCGAAAATGTTCGGGCGGATGTACAACGAGGTTCTCGGCCAGGTGCACTTCTGGGTGTTCTTCGCCGGCGTGAACATCCTGTTCTTCCCGATGCACTTCCTGGGCCTGCAGGGCATGCCGCGCCGCTATCCCGACTATCCGGACGCCTATGCGCACTGGAACGAGATCGCGAGCATCGGCTATGTCATCATGGCCGCAGGCATGCTGGTGTTCTTCGTCAACCTCATCATGTCGCTGGTCGGCGGGCGCCGGGCCGAAGGCAATCCGTGGGGCGAAGGCGCGACCACGCTGGAATGGACGCTTTCCAGCCCGCCGCCGTTCCACCAGTTCGAGACGCTGCCGGTGATCGAGGACGACAAGCACCACTGATCGCACGGCAACTGCAACCGCAGGCGCCCCGGGGGAAACTCCGGGGCGCTTTGCTGTCGGGCACGTGCTGGGGCATACAGTTATCATGGCCAAGCATTCGGTGCCCGACTGGTCCGCGATCACGGACTATAGCGCGCTCCACGACGCCTCTCGCGACTGCACCGCGCTCGACGAGCCGGGCTTCTTCGCCGGGCCGTTCCGGCGGTTCCTGGAAATCGGGGCCACGCCCGACATGGCGCCGCGCGCCCGGGCGCGTGCGCTTGAATTCGGGCGGGGCGCACTTTGCGACTTTCGCGACCGCCTCGCGCCCGCTGCGCGCGCCGGGTTCGAGCGCCGGGCGCTCGATCGCGCCCGCGCCTGGTTCGCCGACAAGCCCGACGGCGACTATATGGTCGAGGTGCTGGAGGGCGTTTCCAACCACAATTGGCGCGGCCCGATCGAAGAAGAGACCGAAGAGGATGCCCCGTCCCCGCCGCCGCCCCGCGCCCGACGACGAATCCTGCCTTTTCTCCGCGGCTTCCGAGGCCTATAGGGCAGCCGATCATGACTCCCGCTGCCTTGAACCCCGTGGCACTGCCGGCCGACTGGCGCGATTTCCTCGCGCTCACCAAGCCGCGCGTGATGACGCTGGTCGTCTTTACCGGCCTCTGCGGCATGCTCGCCGCGCCCCAGCCGATCCATCCGGTGCTCGGCTTCACTGCGATCCTGTGCATCGCGCTCGGGGCCGGAGCCGCCGGCGCGCTCAACCAGTGGTATGAGGCCGATCTCGACGCGAAGATGAAGCGGACGCAGGGACGTCCGCTGCCCGCCGGCCGGATGGACCGCCAGTCGGCGCTGCATTTCGGCGTTGGCGTGGCCGTCGCTTCGGTCGTGCTGATGTTCTTCGCGATCAACTTGCTCGCGGCCGCGATCCTCGCCGCCTCGATCCTCTTCTACGTTCTCGTATACACTGTCTGGCTGAAGCGCCGGACGCCGCAGAACATCGTGATCGGCGGCGCGGCCGGGGCCTTTCCGCCGCTGATCGGCTGGGCCGCGGCCACCGGCGAGGTGGCGCTGCTGCCGGTCCTGCTGTTCGCGCTCGTGTTCCTGTGGACGCCGCCGCATTTCTGGGCGCTCGCGCTGTTCGTGAAGACCGATTACGCCAATGCCGGCGTGCCGATGCTGCCGGTGGTGGCGGGCGAGCGCGTGACGCGGCATCAGGTGGGGCTCTACAGTCTGCCGATGGCGGCAGTGGCGGTCGCGCCCTGGCCGCTCGGACTCACCGGCGCGCTCTATGGGGTGATCGCCGTCGCCGCGACGGCGCTCTTCCTGCTGTTCGCCGCCGCGATCGCATTGCGGACGACGGGTGAAGGCGATGCGATGCGTCCCGAAAAGCGGCTCTTCCGCTATTCGATCCTCTATCTCTTCCTCCTCTTTTCCGCCGTCGCGGCGGACCGGATGCTCGCATGACCGCTCCGCACGATGACCAGCTGGATCTGATTCGCGCCCGCCAGCGCTCGCGCGCCCGCGTAATGGCGCTGCTGCTCGGCGCATTCGTGATCCTGATCTTCGCGATCGCGATCGTGAAGATCCAGGCAGGGAGCACATCATGAACCGCAACATGCGCACTGCGATGCTCGCTGCACTGGGCGTGGTCGGCATGACCGGCCTGGGCTTCGCCAGCGTCCCGCTCTATCGCGTCTTCTGCCAGGTGACCGGCCTCAACGGCACTACCCAGCGCGCGCTCGAGGCGCCCGGCGCGACCGGCGAGCAGATCACCGTGGCGTTCGACAGCAACACCGATCCACGCCTGCCGTGGAGCTTTGCGCCGGAGGTGCGCTCGGGCAAGATCGACGTGGGCGCGCGCGACATGGCCTTCTTCGTCGCGACCAACAATTCGGACGTTCCCGTTACCGGGACCGCCACCTTCAACGTCACGCCCGCGCAAGCCGGCAAATATTTCAGCAAGATCCAGTGTTTCTGCTTCACCGAGCAGACGCTGCAGCCGGGCGAAACGATGCGCATGCCGGTGATCTATTTCGTCGATCCGGCGATCCGCGAGGATCCGGACGCGCGCGACGTTCAGGAAATCACGCTTTCCTACACTTTTTACCCTGTGGATTCCGACCGGACCACGGGTTAGAGCACGCCAGAACAAGGGACCAAGGGACACGCCGATGGCCGGAGCCAAGAACCACCAATATCACATCCTGCCGCCGAGCATCTGGCCCTTGATGGGCTCGTTGTCGGCATTCGTGCTTGCCGTCGGTGGCGTCATGCTCATGCATGAGGCGGCGGGCGCCTGGTGGGTTTTCCTGGCGGGGCTGACCGGCGTGCTCGTCACGATGTTCTCCTGGTGGGCCGATGTCGTGCGCGAGGCGCATGCCGGCGATCACACGCCGGTGGTGCAGCTTCACATGCGCTACGGCATGATCCTGTTCATCGCCTCCGAAGTGATGTTCTTCGTCGGCTGGTTCTGGGCCTGGTTCGATTTCGCGCTCTTCCCCTCCACGGTCGAAGTGGTCGGCGGTCAGTGGCCACCGGTGGGCATGGAAGTGATCAGCGCCTGGGGGCTCCCGCTGCTCAACACGCTGATCCTTCTCTGCTCGGGCACCACCCTCACCTGGTCGCACCACGCGCTGATCCACAACAATCGCAGGGACGCGATCAACGGCCTGTGGATCACGATCATCCTGGGCCTGATCTTCACGGCGATCCAGGCCTATGAATATATCCACGCGCCCTTCGCCTTCGAAGCAACCTCCACCGATCCAATCGGCACTTCGTTCGGCGGCGCCTTCTTCATGGCGACCGGCTTCCACGGCTTTCACGTGATCGTCGGCACGATCTTCCTGATCGTGAACCTGATTCGCCTCTACAAGGGCCACTTCACCCCCCGCCAGCATTTCGGCTTCGAAGCGGCGGCCTGGTATTGGCACTTTGTCGACGTCGTCTGGCTGTTCCTGTTCGTGTCGATCTACGTCTGGGGCTTCGCCGGCGCGCCGGTTCACGGCTGACATGGATGAAGGAGCCGGTACCGGGCAGGAACCGGCTCCTGCCGATGCGGCGCTGAAGGGCCTGTGTCCGCGCTGCGGCGCGAATACGCTCTTCCGAAGTTATCTCGCCTTTGCCGATCGCTGCCGCGCCTGCGGGCTCGACTTCTCGGCGTTCAACGTCGGTGACGGGCCGGTCGTGTTCCTCACCCTCGGCATCGGCACGATCGTCACCATCCTGGCGCTGATTCTCGAACTGGCCGCCGAGCCGCCCTTCTGGCTCCACGCGCTGCTCTGGATTCCGCTCACGCTGGCGCTGGTGATCGTGTCGCTGCGCTACACCAAGGCACTGCTGCTCGCGCTCGAATACAAGAACGCCGCGCGCGAAGGCCGGCTGCGGCGCGACACGTGATTCCGCGGCTGCCGATCCTGCCGACGCTGCTCGTCGGCCTTGCCGTGGCCGCCATGATCGGGCTCGGCCTGTGGCAGCTCGACCGGCGCGAGTGGAAGGAAGCGCTGATCGCACGCTTCGAAGCCAATCTCGAACGGCCGCCGATCACCTTTCCCCGCCCGCCCGTGGGCGAGGAGTATCTCTATCGCCAGGCGCACGCCTTCTGCCTCGAACCGGTCGGCTGGCGCCGCCGCGGCGGGCGTAGCGCCACCGGAACCAGCGGCTATCGCTTCATCGCCGAGTGCCGCACCGGCGGCGCCGAAGGGCCGCTGCTGCTGGTCGAAGTCGGCGTCACCGCGGACCCCGTGTTCGAGCCGCAATGGCAGGGCGGCGAAATCAGCGGCACCATCGTTCCCGCTCCCGTCGAGCGTTCCGCCTTCGCGTCGATCTTTTCCACGCCCGGCCCGACGCTGCTGATGCTCGTCGCCGACACTCCCGCCCCGGGCCTTGAGGCGAGCGCCCGTCCCGATCCTGCGGGCGTGCCGAACAATCACCTCGCCTATGCAGTGCAATGGTTCGCCTTCGCCGCGATCGCGCTCGTGATCTACATCCTCGCGCTGAGACGGCGGCGGGAGCGTTCGCCCGGCAATGATGACAGCGCGACGCCGGGCACCTGAAAGCCAGAGTTTCTTGCCGCCCCCTCGGCCGATCGCTAAGCCGCAGCGCACCATGCGCTATCAGAGCACCCGGGGCCGCGCGCCCATGCTGGGTTTCCGAGATGTCACGCTCGCCGGCCTCGCCGTCGACGGCGGCCTCTATGTCCCCGAATCCTGGCCGAGCTTCACGCGCGACGAGATCGCCGGCCTCGCCGGCCTTTCCTATGCAGAGACGGCGGTTCGCGTGATGCGGCCGTTCGTCGGCGACGATTTGGACGAGGCCGAGCTGCGCGCGCTGTGCCAAGCCGCCTATGGCCGGTTCGCGCATGCCGCGGTCACGCCGCTCGTCCAGCTCGATCACCGGCATTGGCTGCTCGAGCTGTTCCACGGGCCCACGCTCGCCTTCAAGGACGTTGCGCTCCAGCTGCTCGGCCTGCTCTTCGAGAAGTTCCTTGCCGGCAGCGACACGCATCTCACGATCGTCGGCGCGACGTCGGGAGATACTGGCTCGGCGGCGATCGATGCAGTCGCGGGCCGGATCGGCGTCGATATCTTCATGCTCCACCCCAAGGGCCGGGTGAGCGACGTGCAGCGCCGTCAGATGACCACCGTGCGGGCGCCGAACGTCCACAATATCGCGATCGAGGGAAGTTTCGACGACGCCCAGGCGCTGGTGAAGGCAATGTTCAACGATCGCGATTTCGCCGGGCGCTTCAGGCTGTCGGCGGTGAATTCGATCAACTGGGCGCGGCTGATGGCCCAGATCGTCTATTATTTCTACGCCGCCGTCCGGCTCGGCGCGCCCGATCGTCCGGTCGCCTTTTCGGTGCCTACCGGCAATTTCGGCGACGTGTTCGCCGGCTATGCCGCCGCGCGCATGGGGCTTCCGGTGGAGCGGCTGATCGTCGCCACCAACGTCAACGACATCCTCCACCGCGCACTGTCGGGCGGCGACTATTCTGCGGGCATTGTCACGCCCACGGCCGCGCCGTCGATGGACATTCAGGTGAGCTCGAATTTCGAGCGGCTGCTGTTCGATCTCGCGGGCCGTGACGGCGCCGCGATGGCCGCACAGATGACCGAGTTCGAAACCAACCGGGCGATCCGGCTCACCAATGCCCAGCGCGAAGGCGCGGCGCGCTGGTTCGCGAGCGACAGTGTCGATCCCGATGCCATGTCCCAGGCAATGCGCTGGGCCGCCGCCGAGGCAGGCCAGGTGATCGATCCACACACCGGCATCGGTCTCGCCGCCGCGCGCCGTGCCGACCTGCCGGTCGAAACCCAGGTCGTGACGCTCGCGACTGCGCATCCTTCCAAGTTCGACGATCCGGTCGAACGCGCGACCGGCGTGCGCCCCGCGCTCCCGCGCCGGGTGGGCGACCTGTTCGACCGCGAGGAGCGTTATGACGTGCTGCCCGCGACGTTCGAGGCAGTGACCGGCTATATTGCCGAGCGGGCGCAGCCGCGGCCGACCGAATAGCCCGGCCGATGGACCTGATCACCCTCGCCGGCGAACCCTGGGCCGAGTACGGACTTCTCGATTCGGGAAACGGCCGCAAGCTCGAACGCTATGGCCGCTATCGCTTCGTCCGCCCCGAGCCACAGGCGCTGTGGGCACCCGCCAGTGACGACTGGGATGCGCATGGCGAATTCGTGCCAGCATCGGACGAGGAAGGCGGCGGCCGCTGGACCTTCGACAAGCCGGTACCGCGCGAAGGCTGGTCGCTCGCGTGGGAAGAGGCCCGCTTCACCGCGCACACCACCCCGTTCCGCCATCTCGGCTTCTTTCCCGACATGGCACCCGTCTGGCACTGGATGCGCGGC
The DNA here is from genome assembly GCF_014334115.1 of Sphingosinithalassobacter sp. CS137. NCBI lineage: Bacteria > Pseudomonadati > Pseudomonadota > Alphaproteobacteria > Sphingomonadales > Sphingomonadaceae > Sphingosinithalassobacter > Sphingosinithalassobacter sp. CS137. The sequence goes on from NZ_CP060494.1 coordinate 1,619,353, forward strand.
CGGATCGCCGGCATGGCCGATCCCGAGTGCATGAACCTGTTCGGCTATACCGGCGTCGGCACGCTCGCGCTGGCGGCGGCGGGCGCCCGCATGGTGCACGTCGACGCCTCGAAGAAGTCGGTCGAGGCGGCGCGCGCAAATGCCGCACTGTCGGGCATGGAGGATCGCCCGGTCCGCTGGATCGTCGAAGATGCCGGCAAGTTCGTCGCGCGCGAAGTTCGGCGCGGCCGCCGCTATGATGGCATCATCCTCGATCCGCCCAAATGGGGCCGCGGACCCAATGGCGAGGTGTGGAAGCTGGAGGAAGGCCTCCCCGATCTGATCGCCGACTGCCGCCGCCTGCTCGATGGCGAATCGCGCTTCCTGTTTCTCACCGTCTATGCGGTGCGCATGTCGGCGCTGGCGATCGGCGAACTCGTGCGCCAGCATTTCGCAGATCTGGGCGGCACGGTGGAGTGCGGCGAACTTACCGTTCGCGAGGAAGCGCGCGGCCTGCTCCTCCCCACCGCCATCTTCGCGCGCTGGAGCCGCTGAGCCGGCTCAGCTGCGACCCATCCGGATCGCTGCCCCCGCGACGAAGGGGCAGCCCGCGACCAGCAGCAGGCTGACGGCGCCGAGCAGCTTGAGCGCGCCGGGCTCGCCGCCCACCGATCCCGCGCCGAAGATCAGCAGCGGCACCGCGAACGGCAGCATGACGAGCCCCGCGAGCCCTCCGGCCCCCCGCAGCCCCGCCGTCAGCGCCGCCGTCGCCACGCCAAGGGCGGCGAGACCCGGCGTGCCGATCGCAAGCCCGATCAGCACCTGCCCCAGCGCCGCTCCGCTCAGATTGAGCAGCGCCGCGGCGATCACCGTTGCGCCGAGCAGTGGAGGCCCGAAGCCGAGCCAATGGCCCGCCATCTTCGCCGCGGCGACGGTCGATTCGGCGAACCCGCGCACCGCGAGCTGATCCAGCACGCCATTCTCGGCATCGGGCGCGATCAGACGCTCGACCGGGAGCAGCGCCGCAAGCAGCGCCGCCGCCCAGATCACGCCCCCGCCCACACGCGCGAGCAGCCGCCCATCGGGGCCGATCGCGAAGGGGAACAGGATCGCGACCAGCAGGAAAAAGGCAACCGGAAGCACGAGGCCGCCCAGCGCCCAGCCGCGCCGCAATTCGCGCCAGATGAGCGCGCCGAACCCGCTCACAGCGGCGCCTCCAGCGTCACCGTGATCGCCCGCGCCATGCGCACCGGGAGATGCGTGGCGACCAGCACGATCCCGCCCGCCGCGCGGTGCGTCTCGATCACTGCCTCCAGCAGCGCGACCGAATCGGCATCGAGCCCGTTCGCGGGTTCGTCGAGCAGCCAGACCGGTGCCGCGCCTGCAACCACGCGCGCCAGCGCGGCGCGCCGCCGCTGGCCGGTGGAGAGCAGCCGGACAGGCACCTCCGCCAGCGCTTCCAGCCCCACCGCAACCAGCGCGGCAGCCACGGCCGCGCGGCGCCCGTCGAGCCGTGCCCAGAAATCGAGCGCCTGCACCACCGTCAGCTCGGGATCGAGCGCGGCGGTTTCGCTGAGCAGCGCGCGCGCGCCCTGCGCCTCCACCCGCCCCCCGGCAGGCGGCAGCAGCCCCGCCGCCACTCGGATCAGGCTCGATTTGCCCGCGCCGTTCGGCCCCGTAACCAGCGCGCCATCGCCCGGGCCGAGGGCAAAGCTCAGCCCCTCGAACAACAGACGTCCCCCGCGTGCGCAGGTCACATCATCGAAGGCGAGCCGCGCGGCGTTCACGCGTCGGCCGCGTCCTCCAGCGCATGCATGTCGTCGTCGGAAAGGCCGAAGTGATGGCCCACTTCGTGCACGACCACGTGGGTGACCAGCGCCTCGAGCGACACGTCGGTCTCGATCCACTCGTCGAGCAACGGCCGGCGATAGAGATGGATTCGATCGGGCAGCGCGCCCGAATCGAACGAGGATTTCTCCCCCACGGGACGCCCATGATAGAGGCCCGTGAGCTGAAACGGATCCTCGATGCCAAGCGCCGCGAGCGTCTCCTCGTCGGCAAATTCCTCGACGATCAGCACGACATCGCCGAGATAGCTGCCGAACGGCTCGGGAATCCTGGCGAGCGCCGCGCGCGCGAGCCGCTCGATCGCTTCGGCGCTGGGTGCGGTTGCCATCGGCGCTTGCCCGTTCATGGCCTAGCCCATAGTCCGGCAGGCGAAGCGACGGCAAGGAGAAGGACGATGGTGGCGAAACTGAGTCAGGCCGAGCGCGAGGCCGCATTGGGCGATCTGCCCGACTGGAACCACGATGCCGAGCGTGACGGCATTGCCCGGCGCTTCACCTTCGACGACTTCTCCGAGGCCTTCGGTTTCATGACGCGAGTCGCGCTGCTCGCCGAAAAAGCCGACCATCATCCCGAATGGTCGAACGTCTGGAATCGAGTCGACGTGCTGCTCACCACCCACGATGCAGGCGGTCTTTCGCAGCGCGACCTCGACCTCGCCGCGGCGATCGACGCGCTGCTGGTGCGCTGAGGCGCCCGCCGGAGCGAGCGCCAGCGCGTCAGCCGCTCAGCGATTGCTCTTCGGCAGCCCCGCCTTTTCCTCAGCCTGTACGGCCGCGCTCGGGTCGAGCGAGGGCGCCGCAGGATTGGGCACGGCCCGATCCTCGATATCGGCGGTCGGGATCGACTGATCGACGTTCGCTTCGCCCTGCTCGGCGTCGCCCGCCACTTCCTCGCCGGCCGCGGCTTCCGGCTGGGCCGGCGGCGCGGGGAAGGGCAGGTTCGATCCCTGCGCGTTCAGATAGGCGATCAGGTTGGCACGGTCCTGGGGGTCCGAAAGGCCGGCGAAGGTCATCTTCGTTCCGGGCGCATAGCGGCGCGGCGATTCGAACCATGCGTCGAGCGCCTCGAAGGTCCAGTCGCCGGGCACAGACTTCAGCGCGTCCGAATAGGCGAAGCCGGCGACGTGCGCGTGCGGCTTGCCCACCGTGTCCCAGAGATTGGGGCCGACGCCGTTCGCGCCGCCCTGATTGATCGTGTGGCAGGCGGCGCACTTCTTGAAGACGTTCTCGCCCGCGGCGACGTCCGCAGCGGCAAGGCGAGTAGCGATCGGCGCGACGGCATCGCCGCCTTCGCTCGCCAGCTCTACGCCCTCGATCGGATAGCCCATCTTCTCGGGCCGCTCGGCGTGAAACACCATCCCGCTGACGATCGTAAGCCCGAGCGCGGCAATGCCTCCCGCCAGAACCCATCCCGCGATCGTATTCGTCCGATTGTCCATCTGCTGCCCGGCACCCTTGGATTAAGTCGTGCTCCTTTAGAGCGGCACTTGGCGCATCGCAAGCCGGGCTTGCCCGCAGGGTCCGGCAGGTCTAAGCGCGCCCTCCCATGGAGAATTTCGCCGCGCCCGCGCGACCGATCATCGCCGCCATGATCGCCGATGCGGCGGCTGCGCCGGATCGCGCCGTCGCGTTCCAGGGTGCCCCCGGCGCCAATTCGCATATGGCCGTGCGCGAGGCGCTGCCCGATGCGCTGCCGCTCCCCTGCTTCAGCTTCGAGGATGCGATCGAGGCGGTGCGCGAAGGTCGCGCCGCGCGCGCGATGATTCCGATCGAAAATTCGCTGCACGGCCGAGTCGCGGACATTCATTTCCTGCTGCCCGAATCCGGGCTGGTGATCACCGGCGAACATTTCCTGCCGATCCGCCACGCACTGCTCGGGACCGGAACGCTCGAGCAGGTGCGCGAGGCGACCAGCCACGTTCAGGCGCTCGGCCAGTGCCGCCTGTGGCTGCGCGCGCGCGGCATCACCCCGGTCGCCTATGCCGACACCGCCGGCGCGGCGGCGCTGGTCGCCGAAACGGCGAATCCCGAAATCGCCGCACTTGCCCCGGCGGGCGCCGCGCCGCTCTACGGCCTCGACGTGCTCGCCTCCGACATCGCCGATGCCGATCACAATATGACGCGCTTCGTGCTGCTGGCGCGCGAAGGCGCGGCGCCCAAAGGCGACGGACCGTGCATGACGACCCTGGTCTTTGAAGTGAAGAACGTGCCCGCCGCACTCTACAAGGCGCTGGGCGGCTTCGCGACCAACGGCGTCAACATGACCAAGCTCGAAAGCTATCAGCGCGGCGGCAGCTTCGCGGCGTCCGAATTCTATGCCGACATCGTCGGCCGCCCCGGCGATCCCGCCGTCGATCGCGCGCTGGCGGAGCTGGGCTTTCACAGCAAATGGGTGCGTTTGCTCGGCACCTATCGTCAGGCGCGCCCGCGACCCTGACCGTCCGGGCGGGCGAAACGGCTACGCCTCGTCGAGCCAGGCCCGCATAAGCGTGTGCGCGATCGCATAAGGCGGGGGCGCGGCAAAGGGGGCGCCGGGTTCCTCGGACAGCGCCGCGCGGATGCCTGCCCGCGGCACCCACAAGGCATCCTCCAGCTCGTTCGGATCGACGGTAAGCGCATCGTCTTCCGCCCTGCCGATGCATGCGATCATCAGCGAGGAGGGGAAGGGCCAGGGCTGGCTGGCGACATAGCGGATGCCGTGCACGCGCACGCCCGCCTCCTCCAGCGTTTCGCGCGCCACCGCTTCCTCGATCGATTCGCCGGGCTCCAGAAAGCCCGCGAGCGCCGAATAGCGCCCGGGCGGCCAGCCGGGCTGGCGCCCCACCAGCACGCGGTCGTCGTGCTCGATCAGCATGATCACCACCGGATCGGTGCGCGGGAAATGCTCGGCGGCGCAATTGGGGCATTTGCGTGCCCAGCCCGCGCGAAAGGCCTGGGTGCCATGTCCGCACACGGCGCAGAAGCGGTGCCGCATGTGCCAGTCGACCACGCTGCGCGCGGCGGCATAGAGCGACGCCTCCTCGGGCGGCATCAGCCCCAGCATCCGGAACAGCGCGGGCGATCGCCCGCGCACCGGCGGCTCCTCGGGATCGACGGCGGCGAAGTGCGGCACCTGCCGTTCGTCTAGCCCGAGCAGGACGAGCTCGGCATTCTCCGCCGCATCGGCGAGCGATCCCCAGCCGAGCCGCCCCGCGTCGTCAATCTCCGGATCGAGCGCGGCAAGCCTGAGCAGCCGCGCCCGCCAGTCGCCCGTTGCCGCGGCGAGCGCCTCGGCATCGTGGCGCAGCCGGTCGGCGCGATCGAGGGTGCAGCCGGTGAAGCCCGGCCGGATCACTGCGCCATGTCGGTGTAGATCGCGCGCACCGCATCGTCGCGCAGCGGCCATTTGTCGGCGGGAAAGTAATTGACCATCACGACGCCGCGCACCTTGTTGGTCGGATCGACCCAGGCGGCCGTACCGGCGGCGCCGCCCCAGCCATAGGTGCCCGCGCCCGCACCACCCGGAACGCTGTCGAGATACACCGATCCGCCGGCGCCATAGCCCATGCGTGGGCCGGTGGTGCCGCCGGTGTTGCCCGCCACGCCGCCGAACGCGACGCCTTCGGGCAGCAGGTTCGACATGGCGAGCCGCACCGTCTCCGGCTTCAGCACGCGCGTGCCGTCCAGCACGCCTTCGTTGAGCAGCATGTGCAGGAAACGGTCATAGTTGCGCGCCGACATCACCAGCCCGGCGCCGCCATAGGGAAAGCTCGGCGGCGTCAGCCAGACCGACGATCCGGCCGGATCGACCGGTAGCCGGTTGTCGCCCGCCCAGGCATAGTTGGTGGCGAACCGGCCGACCTCGGACTGCGGCACCGTCCAATAGGTCGAGTCCATGTCGAGCGGATCGAACAGCCGGGTCTGGACGAAGCGCTCGAACGGCATGCCCGCCGCCACTTCGATCACCCGTGCCAGCACGTCGAGCGAGATCGAGTAGCTCCAGCTGGTGCCCGGATCGGCGATCAGCGGCAGCGTGGCCACGCGATTCGCGAATTCCTCGAGCGAATCGGGGCGGATGGTGCGCATCTGCGGCTCCAGCGCCGCGTTCAGTGCCGCCGGATTGATCCCCAGCCGGTTGTATTCGTCGAGCAGCGGGCCCTTGGTGACGATGGTGTAGCCGAGGCCGGCGGTGTGGGTCAGCAGGTGGCGGACCGTGATCGGGCGCGCGGCCGGGCGCGATTCGAGACTGTTCTCGGGATCGGTCAGCACCTTCATTTCGGCAAAGCCGGGAATGAAGTCGGAAATCGGCTGATCGAGCTCCAGCTTGCCTTCTTCGACCAGCATCATCGCCGCGATGCCGGTTATCGGCTTCGTCATCGAATAGACGCGCCAGAGCGAATCGGCGTCCGCCGCTGCGGCGCCCTCCTCGGCGGCGATGCGGCCGGCCGAAACGAACACGGGCGCGCCCGTGCCGCCATAGCCGATCACGATGCCGTTGGTCCGGTCTTCGGCCACATAGCGATCGACGAGCGCCTGAGTCTCCTGCGAAGCGGCGACACGCGATTCGACCGGCGGGGTCTGCGTCGCCGTCTGCGCGCAGGCCGCGCTCGCGGCGAGCGCCAGGGCGAGGCCGGTCAGTCCGAACTGTCTCATTGCACGCATCGCTGTTTCTCCATCATCCGCACCGCCCGAACGAACACGGTCGGCAGTCCTGCCGAGCCGAGATCGTCGATCGGCCACCATTCGCTCTCCGGCGGCACTGAATGCCCGGCGAACGGAGCCGCCGCAAGCGCCGCCTCGAGCCGGAAGTGCGTGAAGACATGGCGTACCCTCGGTTCGAGCAGCCGCCACTCCGCGGCGAACGGCGAAGCCGCCAGTCCCGGCGGTTCGGCGCCCCACTCCCCGGTCGGCAGCGCGCGCATCCCGCCGAGCAGGCCGCGTGCGGGGCGGCGCACCAGCAGCACCGCGCCGTCGCGCTCGGCCCAGAAGAAGGTGCCGAAGCGGCGCGGCTTCTCGGGCTTTCGGGCTTTCACCGGATAGGCTTCGGGCGCGCCCTCGGCCGCCGCGCGGCAGCGCTCACGCAGCGGACAGGCGAGGCAGCGCGGCGCCCGGGCCGTGCAGATCATGCTGCCGAGATCCATCATCGCCTGGGCGAAGTCGCCCGCGCACGCGTCGGGCGTAATCGAATCGGTCGCGGCATGGATCGCGGGTTTCGCGGCCGGCAGCGGATCAGAGATCGCGAACAGCCGCGCCACCACGCGCTCGACATTCGAATCGACCACCACCGCGCGCCGGCCGAAGGCGATCGCCGAGACCGCCGCCGCGGTATAGCCGCCGATCCCGGGCAGCGCGCGCAGCGCCGCCTCGTCCTCCGGAAGCCGGCCGCCATGTTCGCCCGCCACGGCACGGGCACAGGCCAGCAGATTGCGCGCCCGCGCATAATAGCCGAGCCCCGCCCATGCGGCCATCAGCTCGGCCTCGTCGGCCGCCGCCAGCGCCGCGAAGCTGGGCCAGCGGGCTAGGAACTTCTCGAAATAGGGCCGCACGGTGGGCACCTGCGTCTGCTGGAGCATCACTTCGGAAAGCCACACCGCATAGGGGTCCGCACGCGCTGCGCCGGGCGGCGCCCGCCAGGGCAGGACGCGCGCATGGCTATCGTACCAGTCGAGAAGCAGGGCGGCGATGACGTGAGGATGATTGTCGGGCACGCCTCGCCTATGGCATGGGTCTGTTCAGATGAAAAAGCCGTCCCCCCGATCCCGGCAAAAGCCTGTCGAGCCGCAGCGTGCGATGCGCGCACGGCCCGTGTCCGAGCTGCTGCCGGACGTCGGCCGCGCCACCTTCCGCAAGTTCGGCTTCGTCCAGCATTCGGTGGTCAGCCGCTGGAACGAGATCGTCGGCGAGCGCTTCGCGGGTGTGTCGGCGCCCGAATCGATTCGCTTCCCGCAGGGCAAGCGTGCCGAAGGCGTGCTGACGCTCACCGTTTCCGGCGCCCATGCGCCGATGATGCAGCATCTCGCCCCCGAGATCGTCGAGCGCGTGAATCGCTTCTTCGGCTATCCGGCGGTCGCGCGGGTCGCGATCCGCCACGGCGACGTGGCCCGCCGCGCCGCTCCCCAGCCACGCGCCGAGCGTCAGCCGATGCCCGAAGCGATGGGCGACAGTCTGCGCGGCATCGCCGATCCCGAGCTCAAGGCAGTGCTCGAAGCGCTCGCCGCCGGTGTCGCGGACGCAGAAGCCAAACCCATTCCCCAGCTCGGCCGGATCGACTGAATGATTCGCCACCCCCTCACTCGCCTCGGAGAATAGTCCATGCGTACTGCCCTTTTCCTCGCTCCGGTTCTGGCGCTTGTCGCCTGCAACGGCGGCAATGCCAATGAAGCCGCGCCCGTTCAGGGCGAGGCAGTCGAGAATGTCGCCGCGCCACAAGGGCAGCAATGGACCGAGGTCGTCACCAAGACCGAGCAAGGCGGCTATCTGGTCGGCAATCCGAACGCGCCGGTGAAGCTGGTCGAATATGGCTCGCGCACCTGCCCCGCCTGCGGCGCCTTCGCCGGTCAGGCGTTCGAGCCGCTGATGGAGGACTATGTCTCCACCGGCCGCGTCAGCTTCGAATATCGCGATTTCCTGATCCATCCGCAGGATCTCGCTGCCTCGCTGCTCGGCCGCTGCGTGAGCGAGGAGCGCTATTTCCCGATGCTCGAGCAGATGTTCGCCGCCCAGCCCGAACTGCTGCCGCGCGTCCAGCAGCTCAGCGATCAGCAGATCGCACAGCTTCAATCGATGCCTGCGCCGCAGGCGGCGCCGCTCTGGGCCGAAGCGACCGGCTATCTCGATTTCGTCAAACAGCGCGGGCTTTCCGAGAGCCAGGCCCGCCAGTGCCTCAACAACGCGGAAATGGTCGAGGAGCTGGTTGCGCTCCAGCAGGTCGCGCGCGAAGACAATGTCAGCGGCACGCCGAGCTTCTTCATCAACGGTCGGGCGGTGCCAAACACGCTGAACTGGGCGCAGCTCGAGCCGCAGCTGCAGGCAGCCGGCGCGCGCTGACGGCGTAGCGGGCCGGGAACGGCGATGCAGATCAAACGGCTGCGGCTGACAGGCTTCAAGAGCTTCGTCGACCCGGCCGATCTGCGCATCGAGCCCGGCCTCACCGGCATCGTCGGACCCAACGGCTGCGGCAAGTCCAACCTGCTTGAGGCGCTGCGCTGGGCGATGGGAGAGAACTCCGCTCGCTCGATGCGCGGCTCGGGCATGGAGGACGTGATCTTCGCGGGCACCGAATCGCGCCCCGCCCGCGATTTCGCCGAAGTCTCGATCCTCGCCGAAGAAGCCGGCGACGCCGACGAGCTGGAAGTCGTGCGCCGGATCGAGCGCGGCGCGGGCAGCGCCTATCGCATCAACGGCCGCGACGTGCGCGCCAAGGACGTGGCACTGCTGTTCGCCGATGCCGCCACCGGCGCCCATTCGCCCGCGCTCGTCAGCCAGGGCCGCATCGGCGCGGTCATTTCGGCCAAGCCTGCCGAGCGGCGCGCAATGCTCGAGGAAGCGGCGGGCATCGCCGGCCTCCACGTCCGCCGCAAGGACGCCGAGCAGCGGCTCCGCGCAACCGAGAACAATCTCCAGCGGCTCGACGAAGTGATCGGCGACCAGGAGAACCGCGCCAATGCGTTGAAGCGCCAGGCGCGTCAAGCCGAGCGCTATCGCGCGCTTTCCGATCGCATCCGCGAAGCCGAGGGGCGGATGATCTTCGCCCGCTGGCGCGATGCCGCCGCCGCCGCCGATGCCGCCAAGGCCGAAGCGGCGAGTGCCGAGGCGCTCGTCGCCGAACGGACGCAGGCGCAGGAAGCCGCGCTCGCCGCCCAACAGGCGGCGGCGGAAAAGTTGGCGACTGTGCGCGCCGCCGCGCTCGCCGTACGCGACCGCGCGAGCGAAGCCATGCACCGGCTCGCCCAGCTGCGCAGCGAACGCGCGGGCGTCGATCGCCGGATCGGCGAACTCGCCGACTCCGAAGCGCGACTGACCGAAGACCGCGGACGCGAAGGTGCGCTCGCCCGCGACGCCGCCGAGGCGCTGAAGCGGCTCGACGAGGAAGCGAAGACGCTCGAAGCCCGGATCGCCGAAGGTGCCACGCGCCTGCCCGAGCTCGACGCGGCATTGGCGCAGGCCGAACGCGCCGCGCGCGATTCCGAAGTGGCGCTCGCCCAGGCAGTCGCCGCGCAGGCGAGCGAAGCCGCCGAGGCGCGCGTCGCCGAAGCCGCGCTCGCCGCTGCCCAGTCCCGGCTCGAGCGCAGCATTCGCGACTGCACGCGAGTCGAGGCCGAACTGCGCGCGCTCGCCGATCCCGCTCCGCTCCAGGCCGAGCGGGCCCGCGCCGCGCAGGCACGCGAGCAGGCGGCGCGGCAGACCGAAAGCGCGCGCACCGCGCTTTCCCGCGCCGAGGCAACCGAACGCTCCGCGCTGGCGGAGCGCGATCGCGCCCAGTCCGCGCGGGCCGCCGCCCATGCCGAACTCGCCCAGCTCGACAGCGAGGCCACTGCGCTTGCCAAGGCAACTCGCCCCTCGGGCAAGGACCGGCTGCTCGACCGGCTCGACGTCGATTCGGGCTATGAGCGTGCGCTCGCCGCCGCGCTGGGCGACGATCTGGAGGCCGGGCTCGATCCGGCGGCCGAGCGGCATTGGGCGGGCGCCGAGCCCCGGCCGGAGGACCCCGCCGGTCCGGCCGGCACCACGCCGCTCGCCGCGCATGTCCGCGCTCCGGACGCACTCGCGCGCCGTCTCGCACAAGTGCTGGTGGCCGAGGAGGACGGCGGCCAGCCGCTCGCGGTCGGTCAGCGGCTGGTGACGCTCGCGGGCAAGCTGCGGCGGTGGGACGGCTATGTCGCGCGCTCGAGCGGCGCCGCGGCGGCCGAGCGGCTCGAGCGCATCAATCGGCTGCGCGCGATCGAGAAGGCGCGACCCACCGCCGTTCGCGCGGTCGAGGCCGCCGACGCCGCGCTGACGCGGATCGACGAGGACATCACCGAAGCCCGCCGTGCCGCCGGCGACGCGCGCCGCGTGCTCGAACATGCCGATGCCGCCGGGCGCGAGGCGATGCGCGCCGAAGATCGCGCCGCCGGGCAGCTCGAACGGCTCGAAGCGCAGCGCGCCGATCTCGACGCCCGCGCCCGCCGCGTCGCCGGCGAAGTCGAAGAGGCCGAGGCCGAACAACGCCGCGCCGAAGCCGCGCGCGCGGCGCTTCCGGACGGCAGCGCCACGCGCGAGCGAGTCGCCGCGCTCCAGTCCGACACCGAGGCGCGCCGCACCGCCACCGCCGCCGCGCGCGCCGAACGCGCGGCGCAGGAGCGCGACGTCGCACAGGCGCGCGAACGCCTTGCCGCCGCCCAGGCCGAAAATCGCAACTGGCGCGCCCGCGCGGGCGACGCCGCCCGCCGCGCGGCCGAGATGGACAAGCGCGGAGCGGCGATGGCCGAGGAGCGCGCCGCGCTCGCCGAGCGCCCGGCGCAGCTCGACGCCGCGGTTGCCGAAGCCGAAGCGGCGAGCGAGACCGCGCGCGGCGAATCGGCCAGCGCACAGTCGGCCGAGCGCGATGCGGAAGCCGGCGTTCGCGGCACCGACGCCGCGGTTCGTGCCGCCGGCGAGGCACTGGCGGAGGCGCGCGAGGCGCGCGCCGGCGCCGCCGCGCGCGCCGAGAACGCGGACTTGCGCCGGATCGAAATGGGTCGCCTTTCGGGCGAGCGGTTCGAATGCCCGCCGCCACTGCTTCCGCAGCGCGCCGGCTTCGACCAGGATGAGGTCGGCACGCCGCAGGACGAATCGGCCCGGCACGACCGGCTGATCGCCGAGCGCGAACGGATCGGCCCGGTCAATCTCGTCGCCGAAAGCGAACTGGCCGAGCTCACCACCCTGGCCGAGACAAACGCGCGCGAGCGCGACGAGCTGGCGCAAGCGGTCAATCGTCTGCGCGGATCGATCGGCACGCTCAACCGCGAGGGCCGCCAACGGCTGCTCGCCGCGTTCGAAGCGGTGAACGGCCATTTTCAGCGGCTCTTCACCACCCTGTTCAACGGCGGGCAGGCGCATCTCGAGCTGATCGATTCGGACGATCCGCTCGAAGCGGGGCTCGAGATCATGGCGCAGCCGCCCGGCAAGAAGCTCCAGTCGCTGACCCTGCTGTCGGGCGGCGAACAGGCGCTGACGGCAGTGGCGCTGATCTTCGGCCTGTTCCTCACCAATCCGGCGCCGATCTGCGTCCTCGACGAAGTCGACGCACCGCTCGACGACGCGAACATCGAGCGTTTCTGCGACCTGCTCGACCGGATGAACGCCGAGACGCGCACCCGTTATCTGATCGTCACACACAATGCCGCCACGATGAGCCGCATGGACCGATTGTTCGGCGTCACGATGGTCGAGCGCGGCGTGAGCCGGCTCGTCAGCGTCGATCTGGGCGGCGCGGAAAATCTGTTGGCGGCGGAGTAGGGAAATGGCGACAGGCAGGCCGAACAGGTGCCCCCGGTGCGACGGATCGATGACCGAGGGAGTGATCATCGACAACAGCTATGGCGAAAAGAAAGTGAGCGCCTGGGCCGAAGGGAGGCCGGAAAAGCGCTGGTACGGCCTGAAATTCCCGAAGAAGGTCCGCGAGATCACCAGCTTTCGCTGCAACCGATGCGGCTATCTCGAAAGCTACGCCCGCTAGGCGGCGAGGATGCGGCGATAGAGCGCGAGATAGTTCTCCGCCATCGTCTCGACCGAAAAGCGCGCCTCGACGGCGCTTCGGCAAGCCGTCCGGTTGATTGCACCGAGTCCAGCGACGGCCTCGACCGCCGCACCCGGCTCGCCGACCAGAAATCCGGTCGTGCCGTCGTCGATCAGCTCGGCCATGCTGCCGCGGTCGATCGCGATCACCGGCGTGCCGCACGCCATCGCCTCGATCACGCTCAGCCCGAACGGCTCGTCGAAATCGATCAAGTGGAGCAGCGCCTTGGCCGCGCCGAGCGCGCGCACCCGCTCCGCTCCGCCCACCGGGCCGTGATAGACGATCGCCTCGCCGTCGCAGTGCGGCTTCACTTCGCGCTCGAAATAGCCTGCGTCCTGCACGATGCCATAGAGGTGCAGCCGCCGCCCGGTCGCCTGGGCCACCGCGATCGCATGATGCGCGCCCTTGTCGGGATGCATCCGGCCGAAGAACAGCAGGTCCTCGCTGCCCACCGGATCGAAAGCGAATTCGTCGAGCCGGATACCGTGGTGGATCGTCGCGGCGTAGCGCAGGTCGGGATGCCGGTCGGCCTCAGAAATCGCGACATAATGCACCCGATCCTCGAACGGCTTGTACATCGGCAGGATGCGCTCGCTCGAAAAGCCGTGGATCGTCGTCACCATCGGCGTATCGATCAGCGGCGCAAAGGCATGTGCCGGGAAATCCGCCTGGTTGTGGATCAGATCGAATTCCCGCGCGCGGGAGAAGGCGTGGCTGAGGTGGCGATATTCCCACACCTTGGCGTCGAGGCTGCGATCCTCCTCATAGCCGGCGGGCACCACGCCATCGAGCTTTCCCGCGGTCTGCGAGTCGCGCGTCGCGAACAGAGTCACTGCGACTCCCTTCGCCACCAGCGCTTCGGTGAGCAGGCTCGTCACCAGCTCCCACGGCCCATAGTGGCGCGGCGGCGCGCGCCACGCGATCGGCGCGATCATCGCCACTTTCATCCCAAGATCAGTCCCTCGTCGGCACGGAGCCGTGCGGGATCGGCCCCGGCACCGCGGGTCGAGAGCAGCACGGCGAGTTCCCCGGCCCATTCGGGAATGGCGAAAGGCTGCGGCCGATCACCGAGATTCAGCACCACCAGCATTCGTTCGTCGCCGTGTCGGCGCGCATAGGCGAGAATGTCGCCCGCGCATTCCACCGGCAACCAGTCGCCGACATGCAGCGCAGCGCGTTCGCGCCGCAGCGCCAGCAGGTCGCGATACAGGCTCCATATCGAGCCGGGGTCGCCGCGCTGCGCCGCCACGTTGCGCGTCCGCCAGTCGTCGTGGAGCGGCAGCCACGGCTCGCCGCGCGTGAACCCGGCAGTGTCGCCGTCGTCCCACGCCATCGGCGTGCGCACCGGATCGCGGTTCAGTCCCTTGCCCGGTTCGCGCAGCTCGCGCGGATCGACCACCCGCTCGGCGGGAATCGGCACGTCGGCCAGCCCGATCTCGTCGCCGTAATAGATCGTCGGCGTGCCGCGCAGCGTCAGCAGCAGCATCGCCGCCACGCGCGCCTGTTCCGGCCCGAAGCGGCTCGCCGCACGCGGCCGGTCATGATTGCCGAGCACCCAGTTGGGCCAGCCGCCCGCCGGCAGTGCCGCCTCGTAATCCGCGATCAGCCGCGCCAGCGTCTCGGCCTTCCACGGCGCCTCGATCAGCTGGAAATTGAAGGGCAGATGCACCTCGGGCGCGCCGCGGCCGTAATAGTCCATCAGCCGCTCGACCGGCAGGTAGATCTCGCCGATCAGCACGCGCTCGGGGCTGTAGCCGTCCGCCACGCGCCGCATGTCGCGCGCGATCCCGTGCACTTCGGGCTGGTCGGTCGAATGGAGCTGCAGCACCCGGAACATCTCGCCCATCGCCGGGGTCCAGGCGGGATTGGGCGGATTATCGGGGAAATCGGCGTGCTTCACCATGTGCCACAGCACGTCGATGCGGAACCCGTCGACTCCGCGATCGAGCCAGAAGCGCAGCACTCCCAGCATCGCCTCGACCACCTCGGGATTGCGCCAGTTGAGGTCCGGCTGCTCCTTCAGGAATGCGTGGTAATAAAATTGGCCGGTGGCTTCGTCCCACTCCCAGGCCGATCCCCCGAAATCGCTGATCCAGTTGTTGGGCGGGCCGCCGCCGGGCGCCGGATCGCGCCAGAGATACCAGTCGCGCTTGGGATTGTCGCGCGAGGCGCGGCTCTCGGCGAACCAGGGGTGCTGGTCGGACGTATGGTTCGGGACGAAATCGAGCAGCAGCTTCAATCCGCGCGCATGGCATGCCGCCAGTAGCGAGTCGAAATCGTCCATCGTCCCGAAGCGCGAGTCGATGCCGCAATAGTCGGCGACGTCATAGCCGAAGTCGGCCATTGGCGAGGGGAAGATCGGCGACACCCAGATCGCGTCGATACCGAGCGCCACCAGCGCGTCCAGCCGCGCCTCGATTCCCTTCAGGTCGCCGATCCCGTCATCGTTCGAATCCTGAAAGCTGCGCGGGTAGATCTGATAGATCACGCCGCGCTGCCACCATTGCGGATCGCTCATCGCGCCTGCCCCTCGTTCGGTCGAGAACGAACGACGGGCGCGACCCGCGGTTTCACGCAAAACGGCTCTTGGGGAGGTGAGACACGCGACAGGCCAGATCGGCCTCGCCCGATACGACGATATAGCTGTCGCCCGCATCGGCGATTCCCGTGGAGAACACCACCGCCGTCGGCAGGTACATCTGGTGTGCGATCCCTGCGCACAGGTCCGGCCGCGCCTCCAGCAGCGGAACGCCGTCCTCCTGCCGCAGGATGCGCGAGGGATCGTCGCGATCGAGCAGCGCCCAGAAGGTGCGATAGACCCCCACCGCATCGCGCCGCTCGACACCGTGATAGAGCAGCAGCCATCCCTCCGGCGTCAGGATCGGCTGGGTGCCGCCGCCGATCCGCAGCGTCGAGCTGGTTTCCTTGCGCGGGCGGATGCCCGGGGCGTCGAGCGGCTTCCAGTGCAGCCCGTCGGGCGATTGCGCCAGGTTGATCGACGGTCCTCCGAGATACGGGCTCTCCTCGGGATAGGCGAAATAGACCTCGCCCAGCGGCCGCGTGAGGGCATGGTATTTCTGCCCGATCTTGCCCTCGAACAGCACCATGTCCTTGTTCTGGTGATCGAGCACGACGCCCATCGGCTCATAGTCGATCCCGTTCACCGATCGGTACATGGCAGTGCAGTGCCGCTCGGCCGAAACCCCGCACACCGTCATCCACCAGCTGCCGCCGACCAGGCTGATCCGTGCGTCCTCGATGCCATATTCCATATAGCTTGCCGAAGGGGCGATGATCTTGTCGTAATGGATCTTCACGATTTCGCGCGCGTCGCGGCTGATTTCGACCGGCAGGAGCCACGACAGCGACGTGAGCCCGAGCTGGGGCGGCAGCGCATTCTTCAACGCGAACTGGCGCGGATCGCGCATCTCGATCGAGCCGACCGGGTAGCGATCGAGCACATAGCCTTCGGGCGTCCAGCGAATCGTCCGTGCGTGCCCGGCGACCACGGGATTCTCCAGCGCCTCGGCGACACGCACCATCAGCAGCAGATTGCCGCCGGGCAGCCGCGCGAGCCCCGGATTGAACGCGCCCAGCACGAAGGTCGGCTCGCCGATCGAACCGCGCAGCGGCGAGCGACTCAGGTCCACGTCGTCCGGCCCGAAGATCAGATAATCGTCACTACCCACCCGCATCCCCTCCGCCCCCCGACGCGGAGCCGGGAGGACTCACCGGTAGAGGCAAAATGCGCCGTTCGACAAGATCAGGACTCGCGAAGCCGCTCGTGATGCCGGATCACTTCGTCGATAATGAACCTGAGAAATTTTTCGGAGAATTCGGGATCGAGATCGGCTTCCGCCGCCAATCGCCGCAGCCGCGCGATCTGGGCCTCCTCGCGCCCCGGATCGGCGGGCGGCATTCCGGACGTGGCCTTGTGCTCGCCGACTGCCTTCGTCACCTTGAACCGTTCGGCGAGCAGGAAGACGAGCGCCGCATCGATATTGTCGATGCTCTGCCGATAGCGTGCGAGCGTGTCGTCGGTCATGCGCCCCTCCCCCACGCTCTTTCGCCTTCCGCGGGCGCCGACGCAAGCCGCAAGACTTGCCTTTACGGCGCGCAGACGCCAGAGCCCCAAGCGATGACTGCCACCATCCACCGCCTCGGCTCGCGGGACGCGCCTTCGCTTGAGCCGATGATGGCGCTGGTCGCGTCCGACCTCAATCTCGTCAACGCCGTGATCCTCGACCGGATGCAGTCCGAGATCACGCTGATTCCCGAGCTCGCCGGTCATCTGATCGCGGGCGGGGGCAAGCGGATGCGGCCGATGCTGACGCTCGCCAGCGCGCGGCTGCTCGATTATCCGGGCACGCGGCACCACCGGCTCGCAGCCGCGGTCGAGTTCATTCACACCGCCACGCTGCTCCACGACGATGTCGTCGACAGTTCGGATCTGCGGCGCGGCCGCCGCACCGCCAACATCATCTGGGGCAATCCGGCGAGTGTGCTCGTCGGCGACTTCCTGTTCAGCCGTTCGTTCGAACTGATGGTCGAGGACGGCAGCCTCAAGGTGCTCAAGATCCTGTCGAACGCGAGTGCGGTGATCGCCGAGGGCGAAGTGAACCAGCTGACCGCCACGCGCCGGATCGACCTTTCCGAAGAGCAATATCTCGAGATCATCGGCGCCAAGACCGCCGCGCTGTTCGCCGCGGCCTGCCGCATCGCCGCCGTGGTGGCCGAGCGCAACGAGGCCGACGAGATGGCGCTCGACGCCTATGGCCGCAATCTGGGCATCGCCTTCCAGCTGGTCGACGACGCGCTCGACTATGCCTCCGACGCGGCGACGATGGGCAAGGACGCAGGCGATGACTTCCGCGAAGGCAAGATGACGCTTCCCGTCATCCTGGCCTATGCGCGCGGCAATGAAGCCGAACGCGCCTTCTGGCGCGACGCAGTGTCGGGCAAACGTGCTTCGGACGCGGATTTCGCCGAAGCCGTCCGTCTCGTCCAGTCGAGCCGGGCGCTCGACGATACGCTCGCCCGTGCGCGCCACTATGGCCAGCGAGCGATCGATTCGCTGGGCACCTTTCCGCACAGCGACGCGCGCGACGCGATGGTGCAGGCAGTCGAGTTCGCCGTCGCCCGCGCCTATTGAGCCGCCGGGTCAGACTTCCGCGTCGTCCGCGTCCTCATCCCCGTCGACGCTCAGCAGATCGTCCTCGTCGGCATCGAGCTGCTCCTCGACCGCTTCGGTGATCAGGTCGAGCTGGTCGAAGCTGGCGACGAATTCGGTGGTTTCGCCGTCCTCGTCCTCGATCTGCAGCACATAGTCGTCACCGGTGCGGGTGATGCTGAAATGGGCGAGTACCTTGGCCATGCCTTTCTCCTTTCGATTTCGGGCGCAACGCGCGTCGGGCGCTGCGGTGCCGTCAAAAGGTCGGGTCGTGCTGTCCGGCGGATCGAAAATTGTGGCAAAGGGTCGCCTGTGATGACTGGGCGCCCCCACTCCGCGCGTACGGAAGCCCATGGCTGAGCTGCCGGTTCGCGCCGTCCTGCCGGCGCTGCTCGCGGCGTTGCGCGAGCGTTCTAGCGCGGTGCTCGTCGCCCCGCCGGGCGCCGGCAAGACCACCGCCGTCGCGCCCGCCCTGCTCGACGAGCCCTGGTGCAACGGCGAAGTCCTGCTGCTCTCGCCGCGCAGGCTGGCCGCGCGTGCCGCCGCCGAGCGGATGGCGGCGCTCGCCGGCGAGACAGTCGGCCGGCGCTTCGGCTATGCCACGCGCATGGACAGCAAGCGCTCGGTGGAGACGCGCGTGACGGTCCTCACCGAAGGGATTTTCGTCAATCGCATCCAGTCCGATCCGGAGCTACCCGGCGTGTCGGCGGTGCTGTTCGACGAAGTGCACGAGCGCAGCCTCGACAGCGATTTCGGCCTTGCCCTCGCGCTCGACGCTCAGGGCGCGCTGCGGCCCGATCTGCGCCTCGTCGCCATGTCCGCCACGCTCGATGGGGCGCGGTTCTCGGCGCTGCTGGGCGATGCGCCGGTAATCGAAAGCGAAGGCCGCAGCCATCCGCTCGCGCTGCGCCATCTCGGCCGCGCGGCCGAGGCCCGGATCGAGACCAGCGTCGCCGACGCAATTCGCGTGGCGCTGCGCGAGGCGGAGGGCGGAATCCTGGCCTTCCTCCCGGGAGTCGCCGAGATCGAGCGCACCGCCGAGCGGCTCGGCGATCCCGGCCCCGGCATCGTCCTCCACAAGCTCCACGGCAGCCTCGACCCCGCCGCGCAGCGCGCCGCGATCGCAGCGGATGCTGAAGGGCGGCGCAAGATCGTGCTCGCCACGTCGATCGCCGAAACCTCGCTCACGCTCGACGGCATTCGCATCGTGGTCGATTCGGGGCTCGCCCGCCGCCCGCGCTACGATCGCGCGGCGGGAATGACGCGGCTCGTCACCGAGCGCGCGAGCCAGGCGGCGGTCACCCAACGCGCCGGCCGCGCCGCGCGGCAGGGGCCGGGCACGGCCTATCGCCTCTGGGAAGAGGCCGCGACTGCCGGCCTGCCGCGCTTCGACCCGCCCGAGATCCTCGAGGCCGATCTTTCGGCGCTGACACTCGACTGCGCGCTCTGGGGCGTTGCCGATCCGCGCGATCTCGCCTGGCTCGATCCGCCGCCGGACGCTGCGATCGCCGAGGCGCGGGCGCGGTTGCGGACGCTGGAGGCGCTCGGCGAAGATGGCCGCCCCACTGCGCACGGCCGCGCGATCGCGGGCCTCCCGCTGCCGCCGCGGCTGGGGCATATGCTGGTGCGCGCGAGCGAACTCGGACTTGCGCGGATCGCCGCCGAAGTCGCCGTTCTCCTCGGCGAACGCGGCCTGGGCGGCACCGACGCCGACCTCGACCTGCGACTGCGCCGCTGGCGCGGCGATCGCGGCCGGCGCGCCGAAGCCGCGCGCAAGCTGGCGGCGCGATGGACCGCACTTGTGGCGGGATCGGGCTCCCGCGCCGGCACCATCACCTTCGGCCCGGATGCCGTCGCCGTCGCGATCGCCCTCGCCTTCCCCGATCGGATCGCGCGCCGTCGCGATTCCAGCGGCGAACGCTGGGCCTCGGCCGGCGGACGCGGCTTTCGCCTCGACCCGGCCTCGCCGCTCGCTTCGTCCGAATGGCTGGCGGTCGCCGAGACGCAGGGTATGGCCTCGGGCGCGCGCATCCTCTCGGCCGCACCCATCGGCTTCGCCACGCTGGAAACGCTCTTCGCCGAGCGGATCGAGACGCGGCGCAGCGTGACGTTCGACGCCGCCACCGGCCGAGTGGAGGCGCTGCGCGAACGCCGGCTCGGCGCGGTCCGCCTGTCGAGTGGCAGCGATTCGGCCGCCACCGCCGAGGAGATCGAAGCCGCGCTGCTCGAGGGCGTCCGCGCCCATGGTCTCGCGCTGCTCCCATGGCCGGAGTCAGCCGCTGCGCTTCGCCGCCGCGCCGCCTATGCCGGGCTCGCCGCGCTCACCGATGCCGAATTACTCGGTGCGCTCGACGAGTGGCTGCCGCCGCTGCTCGTCGGCAAGCGCCGCCTCGATGCGGTGCCGCCCGAACTGCTCACTCAGGCGTTGCAGAACCGGCTCGGCTGGGACGGGCAGAGGACGCTCGATCGCCTCGCCCCCGCCCGCTTCGAGACACCCGCCGGGTCGAGTCACGCGATCGACTATGCCGCCGAGGCGGGACCGACGGTGGAGGTGCGCGTCCAGGCGCTGTTCGGACTCGCCGCGCATCCCCTGTTGGGGGACGGGACGCCGCTGGTGCTCAGCCTTACCTCACCCGCCGGCCGCCCGATCCAGACGACGCGCGACCTGCCGGGTTTCTGGGCTGGAAGCTGGGGAGCCGTCGCCAAGGAAATGCGCGGCCGCTACCCCAAACATCCCTGGCCCGACGACCCCGCGAACGCCCCGCCAACGCTGCGCACCAAAAAAGCCGATGCACGCGGCGCTCCGCCGCGATAAGGAAGGAGTCATGAAGACCGCCCGCATCTATCAGCGTCCCAAGAACGCCATGCAGTCCGGCCGCGCCCGCACCGATCGCTGGGTGCTCGAATTCGAATCGAACGAGAAGCAGCGCGCCGATCCGCTCACCGGCTGGGCCGGCTCGGGCGATACCGCGGCGACGCAGCTGCGGCTCAACTTCCCGACGCTCGAAGCCGCAAAGGCGCATGCCGAGCGCGAGGGCATCGCCTATCACGTGATCCCCGCGCCCGAGCGCAAGCTGAAGCTCCAGGCCTACGCCGACAATTTTCGCTGACGCTCCGACAGGGGGGGGCGCCCTGCGCGAGCGGTGGCCCCGCCCCCGGGCCGTTCAGGCCAGCCAGTCGTGCGCGAGCAGCAGCAGCAGCTTGACGTCCATCGCCAGTCCTTCGGCACGCTTGGCGGCGACGAAGGCGGTTATCTCCGTCAGCGGCACGCGGTGTACGACGATGTCCTCCTCGCCGGTTCCTCCGCCTTCGCTCACTTTCATCAGCCCGTGCGCGCGGACCAGCGTGAAGCCCTCGGTCACCATGCCGGGCGAGGAGTGGAAGAAGCCCAGTTCCTCGATCCGCTCGGCGCGATAGCCGGTTTCTTCCTCCAGCTCGCGGATCGCGGTCGCCTCGGGCGTGTCGCCGTCGCGCTCGTCCCCGACGAGCCCGGCGGGCAGCTCGAGGCAGCGGCGGCCGAGCGGCACGCGATACTGATCGACGAGCAGCACCTGCCCTTCGTCGTCGATCGCCAGGATCACGGCCGCCTGGATGCCGCGCGCGCGCGAGACATATTCCCACCGCCCCTGCCGCTTGGCGACCACCCAGTCGCCCTGCCAGGCGATCTCCACCGGCGCGTCGGCGTCGGGCGTGCTCACAGTTCGATCAGCCGGTCCGGAAGCTCGTTGGTGTCTGCGGCGGTCTTGGGGAAATGCTCGGCGAGCAGCTGGGAAATCAGCCCCACCGCCGCGACCATTCCGCCGGCGGGATCGCCCGCGCGTACCTGATCGACCAGCGCGGCCATCGCATCGCCCCAGCGTTCGGCCGGAACCTTCGAATGGATCGCGGCGTCGGCGACGATCTCCGCCCGATGCTCGGCGAGCGACAGATAGAGGAGGATGCCGACGCGATGCTCGGTGCGCTTCTCGGCGCTCGCCTTGAACAGCTCGACCGCGCGCCGACGGACTCGCCGCGACTTGGTCCCGCGCGGGGTCAGCGCCATCCGCAGCGGCGCCCATTCGAGCGCATAGCGCACGATCAGAAAGGCGACTGCCTGCCCCACCAGCACGAGCAGCAACAGCAGTGCGACGTTGGTCTCGCTGTTCCATCCGCCGTCCAGCCAGGCGAGCTTTGCCTCGGCCAGCCCGGGAACCGCGGCGAGCAGCGCCACCACCAGCAGCATCGCGAGAATCGCGTAATGGATCGCCACGTCGCGATAGCCGTCCGACCTTGCGCTCACGATCGTCACGATCTCGCCATCGGTCTCGCGCTCGGCGCTCGCCACTGCGGCGGTCACGCGCGCATGATCCTCGGCGCTGAAAATAGGGTCTGTCATCACCAGCTCCCCGATGCGCCGCCGCCGCCGAACGACCCGCCGCCGCCTGAAAAGCCGCCACCGCCGAAACCACCGCCGCCGCCGAAGCCGCCGCCGCCCCAGCCCGATCCACCGCGATGGCCGCCGCCGCTCCGCATCGCCGCGTCCAGTGCGGTCCACAGCAACACTTCGCCCACGCCGCTGCCGCGCCGGCGATAGCGCCGTCCGCGCCGGCCGAAGATCGCGGGGATCACGAACACCAGCAGCATCACCAGCCAGAAGGCGAGCACCAGCCCGCCGACCCAGCCATCCTCTTCGCCGTCGCGCTGGCGTCCGCTCTCGATCAGCTGCTGGGCGCGCGCCTCCGCCTGTTCGAGTGGCAGGCGCATCTGCTCGCCGATCGCCTGCGCCCCCGCCAGGATCCCTGCGGCCATGTCGCCATCGCGGAAATGCGGCAGGATCTCGTTGCGGATGATCTGGCTCGAGAGCGCATCGGTCATGATCGGTTCGAGCCCATAGCCCACTTCGATCCGGACCTCGCGCTCGTTGGGCGCGACGATCAGCAGGATGCCGTTGTTCGCCTCGCCCTGCCCGATCTCCCAGGCGCGGCCGAGCTGATAGCCATAGTCGGCGATGTCATACCCCTGCAGATCGGGGATCGTCGCGACGACGAACTGCCGCGAGGACGCCTGTTCGATCTCCGCCGAAAGCTGGGTGAGCTGCGCCTCCTGCTCGGGGCTCAGCAGCTCGGCCGCGTCGACGACGCGCCCCGTGAGCTGCGGAAACTCCTGCGCATGGCCCGGCTGCAGGCCGAGCAGCGCAAGCGCGAATGCAATCAACAGGGTGCGAAATCCGGCCATATCGCTCTTCCGGCCAAAACCGGTCAGTTGCTGTTCCCGAAATTCACCGTCGGTGCGACTTCGGAGCCCGCCTGCGCCTCGAACGGCGTCATCGGCTCGGCGCCATAGAAGATCTTGGCGCCGATCGCCGAGGGGAAGGTGCGGATGGTGGTGTTATACTCCTGCACCGCTCCGTTGTAATCGCGGATCGCGATGTTGATGCGGTTCTCGGTGCCTTCGATCTGGCTCATGAAGGTCTGAAACGCTTGCTGGCTGCGCAGCTCGGGATAGCGCTCGACGTTTACCAGGAGCCGGCTCAGCGCACCGCCAAGCTGCTGCTGCGCCGCCTGGAACTGCTGGACAGCGCTCTCGTCGGTCAGCTGGTCGGGAGTGACCTGGATCGAAGTGGCGCGCGACCGCGCCTCGATCACTTCGGTCAGAATGTCGCGCTCGGAACCGGCCGCTCCCGCAACCGTCGCCTGCAGGTTCGGGATCAGGTCCGCGCGGCGCTGATAGGCGGCCTGAACATCGGCCCACCTTGCCTTCGCGTTCTCTTCGGCCGTGGGAACGCTATTGAGGCCGCATGCGGAGAGCATGGCGGCGGCGGCAAGAATGATGACGGCGCGAAACTTCATGGGATACCCTCCCCGGCTCCAACTGTTGCGGCGCTATACGACACCGGAGACCGCGCCGTGAAGAGCGATTCCGGAAAAGAAGGGAGACCGAACGGGAATGTGGAAGGATTTCAGGACCTTCATCGCGAAGGGCAATGTGCTCGACCTTGCGGTGGGCGTCATCATCGGCGCCGCGTTCGCGACCATCACCAAGTCGCTGACCGATGATCTCATCATGCCGGTCGTCGGATGGCTCTTTGGCGGCGTGGATTTCTCCAACTATTTCATTCAGCTGGGACCCGTACCGGAGGGCTATACAGGATCGCTCAGCAACTATGCCGCGCTGAAGGAAGCGGGGGTGCCGCTGATCGGCTATGGCCAGTTCCTCAGCGTCGTGCTGAATTTCCTGTTCCTCGCCTTTTCGGTGTTCCTGCTGGTGCGCTACGTCCGCCGCGCGATCCGGCTGCTGCACGAGGACGAGGCGAAGGGCACCGCCGCTCCTGCGCCCGAGCCGCAGGACGTCGTGCTGCTGCGCGAAATCCGTGACGAACTGCGCGGGCGGAGCGAGCCTCCCATACGCTGATCGCCGCAACGCGCGCTCAGGCCGCTTTCAGATCCTCCGAACCGGCATCGGCCAGGCTGGTGCCGTCGAGGATGCGCGCGGTTTCGTCGCGCACGCGCGCCATCGCGTGGCGGATCGCGCAACTCGCCTCGTCGGCGCAGTCGGTGCAGGGCCGATAAGCGGTCCGGCTGACGCACGGCACCAGCGCCAGCGGCCCTTCGATCACGCGGATGATCTCGCCGAGCGACACCAGGTGAGTGGGCTTCGACAGGCAATAGCCGCCCAGCTTTCCGCGATGGCTGTGGACGAACCCGGCGTCGCGCAGATCGGCGAAAATCGCCTCGAGGAACTTGCGCGGCACGTTCGTCTCGGCGGCGATTCGGTTCATCGGGATCGGACGGCTTCCCACGGGCTGCTCTGCCAGGAAGAGCATCGCGCGAAGCGCGTACCGGGAACGCTGAGTCAACATGATGCTGGATTCGTGCCAAATCATTGTGGCGCGGTGATGGCGCTCCGGGGCTTTCAATTAATTCCCCGGGCCCTATATTGGAAGCTGCCGGGCTTGCCCGGCTATAGCGATAAACTGCGGCGTTCAATAGACGCAGCGGACCCGGGGGCAGTACCCGGCGGCTCCACCATAACCGGTGGTGTATCTGGACACCGTTTCTGACGGGGCCGAACCAGGATCGACGTGTGTTGAAAAGCGCTGTTTTCGCTCGGAATGGGACCACCGCGACGGCCCATACACACAAGTGCCAACGATAACGAAGCACTCGCTATTGCGGCGTAACCCCACGGCCTAACGGCCTAAGGTTATTCCAAAATGCGCGGTTGGACCGCACCGGGCAACAGAAGCGGATTCCAGCGGCTACCAGGGGGGCCGGGCAACAGAACCCCCTGGACCTTCCCCGACGCGCGACGCCCCGGCCGAAGCCCTTGCTCGGCTCCAGCAGCGGGGACGAAAGCGATGCCGGCCTTTCAGCCGGCCGCGTCCTCGGGATTTGCGCGATTTCGCTGCGACCCGCAGCTTGTCCGCCGTCGTGCTCGAGGAATGCGAGCTAGTCAGGATTCGAACGCTCCAGCATCGCCAGGGCCATGAGGAGCTCGCTCTCCAGCCGCACGCGATCGCGAAGGCGCGGCAGCATCGCGAGTGCCGATTGGTCGAATCCCGAGCGATCCGCCGCGATCGCGGTCGCGTCCCACGCGCGCGTGAAGCGCTGCCAATTCTCCTTGAGGACGCAGAACTCCTGTTCGGCACGCGCGATCCTGTCGCGCTGAGCGGCAGTGCCCGACCGCGCGGCCAGCGTTTCGAGGAGCGCACCCTCATGATCGAGGTGATCGCTCACGAGCTCCTTCAGATGGCGCAGCGCATCCGCGAGGACGTGCGGGTCCGCAGCGCGATCGCGCACGAGATTGCTCAGCCGACCGCTCAACATCTCGATCTCGTCATGCTCGCGCATGATCCGCGTATAGCTCGTTTCTGGCACGCGATACTCCTGGCGCGCCAGTTTAGGTCGATGCGCGCGCCGCACAAGCGGCATTCGCGCGATCTCGATCCGGATTGCTAGCGATCGTCCGGACGCAACAGAAAAGGGGCCCGGTCGCCCGAGCCCCTTTCGATCGAGATGATCGTGAGGATCAGCTCTCGGTGATGAAGGAGGGAAGGCCGATGTCCTCGCCGCCCTCGTCGTCGGACTTGCCGCTTTCCGAACGCTCGCGGCGCGGGCCGCGATCGCCCCGGTCGCGACCACCGCCGCCACCGCCGCGGCCGCCACGGCCGCCGTCGCGACGCCGGTCGCCGCGGTCGCCACGATCCGAACGCTCGCCCTTCTCGCGCGGCTCGCGCGCGGGACGGGTGTCCTCCAGCTCGGCGCCGGTCTCCTGATCGACGACGCGCATCGACAGGCGCACCTTGCCGCGCTGGTCGATCTCGAGAACCTTGACCTTCACTTCCTGCCCTTCGGACAGGACGTCGGACACCTTCTCGACGCGCTCGTTCTTGATCTCCGAGACATGGACCAGCCCGTCACGGCCGCCCATGAAGTTCACGAAGGCGCCGAAGTCGACCAGGTTCACCACCTTGCCGGTATAGACCTTGCCCACCTCTGGCTCCTCGACGATGCCGAGGATCCACTGCTTGGCGGCTTCGATCTGCGTCAGGTCGGACGAGCTGATCTTGATCACGCCCTCGTCGTCGATGTCCACCTTGGCGCCGGTCGAGGCGACGATCTCGCGGATGACCTTGCCGCCCGTGCCGATCACGTCGCGGATCTTCGACTTGTCGATCGTGATCGTCTCGATCCGCGGCGCGTGCGCCGACAGCTCGGTGCGGGTCTCGCCCAGCGCCTTGGCCATTTCGCCCAGGATATGGGCGCGGCCGTCCTTCGCCTGGTCGAGCGCGGTCTTCATGATCTCTTCGGTGATGCCGGCGATCTTGATATCCATCTGAAGGCTGGTGATGCCTTCGCTGGTGCCCGCCACCTTGAAGTCCATGTCGCCCAGATGATCCTCGTCGCCGAGGATGTCGGACAGGACCGCAAAGTCCTTGCCTTCGAGGATCAGGCCCATCGCGATGCCCGACACCGGCCGCTTGAGCGGCACGCCGGCGTCCATCATCGACAGCGATCCGCCGCACACCGTCGCCATCGACGACGAGCCGTTCGACTCGGTGATGTCGCTGGTGACGCGGATCGTATAGGGGAACTCTTCCTTCGTCGGCAGCACCGGACGCAGCGCGCGCCACGCCAGCTTGCCATGGCCGACTTCGCGACGGCCCGGCGCGCCGAAGCGGCCCACTTCGCCGACCGAA
The DNA here is from genome assembly GCF_014334115.1 of Sphingosinithalassobacter sp. CS137. NCBI lineage: Bacteria > Pseudomonadati > Pseudomonadota > Alphaproteobacteria > Sphingomonadales > Sphingomonadaceae > Sphingosinithalassobacter > Sphingosinithalassobacter sp. CS137. Next base: position 1,646,265 of record NZ_CP060494.1, read on the forward strand.
TAGGGCGGGAAGTTATAGTGCAGCATGAAGTGCTGGTAGCTCAGGCCCGTCAGCCCATCGATCATCTGCTCGGAATCCTTGGTGCCGAGCGTGGTGGTGGCGATGGTCTGCGTCTCGCCGCGCGTGAACAGCGCCGAGCCGTGGGCGCGCGGCAGGAAGTGCACTTCGGCCTCGATCGGGCGCACCGTCTTGGTGTCGCGACCATCGATGCGGCGGCCATCCTTCAGGATCGCGCCACGGACGATCTCGGCTTCCAGCTTCTTGACGAGCTTGCCGGCGATCATCTGCTCCTGCGGATCGCGATCGGCGAAGGCTTCCTTCGCCTTGGCACGTGCCGCATTCAGCATGTCCGAACGGTCGGACTTGAGCGTGGTCTTGTAGGCAGCGGCGATATCGTCGCCGATCAGCTTCTTGAGCTCGGCCTTCATCGCCGACTGGTCGGCCTGCTCGGCAAGCTCCCAGGGCTCCTTGGCGGCCTGTTCGGCGAGGTCGATGATCGCGTTGATCACCTTCTGCATCTCGCGATGGCCGAACATCACGGCGCCGAGCATGACGTCCTCGGGCAGCTCATTGGCTTCCGATTCGACCATCATCACCGCATCGTGCGTGCCTGCGACCACCAGGTCGAGATCGCCCGCCTCGACATCGGCGTCGGTCGGGTTGAGCTGATATTCGCCGTCCTTGTAGCCGACGCGCGCGGCGCCGATCGGGCCGAGGAACGGCAGGCCCGACAGCGTGAGCGCGGCCGACGCGGCGACCATCGCCAGAATGTCGGGCTCGTTCTCACCGTCATAGCTCATCACCTGCGCGATGCAGTTGATCTCGTTGTAGAATCCCTCGGGGAACAGCGGGCGGATCGGACGGTCGATCAGGCGGGAGACCAGAGTCTCCTTCTCGGTCGCGCCGCGCTCGCGCTTGAAGAAGCCGCCCGGGATCCGACCGGCGGACGAGAACTTCTCCTGATAATGCACGGTGAGCGGGAAGAAGTCCTGCCCTTCCTTCACCTTCTTGGCGGCGGTCACTGCGCACAGCACCACCGTTTCGCCGAGCGTCGCCACCACGGCGCCGTCGGCCTGACGGGCAACCTTGCCCGTTTCGAGCGTGAGGGTCTTTCCGCCCCACTCGATTTCCACTTTCTTCGCGTTGAACATGTGCTTTCCTTTTCACCGGACGCCCTATGCGCCCGGGGCAGCTAGCGAGCCCTTGTGGCTCATGCGGTGTCCCCCAACCCGTTCGGGTTGGGCCTGTCGAAGCCCCGTTCCTCTTTCTGCGTCCGAAGAATTGCAGCCCCGCGACAAAATCGGGGCGAACGGAGGAGACTTGGTCGGCGGTGAGCCGGATTGCTCATCGGCCGATAAAGAAACGGCCCCCGAGCGGGGGCCGTTCCTGAATTACTTGCGAAGGCCGAGCTTCGCGATGAGATCCTGATAGCGCGCTGCGTCCTTCTTCTTGAGATAGTCGAGAAGGCTGCGGCGCTTGTTGACCAGCATCAGCAGGCCGCGGCGCGAATGATTGTCCTTGGCGTGCGTCTTGAAGTGCTCGGTCAGGTTGGCGATACGTTCGGTGAGGATCGCGACCTGCACTTCGGGGCTGCCGGTGTCGCCGTTCGCACGGCCGTGTTCCTTGACGAGCGCGTCCTTGCGCTCCTGCGTGATCGACATGTCTTTTCCTTCGACATCGTGGCTTACAGATTGAAGCCGCGGACGACCCGGATCATTCCGGCCTGAACCTCGGCGAGCGCGACCGGAACCTCGTCCAGCATCGCAAACACCAGTCCGTCGTCGGCGGTTGCCCCGGTCACTTGCAGCCCCGCGCGGAGCTGCCCTGCCTGACCGGGCGTGAGGGATAGAGCCGGGATGTCGTCCAGCCCCGCCCTCAACGGCAGAAGCACTGTTTCAAGGCGCCGCTCCTTAGCGGCATCGGCCAATTTGTCCAGCGAAATCGCCTGATCGAGGCCGAACGGCCCGGCCTTCACGCGGCGCAGCATGGTGACATGGCCGACCGTCCCCAGTGCGCGTGCGATATCGCGAGCAAGGCTGCGGATATAGGTGCCCTTCGAGACATGCGCGGTGAGCGTCGCCGATTCTAGCGGTCCGCCCGCTTCGGTCGAGGAGGCGAGGTCCAGCGCGTGCACCGTCACGCTTCGGGTCGCAAGTGCTACCTCCTCGCCCGCCCGTGCCAGATCATAGGCGCGCGCGCCTTCGACCTTGAGTGCGGAATAGGCCGGAGGCACCTGTTCGATCGGCCCCGTGAAGCGAGCCAGCACCGCTGCGAGCGCATCCTGCGTCGGCCGTTCGTCACTCTGCACGACCGGCTTGCCTTCGAGGTCGAGCGTATCGGTCTCGACTCCGAAGCCGATGGTGAAGTCATAGATTTTGTCGCTGTCGAGCATCCGCCCGGCGAGCTTGGTCGCTTCGCCGATCGCCACCGGCAGAACGCCGCTCGCGAGCGGGTCGAGCGTTCCGCCATGTCCCACCTTGCGCTTCGGCGCGCCCGCATCGCGCAGCGCGCGTTTGACCGCGCTCACCGCCTGGGTGGAGCCGGGCCCCACCGGCTTGTCGAGAATGATCCAACCGTTCATCGCAGCGCCTTAAGCGGGGCGACGCCCCAACCCAAGGCCTGAAGCAGTGCCGCGATCAGCCGTCCGCGCGCATCTGCTCCGGCGGCAGGCTCGTCTTGATGCTCTCGACACCGCAGACGAGGTCCGGATTGCGCGCCGAGGAAATCCGCGAGAAGCGGTCGAGCGCGCCACCGGGGCCGGTCGTATAGACCATCGGCTCGAAGCTCGTGTTGTCGAGGCAGGGCCCGGTCAGCGTCACTTCGTACCAGCGCAGGTTACGCGCCTGCAGATAGACGATGTTGCTGTCCTCGGGGCCGCGCCGCCAATCGCGAATCCCGCCGTTGGCGGCAAAGCTGATCTGCGTTTCGACTCCGATAGGCCGGGTTTGGGAGGCCTCCTGCGCCGGCAGCGGCGCAGTGGCGGCGAGGAGTGTGAGAAGGGTCGTCAGCATGGCCTGCTCCTAGCACGTCGTGCATGAACCTTGGCTGAGCGGCGCGGTTCCCGCCAGCGCCGCAGTGAAGTGGCGACGGCACAGCGCGACATAGCGCTCGTTTCCGCCGATCTCGGTCTGCGCGCCCTCGGCCACCGGCTTGCCCGCCGCGTCGACTCGCAGGTTCATGATCGCCTTGCGCCCGCAGGTGCAGACCGATTTGATCTCGATGAGCGCGTCGGCGATCGCCAGCAGCCGCGCCGATCCCGGAAACAATTGCCCGCGGAAATCGGTGCGCAGGCCATAGGCGAGCACGGGCACGTCGCATTCGTCGCACAGCCCGGCGAGCTGATCGACCTGCTCCTCGGTGAGGAACTGCGCCTCGTCGATCAGCACGCAGGCGACCGGCCCGGCGCGCTGCTCGCGCTCCACCAGCGCGCGCAGGTCGGTCGCCGCGTCGAAGGGAGTCGCCTCCGCCTCCAGTCCGATCCGCGATCCGATTGCGCCCGGACCGCTCCGATCGTCGATCGCTGCCGTGAACAGCATCGTCCGCATGCCGCGCTCGCGATAGTTGAAGTCGGCCTGCAGCAGCGTGGTCGACTTCCCCGCGTTCATGCTGGCGTAGTAGAAATAGAGCTTGGCCATCAGGCGACTGGGTCGACAGGGCTCGACGGAGCCGGGTCCGCTCCAACCGGCACCAGCCGGGGCTTGAGCAGGAGCCATGACGCGGCAAGCAGGGTGATCGCGATCGTCAGCAGAAGCACCAGTGTGGCGCCCGCCCCCTCCACGCGCGACTGCGCCGACCAGAACAGCAGGAGTGCGGTAAGGCCGATCCACAGATTCTTCGGGACGACAAGGCTGGCGTCACAGCTCCGGCAGGCAAAAGGCGTTCCGAGCCCCCACTGCGTTTTCACGAACGGGATGATCGTGCCACACCGGGGGCATGCCGGGCCCATTGCCATCACATCATTCCTGCCGCTCGAATTCTGCCGCGCCGCGGCACGTCGGCCGAGACGGTTGCCAAGGCTAATCCTCGGTCGCGTCCCCGTCCAGATCGCGCGCGACGCGCGGGTTGCGCAGCAGCGCGTCGATCCGGCTGCCCTCGTCGAAGCTCTCGTCGGCCAGGAATTTCAGCTTCGCGGCATATTTGGTGTTCACCCGCCGCGCAACTTCGCCCTGCAGATAGGCGGTGTTGGTGCGCAGCGCCTTCAGCACCGCCTCCTCATGCTGGCCGAGCAGCGGCTTCACGAACACCGTCGCATGCTTGAGATCGGGCGACATCCGCACCTCGGTGATCGAGACCATGTGCTTCGCCAACGTCTCGTCGTGCACGTCGCCGCGCTGGAGAATGTCCGACAACACATGCCGCACCTGCTCGCCGACGCGCAGCAGGCGGACCGAGCGGTCTTCGTTGGGGTCGCTTTTCATTGGTGTCTACTGCCGATTGCCTTGATGATGGCGGCGCCCAATTGCCGTGTGTTTCGCGGCCGGCCGGAGCCGTTCAGAAGATCGACGCCAAGCTGAGCGGCGAGTTCACGCAGCACAGGTTTGGCGACGTCGACCCGGTTGCCGTGGCGCAGTACGCCAATTGAGCCGCTTTCAAATTGTTGGACGGTGTACCCCCCAAAACTCTCGGCAGCTTCAATGGACTGGGCGTCGAGCGGGCGGGTTGACTTCCGACGCGACGCGATCGGAAAATCGATCGAACCATTCGACAAGCGCCTCAGATGTCCATCGAAGTCTGCTCGACCGATGTCCAGTAATGTCTCGACCGATACACCCTCGTCGTCGTCAACATTTATCCGCAGGACCATTATGCGGTCAGCCAATTCTAATGTGTTCGTATTGAACCGCGCCTGCACGCTCGTAGTAACGGTCTTCACGGAGATACGCTCTCCCTCGGCGCTCACGACATCATAGCCGCGCTGATTGGTGGTGGTCGCCATTTGGCCGCGCGTTATCATCGCGGCATACAGCTCACCAATTCGCCCGGTGAGGTGGTTGAGTTCACCCGGAGCGACGCCCCATTCCAGCTCTTTCTCAAACCAGCTTAACGCTTCGCCCAAAGACTGAATAATCTGAATTTGCGTAAGAGGCATGGCGAAGTGAATCCTGCTGTACGTGAAGAGCCCTCCGCCAACTACCGGCGGAGGGCCTCTGCTTACAGCGTGCGTTCGCGCATCTCGACTTCGAACGTCTCCAGATAGTCGCCCGGCTTGATGTCGGTGAAGTTCTGGCTGAACGTCACACCGCATTCCAGGCCCGCCCGCACTTCGGCGACATCATCCTTGAAGCGGCGCAGCGATGCGATCTCGCCCTGATAGATGATGACGTCGTCGCGCGTGATGCGTGCCTTGAGCGCCTTGCGGATGACGCCCTCGGTGACGAGCAGACCCGCCGCCTTGCCGTGCTTGCCCGCCGAGAAGACTTCCTTGATCTCGGCGCGGCCGACCACCGTCTCGAAGGCCTCGGGGCCCAGCTCGCCGGCCATCCCCGCGCGGATGTCGTCGGTCAGGTCATAGATGACGTCGTAGTATTTCAGCGCCACCTTGTTCCGCTCGGCGATCTCGCGTGCCTTGGCGTTGGCGCGCACGTTGAAGCCGATGATCGGCGCGCCGCTGGCCGCGGCCAGCGTCACGTCGCTCTCGGTGATGCCGCCGACGCCCGAGTGCAGGATCCGCACCCGGATCTCGTCGGTCGAGATCTTGTTGAGCGAGCCGATGATCGCCTCGACGGTGCCCTGGGTGTCGCCCTTGACCACCAGCGGATATTCGATCGCCTGCTTGTCCTTGAGCGCCGAGAACATGCTCTCGAGGCTCGCCGGCGCCTGCGTCGTGCGCTTCTGCTGGATGACGCCCTGGCGGTATTCGGCGACTTCGCGCGCACGCGCCTCGCTCTCCACGACCTGCAGCGGATCGCCCGCCATCGGCACCCCCGACAGGCCGAGCACTTCGACCGGCATCGCCGGACCGGCTTCCTTGACCTGGCGGCCCTTGTCATCGACCAGCGCGCGCACCTTGCCGCTTTCGGCGCCGACGACGAACACGTCGCCCACCTTCAGCGTGCCGCGGCTGACGAGGATCGTCGCGACCGGGCCGCGGCCCTTGTCGAGCTTGGCCTCGACCACCGTTCCCTCGGCGTCGCGGGCGGGGTTCGCCCGCAGCTCGAGCAGCTCGGCCTGGAGCTGGATCTTGTCGATCAGATCGTCGAGCCCGGTCTTCTTGAGCGCCGACACCTCGACGTCCTGCGTCTCGCCGCCCATCGCCTCGACCTGGACGTCGTGCTCGAGCAGCCGCTCGCGGATGCGCTGCGGATTGGCCTCGGGCTTGTCGACCTTGTTGATCGCCACGATCATCGGCACGCCGGCCGCCTTGGTGTGATTGATCGCCTCGATCGTCTGCGGCATCAGCCCGTCGTCGGCGGCGACCACCAGCACGACGATGTCGGTCACGTTCGCGCCGCGCGCGCGCATGTCCGAAAACGCCTCGTGGCCCGGCGTGTCGAGGAAAGTGATCTTCGACTTGTCCTTCTGGGTCACCTGATAGGCGCCGATGTGCTGGGTGATGCCACCGGCCTCGCCCTGCACCACATCGGTGCCGCGCATCGCGTCGAGCAGGCTCGTCTTGCCGTGATCGACATGGCCCATGATCGTGACCACCGGCGGCCGCGGCTGCAGCGCCTCCTCGGGATCCTCGGCGGCATCGAGCTGAAGGTCGATGTCGCTTTCCGACACGCGCCGGAAATTATGGCCGAATTCGCCGACGAGCAGCTCGGCGGTGTCCTGGTCGATCGTCTGGTTGACGGTCACCGGCATGCCCATCTTGAACAGCGCCTTCACCAGGTCGGCGCCCTTCTCGGCCATGCGGTTGGCGAGTTCCTGCACGGTGATCGCGTCGGGCACCTGCACGTCGCGCACCTGCTTCTCGCGCGGCTGGCTCGAGCCGCTGCGATGCGCGCGCTTTTCCTTCTCGCGGGCGCGCTTGAGCGCTGCGAGGCTGCGCGCACGCGCGCCATCGCCGTCGCCCAGGGCGCGGTTGACGGTGAGCTTGCCCGACTGGCGGCGATCGTCGCCGCCCTTGCGATCGCGGCTCGGCTTGCTCGCCGGGGCCTCGGAACGCTTCGGCGCCGCCGGAGCACGCGCCGCGGCCGGCTCGGGCTTGGGTTCGGGGCGCGGGATTTCGGGCCGCTGGACCGGCGTGAACCGGCGCGGTGCGGGACGCGTGGGGTCGAGCTCCAGCGCGCGGTTCGCTTCCGCGGGGGCAGGAGTCGGCGCGGCAGGCGCAGGCTCGGGCACTTCGGGCTCCGGCGCACGCGCTTCCGGCTCGGCCCGTTCGGGCGCCTGCGCGGCGGCCTTGGCGGCCTCTTCCTCGGCCTTGCGGTTTTCCTCGGCGCGGCGGCGCTCCTCCTCGGAGGCCTCGGCCTTCTCGCGCTCCTCGCGACGGCGCGCTTCCTCGAGCGCGGCCATGCGCGCTTCCTCGGCCTCGCGCAGCAGCTTCGCCTGAAGCTCCTGGCGCGAAAGCAGGCTGTCGCCCGACGAACGCGGCGCAGGCGCGGGTGTCCGCGCCGCGGCCTTCTCCGGCTGCGGCGGCGCCTTGGCCTCCGGTTCGGGCGCCGGCGTCGGCGCCTGCTGCTGAGCCGCGCCTTCCTCGCCCGGACGGCCGAGAACACGCCGGCGCTTCACTTCCACGACGACGGTGTTCGAGCGGCCATGGCTGAAGCTCTGCTTCACCTTGCCCGTCTCCACCGTGCGCTTCAGTCCCAGCGGCGCGCGCGTGCCCAGTTTCGGCTTTTCCTTGTCCGTGTCGCTCATGCGTGTACTCAAAATCCTTCGTTCGTCTCGGTCGTTCGCGTCGCAGGCGATCCCAACGGCGCACTGTCCTGCGATTTAGGTTCGCAAGGCGAATCTGCGCGATCGGGTCCGATAAAGTGCAGCCAGCGGGCAAGCAAATCGCGCACCCGCTTTGCCGCCTGGGCGTCGGTCAGGCCGGCATGTACCACATTTTCGCGGCCGAGGGCCAAGGACAATATGGTACGATCGACCGGCAATGTTAAGCCCTTGAGGCCGGAGCCTTCGCGGTCGCTGCCCACCCGCCATGCCTGGGCGAGCTTGGCCGCGCCGTCCGCGCTCGCGTCCGCGGCATGGAGCAGCAGCGCGAGCTTGCCTTGCCGCGCCGCCTTGTCGATCCGCTCGCCCCCGGTCACCAGCGCGCCAGAGCGCGCTTCGAGCCCCAGCCGCTCGAGCGTCGCGCGCCGCAGCGCCGCGTCGATGCGGTCGGCCAGATCGTCGGGCAGGCGGAACTCGCCGGTCTTGAACGCGCGGGCCAGCGCGCCGCGAAGGCGTCCCTTGGCGGTCGCCGCCTCGAGCTCTTCCCGGCTCACGCCGATCCAAGCACCGCGCCCGGGCGCCTTGGCATGGACGTCGGGCAGCACGTCGCCCTCGGGCGAGAGCGCGAGACGGATCAGCCCGTCGCGCGGCGCTTCCTCGCGCGAGAGGATGCAGGTGCGCATGGGATCGCTCATCGCGCGCCTCCCGCCGGCATGCCGCGGGGCAGGTCGTGCGCCGCAACCGGGCGCACGCCAGGCACCGGCCCCGGCGCGAGGCCGGGGCGGCGATCAACGCTGTCGGTTAGCGCAAGCCAATCATTGTTCGGATTCCGCAACAGCGTCCTCCCCGCCCGTGTCCGGCTCCAGCTCGACGCTCGAGTCGGTCAGCGGCGCTTCCTCGTCGGCGAACCAGTGCGCGCGCGCGGCCATGATGATCTCGTTGCCCTGCTCGTCGGTCAGTCCATACTCGCCGAGCACCCCGCCCTTGTCCTCGCTGCGGTTCGACGCGGCCTGATCGCTGCGCCGGCGCGGCTCGGCGCGCTTCTTCTGGACCAGTTCGTCGGTGGCGAGATCGGCCAGGTCGTCGAGCGTCTTGATGCCCGCCTTGCCCAACGTCACCAGCATCGCCTCGGTGAGATAGGGGATGGTCGTCAGATCGTCCGACACGCCCAGCGCGCGGCGTTCCTCGCGGTTCGCCTCCTCGCGGCGTTCGAGCGCTTCCTGCGCACGGCTCTGCAGCTCCTGCGCCAGATCGTCGTCGAAGCCTTCGATCATCGCCAGCTCGTCGAGCTCGACATAGGCGACTTCCTCCAGCGCGCCGAAGCCTTCGGCGACCAACAGCTGCGCCAGCGTCTCGTCGACGTCGAGCTCGTTCTGGAACATCTCGGAATTCTGGACGAATTCCTTCTGGCGCTTCTCGCTCGCGTCCTGCTCGGTCAGGATGTCGATCGCCTTGGCGGTCAGCTGGCTGGCGAGGCGCACATTCTGGCCGCGGCGGCCGATCGCCAGCGAAAGCTGGTCGTCGGGCACCACCACTTCGATGCGGTCCTCTTCCTCGTCGATCACCACGCGGCTGACGTTCGCCGGCTGAAGCGCGTTCACCACGAAGGTCGCGGTGTCGGGCGACCAGGGGATGATGTCGATCTTCTCGCCCTGCATCTCCTGCACCACCGCCTGCACGCGGCTGCCCTTCATGCCGACGCAGGCACCGACCGGATCGATGCTGCTGTCGTGCGAAATCACGCCGATCTTGGCGCGGCTGCCCGGATCGCGCGCGGCCGCCTTGATCTCGATGATGCCGTCGTAGATCTCGGGCACTTCCTGCGCGAACAGCTTCTTCATGAAGTCGGGGTGCGCGCGGCTCAGGAAAATCTGCGGCCCGCGGTTCTCGCGGCGCACGTTGAGGATGATCGAGCGGACGCGGTCGCCCACGCGCACCACTTCGCGCGGGATCTGCGCGTCGCGGCGGATCACGCCCTCGGCGCGGCCCAGATCGACCACGACATGGCCGAACTCGACTCGCTTCACCACGCCGGTGATGATCTCGCCGACGCGGTCCTTGAACTCTTCATACTGGCGCTCGCGCTCGGCATCGCGGACCTTCTGGAAGATGATCTGCTTGGAAGCCTGCGCCTGGATGCGGCCGAATTCGATCGGGGGCAGCGGATCGACGATATAGTCGCCCACCTTGGCGTCCTTCTGGAGCTTCTGCGCGCCCTTGAGGTCGACCTGCTTGAAATAATCGTCGACCACTTCGACCACTTCGACCACGCGCCACAGGCGCAGGTCGCCGGTGTTGGGGTCGAGCTTGGCGCGGATGTCGTTCTCGACGCCATAGCGGTTCTTGGCGGCGCGCTGGATCGCGTCCTCCATCGCCTCGATGACGATGGCCTTGTCGATCAGCTTCTCACGCGCCACCGCATCGGCGATGGCGATCAGCTCGGCCTTGTTGGCGGAAACGGCAGTGGCCATTGCGACTATCCTTCTACCACGATCTTGTCTGCGCCCTCGGGCGACAGCGGTTGGGTTGCTTCGATCAATGCGTCGGTCATGACGAGCTTGGCGTCGGCGATGTCCTCGAACGCCACGTCCATGACCTTGAAATTGCGGACGTCGATGACGACGCGCCCTTCGTCGAGGCCCTGGAGCACGCCGTTCAGCTGCTTGCGGCCGTCGATCTTCTCGATCAGCGTGACTCGCGCCTCATGCCCCTTCCACTGCTGGAAGTCCTTGCGGCGCGTGAGCGGCCGGTCGATCCCCGGCGAGCTGACTTCGAGCCGATAGGCATGGTCGATCGGATCGCGGCCATCGGCCTCCAGCGCGTCGAGCTGGGCGGAGATGCGGCGCGAGAGCTCGGCGCAATCGTCGATGGTGAGCTGGCCCGTGTCGGGCCGCTCGGCCATCACCTGCAGCGTCGGGTCGGACGTGCCGCCGAACATGCGCACGCGCACCAGTTCGAAGCCGAGCGCCTTGGCTTCGGCTTCGATCAGATCGGTCAGTGCGGCGATGTCCGCCATTCGGTCTCCAGGATGCAAGTCTACGGCGCCGGAGCCCTGCGGCCCCGACCTCGCCAGTGTCACCAATGTCGAGAAGTGCCCTGCATATAGGCGAAACCGCGCGGCCCGGCAAGAGCCGGCGAGCACCTCCGCGCCCCTTCCGGCGCAGCGGGCGCCAGACCCCGGAGCATTTTCCCCTGTCCTACACCATCGTGGTTGCGATAGCCTCCCCGCCGATGCCGCTTCGCACTCTGCCACCGGCGCCGCCGCGCCATCGTGCCGCCTCGCGTGCGTATGCGCGCGTGGGAGCGCGCGTGCGCGCTGAGGTGCGACTTTTGTGCGACCTTCGGCGGAAAACCGCGAGTTCGCAACCAGCCGCGCCGCGCCGCGTTGCACCTTCATTCCACGCCCTTGGGGAGATCTGATTCGATGCGCCGCTTCTCCGCCGCCGCCGCTGCCTTCACGCTGATCGCCTGCACCTCGGGCACTCCCGGCAACTCGCAGGATCCTGCTCCGGTCGGAACCACGCCCGCGCCCGTCGCGCAGGATGGGCGCCCGTTCACGGTCACTCGGGTCGCCGATTTCGACTCGCCCTGGGCGATGGATTTCCTGCCCGACGGCCGCATGCTGATCACCGAAAAGGCGGGGACGCTTTACCTCGTCTCGGCCGACGGGCAGCAGCGCCAGGCGGTGGCAGGCATCCCGACGGTCGACAGCGCCGGTCAGGGCGGGCTGATGGATGTCGTGCTCCATCCCGATTTCGCGCAGAACCGGCTGGTCTATTTCAGCTTCTCGGAAGCCGGCGAGGGCGGCAAGGGCGTGGTGCTCGCGCGCGGTACTTTGGAAACCGGGGACTCGCCGCGGCTGGCGGACGTCGAGCGGCTGTTCCAGGCGACTCCCTATGTGCCGGGCGACGGCCATTATTCGGGCCGGATCGCCTTTTCTCCGGATGGCCAGCATCTCTTCTTCACCAACGGCGACCGGCAAAAGCTCGAGCCCGCTCAGGACAAGACCGGCACCTTGGGCAAGGTGCTGCGTCTCACGCCCGATGGCGATCCGGCGCCCGGCAATCCGCTCGCCAGCCAGGGCTTTCATCCGGCGGTCTGGTCCTACGGCCATCGCAATCTGCTCGGCATCGCCTTCGACGATGCGGGCAATCTGTGGGAACAGGAAATGGGGCCGCGCGGCGGCGACGAGGTCAATCTGATCCGGCCGGGGCAGAATTACGGCTGGCCCGTCGTCTCGAACGGCGACCATTACGACGGCCGGCCCATCCCCGATCACGGCACCATGCCCGATCGCGATTTCGTTCCGCCCCAGGCCTCCTGGAATCCGGTGATCTCGCCTGCCGGGCTGATGATCTATTCGGGTCAGCTGTGGCCGCAATGGGATGGCGACATCTTCCTCGGCGGCCTTTCCAGCCAGTCGCTGGTGCGCGTCGACGTCAATGGCACCAGCGCCTCCAAGGGCGACCAGTGGGACATGGGGACGCGCATCCGCGACGTGGCGGAAGGCCCCGATGGCGCGATCTGGCTGCTCGAGGACGGGGGGCGCGGCGCGAACGGCGCGCTGATGAAGCTGACGCCGCCGTCCTGAGCGGAGCGCTCAGCGCTGGAGCAAATAGTTCATCCGCGCCGCGGCGATCGGCTTGTCGGGATCGTCCTGCCAGGCCGTCGCCTCGACATTGGCGACGCGGGTGCCCAGCCGAGTGACCACGCCCTTTGCACGGGTCGGTTTGTCGCGGCCGCCGCGCATGAAGTCGACCGTCACGTTGATCGGCTTCACTTGCGCCTCTTCCTCGCCGAGCGCCTGCTGAAGCGCCCCGATCGCCGCCATTTCCAGCAATCCGCCGATCGCGCCGCCGTGCAGGAAGCCCGGCCGCCCGAGCACGTCCTCGGCGAACGGCATGACGAAGGTCGGCGCCTCGGCGCCCGGTTCCTCGGTCAGGCCCAACAGCGCGGCGTAGGGGGGAAGCGTCATCTCAGATCCCGGTGGTCATGAAGGTGCCGGCGACATGGGCGAGCGGATCGTCGGGGTCGCCGTCATGCGCCTGACCGCGAACGAAGCCGATGTTGCGAGTCACGCGATAGCATTCGCCGCGCCCGATCACCGTCCGGCCGGGGGTCGCCGGGCGCAGATAGTCGATCCGCAGGTCGAGCGTCGCATGCGGCAGAAAGGCGCCGCGGCGCAGCCAAACCGCGAAGCTGGTCGCCATGTCCATCAGCGCGATCACCGGCCCCGAAGCGACCACTCCGGTCTCCGGCTGGCCGATCTGGTCCGGATCATAGGGCAGTTCCAGTTCGGCCCAGTCGGCGCCATGGGCGCGATAGCGAATGCCGAGCCGACCGCCATGGCCGCCGAACCCGCTGCGCGCCAGGCGCTCGGGGTCGAAGGAAGGCATCGGGCTGGGCGGGGCATTGTTGGTCATCGCCTCCGCCGTAGCGCGGCCCCGGGCGCCGCGCAAACCGAAGGACGGGCGCCAAGATTACATCGATTTAACTAAGCGCCGGCGCTGGTCGGGCCTAGCCTGCCGCCGCGCCGGCATCCACGCCGCGCCAAAGGGGGAACGATGGCACCGGTACAGATCGGGATCGGCGAGATCGCCGAGCTTGGAACGCAGGTCGGCATGTACGGCAGCGTCCGCGCCGGCGAGGTCATGATGGACGATGTGTTCGAGATGATCGTCGCGATCGCCAATCTGATTTACGAGCTCTACCCCTAGGCCATGCCCGGCATGTCTAGGGCAGTGCGCGAGGCGATCGCCGCTGCCCGCGAGCCTTCGCTCGACGCCGGACGCCGCTGGCGCGGCGGCCCGGAGATGCAGGCGCTCGCCGCGGCCTTCGCCGACTGCCCGCTCGATCGCGCCGAACCCGCCGCCGACCGGGCCGAGACGCTGTTCGCCGACATCGGCTGGATCGAAGCGCTACTCGCACCGCTTGTCGGAGCGCTCGCCGGGGATCCGTTCTTTGAGCCGCCGTTCAAGGCGAGCCGCGACTCAGTACGCACCGGCATCGTCCTGTTCGACTGCCCCGTCGCCTCGATCAGCGCCAGCGTGTTGCGGGCCGATGCCCTGGCAGCAGCCCCGGCACCCGGGACAGCCGTGGTCTCCGGCCGCATCGTCGTGACGCACTATTTCCGGGCGGGCGGCGCGGTGCTCCGCCGATGGGAGGCCGAGCCGCTGGCGCCGGATTTCACTGCCGCGACTGCGCCGCCGTGCCGTCCGCTGCCGCCGACTCGTCTCCTCGACGGCGACGTGATCCGCACCGACGGGCGAACACGGGCCCAGCTTGTGACTGGTGCCACCCGTGATCTGGCGACGCTCGTCGCCACCATCCGCGCCGGCGCCGCGCCGCTGATCCGCGAATATGACGTCGAAAGCGGCGCACTGGTTCGGGTCGCCAGCGCCGATGACGGCGCCTCGCGAACCGAAATGCTGCTGACCTTCCTTCGCAATGCCCGCCGCACCGACGCCGGTCCCCAGTTCGACGCGGCGACGCACGACCCGGCCTTTCACGCCCGCTGGGCGGCGATGCGAGAATGGCTCGCGCTCGACGCAGCCGCCGCGCTGCCCCGGCTGGAGACGATGGCGGCGCAGGACCCGAATTCGGAAGTTCGGGCTGCCGCCGCAGCCACGCTTCGGAATGTACGGCTCCGCGTCGCGGAGGCGCGCCGATGCCGCGCCTGATCGATCCCGGACGAGGCGGCGCGATCGGACTCAATGATCTGATCGAGGCGCTCGAGACGACTCCCTTCGACGTCCGGGACGAGGATAGCTTTGCCGGCCTGGGTCCGCTGCTTGCGCGGCTTGGCCGCAACCGCGACTTCCTCGCCGACCTCGCGATCGCGGAGCTCAAGACGCGCTGCGAGGCGCAGTCGGCGTCGTCGGGCTATGGACCGCAGGTCTTCCTGCTGCGCCCGCCGAACGGTCGATACGTGCTTCGCGCAAATTTCTGGCCCGCCCGCGACGAGCCGGTCACGCGCGCCAGCGGCACGGCCGCCTTCTTCTACGATCTGCCGCACGACCATAATTTTTCGTTCCTCACCTACGGCTATTTCGGGCCGGGCTATTGGAGCGACTATTACGAATATGATCCCGATCTCCGCGTCGGACTCCCGGGGGAGCACGCCGGGCTGCGGCTCATCGAACGCGCCCGGCTCGAACCGGAGCGGCTGATGCTCTACCGCCGCAGCCGCGACATCCATGTCCAGCTTCCGCCCGAAGCCTTCTCGGTATCGCTCAACATCCTTGGGTCGGACCCGGCGCAACCCTGGATCGACCAATACCGCTTCGACATCAGTAGCGGCACTTTCGCCGAAGCGCTCACCTGCACCGCCGCCGAGGCACTTCTGACGCTGGCGGCGCAGTTCGGTGGCGAAGGATCGGAGCGTGCGCGCGATTTCGCACGACGCCACCCCTGCGATCGAATGCGCCTCACGGCCGTGACGGCGCTCGCCGCCGCCGCGCCTGATCCGGTTGCCGCGCACGCCATATTCGTCACGGCGGCCGATTCATCGAGTGGGCTGGTCGCGGGGCATGCCCGCCAGCGGCTGGCAGCGATGGAAGCGCTTCAGAGGCGTTCGGCTCCGGAACGGACGCAACCGCCATTGGGGTCGGGCGGAGAGGCGCTAGCAGGGACGGCGTGATCGAAATCCTCCAGTGCGATGTCGATGTCCCAAAACTCGGTGCGGCATTGCAGCGCCGCGGCATCTGCGCGACGACGCTGCCGCGGCATCGGCTCGACGCTAAGCTCGACCAAGGCGCGCCCGCCGCCGTTCTGCTGGGTTCGCGCGGCGAAAATCTCGGCGCGGAGATAGCGACGGTTCGTCATCGATGGGGTGGGCCACTGCTGATCGCGCTGAAGCCCGGCACCATGGCTTGTCCGGCCGAAGCGCTGGATGCCGGCGCAGACGATGTTGTCGGCCTTCCCGCCGCGATCTGCGAGATCGCCGCCCGGGTCGCGGCACGGCTACGTCCGCGACCCGAATTGCCGCTACAGATCGGCGAACTGCGTATCGAGCGCGCCGAACGGCGCGTGGCGCGGGCAGGCAAGCCCGTGCCGCTGCTGCCGCGCGAATACGCGCTCCTGCTACACTTGGCGCATCGGCCGGGCGCCTGCGTGAGCCGCAGCGAACTGCTCGGAGCCGTATGGGGACTGGATTTCGACCCCGGCACGAATGTAGTCGAGGTTCACGTCTCGCGCCTGCGGGCGAAGCTCGATCGCGGATTCTCGCGGCCCATGCTGCTGACCGAGCGGAGGCGCGGCTATCGGCTTGACCCCATCGTTGCCGCCGCGCCCCCGCCGCGATAGCGTTCGGGAGGAGTCGAGCGGAGAGGGAAATCATGGCCGAAGAACGCGTCACCGTGACGATTGCAGACAGTGTTGCCGACGTCCGGCTCGCGCGCGCCGACAAGCTCAATGCGCTCGACCCCGCGATGTTCGATGCGATCATCGCGACGATCGAGCAGCTCGGCGAGGCGAAGGGAGTGCGCGCGGTTGTGCTCAGTGGCGAAGGCCGCGGCTTCTGCGCCGGGCTCGACCTCGCCAGCATGGCGGGAATCGGCTCGGACGTCGATCTGGCCGCACGTACCCATGGCGACGCGAACCGGTTTCAGCAGGTTGCCTGGGGCTGGCGCATGCTGCCGGTTCCGGTGATTGCCGCGGTGCACGGCATTGCCTTCGGTGGCGGGCTTCAGGTCGCGAGCGGTGCCGATATCCGGATCGCGGCGCCGGACAGCCGGTTCTCCGTGATGGAGCTCAAATGGGGCATCGTGCCCGATATGGCGGGGTTCGCACTATGGCGCGGGCTGGTCCGCGACGACGTGCTGCGTGAACTCGTCTATACCGCCCGCGAGTTCGATGCCGAAGAAGCGCTGCGCCACGGCTTCGTCACACGCCTTGCCGCCGATCCGCGCGCCGCGGCGATGGAACTGGCGCGCGCGATCGCCGGCCGCAATCCCGAAGCGATCCGCGGCGCGAAGCGTCTGGCCAATACAATGGCCGAAGGTACTGCCTCTTCGATCCTGCCTGCGGAGAGCGCCGAACAACAGGCGGTGATGCGGACGCCCAACCAGATGGAAGCGGTCCGGGCCAACATGGAAAAGCGTGCGCCGGTGTTCACCGACTAGCACGATCGATTCACAGCTCCCCGCTAGGCGCACCGCACCCTGCCGCGTCGCGCCCAACCGGCCGTTTCCTTCTTCGGCGAAATGGCCTAGAAGGCCGTACCCGAAATTCGAAACGTTGAGAGAGCCCATGCGCGAAGCCGCCGTCGTCGCCACTGCCCGCACCGGAATCGGGAAAGCCTATCGCGGCTATTTCAACGATACCGAGGCACCGGTGCTCGCCGCTCACGTGATGAACGCCGCGGCCGAGCGCGCCGGGATCGATCCGGCGCGCATCGACGACATCTTCTGGGGTGTCGGCAACCAATGGGGCACCACCGGCGCAAATGCCGGGCGCATGGCGGTGTTTGCGGCAGGTTGGCCCAACACGGTTCCGGCGTTCACGCTCGACCGCAAGTGCGGCTCGGGCCTTACCGCACTGGCGCTCGCCGCCCGCTCGATCATGTGCGACGAGATCGACGTCGCGCTCGCCGGCGGCATGGAGTCGATCAGCCATACCGTAACCAAGGATGCGCCGCGCTATCCCAACAGGTCGGTGCTCGAAAAAGAGCCTGCAGCCTATATCCCGATGATCGAGACGGCGGAGATCGTTGCCGAGCGCTATGGCATCAGCCGGGAAGCGCAGGATGCGTTCGCGGCTGCCAGCCAGCAGCGCGCCTCCGCCGGACTTGAGAATGGCGCCTTCGCCGAAGAGATCGCGCCGATCACGGTCGAGAAAGCGGTGTTCGACAAGCAGGGCAATCGCACCGGCACCGAAACCGTGACCGTCACTCGGGACGAAGGCATCCGCGCGGGCACCACGGCCGACGTTCTCGGCGGGCTCAAGACCGTCTGGAAGGACGGAGAGTTCGTGAAGGAAGGCAAGCACGTCACGGCGGGCAATGCGAGCCAGTTGTCGGACGGCGCGGCGGCGCAGATCGTGATGGATCGCAAGACGGCGGAAGCCGAGGGCAAGGACATCCTGGGCATCTACCGCGGCTTTCAGGTCGCCGGCTGCGGGCCCGAGGAGATGGGAATCGGGCCGGTATTCGCGATTCCCAAGCTGCTCGACCGCGCGGGGCTTTCTGTCGCCGACATCGGCCTCTGGGAACTTAACGAGGCGTTCGCCAGCCAGTGTCTCTATTGCCGCGACGCGCTCGGCATCGATCCCGAAAAGTATAACGTCAACGGCGGCGCGATCGCGATCGGACACCCGTTTGGCATGACCGGCAGCCGATTGGTCGGACACGCGCTGATCGAAGGGCGCAAGCGCGGGGTGCGCTGGGTCGTCGTTTCGATGTGCACCGCAGGCGGCATGGGGGCAGCGGGGCTCTTCGAAATCGTCTAGGCTTGCCCGGGCGAATCGCGGGAGGTTGCGATTACCAAGGGCACCGCACTTGTCACAGGCGCCTCCTCGGGCCTCGGTACCGAGTTCGCGCTGGCGCTGGCCGAGCGTGGGCACGATCTCATCCTCACCGCGCGTCGCGCCGAGCGGCTCGAGGATCTCGCGCAGCGGCTGCGCTCCCGCCACGGCGTGGCCGCAACCACGATCCCATGCGACCTCGCGCGCACCGGGGCCGCGGAGAGGCTGATCGGCCAAATCGCCAAGCGCGGACTGGCAGTGAACCTGCTGGTGAACAACGCCGGCTTCGGGTTTCGCGGGCCGTTCGTCGAGATGGATCCTGTACAGCTCGCTCGGATGGTCGATCTCAACTGCCGCGCCGTGATGGAGCTTTGCCGGCTGGTGCTGCCGGGCATGGTGCAGATGCGATCGGGCGCAATCCTGAACGTCGCGTCGGTGGCGGCAGTGCTGCCGGGACCATGGATGGCGAGCTATTACGCGACCAAGGCGTTCGTCCTCAGCCTTTCCGAGGCGCTCCACGAGGAAGTGCGGCGCCACGGCGTTTCGGTCAGTGCGCTGTGCCCGGGACCGGTGGCGACTGAATTCGGCGATCTGTCGGGCCTGTCGCAGAGCGCCTTGTTCCGCCGCGCTGCCGAACCGGCCGAACAAGTGGTGCGCGCCGGGCTCACGGCGCTCGATGCGAACCGGGCCGTGGCATTCCCGGGCGCCCGCACGAAGCTGGTCGCGGCGAGCACAAGGCTGATGCCGCGCGGAGCGCTGCGCCGGATCACCGGCGCGTTCCAGCAACGGCGTTAGGCGCCGCCCTCGCGACGGCGCGGAGCAGCTTCGTTTCGCGCCGCCAGCGCGGGATCACTCACCGGCGTGACCGTCAGTCCTCGCGCCGTGCGCCCGCTAGAGTCCGCTCCAGCTTCGCGTGCGCAGCCGCCTCGGCCGCGCGCTCCCCCTTGGTCCGGCCGTGCAGCGCACGGTTGGCGGCTGCCTTCGCCTCATGATCCCGCCGCGCCTTCGCCTTGCGCACCTGCCGCAGCTTCACCACCTCGACCATCAGTCGGCGAACAGCAGCACCGGGGTTTCGAGCAGCTTCTTCAGCGCCTGGACATAGCTCGCTGCATCATAGCCGTCGACGACGCGGTGATCGCAGCTGATCGACAGGTTCATCAGCTTGGCACGGACGATGTCGTCGCCCTGGAACACGGGTCGCTCCACGATCTTGTTGGGACCGATGATCGCGACCTCGGGCCGGTTAATCACCGGTGTGGTCGCGATTCCGCCCAGCGGCCCAAGCGAGGTGACCGTTATGGTGCCGCCCGAAAGTTCCTCGGATTTGGCCTTGCCGGTGCGCGCTGCCTCGGCCAAGCGGCCGATCTCGCTCGCGAGCTGCCAGACATTCTTGTCCTGCGCGTCGCGGATCACCGGCACCATCAGCCCCGCATCGGTCTGGGTCGCCATGCCCATGTGCACTCGGCCCGACCGCGTCACCACCCCGCCCTCGTCGTCATAGCGCGCGTTGAGCATCGGGAAGTCGGGGAGGGTGCGGCAGATCGCCACGATCAGGAACGGCAGCATGGTGAGCTTGGGCCGGTCGCCGCGATTGGCATTGAGGTCCGCGCGCATCTCCTCCAGCGCAGTCACGTCGATTTCGTCGACATAGGTGAAGTGCGGGATGTTGCGCTTCGATGCAGCCATGTTCTCGGCAATGCGGCGGCGCATGCCGATCACCTTCACCTGCTGATCGTCGCGCGCGCGGCTGACGTGCGGCGCGTGATAGCCTTGCCCGGAGCCGTAGCGCAGATAGGAATCGAGATCCGCGTGGCGGATCCGGCCCTCCTCGGACGGCTTCACCTGCGACAAATCGACCCCCAGGTCCGCGGCACGCTTGCGAACCGCCGGCGAGGCGAGGACGGGATGTTCCTCTCGCGGCTTAGCCGGAGCCTGCTCTCCCGCGCTCTCGGCGGGAGCGGGAGCGGGCGAAGGAGCGGGCGCCGGCGAAGCGACCGGCGCGACCTCCGCGGGGCTTTCTTCCTCGACGCCCGGCGTCTCCGCCGCGACCTGTTCCTCGACCTCCTCTTCGACATCCACGTCGTCTTCGGTCTCGATCACCACCAGTGCAGAGCCGATCGGAATCAAGTCGCCCGCTTCGCCCGCCAGCTCGACCACCGTGCCGGCGACCGGCGACTCCATCTCGACCGTCGCCTTGTCGGTCATCATGTCGGCGAGCCGGCCATCTTCCTCGACCCGATCGCCGACCGCGATGTGCCACTCCACGATCTCGGCTTCGGAAATGCCTTCGCCAATGTCCGGCAGGCGGAAAGTGAAGCGTGCCATGTCAGTCCTTCAGGATTTTCTTGAGCGCCTGGCCGATGCGGACGGGGCCCGGAAAATAGGCCCACTCCAGGCTGTGCGGATACGGAGTGTCGAAGCCGGTGACGCGTTCGATCGGCGCCTCGAGATGATAGAAGCAGCGCTCCTGCACTACCGCCGCCAACTCCGCGCCGAACCCCTGGGTTCGAGTGGCTTCGTGAACGATCATGCAGCGTCCGGTCTTCTTCACGCTCTCGACGATCGTGTCGACGTCGAGCGGCATCAGCGTGCGCAGGTCGATGATTTCGGCATCGACGCCCGCTTCGGCGACGGTGTTCGCCACCACATGAACCATGGTGCCGTAGCAGAGGATCGTCAGTGCCTCTCCTTCGCGCACAACCGCCGCCTTGCCGAGCGGGATGCGGTAATAGCCGGTGGGCACCTCGCCGCCCGGGTGGCTTCCCCAATTTTTCGCGGGGCTGTCGTACTTGCCGTCGAAAGGACCGTTGTAGATGCGCTTGGGCTCGAAGAAGATGACCGGGTCATTGTCCTCGATGCATGCGATCAGCAGCCCCTTGGCATCATAGGGCGTGGCCGGAATCACGGTCTTCAGCCCAGAGACGTGCGTGAAGATGCCCTCGGGCGACTGGCTGTGCGTCTGCCCGCCGAAGATGCCGCCGCCGAACGGCGAGCGCACGGTCAACGGCGCGATGAACTCGCCCGCCGAGCGATAGCGCAGTCGCGCAGCTTCGGAGACGAGCTGGTCGAGCGCGGGATAGATATAGTCGGCGAACTGGATTTCCGGCACCGGGCGCAGGCCATAGGCGCCCATGCCGATCGCCACGCCCACGATCCCGCACTCGGTGATCGGCGTATCGAATACCCGCTCCTTGCCGTATTTGTCCTGCAGGCCCGCGGTCGCACGGAACACGCCGCCGAAATAGCCGACGTCCTCGCCCATCACGACGACGCTGGAGTCGCGCTCCATCATCACGTCCATGGCGCTGTTGATCGCCTGGATCATGTTCATTCGCGCGGTGTCGCCCTCGCGCTCGGGGGTGGGAGCGATGCGTGCTTCCTGGGTGGCTATGTCGGTCATTCGGCACTCTCGGGCGTGATAAATTGGTCGCCTTGGGCGGGCTGCCAAGCGGCGAGCGCCGCGCGCGCAGCGGCGTCGTCCAGGCCATAGCCGCGCAGGAACAGGCGCACCGCGGGCATGGCGCGCGCGAGCATCTCCGGATTGTCGACCAGCACGTGATCGCCATCCTGCAGCACAAGACCATAGGCAGGCGCCGGACTGGTCTGAACCGGCAGGAGATGGTCCTGGGGAGTGCTGGCGTACCCCATTTCGCTCGGAATCACGTCTTCGGTTCCCGTCACCGCAAGAACCGGCACTTCAAGGGTCGAATAGGCGTCGGGCTGGATCAGGCCGGGAATTTTGCCCGGAGTGGAGAAGGCGAGCGCCGCACGCACCTCAGGTACGCGGAGCGGCATTAGGCCTCCGAGAGCGCCGCCCTCTCCCAGCGAGACCAGGGAGCCGAAACTATGCCCCACGGCGACGATCGGAAGACCTTCGAACATACGGGCAGCATAGTCGCGTGCTGCCCGCATATCGGCGAAACGCTCGATGAAACCCTGCTGCGGCGTGAACGCCGCCCGATCCTCATATCGCACCGAATCGACGTGGAGCGGCGCGAGCACAGCGAAGCCCTCCGCCGTCAGCGCGTCCACGAGGTGCGCATAGCGTTCGGGCCAGGACCCGAAGCCGGTGGAGAACAGCACTACGCCTCGCGGCTCCGCGGGCGCCCAGACCGTCAGCGTGGTGCTGCGCTCGGTGGAAACCTGAAGCGGCACGGTGTTCGCGGGAAGAGCCGTCTGGGACTCCTGGGCCACCGCCTGCGCAAGAGCTGGGTGCGGCGCCAGGCCGAGGAGCGCGGCGGCCACCGCTGCCAGGAATGGGTGAACCGTCCGAGTCACCGCTTTGGCCCCGGACGGCCCGCGGCCGCTTCCTCGTCGAGCATCTGCTGCATCTGTTCCTTCAGATGCCAGGGCATTTCCTCGTATACGCCCTCGAACATCGTCTCGAACTTCTGGTGCATGCCATGGCCCAGGATGCCGTTCTTCTCGGCCTCCTTCTGCGTCTTGCGCACCATCTCGGCGAGTTCGAGATCCTGCGCGGCATGGCGCTCCTCGTCCCATTCGCCCAGTGCGATCAGATGCTCCTTGAGCCGCTTCACCGGATCGCCCAGCGGCCAGGCAGTCGCCTCCTGCGCACTGCGATAGGCGCTCGGATCGTCCGACGTGGAATGGCCCTCGGCGCGATAGGTGAAATGCTCGATCAGCGTGGGACCCTGATTGGTCCGCGCCCGCTCGGCGGCCCATTGGGTCGCTGCATAGACGGCGAGCGGATCGTTGCCATCGATGCGCAGCCCGGCGATGCCATAGCCGATCGCGCGCGCGGCGAAGGTGGTCGCCTCGGCGCCGGCGAAGCCCGAGAAGCTGGAGATCGCCCACTGGTTGTTGACTACGTTGAGGATCACCGGCGCGCGATAGACCGCGGCAAAGGTGCAGGCCGAATGGAAGTCGCCCTCGGCAGTCGATCCCTCGCCGCACCAGGTCGCGGCGATGCGGCTGTCGCCCTTCGCCGCACTCGCCATCGCCCAGCCGACTGCCTGCGGATATTGCGTCGCGAGATTGCCCGAGATCGAGAAGAAGCCCTTCTCGCGATCCGAATACATGATCGGCAGCTGCTTGCCCTGCAGCTTGTCGCCCTTGTTCGAATAGATCTGATTCATCATCTCGATCAGCGGATAGCCGCGCGTGATGAGAATCCCCTGCTGGCGATAGCTGGGGAAACACATGTCGTCCTGCGCCAGCGCCATCGCGGCCGCCACCGCAACGGCCTCCTCGCCGGTCGACTTCATGTAGAAGCTGGTCTTGCCCTGGCGCTGCGCGCGGAACATCCGCTCGTCGAAGGCGCGGGTCAGCGCCATGTTGCGCAGCATGATGCGCAGCGTATCGGGGTCGAGCCGCGGATCCCAAGGGCCCACCGCCTGCCCGTCGTCGCCCAGAACGCGAACGAGCGTATAGGCAAGCTGGTGGAACTCGGCTGGATCGGCAGCGGAATCGGGGCGCGACGCGCTCCCCGCCGCGGGAACGTCGACGTCGCTGAAGTCGACTTCATCGCCGGGCCGGAACTTGGGTTCCGGCACGTGCAGCGACAGCTTCGGAAGGTTGGAGCGCTGAGGAGCGGCAGGCATGAACTCTCCGGATTAAACCGCGTCGTCCTATGGAACGCGCGGAATCGACTTTCCGTGCCTGTTATAAAATTTCAACGGCGCTGTCGAGTAGGTCAGCAGGACTGACCTGACGCTGCACCTGCGAAAAGGCGGCCCGGCACCGCCGGACCGCCCACTCGTGTCACTCGCCGGTCGGAAAGCCGCGGCGGCGGAACAGCGCCTGCACGTCCGGATCGCGCCCGCGGAACGCGCGATAGGCCGCCTTGCGGTCGGTTTCGTTGCCGGTCGACAACAGCGTGTCGCGGAAGCGCTGCGCGGTAGCTGGATCCCAGACATTGCCGGTCGCCTCGAACGCGGCCCAGGTGTCGGCGTCCATCGTCTCCGACCAGAGGTAGGAGTAATAGCCCGCCGAATAGGAGTCGCTCGAGAACAGATGATTGAATTGCGGCAGGCGGTGGCGCATCACGATCTCGCGCGGCATGCCGATCTCGGCCAGCGTCTCGCGCTCGAACGCATCGACGTCGGTCACCGGCTCGCTGCGGTCATGCAGCTTCATGTCGACGATCGCGCTCGCCAGATATTCGACCGTGTCGAAGCCCTGGTTGAAGGTCGAGGAAGCCTCGATCTTGTCGACCAGCTCCTGCGGCATCGGTGCGCCAGTCTGGTAATGGCGCGCATAGCGATCGAGCACGTCGCGCGTCAGCAGCCAATTCTCGTTCACCTGGCTCGGATATTCCACGAAATCGCGCGGCGTGCCGGCCAGCCCCGGATAATAAACGTCCGACAGGAAGCTGTGCAGCGCATGGCCGAATTCGTGGAACAGCGTCGTCGCGTCATCGAGGCTGATCAGCGTCGGCTCGCCCTCGGCGCCTTCGGTGAAGTTGTTGTTGTTCGAGGCCAGCACGATGTCTTCGCCGCGCAGTCCGCTGCGGCTGCGATAGCTCGTCGCCCAGGCGCCCGAGCGCTTCCCCGACCGCGCGAAATTGTCGAGGTAGAAGACTCCGATCGCCTCGCCGCTCTTGTTATCGGTGACTTCGAAGGTGCGCACGTCGGGGTGAAAGACGGGAATCGTCCCCGTATTCTCCTCGAAGCTGATGTCGTAGAGCCGCCCGGCCGAATAAAAGGCCGCGTCGACGATATTGTCTAGCTGGAGATACGGCTTCACTTCGCTTTCATCGAGGTCATACTTCGCCTTGCGCACCTTCTCGGCATAGAAGCGATAGTCCCAGGGCTCGATCACGATGTCGGCGCCTTCCTGATCGGCGAGCGCCTGCATGTCGGCAACCTCCTCGCGCACCCGGGCGACCGCCGCGGGCCACACCGCCATCATCAGCTCGGTGGCGGCGGCGGGAGTTTCCGCCATGGTGTCGTCCATGCGGTAATAGGCATGGTTCTCGAAGCCGAGCAGCTCGGCGCGCTCCTGCCGCAGCGCCAGGATCTGCGCGATCGTCTGGTTGGTGTCGTTCGCGCCGCCATTGTCGCCGCGATCGACATAGGCGCGCCACACCTGCTCGCGCAGGTCGCGCCGCGTGGAATACATCAGAAAGGGCTGCATCGACGAGCGGGTGTTCTTCACCGCCCATTGGTCGGGCTGGCCGCGCTCGATCGCCTCGGCTTTCAGCGAGGCCGCGAAGCTTTCGGGCAGGCCGGCGAGATCGTCCTGCGACTCGAGGAAGATTGCAGTCTCCTCATCGGCCAGCACCTTCTGGCTGAAATCGGCGTAGAGGCCGGCCAGTTCCTGATTGATGCGGCTGATTTCGGCCTTCTGCTCGGCGTTCAGCAACGCGCCGGACGTGACATAATCGCGATAGGTGCGCTCGAGCAGCCGCATCTGCTGCGGCGTGAGGTTCGCCTGCTCGCGATTGTCGTACACGGCCTTTACGCGCGCGAACATCTCGGGATCGAGGCTGAGCTCGGTGAAGAAGGCGGAGAGCTTCGGGCTCCATTCGCGCGCGATCGCCTGCACTTCTGGAGTGGCGAGATTCGACTGGTACACGCCCCATGCCGAGAAGAGCCGGCCGAGCTGCGCGCCCGAGCGCTCCTGCGCCTCGATCGTGTTTTCGAAGGTGGGCGCCGCCGGATTGTCGCGGATCGCCGCGAACTCGGTGCGCGCATTCGCCATCGCAGCCTCGAAGGCGGCTGGGAACATGTCGGCAGTGATGCGGTCCCAGGGCGGCACGCCGTCATAAGGGCCGGTCCAGGGTTCGAGCAGCGGCGCCGGGTCGACAGCCGCCTGCTGAGTGGTGGCGGTCTCGGCAGGTTCGGTTTGCAGAGCCGTGGCCGTTGCAGGGCTGGTCATGGTCATGAGCGCCGAGGTCGTGGCGAGAAGCGCGATCCGCAAGCGGAAGGACATTCATTTCTCCGGAATTCTGGAACAATGGGTGGTATAGTAGGACAAGGCGCCTGAATGGCAACTGAGCGCCCCGTGGACGTCCTGGGTCTCAGTCCTTGCGCCATTGATCGCCCCAGACCGAATAGATGAAGGTCGCCGACCAGGTGATGATCATGAACCCGCCCAGCGACTGCATCATGCTTACGAGCCGGATCGGTCCGTCGGTCTTGAGTTCGGTATAGCCCAATGTGGCGAAGTTGATTCCCGAGAAGTAGAGATAGTCGCTCCAGGTGCGCGGATAGGTGTCCGCAAGTTCGCCGAACATCGGCCAGCGCGCGATCTCGTAATAGACGCCGGCGAACAGCGCGATTTCGAAGAGGTGGAGCAGCAGGAGCGCGGGAAAGAGAGTGAGCATCGAAAGATGCGCCTTCTTATTGGGATCGGGCGTGATCCGGCGCGTCGCGAGGATACCATAGTGGTGGATGATGCCGAGCAGACCCACCAATCCCACACCCAGCGCGAGCGCGATGAAATCATCCTGCATGATCTTCCCCTGTTTCACGGCAGCCGTGAGAGGCCAACGCGGCAGGCGCGGCAGGGGCTCCGAACGGCGTTGACTCTCCGGCAGGTTGGAACAGAATAGGAACAATTGTTCCGATTCGAGTCGTTTGTTCCACATGGCCGATGCCGCCGCTCTCGCCGACCTCCGCGAAACCCTACGTTCGATCGAGACGCAGGGCTTTCGAAAGCGCCCCGTGCTGCCCTTCGGAATCGGCGCGGTCGATGCAAAGCTGGCGAGCACCGGCCTGCGGCTCGACGCCCTGCACGAAATCGCCGGCGCGACTCCCGATCTGGCCGATGATGCTTCCGCCACGCTGTTCCTCAGCGGGATCGCCGGGCGCGCCTTCGGCCCGGTGCTCTGGGTCGTGCGGCGGCGGGACCTGTTTGCACCCGGCCTTGCCCAGGCAGGGCTCGAGGCGCGGCGCGTGCTTTATGCCGAGGCTTCCGACGACGCCGAGGTGCTGGCGCTGATGGAGGAAGGGCTGCGCCACCGCGGCCTGGGCGCAGTGATCGGCGAAGTGAAGCGTGCGCACATGACCGCGACGCGCCGGCTGCAACTCGCAGCCGAAGGTGGGCGAACGATCGCGCTGCTGCTCAAGCGGCATGGGCGGAGCGGGGGCAATCCGCTGGGCGCGCCTTCGGCTGCGGTGACGCGCTGGCGCATCGGCGCGGCCCCATCGACTCCGCTGCCGGTGGAAGGCGTGGGCCGTGCGCGCTGGAAGGTTTCGCTCGTCCGCCAAAAGGGCGGCGAGCCTGCGGACTGGATTTTGGAGGCGTGCGATGAAACGGGTCGCTGCGCTCTACCTGCCAAACTGGCCGATCGACCGGCTGCGGCAGGCGGAGCGGACCGCCGCGCCGCCTGAGCGCCGCGGTACAGTGGATGCCGCTCCGCTGGCAGCAGCGGCAGCGACGGAGCGGCTGAACGCCTGTTCGGTACCGCGCGAGGCGGGATTCCGCCCTGGCGCCCGCTGGGCACGCGCCGAACGCGCCAAAGAGATCGACGCGCTGCCGGCGCACCAGCGGCCCAGAATGCGCGAGCTCGGCCGCCGCAGCGAAGCGGCGGAGCATCCGTTCAAAGCTGCGCACGCGGAAAACGGGCGAGGAGGAGCCCATCCACCGGTTTCCCCATTGCGAAAAGCAACCCTGCCTCTCGTCACGTCGCATCGTGTCGGCACCCGCACCCTCGTCGCCACCGCATGCCCGGCTGCTCGTGCGCTCGGGATCGTGCCCGGCATGGCGCTTACAAGCGCCCGCGCGCAGCTTCCCGGACTCGAAGTGCATCCTGCCGATCCACAGGGCGACGCGGAAGCGCTCCGCCGCCTTGCCGTTCTTGCGGCGCGGCGCTGGTCGCCGCTGGTCGCACGCGCCGGCGAACACGGCCTGTTCCTCGATCTCACCGGCGTGGCACATCTGTTCGGCGGCGAAGAGGCGATGGCACGGCGCATCCTGCGTCTGCTGACGCGGCGCGGCTATGCTGCGCGCATCGCCGTGGCCGACACGGCGGGCGCGGCATGGGCGCTGGTCACCCGGATGCCGGAGCCGGTCTTGCTCTGCCCTCCGGGTGCGCACCGCACCGCGATCGCCGCACTTCCACCAGAGGCGCTGCGCATAGCGTCCACCGCAGTCGAACTGCTCCGCCGGCTGGGCGTCGATCGCATCGGCACGCTCGCGGCCATGCCGCGCGCGCCGCTGGTCCGCCGTTTCGGCCGCGGCCTCGCCGAACGGCTCGACCAAGCGCTGGGGCTCGCTCCCGAGCCGCTCGATCCGATCATCCCGCAGGAACATATTCTCGCCGGTCACCGCTTCGCCGAACCGGTCCTGAGCGCCGAAGGCATCGCCTTTTGGCTCGGCCAGCTGGTGCCTGAGCTCGCCAACGCATTGGCGCAGGCGGGGCTCGGCGCACGGCGCATCGAGTTCGTCGCCGAACGCATCGACGGGGTTCCACAGCGCATTCGCATCGGCCTTGCCCGCGCCAGCCGCGACCCTGCGCATCTCGTGCGGCTACTCGCCCGCCGCATCGAGGAGATCGAACCCGGCTTCGGCATCGATTCGATCACACTTCATGTCCGGCGTGCCGAACCGCTGGGTCCCTCTTCCTTTTCCGACCGGCTCGACGCCGAGGACAGCGTGCCCGATCTGGCGCCGCTGGTCGATACGCTGGCGACCCGCATCGGCGCCGCGCATATGTGGCGCATGCGCGCCGTGGAAAGCGACGTACCCGAGCGCTCCGCGGCGCACGGGCCGGTGCTCGATCCGCCCGCTCCCCCTGTCGAGCGCCGGCGCATCGACGACGTGCGCCAACTCGATACCGGCGCGGCGCTGCCGCCCTGGCATGCACGCTGGCCGCGCCCGACTCGGCTGTTGCACCGTCCCGAGCAAGTCGATGACGTGCTCGCGCTGCTTCCGGATCAGCCGCCGCGCCGCTTCACCTGGCGTGGCGAAACGCATCGCATCGTCCGCGCCGATGGTCCCGAGCGCATCCATGGCGAATGGTGGAAGCGGCTGAGCGAGGTACATGCCACGCGCGACTATTATCGCGTCGAGGACGAGCAGGGCCGCCGCTACTGGCTGTTCCGCCGCGGCGACGGCGAGCGCGCGGTGAGCGGCGACATGCGTTGGTATCTGCACGGCGTTTTCGGGTGACGCACTGCAAGTCCTTCTCTCCGGTGGAGAGGAGCAGGGCGGCATGACCTACTCCGAGCTTCAGGTCACGACGCACTTCTCCTTCCTGCGCGGCGCCTCGTCGTGCGAGGAGCTGTTCGCGATGGCGGCGGCGATGGAGATGCCTGCGCTAGGCATCACCGACCGCAACTCCGTCGCCGGAATCGTTCGCGCGCTGGTCGCCGCCGAACAGACCGGCGTGCGGCTGGTTGCGGGATGCCGACTCGATCTCGTCAGCGGCCATTCGCTGCTCGTCTGGCCGCAGGATCGCGCCGCCTGGAGCCGGCTCACGCGTCTTCTCACGCTCGGCAAGCATCGCGCCGACACACAACGCGGTGAAAAGGGACAGTGCTTCCTCCACTGGGACGATATTGCGCAGCATGGCAACGGGCTGGTCGCGGCGCTGGTGCCGGGCCTGGCCGATTTCGGGGATGCTGTGGCGCTGCGCTGGATGGCCCACATCTTCGGTGCCGACGGCCATGTAGCGCTCAGCCACCATCGCCGTCCGAATGATGCGCTGCGCCTTCACCGGCTGAGCGAGGCCGCGCGCGCGCACGGGCTGACGCCGCTCGCCACGGGCGACGTGCTCTATCACCATCCCGACCGGCGCATGCTGCAGGACGTGGTCACCGCAATCCGCGAGAAGGCCACGATCGACACGCTCGGCTTCGCCCGCGAGCGCCATTCCGACCGCCACCTGAAACCGCCTGCCGAGATGGCGCGCCGTTTCGCGGCGCATCCCGAGGCGCTCACCGCAGTCGAGGTGATCGTCGAGCGCTGCACCTTTTCGCCGCGCGAGCTGCAGTATCAGTACCCCGACGAAATCGTGATGTCGGGCCGAACTCCGCAACAGGCGCTGGAAAAGCTCGCCCGCGAGGCGCTGGCCAGGCGATTTCCCGACGCACCCCGCTACGCCGCGCAGCTCGAACACGAGCTCAGCCTTGTCGCGCAGCTCGACTATGCGCCCTATTTCCTCACCGTCCATTCGATCGTCGAATATGCGCGCAGCCAGGGGATATTGTGCCAAGGACGCGGTTCGGCCGCCAATTCGATGATCTGCTATCTGCTCGACATCACGTCGATCGATCCGGTGCAGCACGAGCTGCTGTTCGAGCGCTTCGTTTCGACCGAGCGCAAGGAGCCGCCCGACATCGACGTCGATTTCGAGCATGAGCGGCGCGAGGAAGTGATCCAGTGGATCTACCAGACCTACGGCCGCGATCATGCCGCGCTGACCGCCGTCGTCAGCCGCTTCCGCAGTCGCGGCGCCGTGCGGGAGGTGGGCAAGGTGCTGGGCCTGCCTGAAGACCTCACCGGAGCGCTGGCGGGTCAAGTCTGGGGCTGGTCTTCCGAAGGTGTCGAGCAGCGCCATGTCGAGGCGCTGAACCTCGACGCCACCGATCCGCGGATCGCACTGACGCTCGATCTCGCGCGCCAGCTGATCGGCACGCCGCGCCACTTGTCGCAGCATCCCGGCGGTTTCGTCCTCACCCGCGACCGGCTCGACGATCTGGTGCCGATCGAACCCGCCTCGATGCCCGATCGCTGGGTGGTCGAATGGGAGAAGGAGGATATCGAGGAGCTCGGCTTCATGAAGGTCGACATCCTCGGGCTCGGCATGCTGGGCTGCATGCGGCGCGCGTTCGAGCTGCTCGAGGAACACAAGGGGCTGCGCGTGGGCATGGCCGACCTGCAAGACGACGATCCCGCCGTGTACGAGATGATCCAGCGCGCCGACACGCTGGGCGTGTTCCAGATCGAAAGCCGCGCGCAGATGGCGATGCTGCCGCGGATGAAGCCAAAGGAATTCTACGATCTCGTCATAGAAGTGGCGATCGTGCGACCCGGGCCGATCCAGGGCGACATGGTGCATCCCTATCTGCGCCGGCGCGAAGGCAAGGAGAAGGAGGAATACCCCTCCGAGGAACTGCGCGCGGTGCTCCAGAAGACCAAGGGCGTCCCGCTGTTCCAGGAACAGGCGATGAAGGTGGCGATCGTCGGCGCGGGCTTCACCGCGGCCGAAGCCGATGCGCTGCGGCGATCGATGGCGACGTTCAAGTTCACCGGCGGCGTGAGCCATTTCCGCGACAAGCTGGTCGAGGGAATGGTCGCGCGCGGCTATGCCCGCGACTTTGCCGAGCGCACCTTCAAGCAGATCGAGGGCTTCGGCAGCTACGGCTTTCCCGAAAGCCACGCGGCGAGCTTCGCCAAGATCGCCTATGCGAGCTGCTGGATGAAGCACCACCATCCCGACATCTTCTGCGCGGCGCTGCTCAATGCGCAGCCGATGGGATTCTATGCACCCGCTCAGATCGTGCGCGACGCGCGCGAGCACGGCGTCGTGGTGCGTGCCGTGTGCGTCAACGCCAGCCGATGGGACACGCTGGCGGAGGATGGCCCCGAAGACGGGCTGCTGCCCCTGCGGCTCGGCATGCGGATCGTCCATGGCCTGTCGAACCAGGATGCCGCGCGTATCCTGGGCGCGCGCAGCGAACGGCCGTTCGCCAGCGTCGAGGACATGTGGCGGCGATCGGGCGTTCCGCTCGCCGCACTGGAGAAGCTCGCCCGCGCCGACGCCTTCGCATCGCTGGGGCTCGACCGGCGCCAGGCGCTCTGGGCGATCAAGGGATTGGGCGAGAAGCCGCTGCCGCTGTTCGCCGCCGCCGATGCGCTGGAACGCGGGGAAGAGGCGCCGGTGGCGCTCGACCCGCTATCGGCCGGCCGCGAAGTGGTGGAGGATTATCGCACGACCCAGCTGTCGCTGCGGGCGCATCCGCTGCACTTCCTGCGTGACCAGCTGGCGGCGGAGCGGGTGGTCCGCTGCGCCGACCTCGCCCGGATGAAGGACGGCGCGCGAGTGGACGTGGCGGGCGTGATCCTCGTCCGCCAGAAGCCGGGCAGCGCCAAGGGCGTGCTGTTCATCACCATCGAGGACGAGACCGGCACCGCCAATGCGATCGTCTGGCCCGACCGGTTCGAGGCGCAGCGCCGGACCATCATGTCCGCCGCGATGATCTCGATCCGCGGGCGCGTGCAGCGCGAGGGCATCGTGATCCACGTCATCACCGACCGGATCGTCGACCGATCGGAAATGCTGCGCAACATCGGCGACCT
Source organism: Sphingosinithalassobacter sp. CS137 (assembly GCF_014334115.1). Classification (NCBI taxonomy): domain Bacteria; kingdom Pseudomonadati; phylum Pseudomonadota; class Alphaproteobacteria; order Sphingomonadales; family Sphingomonadaceae; genus Sphingosinithalassobacter; species Sphingosinithalassobacter sp. CS137. The sequence goes on from NZ_CP060494.1 coordinate 1,678,749, forward strand.
CGACCTGCCCGACCTCACCGGCCCCGGCGACGGAGCGCATCGCGGCGGCCCCGACCAGCGCGACCGGATTCGCCCGCGCGACCTGTATTTCAAGCCGCACGCCAATGGCACGGACCCCGAAGAGGCGATTCGATTCAAGTCGCGCGACTTCCATTGAGTCGCCGCTTCGCTTCGCGGTTTTCGCACTAATTCTTTGCGAAAATTTCCTTCAGCCGATCCTTTGTTGCGCAAGCCCGGTCGCGCGAGGCGAGCATGGCAGATTCGCGCCGTGTAGGACAGCGCCGCCGCGCCTATTCGCCGGGCAACCCATATTCGGCGATCAGCGCGCGCGTGACGCCGTTCGTCCAGCCGAAGCCGTCCTGCAGCGGATATTCGCCGCCACCGCCCGGCCGAACCGCCTCGACATCATATTTTTCGACGAGCTTGCCGGTCTCGCGATAGGTGCGGACCACCGTGCCGAGGAAGCGGTCGGCGACCGCCCGCGCCAGTTCGGGATGGCCGGTGCGGCGCAGCCCCTCGACCGCGATCCACTGGAGCGGCGGCCAGCCGTTGGGCGCATCCCATTGCTGGCCCGTGTCGACCGTCGTCGTGCGCAGCCCGCCGGGCGCGAGCAGGCTCGCCTCGACCACCGCCGCCACGGCATCGGCACGCGGCCCGCCCTCGATCACGCCAGTGAACAGCGGATAGAGCGTCGCCGCGGTCACGCCCGGTCGGATCCCGCCGCGCGCAATATCCCAGTCGCCGTAACGCCCCTCGCCTTCGCTCCACAGCCAGCGCTCGATCGCCACCCGGCGCGCTTCGGCGGCGCGCGCATAGCGATCGCCGCACGCCGTATCGCCGAGCGCCCAGCACCGCTCGGCGATCGCGCTCTCGAGCCCATAGAGCAGGCTGTTGAGATCGACCGGCACGATGTTGGTGGTGTCGATGCTCGCCAGCGTGCGGCCGTCCGCCAGCCAGCGCGACGAAAAATCCCAGCCGCTTTCGGCGCCAGCGCGCAAATGGCGATAGACCTCCGCCGCGGCCCGTCCGCTTTCGGCCGCCGTTTCGACGTCCTCGCGATAGCTTTCGTCGCGCGGCGTGTCCCGATCGTCCCAATAGCGGTTGAGCAGCGCGCCGTCGGGCATCCGCACGACACGCGCCGCCGCCGGAGCCGAATCGCCGAGCCGATCGGCGCCGCGCATCCAGAAATCATGCTCGGCCCGGAGCGCCGCCAGCCGGGCCTCGAGCACCGCCCGGTCCTGCTCGGCGGACAGCTCGGCCATCAAATAGAGGAAGGGCGGCTGCGACCGGCTGACGTAATAGGTGCGCGTGCCGTTCGGCACATGGCCGAAGCGATCGACCAGCGAAGTGAAATCGGCGAGCATCGATTCGATGAGATCGTGGCGCCCGTCGCGCGCGAGCCCGAGCATCGTGAAATAGCTGTCCCAGTAATAAAGCTCGCGGAAGCGCCCGCCGGGCACGACGAACGGCTCGGGCAGCGCCAGCGCCGAACTGCCGCGCTCGGGCACGACCGGCGGCTTGGTGAGATGCGCCCAGAGCGCGCCGATATGCGATTCGAGCGGCAGCGCCGGGCCGCGCCGCACGAGCGACGGCGTCGGCTGGGCATCGGCCGCGGGCAGATCGAAATTGTCGAGGACGAAGCGGCGCAGCGCGGCGTCGTCTCCGTCGAAATCGCGTTCGCGCCACGCCGCCAGGATCGCCGCGGGCTCGCGCCGTGGAACGGCATCGACGAAGGTCTTCCCGTCCGGGAAGATGCGGCGCATCTGCACCTGGACGAACAGATCGCCGTAGAGATCGGCCGGGGTCGCGACCGAAGCGGTGTCGGCCGTCGCCGCGACCAGCGCGAGCGGCGCCTGGGGCCCGGCGCAGGCCGCGGGAAGCGATGCCGCTAGAAATGCTGCCACTGGCTTCAACCAAAACGAGAGGCGCATGCGCGACTCCTGTGGTTCGTCCCTCTCCTGTTTCAGCCGCTCGCGCGACCGCCCCACCCCCTTCACAGGCTCAGGACGAATCGAGCGAGGGCAGAGTCCTTTATAGGGCAGTCACCGTCTGCTCGATCACCCCGAAAACGGGGTGGTGACGATCGTCTTCGGCCCAGATGCGCACCGTATCGCCGGCCTTCAGGAATGAGGTTTCCGGTTTTCCACGGAGGATCGTCTCGACGGTGCGCACTTCGGCGAGGCACGAATAGCCGACGCCGCCGTCGGCGATCGGCTTGCCCGGGCCGCCATCGGCATCGCGGTTAGAGACGGTGCCCGAGCCGATGATCGTGCCGGCACCGAGGTTTCGCGTTTTGGCGGCATGCGCGATCAGCGTGCCGAAATCGAAGGTCATGTCCTCGCCCGCCTCGGCGCGGCCGAACGGTTCGCCGTTCAAATCGACCATCAGCTTGCGATGGAGCTTGCCGTCGCGCCACCAGTCGCCGAGCGCATCGGGCGTGACGAACACCGGCGACATCGCGCTGGCCGGCTTGGACTGGAAGAAGCCGAAGCCCTTGGCGAGCTCGCCGGGGATCAGGTTGCGCAGCGACACGTCGTTGGTGAGGCCGACGAGGCGGACGTGATCGAGCGCGTCCCGCGCCGAGACCCCCATCGGCACGTCGCCGGTGACGACCACCACCTCGGCCTCGAGATCGCAGCCCCAGCTTTCGTCCTTGAGCGGGATATCGTCGCGCGGGCCGAGGAAGCCATCGGACCCGCCCTGATACATCAGCGGATCGTGCCAGAAGCTCTCGGGCATTTCGGCGCCGCGCGCCTGGCGGACGAGCGCGACGTGATTCACATAGGCCGAGCCGTCGGCCCATTGAAAGGCGCGCGGCAGCGGCGCCGCCGCTTCGCGCTCGTGAAAGCGCTCGCGCGGGATCGCCTCATGGTTGAGGTCGGTCGCGAGGTTGCGCAGATCGCCCTCCAGCCGATCCCAATCGTCGAGCGCGGCCTGCAGCGTCGGTGCGACCGCGCCGGCATCGGCATACCAGGCGAGATCGTCGGAGACGATGACGAGGCGGCCGTCGCGACCGTGCTTCAGGCTGGCGAGTTTCATGCGGTGTTTCTCCTCTCTTGCCATTCACATAGGGGCCTGCGCGATCCTGTCGAGGTTTTCGAGGCGCGCGCGGCCACGACGGTTGACAGCCATCCCGCCAACTCACAACGCTGTGGTCCATGAACCCGTCGCTACGATTTCTGGATCACGGCGGCGACATGGCCCGGCGCATCCGTGAGCACGATTGGTCGGACAACCCGCTGGGCACGCCCGATCGCTGGCCGCAGGCGCTGCGATCGGCGCTGGGGATCTGCCTGGGATCGAGCTTTCCCACCGCGATTTACTGGGGGCCCGATCTGCGGCTGCTCTACAACGACGCCTGGGCGCCGATCCCGGCCGAGCGGCATCCGTGGTGCCTGGGCCGCCCGGCACGCGAAGTGTGGGGCGACATCTGGAGCGTGATCGCGCCGCAGTTCGACGAAGTGCTGCGCACCGGCAAGGGAATCGCGGCGTTCGACCAGCTGTTGCCGATGGTGCGCGAGGGACGGCCGCAGGACACGTGGTGGAACTACAGCTTCACGCCGATCCGCGATCGCGACGGCGCGATTGCCGGCGTGTTCAACCAGGGCAACGAAACGACGCGCGTGGTGCTCGCCGAAAACGCGCGCAAGAGCGAAGTCGACCGGATGCGCGAGCTGTTCCAGCAGGCGCCGGGCGCGGTCGCGCTGCTCCACGGGCCGCACCACCGGTTCGAACTGGCCAATCCCGCCTATCTCGAGCTGGTCGGCGCGCGCGACCTGATCGGACGCGAAGTTGCCGAGGCGCTGCCCGAAGTCGTCGCACAGGGCTATGTCGAAGTGCTCGACACGGTGTACCGCACGGGCGAGGCGTTTCGCACCACGGCGACACCGGTGGAGCTCCAGCGCACCGCCGACGCGCCGGCCGAGACGCGCATCCTGGATTTCGTGTTCCAGCCGATCAAGGACGCGCGCGGCAACACCACCGACATCTTCATCCAGGCGACCGACGTGACCGAGCGCGCCGAGGCCGAGACCGCGCTGCGCACGAGCGAGGAGCGGCTGCAGCTGGCGCTCGACGCTTCGGCCGGAATCGGCACCTGGGAATGGGACGGACGCACCGGGCGGCTGCGCGGCGACGGGCGGTTCGCCAGGCTGTTCGGAGTCGACCCCGATCGGCTGGCCAAGGGAACGACGATCGAGGGCTTTTACCAGCTCGTCCATCCCGACGACCGCGAGCGGGTGCGCGGCGCGATCGAATCGGCGGTCGAGAAGCACGAGACGCTGTCGATCGAATATCGCGTGCTGCGCCCCGACGGCGAGGTGCGGTGGCTGCTGACCCAGGGCCGGGGCTTCTTCGACGAGGCGGGCATGCCGGTCCGCTTCCCCGGCGTGAGCTACGACATCACCGCGCGCCGCGCGAACGAGGATGCGGCGCGGCTGGCGGCCGAGGAGCTGCGGATCGCCAACGAGGCGCAGACCTTCATCTATGCACTGGCCGAGCGGCAGCGGACGCTCGACACGCCGGCGGCGATCATGCGCTTCACCGCGGCCGCGCTCGCCCAGCGCATGGGGCTCGACCGAGTCGGCTTCTATCGCGTCATCGGCGACGGCATCCTCCAGTTCGGACCGTCGTGGACGAACGGATCGCTGCCGGCGATGCAGGGTACGATGAGCGTCGATATCCTGGGATCGGCGGTAGAGCGCTATCGCTCGGGGCGCAGCGTGGTGACTCGCGACTCGCAGACCGACTATCCCGGCACCGAGCTCGCGCAGCTTTCTCCCGCCGCGGTGGGCGTGCCGCTGCTGCGCGGCGGCAGCTGGGTAGCCAGTCTCTACGCCAACCAGGCGGAGCCGCGCGACTGGACGGCCGAGGAAGTGGCGTTCATCGAAGCGGTCGCCGAAATCTCGTGGGACGCAGTGGAGCGCGTCAGTGCCGCCGCGGCGCTGCGCGAGAGCGAGGAGAAGTTCCGCGCGATCGCCAATTCGATCGACCAGATGATCTGGGCGACGCGCCCCGACGGGTACCACGACTATTTTAACGATCGCTGGTACGAATATACCGGCGTGCCTCATGGATCGACCGACGGCGACATGTGGGCCGGCGTGTTCCATCCCGACGACGAGCCGCGCGCCGTGAAGCTGTGGCGCCGATGCCTCGAGACCGGCGAGCCCTATCACATCGAATACCGGCTGCGGCACCACAGCGGCCACTATCGCTGGGTGCTCGGCCGCGCCCAGGCGGTGCGCGACGAATATGGCGCCATCACGCGCTGGTTCGGCACCTGCACCGACGTGCAGGAAATCGTCGATGCGCGCGAAGTGCTCGCCCGCTCGCGGCAGGAGCTGGAGCAGGCTGTGGAGGAGCGGACGCGCCAGCTGATGGCCGCCGAGGAACAGCTCCGCCAGGCGCAGAAGATGGAGGCGGTGGGCCAGCTGACCGGCGGCATCGCGCATGATTTCAACAATATGCTGGCGGTCGTGGTCGGCGCGCTCGACCTGCTCGAGCGGCGGCTCGCCCAGGGGCAGACCGATGTCGACCGCTATGTCACCGCGGCGCGCGACGGGGCCAGCAGGGCGGCGGCGCTGACCCAGCGGCTGCTCGCCTTTTCACGCCAGCAGCCGCTGAAGCCGGTGCCGGTCAGCGCCAACGACATGGTCGCCGGCATGATCGAGCTGCTGGTGCGGACGCTGGGCGAGGACGTGACCGTCGAGACGATCCTGCCGCGCACCGTGTGGCACGCGCTTGCCGATCCCAACCAGCTCGAGAACGTGATCCTCAACCTGGCGGTGAACGCACGCGACGCGATGCCCCAGGGCGGCACGCTGACGATCGAGACGGCGAACGTGACGCTGCGCGAGGAGGACCGTGCCGCCTATGACCTGGCGCCGGGCGACTATGTGCAGATCGCGGTGCGCGACACCGGCTGCGGCATGCCGCCCGACGTGGCGGCGCGCGCGTTCGAGCCGTTCTTCACCACCAAGGGCGTCGGCAAGGGCACCGGGCTGGGGCTGAGCCAGGTGTTCGGATTCGTGCGCCAGTCGGGCGGGCAGATCCGAGTCGAAACCGCCCCGGGCGAAGGCACGACGGTGCGCGTCTATCTGCCCTGCTACAGCGGCGGCCAGTTGCCCGATGCGCCCGCCGCGACCGCGCGCGCCGCGGCGCCGCGCGCGCGCCGGGGCGAGACGATCCTCGTCGTCGAGGACGAGGACCGCGTGCGCAGCTTCTCGGTCGAGGCGCTGCGCGAGCTGGGCTATACGGTGATCGACGCACGCGACGGGCCCGAGGCGCTGCGGCTGCTCGATCGGGGACAGCGGGCGACATTGCTCTTCACCGACATGGTGATGCCCGACATGACCGGGCGCGAGCTCGCCGCCAAGGCGCGCGAGCACATCGCCGACCTGAAGGTGCTGTTCACCACCGGCTATTCGCGCGAGAGCGAACCGGCGCCCGACAGCGACGCGGGAGCGGTGCTCGCCAAGCCGTTCGACTTCGATGCGCTGGCGCATCGCGTGCGCGCCGCGATCGACGGCTGAGGTTGCCGCGACGCGACGGGGCGACTAGGGCGCCAAGCTCGGGGCCGCGGGGCCCGCTTCGAGGACGGAATAGTGGCGAACGTCGCAGTGATCGGCGCCCAATGGGGCGATGAAGGCAAGGGCAAGATCGTCGACTGGCTCGCCGAGCGCGCCGATGTGGTCGTGCGGTTTCAGGGCGGGCACAATGCCGGCCACACGCTGGTGGTGGGCGACAACACCTACAAGCTCTCGCTGCTGCCCTCGGGCATCGTGCGCGGCACGCCGAGCGTGATCGGCAATGGCGTGGTGCTCGACCCCTGGGCGCTGCGCGACGAGATCGAGCGGCTGCGCGGGCAGGGAGTCGAAGTGACTCCCGACACGCTGATGATCGCCGACACCTGCCCGCTGATCCTGCCCTTTCACCGCGACCTCGACGGACTGCGCGAGGACGCCAGCGGCGCCGGCAAGATCGGCACGACGCGGCGCGGCATCGGCCCGGCTTACGAGGACAAGGTGGGCCGCCGCGCGATCCGGGTGTGCGACCTCGCCCACCTCGACAGCCTGGGGCCGCAGCTCGACCGGCTGAGCGCGCACCACGACGCGCTGCGCGCCGGCTTCGGCGAAGCGCCGATCGACCGCGCCGCGCTGACCGCGCAGCTCGAGGAGATCGCCGGTTTCGTCCTGCCCTATGCCCAGCCGGTGTGGCGGACGCTGCACGAGGCGCGCGCGCGCGGCCGCCGCATCCTGTTCGAAGGCGCGCAGGGCGTGCTGCTCGACATCGACCACGGGACCTATCCGTTCGTCACTTCGTCGAACACGGTGGCGGGCACCGCCGCGGCGGGATCGGGACTGGGGCCGGGCGCGGTCGGCTTCGTGCTGGGCATCGCCAAGGCCTATACGACGCGCGTCGGATCGGGGCCCTTCCCGACCGAGCAGGACAATGAGACCGGCGAACGGCTGGGCACGCGCGGGCGCGAATTCGGCACGGTGACGGGGCGCAAGCGCCGCTGCGGCTGGTTCGACGCAGTGCTCGTCCGCCAGTCGGTCGCGGTTTCGGGCGTCACCGGAATCGCGCTCACCAAACTCGACGTGCTCGACGGATTCGACGAAGTGAAAGTGTGCACCGGCTATCGGCTGCGCGGCGCGGAGCTCGACTATTATCCCGCCAATTTCAACGATCAGGCCGAAGTTGAGCCGATCTACGAAACGGTCGAGGGCTGGTCGGAATCGACCGCGGGCGCGCGCAGCTGGGCCGAACTGCCGGCGCAGGCGATCAAGTACATCCGCCGGATCGAGGAGCTGATCCAGTGCCCGGTCGCGCTGGTATCGACCAGCCCCGAGCGCGACGACACGATCCTGGTGCGCGACCCCTTCGCCGATTGAAGGTCGCGCCCGGCCAGAGGCTTCCGCCGGGCGCACTCCCCGCCTCAGCGCGTCGGCGGCGCATCGTCTCCCATCGGCTCGGGCATCACCGGCCCGATCGTCGTCGGATCCGACACTTCCTCGTCGAGCACGGGATCGGGCGTCGCGGGATCGAGCGGGGGCTGGTCGAGATCGTCACCGGGCAGCGGCGCATCGGGCATCGGCTCGCCCGTCTGGTTCGCCAGCGGATCGAGCGCCGGATCCTCGGCCAGCGGTTCGTCCATCAGCGTGTTGGCGGTGGCGTTCGGCGCGTCCTGAAGCGCCGGCGCTGCCTGGATGTGCGCGACTGCCGCAGTCGAGCCGCAGAGGAACAAGAGGCTCGCAAGTGTCGTGGTACGCATGGGTTTACTCCGGTTGCTGAACTGAGCAGCTGAAGAACCCTCTTCTCCGGCAAAGGCGCCCGGGCAGCCGCCCCGTTCGGCGCAGTCCGCCGCCGGTTCGACCGGCATCTGCACGATTTGAGCGACCAATCGCGTTCCGCCGCCCCCGAAGCGCGGTGCGGAACGGGACGCGGCCTTCGCGGTTCCCCAAGCGTGGCCCAACAGGAAGCACGCACCGAGCGGATCGCGGCGGCGATCGACCGTGTCGACGGAGTCCGTCCCGGCGCGGGCCCGCCGACGACCAAGCACCGCAGGATGCTCGAAAGCCCGTACCGCTTCCTGCGCGGCTCGGCGCAGCTCTTCTACGCCGACCTGGCCGACGGCGCGCTGCGCCTGCCGGCGGGGTTCGACACGCCGGCCTGCACCACTGCGGTGCTGGGGGACTGCCATATGGGCAATTTCGGCTTCGTGACGGAGAAGGGGTCGCACGGGCGCCACATCGCCTTTGTGCCGACCGACTTCGACGAAGCCTGTATCGGCCGCGCCGGCTGGGATCTGATGCGGCTTTCGGTCAGCCTGTTCGTCGGCGCCGAGCTGGCGCGCGGCATTCTGGCCGGCAGATACGCGACCGACGCATTCGCGGATCTGGACGGGCTTGCCGCTGCGAGCGCCGACGATGCCGAAGCCGCCGTGCGCGCGTGCCTCGATTCTTATGCCGAGACCTGCCGCCGCGTGATCGACAATCCGATGGTGCGCCGGACGACGCTCGACCGATTCGCCCGCCGCCATCCGCTGCGCCGCTATCTGAAGAAGGCGCGCAAACGGGCGATCGGCGGGAAGAAGTTCGAGCGCAAGAGCTCGCTGGGCAAGGCGGCGGCGAGCGGACCGAACGGCCTGTGTTTCCGCGAGCGGCCGAACCGGTACCGCCGGCTGGAGCCGGCGCTGGAGGAAAGCGCCCGCGCCGCCTTTCGTCCCTATGTCGACGACACCATCCTCGACATCATCGAGCGGCTGGGACAGGGCACGGGATCGCTCGAGCTGCCGCGCTATTATCTGCTCGTCGGGCGCGAGGGCGCGATCGGAACGGCGGGCCTCGCGATGGCACAGGTTGTGGAGGCGAAGCAGCAGCGCGTGGCGGCGCCGGTCCATGCCTTTCCCGATCTCGATCCGCGCAACAGCCTGGGCGCGGCGCATCTGACCGTGCATATCCAACGGCGCGTGCAACGCGAGCCCGACCTGCTGCTCGACCAGATGGAATGGCAAGGCGCGCACTGGCTGATCCGATCGCGCCACCATGCGCGGGTGAGCGCCGAGCCCGAGGAAATCTGCCTCGCCAAGCGCCATGTGGGGCAGCGGATGCGCGACTATGCGGTCGCCTGCGGCACCGCGGCCGCGCTTGCCCATGCCCGCGGCGACAACCGCTCGGTGCGGTTCGAGACCGCGATGGCCGACGCGCTCGACCGCGAACGCGATGCGCTGATCGAGAACGCCCGGCGCTATGCCGAGCAGGTGGTAGCGGACTGGCGGTGTTTCGGGCGGCTGATGGATAGGAGCGGCGACGGCTGAACCGGACCGCTCAGCCGCACTGGGCGCGATGCAGCAGCTTCTGATCGGCGAGGACGAGCGCGACCATCGCCTCGACGACCGGAACCCCGCGGATGCCGACGCAGGGATCGTGGCGCCCCCGGGTCGCGATCTCGGTCGCCTCGCCGTCGCGAGTGACCGTTTCGACCGGGGTGAGGATCGAGCTGGTCGGCTTGAACGCGACGCGCAGCCGCAGCGGCTGTCCGGTAGAGATGCCCCCCGCGATGCCGCCGGCATGATTGGCGAGGAACTCCGGCCCGTCGGCGCCCGGGCGCATCGGATCGGCATTGGCCTCGCCCGACAGCACGGCGGCCGCGAAGCCGTCGCCGATCTCGACGCCCTTGACCGCATTGATCGACATGCACGCGGCGGCGAGCTCGCTGTCGAGCTTGGCATAGAGCGGCGCGCCCCAGCCCGCGGGCACGCCGGTCGCTTCGCAGGCGACGACCGCGCCGAGCGAGGAACCGGCCTTGCGCGCAGCGTCCACCAGCGTTTCCCAGCGCGCGGCGGCGGCGGCATCGGGGCAGAAGAAGGCGTTGCGGCCGATCTCGTCCGCATCGAAGTTCGCCGGATCGATCGCGTCGCCGCCGATCGCCTCGACCCAGGCGGTGATCGTCACTTCGGGAATCACCTTGCGCGCCACGCCGCCCGCCGCGACGCGCGCCGCCGTCTCGCGCGCCGAACTGCGCCCGCCGCCGCGATAGTCGCGGAAGCCGTATTTCGCGTCATAGGCATAGTCGGCGTGGCCCGGGCGATAGGCCTTGGCGACGTCCGAATAATCCTTCGAGCGCTGGTCGACATTCTCGATCATCAGGCTGATCGGCGTTCCGGTCGTCCGCCCCTCGAACACGCCCGAGAGGATGCGCACCGCATCGGGCTCGCGCCGCTGGGTGGTGAAGCGCGACTGGCCGGGGCGCCGGGCATCGAGGAACGGCTGGATGTCGGACTCGCTGAGCGCCAGCCCCGGCGGACAGCCATCGACCACGGCGCCCAGGGCGGGGCCGTGGCTCTCGCCCCATGTGGTGAAGCGGAAGATGCGACCGAAGGTATTGAAGCTCATGCGGCGGTCGCGGGCGCCTGCGACAGATCGCCATTGCCTCTGAGCAACCCTGCGATCGAAATGTCTTCGTCGAGCACGTCCCAGTGCAGACCGGACGGGCTGATCATAACGGTTTCGCGCTGAGCCGGAGTAGCGTTCCGCAACCGAGGAAACCAGGCGAGCGGCACGCCGAGGATCCGCCCGTCCTCGAGCGCCACCCACATCTGATCCGCATCGAAGCGGACGCTGACTGCACTAACCGAAATGGGCATGCCACGCTTCCTCAATATCCCGGCGGCGTTCCAGCACGACTTGCGAGACAAGCCGGAGCTCACGCGCCGAAAGCCCGTGATTGTAGGCAGGCGCCACCTCCGGATAAAGCCAGAACTTCGCTTCGCGCCCCTCCTTCAGAACATGGACGTGCGCCGGCTCGCGCGGATCGCCTTCGTTCGAGTAGAAGAAAAAGCGCCATCCCTGATGCTCGAACACCCGGGGCATGGCGGCTCAGACCTCGTTCAGCGCGGCAAAGGCGGGCGGGTGATCCGCAAGCCCCCGCGCGCCGCAGGGCAGCCCGCCCTGCAGCTCGATCGCCAGCAGATACGGCCCGGCATAGGGCGAGTCGAAGCCCTCCGCCGCCGCGGCGGAAAAGCCGAAGCGGCCGTAGAAGCCGGGCTCGCCGAGCACGAACATCAGCAGCGCGCCCGCCCGCGTCATCTCGTCGATCGCCGCACGGACCAGCGCCTCCGCGACGCCGGTCTGGCGATAGGCGGGCAGCACCGCGAGCGGGGCGAGCGCCACCGCAGGCACCGATTCGGGGCCGATCGCCACATGCATCCTGCTGAGCGCGACGATGCCCGCCGCCGTGCCGCTCGCCTCGTCGCGCGCGATCAGCGCGAGCACGAGATCACCGTCGATCGCGAGCTGCTTCACCAGCATCGCTTCGGCCGGGCGCGGGAAACAGGCGCGCAGGATAGCGTCGATGTCGTGCGCGTCGCGCGGCGCGGCGCGCTGGATCGTCGTCGTCACGCGAAGCGTCAGCTCAGCGCGATGTCGGGCGCGTCCTCGGCCTTCATGCCGATGACGTTGTAGCCGGCATCGACATGGTGCGTCTCGCCCGTCACGCCCGAGGCGAGATCGGAGAGCAGATAGAGGCCGGCGCCGCCGACATCCTCGATCGTCACGTTGCGGCGAAGCGGCGAATTGAGCTCGTTCCACTTCATGATGTAGCGGAAGTCGCCGATGCCGCTGGCGGCGAGCGTCTTGATCGGCCCCGCCGAGACCGCGTTGACGCGGATCTTTTCGGGCCCGAGGTCCATCGCGAGATATTTGACGCTGGTTTCGAGCGCCGACTTCGCCACGCCCATGACGTTATAGTGCGGCACGACCTTTTCCGCGCCGTAATAGCTGAGCGTCAGCAGGCTGCCGCCGTTCGGCATCATCGCGCGCGCGCGCTTCGCCACCGCAGTGAAAGAGAACACCGAGATGTTCATCGTCATCAGGAAATTGTCGAGGCTGGTGTCGTAATAATGGCCGCGCAGCTCGTTCTTGTCGGAAAAGCCGATCGCGTGGACGACGAAGTCGATCGTCGGCCATTTCGCCTGCAGCGTGTCGAACGCCGTATCGAGCGCCGCCATGTCGGAAACGTCGCACTCGATCAGGAAATCCGAGCCGAGCTGCTCGGCGAGCGGCCGGACGCGCTTGGCGAGTGCCTCGCCCTGATAGGTGAATGCCAGCTCCGCCCCGGCTTCGCGCAGCTTCTGCGCAATGCCCCAGGCGAGCGATCGATCGTTGGCGAGCCCCATGATCAGCCCGCGCTTGCCCTGCATCAGTCCCGTCACGTCGCTTGCGCCTCCTGTTCCTGCGCCTCGTCTAGACCCTCGTCGGGGTCTTCCGCCAGTGCGGCGTTGAGCTCGGCGCCGATAACGAGGCCGAGGCCGATGATGAAGAAGAAGATCAGCGTGATCATCACGCCCGCGAGGCTGCCGTAGGTGAGATCATAGGTGCCCAGGCTGCCGAGCACGACCGGCAGCAGCGCCGTGGTGGCGAGCCACCAGCAGGTGGTGAACAGCGGGCCCGGCCATTTATGGCAATGGCGGCGATAGCCGCTGGGGGTGAGCGAATAGAAAAGGATGTAGAGCGCGATGAACAGCGCGACGCCGGGCGCGAGCCGGCTGATCGAGACGATCCGCGCGGCATCATCGGCAAAGGGCAGCAGCCGGGTGATGAACTCCTGCACGCCGGTGAGCACCACCTGAAGGCTGAACGCGGACATCAGCAGGATCACCGAGCCGATGATGAGCCCGGCCGAGCCGAGCCGATACTCCCAGAACGGCCGACCGCCGGTGACGCCATAGGAGCGGCGCAAAATGCCGCGCAGCGTCTCGATGAAGCCGCCGGTGGTCCACAGCCCGACGAGCGCGCCGAGCCACAGCAGCGTGCCCGAGCGCGCCTCGAGCACGTCGCGCACCGGCTTTCGCAGCACTTCGGCGACGTCGGGCGGGACAGTCTGGAGGAACGCCTCGAGCGTCTGGACGCCCTCGCCGCTGTGACCGAACAGCCGCGCGATGGCGGCGGCGACGATGAAGAAGGGAAACAGCGTGACGAGCGAGAGATAGGCGAGATTGCCGGCATAGGTGAAGCCGTCGGTATAGGTGCCGACCGCGACACGTTTGACCACTTCGAAGAAGCGCTCGGAAAAGCCGAGATCGTCCAGCCGCCGCCGGATCTTGCCGCCGAAGCCCTTGCGCCGCGCCTCGGGCGATTCCGGGGAGATGTCTGCATCAGCCACGAAAGGATCAGACGCCCATGCGGCCGCGCGGGTTCCCCTTGTCGCGATCCTGCCAGCCCCGGACGAACTCGACCAGCGCGTCGTCGCCGACCGGCAGATCGACCATCAGCGTGACGAGCAGATCGCCGCGCCCCCCGCCCTTGCGATGGAAGCCGCGGCCCTTGAGGCGCAGCACCTTGCCCGACGTCGAGCCCTTGGGCACCGTCAGCATCACCGCGCCGTCGGGCGTGGGCACGCGCACCTGCGCGCCGAGCACGGCTTCGGAGAGGCTGACCGGCAGGTCGAGGCGGACGTCGTCGCCGTCGCGCGTATAGAAGGCATGCGGCTGGACCTCGACCGTCACGATCGCATCACCATTGCCGCCGGGGCCCGCCTGCCCCTTGCCCGACAGGCGCATCTGCGTACCGCTCTCGACGCCGGGCGGGAGCTTGAGGTCGATCGTCGAACCGTCGGCGAGCGTAATCCGCTGCGCCGCGAGCGTGGCTGCATCGACGAACGACACCTGCAGTCGATAGGCGGTGTTCGCGCCCTTGGGCGGCTGGCGCCGGCCGAAGCCGCCGAACCCGCCCGAAAAGCCGCCGCCGCCCTGCTGGCGCGCACCCGCGCCGCCGCCGAACAGCCCCTCGAAAATGTCGCCGATGTCGCCCTGGCCGCCGAAATCGAACTGGCCGCCGCCGGGGCGGAAGCCGCCCCCCTGCCCCCCCGCGCCGCCGCCGAAGCCGAACGGCGCGGTGGGATTGCCATCGGCATCGATCTCGCCGCGATCGAAGCGCGCGCGCTTGTCCTTGTCGGTCAGCAGGTCATAGGCCTGGGTGACCTGGCTGAACCGCTCGGCCGCCTTGGGATTGTCCTTGTTGCGGTCCGGGTGCAGCTCCTTGGCGAGCTTGCGATAGGCCTTTTTGATGTCGGCCTCGCTCGCGCCGCGTGCCACGCCCAGCGTTGCATAAGGATCTGCCATCGGGTTCTTCACTCTCCACGCGGTTTCAAGCCTATATAGGCGCCGCGAACATCGGCGCGAGCCGGCCTTCCTGCAAGGGGACGCTCAGCCGGCGCAATCGCCGAGCGGCTCGACATCGACCGACACGTGCATCCGCTGCGCGCCCGATCCCAGCACGATCCCGTCGATCGGCGCGATATCGGCATAGTCGCGGCCGACCGCCATCAGCACATGATCGCTCGCCATCCAGATGCCGTTGGTGGGATCGAGCCCGACCCAGCCGCGTTCGGGCCCACACCACAGCAGCACCCAGGCATGGGTGGCGTCGGCGCCGACCAGCCGCGGCTGGCCGGGCGGCGGCAGCGTGCGCAGATAGCCCGAGGCATAGGCGGCGGGCAGGCCGGCGGCGCGCAGACCCGAGATCATGATCTGCGCGAAATCCTGACACACGCCGCCGCGCTTGCGAAAGGCGTCGCCGGGCGGCGTATCGACCAGCGTGGCGGCGGTATCGAAGGCGAATTCTGCCTGGATGCGCCGTGCGAGCGCGATTCCAGCCGCGAGCGCGCCGCGGCCGGGATCGAGATCGGCCGCGCACCATCGCGCGATCTCCGCATCGATCGGAATGAGCGGCGAGGGAAAGAGATAGCTTGCCGGGCCGAGCGGCGAGGCATCGGCGCTGGCGCGCGCCAGCGCGGCTATTTCGCCCAGCGTCGGATCGCCGGCATCGGGCACCGGCACCAGTCGGTCGACATACACCTGCGCCGCGCTTTCGATCGTGAGCGTGCGCGCCGGCGCCGCGACCACCAGCCGAACGACATGCGCCAGCCCCGCATCGGCGCGTGCCGGGAAAGTGTGCCCGCCCGGTTCGACCGACAGCCGATAGTCGTCGAGCCGCTGGCCCGGCCAGTCGATCGGCTTCAGCCGCAGGTTGCAGCGCGCGAAGCCGACCGGCTCGGCATAGTCGAAGCGCGTGACGTGGCGAATGGCGTAGCGCATCAGGCGAGCACCAGCCCCGAAGCGCGCAGCGGCTCGGCGCCCTGAAGGAAGTAGCGGCGGGCGATCGCATCGGAGAGCGTTTCGACCCGATCGTGCAGATCGGCGAGCAGCGCCGCGTCGACCGCCGCCGCGCGCGCGGTGAGCACGATCGCCGCCAGCGCCCGCGCCTGTTCCTGCTGCGGCTCGGCGAGCCCGTCGTCGGACAGCACCGGCAGCTGATCGAGATGCTCGGCGATCGCCTGCACCTGATAGGCGATCGAGCGCGGATTGCCGGGATCGAGCGCGACGAGATCGACCACCGGAACCCGCGCGATCCCGGTGAGATAGCGCTGGCGATAGCTGATCTGGCTGTCGGCGAGATCGAGCAGAGTCGAAAGATCGTCGGCGGTCGCATCGGCGCCGGCAAAGACGCGCACCACCCGCAGCGCCGCGGCCGCGCGTTCGACCCGTCGCCCGAGATCGTGGAAGCGCCATGCCTCGGTGCGGGCCATATGCTCGGCCGAGAGCCCGGCAAGCGCCGAATAGCGCCGCTGGAGCGAGCCCGCCTTGTCGAGCAGTCCGCCGCGGCTGGGGAAAGGCGCGTCGAGCAGGCGGATCATGTCCGCCGAAAGCCGCTCGCGCGAAACCTCGCCGATCAGCCGCGCCTGACGATTGATCGCGCGCACGCTGTACCACGCCTCTTCGTCTTCCAAGGCGGTGCGGGCGAGCTGGATGAGATCGGCGCGGCGATGGCCGCGCGGCTCGGGCGCGGCATCGGCGCCGACCACCAGCCCGACCAGCCGCCGAACCGTCTCCGCCGACAGCGCGGCGCCGGTATCGGCGCTGATCGAATTGCCGAGCAGCGCACGCACCACGCCGAGCAGCGCCTCGCCGCGTTCAAGATAGCGGCCGAGCCAGAAGAGATTATCGGCGACGCGGCTGGGAAGCGTGCCGGGATTGCGGCGCAGCTGAGTCGTCGCGCTCGACGGCAGCAGCGTGACCGGTTCGACCGGGGCAGGCCCGTGGACGCACACATCGGCCGACCAGCTGCCCTCCCCCATCACCGCCGCGCGCGGATCGGGATGTTCGCCGATGCGGGCGAAGCCGCCGGGCAGCACGGTCCAGCCGCCGTCGGCACCGCGCGCGGCGAAGACACGCAGCGTGAACGGGCGCGCCACGAGCCCCTCGCCCGACACCATCGGCATGGTCGAGAGCCGCGCCACTTCCTGGCCGACATAATCCTGCGGCCGCCGCTCCAGATCGTCGAGGAGCGCGGCACGCGCCTCCGTGTCGAGCGACGCCCCGAGCACCGGCCGACCATCGGGCAACGCGCGCGTCGGCACGCCGAACGCGGGCGCAATCAGCAGCTCGTCGAGCCGGTCGATCACCTGCCCGCGCTCGCGATCACCGCCGCACCACCAGGTCGCGATACTCGGCAGCGCGAGCGTTTCGCCCAGCATCGCCTCGGCGAGCCACGGCAGGAAGGCGGCCACCGCGGGTGCCTCGAGCATGCCCGCACCGGGCGCATTGGCGACAACGACATTGCCAGCCGCCATCGCATCGACGAGCCCGGCAACGCCGATCGTCGAATGGCTGTCGAACGCCAGCGGATCGAGCAGCCGCGGATCGACTCGGCGCCACAGCGCATCGATGCGCTTCAGCCCGGCGATGGTGCGGACATAGACCTGATCCTCGAGCACGGTGAGATCGGCGCCCTCGACCAGCAGATAGCCGAGATAGCGCGCGAGATGCGCCTGTTCGGCATAGCTCGGGTTGAGCCGGCCGGGCGTGAGCAGGCCGATGCGCGGCTCGGCACGGCGGCAGAGCGCGGCGAGCCCGTCGCGAAAGGCGGCGAAGAAGGGCGCATGCCGCTCGATGTTGAGTCGCGACTGCAGGCCGCCCAGCATCCGCGCCATCGCCAGCCGGTTTTCGAGCGCATAGCCCGCGCCGGCGGGGGCACGGAGATGATCGGCGAGCACGCGCCAAGTGCCGTCTGGGCCGCGACAGAGATCGGCGGCGATAAAATGGAGATGGCGGCCGCCGGGCGGCGCGAGGCCGACCAGCGGGCGGAGGAAGAACGGGCTGCCGGTGACGAGCGCGGCGGGGACATGGCCCTCGGCGGTAAGCCGCCCCGGGCCGTAGACATCGGCGAGGATCGCCTCCATCAGCCGCGCGCGCTGCGCGACGCCCGCCGCGATCTTCGTCCACTCCGCCGCCGGAAGCAGCAGCGGCACCGGCGAGAGCGGCCAGGGCCGTTCGTCGCCTTCGCCGGCGATGCGAAAGCCGGTGCCGATGTCGTCGGCATGGCGCTGGGCGCGCTCTCGGGCGTGCCCGAGCGTGTCGCCGCTATGGCTGGCGAGCTCCTCGAACAGCGCCGTCCAGGCGGCGTCGTCCGAGCCCTGCCCGCAGAGCATGTCGCCCGACCGGCCCTCGCCGCAATAATCGGCGATCCAGCGCGCGGCGATGGTGCCGGCGTCGAAAAGTCCTTCTGGACCCCGGATGGCGCGTTGCTCCCGCTGCATGAGTGGCGGACGATGGGGGAAACCATGCTGCCGCGCAACGCCGATTGCGACCGGCGGAGACTCGGCTAGACGTCGGGCAGTTCCTGCGACGCCTCTCCCCAGCCGGCGAGCGCGCGGCTGGTGGCGCGATCGACCAGCGTATCGGCATCGGCGACACTGAACCGCTGGGGCCCGTCGAGATCGCGCAGCTCGCTCCAGCTGATCGGCGCCGAGACCGGCGCGCCGGGCCGCGCGCGCGCGACATAGGGCAGCACCGCGGTCGCGCCGCGCTGGTTGCGCAGATAATCGATGAAGATGCGGCCCGTGCGGCTCGCCTTCTTGAGATTGGCGGTGAAGCGATCGGGCTCGGCCTGCGCCAGCGCGCGGGCGAAACGCTCGGCGAAGCTCTTCACGTCCGGCCACTCGGCCTTGGGAATGAGCGGCACCACCAGATGCACCCCCTTGCCGCCGGTGAGCATCGGGAAGCTCGTGAGGCCGATGTCGGCGAGGTGGCGCTTGAGATCCTCGGCGGCTTTCTTGACGTCGCGGAAGTCGAGCCCCTCGTCGGGATCGAGATCGAACACCAGCCGATCGGCCTTCTCCACATCGGCGACGCGGCTGCCCCAGCCGTGGAATTCGATCGTGCCCATCTGGACGCAGGCGAGGATGCCGTCGACGTCGTCGACATAGAGGTAGGGCTGAACCGAGCCATCCTTCTCGCGAATGTCGACATGGCGGACATGCTCGCCGAAGCTGCCCGCGTCGTGCTTCTGGAAGAAGCATTTGCTCGCCCGGCCCTGCGGACAGCGAACGAGGCTGATCGGCCGATCGGCGATCCACGGCAGCAACACCGGCGAGACCGCCTGGTAGTAATCGGCGAGTTCGCCCTTGGTGACGCCGGCATCAGGGAAGATCACGCGATCGCGGCTGCTGATCTTCACCGTCGAGGCAGGCGCCTGCGGCAGCGGCTCGGGCGTTTCGGCAGTCACGTCGGCGGCATGCTTGTCTTCGCGCAGGCCGAGGAAGCTGGCGTGGCGGACGACGTTTTCGGAAGTGAGCTCGGCAAAGGCGATCTCGGCGACGAGCTTCGGCGTTACCCAGTGCGCGCCCTTCGCGACGCTTTTCGGAGCATCGACCGGCGGCGTCTTGCGGGCGAGCCGATCGAGCCTGTCGCGCAGCGCCTGAAGCGTGTCCATGTCGAAGCCGGTGCCGACCTTGCCGCGATATTCGAGCCCGTCGGGCCCATGCACCGCGAGCAGCAGCGAGCGCAGCGGCCGCCCCTTCGAATTGCTGGGCGACCAGCCGACGATGACGAATTCCTGGCGCCGCACGCACTTCACCTTGAGCCACGCCTTGGTCCGGCTGCCGCGATAGGGCGCGTCGACCTTCTTCGAGACGATACCTTCATAGCCTTCGCGGCACATCGTTCCGAACAGCTTCTCGCCCGCGCCGATCACATGTTCGGCGAACTGGATGCGTTCGTCGCTTTCGGCGAGCAGCGGGCGCAGCCGCTCCTTGCGCTGGACCTGCGGCAGCTTCGTCAGATCCTCGCCATCGGCTTCGAGCAGATCGAAGGCGAAGAAGACGAGCCCCTTGCCGCCCGCGGAGATCGCGTCCTGAAGGGTCGAGAAATCGGGGCGGCCGTCGTTGAACGCGACGATCTCGCCGTCGATCAGCGCCGAACCGACGCGAAGCGACGCGGCGGCATCGGCGATGCCGGGAAATTTGTCGGTCCAGTCGAGCCCCGAGCGAGTGAAGATGCGCGGCCCGCCCGCGCCCAGGCTGAGCAACGCGCGATAGCCGTCATATTTGACTTCGTGCAGCCACTGGTTTCCCGAGGGGACGGCATCGACGAGCGTGGCGAGCTGAACCGGGCGGAACGCCGGGGCCTGGGCGCTTCTGGGTTTGGCGCCGCTCTTCGCGCGCTTCGCGGGCGGCTTCTTCCCGGTCGCTTGCCTGCCCTCGGCGATCTCGAGCATCGTCCGGCCGGTCTTCACGCTGGTGAGGCCGGTCTCGACCAATGTGTCGGTGCCGCCGGCATATTCGTCCTCGAGCTTGCGCAGCAGCCAGTTCTCGGCCTTTTCGCGGCCGCGCGGCTTGAGGCGGATCAGCAGCCACTCGCCGCGCATCCGCTCGCCAAAGAGGCGGAAGTGGAGATGGCCCTTTTCGAGATCCTTCGCGCTCTTGCCCTCCACCGGCTCCCACTCGCCGCGATCCCAGAGCATGACGGTGCCGCCGCCATATTCCTCCTGCGGGATGGTGCCTTCGAAGGTGGCATAGGAGAGCGGGTGATCCTCGGTGCGGACCGCGAGCCGCTTTTCGCCCGGATCGAGGCTGGGGCCGCGCGTCACCGCCCAGCTCTTGAGCACGCCATCGACTTCGAGCCGCAGATCCCAGTGGAGCCGCGAGGCATCGTGCTTCTGGACCATGAAGGTGCGGCCGGTGCCGCCCCCTGCTTCGCCGCGCGGCTCGGCGGTCTTCGCGAAATCGCGCTTGGCATTGTATCTGGCGAGAAGATCGGCGTCGGCCATCGCGCGTCAGCCCGCCGCCTTCTTCTTCGCCGGAGGTTTTTTCGCGCTGCTGCTGCTACGCGAGCGGCTCGATGCCTTTTTCGCCGGCTTGGTCTCGACCTCGTCGTCGTTCGAGGCGCCGGGCTTTTCGAGCGACTTCTTGAGCGCGGCCATCAGATCGACGACATTCGAGCCGCGGCTGGCGGGGCCTTCCTCAGCCTCCTCGACGATACGGCCGCCCTTCGAGCTTTTCTTGCGCTCGATCAGATCCTTGAGCGCGTCGACATAGCGATCGTGAAACTCCTGCGGATCGAAGGCGGCGGTCTTCTTCTCGATCAGCGATTCGGCCAGCTCGAGCAGCTCGGCATCGGGCTTCTCGTCGGAGATGTCGCGGAAATAGCTCTGCGCCTTGCGCACTTCGTCGGCATAGCGGAGCGTTTCGAGGACCATCCCGCGCCCGCAGGGCTTGAGGCTGACGACATGTTCGCGGCCGCGCAGCGCGAGCTGGCCGAGCCCGACCTTCTTCGTCCGCCGCAGCGCCTCGCGCAGCACGATGAACGCTTCCTCCGCCAGATCGTCGGCGGGGACCACGAAATAGGGTTTCTCGTAATAGAGAACGTCGATCTCGTGCGCGTCGACGAATTGCGTGAGCTCGAGCGTCTTCTTCGATTCGAGCTTCACTGCGTCGATCTCTTCCTGATCGAGCAGGATGTAGGAGCCCTTTTCGTATTCGAAGCCCTTCATGATCTCGTCGGTGTCGATCGGGCCGACGCCGGGAACCACTTTCTCATATTTGACCGGCTTGCCGCTCGGTTCGTGAATCTGGCGGAACGAGATGGCGGCGCCGGAGCGAGTCGCGGTGAAGATCTCCACCGGGATCGACACCAGCGCCAGGCGAATCTGTCCCTGCCAATAGGCGCGCGCGGCCATGCCATTCTCCTCGTTGCGAGGCCGATTCAATCCCCGAGCGCGCGACTCGTTCCTCGACACTCCTGCGGGGTGCCGGTAGAGCGCGGGCCATGGCAGAAGACCCGATCGCGCTGTTCGACAGCTGGTTCGCGCACGCCCAGGCGAGCGAACCCAACGACGCCAATGCGATGGCGCTCGCCACCGTCGATCCGGCGGGCCAGCCGTCGGTGCGGATGGTGCTGCTGAAGGGGCATGGCGCCGAAGGCTTCACTTTCTACACCAACGGCGAGAGCCGCAAGGCGATCGAGCTTGCCGAATGCCCGCGCGCGGCGCTGCTGTTCCATTGGAAGTCGCTGCGGCGGCAGGTGCGAGTCGAAGGGCCGGTCGCACGCGTGAGCGACGCCGAATCGGACGCCTATTTCGCCAGCCGCGGCCGCGATTCGCAGCTTGGCGCCTGGGCTTCGGACCAGTCGCGCCCGCTGCCCGCGCGCGCGGTGTTCGAGGAACGCTATGAAGCCGTTCGCGCGCGGTTCGAAGGCGGGCCGGTGCCGCGCCCGCCGCATTGGGGCGGCTGGCGGGTGAGCCCCGAGCGAATCGAGTTCTGGCAGGACCGCGAACATCGGCTGCACGAACGGCGGTTGTTCGTGCGCGAAACCACGCCGGGCGCGGAGGGCTGGTCCGAGGGGCTGCTCTACCCGTGAACCGGCCGGTTCGCCGGGCGGCTCTCGCGAGCGTTGCCGTCGCGCTGCTGCTCGGCGCACTGAAAGCCTGGGCGGCGCTGAAGACCGGATCGGTGGCGGTGCTCGCCTCGCTCGCCGACAGTCTGCTCGATCTGGTCGCGTCACTGGTGACGCTGGGCGGCGTGCGCTGGGCGATGCAGCCCGCCGACGCCGAGCATCGCTTCGGCCACGGCAAGGCCGAGGCGCTGGCCGCGCTGTTCCAGGTGGGCGTGATCGCGGTTTCCGCCTTCGCCATCCTGCTGCGCGCGATCGAGCGGCTGTCGACCGACCAGACGAGCACCGATCCCGAATATGGCATCGGCGTTTCGATCGTCGCCTTCGTGCTGACGCTTGCGCTGACCAGCTATCAGCGGTCAGTGATCCGGCGCACCCGATCGGTGGCGATCGGCGCGGACCATGTCCACTATCAATCGGACCTGCTGCTCAACGGCGCAGTGATCGTCGCGCTGGTGCTCGAAGGCTATCTGGGGCTTGCCGGCGCCGATCCGCTGTTCGGCATCGCCATCGCCTTCTGGCTGATGTTCGGCGCGTGGCGCGCCTCGGTCGAGGCGATCAACCAGCTGATGGACCGCGAATGGCCCGAGGAGAAGCGCCGCCGACTGGTCGAAGTCGCCTGCGGCCTTTCGGGATTCGAGCGGCTGCACGACCTGCGCACGCGGACCAGCGGCAATCGCGACTTCGTGCAGTTCCACATCTGGGTCGATCCGGACATGAGCGTCGCCGCCGCACATGACGTGGTGGAAGCGCTGGAGCGTGCGCTCGCAGACGAATTCCCGGGAATCGAAGTGCTGATCCACCTCGATCCGGCGGGACAGGTCGACGATCCGCACAATCCGCTCGTCGAGGCCGACGAGAGCGCCTTCCTCAAGGAGACCAAGCGATGAAGCTGCCCTTCGCCCAGATCGACGCGTTCGCGAGCGCGCCCTTCACCGGCAATTCGGCCGCGGTGATGCCGCTCGACGCGTGGCTCGACGACGCGGTGCTGCAGGCGATCGCGATGGAGAACAATCTCTCCGAGACCGCCTTCCTCGTTCCCGACGACAGCGACGAGGCCGATTACGAGCTGCGCTGGTTCACGCCGACCACCGAAGTTGCGCTGTGCGGCCATGCGACGCTGGCGAGCGGCCATTATCTGCTGAACGCGAATTCGGAGACGGACCGAGTCGTCTTTCGCACGCGCCAGGCCGGGCTGCTCGAGGTGCGGCGCGACGGCGACGGCTATGCGATGGCGCTGCCCGCCTATCCGCCCGAGCCGGCCGAAGTGCCGGGGCTGCTCGAGGCACTGGGGATCGAGGAAGCGCAGACGCTGCGCCACGCCAGCGGCTATGACCTGACGGTGCTCGACAGCGCCGAGGCGGTGCGCGCGGTGGAGCCGGACTTTCGCGCGCTGGCGCAGATCGGCGACACGCTGAACATCGTCACGGCGCCGGGCGGCGACACCGATGTGGTGAGCCGCGTGTTCGCGCCCGCCGCGGGGATCGACGAGGATCCGGTGACCGGATCGGCGCATTGCGTGCTGACGCCCTATTGGGCGCAGCGGCTGGGGCGCGAGGCTTTCGCTGCTTATCAGGCGAGCGCACGCGGCGGCCATGTGCAGTGCGGGCTGGCCGGCGACATGGTGATCCTGGGCGGCAACTGCGTGACGGTGATCGAGGGCGCGTTCCTGCTCCCCGACTGACCCGGCCGGATCAGGCCAGTGCCAGATCGGCGCGTTCGGTTTCGGCGATCCAGCCGCCGCCCAACACGCGATCTCCCGAATAGAGCACCGCGGCCTGGCCGGGCGCGACGCCATATTCGGGCGCGGTGAACACCACGCGATCGCCCTCGAGCCGCGCAGGCACGGGCTTGGCAAGCGACCGCACCTTCGCCGTCATCGGCCCGGCCGCATCGCCGCCGATCCAGTTCAACCGCTCGATCCGCGCCGCACGCACCGCGAGCGCGCGCTTGGGCCCGACGATCACTTCACGCCGCTGCGGATCGAGCCGCAGGACGTAGAGCGGCTCGGCCTGGCCGCCGATTTCGAGCCCGCGGCGCTGGCCGACGGTGAAATGGATGAGCCCGCGATGTTCGCCGAGCTTCACCCCGCGCTCGTCGACGATGTCGCCGCCCGCCTCGGCCTGCGGCCGCAGCTTCTTGACGAGCGTGGCGTAATCGCCGTCGGGCACGAAGCAGATGTCCTGGCTGTCCGGCTTGCCCGCCACGCCGAGCCCCAGTTCGGCGGCGAGCGCCCGCACCTCGGGCTTGGGCAGGCCACCCAGCGGAAACCGCAGGAAATCGAGCTGCGCCGCAGTGGTGGCGAACAGGAAATAGCTCTGATCGCGCGCCGGATCGGCGGCGCGGTGCAGCTCTGCCCCCGCGGCGCCCTCGACACGGCGGACATAATGGCCGGTGGCGAGGCAATCGGCGCCCAGATCGCGCGCAATCGCCAGCAGATCGGTGAATTTCGGGCCGATATTGCACTGGACGCAGGGGATCGGCGTGCGCCCGGCGAGATATTCGTCGGCGAAATCGTCGATCACCGATTCGCGGAAGCTGCTGGCGTGATCGAACACATAATGGGCGATTCCGAGCCGATCGCAGACTGCGCGCGCATCGCGGATGTCGCTGCCCGCGCAGCAGCTTCCCGCACGCCCGACCGCTTCGCCATGATCGTAGAGCTGGAGCGTGATGCCGATCGTTTCGGCGCCGGTGCGGGCCGCGAGCGCGGCCACGACCGAGCTGTCGACCCCGCCCGACATGGCGACGACGATCCGCCGCGCGGCGAGCGGCTCGGGAAGCTGGAAATCACCGGAATGCATCGCCGCCGCACATAGGGCGCCGGACGCGCCGATGCAAAATTTCGGCGCCTTTACCGGTCCTTCAGGACGCGCCGCTACGAGAGTCGTCCGAAGTGAGTTTTGCGGATGCGTAGCAGTGGACCTGAGCTTTGCCCGACTGGACCGCGACGTCGCGGTTACGGCGCTGCCCACCGAACTGGCCGTGCTGCTGGTCGGCGTGGCCGCGCGCCAGGCGGCGAGCCCGACGGCGGCGGCGCAGGCGCGGCTGAGCGGCACGGCGCCCGAGGCCGAGCTGCTGGCGCCGCCGCACGGCGCATTTCATCGCGCCGTTTCGCTGGCGTTAAGGCGTTGGCCGCAGGAGTGAATACGCTGTTTACCGTCCCGTTTCAGCCAATGTTGAAGCAGCACGTCTAACGGTCGTTCAAGTGAGTTGGAGAGGGGGCCCCCCGCCCCGATCGAGGTTTGGTAGATGATTGAGAATCAGAAGATCCGCCCTGCAAAAGTCATCGGTCCGCTGGGCGAGCCGCTGACGCTGGACACGCTGCCGCCGCCCGACACGACCCGCTGGGTCGTGCGGCGCAAGGCCGAAGTCGTGGCCGCAGTGAACGGCGGTCTGCTGAGCATCGACGAGGTCTGCGAACGCTATGGCCTGACGGTGGAGGAATTCGCCGGATGGCAGCGCGCGATCGACCGTTCGGGCATGCCCGGGCTGCGCGTCACGCGCATCCAGCATTATCGCACGCTGTACGAGCGCCAGCAGAAATATTGAGGGACGACCTGGACGGCCAAGCGGGGGCGGCCGGAACCAAGCACGGGCTTCGCGAGTCTTTGCGGTGATCTCCGGAACGTACCGGAGGTGAAACGGAGGGACCTCGAATGGATCTCGTTGGCATTATCGTCTGGCTGATCGTCGGCGGCGTCGTCGGCTGGCTCGCATCGCTCGTCATGCGCACCGATGCGCAGCAAGGCATCTTCCTCAACATCGTCGTGGGCATCGTCGGCGCCTTCATCGGCGGCTGGCTCTTCTCGAGCGCCGACATCAACGACGGCATCACCGTGGGCACGTTCCTCGTCTCGCTGGTGGGCGCGATCATCCTGCTCGCGATCGTCAATCTGGTGCGCCGCGGTTCGCTGCGCTGAACCGGATCGTACGGCCGCTCCGGCGGAACAGAAAAAAGGGGTCGCCCGCCGGGCGGCCCCTTTCTCGTTTCACTTCAGCAGGAAGCGGAAGGTGAGCGTGACGGTAACGTCCTGCTCGCCCGGCACGATCGCGGTATCGGCCGATTCGCTCTGCGCGCGGGCGGAGACCATCATCGGCGGCTGCGGCCCCGCTCCCTCCATCGTTTCCGAGATCGAGACGATGCGGTCGACCGACAGGCCGGCGGCGCTGGCATAGAGCTGCGCGCGGGCGGCGGCGCGGGCAACCGCGTCGCGGCGCGCCTCGTCGAGCGCGGCGGCCGGATCGTCGAGCGAGAGGCTGGGCCCGTTGATGTTGTTCGCGCCCTCGCGCACCAGCACGTCGAGGATCGATCCGCTCTTCGCGACGTCGCGGAAGCGCACCGAGACCATGTTCACCGCCTGATAGCCGGTGATGACCGGCGGCTCATTCTCCTGATAGCGATATTGCGGGTTGAGCTGGATGCTCGCCGTCTGGATGTCGCGCTCGGCAACTCCGGCCCGGCGGAGCGCGGCGAGTACCCGCTCCATGCGCGCACTGTTCTGGGCGAGCGCCTCGGCCGCGGTGGCGGCCTGGGTCGTCACGCCTGCGCGGATCGTGGCGAGATCCGGAGTGCGCGTCGTGCGCCCCTCGGCCACTACCGTCAGCAGCGTGCCGTCGTGCGGCATCATGTGCATCGGCGCGGGCATGTTCTGCGCCGCGGCGGGCGCCGTCAGCCCGAGCATCGCGACGCCGGCCGAAACCATCAATAGGCTACGCATTGTCTGTCTCCCGAATAGCGAAGGTCCCGCGGGCGGGACGAACCGCACGCGGGACCATGGACGCGAGCGCCTGTCGCGCCGATTAAGCGCGGCGGGCCATCACCAGGCGATAGAGCGCGAGAAGGATGATCGCGCCCACCGTGGCGGCGGCATAGTTTTCCCAGCCGCTGTCGAGCGCCAGACCCATCGACCGCGCGATGAAGCCGGCGAGCAGCGCACCGGCGATGCCGATCAGGATCGTGACGATGATGCCGCCCGGATCCTTGCCCGGCATGATGAGCTTGCCGAGGACGCCGGCGACGAGGCCGATCAGAAGCCAGCCGATCAGAGTGCGTTCTTCCATGGGTTCCTCCCGTTGCGGCCCGTTCCCGCGAGCCGCGGCCGAGCGTCGCGCGATGACGCCCGGGATGCAACCGTTTCTTGGCGGAAACGATCCCAGGACTTGCGAAAAACCGCGGTCGCGGGCAAGCGCCGACCATTGCGACAAACGACCGTTGCGGTCGGTGACTTATTCTTCTAATACAGCGTTTCGATGGCGTGCCCCGCGGGGCCGAGCAGAGATATGCGCAGATGAATTACGAGGCGAAGATGTTCGGTGAAGACGAGCGCGCGGCACTTCCGGGCGAGGAGCGGCGCCGTTCGCGCCGCTGGTGGATCCTCGGTGGCATCGCGGCGATCGCAATCCTCATCGTCGCCTTTCTCGCGTTTGGCAGCGGTTCGGGCGAAACGGCCGAGAAGGCCGGAGCGCCGGGCGCAGCGGCTGGCGGCAACGAGGGGCAGATGCCGACGATCACCGTCGCCGTTCCGGGGCGCCAGACGATTCAGCGGATCGTTTCGGGCACCGGTTCGCTCGCCGCGCGCCGCGAGATGCCGGTGGGCGTCGCCGGCGAAGGCGGCCGGGTGACTCGCGTGCTCGTCGAGCCGGGCGACTGGGTCCGCGAGGGCGAAGTGCTCGCGACCGTCGACCGTTCGGTACAGGAGCAGACGATCGACTCGCTCGAGGCGCAGGTGCGCGTGGCGCAGGCCGACGCAGAACTCGCCCAGTCCGAACTCGACCGGGCGCAGCAGCTCGTCGGCCGCGGATTCATTTCGCAGGCCGATCTGGAGCGCAAGACCGCGACTCGCGACGCGGCGCGTGCGCGCGTCAACGTCGCGCAGGCGCAGCTTCAGGAAGCGCGCGCGCGCAATCGCCGGCTCGACATCCGCGCGCCTGCCGCGGGCCTGGTGCTGTCGCGCGACGTCGAGCCGGGCCAGATCGTGAGCCCCGGCAGCGGCACGCTGTTCCGCGTCGCGATGGGCGGCCAGATGGAGATGCGCGCCCAGCTTTCCGAAGAGGATCTGCACCGGCTGAACGTCGGCGCGCCCGCCCGCGTGTCGCCGGTGGGCATCGAGGAGGAGTTTGCCGGCGAAGTGTGGCAGGTGTCGCCCGTCATCGATCCGCAGACCCGCCAGGGCATCGCCCGCATCGCGCTTTCCTATGATCCGGCGCTGCGCCCCGGCGGCTTCGCGACCGCGCGGATCGTCGCGGGCGCCACCGTGGCGCCGCTGCTGCCGCAGTCGGCCATCCAGAGCGACGCGAGCGGCAACTATGTCTATATTCTCAACGAGAACGACCAGGCGGTGCGCCGGCCGGTGACCACGGGCGAAGTTTCGGACGAGGGCGTCGCGATCACCGGCGGCCTGAGCGGCACCGAACGCGTCGTCCTTTCCGCCGGCGCCTTCCTCAACGAGGGGCAGCGCGTGATCCCCAACCTCACGACCCTGCAGGCGCCAGAATGAACTTCCGCAACATCTCGGCCTGGGCGATCCGCAACCCGGTTCCGCCGCTCGTCCTCTTCTTCGCTCTGACCCTGGCGGGCATCGTCAGCTTCGCGCGCATGGACGTGAACAACGAGCCGGACATCGACTTCCCGGTCGTGTGGGTGTCGATCAGCCAGCCCGGCGCCGCGCCGAGCGAGCTCGAAACCCAGATCACCCAGCGCGTCGAGGCGGCGGTGCGCAGCCTGCCCGGTATCGACCAGATCGAATCGACGATCACCGAAGGCAATTCGCAGACGATCGTGCAGCTCGACATCGGCACGCCGATCGACCGGGCGGTGAACGACGTGCGCGAAGCGGTGTCGCAGATCCGCGGCGACCTGCCCGACGGCATCCTCGAGCCGCAGGTCGGGCGCGTGAACACCACCGACAACGAGCTTGCGAGCTTCACTGCGATCGCCACCGACATGACGATCGAGGATCTGAGCTGGTACGTCGACAACACGGTCGCCAAGGAACTGCTGTCGATCGAAGGCCTGGCGAGCGTGGATCGCATCGGCGGCGTCGATCGCGAGATTCGCGTGATCCTCGATCCGGCCAAGCTCCAGTCGCTGGGCATCACCGCAAGCCAGGTGAACCAGCAGCTGCGCCAGGTAAATCTCGATGCCGCCGGCGGCCGCGCCGAGATTTCGGGCGCCGAACAATCGGTGCGCGTGCTGGGCAATGCGCAATCGGCGTTCGCCCTCGGGCAGACCCAGATCGCAGTGGGCGGCGGCCGCACCGTGCGGCTCGATTCGATCGCGCAGGTCCGCGACCTTTATGCCGAACAGCGCTCGCTGGCCGAGTGGAACGGGCAGCAGGTGCTCGCATTCGACATCTCGCGCGCCAAGGGCGCGTCGGACGTCGCCGTGTTCGAGCAGGTCGAAGCGAAGCTGCAGGAGCTGGAGGAGCGCAATCCCGACGTGCGCTACGAGATCCTGTTCAACAGCGTCGAATATACCGAAGAGCAATATGAAAGCGCGATCGCCGCACTGGTCGAAGGCGCGGTGCTGGCCGTCATCGTCGTGTTCCTGTTCCTGCGCGACTGGCGAGCGACGCTGATCTCGGCACTTGCGATCCCGCTGTCGGCGATCCCGACCTTCTGGTTCATGGACATGCTGGGCTTCACCCTCAACCAGATGACGCTGCTCGCGCTCAGCCTGGTGGCGGGCGTGCTCGTCGACGATGCGATCGTGGAGATCGAGAACATCGTGCGCCACATGCGCATGGGCAAATCGGCCTATCAGGCGTCGATCGACGCCGCCGACGAGATCGGCGTCGCCGTGGTGGCGACCACCATGTCGATCGTCGCGGTGTTCCTGCCCGTCGGCCTGATGCCCGGCGTTTCGGGGCAGTTCTTCAAGAATTTCGGCCTGACGGTGGTCGCGGCGGTGCTGATGAGCCTTGCCGTGGCGCGCATGCTCACGCCGATGATCGCGGCCTATTTCCTGAAGGCGCACGGCCACGCCGTCCACGGCGAAGGCCGGATGATGGACGTGTACATGAAGATCCTGCGCTGGACGCTGCGCCACCGCTGGTCGGCCGTGGTGGGCGGCGCGGCGGCGCTGCTGGCGACGGTCGCCTGCATCATGGCGCTGCCGATGACGTTTCAGCCGCAGGAGGACCGCGACAGTTCGACCGCCACGATCGAGATGGTGCCGGGCACCACGCTCGAACAGACCGATGCAGTGGTGAATCGAGTCGATGCGTTGCTGCGCGACCATCCGCTGGTCGAGAACACCTATTCGCGCACCTATGTGGGCAATGGCCGCGTGGTCGCGATGCTCAAGGACGATCGCGAGATGTCGAGCACGCAGTTCGAGCGCAGCCTCGCGCCCGAGCTGAACAAGATCGCCGACGCCCGGGTGGGCTTTCAGTCGCAGCAGGGCTGGGGCGGCAGCGGCCGCGACATCACGATCACCCTGGGCGGCGAGGACCCGGTGCTGCTGAACGAAACCGCCGTGAAGCTGGTGCGCGAGATGGCGCAGCTCGACACGCTGGTGGCTCCGCGCATCGCCGGCGATCTGCAGCGGCCCGAGATCGTCATCAAGCCGCGGCTCGACCTGGCGGCGAACCTGGGCGTGACGACGGCTGCGCTTTCGAGTGCGATCCGCATCGCGACGCTGGGCGACATCGACCAGAACAGCGCTCGCTTCTCGCTCAGCGATCGGCAGATCCCGATCCGCGTCGCCCTGTCCGAAGACGCGCGCGAGCAGCTTTCGACGATCCAGAACCTGCCGGTGCCGACCCAGAGCGGCGGCTCGGTTCCGCTCAGCCTGGTGGCCGATATCGAATTCGGCGCTGGCCCGACTCGAATCCAGCGGCTCAACCAGCAGCGTCGCCTCGTGGTCGGCGCCGATCTGGCGCCGGGCATCGTGAGCGGCGTGGCGATGGAGCAGATCCGCAAGCTGCCGACGATGCGCGACCTGCCGCTCGGCGTGAACGAGCTGGTGGTCGGTTCGGCCAAGTGGCAGGCGGAAATGCTCAACAACTTCACCGTCGCGGTGATTTCGGGCGTGTTCCTGGTCTTCGCGGTGCTGGTGCTGCTGTATCGCCGCTTCATGTCGCCGCTGGTGAACATGGGATCGCTGCTGCTCGCGCCGCTGGGCGGACTGGTGGCGCTGCTCATCACCGGGCATCCGCTGTCGATGCCGGTGTTCATCGGCATCCTGATGCTGCTCGGCATCGTCGCGAAGAACTCGATCCTGCTGATCGACTTCGCGCTCGAGGAAATGGCCAAGGGAGTCGACAAGTTCAGTGCGATCCTCGACGCGGGCCACAAGCGCGCCCAGCCGATCGTGATGACCACCGTCGCGATGGTCGCGGGCATGGTGCCCACCGCCCTGTCGCTTTCGGGGGACTCGTCGTGGCGCGCACCGATGGGCATCACCGTGATCGGCGGCCTGATCCTGTCGACGATCCTGACGCTGCTGATCGTCCCGGCGAGCTTCAGCCTGGCGGTGGGCATCGAGCGGCGGCTGGGCAAGGGGCTGGCGCGGCGGCTGCTGACCTATCGCCCCGGCGACGAAGAGAGCGGCACGGCGATCGAGCATCGCCCGGGCGGCCATATCGACTATCGCCCGGGAGAAGACGGGCCGCAGCCCGCCGAGTGAACCTCTCGACCGCTTCGGGGATTGGGCGGGCATGACATTGCTCGCCCGAACGCCCCGAGGCCGCGAGGCCCCGCCCCCCGGCCTGATCCGCATGCGCTGGATCGCCACCGGCCTGCTGGTCGCGATGGCGGCGACCTTTCTGATCGCCGGGCGCTACGACGAGGCCTATCCCTGGGTCGGCTTCGTCCGCGCCTTTGCCGAGGCGGCGATGGTGGGCGGGCTGGCCGACTGGTTCGCCGTCACGGCGCTGTTCCGCCACCCGCTGGGACTGCCGATCCCGCACACGGCGATCATCCCGCGCAACAAGGACCGGATCGCGACCACCCTCGCCGCGTTCCTGCGCGACAATTTTCTCACGCCCGGCGTGGTCGCGCGGCGCATGGCGCGGATGGACGTGGCGGGCGCGGCGGGACGCTGGCTGTCCGATCCGAGCGGCGGGCGCAGCCGCGTGCAGGCCGGCGCGGCACGGCTGTTCGCCGACATGCTCGAGGCGCTCGACCAGGACCGGCTGGGCGGGATGACCAAGCGCGCGCTGGGCGGCCAGCTGCGCACCCTGAACGTCGCGCCGCTGCTGGGCCGCGCGCTCGAGGCGGCGATGGCCGAGGACCGGCACCTGCCGCTGCTCGACGGGATCATCCGCTGGGCGGCGCGGGTGCTGGAGGCCAACGAGCATCTGATCCGCGACATGGTGCACCAGCGCGCGGGCACGATCCTGCGCTGGACCGGCCTCGACGAGCGGCTCTCCAACGCGATCATCGACGGGCTGGCGAAGCTCATCACCGAAATGGCCGAGGATCCGCGCCACCCGCTGCGCGCCAAGGCCGAGGAAGGCATGGCACGGCTCGCGTTCGATCTGCAGTTCGATCCCGAGACCCAGGAGAAGGTCGAGCGGTTCAAGGCCGAGCTGCTCGACAATCCGGCGCTCGACCGCTGGTGGATGGGCGTGTGGGAATCGGCGCGCGCGGCGATGCTGCGGATGGCCCGCAACCCCGAGGCGGCGTTCAAGGGCGAGCTGGGCGCGGCGCTGCGCCAGCTGGGCGAGACGCTCGAGCGCGACGCGGGGCTTCGCGCGACGGTCAATCGCTTCGTCCGCCGCAGCGCCGTGGGCATCACCGCCGATCATGGTGATGCGATCGTCCGGCTGGTGTCCGACACGGTGCGCAGCTGGGACGCCGAGACGATCACCGGCCGGCTGGAGAACAGCGTCGGCCGCGACCTTCAGTATATCCGGATCAACGGCACGCTGGTGGGCGGGCTCGTCGGCGTCGCCATCCACACGCTCGAGGTACTGCTCTAATCCGCGCCGCCGTGCCAATCGAGCAGGGGCCATCCGCGCTGCCGTGCCAGCCGCCGCAGCGGCTCGTGTGCGTTGACCGCGAACGGCTCGTCGGCCCAGCCGAGCAGCGGCGCATCGGAGACATGGTCCGAATAGGCGCGGACATGCGCCTCGCCCCGACCGATGCCCTGCGCTTCGAGCCATTTCTCGACCAGGCGGAGCTTTGCCGGGCCGTAGCAGTTCTCCCCTTCGATCAGGGAGAGCACATGGCCGTCCACATTGCGCCGCGCATCGGTGGCGATCACATCGTCGAACCCGAGCCGCGCGGCGATCGCGGCGGCATAATAACGATGCGAGGCAGTGGCGAGCACGAGCCGGTAACCGGCGGCGCGATCGGCGGCGATCCGCTTGCGCGCACCGGCCAGAACGCCGCGCGCCACGACGGTCTCGGCGAAGGCGTCCCCCAGCCCCTCCAGCGCCTCGGGCGACAGCGCCCGGCCGATCAGCAGCCGGTGAGTAGCCTGTTTGAGCCCCGCCCTGTCGAGCAGCCGCAGCAGATAGCCGACGCTGGCCAGACCGGCGAGCGGCAGCAGCCCGAGCCGCCACGGCGCATGCGAGCGCGCGGCGTGAATCAGGAAGCGCGTCCAGGTGGGGGCGCGCGTGATCGTCTTGTCCATATCGTAGATCGCAAGGTACCGCATTGAGACAGGGTGGCGCGTCACCGCTTGCCGATCCAGCACAAATCCACCAAGGATGGCTTCCATGACCGCATCGGCCGATTTCGAGCCAGTTGAGACCGGCGGCGGCACGACCCTCCGCTTCACCGGCGCCTTGTCGCTCGCGCGGCTGGGCGACGTGGCGAACCGGCTGCGCGGCTATACGGGCGCGGCCGATCGCGTCGACCTCCAGGAGGTCGAGCGCATCGACACGGTCGGCGCCTGGTTGATCCACGAATTCGCGAGCGATCGCGGCATTCCGATCGAGGGTCTGTCGGCCGATCAGCAGCGGCTGCTCGAGCGTGTCGGCGAAGCTGCGGACCAGCCGGTGGCGCTGCCCGCCCGCACCCACAATCCGTTCACGCGGATCGTGGCCGAAACCGGCGAGGCAGTAGTGACCGCGGGGCAGACGCTGCTGGGCCTGCTCGGCTTCATGGGCGCGACGGTGATCGCCTTCTGGAACGTCGCGACTCACCCGCGCCGGTTCCGCTTCAACGCCACGGTCCACCGGTTCGAGGTCGTCGGCGTTTCCGCGCTCGGCATCATCGGGCTGATGAGCTTCCTGATCGGCATCGTCATCGCGCAGCAGGGCGCGGTGCAGCTGCGCCAGTTCGGCGCGGAAGTGTTCACGATCAACCTGGTCGGGCGGATCACGATCCGAGAGCTGGGCGTGCTGATGACCGCGATCATGGTCGCCGGCCGTTCGGGATCGGCCTTCGCCGCGCAGATCGGCACGATGAAGCTGACCGAGGAAGTCGACGCGATGCGCACCATCGGCGTGTCGCCGATGGAGGCGCTGGTGGTGCCGCGCACGCTGGCGGCGGTGCTGATGATGCCGCTGCTCGCCTTCTACGCCTCGCTGATCGCGATCATCGGGGGCGGCCTGCTCTGCTGGGTGTCGCTCGACATCCCGCCGGTCACCTTCGTCCAGCGCATCCGCGAAGTCGTGCCGATCACCGATCTGTGGGTGGGGCTGATCAAGGCGCCCGTGTTCGGTGCGATCATCGCGATCGCCGGCTGCTTCCAGGGGATGCTGGTCGAGGCCGACGCCGAGCAGGTCGGCAAGCGCACCACCGCCGCCGTCGTCCAGGCGATCTTCCTGGTGATCGTGCTCGACGCCTTCTTCGCCATCTTCTTCAGCGAGATCGGCTGGATATGAGCAAGGAAGCGGTCATTTCGGTGCGCGGCCTGCGCAACAGCTTCGGCGACCAGGTGGTGCACGAGAATCTCGATCTCGACGTCTATCGCGGCGAGATCCTGGGCATCGTCGGCGGGTCCGGCACCGGCAAGTCGGTGCTGATGCGTTCGATCATCGGCCTGCAGAACCCCGACGAAGGCGAAATCCGCGTGTTCGGCGAAGACACGCGGGACAGCGATCCAACCGAGCAAGTGGAAGTGCGCAAGCGCTGGGGCGTGTTATTCCAGGGCGGCGCACTCTTCTCCACCCTCACCGTTTCGGAAAACGTCCAGGTGCCGATCCGCGAATTCTATCGCGGCATGGACCCGGCGATGATGCAGGAGATCGCCGCCTATAAGGTGGTGATGACCGGGCTTCCCGCCGATGCCGGGCCGAAATATCCCTCCGAGCTCTCCGGCGGCATGCGCAAGCGCGCCGGGCTCGCGCGTGCGCTGGCGCTCGATCCCGAGCTGCTGTTCCTCGACGAGCCCACGGCGGGGCTGGACCCGGTGGGCGCCGCCGCGTTCGACGAACAGACGCGCTCGCTTCAGCGCACGCTGGGGCTCACCGTGTTCCTGATCACCCATGATCTCGACACGCTGCACGCGATCTGCGACCGCGTGGCGGTGCTCGCGGACAAGCGCGTGATCGCGGTCGGCACCATCGACGAACTCCTCGCGTTGGATCATCCGTGGATTCAGGAGTATTTCAACGGACCACGCGGCCGCGCGGCGGTCGCGAGCGCGCAGCGGTCGAGCGCGACGGGGAACAGGTGAGGGACTGATGGAAACACGATCCAACCATGTGCTGGTCGGGGCAGTCACGCTGATCCTGCTCGCCGTGCTCGCATTGTTCATCGTCTGGCTCGCGCGGCTGGGCGGCGGCGATTCGCGCGAATATGACATCTTCTTCAAACAGGCGATCGACGGCATCAATCCCGGCTCGCCCGTCGCCTTTTCGGGCGTGCCGGCCGGACAGGTGAAGAACATCGCCTTCTGGGCGCCCGATCCGCAGTTCGTGCGCGTGCGCATCAGCGTGAACCCCGATGTGCCGATCCTCGAAGGTACTACGGCGAGCATCGAGGGAATCGGCTTCACCGGCGTGAGCCAGATCCAGCTCGACGGCGCGATCAAGGGCGCCCCGCCGATCGATTGCCCCGAAAGCGAGGCGGCGGCGGCATGCCCGCTGGGCGTGCCGGTGATCCCCACCAAGACCGGCGGGCTCGGCGCGATCCTCAATTCGGCGCCGCAGCTTCTCGAGCGCCTCTCGACGCTGACCGAGCGGCTGACCGAGCTGCTGGGCGACCGCAACCAGGCCTCGATCGCCGGCATCCTCGCCAACACCAATCGCCTGACCGACGCACTGGCCGATCGCGGACCCGAGATGGCGGCGACGATCGCCGAGATGCGCAACGCCGTGCAGCAGGTGGGCGCCGCCGCCGACGAGATCGGTTCGCTGGCGAACACCACCGAGCGCGTCGTCGACACCAGCGTCGAGCCGGCGATGGAAAATCTCAACGAGGCCGTGCTCGCCGCCAAGCAGAGCATGGAGAATCTGGATGCCGCCATCGCCGACGCGCGGCCCGGCGTTCAGGCATTCTCGCAGCGTACGGTGCCCGAGGCGGGGCAGCTGATCCAGGACCTGCGCCGCACCGCGATCG
Organism: Sphingosinithalassobacter sp. CS137; assembly: GCF_014334115.1. Taxonomy (NCBI): domain Bacteria; kingdom Pseudomonadati; phylum Pseudomonadota; class Alphaproteobacteria; order Sphingomonadales; family Sphingomonadaceae; genus Sphingosinithalassobacter; species Sphingosinithalassobacter sp. CS137. The sequence goes on from NZ_CP060494.1 coordinate 1,715,440, forward strand.
CGCTGGCCGAGATTTCCGAGCGCATCGAACAGGGCGGCGCCGGATCGCTGATCGCGCCGCAGCGTCTTCCCGATTACGAACCCGAGGAATGAGAGCCGTGATGAAGAAGCTGCTTCCCGCCGCCGCGCTGCTCCCGCTGGCCGCCTGCATCAAATTCGGTTCCGAGCCGCCGGCATCGCTGCTGACGATCCGCCCGGCGGCCGAGCTGCCCATCGGCGAGACGCGCAGTTCGGGAACCGCGCCCGCGATCACCATTGCCGTGCCCAGCGTGCCGCAGGAGCTGTCGACCACGCGCATCCCGGTGCATTCGACCGCGACGACGCTCGCCTATGTCAAGGACGCGCAATGGGTGGAGCAGCCGGGGCGGATGTTCGCGCGCGTGCTTTCCGACACGATCGCGGCGCGCACCGGCCGCGTCGTGCTGAGCGCGCGCCAGTCGCTCACCGATCCCGGCGCGGTGCTGACCGGCGAGCTTCGCAGCTTCGGCGTCGACGCGCGTACGCAACAGGCCGTGGTGGTCTATGACGCATCGCTGATGCGCGACGCGGCCACCGCGTTCGAGAAGCGCCGGTTCGAGGCGCGGGTGCCGATCGCGCAGGTCGCCGCGCGGCCGGTCGCCGACGCGCTCGACAGCGCGGCCAATCAGGTGGCGGCCGAAGTCGCCGAATGGGTCGGCAGCTGACCCGCGCCGCCGCGATCAGCGCAGACGGCGCGTTTCGGGCATCAGATTGCAGATATCGGCGCCGCCCGCCGGCACGGTGAAGAACGGCGGCGTGCGGCTTTCGCGCGAGCGCACCCAGGCCGCGAAGCGCGGATTGTCGGTCGTGCGATAGGCGAAGCGCGGACGCTCGTCGGCAGGAAGCTGGCTCGCCAGCCGCACCGACAGGATCGGCGTGCGCTCGCCCTCGGTGCGATAGACTCCCATCTCCCCCGTGCCGCGCGGCAGGCTGGAGAGATGCTCCATCCCCTCGATGACGCGGCCGACGAGCGCGATGTTGCGATCGAGGTGGCGCGGCGCATGGCCGATCACCGTGTAGAGCGCCGAACCGTCTCCCGTGTCGGGAGCGAGATTGCGCGCCACGCCGACCATTCCGTAGCAATGGGTGAGCCACGCGCGCTCGCCGTCGCCGCCCAGCGGCCAGCCGTCGGCGCTGTGTCCGGTGGCCGCGGCATAGGGATCGGGCCGCGCAAGCTCGGTCACGCGATTGCTGCCGGGCCAGTCATATTCCGCCGGCAGCCGCCGCAACACTTCGGGCGGCAACGGCTTCTCCTCGCTCGCATCGCCCCATTGCGCGACATAATTGTCCTGGACCCGATAGACGCTGGTGCCGTCCCACCAGTTCGCCTGAGCAAGCTTGCGGATGTTCGCGACATGCGCCGGGGCATAGCCGGGGGCGAGGCGGATGAAGACCTGGCGCCCGCCATCGAGCGTCATCACCAGCAGCTCGTCATCGGGCAGCACCGCCCAATCCTCGGCGACCGCGGCGGTGGCGGCGTCCTGGGGCGCGACTGTCGCCGGCGGGGCGAGCAGCGCGAACAGCGCGGAAATCGGCATCAGCATGCCCGCGAGCGTGACACGCGCGAGCGGAGCGCGCAATGGCGTTCAGCGCCCGACCGCCGCTTGCACCGCGCCGGGCGAGGCAGTAAGGCCACGAGCCTTCCAGTGCATGCGGAGCGGTGGCCGAGTGGTCGAAGGCGCTCGCCTGGAAAGTGAGTATACGGCAAAACCGTATCGAGGGTTCGAATCCCTCCCGCTCCGCCAGAACCCATTCGAGCGAACAAGTACGAACGCCTGCGGCGCGGTTCGACCGTACGGTGCTCAACCTTTGGCGAGCCACCAGCTAGGATGCCGGCGCAGCGGCGGGCCTGGGCGTCCGCGGGACGGCAGCGATCGGGCCGGTCCAACGTTCAGCCCCTATCCAGCGCCCCGGATCGGCGACGGTCTCCCACCTTGGAAAAGGCGGTTGGGCGATGCCCGCGGCAACCGCTCCCTAGAGCAGCGACAGCACGACTCTTCCCTCGACTTTCCCGCCGGCGAGCGCGGCAAGGACCTCGTTCACCTCCTCGAGCGGCGCAGTCGCGGTGTGCGCCTTCACCTTGCCTTCGCCGGCGAAGGCGATCGCCTCGGCGAGGTCGTGGCGCGTGCCGACGATCGATCCGCGGATCGTCACGCGCTTCAGAACCACGTCGAAGATCGGCGTCGGAAAATCTCCGGGCGGGAGCCCGACGAGGCTCACGGTGCCGCGCCGCCGCGTCATGTCGATCGCCTGGCGGAATGCGGGAACCGACGGCGCCGTGACGAGCACGCCGTGCGCGCCGCCGTCCGTTTCCTGCCGCACCTGCCGGACGGCGTCCTCGTCGCGCGCGTTCACCGCCACATCGGCGCCCAGGCTGCGCGCCAGCTCCAGTTGCGGTTCGGAAACGTCGACCGCCGCGACGTGAAACCCCATCGCCTTGGCATATTGCACGGCGACATGGCCGAGCCCGCCGATCCCGGAGATGACGACCCATTGCCCCGGGCGCGCCTCGGTTTCCTTGAGCCCCTTGTAGGTCGTCACGCCCGCGCAGAGGATCGGCGCCATCGCGACGAAATCGGGACGGTCGGGCAGGCGCCCCACATAGTCGGCGGGTGCGATCACATAGTCGGCATAGCCGCCGTCGACGCTGTAGCCGGTATTGTGCTGTGCCTCGCAGAGCGTTTCCCAGCCGGTGCCGCAATGTTCGCAATGGCCGCACGCATCGTGCAGCCACGGCACACCGACGGGATCGCCTTCCTTCACGCCGGTGACCTCGCGCCCGACGGCGGCGACATAGCCCACCGCCTCGTGCCCCGGCACGAAGGGCGGATTCGGCTTCACCGGCCAGTCGCCGTTGGCGGCATGGAGATCGGTGTGGCACACGCCGCTGGCGACGACTCGAACCAGAACGTCGCGGGGCCCCGGCTCGGGGATCGGCCGTTCCTCGATCACGAGCGGTGCGCCGAATTTCCGAACGACCGCTGCCCGCATGGTGCCCATATCGTGCCCTCCGTCAGATGATCCGTTCATGCGCAGGATATGCAGCAAACCTATGCCACGCGGTTTGCGAACAGCATTGGGAGTTCTACGGATCGGCCGTCGGCGCTTCGGCATCGAGCAGCGCCTCGATGCCGGCGGGAGGCGCCGAACGCAGCGAATCATTGGTGACGATCACCGTCGCTCCGGGGTGGAGGATCGCGAGCAGCCGCTGACGAAACCCCTCCGACACCTCGAACTGATCCCCGCGCAGGCCAGGCTCCGCCCTATCGTCCTGGCCCGGCAGGGCGAGGCGCAGCCACTGCATCCCGTCCGCATCCTGCGATTGCAGCGCGAAGAGCATCGGCTGTGCGACCGGCGCCGCGATTTCGACCGACGCCCGGCCGATCGGTATGCCGTTGCGCAGCACCGTCACTTCGCGATCGGCAGTGCTGACCAGCACCGAGACCGGTCCGTCGGGCGCACGCTCCGGAGTCCAGCTGAACGGCGCGTTCCCCGCCGAGCCGATCCCGGCGAATGCCGAGTCGGGCGCGAGCAGCGGCGCCTGTTCTTGATCCACGACCGCCACCGTCATCCCGATGCGGGTCGCGCCGAACAGCAGCCGCGCGAATTCGTGCGGCAGGCGGATGCAGCCGTGCGAAGCCGGATAGCCCGGCAGATGTCCGCCGTGTAGGGCAACGCCGCCCCAGGTGAGCCGCTGCATGAACGGCATCGGCGCGTTGTCGTAGAGGTTCGAGAAGTGGCGCTCGCGCTTCTGGAGAATGGTGAAGACGCCGAGCGGCGTCTCATGGCCTTCCCTGCCGGTCGAAACGGTGGAGACGCCGATCGGCACGCCGTTGCGATAGACCACCGCGCGCTGGCTACGCACGTTGACGATCAGCAGCACCGGACCCTCCGGCGCGACCTCGGGCATCCAGAGGAACTCGCCCGGCTGCAACGCCTCGACGGTTTCCATCACCGTGGGCGCGTCGAGCGACTGGGCCGCGGCGATCCCCGGAGCGCAGGCCGCCAGCGCGCCTGCCGCGAGACCAAGAAGCGCCCGTTTCATTCGGCGCGGCCGCCCAGATCGAACAGATGGTCGAGCCACTGCGCGCGCTGTTCGGCGCTGTCCTCCACGCCGCCGAGCAGCGTGTGCGACACCGGGCGGACTCCGGCGAGCTTGAGGATGTTGCGCTCGAAGCTCTTCACCGAATGCGCGCCGAAATAGGAGCGGTAGAACAGCGCGGGCATCCCCATCGTGACGACGAGCCGCGCCGAACGGCCCTTGAGAAGCCCCACCGGGCCCCTGTGCCCCTCCTGTTCGCCGATCGCGAATCCGGGCCGCGCCACTTGTTCGAGAAATCCCTTGAGCAGCGCGGGAACGTCGCCGAGCCACAGCGGATAGAGAATGACGAGATGCTCGGCCCAGCCGATCGCCTCCTGCGCGGCGACGACGTCCGGCACGGGGGCGGCATCCTTCCAGTCCGCCGCGTTGCGCAGCAGCGGGAAGTCCATCGTCGCAATGTCGATCCGGCGCACCGCATGGCCCGCATCGGCAGCGCCGGCGGCATAGGCGTCCGCCAGCGCATGGACGAAGCGGGCGCGATCCGGGTCGGGGTGGCCGTCGATCACCACGATCCTGCGGGTTGCCGGATCCGACATCTCAGGCAGCTCCCGCGGGCGTGCGCAGCACCTTGCGCACGAGCGTCTCGGCCGGGTTCTCCGGGCAGGGATGCGCCGTGAAGCCCATTTCGCGCTCGAGCGCGAGCGCGGCGTGGTTCTCGCTGCTCTCGAGCGATTCGACCCTCTCGATTCGCTCCGCTTCGGCATAGCGGAGCACATGTTCCATCAGCGTCCAGCTGACTCCCTTGTGCTTCCAGCCCTCGCGTACCGAAAGGGCGAGCTCGGCATTCGACCGGTCGGATTCGGCGATCAGCATCGCGCTGGCGACCAATGTCTCCCCCGCAAAGGCAAGGAAATGCATCGCACGGCGATAATCGATCTGAGTCATCGCGGCGATCTGGTCACGCCGGACGTGGCGGACCGCAGTGAGGAAGCGGAAGCGCAGATCCTGCGCATCGACATGCTCGAAAAAGTCGGCGAGCACCGCTTCGTCGGCGGGGACGACCGGGCGGACGTGCAGCGCGGTGCCGTCGCGCGTGGCGAGATCGGCCGTCCACTCGCTCGGCACCGGGCGGATCGCGAGCTTCGCCTCGGTGCCCGGCGCGGTGAGACCGACCCGCGCGTCGAGCGCCAGCACGCCATCGCTGCCGACGAGCAGCGGGTTGATGTCGAGCTCGGCGATCTCGGGGAAATCGGCGACCAGCGTGGAGACCGCCTGGAGCACGCGCACCACGCCGTCGATGTCCGCTGCGGGAACATCGCGATAACCGGCGAGCAGCGCCGCGATCCGCGTGCGCGCCAGCATGTCGCGGGCAAGCGCGGCATCGAGCGGCGGCAGCCCCAGCGCGCGATCGTTCAGCACTTCGACCGCCTTGCCCCCGGCGCCGACCGCCAGGACCGGCCCGAATGCCGGATCGGCCGCAATCCCGACCAGCAGCTCATATTTGCCGACGGTGTCGACCATCGGCTCGGCTTCGAAGCCGAGCAGCTGCGCATCGGGATGGTCGCGCGCGATGCGCGCCGCCATCTCCTCGGCCGCCCTGGTCGCGGCGCGCGAATCGGGCAGGTTCAGCGCCACGCCTCCGACGTCGGACTTATGCGTGAGCTGGGGGCTCACGATCTTGAGCACATAGGGCGGACGCATCGAACCGCAGGCGTCGGCGACCGCCCCGGCGCCGGTCGCGAACACCGGCTGCACCACGGGCACGCCCAGCGCGGCGAGCAGCTGCTTGGCCTCGCCGGCCGAAAGCGTCGTGCGCCCTTCCGCGCGCGCGCCGTGGATCACCGCTTGCACCGCGTCGCGATCGGCCGCGGCGACGGCACCGGCCGCGGGCGTGCGCAACAGCGCCTCGCGGGCGTTGCGCGCCGCCACCATCGCGCCGAACCCCTGCACCGCCTCATCCAGATTATCGAACAGCGGCACATCGGCCGCATCGAAACGCGGCCGCGCATGATCGGCATTGCCCGCTCCGAGCCAGCAACCGATCACCGGCTTGTTTCGCGGAAAATCCTCGGCCGAGACGCGCGCGAGCACCGCATCGGCGATGCCGACGCCGTTCGCCACCGCGGTCGGGCAATGCATGACGAGCAGCGCATCGACCGCCGGATCGGCCGCCGCGGCATCGACGGCCGCCGCGAACCGGTCCGCGCGCGCATCGCCGACGACGTCGATCGGATTGGCGCGCGACCAGCTGGCCGGCAGCGCGGGATCGAGCCGCGCGACCGTTTCCGGAGAAAGGCTGGCCAGCGCGCCCTCGGTCTTCGCCAGCGCATCGGCCGCGAGCACTCCCGCGCCGCCGCCGTTGGTGACGATCGCCAGCCGATTGCCCGGCACCGGGCGCTTGCGGGCAAGCACCTGCGCGGCGCCGAACAGCCCGGTAAGTGTCTCGACGGGCACGATCCCGGCGCGGCGGAACGCGGCCTGGTACACGTCCCAGGATCCCGCCAGCGCGCCGGTGTGCGACATCGCCGCGCGCCCGGCCGCGTCGGTGCGCCCGGCCTTGAGCGCGATCACCGGCTTGACGCGCGACGCCGCGCGCGCCGCCGACATGAATTTGGCGGCATCGCCGATGCTCTCGACGTAGAGCGCGATCGCTTCGGTGCGCGCGTCGGCGGCGAACAGATCGATCAGATCGGCGAAATCGACGTCGGCTCCGTCGCCGAGCGAGACGATGCCGGAAAAGCCGACGTGGCGCTCGGCGGCCCAATCGATCATCGACGTCACCAGCGCCCCGCTTTGCGACAGCAATGCCAGCCCGCCCGCCGGCGCGCCGCGCTGCGCGAAAGAGGCGTTCACGCCCGCGTGCGGCATCAGCACGCCCAGGCAGTTCGGGCCGATGATGCGCAGGCCGTGGCTGTGCGCCGCGTCGAGCATCGCCTGCCGCAGCTCCGGATCGTGCAGCCCGGCCGAGATCACCACCGCCAGCCGCGTTCCCTTCGCGCCGAGTTCGGCGATGATGTCCGGCACGGTCGGCGCCGGAGTCGCGATCACCGCCAGCTCCGGTGCGATCGGAAGCTCCGCGATCGAGGGCACCCACCAGTCGTCGTCCAGCTCGATCGGGTTGGGATTGACCGCGAACACCGGGCCATCGAGCCGCGCGTCCAGTGCATTTTCCAGGACCCGCTGGCCGATCGTTCCCGCGCGGCTCGATGCGCCGACGATGGCGATGCTGCGGGGCCCGAGAAGCCGGTCGAGATTGTGAATGGTCATGCGCTGTTCTCCGCGGTGTACGAACCCGAGGGCGGACGGCGCCGAGATGCCTGCAAGGACGCGGCGGACCTATGCGGGATGTTCCGTAGTCCTCCGGAAGAATACCGATTCAGTGCGCTGTGCCCCGCCAATAGCGTTGGCGATGTCGATTCCGACGGGGAGAAGTCCGATACCGGTCAACCGCGATGCGACGCGCAGGTTCATGGCAACGGCGACTCCACTGGCTTCGCCGCGCAAGCGACAGGCTGTGCGCGAACTTCGGCCGGACGGCTGCGCGCGCAGGCTTCTTCGGCGGCGGACCGGTTCCGCGGCCGAACGAGTCGAGAGCGGCCGCACGATCGCAGTCGTCGCAGAGTGAAGGCATGACGCCAGCGTCGGCTTTGCCGCAAGGCGCCTCCCCGCGCACAGTGTACGTCAGCGGCGGGCCTGCCCCAGCTTGGCACGCACTGCCGCCGGCGGAATGCCTCGCGCGGCTCGATGCGCACAGCAGCGGGCTCGACGCCGGCGAGGTGCGAAGCCGCCGCGAACGCGACGGCGCCAACACCCTTCCCCAAGCGGCCCGATCCTCGCCGCTGATCCTGCTGCTTCGCCAGTTCCGCAGCCCGCTCATCTATCTGCTGCTTGGCGCGGCGACGTTTTCGCTGGCGATCGGCCATGCGGGCGACGCGGGCTTCATCTTCGCCATATTGCTGCTCAACGCGCTGATCGGCGCGGTGCAGGAAGGCCGCGCCGGAGCCGCCGCCCAGGCGCTGGAAGCGATGGTCAAGCAGACCGCGCGCGTCCGGCGGGCGGGGCGCACCGGCGTGGTGGACGCCGCCGATCTGGTGGCGGGCGACATCTTGCTCCTCGAATCGGGCGACCGCATTTCCGCCGACGCACGCCTGCTCGACAGCCGCGGCCTCCATGTCGACGAATCGCTGCTCACCGGCGAAGCGCTGCCGGTCGCGAAGGACGCAGGCGCGCGAACCGGAGCGGACACCCCCGCCGCCGACCGCGTAACGATGGCGCACGCCGGCACCATGGTGGTGGAGGGGCGCGCCACGGCGCTCGTCGTGGCGATTGGAGAGAACACTCAGATCGGCGCGATCGGCACCGCGCTGGCATCGGCGCGCGCGGTGCCGCCGCCGCTCGTCGTCTATCTCGAGCGCCTGTCGCGGCAGATCGCCGTGGCCACGGTCCTGCTCATCCTGCTGCTCGGCATCGCGATGGCGGCGCGCGGCGCCGGTGTCTACGACATCCTCCTGCTCGCCGTCGCGCTGGCGGTCTCGGCGATTCCCGAGGGGCTACCGATCGCAGTGACGGTGACGCTCGCCGCCGCCACGAGCCGCATGGCCAAACGCAATGTGATCGTGCGGACGCTTCCGGCAGTAGAAGGGCTCGGCGCCTGTACCCTGATCGCGACCGACAAGACCGGCACGTTGACGCGCAACGAACTGAGTGTCGAGGCCGTGCTGCTTCCGGACGGGGTGCGCATCGATCGCCCCGGCTGGTGCGACGTCTTCGATCGGCTCGAGCCGATCGCGCGCGCGGCGGTGCTGTGCAACGAGGCCGAGCGCACCGCCGGCGGCGAGCCGGTGGGCGACAGCGTCGACGTGGCGCTGCTGCGTTTCGGCGGAGATGTCGGCATCGACGGCGAGGGCGCGGTGCGCGAGGCGCTGTTCGCCTATGAGCCGGTCAATCGCTTCGCCAGCGCCGCGGTGCGCGTGAACGAGCGAACGATCGTCTACGCCAAGGGCGCGGTCGAGACGGTGGCGGGAATGTGCGACCACGCCGACCCGGCGCTGATCGCCGCGGCGGAACGATTGGCGGGCGACGGCTTCCGAGTCCTCGCGCTCGCGGGACGCGACGTGGCGAGGCTCGACGAGTGCGCGCTTTCCGCGCCTTCGGGGCTTGCGCTGCTCGGCTGCGTGGCGCTGCTCGATCCGCTGCGCGACGAAGCGATCGAAGCGGTGCGCCAGTGCCGCGGCGCGGGCATCGACGTGCGGATGGTGACCGGCGACCATCCCGCCACCGCGCGCACGATCGCGCGCCAGCTCGGCCTCGACATTCGCGAGGGCGCAGTCGTCACCGGTGCCGATCTGCGCGCGCTGGAGCACGACCCGGCCGCATTCGACGCGCGCGTGGCGGCGGCGAAGGTCTTCGCGCGCACCGAGCCCGCGCAGAAACTACGCATCGTGGAGACGCTGCAGCGCGCCGGGCATTTCGTCGCGGTGACCGGCGACGGCGTCAACGACGCGCCGGCGCTCCAGGCGGCGCAGATCGGCGTCGCAATGGGGCGCGGCGGCACCGATGTGGCGCGCGGCGCCTCCGACCTGATCCTGACGGACGATAATTTCGCCTCGATCGTCGCCGGAGTCGAGGAAGGCCGGATCACCTTCGCGAACCTGCGCAAGATCGTGATCTTCCTGCTCGCCTCCGCGATCGCGGAGATCGGCATGTTCCTTGGCGCGGTGCTGGTCGGCCTGCCGATGCCGCTCACCGCGGTGCAGCTTCTCTGGAGCAATCTGGTCACCAATGGAGTGCAGGACGTGGGACTCGCCTTTGGCCGCGGCGAGGGCGACGAGCTCACGCGCCCGCCACGCGGCGCGGGCAACCGTCTGCTCGCCAGACGCGCGCTGACGCTGATGATCGCGCCCGCGCTCGCGATGGCGGTGGCCGCGCTGCTGCTGTTCGAGTGGCAGCTCGATCGCGGGAAGACCCTCGCCGAGGCGCAGAACGCCGTGCTGCTCGCCACGGTGCTGTTCCAGAACGTCTTCGTGCTGTCGATGCGGAGCGAGCGTCGACCAATCTGGCGGACACCGATTGTCGCCAACCCCCTGCTCGCGCTCGGCGTCGCCGCGGCGCTGCTTCTGCACCTCGGCGCGATGACGCTGCCGTTCCTGCAGGAAATTCTGGGAACGGGACTTCCCGACGCGCCGATGCTCCTGCTCTGCGGGGCCATTGCGGGACTGGTTCTCCTCGTATCCGAAGCGACCAAGGCGGTGCTGAAGCGCCGCTGATCGCCTCCGGCACGCAAACACTGCAGTGGCGGCTGGTTCGGGACCGAGCCGCGCAGCAGATTCGGCCTCACGGCACCCGACTTTTCCCGGGATCGCACCGTCGCAACCGACATGTTCGAGAAGAACCTGCCTCATGCGCCTGCATCTCGCATTGACAGGCGTTCGCCGCCCGATCAAATACTCAGACAAATATAAGAGTGGAGGATGGCTTGTCGGGTGTCACCCTGACGAATGTCAGCAAGGCCTATGGCGCCGTGCAGGTGATCGATCGCCTGTCGCTCGACATCGAATCCGGCGAGTTCATCGTCTTTCTGGGCCCGTCGGGCTGCGGCAAGTCGACGCTGCTGCGGATGATCGCAGGACTGGAAACCGTCGATTCGGGCGAAATCCACATCGGCACGCGGCGTGTCGACCCGCTGCCGCCCGGCGCGCGCGGGATCGCCATGGTGTTCCAGCATTACGCGCTCTACCCGCACATGACGGTGCGCGAGAATATGGCGTTCGGGCTGCGCAACGCGGGCGTGGCATCGGACGAGATCGACCGGCGCACGCAAGCCGCTGCCGAAAGCCTCGAGATCGGCGCGCTGCTGGATCGCAAGCCCGGACAGCTTTCGGGCGGCCAGCGCCAGCGCGTGGCGATCGCGCGCGCGATCGTGAAGGAGCCCGAGCTGTTCCTTCTCGACGAGCCGCTGTCGAACCTCGACGCGGCGCTGCGGGTCCGTACCCGGCTCGAACTGGCGCAGCTTCACCAGCGGCTGCGCACCACCACCATCTTCGTCACGCACGACCAGGTCGAGGCGATGACGCTCGCCGACCGGATCGTCGTGCTCAATGCCGGCGGCATCGAGCAGATCGGCACGCCGATGGACATTTATCTGCGGCCGCGCACGCGCTTCGTCGCCACCTTCGTCGGCTCACCGACGATCAACCTGCTGCCCGCTACGCTGAGCCCTGCCTCGAACGGAGTGGCCCGTGTGCGGCTACCCGACGGCAGCGAGCTGGAGACTGGGGTGCCCACCGCGGCTTTGGGCGACACCTCCGAACTGACGCTGGGGCTGCGTGCCGAATGCGTCCGCATCGCCGATCCGCAGTCCGCGCGGCTGCGCGGCACTGCCCGCGTGGTCGAGCGGCTGGGCGAGCGCACACTGGTCCATGTCGCGCTTCCCGACGGCACGATGCTGGTGGCCGAGGACAGCGGCGTTTCGCAGGTCCGCGCCGGAGATGCCGTGGGACTCGCGGTCGAGGGCGGCGCGGCGCATCTGTTCGATCGCGACGGCATCGGCCATCATCCGGCGGCCGCGCACTAGTGGCCAACAGCTTCTCGGAACCGACGGCCCCGCTGCCGGCCGCATCGCTTCGCCGCCTGCCCTGGCCGGCGACCTGGGATCACGCGCTGTTCGTGCTGCCCTATCTCGCGGTGTTCGTGCTGATGCTGGTGGTGCCGCTAGCAATGGGCATCGGGCTTTCGACCACCAAGGGCGATCTGTTCGGCATCGAGGAATGGGTGGGGCTCGCCAATTTCATCCGGCTGTTCGGCGATCCGATCTTCCTCGAAACGGTGTGGAACACCTTCTATTTCGTGCTGCTGACGGTGCCCGCACTGGCGATCCTGGGGCTCGCGCTGGCGCTGGTGCTCAATCGCCAGACGCGTTGGGCGGCCGTGCTGCGCACCATCTTCTTCGCGTCGACCGTGCTGTCGGTCACGGTCGTCACGCTGGTCTGGCGGCTGGTGTTCCTGCCCGACAGCGGCCTTCTGGGAGTGCTCGCCGAAAGCGTGGGCGCCACGCCGATCGCCTTCCTCAACGACGAGGATCTTGCCATGCCGGCGATCGCAGTCACCACCATCTGGTGGTGCATCGGCCTGCCGATGGTGCTGTTCCTCGCCGCGCTCCAGCAGGTGCCGCGCGACCTCTACGAAGCCGCCGCGCTCGACAATGCCTCGCGCTGGACGACGCTGACGAAGATCACGCTTCCGGCGATCCGCCGCACCTTCGTGCTCGTCATCATCATCGAGATCATCCTGCAGTTCCAGCTGTTCGGCCAACCGCAGCTGATGACGCTGGGCGGCCCCAACAACGCCACCCGCCCGATCGTGCTCTTCATCTACGAAGCCGGCTGGCGGCAATGGGAGCTGGGCTATGCCGCCGCCGCGGCGCAGGTGCTGTTCGTGATGATCCTGCTCGCCGCGATGGCGCAATATTGGGTATCCAGCCGGAAGGACGGTCAATGAGCCGCCCCGGCACGAACAGTCGCATCGCGATCCTTCTGGTCGTGCTCGCCGCGGTGCTGATGCTGGTCCCGCTGCTCTGGGTGCTGGCGCTGTCGCTCAAGGCCAATGCCGAGCTGATGACCGACACCAATTCGGTGTTCCGCGGCCCCTATACGCTGGAGAATTACCGCACGCTGTTGGGCGATGGCCAGGTGTTCCGCTGGATCGGCAACAGCCTGATCGTCTCGCTGGGGATGACGGCGGGCGTGCTGATCCTCTCGTCGCTCGCCGGCTACGGCTTTTCGCGGCTGGAGTTTCCCGGCCGCAACGTCCTGTTCGTGGTCGTGCTGCTCGGCCTCGCCGTGCCCGAACAGGCCGTGATCATCGCGCGGCACCAGATGTTCAGCTGGGCCGAGCTGCACAACAGCTATATCGCGCTGATCCTGCCCGGCCTGTCAGCGCCGTTCGGCGTGTTCCTGATGACGCAATATTTCCGCGCCATTCCCAAGGACATCGACGAGGCGGCGCTGCTCGACGGCGCATCGCGCTTCCGCATCTTCTGGAAGCTGCTGCTGCCGCTCACGATTCCGGCTCAGGCGACGCTGGGGATCTTCACCTTTCTCTCCGCGTGGAACGACTATTGGTGGCCGCTCGTGTCGGCGACCGACAAGGACATGTTCACGCTGACCGTCGGCATCGCCTCGACCCAGATGAATTTCGCCCAGACCGAAGGGCTCGGCTTCCTGATGGCACAGGCGGTGTTCGCCGGATTGCCGATCCTGATCGTCTATCTCTTCTTCCAGAAATATATCGTTCAGGCAGTGGCGGGAGCGGCAGGACGATGAAGATGCGCGCCACCCTCGCCGGCATCGCCGCGCTGCTGCTCGCCGCCTGCTCGGGCGATCCCGACCCGCAGCGCACCGAACTGCGACTCCAGCGCTTCTTCGGCGCGTGCGAGGCGGAATATGGCCGGATGACCGATATTTCGAAGGCCGAGGGCGAGTGCGGGATCATGACCGCACTCATCAATCGGTTCGAAGCCGAGAACCCCGACATCGAGGTGGTCGAGAACATCGTCTTCTGGCCCGGCTACGACCAGCTGACCGCGCAGCTTGCCGCCAACGACGCCCCCGATCTGGTGACGATGCACGGATCGGTGATCGCCGATTATCAGGCGCGCGGACTGCTCGAGCCGCTGGGCGACAGCCTTGCGCGGTTCGGCGTGCCGCCCGCCGCGTTCACCGAGGCGGCACGCACGGCGGTGACGATCGACGGCACGGTGTGGGGCATGCCGATCGACACCTGGGCGCCGCTCTGGCACATCAACATGAACCTGTTCCGCGAGGCGGGGCTGGTCCGCCCCGACGGCTCGCCGATCCTCCCCTCCTCGCCCGAGGAGCTGTACGAACAGGCCGCGCAGTTCCGCGAGCGCACGGGCAAGCCCTATTTCGTGCAGGGCACCGCCAACGAATACGCCGCCTTCGCGCGCAACTTCTATACCTTCGTCATGCAGCAGGGCGGCACGCTCTACAGCGGCCCGCGCGAGGCGGATTTCACCACGCCGGAGGCACGACGGGCGCTCGAGCTGTTCAAGACCATCCATGACCGGAATCTGACGACCAAGAACCAGGATTACAGCGCGGCCGTATCGGGGTTTCTCAACGGCGACGGCGGCGTGTTCCTGGTCGGCACCTGGATGGTCGGCACGTTCAATGCCGAGGCGCAGACCGAAGGACGGCCGCTTTCCGGCGGCTATGCCGTGCGCCCCTATCCCAGCCTGTTCTCCGAGGACGTGACCTTCGCCGACGGGCACAATTGGGTGATGCCCGCCGACGACGAGCGGACGCCGGCCGAGCGCGACGCGGCACTGCGCTTCCTGAAATTCTTCGCCGAACAGGATGGCGAATGGGCGCGCACCGGCCATCTGCCCGCATTTCAGGCAGTGATCGACAGCCCGCAGTGGCGCGCCCTGCCCCATCGCGCGGAGCTTGCCAGCCTGGCCGAGAACGCGCGGCCGCTGCGCAAGGATCTGCGCCGCCAGTTTCCGATCGAAACGATCGTCGGTCAGGAAGCCGCCGCCGCCATTTCCGGCGCCAAGCCGATCGACCGGGCGCTCGCCGACATGGAGCGGCGGGTGAACGCCATTCTCCAGAACCTGTAGGATTCAAGGAACCCCTCATGCTCAAGTCCCGCGTGATCGCCGACCGCGACTTCGTGATCGCCCCGCTCGACCGTCGCGTGTTCGGCAGCTTCGTCGAGCATCTCGGCCGCTGCGTCTATGGCGGCATCTACGAGCCCGGCCATCCGACCGCGGACGCGAACGGCTTTCGCGGCGACGTGCTTGCGCTCACGCGCGAGCTGGGGGTGAGCATCGTTCGCTATCCGGGCGGCAATTTCGTTTCGGGCTATGATTGGGAAGACGGCGTCGGCCCGAAGGAGGAGCGGCCGGTGCGCCTCGATCTCGCCTGGGGATCGACCGAGACCAATCAGTTCGGCACCAACGAGTTCATGGACTGGTGCAAGGCGGCGGACGTCGAGCCGATGTTCGCGGTCAATCTCGGCACCCGCGGCCCCGCCGAGGCGCAGAACTTCCTCGAATATTGCAACCATCCGGGCGGGACCTACTACGCCGACCTGCGCAAGAGCCACGGCTATGAGAAGCCGCACGACATCAAATTCTGGTGCCTGGGCAACGAGATGGACGGACCCTGGCAGACCTGCGCGAAGACGGCGCAGGAATATGGCCGGATCGCCACCGAGACGGCCAAGGTCATGCGCTGGACCTCCGACGGTCTCGTCCTGTCCGCCTGCGGCTCGTCGCATCGCGACATGCCGACCTATGGCGCGTGGGAATATGACGTGCTCGACCATTGTTTCGAGCATGTCGATTTCATCTCGCTCCACCAATATTTCGAGAACCATGAGGACGACATCACGCTGTTCCTCACGGTGATCGACAAGCTCGATCGCTTCATCACCGAAGTGACCGCGATCGCCGATTCGGTCGCGGCCAAGCGGCGCTCCGACAAGCGGATCATGCTCTCGGTCGACGAGTGGAACGTGTGGTACCGCGCGCGGTCGGGCGAGCAGCTGCGCGGAGTGGGTTGGCCCGAGGCGCCGAAGCTGCTCGAGGAAATCTACAATTTCGAGGACGCGCTGATCGTCGGCGGCGCGCTGCTCACGATGATGAACCATTCCGACCGGGTGCAGGCGGCGTGCATCGCGCAGCTCGTCAACGTCATCGGGCCGATCATGACCGAAACCGGCGGCCCGGCCTGGCGGCAGACGATCTTCCACCCCTTCGCGCAGGCGGCGCGCTTCGGCCGCGGCAATGTGCTGCGCGCCAAGGTGGAGACCGGCAGCTTCGCGGCGGGCACGATCGAGGACGCGCCGCTGCTGGTCAGCACCGTCGTCCACGATCCCGAGACCGGCACCGCGACCGTCTTCGCGCTCAACCGCAGCACCGATCAGGAGATGCAGCTCGACGTCGAACTGCGCGGCATGGGCACCCGGGCATTGGTGCAGGCGGAGGAGCTGCACCACGCCGATCTGAAGGCGATCAACTCCAAGGATGCCCCCGAAACGGTGGCGCCGATTGCCCATCCTGCCGCCGAGCTGCGGAACGACGGTCTTTCGGCGACGCTGAAGCCGCTGTCGTGGAATGTCTTCGTCACGAAGGCCGCATGACAGCGCAGTTGTGCCAGGCGGGAAGGAGGCGGTAGAAGGAAGCATGCCGCCTGCTCCCAAGACTTCGAAAGCCGAGGACGCGCAGACGCGACGCAAATCGCTGCGCATCCATGGCGCGATTGCCCGCGATCTGGGAGTGCTGATCGTCTCCGGCCGCTACAAGCCGGGCGAGGTGCTGAACGGCGAAGTGGCGGCGAGCGGCCGGCTACAGGTCTCGCGCACCGCCTATCGCGAGGCGCTGCGCATCCTCGCGGCGAAGGGCCTCGTCGAATCGCGGCCCAAGACGGGCACGCGGGTGAGCCCGCGAGCGAAATGGCATTTGCTCGATCCCGACGTGCTCTCTTGGATCTTCGAGTTCGAGCCCGACGAGCATCTGCTCTCCAGCCTGTTCGAGCTGCGCCGGCTGATCGAACCCGAGGCGGCCGCTTTCGCTGCGCGGCGGCGAACGACTCGCCACCTCGACGAAATGGCACGCGCGCTCGAGGGAATGGCGACGCACACTCTGGCGTCCGAAGAAGGGCGCGTAGCCGATCAGGATTTCCACGCCGCGCTGCTCGATGCGTCCGGCAATCCCTTTCTGGCGACGCTGACCAGCGGCGTCGGCGCCGCAGTCGCCTGGACGACGATCTTCAAGCAGCGCAATTCACCGCTGCGCCGTGATCCCGTTCCCGATCACCAGCGCGTGTTCGACGCAGTCGCAGCAGGCGATGCCGATGCCGCGCGCCTGGCGATGTCCGAGCTCGTCGACATGGCGTTCCTCGACACCACCCGCTCGCAAGCGCCGAAGGTTCGGATCGCCCGCAGCGCGGCGCTCGACGCGCCGGAATAGCGGCGATCCGGCGCGCCATCGCCGGCGAGCATCGGGATGGCGCCCCGAGAGCCCGGACACTGGCGATGCCGCGCCCCCGACAGCTTCCGAACCCCTGGACGCGGCGTTTCTCGACGCCGCCCGTTCGCGCCGCGCCTCAGACCGCGGGCGCCGCCGTCTCGCTGTTCTTGATCTCGTGCGTCGGCTTGCTGCCCCACAGCGCATAGAAGAGCACATAGAGCTCGCACGCGGCAGTGAGCAGGAACGACATCTGCAGCCCGTAGAGATCGGCGAGCCAGCCCTGCACGACCACCAGTGCGCCGCCGGCGATCGCCATGATGAGCAGACCCGACCCTTCCTCGGTCAGCGGCCCGAGGCCGCGGATGCCGAGGGTGAAGATCGTCGGGAACATGATCGAGTGGAACAGCCCCACCAGGATCAGCGACCACATCGCCACCGAGCCGGTCGTGAAGACGGTCAGCATCATCACCACGAAGGCGCCGATGCTGGCCCAGGCGAGCACCGCCTCGGGCCGGACGGCCTGCATGATGAAGCTGCCGGCGAATCGGCCGACCATCATCCCGCCCCACAGCAGGAAGAGATAGTTGGACGCCTGAGCGTGCGTGAGATTGCCGATTTCGGGCGCCGAGATGAAGTTGATGAAGAGGTTCGAAACGCCGATCTCGGCAATGAGATAGATGAAGATGGCCGGGACGCCGAACACGAGGTTGCGGTGCCGCCAGAGCGAATGGCCCTTGCGCTCCTCGCGCGAGGCCCGCCGCGTCGCCGAGCCCATGTCGGGCAGGCGGAACTTGGCGATGACGATGGCCAGGACGAGCAGGACGCCGGCGACGATCAGATAGGGCAGCTGCACCGACTGCGCATCGGCGAGCCGCTCGGCCTCGGTCAGCACGCGCCCAGCCTCGGCGGTTCCCGAGGTCGTGCGGCTGAGGATCAGATAGCCGCCGAACAGCGGCGCGAGCGTGGTACCGAGCGAATTGAACGCCTGCACCAGATTGAGCCGCGACGAAGCGGTTTCCGGCGGACCGATCACCGCGACATAGGGGTTCGCCGCGACCTGGAGCAGCGTGATCCCGCTGGCGATTACGAACAGGGCGAACAGCGTAACGGCATAGGAAGGGATCGCCGAAGCCGGAATCATCATCAGCGCGCCGCCGGCCATCACCATCAGACCGGTCACCATTGCCTTCTTGTAGCCGATCCGCTCGATCAGCTTGGCCGATGGGATCGAGGCGACGAAATAGGCGATGAACCAGACGCTCTCGATCAGCGTGGTCTGGGTATAGGTGAGATCGAACACGCTGCGCAGGTGCGGCAGCAACGTGTTGTTGATGACGGTGATGAAGCCCCAGATGAAGAAGAGCGACGCGAGCACCCCGAGCGCCGCCCGATACACGGGGTAGGCGCCGCCGGTCGTGGAATCCGTCTTGCCGGCGCTCAGGTCCGGTGCGGGTGCGGGCATTCTGGGGTCCTCTTCCTTGAGATCAATCCGCCAACGGCCACCCGTCCGCACTCCACGTCAGGCGTCGGATGCGGAGAGTGGGAGCGCCGTTCAACTGCGTGTCATAGGCGTGGTACACGATATAGTCCTGATCGCTATCCTGCAGGATGGCGACATGGCCGCGGCCGACATAGCGGCTGCCGCTGCCCTGCCCCGATCCCAGGATCGGCGTTCCGCCGCCCTGCAGCATCGGATCCCCGTCCCGATCGAGATAGGGGCCGGTGGGCGACGTCGAGCGACCGACCACCGTGTTGTAGGTGCTGTTGCTGCCTTGGCAGCAGGAGTCGAACGAGACGAACAGATAATAATATTGGCCGCGACGGATCACGAACGGCGCCTCGACGGCACCGGGACTCGGCCGGCGCGCGAGCGAATGGACCGTGGAGTCGCCGGCGAGGCGCAGTCCGGTCGCCGGATCGATCGCGATCATCTTGATCCCCGACCAGAAGCTGCCGAAGACCATCCACTGCCGACCGTCGGCATCGGTGAAGATGTTGGGATCGATCGCATTGAAATCGTCGGTCGTGTTCGATTCGAACACCAGCCCCTTGTCGGTCCAGCCGCTGGCGGGAGCCGAGGGATCGAGCTGGGTCGCCGTGCTGAGTCCGATCGCCGACCGGTTCGAGCCGAAGGTCGAGACCGAATAATAGAGGCGAAACTCGCCGTTCGTCTTCGAAATGTCGGGCGCCCACAGGCCGCGCGTGCCGGGGATCGTTGTCGCCGCCCAGCCGGGCAAGGCGGGAAAGACCGCGCCGCGCAGCGTCCAGTCGACCAGATTGGGCGAGGTGCGCATCGGCACGATGCCCTCGGCATCGCCCATATGACCGGTGGTGAAGAGATAATAGGTGTCGCCGTCGCGCAGGATCGCCGGATCATGCACCGGCCGGATCGCGCCCTGCACTGCGACCGACGCCGGCGTAGGGGTCGGCGTGGGGGTCGGCGTGGGCGTAGGGGTCGGCGAGGGAGTCGGCGTCACGATCGGAGTGGGAGGCTTCGACGGCGCACTGGAGGCTGACCCGCTCGCGCCGCACGCGGAAAGCGCAGGGGCAAGTGCCAATGCGGCGGCTCCGACAAGCAACTTTCTCATACCGATCACTCCGTGCCTTCCGAAAAAAGGCCGGCGGCACCCGAGGATGCCGCCGGAGACAGGGAAGGACTCAGTCGAAGGTGAAGCGCGCACCGATCGCGAAGGTCCGCGGAAGGAGCGTCGTGCCGGTGTTGAACATCTCCGGATTGCCGACGTCGCCGAAGCGATAATATTGCTGCTGGACGTCTTCGGTGAGGTTCACTGCGTCGAAGGTGATGCCGATCGAATCCGTCACCGCATAGGTGAGCTGGAAGTCGAGGCTCTCCTCCGGCGTGCGCCAGAAGCCGATCGGGTTGGCGAACAGGCGGTTCTCGTTGCTGCTCAGGAACTCGTCGCGCCAGACATAGGACAGGCGCAGGCCGAGGCCGCCGTTATCATAGGCGAGCGTGACGTTGTACGAGAAGTCCGACACCCCGAAGAAGGGCGATTCATCCTGCGCGATCACGTTTCCGGCATTGTCGTACTGCGGGATGTTCTGGTTCGAGTCCAGGACGGTGAGGCTTCCCTGCACGCCCAGGCCGTCGAGAATCCCCGGCAGATAGGTCGGGAAGTAGGTGAAGCCCACTTCGATACCTTCGAGCGTGCCGTTCGAGGCGTTCGCCGGCCGCGTGATGGCGAAGCGGGTCGTGTTCGCCGTGTCGTTCAGCGGCGGCGTCGCATATTCGATCACCGAGGTGATCGGAACCACAAGGCCTTCGATCTCGCGCCGGAACAGCGTGGTGTAGATCACGCTTGCCGGTGCGAAATACCATTCGAGCGCCAGATCATAGTTCTTCGACGTGGTCGGCTGAAGATCGGCGTTGCCGCCCGTGCCGCTGCCGCGGCCGATGCCGGTAAGATCCCCGGTCAGCTGGAAATAGGGATTGAGATCCGGGAAGCTCGGACGACGCAGCGTTTCGCCATAGTTGAAGCGAAGCCGCAGGCGATCGGTGATGTCGTAGCGCACCGTCGCGCTCGGCAGGAAGTCCGAGGTGACCTGCGACGTCGAGGTGACGGTGCCGCTCACCCGATCGGTGAAGGTGAGATCGGTGTCGACGTCGACGTAGCGGACACCCGCCTGCACGTAGAGCGGCCGGCCGAACACCGAGAATTCGGTGTCGGCCTGGATATAGGCCGCCATCGACACTTCGTTGATGTCGAACACCCGGGTCAGCGACATCTGATCGCTGAGCAGCAGGTTCGGCTGGACCGCACGATAGAGCTGACGGAATTCGTCGGCGTTCTCGTAGATCGTCCTGCCGCGCGGCGTGATCCAGGTGGACGGCACATTCGCCCGGCCATCGAAGAAGTCGGTACCCTGGAAGATATATTCGTCGCCGAGGGTGCTGAACGGCTGGCCGAGGACGCCCGCATCCTGCGTGCGGACCGAATCCGCCGCCTTGCGATCGTCGTAGCGGATGCCGACTTTCACCGAGCGGAAGACGCTGTTCTCGAACTCGCGAACGCCATCGACGTGCAGCGTGAAGGCCTCACCCTCCGAACGGTTGGCGTTGTCGTAGAACTGGGCGAGCGTCCAGGCCGACGGATCGGTGAGCAGCGAATTGTCGTTGAAGTTGAATGACGGGATGCCGTTGCCCGGGTTCGTGTCATAGGTGACCGAATCCCAGACGCGCTCGATGCGGTTCGCGATGAACGACGTGTTGAATTCGCTGGTCTGGTAGGAGAGATCGGCGGTGATGCCGCCAAGATCGCCCACTTCCCACTTGCCGTTCAGCGCATAGACGAACGAGTCGGTCCGGCTCTTGGTGAAGTCGCCGCTGTTGAAGCCGAACACGTCGTCGACGGTCCGCGACTTGATGATGTTGGTGCCTTCGAAGAGCTCGACCTGCGGATTCGGGCCCACCGAGCCCCACCAGTCGACGAAGGTGAAGAGCAGGCTGTTCTGAAGCTCCTCGTCGTACCGGTTCCAGAAGAACTCGAACGTATATTGCGACGAGGCATTCGGCGCCCATTGCAGTGCCGCACTGACCGCGGCGCGCTCGCGAGTGCCGTGGACGTCCGGCGCGAAGAGCGCGTCCCGCCCGAGATAATAGGGCGTCTCCACACCGTTCAGGGTGAAGGTCGATCCCGCCTCGCTGGGAAGACCGCGGTCGAGCCCCGGCTCCCAGGCGCCCGTTTCGGGAAAAACGCGCTGCAGCGGCGTGAAGCCTGTGCCCGCCGGCGGGTTTTCGGTGACGAACGGCACCATCGCGCCGGCGATCACACTCATCTCGCGATAGTCAGTCTTCGAATAGCTGCCGCTCACCAGCACGCCGATGTCGCCGGCGCCGGTGTCCCAGCGATTGCTGACGAGGCCGCTGACGTTCGGATTCCAGCTATCCGCCTGCTCGTTGTAGATCGCGCGGCCGGCACCCGAGACGACGAAGCCGTCGAAATCGAGCGGACGGCGCGTGAACACGTCGATCTGGCCGGCGATGCCGGTTTCGATCTGCGAGGCCGCGCGCGTCTTGTAGACGTCGATCCGGCTGACGAGGTTGGCTGGAATGTCCGCCAGGGCGAACGAACGGCCCGATGCCGTGAAGATGTTGCGGCCGTTCATCGTCGTCACGACGTCGGGCAGACCGCGGATCAGGATCGCCGAGGCTTCGCCGCGCGCACGGTTGGTCACCTGCACGCCGGTGACGCGCTGCAGCGCCTCGATCACATTGTTATCTGGCAGCTTGCCGATATCCTCGGCGACGACCGATTCGATGATCTGGGTCGCTTCGCGCTTGTTCTCGAGGCCGCCGATGATCGCGGCGCGCACGCCGGTGACGACGATCTCGTCCGCCTGCTCGCGCGGCGGCGCCTGATCGCCCGCGCCGAGTGCGTCCTGCTCCTGGGGCGCATCTTGCGCCATCGTCTGTGCAGCAGCGGGCGCCGCGACGGTCGCCAGCGCAAACAGGGACGCGGAACACAGAATCGTAAGCTTGGAAGCCATGCTTTTTCCCCTCTCCTCCCGGGCGCCCTAGTGACGGCTTGGTGCCGCTCTGCCGAAGCCCGTAATTACTCAGACAAAAACCCCTAGAATGCAGAGGAAGGCGGCGCAAGAGCTTTGTGGCATTTCTCAGACATTTCGGTTCGGTGTTGCAGGAATGGCGCAGATTCGCGTGCTCACGGCGAGTGCCCGCGGCAATTTGCCCTGCCCTTTGCCGTCGGCGATTGATCCTGCGGGCGCAGGCCTATATGTCTGAGTAATTCGATTGGAAAAGAGCGGGCAACCAGGAGAGACAGGTTGGAACTGACAGGCGAACTCTTCATCGGCCAGACGCGCGTATCGACCGGCGACGGCTTCAACGCGATCGATCCGAGCAGCGGCGAACGGATCGAACCCCGGTTCAGCGCGGCGGGCACGGATGAACTCGAACGGGCCTGTGCGCTCGCCGAAGCGGCTTTCCCCACCTATTCCACGACGCCGATCGAGCAGCGCGCGGCGTTCCTCGAATCCGCCGCCGACAATATCATGGCGCTGGGCGACGCGCTGATCGAGCGCGCCCATCTCGAAACCGCGCTGCCGGTCGCACGGCTCACCGGCGAGCGGGCGCGCACCGCCAACCAGCTCAAGCTGTTTGCCGCCGAGCTGCGCGACGGCGGCTGGCTAGGCGTGCGGATCGATCCGGCGATGCCCGACCGCCAGCCGCTCCCCCGCCCCGATCTGCGCCAGCGCAAGGTGCCGCTCGGCCCCGTCGCGGTGTTCGGCGCCAGCAATTTCCCGCTCGCCTTCTCGGTGGCGGGCGGCGACACGGCTTCGGCGCTCGCGGCGGGCTGCCCCGTGGTGGTGAAGGGGCATCCGGCACATCCCGGCACGTCGGAAATGGTCGCGGGCGCGATCGCGAAGGCCGTGAAGGACGCGGGCCTGCCCGAGGGCGTGTTCTCGCTGCTGAGCGGCCCCTCGCACGAGCTGGGCAGTGCGCTGGTCGCCGATCCGCGGATCAAGGCAGTGGGCTTCACCGGATCGCGCGGCGGCGGCGTCGCGCTGATGAAGGTTGCCGCCGATCGGCCGGTGCCGATCCCGGTCTATGCCGAGATGAGCGCGATCAATCCGGTCGTCCTGATGCAGCACGCACTGGAGCAGGATGCCGAGCGGCTGGGCAAGGAATATGCCGGCTCGCTGACGATGGGCGTCGGCCAGTTCTGCACCAATCCCGGCATCGTGCTGGCGATCGACACGCCTGCGCTCGACCGCTTCGTGAAGGCCGCCGCCGCCGCGGTGTGCGATGCGCCCGCCGGCACGATGCTGACGACCGGCATCGCCGATGCGTTCCGCAACGGCGTGGCGAAGCTCGCGGCGAAGGCGGGCGTCACTTCGGTGGCGCAGGGGATTGCCGGTGAGGGCCCGAGCAGCGGCCAGGCGGCGCTGTTCACCGTCGATGCGGACGCCTTCACTAGCGATCCCGAACTGGCCGAGGAAGTGTTCGGCGCCGCATCCGTGCTGGTGCGCTGCGCCGATGCCGACGCGCTGGCACGTGCGATCGCGGGTCTGGAAGGCCAGCTCACCGGCACCGTGCATTTCGTCACTGCCGACGAGCCCGAAGTCGCCAAGATCCTTCCCGCGCTCGAATCGCGCGTCGGGCGGCTCATCGCCAACGGCTGGCCGACCGGCGTCGAGGTCAGCCACGCGATGGTGCATGGCGGCCCGTTCCCGGCGACGTCGGACGGGCGGAGCACCTCGGTGGGCACGCTGGCGATCGACCGGTTCCTGCGGCCGGTCTGCTATCAGGATTTCCCCGACACGCTGCTGCCCGACGTGCTGCGGCGCGACGCCGATGCGGGGATTCCGCGCCGCGTCGACGGAAAGCTCAAGATCTGAACTCGCCCCACAGGGGCGCAAGAACAGAAGCTACGAAAGGAAGGATGGGTTGAGGCTGGTTCAATTTCGGGCGCCCGACGGGCGTCGCGGCGTCGCTTGCGCGGACGATGGCGGGGCGCACAGGGTGAACGAGGTGGCGAGCGTCTATGAGCTCGCGCGCCTGGCGATCGCCGAAGGAGCGTCGCTCGCACAGGCCGCTCAGGCACGCGCGGGCGAGACGGTCGATCTCGCCGCCGCCGACGCCGAAGGGCGGCTGCTCGCGCCGATCGATCATCCCGATCCGGCGCATTGCTATCTGACCGGAACCGGCCTCACGCATCTCGGCTCGGCCGAGGGGCGCGACAAGATGCATCGCGCCGCGGCGGGCGGCGACGTGACCGATTCGATGCGCATGTTCCGCATGGGGGTCGAAGGCGGCAAGCCGACCGACGGCACGCCCGGCGTGCAGCCCGAGTGGTTCTACAAGGGCGACGGCTCGTGCCTCGTCGGCCCCGGCGCCGATCTCGGCTCGCCCGATTTCGCGCTCGACGGCAGCGAGGAGCCGGAAATCGCCGGCATCTATCTGATCGACGAGAATGGCCGCCCGCGCCGGCTGGGCTTCGCGCTGGCCAATGAATTCTCCGACCACATCACCGAGAAGGGCAATTACCTCTGGCTCGCCCACTCCAAGCTGCGGCCCGCCGCGCTGGGCGCCGAGCTGCTGACGGGCGAACTGCCGCAGGACGTACGCGGCACCAGCCGGATCCTGCGCGACGGCGCGGTGCTCTGGGAAAAGCCGTTCCTTTCGGGCGAAGCGAACATGTCGCACAGCATCGCCAATCTCGAGCATCATCACTTCAAATACGGCCTCTTCCGGAGGCCGGGCGACATTCACGTCCACTTTTTCGGAACCGCGACTCTCTCCTTCGCCGACAGCATTGCGACCCAGGAAGGCGATGTGTTCGAAGTGTCGGCCGCTCCCTTCACGCTGCCGCTGCGCAACCCGCTGACGCGCCTCGCGCCGGTCGATGCCCGGGTGCTGCCGCTGTGAGCGCGGTGAAGATCGCACTTGTGGGCATCGGCAAGATTGCCCGCGACCAGCATGTGCCGACGATCGCAGCAACCGACCGGTTCGAGCTCGTCGCCGCCGTCACCGGCCATACGCCGCCCGAGGGCGTTCCCGGTTTCCGCACGATCACCGAAATGATGGCCGCGATGCCCGAAGTGGAGGCGGTGTCGATCTGCACGCCGCCGCGCGGGCGCCGTCCGCTGATCGCGGAAGCGCTGGCGCACGGCCTCGACGTGATGATCGAGAAACCGCCCGCCGCCACGGTCAGCGAAGCGGAGACCTTTGCCAAGATGGCCGCCGACGCCGGCCGCATCCTCTACGCCACCTGGCATTCGCGCGAAGCGGCGGGCGTCGAGCCTGCACGCAAATGGCTCGAAGGCTGCACCATCCGGCGCGTCGAAGTGAACTGGAAGGAAGACGTGCGCGTCTGGCATCCGGGGCAGGACTGGATCTGGGAGCCCGGCATCGGCGTGTTCGATCCGGGCATCAATGCGCTGTCGGTGCTGACCCACATCCTGCCCGAACCGCTGCTGCTGCAGTCCGCCGAGCTGCGCTTTCCGTCGAACAAGCCGGCGCCGATCGCCGCCGACCTGGCGTTCGATCATGCCGGCACGCCGGTCGAGGTGTTCTTCGACTTCGACCAGCGCGGGCCGCAGACCTGGGACATCGATGTCGAGACCGACGACGGGCATCTGAAGCTGTCGCTGGGCGCCTCGAAGCTCGCGATCGACGGCGAACCCGTCGATGTCGGCGACGAGACCGAATATGGCCGCCTCTATCGCCATTTCGCCGAGCTGCTCGAGCGCCGCACGAGCGACGTCGATCTGCGCCCCTTCCACCATGTCGCCGATGCCTTTCTGCTGGGCCGGCGCAAGACGGTGGGGCCGTTCGAAGAATAGTGTCGGTCCGCCCGGTCGAGGCGGCAGAGTCTAGGGAGAGGTTGAATGAAATTGCTCAAGCGGTTCCTCCTGCCATTCGCGGCCACTGCCGCGCTGGCGGCACCGGCGAGCGCGCAACAAGCGCCCGCGACCGTGCGTGTGACGGTGGACTCCGAAAATCCGGGCGCCCGGATCGAACCTGCCATCTATGGCCAGTTCGCCGAGCATCTGGGCCGCGGCATCTACGAAGGGATCTGGGTGGGCGAGGATTCGCCGATTCCCAACACCAACGGCTATCGCAACGATGTGCTCGCAGCGCTGCGCCGCCTCCAGGTGCCGGTGATCCGCTGGCCCGGCGGCTGCTTCGCCGACGAATATGACTGGCGCGACGGCATCGGCCCACGCGACCAGCGGCCGGTGCGCGTCAACAGCCACTGGGGCGGCGTCACCGAAGACAACAGCTTCGGTACGCATGAATTCATGAATTTCACCGAGATGCTGGGCGCCGACGCCTATGTCGCCGGCAACATGGGATCGCTGCCGCCGATCGAGATGGGCCGCTGGGTCGAATATATGACTTCGGACAGCCAATCGACGCTGGCCAACGAGCGCCGCGCGAACGGCCGCGAAGAGCCGTGGAAGGTGAAATATTTCGGCGTCGGCAACGAAAGCTGGGGCTGCGGCGGCAACATGCGGCCCGAATATTCGGCCGACCTGCACCGGCGCTACCAGACCTTCGTCAAGACGCCGTGGGGCACCGATCCGATCGTGAAGGTCGCCACCGGCGCGAACATCGACGATTATAATTTCACCGAAGTGCTGATGCGCGAAGCGCGCAACCACATGAACGCGATCAGCATCCACTATTACACCTTCCCCGGCAGCTGGGAGGACAAGGGCCCGGCAACCGGCTTCCCGGTCGAGAAATGGGCCTCCACACTCCACAATGCGCGGCGGATGGACGAGCTGGTGACTCGCCACAGCGCGATCATGGATCGCTATGATCCGGAGAATCGAGTCGCGCTGTTCGTCGACGAATGGGGCACCTGGTACGATCAGGAGCCGGGATCGACGCCGGGCTTCCTCTATCAGCAGAACACGCTGCGCGACGCCCATGTCGCGGCGCTGACGCTCAACATCTTTCACCGCCACACCGAGCGCGTGAAGATGGCCAACATCGCCCAGATGGTGAACGTCCTTCAGGCGATGATCCTGACCGACGGCGAGCGGATGGTGCTGACGCCGACCTATCACATCTTCGACATGTACATGCCCTTCCGGGGGGCGACTCCCCTGCCCGCACAGGTCGAGGGGCCGAATTATACCCAAGGCGAGTATGAGATGCCGATGGTCGACGTTTCCGCTGCCCGCGGCACCGACGGCAAGCTCTACCTCTCGCTGGTTAACGTCGATCCCGAGCGCCCGGCGCGCATCGAGACGGGGCTCACCGGTCGCGCGACGGGCCGGATCCTGACCGGGCCGGAGCTCGATACCCGCAACACCTTCGACCGGCCGAACACCATTCAGCCGGTCGCCTATCAGGGCACCACCCACAACGGCCGCCTCGCCTTCGACCTGCCGGCGAAGTCGATCGCAGTCGTCGCGGTGGAGTAAGCGCAATGCTGTCGCGCCGCGGCTTCCTGGGTTCGGCGAGCGCGCTTGCGCTCGCCGGCCCCGCGCTCGCCGCGGCGCACGCGGCTCCCGATGAACGGGTGCGTGCCGCCCCGCTGCCGTTGCATGCGGTTCGGCTCGGTCCCTCCCCCTACCGCACCGCGGTCGAGGCAAATGGCCGGGTACTGCTCGCGCTCGAGCCCGACCGGCTGCTCCACAATTTCCACGCCAGCGCCGGCCTGCCGCCCAAGGGCGACGTCTATGGCGGCTGGGAGGCACGCGGCATCGCGGGCCATTCGCTCGGACACTATCTCACCGCCTGTGCGCTCCAATATGCGCAGACAGGCGACCCGGCCTTCCGCGAGCGCCTGGCCTATACCGTGGCCGAACTCGCCCGCTGCCAGGCGGCGCATGGCGACGGCTATGTCGGCGGCACCACCGTCGAGCGCGACGGTGCAGTCGTCGACGGCAAGATCATCTTCGAGGAGGTTCGCCGCGGCGACATCCGCACCGGCGGCTTCGACGTCAACGGCGGCTGGGTGCCGCTCTATACCTGGCACAAGGTGCACGCCGGGCTGATCGACGCGATCCGGCTCGGCGACGTCGAGCCCGCGCATCCCGTCCTGCTCGGCATGGCAGGCTATCTCGGCACCATCCTGGAAGGGCTGTCGGACGAGCAGATGCAGCAACTGCTCGTCGCCGAATATGGCGGGCTGAACGACAGCTATGCCGAGACCTATGCCCTGACCGGCGACCCGCGCTGGCTGCGCATCGCCGAGCGGATCCGCGACCGGCGCGTGCTCGACCCGCTGACCGCGCAGCGCAACATCCTGCCCGG
Organism: Sphingosinithalassobacter sp. CS137; assembly: GCF_014334115.1. NCBI lineage: Bacteria > Pseudomonadati > Pseudomonadota > Alphaproteobacteria > Sphingomonadales > Sphingomonadaceae > Sphingosinithalassobacter > Sphingosinithalassobacter sp. CS137. The sequence continues at coordinate 1,744,242 of NZ_CP060494.1, forward strand.
GCTCCACGCGAACACCCAGATTCCGAAGCTGATCGGCCTTGCGCGGCTCTACGAGCTGACCGGCGACCCCGCGCATGCGCAGGCGGCACGCTATTTCCGCGACACGGTGGTGAACCACCACAGCTATGTGATCGGCGGCAATTCGGACCGCGAGCATTTCGGGCCGCCCGACATCCTCTCGCCCTATATCACCGATCGCACCTGCGAGGCGTGCAACAGCTACAACATGCTCAAGCTCACCCGGCATTTGTGGAGCTGGGCGCCCGACGCCGCGCTGTTCGATTTCTACGAGCGCGTGCATCTCAATCACATTCTCGGGCACCAGCATCCCGAAACCGGCATGTACAATTATTTCATGCCGCTCAGCCCGGGCTCGCGGCGGACCTGGTCGACGCTCGAGGACAGTTTCTGGTGCTGCTTCGGCTCGGGGATGGAAAGCCACGCCAAGCATGGCGATTCGATCTACTGGCAGGGCGACGACACGCTGTTCGTCAATCTGTTCATTCCCTCCGAGGCGCGCTGGGCCGAACGCGGGCTCAAGGTGGCGCTCGAAACCCGCTACCCGGATGCGGAGGACGTCCATCTGGTCGTCGCCGAGGCGCCGGACGCGCCGCTGGCGATGGCGCTGCGCCTTCCCGGCTGGGCGGAAGCGCCCGCGCTGCTGCTGAACGGCAGCCCTGCGGCGTTCGATCGGCGGAGCGGCTATGCCGTGCTCACCCGACGCTGGAGCCCGGGCGACCGGCTGACGCTGCACCTGCCGATGGCGCTGCGCACCGAAGCGACGCCGGACGATCCGAGCATCGTCGCATTCGTCAATGGCCCGATAGTGCTGGCCGCCGATCTCGGCCCGGCGGACACGCCGACGTTCGAGGGACTGCCCCCCGCGATCGTTGCCGATACGCCGACGAGCGCCGCACGCGCGACCGGCGAAGCGCACCGCTTCGCGCTGCCCGGCGTTCGGCCCGAGGGGCTCTCGCTCGTTCCCTTCCATCGCCAGCATGACCGGCGCAGCGCAGTCTATTTCCCCGTCTTCACCGCCGCCCAATGGGCCGAGGAGGAGGCGGGGTTCGTCGCCGCCGAACGGGCACGCGCCGCACTCGCCGCGCGGACGGTGGACGTGCTGCATCTGGGCGAAATGCAGCCCGAGCGCGATCATGGCTTCCGCGCGAACCACGCCGATCTCCTCTCCTGGCAGGGACGCGCCGGGCGTCAGGCCTGGTGGGGCGTCGGCAACTATATGGAGTTCGATCTCGCCGTGCGGCCGGGGCCGATGGTGCTCCAGGCGCTCTATTGGGGCGAGGAAGTCGACAAGCACTTCGTCATCTCGGTCGACGGCCAGCCGATCGCGACCGAGCGCCGGGCGAGCGCGCCGGTGCGCGCGTTCGTGACGGCGACCTATCCGCTTCCCGAGGCGCTGACGCGCGGCAAGGAGCGCGTCACCGTGCGGTTCGAAACCAAGGGGACAGACGCTCCCGTTTACGAGGTTCGGATGCTCGAGGCGGCCACGGCCCCGGACGCCTGAGGCGGCGCACCTCAGCCGGCGTAGAGATTGGGGGCGAGGCCGCGAACGCCGGCGTCGACTTCAAACAGGGCACCGGCGAGCGGCTCGAACGCGCGGCCGTCGGCGGCCGAGGTGACGAACATCCGATCGAGATCCGGGCCTGCGAAACAGACATTGGTGATCTGAGTCGCCGGCAGAGTGATCGCCCGCTCGCGCACGCCGTCGGGCGTGAAGCGGCTCACGCAGGCGCCGCCCCAATGCGCGATCCAGAGGCCGCCCTCGGCGTCGACGGTCATCCCGTCGGGCTTGCCCCATTCGCGGTCGAAGCGGATGAACGGCTCGCGGTCCGTCGCCGTGCCCCCCTCGCCCAGCCGGAAGCGGTAGACGATGCCGAGCCCGGTGTCGGTGTGATAGAGCCAGCGGCCTTCGGGGCAGAAGGCGGGGCCATTGGCGACGATATAGCCTTCGTCGATCCGGCGGACGCTGCGGTCGGGTTCGAGGCAATGAAGGCCGCCGGTGGGGCGATCGGCGCTCACCGGCATCGATCCGGCCCAGATCCGCCCGTCGCGGTCGGCTTTCGCATCGTTGAGGCGATTGTCCGGCAGATCGGGTTCGGGATCGGCGATGGGGCGGATCTCCACGCGGTCGCCGTGGATCTCCAGCTCGGCAAAACCGCTCTGGAGCCCCGCGATCAGCCCCGGCGCATCGCGGCGGCCGATCACCCAACCGATCATCTCGGGAACGTCCCAGCGGCGCACCTCGCCGCTGTCGAGCGCCAGCCGGTTGAGCGCCTGGCCGAGAATGTCGGTCCAGTAGACGGCATTCTCGCGCGCCGACCAGAACAGGCCCTCGCCCAGCCGATCGCGGACCGCGCCGCGCTCGATCACGCGATAATGCGCGCCCATCCCGCTCTCCTCAGTGATTATGCCGCGGCACGCCGACGGTCTGCGCCAGCCGCTGATACTTGACCGAATTCTCGAGCACCGCGCCGGTTTCCAGCTGTCCGGTGACGCCGCGCTGCAGCTCCTGCCACGGGGTCTGGCTCGCCGGGAACGGGAAGCCGCCGTTTGCCGCCAGCTCCTCGCGGCGGCGGGCAAGCTCCTCGTCGGAGATCAGGATGTTCGCTTCACCCTTGTTGAGATCGACCCGCACCCGATCGCCGGTCCGGAGCAGCGCCAGTCCCCCGCCTGCCGCCGCTTCGGGCGAAGCGTTGAGGATCGACGGGCTTCCCGACGTGCCCGACTGGCGCCCGTCGCCGATGCACGGCAGCGCCTGAACCCCCGCCTTGATCAGCTTCACCGGCGGCCGCATGTTCACCACTTCGGCCGCGCCCGGATAGCCGATCGGCCCGGCGCCGCGCATGATCAGCAGCGTGTGCTCGGTGACGTCGAGATCGGGATCGTCGATCCGCGCGTGATAATCCTCGGGCCCGTCGAACACGATTACCGGCCCTTCAAAGGCGTTCGGATCGTCCGGGTTCTGGAGGTAGCGCTTGCGGAAATCGTCGGAGATCACCGATTGTTTCATGATCGCGCTGTCGAACAGGTTGCCGCGCAGCACCGAGAAGCCGGCCGCAGGGCGCATCGGCCGATCATAAGGCAGGATCACCCGCTCGTCCTCGATCGTCGCATCGCGGCAATTGTCGCCGATGCTGCGACCGTTCACCGTCAGCGCGCCTTCGTGGATCAGCCCCTGCGCGATGAGCTGGGCGACCACCGCGGGAACGCCGCCGGCGCGATAATAATCCTCGCCGAGGAATTCGCCCGCCGGCTGGAGGTTCACCAGCAACGGGATGTCGCGGCCATAGGTCTGCCAGTCGTCGATGCCGAGATCGACGCCGATGTGGCGGGCGATGGCGTTGAGATGGATCGGCGCGTTGGTCGAGCCGCCGATCGCCGAATTGACTCGGATCGCGTTGAGGAACGCCTCGCGCGTCAGGATGTCGGACGGCTTGCGATCGGCATGCACCATCTCGACGATCTGCTTGCCGGTTTCGTACGCCACTTCCTGGCGATCGCGATAGGGCGCGGGAATCGCCGCCGAACCGGGCAGCGACATGCCCAGCGCCTCGGTCAGCGAGTTCATCGTCGTCGCCGTGCCCATCGTGTTGCAATAGCCGGTCGACGGCGCCGAGCTGGCGACCAGCTTGATGAAGCCCTGATAGTCGATCTCGCCCGCGGCGAGCAGCTCGCGCGCTTTCCACACGATCGTGCCGGAGCCCGTGCGCTCACCCTTGTGCCAGCCGTTGAGCATCGGCCCGACCGACAGCGCGATCGCCGGGATGTTCACCGTCGCCGCGGCCATCAGGCAGGCCGGCGTCGTCTTGTCGCAGCCGGTGGTGAGCACCACGCCGTCGAGCGGGTAGCCGAACAGTATTTCGACCAGCCCCAGATAGGCCAGGTTGCGGTCGAGCCCGGCGGTCGGGCGCTTCCCCGTTTCCTGGATCGGATGGACCGGAAACTCGATCGCGATCCCGCCGGCCTCGCGCACGCCTTCGCGGACGCGCTCGGCGAGCACCAGATGGTGTCGATTGCAGGGGCTGAGATCGCTGCCCGTCTGCGCGATGCCGATGATCGGCTTGCCCGACTGCAGCTCGGCGAGCGACAGGCCGAAGTTCATGTAGCGCTCCAGGTAGAGCGCGGTCATGTCGGCATTCGTCGGGTCGTCGAACCAGGCGCGCGACCGCAGCTTGCGGGGCTCGGCGCCGGACGGTGGCGTGCTGTCGTGGGAAGTCATCAATTACTCGCAACGGAGAAGCGCAGCACCATGGTGTTGCTGTAGGTCTCGCCGGGATTCAGACGCGCGGTCGGAAAGCTCGGCTGGTTCGGGCTGTCGGGGAAGACCTGCGGCTCGAAGCACAGCCCGTCGCCCTGGCGATAGATGCGCCCGCCCTTGCCGGTCACGGTGCCGTCGAGGAAATTGCCCGAATAGAATTGCAGGCCGGGAGCATCGCTTTCGATTTCCATCACTCGGCCCGATACCGGATCCTCGAGCCGGACGGCGGGACGCAGGGCACCCGAAGCGCCGTCGAGCACATAATTGTGATCATAGCCGCGCCCGATGCGGATCTGCTCGTTATGTCCGTTGCGGATCCGCTCGGCGATGACGGTCGGCGCGCGGAAATCGAAGGGAGTACCTTCGACGGGACGCAGTTCGCCGGTCGGGATCAGCGTCTCGTTCACCGGCGTGAAGCGCGAGGCATTCAGCGTCAGCCGCTGCGACACGGCGGCGGGCGCATCGATCGCGCCGCCGGCGAGATTGAAGAAGCTGTGATTGGTGATGTTCACCACCGTCGGCGCGTCCGTGACCGCGCCATATTCAATCTTGAGCTCATTGGCTTCGTTGAGCGTGTAGGTCGCGGTGGCGACCAGCGTGCCCGGATAGCCGCCTTCGCCGTCGGGGCTGCGATAGCTGAGCACCACCTTCGCCTCGGGACCGCTGGTGACCGAGGTGATCGTCCAGACCCGCTTGTCGAACCCGGCGACACCGCCATGGAGATGGTTCGGCCCGTCGTTGGTTTCGAGCGTGAAGCGCTGGCCGTCGAGGCTGAAGCTGCCGCCGGCGATGCGATTGGCATAGCGGCCGACGGTGGCGCCGAAATATTGCGGATTCTCGAGATATTCGGCGGCGGTGTCGTAGCCGAGCACCACGTCGGCGACATTCCCGTCGCGATCGGGCACCATCAGCGCCTGGAGCGTCGCACCCAGCGTCATCACCGTTGCCGACATACCGTTGGCGTTGGTCAGTGTGACCTTCTCGATCGGCGTGCCGTCCGCGAGCGTTCCGAACGCTTCGCGCGTCGCGTCAGCCGCCTGCGCCGGCGCGCTCATCACGAGCGCCATTGCGAGGCCGAGCGCCCCAGAAATCCTGCCAGCCAATGCACCTCTCCCGCTGTCATGCTCATTTACTCAGACAATTGGCAAGTCTCACGCGAAAGGACAAGCGAAAAGCGAGCGATGCGCGCCCAAGCTGCTGCGGTGCCGCTCCCGGTTCGCCGCTTCCCGGGGGCGCGCGGCTGCGCTATCGCGGTATCGCTCGCGTGACTGGCGATCGGATGGAGCACCATCGGGAAGCGCGAGCCGCACGGCGCCGCATCGCCTGGGCACCCCTTCCCCGCTGGAGGAACGCCATGGCCGAATCGCCCCCCCTGCACATTGCCTTTCTGTTGTTTCCCAATGTGACGCAGCTCGATCTCACCGGACCTGCGCAGGTCCTGTCGCGGCTGGGCCATGTCCGCCTCGACCTGGTGGCCCGTACGCTCGATCCGGTGCCGACCGACTCCCAGTTCGCGCTGCTGCCGACCGCCCGGTTCGAGGATATCGCGACCACCGATATCCTCTGCGTTCCGGGTGGTGCTGGAACCGTCGCGGCGATGGAGGACGTCGAAACGCTCGCCTGGCTGCGCCGCATCGGCGGCGAGGCGCACTGGGTGACGAGCGTGTGCACAGGATCGCTGCTGCTCGCCGCGGCCGGCCTACTCACCGGCTATCGCGCCGCCTGCCACTGGGCGTCGCGCCACCAGCTCGCCTGGTTCGGCGCCGAGCCGGTAGCCGAACGCGTCGTATTCGATCGTAATCGCGTGACCGGCGGCGGCGTGACGGCGGGCATCGACTTCGCGCTTGCGCTGACCGCCGCGATCCGGGGCGAAGCGCACGCCCGGCTGGTGCAGCTCGGCCTCGAATATGATCCGGCGCCGCCGTTCGATTCGGGATCGCCGGACCGCGCGGATGCCGCTACGCTCGAGCGCTATCGCACGATCGCGGCCCGCCAGGCGCCCGACCGGGAAGCACGCATCAGGGCAGTGGCGGAGGCGATGGCGGATCATGACGCAGGCTGAAGGCGCGTTCTTCCCGGTACGGCCGGTGCGGCCGCAGCGCCTTTCCTCGCCGCTGCGCAGCCTGTTCGGCGAACACGCGCGCAATTCGGTCGCCGGGTGGAGCGAAGCGGCGTTCCGCGACTGGTATGTGCAGCGGCGGGTGCTCGGGATCACCGTCCATATTCCGCGGCATCCCGATGCCGTCCAGCGCGTGCTACTCGACAATGTCGCCAACTACGAAAAGCCGCGCCTGGTGAAGCGGCTGATCGCACCGCTGATCGGGCGCGGCCTGCTCACCGCCGAAGGCGAGCTGTGGCGCACCCAGCGCAAGCTGGTCGCGGCGAGCTTCGCGCCCGGCGCGGTTTCCCGGCTGACCGGCCTGATGGCCGATGCCGCCGAGGCGCGGGTGCAGAGCTGGCCTGAAAGCGGCACGATCGACATCGCCCGCGCGGCGACGCACACCACTCTCGCGATCATCGCCGACGCGCTCTTTTCGGGCGATCCGCGCCTGAACAGCGCGCGCGCGCTCCGCCACATCGAGGATGCACTGATCGCCGTCGGGCAAGTGCGCGTCACTGCGCTGCTGGGCATGCCGGGCATCCGCATCGGGCATGTCGCGCGCGCCGGGGAACGCGGCCGCCGCTACATGCGCGCGATGCTCACCGAGATCGTGCGCGAGCGCGGGGCCGACGGCGGCCCGGATTTCCTCGGCGGGATCCTCCGCGATCTCCACGCGCGATTCCCGCCACGCGAGGCCGAAACGCTGGCGATCGACAACGCCGCGACCTTCTATGTCGCGGGGCACGAGACGACGGCCAACGCGCTCGCGTGGAGCATCTATCTGCTGGCGGGAGACCAGGCGGTTCAGGAACGTGCCCGCGCCGAGGCGCGCGCCGCGCTTCACGGTCCGGCCGAGACGCTGCCCGAGCGGCTGCCGTACCTTCGCCAGATCCTGGACGAGGCCTTGCGGCTCTATCCGCCCGTGCCGCGAATGGAGCGCGAAGCGGTGAACGCGGACGAATTGAGCGGCCATGCCATCCGCAGGGGACAGATCGTCTCGCTCTGGCCGTGGCTGATCCATCGGCACGAGCGACTCTGGGACGATCCAGACCGTTTCGATCCCGAGCGGTTCGCGCCCGGGCGCGAGCGCGCGCGCCATCGCTTCCAATATCTCCCCTTCGGCGGCGGACCGCGGGTTTGCGTCGGCGCGCGTTTCGCTACCGTCGAGGCGCTCGTCATCCTGGCGCACTGGCTGGCCGCGCGGCGCTTCGCGCTCCCCGAGGGCGCGATCGTCGAACCGCTGGGGAGCGTGACGCTGCGGCCGAAGGGCGGGCTGCCGGTACAGGTGACGCCGATCTGACCGGCGCCGGGCGTCACGCCAGCAGCGTGCGGGCGCCTTTCAAATCGTCGACGAAGCGCTCGAACTCGTCCGCGGCGCGCGCCTTGTCGGGAATGCGGAGCAGATAGCTCGGATGGACCGTGATCCAGCCCCGGCCGCCGCCCGGCAGGTCGAGCGGCCGGCCGCGCTCGCGCCCGATCGTCACCGTCCTGCCGAGCAGCGCGCGCGCGGCAGTCGCCCCCAGGGCAACGGTGATCTCCGGCCGGAGCAGCATCGTCTCCTGCTCGATCCACCAGCGGCACGCCTCGATCTCGCCGGCATCGGGCTTGGCGTGGATGCGCCGCTTGCCGCGCGGCTCGAACTTGAAATGCTTCACTGCGTTGGTGACATAGGTTTCGCTTCGATCGACGCCGGCGGCTTCCAGCGCGCGATCGAGCATCTGCCCCGCCGGCCCGACAAACGGGCGGCCCGCCAGATCCTCCTGATCGCCCGGCTGCTCGCCGACCAGCATCATCCGCGCGCTGATCGGGCCCTCGCCGAAGACGGTCTGCGTCGCATGCTTGTAGAGAGGGCAGCGCGTACAGCTCGCCGCCTCGTTGCGCAGCGCTTCCCATGCCGCCTGGAGATTGCCGCCGGCCGCTGCCGGCGTCGCCTCGATCATGCCGCTCTCCCGCGCTCGTGCGCCTTTCATCAGCTCGGGCACCAACGCGGTCTCAGGCATGTTTTTCCAGTATCGGCGGGGCATCTCCTTCAACATCGCCCCGGGCTTGAGCCGCGCCGGATTGAAGATCGCCGCATAATAGGTTTTCCACACCGCCTCGATCGGATCTTCCTCCGGCGCATCCGCCCGGGAGGCCCCGGGGCCTTCGCGCAGGATGTTCCCATCCCAATGGAGCGAAAGCTCGGGCGTCAGGATCGACCAGCGCATCGAGGCAAAACGATCGACGAAGAAGCGCGCGTTGCGGCGGACGATGTGGTGCTCGGGCTCGAACCAGGCGACATAGCGCTTGCGGTCCTCCTCCTCGACTTCGCGGAAGCGGAGAAAGGCGCGCATCTTGTGAAGGTCGCGCTGCACTGCCCTGGCGAGGCCCTCGACGCGCCGCACCAGCGGATCGGCCGAATCCTCGAGCAGCTTCGGCGTCTCGCGTAGCCGCAGCAGCAGGGCATAGAGCAGCGCGAAACGCTCCGGGTCGGAGTGGAGCACGGCCGTTTCGGCAAGATCGGGGAAGACGCGGGGGACGCGGAACCGCCCGACGGCAGGCTCCGTCGCGATCCGCTCGCCCGCGAACAGATCGTCCGAAGCCGCACCGTCGACGCGCCAGACGACCTCTTCGGCCGCCACGCCGGCGCCCGCCAGCGTGCGCGCTGCGGCGCGCCAGCCCTCGTAATCGTCCTCAGCGGAAAGCGTCGCGACGCGCATGCCGCATCACCTTGCGCACATGCGCGCCGTCACTCGCGCGCGTCGCCCGGCTGTTCGTGCTCGGCGCGCTCATATTCCTTGGGCTTCCGCGTCTCGAACACTTCGGCGAGCCGCGCCTCCTGCGCGTCCGAGAGCTCCTCGGCGGCGGCGGGGAACATCTCTTCCTCTTCCTCGTCGATATGGTGTTCGTAGCGATGCTTGAGCTCCTTGAACTTCTGGAGCCATTGGCTCGAGCTCATGTCGGTCTCGACCAGTTCGCCCAGCAGATCGTCGACTTCCTTATGCTCGGAAACCGAGTGGCGCGCATCGTCGCGCAGTTCCGGGTCGGCGAGCATCGTCGCATAGAGCGATTCTTCCTCGGCGGCGGCATGGGCCTGCAGCTCCTTGCGCAACGCCTCGAACAGCTCGCGGCGCTCCGGGCTGTCGCCGGATGTCTCGACGATGCGACCCAGCAAGTCGCGCTGGCGATCGTGGTCCTGTTTCAGATCGGCGAAAATTCGGGCTTCGGCCATGGGAGAGTCTCCTTCGCTTACCATGGCCAAACAAGCGGAAGGGCTTCGGGTTGCCGCTGCGAGTCGGTCGCAGGTGCGGGGTACGCGGACTCCGCACCTGCGCCCCGTCGTCACCGCGCGACCGTCTCGCGATAGGCGGCATGTCCGTGCCGCGGCGCTCCGGCTCCCGCTGCGAGCACGGCGGCAAGCAGCGACAGCAGCGACGCGAAGAACGCGTACCAGGCGATCGTCGAGACGACGTCAAGCGCCTGTTCGCCCGCTTTTCCGGCTTCATCGCGAACGTCGCTGACGGTGGTGCTCACATTCTGCATCGCCGTATTCGCCTGCGACTCCCAGCGCCGGGCGATGGTTTCCGCCTCCTGCGGAGTCACGCCCGCGCGCGTTGCGAGCGTCTGCACGAGCTGCTCACGCTCTTCGGGCGAGAAGGCGGCATCGGGCCCGGTGAAGAGCCGGTCGACCAGCCGGTCGATCTCGGCGCCCGCGTCGCCGGGGCTGCGCAGGATATTCTCGCCCGCGGTCTCCGCCGCGTTACGGGCGGCCATCGCGTCCTCCTGCGTGATACCCGCGCTGCGGAGGATCTGCGATGCCTCGCTGCGGATCGCCTCACGCGTCTGCTGTGCCTCGAGATCGAGATTGACGTCCTCGGGCAGCACGGCCCCGCCAACGGTGCCCACGACAGAAGCGCTCGCGCGCGCGACGGTGGTGATCGCGCCGGTCGCGGTGTTCACCACCGTGCCGAGCGCACTGGAAGCCAGCCACAGCGTTGCGATCGTCGCCAGCGCCCAGGTCGCCGCGCCATGCGCGGTCGCGGAAAAGCGGTCCGCCTGTCCGGAGGTACGGCCGGCGACGAACCCGCCGATGGCGAGCGCAACGATGCTCGTGGCGATCCACCATACCGCCGTACCGATTCCGACGCCTTCGAAGGCGGCGGCCTCGGCAGGATCGATCGCGCGCGCGCCGATCGCCGATCCCAGCAGCCCGAGCAGGATGGTGACGCCGACCGCGATGATCGCCCCGGCGAAAATCGCGCCCCAAGATATCCGTTTCAACAAGCCCGGCGGCATCGGAGCTTCCACTTCGTGCGCCACTACCGGTTCGCGGTGAACCGCCGTCGTCTCGACCATGATCGTTCCCCTGTACTATGCTGCGGAGCATCAGCGACAGGGTGCCGGCATCGATGCGGCGTGTGTGCACCCGTCGCACCTCAAGCAACCGAGCCCTATCGAGTAGGTTCCGTGCGGACGACCATTATTGTCGAGCGGCATCACTATTTTTGCCGTTCGGCAGACAACTCTACTGTGACTGCCCGCGCTCGGGCATCATAGCGATCCAGCGCGTCAGCATCGCCAGCGCTTCGTCGTGGCTGGTCGCGCGGCCGAGCTCGGGCATGGCGACTCCAGGCTCTGTGCTCGCCATGCGAAAGAGCAGGATCGACTCCTCGGGCGCTCCCGGATCGATCACCACCATGCGGCCGCCGCTGCCCCGCCCGGCCGCCGCGGGATGCTTGCCGATTCCGCGCGCTGCGGCATCGGGCTGTCTCCAGTCGAGAAAGAGGCCCGAATTGCTCGCCGAGCCGCGGGCATTATGGCAATGGGCGCAATTGACTTCGAGATAGGCCGTTGCGCGTGAATCGAGCGACGCCTCCGGGTCGTCCCAGCGTGCAAGGCGCGGCGCATCTTTGGGCGCGCGGTCGAGAACTCCCGCGGCATGCCAGCGCTGAAGCTGCGCACCGTCGTTCAGGTTGCGCGCCTTGGGGCCGATCGGCGTGATCGCGCCGCCCAGATTATGGCAATCCTTGCACTGGTTGACGTTCGGCACCGAATAGCTGATCCGTCGCTCCTGCCCGGAAGGATCGGTGAAGGCGATCGGCACGCGCGTTCCGGCGCGCCGCAGCTCGGCATCGGTGCCCTCGGCGTTCCAGACATAGGGAAGCGCCACCCAGCCGGAGGCACGACGCAGCAGCAGCCGCGTCTCGATAGGCCGGTATGCGGCTCCCTCGCCATAGCCGAAGGTCTTGATCAGCGCGGAGCCGACCGGGAATTCGAACGCCGCCTCGGCATCGTATCGAGCCGCCGTTCCCGCCGGAACATAGACATAGCGCTGCTTCACCGAATAGTCGGAGAAGAGCGGCGTATTGAGGTCGTACGGGTGCACGCCGGACGCCGGCGTCCGCGCGGAGAGGTCGGCGAAGAAGCCGTAGTCGGAAAGACGCGGCGGGAGCGCATCCTCGGTGATCGCCGCATCGTTGACCGGCGCAGCCTGGCGCACGGCCCCGGCGATCGCCACGGGCGCTGCCGCCAGCATCACCAACAGCGCCAGCCGGTTGGCGAGCCGCATCACCGCGCCGCCGCCTCCATCGCTTCGGGCAGCCGCACCGCCGGCGGTTCGGGCGCGTCCACGCCGCCGCTCAGATCGACCGGCCGGGGATCGGCCTGCGTCAGCGGCGCGCCCGGCGTGAGCCCCATGCTGAGCGCAGGCACCGCATCCTCGAGCCGCAGCGATGCGGCCGGCCCCACTCCGTCCCACAGCACCGGCGGCAGAGCGCCGCCCAGCGCCGCGGCCAGGGCCTCCCCGCCCGGAATGCCCGGCGCGAAGCCGGTCCGGCCATGGCGGTTGTCGCGGATCACGACGCGCCGCGGGAGCGGGTCGTACTCCGCGTCGACATAGTCCTCGCGATAGGAAGTGACCATCACATTGGCGGTGCCGTTCTCCGCAAGCTCATTGTCGAAGACATGGACATTGTCGTTCGCCATCACCAGAACGCCGGTACCCACCGGCACGGTCGCGACGATGTTGCCCGCGGGCGCGAAATTGGGAGTGTCGTTGGCGACGATGCGGTTGTCGAACACGCGCACGTCTCCGCCGTTTCCGCGCGGCAGGTTCGGCAGGTCGAACACCAGGATGCCGCCGGTATTGTGCGTGGCGACATTGCCGAAGACATCGGCATGGCGGCTGTTCTCGATCTCGATGCCGGCAACGTTGTACTCGACCGTCGAGTTGCGGACGATGATGTTCTCCGACTGGCCGACATAGATGCCGGCATCGGAGGCGCCGCGCACCACGACGCGATCGACGAGCACGTCGCTGCTTTCGACCGGATAGACGCCATAGGCACCGTTGGTTGCGCTCGGCCCGCCGGTCCATTCGACGCGAACGTTATGATAGACGATGCGATCGGCGGCCTTCGACTTGATCCCGTCGCCCTTTGAATCCTCCACCGCGAAATCGCGCAGCACGACATCGTCCGAAGTGACCAGCAGCCCCTCGCCCGCGCCGAGCTGATTTGCGAAGCTCAGCACGGTCTGGTCCGGCCCCGCCCCGCGGATGGTCACGCCATCGACGTCGAGCGAAAGCCCGTCGGTAAGTTCGAACCGGCCAGCGCCGATCCGCACCGTGTCGCCCGGCTGCGCATCGAGGAGCGCGAGTTGCAGCCGCTCCTGAGCATTCGGGCCCGCCTCTACTATCAGATCGCGCGCCGAGGCCGATGACGCAAAGAGCAATAATGCAGCTGCCGCCAGTCGATAGTGCATCGCATCCCTCCGTTATTTTCGAACATCATGCGGGATGACTGCACGGCTGCCAAGTCACGCGGCAAATAATTCGAGCTGCTGTTGCGGCGGCACAAGCAACGGCTTGAGTTCGGCTCGATCGGCAAGCGCGATCGGGCGCCAATCCTCCGCGATCAGGAACGGCCGCACCTTGGCGATCGAGGCCGTGAGCCGCGCCACGTCCGCCAGCCGCAGCCGCCGCCAGCGCCGCGCCGCGAGGATCGCATTCACGGCCTTCACCCCCAGCCCCGGCACGCGCAGCAGCGCCTCACGCGGGGCGCAATTGACGTCGACCGGAAACCGCTCGCGGTGGCGCAGCGCCCAGGCCAGTTTGGGATCCATGTCGAGCGGCAGCATGCCCGTCGCCGGTTCGGCCGCCGCAGCCACTTCGTCCGGCGCATAGTCGTAGAAGCGCATCAGCCAGTCCGACTGATAGAGCCGATGCTCGCGCATCAGCGGCGGGCGGCGAAGCGGCAGCACCGCACTTGCGTCGGGGATCGGACTGAACGCCGAATAATAGACGCGGCGCAACCGAAAGCGATCGTAGAGCGTAGCGGCGCGGCGCACGATGTCGCGATCGCTCGCTGCGTCGGCGCCGACGATCATTTGAGTCGACTGGCCTGCCGGGGCGAAGCGCGGCGCCGACTTGTACCGCTTCACGGCGTCGCGGCCGTCGTCGATCGCGGTGCGAGTCCCCGCCATCGCGCCCTCGATCCGATTCGCCGATTTCTCCGGCGCCAGCCGCCGCAGCCCGGCGACGGTCGGAAGCTCGACGTTGATCGAAAGGCGATCGGCATGGAGCCCCGCCTGATGCACCAGTCCGGGATCGGCATCAGGGATCGTCTTCAAATGGATATAGCCGCGAAAATCATGGTCCTCGCGCAAGCTGCGCGCGACCTCGACGATCTGCTCCATCGTATAGTCCGACGAGCGGATGATTCCCGACGAAAGGAACAACCCCTCGATATAATTGCGCCGGTAGAAGGAGAGAGTCATCTGCACGACTTCCTGCGGCGTGAACCGGGCGCGGCGGACGTTCGAGCTCTTTCGATTGATGCAATAATGACAGTCGAAGATGCAGCTGTTGGTCAGCAGGATCTTCAGCAGACTGATGCAGCGTCCATCGGGCGCATAGGCATGGCAGATGCCCATCCCTTCGGTGGAACCCAGCCCCTTGCCGCCGCCGGAATTGCGCTTCGCGGTTCCCGAGGATGCGCAGGAGGCGTCATACTTCGCGGCGTCGGCAAGGATCGCCAGCTTTGCGCGTAGATCGAGCTGAGCCATGATGTTCCTTTTATGTTCTATGGCTTGCTCCGTCCAGAGCAATGGACGTTAAGACCCGCCAGCATTAAGCAGTGCGCAGAGGGGGCGCCGATGGCCGCACGCGTGAATCGGGAGTTTCTAAGGCTGCTCGCGGTGCTGCTGCTCACCTGCGCCGCCGGCTGGTTCTTCAAGTCGCACTGTATGGCGGGGGGCTGGACCGAGCTCGAGCAATATACCACCGGCTGTTACAGCGACACGGTGCCCTTCTGGGGCGGGCGCGGCGTAGCGGCTGGCGAAGCACCGTATTTCGAGGCGCGGATGGAGTATCCGGTGCTCACCGGCGCGCTGATCTGGGCAGAGGGCGGCGCGGCGCGGCTGGTGTTCGGCGGCAGCGCTGGGGCGATCCATTTTCTCGGCTTCGTCACGCTGGCGAACACGGCGCTCGCAGCGCTGCTCCTCTATCTCTTCTGGCGCGAAGGGCTGGACAGGAGACGGCTCTGGGCCTGGGCAGCGGCACCGCCGCTGATTCTCTACGTCGGGCACAATTGGGACATGCTGGCGGTCGGCTTTGCAGCGGGCGCCATGCTGCTCGCGCGCCGCGGCGCCCTGGCGCATGCCGCAGCGGTGGCCGGGCTGGGAGTCGCGGCCAAGCTGTTTCCCATCCTGCTGCTGCCGCTGCTGGGGCTGCAGGCGTTGTTCGGCGGCACACGCACCGGTTGGGGGGCGCGGCTGCTGCGCGCCTCGGCGCTTGCCGCAGCGGCGGTCGGCGCCTGGGCGCTCGTGAACCTGCCGGTGGCGCTGGCGGCGCCGGAAAACTGGTCCGAATTCTATCGCTTTTCCGGGGCGCGCAGCGGAACCGCGGCATCGGCCTGGGAGATCTTCACGGCGTTCGGCTGGTGGCGCACCACGATCCCCGAACGCAATCTGCTCGCCGCGCTGATCTTCCTGACCGGCGCCTCGGGCATCGTCGCGCTGGGATGGCGCCGCCACCGCGAGCGGCTGTGGGTGCTCTTTCCGCCGGTGCTCGCCTGGTTCATGCTGACCAACAAGGTTTATTCGCCACAATTCGATCTGTGGCTCTATCCGCTGCTGCTGCTGACCGCACCGCGGCTGTGGCCGGTTGCGCTGTTCCTCGTCGGCGGGATCTGGGCCTATTTCGCCGAATTCTGGTGGTTCGCAGGCATCGAAGGCGCCGCGCTCGCGGCCAGCCACGCGGACATCGCGCTCGCGGCGCTGCTGCGCGGGGGCGCGATGCTGTGGCTCATCGCCGACGCGCTGCGCCTGCCGCCGCCGCAGTGGCTGAGTTTTCCGCGGCAGCGGCTACAGAGTGCGCAGACCGCCGAGCGAGCGGACGTCACGGCACCAGCGTGACGTTGCTCTCCTGCTCTCGGCGCTGGCGCCGCTCGGCAGTCGCGCGCGTGGCTTCCTGAACGAAGCAGCCGGTTGCGCCGCCCGGCCCTACCGCGGAGCAGCTTCCCACGCCCGTCGCGCCTTCCTGCAAGGCGGACTGCTGGCGCACCGCCCAGCTCTGATTCTCAGGCGTGATTTCGGCCTGCTCGCGCAATGCCCGCGGAATCCGGTAACGTTCCGTCTCCGGAGCGCGGACGCAGATCGCGTCGCGAGGGCACGGATCCTCTCCGAAAATCGTGACCACGCCATTGATCGGCGCATCCTGAGCCAGTGCGGGAGCGGCTATCGCCACGCCCGCTGCGGCCAGCGTCATTGCCAGAAGTGTCTTCACCTTGGTGACTCCTTCCACGCCCGAACCCCGGGCGCTCAAATATGTTTCGACAGGCCGATCGCCGCGCGACAGCCCAGTCGGATCAGCCCTGCCAGCAACGGATAGGCGGGTGCCGATTCGGCACCGGCCTCCAGCGCAGCGTCGCGGTGCTCGATCTCTTCGTCGCGAAAGCGGCTCACCGCTTCGCTCAATTCGGAATCGCTTTCCCCCAATTGCTCGAGCTGAGCGAGGTAATGCCGGTCGATTTCGGTCTCGACCGCAGCGGTGCACGCCATTGCCGCTTCAGGCCCGAGCGCCGCCGTCGAGACGCCGAGCGCATATCCGGCGACATTCCAGAAGGGCTGCAGCGCCGTCGGCCGCACGCCGCGCGCGGCAATCATCGTATCGAAGAAGGCGCGATGCCGCTCTTCCTGATTGGCCATCCCCGCGATCGCGCGCGAGGTCGGCGTGCGATCGCCCATCACCGCCAGCTGCCCTGCATAGATCCGAGTGGCGCCATATTCGCCCGCCTGATCGACTCGGATCATCTGGGGCACCGGCTCGCGCCGGTCTCCGGGCTTCCAGCGGCTCATAGCGCGCGCCTTCGCCCGACCAGCGCGAGGATTACAGCTGCACCGCCGAGCGAGAACAGCGCGTTCCACCCCGCAAGCGACAGGCCGAAGGTCCATTGCGGAGCATCGCAGCGGACCAGCGGCGCACGATTGATCGAATCGAGCAGGTCGGCACCGCTCAGCTCGGCGCCGGCCTTTGCCGTGCATCCGGTGATGCCCGGCCACCAGCCATATTCGACACCCGCATGAAACACGCCGATCGCTCCACTAACGGCAATCAGCGCCGCCGCGATGCAGATAAGCGTGGCGCGCGTGAAGCGATGCTGAACGAAGAATGCCGCCGCCGCGATCGGGATAGCGGCATAATGCGGCCAGCGCTGCCAGTGGCACATTTCGCACGGATAGAGCCCGCCCAGATATTGCGACCCGAGCGCTCCGGCGAGCAGGCCGAGCGGCAGCAGCAGCGCGATCCGGCGCGCGAGAAGAATGTCTCTGCTCATCGGCCTCCGGCTCAGCGCCCGCCCTGCGGCGCCGCCGGCGAGCCGGCCATGCGCGGCCGATCATCCAGCCGCGCGATCGTCTGCAGCGCATAGTGGAGCTGGAAATCCTCGATGCCCTGCTCCTCCAGCTCTTCCGCCGTCGCGGAGAAGCGGGGATCGGTTTCGGTGTCCTCCTCGAGCACTGCGTCGTCGGTTTCGATCTCGTTGATCAGGTGGCGGCGCAGATCCGCCTCGCGAAACACCGGCCGCGTCGCCCGATCGGGATCGGAAAGCTGCGGCACGGCGATATCCGGCTCGATGCCGCCTTCCTGCACCGAACGGCCCGACGGAGTATAGTAGCGCGCGGTGGTGAGCCGTAGCGCCGTCGTCGGGCCCAGCTGGATCAGCGTCTGCACCGATCCCTTGCCGAAGCTGCGGTCGCCCATCACCAGCCCGCGGTGATGATCCTGCAGCGCGCCGGCGACGATTTCCGAGGCCGAAGCCGATCCGGCATCGACCAGCACCACGATCGGCAAGCCGCGGGTAAGATCGCCAGGAACCGCCGATTCCGCATAATAGCGTTCGATGTCGGCACGGTCGCGTCCGCGCTGGGAGACGATCTCGCCGTGCGAAAGGAACACGTCGCTCACTTCGATCGCCTGGCTCAGCAATCCGCCGCCGTTGTTGCGCAGATCGACGATATAGCCGAGCGGCGGACGCCCCAGCGATTGCTCGATCGCGCGAATTGCCGCGCGCGTGTCGGCGCCGGTGCTCTGCGAGAAGGTGTTGATGTTGATGATGCCGACGCCGTCGCGCACTTCCCACTTCACCGGCTTCTGCACGATCACTTCGCGCGTGAGCGTCACTTCGATCGGCGCATCGGCGCCCGGCCGCACGAGCGACAGCGTGATGTCCGTTCCCGGCGGTCCGCGCATCTGTTCGATCGCCTCGTCGAGCGAGCCCCCGTAGATCAGCTTGCCGTCAAGATGAGTGATATAGTCGCCCGCCTTGATGCCGGCACGATCTGCGGGCGTATCCTCGGTCGGCGCCACGACCTTGACCGCCCCGTCCTCCATCGTGACGACAAGGCCGAGGCCGCCATATTCGCCTTCGGTCTGGATCCGGAGATTGTCGAAATCGAGTTCGTCGACGAACGAGCTGTGCGGATCGAGCGCCGAAAGCATGCCCCGGATCGCGCCCTTGATCAGCGTTTCGTCCTCCACCTGATCGACATAGTTCGCTTTCACGCGATTGAAGATGTCCATGAACAGGTCGAGCTCGCGATAGCTGTTGCTCTCAACATTCGCCATCGCGCTTGTCGCGACGGGCACGAGCGCGAGCGCGCTGACGGCAGCAGTGACCTGAAGGAGCGGACGGTACATCGGATACTCTCGGAGACGGGAAGGTTCCGCTTGAAGATAGGCTATTTGCCGGCCGGAGCAAAGCGGCGGCATCTCTCTAGGCGCGGCGCCTTCAGTCGAGCAGCGCAGTGATGTCCATCGGCTGGCCGCGGCGGCGCAGCTCCACCGTGACGGTCGGCGATTCGGCGTCGGCTGCGCGCGCGATTCGGGCGCCTTGGGCGATTGTGTCGCCTGCATCGACACCGATCTCGGCAACTCCCGTCAACAGCGAGGTCCATCCTTGGCCATGGTCGATGATGATCACACCCCGATAGCCGCGAAACGGATCGGCATAGACGACGCGGCCAGCGGCCGGCGCGACCACTTCCGCGCCTTTCCACGACGCGATGGTGAGGCCGCGCGCACGCACGCCGGTCGCCGAGACTTCGCCCAGGCCGCGAACGACTTGACCGGCGACGGGCAGACGATAGGGCGCTGCGCGCCCCGAACCGCCAGCGAACGCCTGGCCGTCGCCTTCGCTTTCTCCGGAGCGCGGGCGCGGCAACGGGCCGGGTAGCGTTTCCAGATCGCTGCGCACTTCGCCCGCCGTTTCCATCTCTTCCATCTGGTCGACGATGTCGCGCGCGCGCTCGCCCAGGGCGATGGCGCGATCGGATTCGATCAGCGCGGTCCGATCGAGCTGGCGCGACCGCAAGCGATGCTGCGCTTCCATCCGGACAAGGCCCAGCCGCTCGGCCTCGAGCCGCTCGCGGCTCTCGCGCAGGGTGCGCACCGCGGCCTCTGCATTGGACCGCAGCGACCGGATGCGCTCCAGTTCGGCCCGCACGTCCGCGGTGCGCGCCTCGACTACCGGAAGCGTCGTGCCGAGCACTGCGCGCACATGAACGATATCCTCGGTAGATCCGGGCTGCACCAGCCCCAGCGCCGGCGGCCGCCGCGCGAGCGACTGAAGGGCGGCGACCAGCCGCAAAATCGCTCCCTGCCGCTCGGCCAGTCGGGTGCGCTGCGAATCGAGCAGCCGATCCACGATCGCGATCCGCGCGCGCGCGGCCAGGATGTCGGCCTCGGCGGCCTGGATTCGCGCCGCCGCCGCGGCTTCGCGGGCGCGCGCCTGCGCGGCATCGTCGCGCGCGGCGGCGGCGGCGCGCTCGAGATCCTGTGACCGTTGCTGCGCGGCACGCGAGGCATCGCGGGCCGCACGCAGCCGATCCTGCTGCTGATCGATGCTCGGCGTTTGCGCGCGCACCAGCGTGCCGCCGGCCAGCATCGCCAGCAGGGCCACCGCGAGGAAGGAGCTGCGCACCGGACCCATCTTCAACCTTCGCGATGATAGGGATGGTTGGCGAGGATGCTAACCGAGCGCCATAATTGCTCGGCGAGCATCGCGCGGGCCAGCAGGTGCGGCCAGGTGGCCGGTCCGAAGGCCAGCAGCAGGTCCGCCTCGGCACGCGCGCTGTCGTCGAAGCCGTCGGCGGCACCGATCTGGAAGCGCGCTTCGCGAATGCCATCGTCGCGCCAGGCGCTCAACCGCTCGGCCAGCACGCGTGAGGGCAGGCTCTCGCCGGTCTCGTCGAGCAGGACGCGCCGAGTGGCGCTCTCCAGCGCCGGCATGCGCCCGCCCGTGTCGGGCAGTTCGGTCACTTTGACCGGCCAGGTGATCCGCTTGAGATAGCGATCGACGAGCTCCGCTTCGGGCCCTCGGCCGATCCGGCCGCGTGCGACGATGTGAAGCAGCATCGCGTATGCGAAGTCAGGCCTGTCCGGCGGGCGGCGCGTCGCCGAACGCCCACATGCGCTCGAGATTGTAGAAGCTGCGTACTTCCGGGCGGAAGAGGTGGACGATCACGTCGCCCGCGTCGATCAGCACCCAATCCGCGGTGGGCAGCCCTTCGACTCGAGCCGAACGCCCGAATTCCGCCTTGATCTTCTCGGCGAGCTTCGCCGCCATCGAAGCGACCTGGCGTGTCGACCTGCCCGAGGCGACGACCATATAGTCGGCGATGCTGCTCTTGCCCGCGAGCGGGATCGAGACGGTCTCCACGGCCTGGTCGTCGTCGAGCGACGCCAAAACGAGCCGATGCAACGCCTCGACACCATCGGTATCGGGCGAACGAAGCACGGTAGGAGATGTGGCCAAGGGAACTCCTAGAGTTTCTCAGAGTCGGTGCCGGGTTTTCGGGACGGCAGAAACTGCCGGTGCCAGGCGGGATCGGCAGCCCGAAGGCGTGTTGCCGATGTAGGGTCGGGGCGGAAGCGCAACAGCACGAGTGCCGGCAATCTCCAACGCGTCCAGTTCTTCGCCTGGCCTGCGGGCCGCACAAAGCGCCGCAGCCAACTCATCGCAGGACTTGCGTGAGCGTTTGCATCATACCCCGGCCGCGAGATTACCGCAATCGGAACCTGTCGCGCGATTTGGCGCCAGCCGCGCCAGCGGTGGAAACCCTCCAGATTGTCCGCTCCCATCAGCCAGATGAAGCGATGCCGGGGATAGAGGCGGGGCAGTTTTGTGAGCGTATCGACGGTGTAGCGCGTGCCGAGTCGCTTCTCCACCGCGGACACTCGGATCGGCGCGTGCTTCGCCATCTTCCGCGCCGACGCCAGTCGTGCGGCAAAGGGGGCCATGTCGTCGCGATCTTCCTTGAGCGGATTGCCGGGCGAGACGAGCCACCATATTTCGTCGAGCCCGAGCGCCCGCATCGCCTGGAGCGACACATAGCGATGGCCCGAATGCGCGGGGTTGAACGAGCCGCCGAGCAGCCCCACGCGCTTCATGCCGTCAGCGTCCGCGCGTCGGCAGTCACTCGTCGGGCTGTCCCGCCTGCGCGAGCTTCGTGCGATACTCGCTTTGCCGCGCCAGCATCCAACCGGGATATTCACGCGGCAGCGCGCTTGCTTCGGCGAGCGACGCCAGTTCGGCCTCGCTCAGCCGAACATCGACTGCGGCAAGATTGTCCTGGAGCTGATCGACGCGCTTCGCGCCCACAATAACGCTCATCACCGCATCCTGATGCAGCAGCCATGCGAGCGCGATCTGCGCCATCGAGATGCCATGCCGATCCGCGATCGGAGCCATTGCATCGAGCACCCGCTCGCCGCGTTCGGCGTCGACCGGCGGGAAATCGAAATTGGCGCGACGCCCGTCTTCTCCGCCGCTGCGATACTTGCCGGTGAGATAGCCGCCCGCCAGCGGGCTCCACACCATCAGTCCCATTCCTTCGGACTGGAGCATCGGCACCAGCTCGCGCTCCAGGTCCCGCCCGGCGAGCGTGTAATAGGCCTGAAGCGTTTCGAACCGACCGATCCCGAGCCGTTCGGAAATCCCGAGCGCCTTCGCGATCTGCCATGCCGCCCAGTTGGACACACCGATATAACGGACATGGCCATGCTGAACGAGCGTCTCGAGCGCGCGCAGCGTCTCCTCGATCGGTGTCGCGGGATCCCAGCCATGGATCTGATAGAGGTCGATATGGTCGACGCCGAGGCGCTTCAGGCTGGCATGCGCCTGATCGAGGATATGCCCGCGCGAGGCGCCGCGATCATTGACGCCCTCCCCCATCGGCCCGAGCACCTTGGTGGCGATGACCACGTCCTCGCGGCGCGTGCCGAGGTTTCGCAGCGCCTGCCCGACGATCTCCTCCGATCGGCCCTCTGAATAGACGTTCGCCGTGTCGATGAAGTTGACTCCGGCCTCGAGCGCAGTGCGGACGAGCGCATCGGCTTCGTCCTGCTGCACCTGCCCAACCGCCTTGAACATTCCCTTGCCGCCAAAGGTCATCGCGCCGAGACAGAGCTCGGACACGAACAGGCCGCTATTTCCGAGGCGCTTGTACCGCATTGCCGTTCCTCAGCGTTGGAGTGGCGTCACGGACGCGTCTGGCCGGTTCCGTGGACGATCCATTTGTAGGTCGTGAGCCCTTCGAGTGCGACCGGCCCACGCGCATGCAGCCGCCCGGTCGAAATGCCGATCTCCGCGCCAAGGCCGAATTCGCCGCCATCGGCGAACTGCGACGAGGCGTTCCACATCACGATCGCGCTGTCGACTCCGTTCAGGAACTTCTCGGCGGTCGCGGCATCCTCGGTCACGATCGCGTCGGTGTGATGCGAGCTGTGCCGCGCGATATGCTCCATCGCGCCGTCGACGCCATCGACTCGCTTCACCGCGAGCACTGCGTCGAGATATTCCGTGTCCCAATCCTCGTCCGTCGCCGGCTCGACATGTGCGTCCAGCGCCTGGGCATCGGCATCGCCGCGCAGCGCGCAGCCCGCTTCGACGAGCGCCGAAAGGATCGGCTTGGGATCGGCGAACTTCCTGTCGATCAGCAGCGTCTCCATCGCCCCGCAGATGCCGGTGCGGCGCATCTTCGCGTTGACTGCGATCTCCTTCGCCATCGCCGGATCGGCCTTGGCGTCGACATAGGTGTGGTTCATGCCGTCGAGATGCGCGAGCACCGGAACGCGGGCGTCCTGCTGGACCCGCGCCACCAGCGACTTGCCGCCGCGCGGCACGATCAGATCGATCACGCCGTCCGCCTTGAGCATCGCGCCCACCGCGGCGCGATCCTGCGTCGGCACGAGCTGGACGGCGTCGCCCGGCACGCCGGCGGCCTCCAGCCCTTCCGCCATTGCCTCGCGGATCGCGCGATTGCTGTGCACCGCTTCCGATCCGCCGCGCAGAACCGCCGCGTTGCCCGACATCACGCACAAGGCGCCGGCATCGGCGGTGACGTTGGGGCGGCTTTCGTAGATGATGCCGATGACGCCGATCGGCACGCGCACCCGGCGCAGCACCAGCCCGTTCGGTCGCTTGTCCTCGCTGATGACGCCACCGACCGGATCGTCGAGCCCGGCAATCGCCTCGACTCCGGCAACCATGCCCTCGAACCGCTTCGGATCGAGCTTCAGCCGGTCGAGCAGCGCGCCGGACAAGCCGCGCGCCTCGGCCGCCTTCATGTCTTCCGCGTTGGCTTCGAGGATTTCCGCTTCCGCGGCGCGGAGCGCCCTGGCCGCACTGCGCAGCGCAGCGGCCTTGGCCGCACTGTCCATCTGCGCGAGCCGGTTCGAAGCGGCGCGGGCGCGCGCGCCCAGTTCCGCGATCAGCGTTTCGGGGTTCGTTTCGGTCAGCGTATCGGTCATGGCCTTCTATCTGGTGTTCGAGGCGGCGGGGTCAACCGTGCGAAGCATCTCGTCTGCCGAGCCGGTTGCTGGTAGGAACGCGCCATGGGGGAATTCGACGCAGCCGGAGAGATCGTAACGGGCGGGCTGATCGCGCGCGCGATCGAGCCTGGTACCGACGCGGGCGGTGCACACGGCGACGTCTGCCTCAACTGCGGCACGGCGCTGATCGGGCCGCATTGCCACCGCTGCGGGCAGGAAGCGCATGTCCATCGCACGATCGGCGCCGTCTGGCACGAGATCCTGCACGGCGTGGTCCATTTCGAGGGCAAGCTCTGGCGCACGCTGCCGCTGCTCGCGTGGCGGCCCGGCGAGTTGACTCGGCGCTATATCGAAGGCGAGCGCCGGCGCTTCGTGTCGCCCATGGCGCTGTTCCTGTTTTCTGTCTTCACCATGTTCGCCGTCTTCCAGATCACCGGCACCACCACGCCTCCGGATTTCAAGACCGATGCGCAGGTGCTTTCTGGCTTTCAGAACGCCGCGGAGAACATGCGCGAGACGCGGCGTTCGGTAGCGGAGCGCCGCGAGGAGCTGTCCGCAGACGATCCGGAGCGCGCGCAGGCGGCGCAGCGGCTCGCGGAGCTCGACCATTCGATCGCCGAACTCGACCGGATGACCACGATAGTGGAGGGGACCAGCGTCCGCGACGAAGTCCACACCGGCTGGAAGCGGCTCGACAAGGGCATCGAGAAGGCCGCGAAGAACCCCAGCCTGATGCTCTACAAGCTCCAGGCGAACAGCTATAAATTCTCCTGGCTACTGATTCCGCTGTCGCTGCCGTTCGTCTGGCTAATGTTTGCGTGGAAGCGGCAGTATCACGGCTACGACCACGCCGTGTTCGTGACCTATTCGATCGCGTTCATGTCGCTTCTGTTCATCGCGATCACGATCGGGATGCACGCGGGAGCTCCCGGGTGGCTGCTGACGCTGGTGGCGCTGGGGATACCGCCGCTTCATATCTACCGGCAGCTGAAGGGCGCCTATCGGCTCGGGCGTGTCTCCGCGCTTCTGCGCACGGCATTGCTGCTGGTGATCATCCTGATTGTCGGAATCCTGTTCCAGCTGATCCTGCTGCTCCTTGGGCTGCTCGGCTAGACTCTCGGCTCCGTCCCCTGGCGCAACTGACGCCGCCCGTGCGCAGACTCGACCTGCGCGAAAGCAATGCACCCACGCGGGTGCCATCGCTTGGGAAAACAAAAGGCCCTTCCGCGACGCTCGATCGCGGAAGGGCCTTTGCTTCGCGCCTTGGTAAACGCTTAGGCCCCCTGCGGAGCCGGATTGCCGAACGGACCCTTGGGCCGGCGGATCTTCGGGATCGAGGTTCCCGCCGCAGCGATCGGCTTCGCCCCGGCGTCCGGCACATCGCGGCCGATATCCTCGCCTGCGATCAGCCGCTTGATCTCGTCGCCGGTCAGCGTCTCGAACTCGAGCAGCGCCTGCGCCAACGTGTGCAGCTGATCGCTGTGATCGGTCAGGATCTGCCGCGCCCGCGCGAGGCCGCCCTCCACGAGCTGCTTGATCTCGGCATCGATCAGCTGCGCCGTCTCGTTCGACATGTTGGCAGGACGGTTCATCTGATAGCCGAGATAGCTCTCGTCCGAGCCGCCATATTCGAGCGGGCCCACCTTCTCCGACATGCCCCAGCGCGTCACCATGTCGCGCGCCAGACTGGTCGCGTACTGGATGTCGCCCGAGGCGCCCGACGAGACCTTGTCATAGCCGAAGATCACTTCCTCGGCGATGCGGCCGCCCATCGAGACCGCGAGGTTCGCGTACATCTTGTCGCGATGATAGCTGTAGCTGTCGCGCTCGGGCAGGCGCATCACCATGCCCAGCGCGCGGCCGCGCGGGATGATCGTCGCCTTGTGGATCGGATCGCTCGCCGGCTCGTGCAGCGCGACGATCGCATGGCCTGCCTCGTGATAGGCGGTCATGCGCTTCTCGTCCTCGCTCATCACCATGGACTTGCGCTCCGAGCCCATCATGACCTTGTCCTTGGCGTCCTCGAACTCCTGCATCGCGACGAGCCGCTTGCCGCGGCGCGCGGCGAGCAGCGCCGCCTCGTTGACGAGGTTGGCGAGGTCCGCGCCCGAGAAGCCCGGCGTGCCGCGCGCGATCACGCGCGCGTCGACGTCGGGCGCCAGCGGCACCTTCTTCATATGGACCTGGAGGATCTTGACGCGGCCGTCGATGTCCGGGCGCGGCACCACCACCTGCCGGTCGAAGCGGCCCGGGCGCAGCAGCGCCGGATCGAGCACGTCGGGCCGGTTGGTCGCGGCGATGATGATGATGCCTTCGTTCGCCTCGAACCCGTCCATCTCGACGAGCAGCTGGTTGAGCGTCTGCTCGCGCTCGTCGTTCTGGTTGCCGAGGCCCGCGCCGCGCGAGCGGCCGACTGCGTCGATCTCGTCGATGAAGAGGATGCAGGGCGCGTTCTTCTTGGCCTGTTCGAACATGTCGCGCACGCGGCTGGCGCCGACGCCGACGAACATCTCGACGAAGTCGGAACCCGAGATGGTGAAGAAGGGGACGCCTGCCTCCCCCGCGATCGCGCGGGCGAGCAGCGTCTTGCCGGTGCCGGGCGAGCCGACCAGCAGCGCACCCTTCGGGATCTTCCCGCCCAGCCGCGCGAACTTCGTCGGATCCTTCAGGAATTCGACGATCTCCTGCAATTCCTCGCGCGCCTCGTCGATGCC
Organism: Sphingosinithalassobacter sp. CS137; assembly: GCF_014334115.1. Taxonomy (NCBI): domain Bacteria; kingdom Pseudomonadati; phylum Pseudomonadota; class Alphaproteobacteria; order Sphingomonadales; family Sphingomonadaceae; genus Sphingosinithalassobacter; species Sphingosinithalassobacter sp. CS137. The sequence continues at coordinate 1,770,641 of NZ_CP060494.1, forward strand.
GGCGACATCGTCGAAAGTGACCTTGCCTTCCTTCTGGGTGAGCATGCGCGCGCGCGACTTGCCGAAGCCCATCGCGCCCGAGCCCGAATTCTTCTGCATCTGGCGCAGCACGAAAAAGGCGATGCCGAGGAACAGCAGGAAGGGCAGCGACTGATAGAGGAGGTACACCCAGATCGAGGGCGATTCCTCGGCCCGGGCACTGATCGTCACGCCCTTGTCGCGCAGCCGCTGGACGAGCTGCGCGTCGCCGGGATTGTTGGTGCGGAACTGCGATCCGCCCGACATGGTGCCGGTGATCGGGCCCGAACCAGGCGCCATGCTGACGTCGGTGACTTCGCCGCTCTCCACCTTGTCGAGGAAAGTGGAATAGGGGATCGTATCGGCCGCGCCCTGCGTCGAGCGGCCGTCGAACAGGCTGACGAAGAGCGCGAGCGCCGCGAGAATGCCTACCCAGATCAGCAGGCTCTTCATCCAGGGATTGCCGTTGCCGTTGCCGTCAGGCTGCTTGTCGTTGTCGTTCATCGAGACTCGGTACCTTTCAACCCCCGATAGATAAGCGCGCGGGGGTTAATGGCAATGGAACGGAGCGCGGATTACGCCGATCAGTGTGATCGGCGCGGCGGAGCAAGGGTGAAGCGCCAGCGATCCCCCTCCGGCCGCGCCAGCACATCGGCCAGGGTGCCCGGCTCGCCCCGCCCGAGCGACTCGGTCAGCCGATCGAGCCCCTGTTCGTGCCACGGCCCGCCCCGGCCATTCTCGTGCCGTACATGGTCGATCGCCCTATGAACGAGGCGTCGCCGCAGCTCATAGGGCAGGTTTGCCACGTCCAGAATCGCAGCCGGTCCGCCCGGCCCCGGTTCGCTCTCGGCAGCGAACCGCTGCGGCAGCTCGCGATCGAGCAGCCACTGAAGCGCATCCTCGGCGTGCCTCAGATTCTCCGCCGCCCGTGCGAGCCGCCCCGGCGTCAGCTCCGGCGTCGCGGCGAGCAGCGCACGGATGCGGCTGCGGTCATAGGCGGGATCGATGTTGCTCGGGTCGGCAACGCTCGGCGCTCCTGCGCAGGCGACGATCCCCTCGAGTTCCGCGCGGCTCCAGCCAAGCAGCGGGCGGATGAGGAGCGGCGACTGTCGATCGCCGCCGGTAATGCGCCGCATGCGCGGCATCGCGGCGAGCCCGCCCACTCCCGATCCGCGGCGGGCGCGCAGCAGGAAACTCTCCGCGACGTCGTCGCGCTGATGCGCGGTCGCCACCCATGGCGCTTGTGTATCGGCGGCCCACGCGCCGAGCATCCGATACCGCAAGGCGCGCGCCTGCTCCTGAACCCCGGCCGAGCCGATGCGATCGCCCGGTGGCCCGAGCACCACATGCGGCACGCCAAGCGCAGCGCAGAGAGAGGCCACCAGCGCCGCCTCGCAGGCAGCCTCGGCGCGCAATCCGTGATCGACGGTCGCGACCGTCACTCCGCCCGGAAAAGCCGCATGCGCCAGCAGCAGCAGCGCCATACTGTCGCCGCCGCCGGACACCGCAAGACCGAGCCGATGCGCGTTCGACGGCGCCTCTCCCGTCAGCGATTCGACGTCACGCCGCAGGCGGGCGACGGCCTCGGCCGGCGGCGGCCGCCGGAGCTCAGCGGCAGCGGGAGGCCCTGCGGCCATCGGCGACCTGCGTGCGCATCTGATCGGAGATACGATCGCCGTAAACCTCGAGCAGCTCGTCATAGACTCGGCAGATTTCGGCCGAGGGCTTGTTCAGTTGACGAAGCGCCTGAGCGAGGAAGAAAAGGCTATCCGGAGCCCGCTCCCCATCCGGATCGCGCTGATAATTTGTGAGAAAAGCCTCGGCCGCCGCGGCAGGCGCGCCTTCGTCGAGGAACACACGGCCGAGCAGATTGCGCGCCCAGCTTGCGCGGCGATGGTGCGGATGGCGCTCGGCGACGGTCGAAAGCTGTTCGCGCGCCTCGGGATAGAGCTCCGCCTGCCACAGGCGATAGCCATAGACATAGGCATCCTCGGCCGCGTCGCCGCTGCTGGGCCGCTCGACCGCGTCGATCCACGCGCGACGCTCGGCATTCGGGCGCGGCGTTGCCGAGCGTGCGGCAGTCGAAGCTGTGGGCGCGGCGTCGTTGCGCGGAGCGGCCGCCACCGGTGCGGGCTCGGCCGTACGCGCTTCGAGCGCGTCGAGCCGCGCCTGCAGCGCACGCTGCCCCGCGGCCATCTGATCCTCGATCTGGCGCAGGCGATACTGCGCCTGCTCGACCTGCCCGGTGAGTGTGGTGATCTGGCTTTCAAGCGCAGTCACGCGCTGGGTGAGATCGGTGATCGGGCTGGACGCCGGAAGCCCGGGAGCAGTCGTGCTCTGCGCGGGCTCGGTGATCTGAGGCTCGAAATACTGGCCGGCTCCGCCCGGAAACACCCGGCGCTGCACTGCACGCATCTCGCGCTCGAGCCGATCGACCCGGCTTTCGATCGCGCTTTGCGCCTGAGCGGTGCCCATCGATCCAAACGCCGCCAGAACGACGGCGGCAGCCATCAAAATTCGCATTGAAACACCCCTGGGTGGCGCACGATCAAGCCTATAGCTGACATGGCGCACCTGTCGCCAGCCTTAAGGAGCCGCTTGCGCCCCCTCGCCCGCCTGTCGGGCGCGGATCGCCTGCGTCGTGACTTCCAGATCGACGGTTTCCTGCGCCGGGCCGAGGAGCCCCGCATCGGCGCCGTTAATCGTGACGCGCAGCTGGTCGGCGCGGCCGGTTCGCACGCGCGGAGCTTCGGCGGTCATCGGAATATCGTACCGCTCGCCGGGCTGCATCTCCTTCTCGAACAGCCGCTCGCCCTGCGCATCGGTGACGCGCAGCCAGACGGTGTCGATCGCAGTCAGCCCCACTTGCCCGCCGGCCGCCGGGATCGGCGTGGGCGTAGGCGTCGGCAAAACCGCGTCGGGGTCGGTCGCCACGCCGCCGGTGGGCAGCGCCAGCGTCTCCTGCGGCGGCGGCGCTTCGCCACCCCGGAAGAGGCTGGTGGTATAGAAAAGGACGACGCCCAGCAGCACGAGCACCGCGACCAGGACGCCAGCCCACACGAGACCGCCGGACGGCGTGCGCGTGGGATCTTCCATCTCATAGGGAACGGTCGCCGGAGCACGATCGTACGTCGCGTCGAGTTCCTTGCGCAGGTCTCGCGCGATCGCCACTTCGTCGGCGTTCACGGCGCGGGCATAGGCCTTGGCAAAGCCCATCGCATAGGTGGGCGACGGGAGCCCCGAATAATTGCCCTTCTCGATCGCCTCGAGATGCCGTTGCGGGATGCGCGTGCGCGCGGCGATGTCGGCAAGCGCCAGCCCCTGCGCCTCCCTGGCCGCGCGGAGCTTTTCACCCACCGTGGTTGGAAACAGCGTTGCGTCTGCGGCGGGTTCGCCGTCCATTCTGTTCTCCGCGCGAAACGTTGCGGTTTGACTGAGATCCCGCCCTGTCGATCGGTGTCTCTCAGCCGAGGTGCAGTGTCAACGCCGCAACCGGCTAATTTGTCCCTGAATCAAGCCAGTTCGACGGAGTTCTCCGCTGCCCAGGCGCTCAGGCTGCTGCGCAGCGGCGCGCGCGGCTCGGCGAGGCATGCCGCCATGTGCGTCCGGAGCGCCGCACGATCGACCGAGCGGATCATCGCCTTCACCGGCCCGACCGCCGCCGGCGTGATCGACAGCCGCTCGATACCGATCCCGATCAGCGCCATCGCCTCCAGCGGCCGCCCTCCCATTTCGCCGCACACGGCCACCGGCACTCCGGCCGGCGTAGCCTGATCGACGATCCGCTTCAGGAAGCGCAGGATCGAGGGGCTCAGCCAATCATAGCGCAGCGCGAGCTTCGGGTGCGCACGATCCGCGGCGAAGAGAAACTGAGTGAGATCGTTGGTCCCGATCGACAGGAAATCGAGCCGGGGCAGCAGCAAATCCAGCACTTCGGCCAGCGCCGGGACTTCGAGCATGGCACCATAGCGCACTTCGTTCGGCAGCTTGCGCCCGCGCGCGCTCAGCCAGGCCCGCTGCGCCTCGAACAGCGCGCGCGCCTGCTCGAACTCCCACGGCTCGGACACCATCGGGAACATGACGTTCAGCGTTCGCCCCGCCGCCGCTTCGAGCAGCGCGCGCGCCTGGGCCTTCATCAGCCCGTCGCGCTCGAGCGCCAGCCGCAGCGCGCGCCAGCCCATCGCGGGATTCTCTTCGTCGCCGTCGTCGTGGTTGAGATAGGGCAGCGCCTTGTCGCCGCCGATGTCGACGGTGCGGAAGATCACCGGACGCTCGCCGGCGGCGTCGAGGACGTCGCGATAGAGCCGCAGTTGGCGTTCGCGCTGCGGCAGCGTCGCCGACACGAGGAACTGAAATTCGGTGCGGAACAGGCCGATGCCGTCGGCGCCGGTGAGATCGAGCGCCGATACGTCATCGCGCAGCCCCGCGTTCACCATCAGCTGGAGGCGGTGGCCGTCCCTGGTGACCGGCGGCTCGGCCTTCAGCCGGGCGAAGGCGGCGCGCCGCTTCTGGGTGACGAGCAGCTTCGCCTCGAACGCCTCTTCCATCGGCGCGCTCGGGCGGATGAAGAGGCTTTCCTCGCTCACGTCGAGCAACAGCAGATCGCCTTCGGCGATCAGGCGGCGCACGTCGCGGACGCGCCCCAGAACGGGCACGCCCATCGCCCGCGCGACGATGGTGACATGGGCAGTGAGCGACCCCTCCTCCAGCACCACGCCCTTCAGCCGCCGCCGGTCGTATTCGAGCAGCTCGGCAGGGCCGAGATTGCGCGCGATCAGGATCGCATCCTGCCGCAGCCCGAGCTGCGCGGCCGTGCCGAGCTGGCCCGAGACGATCCGCAGCAGGCGGTTCGACAAATCCTCCAGATCGTGCATGCGATCCTGAAGCAGCGGATCGGAAATCTCGCGCATGCGCATCCGCGTGCGCTGCTGAACACGCTCGATCGCGGCCTCGGCCGTGAGGCCGCTGTCGATCGCCTCGTTGATGCGGCGCGACCAGCCTTCGTCATAGGCGAACATCTTGTAGGTCTCGATGACCTCCTCATGCTCGCCGCCGGTGCCGAACTCGGCCTGGCTGGTCATCCGGTCGATCTGCTCGCGCATCTTGTCGAACGCGGCATAGACGCGATGGCGCTCGGCCTCGGTATCCTCGGCAACCGTATGCTCGATCGTGATCCGCGGCTGGTGATAGACGGCGATTCCGCGCGCCATCCCCTCGACCAGCTTGAAGCCGGGGATTCGGATCGCCGCTGTCGATTGCGGCCGCGCGGAGGTCGCCCCGGCCGGATCGATCAGCCCGGCATTCGCGATCAACTCGGAAAGCACCATGGCGACGGTCTGCAGCGCCTCGATCTCGACATCGGCATAGCGGCGCGGATCGGCATGCTGGACCGCCAGCACACCGACAGCGCGCTCCTTGCGGATGATCGGGACGCCGGCGAAGCTGTGATAGGCTTCTTCGCCGGTTTCGGGCCGGTAGGCGAAGTCGGGATGCGAGGCCGCCTCGTCGAGGTTCAGCGTCTCGACATTCGCCGCGATGGTGCCGACGAGACCTTCGCCGAGCGCCAGCTTCGTGACGTGAACCGCGTCCTGGTGCAGGCCGCGCGTCGCGAACAGCTCGAGCACGCCCTCGCGCAGCAGATAGATCGAGCAGACCTCACTATCGAGCGCTTCGCCGATGATGTTGACGACCGAATTGAGCTTCGCCTGCGCGGCCGCGCGCGACGCCATCACGTCGTGGAGACGGGTCAGGATCTCGCGAGCGGAGGCGGCGGCCGAGACGGGCATTCTATGGCGCTACCAGATTGCCGCGGCCTGCGCCAAGCGGCTTGCGCAGCGGCGTTGCCACCGCTGCCTCACTCCGCCGGCGCGATCACGGTATCGGAAGCCAGGAACACGGCCGGATCATAGGCGATGCGCGGGATTCCACTCCCGCTGGCGCGCCAGGCGACGAGGCGCGCACGATAATCCGTCCAGGCGGCGTGATATGCAGTGAACGAACGATCGAGATCCGCAAGCGCCGTGGCCGCGAAGCCCGGAAGCGCAGCCGTGTCGGTCGCGGCGGCGGCCACTGCAATCTCTTCCGCCGTTCCGCAGAAGCCGTCGCGACCGGTCGGCTGGGCGAAGTAATTGTACAGCCCGGTCATCGCGCGATCATAGGCGAGCTGATTCGCATGCTCGTCGACGACGGCTTCATGCGCACGGGCGAGCGCGCGCGAATGAACCGACAGCAGCCGGTTGTATGCCGGCACGATGCCGTCCGCCTGCGTGCACTGCAGCGCTGCGACGTTGAGGCCGGCGCGCAAGTGCCACAGCGTGGCGGCGGGCGAGAGGCCGCGGTTGGGCGTGGGAAGCGGCGGCTGGTCTGCCATTCCGCCCGGCGGCGGTTGTGGCGGCGCGGGCGGCGTCGGCGGGAGCGCTGCGGCCGGCTCCGGTGCGGCTGCACGCGGAGCGCAGCCACTCAGCAGGGCGACGGCGGCAAGCGCGTAGAGCAAGGGCGGGCGCAACATCGACAATCCTTTTCGCGCCCCCCGGCTATCCGTCCTCTTGCGCAAAAGCGTTAGCGCGTCGTTAAATGAGCCGACGGATTGCCGGCGATACGAGGAGGACGTGATGACACGTGCATGGGCGAAGGTGGCCGGTAGCCTGTCAGCGGCGGCAGTGCTGGGCGGGGCACAGCCGGCCCCGCAGCCGCAGAATGCGGGCAGCAGCTGTAGCGACCAAATCAGCCGCTGGATCACTCTGCGGAACCTTACGCAATCGATCGTGTACCGCGTGCACGAGCGCAGTCCAGGCGACGCCGAGTGGCAGAACTTCGACAAGCTGGGCGATGTTGCCCTGCTGCCGGGCCAATCGGTGCGGATGGCGATGAGCCGGGCAGATTGCCGGTGCAGCAGCGACCTTCGCGTCGAGTTTTTCGGAGGCGCTCCGGAGCGGGTCTTTACCCGCGTCAGCTACTGCGGCGGCACGACCACACTCGACGTCGACTGATCGGTCGCGTCAGGCGGCGCGCTTTTCGAGCGCCTGCGCCGCCTCGGCCATCAGCGTGCCGATGATGTCGGCGACCGGCTCCTCCTTGGTCACCATGCCGACCGACTGGCCCGCCATCACGCTGCCGTGCTCGACATCGCCGTCGATCACCGCGCGGCGCAGCGCGCCTGCCCAATAATGCTCGATCTGAAGCTGGGCCTCGGCCATCGCCACCCTGCCTTCGTCGAGCGCCTGAGCGACCTCGCGCTGCTTTGCGGTGAACAGCTCGCCGCCCGCGTTCTTGAGCGCGCGGACCGGAATCACCGGCAGCCGCGGATCGATCTGAACACTGGCCACCGCATCGCGCGCCGAGGCACGAATGAACGCGCGCTTGAAATTGGCGTGGGCGATGCTCTCGTTCGCGCAGACGAATCGCGTGCCGAGCTGCACGCCCGCGGCGCCCATGTCGAGATAGCCGGCGATCGCCTCGCCGCGGCCGATGCCGCCGGCGACGAACACCGGCACCTGGCTCGCCATCTCGGGCAGGATCTCCTGCGCCAGCACGCTCGTCGACACGGGACCGATATGGCCGCCCGCCTCCATCCCCTCGACCACGAGCGCGTCGACGCCGGAGCGAACGAGCTTCTTGGCGAGACTGAGCGCCGGAGCGAAGCAGATCAGCCTCGCGCCCTTGGCCTTGATCGCATCGACGCTGCCCGACGGCGGCAAGCCGCCCGCCAGCACGACATGGCCGACCTCGTGCTTCGCGCAGACGTCGATCAGATCGAACAGCTGCGGGTGCATGGTGATGAGGTTCACGCCGAATGGCTTGTCGGTGAGCGCACGGGTGCCGGCAATCTCGGCGTCGAGCAGTTCGGGAGTCATCGCGCCGCACGCGATCACGCCGAACCCGCCGGCGTTCGAGATCGCGGAGACCAGATTGCGCTCCGAGACCCAGGACATCGCGCCGCCGAGGATCGCGACCTCCGTACCCAGGAATTCGCAGCCGCGCGCCATGCGCCGGGACAGGCGCTCGGCGCCGATCGAGGAGGTGTCGTTCATAGATGGGGCCTAGCCGCGCTCGCCCGGTTCAGGCAAGCTCGCGCCGATGCGACAGGCCCAGACGACGCTTACGATCGATACTCCGGGACAGGGGCTGCACGAATGTACGCGCGCGGTGCTCGACTGGGTCGCGTCGACCCGGATCGAAACGGGGTTGCTGACGCTGTTCGTCCGCCACACCTCCGCCTCGCTACTGATCCAGGAGAATGCCGCGCCTGCCGCGCGCCGCGATCTCGAGCGCTATTTCGCCCGCATCGCGCCTGAAAGCTCCGGCTATGAGCACGACGACGAAGGCCCCGACGACATGCCGGCGCATCTTCGATCGGCGCTGACGGCGACCAGCCTGTCGATCCCGGTCGCGTCGGCGCGTCCCGTGCTGGGGACCTGGCAGGGGATCTATCTGTTCGAGCATCGCGCGGCGCCGCACCGGCGCGAACTCGCGCTGCACCTGATCGGCGACTAGAGCCCGCCGCCGGCCGCGACGTCCACGAGCAGCTTGACGTTGAGCGCGACGATGATCGCGGCGATTGCCCAGGCGGCCAGGATCAGCCAGCGCGGATTGACGAACTCGCCCATCTTCGTGCGATCGCTGGTGAAACGCACCAGCGGGATCACTGCGAAGGGCAGTTGCATGCTGAGGATGACCTGGCTGAGCACGAGCAGCTGCGCCGTGCCGCTTTCGCCATAGAGCACCGCGACCACCACCGCCGGGATGATTGCGAGCAGCCGCGTGATCATCCGCCGCAGCCATGGCGCGATGCGGATCTCGAGAAAGCCCTCCATCACGATCTGCCCGGCCAGCGTGGCAGTGATGGTGGAATTCTGGCCCGAGGCGAGCAGCGCCACGGCGAACAAGGTGCTCGCCGCCGCAACCCCCAGAGTCGGCGCCAGCAAGGCATAGGCGTCCTGGATCTCGGCCACGTCGGTGCGGCCGGCGGTGTGAAAGGCCGAGGCCGCGAGGATCAGGATCGCGGCGTTGATGAACAATGCCAGCATCAGCGCGACACTGCTGTCGATCGTCGCAAACCGGATCGCTTCACGCCGGCCGCGCGGCGTGCGCTCGAAGGCACGCGTCTGAACGATCGACGAGTGGAGATAGAGGTTGTGCGGCATCACCGTCGCTCCCAGGATGCCGATCGCAATGTAGAGCATCGCCGGGTTCGTCACGACTTCGGGCGAAGGCACGAAACCACCGAGAATCGCGCCGATCTCTGGCTGCGAAAGCGCCAGCTCGAACGCGAAGCACACGGCGATCACGATCAGCAGCGCCACGATGAACGCTTCGAGCCAGCGGAAGCCGCGATGCTGCAGGAAGAGGATCAGCATCACGTCGAGCGCGGTAAGGCAGACGCCCCACACGATGGGAATGCCGAACAACAGGTTGAGCGCGATCGCGGTGCCGATCACTTCGGCAAGATCGCAGGCAATGATCGCGAGCTCGCACGCGATCCACAGCACGAAGCCGACCGGGCGGCTGTAGTGATCGCGGCATGCTTGCGCGAGATCGCGCCCGGTGACGATCCCAAGCTTGGCGGCAAGCGCCTGGAGCAGGATCGCCATGATGTTGGACAGCAGGATGACCGATAGCAGCGTATAGCCGAACTGCGAGCCGCCCGCGATGTCGGTGGCCCAGTTGCCCGGATCCATGTATCCCACGGCGACCAGATAGCCGGGGCCCGCGAATGCACCGAACTTGCGCCAGAAACGTCCCCCGTTGGGGACGGAGACCGTCCGAAACACTTCGGGCAGGCTCGGCAGCGAGCGGCGGCGCCAGCCGGGCGCGTCCGACGGTTCTTCCATGCGCACCCCCTGCGTCAGCACTGTGCAATAAAATGAGCCGAGGCTAACTTATATCCATGAACCGGCAGCGATGAAATGAAAAATGCGCTTCCCGATGCCGCCGCACAGGCGCAACGCTTCGCGCGTGTCCGCGAGGCGCATCGAACCGAAGTCCAGGAGGATTATGTCGAGCTGATCGCCGATCTGATCGCCGCGAAGGGCGAGGCGCGGGCGGCGGATCTCGCCGAGCGGCTGGGAGTGAGCGCGGCGACGGTGACCAAGACGCTGATGCGGCTCAAACGAGACGGGCTGATCGACACCGAGCCTTATCGCTCGATCTTTCTGACGCCGGCCGGAGCAGAGATGGCCGGCCGTTCAAAGGCGCGGCACGATCTGGTGGTGGCGTTCCTGGTCGACATCGGCGTGCCGCTCGCCACGGCGGAAATCGATGCGGAGGGCGTAGAGCATCATCTCAGCGCCGAAACGCTGGCCGTGATGCGAAACCGGCTCGAGCGCAGCCGCTCGCGATCCGTCCCCAATCAGGCCGCTTCGTCAGGCGCGTCGAGCCCATAGGCAGTGTGGAGGACGCGCACCGCCAGCTCGGTATAATCCTCCTCTACCAGCACCGAGACCTTGATCTCGGACGTGGTGATCGCCTGAATGTTGATCCCGCGCTCGCCGAGCGTCTGGAACATCGTGGCGGCGACGCCCGCATGACTGCGCATGCCGACGCCCACGACCGAAATCTTGCTCACCCGCACATCGTGCATCAGCTTGGCATAGCCGATCTCGGGCCGCGCCTTGTCGAGCACGTCGAGCGCGCGCGCCAGTTCGGCCTTGGGCACGGTGAAGGTCACGTCGGTCGAGCCGCCGCTGTGCGCGACATTCTGGACGATCATGTCGACGTTGATGTTCGCTTCGGCAAGCGGGCCGAAGATCGCCGCCACCGCGCCGGGCCGGTCGGGCACTTCGGTGAGCGTGATCTTCGCCTCGTTCTTGTCGTGAGCGATGCCGGTGATGAGCTGGCGTTCCATGTCGAGTTCCTCTTCGCCGACGATCAACGTACCGGGCACCGGGTCGCCGTCCGGATCGGTGAACGACGACAGCACCTGGACGCGCACGCCTTCTTTCATCGCGAGCCCCACCGAGCGAGTCTGCAGCACCTTCGCGCCGACGCTGGCGAGCTCGAGCATTTCCTCATAGGTCACGCGCTTGAGCTTGCGCGCCCTCGGCACGATCCGCGGATCGGTGGTGTAGACGCCGTCCACGTCGGTGTAGATGTCGCAGCGATCGGCCTTCATCGCCGCCGCCATCGCCACAGCAGACGTATCCGATCCGCCGCGGCCCAGCGTGGTCACGCGCTCGCCCGCAGCGATGCCCTGAAAGCCAGGGATCACCGCGACTTCGCGCTGCGCCATCGAAGCGAGCAGCGTATCGGTTTGGATGTCGGCGATCCGCGCCGAGGCATGGCCGTCCGACGTGCGGATCGGCAGCTGCCAGCCGAGCCAGCTGCGTGCGGGCACCCCGATCGCCTGAAGCGCGATAGCGAGCAGCCCGCTCGTCACCTGCTCGCCGCTCGACACGACCACGTCATATTCGCGCGGATCGTAGAGCGAGCTCGCCTCACGGCAGAAATTCACCAGCCGGTCGGTCTCGCCCGCCATGGCGGAAACGACGACGGCGACTTCATTGCCCTGGTCCCACTCGTGTTTCACCCGAGCGGCGACATTGCGGATGCGCTCGATGCCGGCCATCGAGGTGCCGCCGAACTTCATCACGATGCGCGCCATGGAAACTTGCCTGATCCCGGAGCTTGGGAGAGATGGGCGGTCCTGATAGGAGCGGGCGATGGCGAACGCAACAAGTGCAACGATTGACCCCCGCGAAGCGGAACATTTCGGCAGGCTGGCGGCCGATTGGTGGAATCCCCGGGGCTCCTCGGCGATGCTCCACCGGCTCAATCCGCCCAGGCTCGCCTATCTGCGCGCGGCGATCGACGGCCACTGGCATGGCGACCGCAGCGGCTTCGCGCCGCTGGCGGGCAAGCGCGTGCTCGACGTCGGCTGCGGCGCCGGGCTGCTGGCCGAGCCGCTCGCCCGGCTGGGCGCCGCAGTGACGGGAGTGGATGCCGCGCCGGAGAATATCGGCGCGGCCCGCGCGCATGCCGCCGCATCGGGGCTGAAGATCGAGTATCGCAACGGCGGCATCGAAGCGATCGCAGGCGCGCGGTTCGATCTCGTCACGTCGATGGAAGTGCTCGAGCACGTCGCCGACCCCGCGGCGTTCGTGCGCGGACTGGCCGGCGCCGTTGCCGAGGGTGGCCTCCTTGTCCTTTCGACTCCCAATCGGACGCCGCTTTCGCGAATCGCCTTGATCACATTGGGCGAAGGCAGCGGCGCCATTCCCCGCGGCACCCACGACTGGAACCGGTTCGTCACTCCCGAGGAGACGGAAGCGCTGCTCGCCGATGCCGGCATGCGCGTGACCGACCTGAGCGGGCTGAGCTTTTCGCCGGGCCGCGGCTTCACTCTGGGGAGCGACACTTCGCTCGACTATCTGGTTACCGCCGTCCCGGCCTGAGCCGGCCCCGCCGATCAGAACAATCGTCCACCGTTCGGCACCGGCATTGTCGGGCGGACCAGCACCACCTTCCCCTCCGCATCGGGGAAGCCCAGCGTCAGGACTTCGGAAAGCGCGGGCCCGATCTGGCGCGGCGGGAAATTGACGACTGCCGCCACCTGCATGCCCGGCAGCTCGTCGAGCGCATATCGTTCGGTGATCTGGGCTGACGAGCGCTTGATGCCTATGGTGGGGCCGAAATCGATGCGCAGCCGATACGCGGGCTTGCGTGCCTCGGGAAAGGGCAGCGCCTCGATGATCGTGCCGACGCGGATATCGACTGCCAGAAAGCTGTCGAAACCGATCTCCACTGCGGCCGGCGCGCCCGGATCATGGCTGATGTGCATGGCGAATTCCCCCTTCCCCGTGCTTGTGCCGCGAGCAGCCGCTGCGCGCTACTCCCGGCAGGCGTCGACGAAGGTGCGGGCCAGATTGGCCGGCACCGCCGGAAGCGGGCCGACCTGTTGCGCGCCATAGACGATCCCGATCCCTTCGGGGTTGCCCACGATCGCCGCGAACTCGGACGGCAGCGGCCCCGCGCCGGTCACGCCGCCGCGCTGCGCATCGCCGCCGGGATCTGCGACCAGCGCGACGACCGTTTCTCCGGCTCCGAAGTTCATCTGCTCCTCACTTCCGATAGGTTCGAAGCCGGGCACGTTGATACGAAGCCGGTCGGTGCCCCCGCTCGCTGCGCAGATCAGCGTCGCCGTCGGCGTGCCTGTGTCCGACGTTAGCGCGAGCATCGCCGCGCCATTGCCCGAGCGAAGTTCCCATGCGGTGACCGGCACCTCGGGATCGACCGCGGGCACCGGCACTTCCGCGACTTCGTTCGCCATCGGCTCATGCGCGGTCGGATCATCCTCCGCAGCGGGCGGAGGCGCTTCCGAACAGGCGGCGGCAAGCGCGAGAAGGGCGACGGGGGCAAAGATCGAGCGCATGGAGTGGCGAACGCGAAACCCGCCGGATCGCTCCACGCCTTCGGAAAGCGATGCGCTGTCGGAGATCCCCCGCACCTGCCTCGATCTCGGGCGTGGCCTGCCGCATCAGCGGTGGGTGGGGCGCTCGACAGCGATGCGCGAGCATTGATCCGATCTTAACGTCCTGCGGCCTACCTCGGCACGAGGGAGCGATGAACATCACAACGGCCGCCAAGGGGAAGACGCAGAAGCCGCACGCGCGTTGGCCGCGTGCGGAGCGGCGCCTGATTCCCCGCGTGCCTGCCGCGATCGCCGACCGGCTGGCGCTGCAACAAAGCGAGCGGCTGCACGCATTCCTCCCGCTGATGTGCCTGCTGATCGCCGCGAACGCGCTGGCGATGGCCTATGCCGTGCTGGGCGACCTGCCCTGGTGGCAACAGGCGGCGCCACCGGTGATCATCGTCGGCGCCTGTCTGGCCGTGCTCGCCGCGAGCCGGATCGCAAAGCGACCCGTCAGCGCGGAAGCGGCGCGCCGCCAGCACCGCCGCGCCGCTGCGCTCGCCGGAGCGCTGGGGCTGGTCGCGGGCTTCTGGTGCGTCAACGCCTTCACCGAGACCGAGCAATATTATTGCATGACCGCGCCGGTATTCATCGGCATTTCGGCGATCGTCGCCGCGACCTGCCTGTTGAGCGTGCCCGGCGCGGCGATCGCGGCGATGGCCGCCACGCTGGCGCCGATCATCGTCAAGCTTGCTTCCTACGACTATGGATCGCTGCGTGCGATGGCCGCGATGCTGGCCCTGGTTGCGCTGATGCAGGCGGGCGTGGTGCTCGCTAAGTTCCGCGAAACGATCGCCACGCTGGCGCTGGAGGCGCGGCTGGAGCGGATGGCCGAAGCCGACGCGCTCACCGGGCTCGACAACCGGCTGGCGTTCGACCGCAAGCTGGAGGCGCAACTCGATGCCGGCGCGTCGGTGATCGTGGCGCTGGGCGATCTCGACGGTTTCAAGCCGGTGAACGACACGCACGGCCATGCCGCGGGCGACGCCGTGCTGATCGAGATCGCGCGGCGGATGACCGCGCTGGCGCCGAGCGCGCTGTCGGTAGCGCGGCTGGGCGGCGACGAATTCGCGCTGCTGTTCGCCGACGGCGCAGCAAGCCAGGCGCGGCACGAGATAGAAGCGCTCGGCGCCGCACTGGCGCTGCCGATCGCGTATGACGGAACGGCACTGCACGTTGGATGCAGCCTCGGCACCGCGACGAGCGACCGCGACGGCGCGGCGATGGGCGCGCTGCTGCACGCCGCGGACATGCGCCTGTACGCGGCGAAGGCGGCGCGCTGCGGCGGCGGTCGCACCGAGCGGCGCAGCGCGGCGGCCTGACTCGACGCCGCAGCGCCGGCCCCGCGCAGCCGACGGATCAGCCGCACCCCTCGACATAGCCGAGCACGGGCATCGTGCCGATGTGGATCGCAGTGACGGTGCCGCGCTCTCCAATCTCGAAGCGCAGCGCCGGATCGCCGCTGTCGGCATTCGGCGCGGTGAGATATTTGGCGGGCGCCGCGACATATTTGTGCGGCTCTTCGCGGAAGCCGGCGAAATCGGCGCGCACCGCCGATTCGCTCGCGCCGACGCCGATCCCCTCGATCAGCTTCACGTCGGATCCCTCGGCCACGGTGATGCGGCGAACCGCGCCCCGTTCGACGATCGCATAGACGCCGGGATAGTCGGGCGAGCGGATGGCGGCGCACGCATCCGCCTCCTGTGCGCCGCCGACGGCCCAGCTGGAATCGGTGGGGACCGGCTGGCCGATGCGCAGCGCGCCCAGCCCCTCGAGAGTCAGCACGGGGTCGCCCGCGGCGGGCGCGGCCGCGTTGGCAGTGGCGTCGCTGCCGTCGGCCGCGCCGATTTCCGCAGTCACCATGGCGTTCGGGGCCCCCGCAGCACTCTCTTCCGGAGCGGGCGAGCAGGCGGCGAAGCTGAGCGCGAGTGCGCTCGCGGCGAGGATCCTCTTCATGGCGCCGGGAACGAGCGCGAGCCGGGGCGGTTCCCGCCGCGCCGGCGCTCCGCCGCCATTGGCGCGCGGCCAAAATTCGGCGCGGCGCTCATGGCGCCGCCGCGCGGCGGCGACCGGCGCGATCGCGCAGCCAGCCGCCGAGCGCCCACCAGCCGAGCGCCCAGAGCAGCCCGAAGCTCCACCCCGCCAGCACGTCGCTGGGGAAATGCACCCCGAGATACATGCGGCTGAACCCGATCAACAGCACCAGCAGCAGCGCGCCGCCCGCCAGATACAGCCGCTCGCGCCGCCCCGCGGTGATCTGGGCGAGGAGCAGCGCGAGCGTGGCATAGACGATCGCGCTGTTGCCCGAATGGCCGCTGGGGAAGCTCGCCGATCCGGCCTCGACCAGATGGTCGACGAATTCGGGGCGCACCCGGCCCACGATCGACTTGGCCGCGGCGATCGCCAGCGAGCCGCTGACGACCCCGGCCGCGAGCAGCGCGGCGGTGAGCACATGACGGCGCAGCAGCAGCCAGCCGATCGCGGCGAGCGTGACGAGCGTGAGCACCGTTCCGCCGCCCAGCGCAGTGATGTCGAGCATCGCCTGTTCGAACCAGCCGGGCCCCACCGGCACGCCCGGCGCACCGCCGTGGCGCAGCGCGAGCAGCACCGCGCGATCGAACTCGAACTGCACACCGCGCGCGAGCGTGGCGCCGAGCACCGCGATCAGCAGCACCGCGACCGCTGCGAGCACGGCGGCGAGCAGCAGGCCCGGATGCCGCCGCGCCTCGGCGCTGCGATCGGGCGTGATCGGACCGGCGGCGGCGAGCGCGTGGTCGAGCGGCGTATCGTCGGCGGCGGGAGAAGGCGTGTCGGCTGAAGTCATACCCGATCGAACCCGCGGGCCCGCCGCGAGGTTTCAGCCGCGCTGCATCCGGCGCGGATCGGGCGCCGCTTGTGGCACCCTGATACCCGAATGCAGCGAATGCGACGCTACGTCCCCCCTTCTTCGTCCTCCTCCTCCCCCCGCCATATGCTGGGATTGGCGCGACGGTAATCGGCGCGGAACTGGGGATCCCACATCGGGGGCTCGCTGCGCCGCTGCCGCGCGAGCATCTCGTCATAGGCGACGCGCTCGGCGTGCAGCTGCTCCTCGCTGCGGTGGAAGCGTTCGGGAAAGCCGACCGGCGTGCGGGGCCGGGGGGCGCCGAGTTCGTCGGCCCAGGCATCGTCCGCCAGGCGACTGGCGGCGCGCGCGAAGCCCTGTGCCTCGGCATCGGGCGCACGCGCGGCGACATAGCCGTCGATCCAGGCGCCGTAGCGGACGGGATCGCGCATGCGCAGGATGAACATCGCGAGCCGCTCGTCATAATAGCGCCGTTCGCCGATGATCTCGCCCTGATAGAAGACCGGACGCGCCACGCCGTGGATCGCGCGCGAGAGCGTGGCTTCGGCGAGCCGCTGGACGGCATATTCGAGCGCATGTTCCCACGCCGCCCGGAACGACGTGGCGTCCGGCCGGGCGCGCAGGCGATAAGCCGAGCTGGCGTGCATGCCGACCGCGCGCGCGGCGTGATCGACGCAGCCCGAGGCGGCCAGCGCCTCGATGAATTCGACCTGTTTCTCGGCGCTCCAGCCATCGTGCGGCGCGGCGTGGGGACGGGATCGAAGCCGGCGGCGAAGGGTTCGCGGTCCGAGGCCGGTTCGGGCGGAATCGGGGATCTGCCATGCGTCATCCCGCAGGATGAAGCAGAAAGCGCGCGTGTAGGACAGCGGCGGACGGGCGGTGTAGGACCGAAACGGCCCGAGGTGTGGCCGATCGGCATCCATCAGGCGCGGCAAGGCGCGGCAGGGCGCGGGGCGCCCCGCGATCCCCCTTTGGGCAAGATGCGGCGGACGGCGCAACGGCGGGAGGGTAAAGCGCGCAGGGCGGCGGCCCGTCAGCCGCGCGGCCGCTTTGCCGCAACATCGCCGGCGGCGCGGACGATCGGCGGGACCGAGAGCAGGATGGCCGAGACGAGGCCGCCGATCGCGACCAGGCCGAGCGGCGTGATCCGGACCCTGGCCGAGGCGCGGAACCGGCCGGCCTTGAGCACGGCATGCGCGGTTTGCGGGACGGCGAGGGGGGCGGTGGCGGTGGCTGTGGCGGTGGCTGTGGCTGTGGCGGGAGGGTGCGTCATGCCGGGGCAAACGCGCGAGGGCGCGATCGGATCAGCGGGGCGCGCCGCAGCGCTCAGCCGGGCTTGCGCGCCTTATGCGCGGCGATCGCCTCGTCGAGCGCGGCGATCCGCTGCCGCTCGGGCGTATCCTTTGCCAGCCCCTTGAGGCGACAGGCCGCCCAGAGCTGGCGGCGTTCGGATTCGAGCTTCTTGAGATAGAGATCGGCCATCGGCGCGGCCTAGCCCGAGATGCGGGCCCGGGGGAAGGGGTGCGCGGAAGCGCGGCGGCGGCGATCGGGGGGTGGGGTGAGGTTGGTATTGTGTCCCCGGAATCCTATCGCAGGGGGGGGAGTGGTGAGTATCAGGTGCTGCAGGTGGCGCAGTGCCGGTATCATTATTGAAGCGACTCATTTGCACCACATTCCGACTCCACACGTATCTATTTGTTGACGTGCGCGGATACGCCCACGCGTGAGGGAAGCATGCTGGCTACCATTGGCTATGAGCGCTCAACGCTCTCCGATTTCATAGCAACTCTACAACTTGCCGGAGTTGAACTCTTGGTCGACGTTAGGGAACGAGCACAGTCTCGGCGCCCGGGCTTTTCAAAGAAGTCTCTAGCGGAAGCACTGAAGTCCGCAGGAATTGAGTATCTGCACCTTCCCCAACTGGGCGACCCCAAGAGCGGCAGAGAGGCCGCCCGTTCCGGAAATATGACGTTGTTTCTGCAAATATTTAACGGCGTAATGAAAGGAACCCGCGCGCAAGAGGCTTTAGGCCAACTTGAGAAGCTCGCCGCAGAGAAGCACATATGCTTGATGTGCTTTGAGCGCGATCAGAGAGAATGCCACAGGAAGATCGTTGCCGAGAACCTTGAGATTCGCTTAGGTGTAAAGGCCACACATTGGGGTGTGGCCTTGGGGGCAGGCAATGGCGGCGCAGATCGACGAGTGCTTCATATTGATCAAGGCGCAGCCGCATCGATCTAGTAAGTACTATGAAACGGTCTGCTGCGCCGGGGTTGGCAGGGATCAAAAGTGGCGCAGGCAGTATCCTGTACCGTTTAGGATTTTATCCGACACGCAGAAGTTCAAGCGCTGGAATTGGATCCGGTATAAGTTCACTAGGTCAAAAGAGGACCCTCGGACAGAAAGCCAGAAGGTCATTCCAGAAAGCCTTGAGCTCATTGGTGAGATCAAAAAGGGGGAGCGAGCGTCGTTCCTCGATCCATTGATCCGCGCCTCTTTCGCAGAAGCGGATGGTAAGAGAGAATCTCTGACTCTAATAAGACCCAAGACGTTTGCCTTAGAGGCAAAAGAAAAGTCCGCTCTGGAAATCATGCGTGAGACAGTAAAGCACGGAGAGCTGGCTAACCAGCTTTCAATGTTTGACTCGACCGCCAGGCCGCTAACTCCTTGTCCGATGCGCTTCATTGCGAAATGGAGAGATCAGGATGGCAAGGAGCGAACTCATGAATGTGATGACTGGGAAACGGCAGCTGCCTTTAGTCGCTTTGAGCGGGCATACGGGCGCGTTGAGGCTCTGAGGTCCCTCCGCGGAAAGTATGAGGACGAGTACATGCGCGCTGGGCTGGCGCTGGGTTTCAGCACGCATAAGCGACGCAACGCCGAATTCGGCACTCAGAACCAGTGGTTGCTTGTTGCGATGATACGGCTCGACGAAATCAAGCAGCCGTCGCTTAGCTTCTGAAGGTGGCGACGGTCGCTTGAGCTTGCGTGCGATAGATGCTCAATCATGCTCCCGCCCGCCAGCACCCATATAGAGTTCGCTGCCGGCTTCCTTGAACACCTTGCTCATCTGCTCCATCCCCGCTTCGGCATCGGCCGGATCGCTCTGGGCTGAGCCCCCTCCACCATGCTGCGCATGGTCCCCAGTGTCAGGTCGCGCATCCCCCCGGGATGCGCTGAGATTGCCGGGGGCAATCTCACCTGACACTCCGTTCCGGGGAGGATTGGCGGCGAGGAAACCCTCGGCGCCCTGATTCTGCTTCGCGGCGAAAGTCCCGAGTTCGAGATCGCGTCCATCCCCCGGATGGCCGCTATTTGCTGCGCGTCCCGCAGCAAATTCTCGAACTTCCTGCGTGATCTTCATCGAGCAGAATTTCGGGCCGCACATCGAGCAGAAATGCGCGGTCTTGGCGCCTTCGGCCGGCAGCGTCTGGTCGTGGTACTGTTCCGCCGTGTCGGGATCGAGCGACAGGTTGAACTGGTCGCGCCAGCGGAATTCGAAGCGGGCGCGGCTTAGCGCGTCGTCGCGCAGCTTGGCGGCGGGGTGGCCCTTGGCGAGATCGGCGGCGTGGGCGGCGAGCTTGTAGGTCACCACGCCCACCTTCACATCGTCGCGGTCGGGCAGGCCGAGATGCTCCTTGGGCGTGACGTAGCAGAGCATCGCCGTGCCGTACCAACCGATCATCGCGGCGCCGATGCCGCTGGTGATATGGTCGTAGCCCGGCGCGATGTCGGTGGTGAGCGGCCCGAGCGTGTAGAAGGGCGCCTCGCCGCATGCCTCCAGCTGCTTGTCCATATTCTCCTTGATCTTGTGCATCGGCACATGGCCGGGGCCCTCAATCATCACCTGAACGTCGTGCTCCCACGCCTTCTTCGTCAGTTCGCCCAGCGTGTAGAGCTCGGCGAACTGCGCCTCGTCATTGGCGTCGGCGATGCTGCCGGGGCGCAGACCGTCGCCCAGCGAGAAGGCGACGTCATAGGCCTTCATCAGCTCGCAGATTTCCTCGAACCGTTCGTAGAGGAAGCTCTCCTTGTGATGCGCGAGGCACCATTTCGCCATGATGCTGCCGCCGCGGCTGACGATGCCGGTGACGCGCTTCGCGGTGAGCGGGACATAGGGCAGGCGGACGCCGGCGTGGATGGTGAAATAATCGACGCCCTGTTCGGCCTGCTCGACCAAAGTGTCGCGGAAGATCTCCCAGGTCAGATCCTCGGCGATGCCGCCGACTTTCTCGAGCGCCTGGTAGATGGGGACAGTGCCGATCGGCACGGGGCTGTTGCGCAGGATCCATTCGCGCGTGTCGTGGATGTTGCGGCCGGTGGAGAGGTCCATCACCGTGTCGGCGCCCCAGCGCGTGGCCCAGACCATCTTGTCGACTTCGCTCGCCACGTCGGAGGCGACGGCGCTGTTGCCGATATTGGCGTTGATCTTGACCAGGAAGTTGCGGCCGATCGCCATCGGCTCGGACTCGGGGTGGTTGATGTTGCTGGGGATGATCGCGCGGCCGCGCGCGACTTCGTCGCGGACGAATTCGGGCGTGACATGATCGGGGATCGCGGCGCCGAAGCTCTCGCCGTCGCGGGTGGCGGCGGCGTGCATCGCGTCGCGGCCCAGATTCTCGCGGATCGCGACATATTCCATCTCGGGCGTGACGATGCCGCGACGGGCATAGTGCATCTGGCTGACGTTCATCCCCGGTTTCGCGCGCAGCACCGTCTTGCGCACGTTCGGGAACGGCTGGACCCCGCCCGAGCGATCGGGGCCGAGCTGGCCATTGTCCTCCGGCCGCACCTCGCGCTGGTCGACTTCCTCGACGTCGCCGCGACCGCGAATCCAGTCGCGCCGCAGCTCGGGCAGGCCGGCCATGATGTCGATCCGCGCGTTCGAGTCGGTATAGGGGCCCGAGGGATCATAGACGCGCAGCGGCGGCTCGCCCGACGAAGGCTCGAGATCGATCTCGCGCATCGCGACCTTCAGCGGACCGACGTGCACCTTGCGGCTGCCGCGGATCGCGCCGGTGGTGACCTTGAGCTCGGGGAATGCGGGGTTGTCGGCCATCGTATCGCTCCTCATGCGGAGGGACACGGATTTCGCGAGGCGAACGCCGCTCCCTCCCTACGCCGGTGTCAACCGGATCAGGTTCTGCGGGTCGCAGGCTCGTGCCTGCCTCTCAACCGCCGTTGCAGCGGTCCCCCGGGGATAGCGCCTGTGTAACAGCTTCGCGGCGACGGCGACAGGGCACGAATTCGCTTTCCACAGTGGAAAGTTTTGACTTGCCAAAGTGGAAAGACCCGCGCTATGACTTTCCATATTGGAAAACGAGGAGCCAAGCCATGAGTCCCGAGGAAGCCCGCGCCGCACTTGCCCAGGTGCAGCAGACCGACCAGCGAATGGCCACCCGCATGCGCTGGCCGTTCCGCCGCCATGCGATGTTCGGCCTGTGCGAGGCGCTGATCGTCGGCGGGATCGGCACGGGCCATCCGGTCGGAATCGCCGCAATGGGCGCGGGATGCGCCCTCACCGCAGTGCTGATCCTCGACGACAAGAAGCGCCACGGCATGTTCGTTTCCGGGCTGCAAGGACGGCGGACCTGGCCGGCGCTGGCGATCGCGGTGATCCTGGTGCTCGCGGGGGTTATCGGCGCGCTGGCGCTGCGCGACGCGGAAGGCGTCGATCCGCGCGTGCTGGCGATCGCGGCGGTCGTCTGGGCCGGCTGCACCGCCGCGAGCCTGTGGTGGGAGCGGCTGTACCGGGCCGAGCTGGCCTCGGGAGCAGCCCGGTGAGCCGCGCCCCGCAGGTCGATCCGGCGCTGCACGCGCCTGCGCGGCTGCAGATCGCGGCGATGCTCGCACGCGCCGACGAAGTCGAGTTCGCGACGCTGCGCGAGGTACTGGAGGTGAGCGACAGCGTGCTGTCCAAGCATCTCTCGGCGCTGAGCGAGGCGGGCTATGTCACGCTCAAGAAGGCGAAGATGGACGGGCGCCAGCGCACCTGGGCGGCCTTCACCCGCGCGGGGCGCAAGGCGTTCGCGAGCCATATGGCGGCGCTCCAGGCGCTGATCGCGGCCGCCGAGGGCGCGACGGCGCCGGAGAGTCAGAAGGAGTAGGCGAGGCCGATTGCGCCCATCCACTGGTCACGCGACCCCGTGCGCGTGACCGGACTGTCGGCGAAATCGTTGACCAGGCGGCGATACATGCCGCCCGCGACGAGCTGGAGCCCGCCGGTGAGATCGCCGGTGAGCGAGACGGCAGTGCCCGCGCCGATGCCCCAGTTCTTCCACCCGCCATCGGCATCATAGGCGGGCAGGCCGCTGGCCGCCGCATCGGCGGGGGTGACGCTGAAATAGGCATCGGCATAGCCGTTTTCGGCGCGCTCGGCCGAGGCGAACACCGCGACCGCTGCCTTGCGGCTTAGCGGAGTCATGTAGCTGACCGATGGCGAGAGAATGCCGCTTTCGTGCGCGCCGTTGACGTCGTAGCGATAGCTGAGCGTGACCGAAAGCCGGTCATAGTCGCTGGTGACAACGCCGACGCGCGCGACGCCGACATAGCCGCCGAGTTCGATGCCGGTATTGCGCTCCGGAAGCGCCGCAACGCGCGGGTCGTCGATCGAATCCGCGCTGGTGCGATTGAAATCGAGCACGAGCGAGGGTCCGGCCTGAATGTCCCAGCCGGGGCCGCCGCTGTCGCGGACCAGA
This sequence comes from Sphingosinithalassobacter sp. CS137, assembly GCF_014334115.1. Taxonomy (NCBI): domain Bacteria; kingdom Pseudomonadati; phylum Pseudomonadota; class Alphaproteobacteria; order Sphingomonadales; family Sphingomonadaceae; genus Sphingosinithalassobacter; species Sphingosinithalassobacter sp. CS137. The sequence continues at coordinate 1,793,607 of NZ_CP060494.1, forward strand.
TCGACGCTCAGCCGATTGCCGATGAACTGGAAGGCAAATCCCGAGACGCGGCCGATCGCACCCGGCGCGGGCGTGATCGACGTGTCGCCCGAGCCTTCATATTGCGGAAGCACCACGCCGGCGGCTCCGGCCATGACGAAATCGCCACCGGCATCGGCGCTGCGATCCTGCGCCAGAACGGGCGTGGCGAACAAGGTCGCGACGAGAAAGGCGGCACGGCGAAGCGCTGGGGGCACGAAGTCACTCCTGCGAAGAATGTTGCGGGTGCGAAACGCGGTTCGGGGCAATAGGGTCCGCGCGGGGATGCGGCTCAGAGAAGATAGCGCAGCCGCACCCGCTGAGTCGCGCCCTCGGCCGGCAGCGAGAAGCGTGCGGCGGCGAAACGCGGCGGGCCGAAACCAACCGCCGGGTTCTGCGAGAAGCCGAAGCCCTCACGCGGGATGCCGGCAAAGGTATCGAGCCGCGCATTGCCGTTCTCGTCGTGGATCACGGCAAGCGCATAGGCGCCGGGAGCGAGCCGCTCGAGCCGGAGGCTGGCCACCGTCGCCGGAACCGTGCGCGTGATCGCGACGGCATCGTCGTGACAATCGGGAAAACTCGCCGGATCGCGGGTCAGGCAGAGGCGCAACACGCCGCGTTCCGAGCGCAGCGCAGCAAACTCGATCTCAAGGCTTGCCGACGGCTCTTCCAGCGGCGCCATCGCGGGCAGCAGCGCGGCGGCGAGCAGCAGCGCGATCGCGCGCGAAGTCGCCCGTCCCCCTATCGGTGCCGCAAAGCCGATCCCAGAAGCGGAAGTAGAGCCCATAGTTGCACCCATATTGCTCGTGATGGCGCTGATGATGGCTCGCCGTGATCAGCCAGGCCCCCACTGGCCCCCGCCACATGAACCGGGGGAAAATCTCCCACCCCATGTGATTGGTCACACCCATAACCGTCATGATCGCCAGCACCAGCCCCAGCGCGCCGACATGGATCGGAATCACGAACACCAGCAGCGGAATCACCACCGCCCCCGTGAGCGCCTCGATCGGATGGAAGCTCATTGCCGCCCAGGCGGTGGGCGGACGGCTGGCGTGGTGCACGGCATGGGCGATGCGGAACCACTTCGGCCGATGCATCCAGCGGTGGGTCCAGTAGAACCAGCTGTCGTGCGCGAAGAGATAGAGCAGCACTGACAGCGGCAGATACCAGAGCGGCCAGGCGGAGACATCGGTGTAGATCCGCGTCCAGCCGTGATTCTGCCATCCCCAGGCGACGACCCCGGCGGGGATCCCGTAGATCGCCGCGCTCGCCAGCGACCAGCCGATCTCGCGGCGCACCTGCGCGTCGAGCCCGGCGTAGAGACCCGGATGCCGCAGCCGCGTGGCCAGCGCGAAGCCTCCGCTGGCGATCAGATAGCGCACGCCGACGATCAGCGTCATCGCGAGCGCGGACAGGAGGATGGCGAGAGCGACCGTCATTGTCGCGCTACCCTACACCGGCCGCGACCGGCTGGAAACGCCGGCGGGCCCATGCGGCGGAACTACGGCCCCGCCCGCTCGGCAGCCGCAGCGAGTTCGCGGAACCAGCGCAGCTTTTCCTCGAACCGCAGCCGGGCGAGACCGCTGGGCGACGGAAGCACGACGTCGCGCGCGGGCGGAAAGAGGCTGGCGCGCTGAAGCCCCCAATCGGCGCGGGCGCGCCCGGCGGCGGCGAGATAGACGCCCTTGCCCGTATAGCCGATCGCGCGAGGGCGGCAGCGCGCGACGATCTCCGCCAGCCGGGGCACGCCCGCGCGCAGCTCGGCGCGACCGAGCTCGGCGGCGGTGGCAGTGGCGCGCGCGACGAGGTTGGTCGAGCCGATGCCGTGATCCAGCAGCGCGCGGCATTCGTCGGGGCGCAGCAGCCGCGGCGTCAGGCCGCTCGCGTGGAGCAGCCGCCAGAACTGATTGCCGCGCCCGGCATAGTGGTGGCCGGTATCGCCCGAGCGGATGCCCGGATTGAAGCCGACGATCAGCACATCGAGATCGGACGCGAGGATGTCTTCCATTCAATCGGCGTAAATCATCTTGCGGGTCATGCCGCCGTCGACGACGAACTGCTGTCCGGTGATGAAACCCGCGCCCTCGCTTGCGAGAAACGCCACCGTGGCGGCGATGTCCTGCGGCGTGCCCACCCGGCCGACCGGATGCTGCTCGCAGTCGATCGGACGATGCTCGACCGACTGGCGCTCGCCTGCCTTCTGCCAGTCGCGAGTTTCGATCCAGCCGGGAAGGATCGCGTTGACGCGGATGTCGGGACCGAGGCTGATCGCGAGCGCGTGGGTGAGCGCACACAGCCCGCCCTTGGCGGCGGCATAGGCTTCGGTCTGCGGCTCCGACTGGAGCGCGCGCGTCGATGCCATGAACACGATCGAGCCCTTCGCGGCCCGCAGCAGCGGGACGCAGGCGCGCGTCATCAGAAAGCCGCCGGTGAGGTGGCTGTCCTGCCACTTCCGCCAGGTTTCGAGGGCGAGATCCTCGATCGGACCGGTATAGGGATCGGCGATGCCGGCGTTGCTGACGAGCAGATCGAGCCGGTCGCCGGCGAAGCCGCGCCAGGCGGCGACCGCATCGGCGACGGCGCTTTCGTCGCCGACGTCGACGGTGCGTGCGAAGAGCGGCGCCTGGGGGAGACGCTCGCGCATCTCGGCGACCGCTTCGCCATCGGCGTCGAAGATGCCGACGCGCCATCCCTGATCGAGCAGATGCTGGACGGTCCCGCGGCCGATCCCCTGTGCGCCGCCCGTTACGATTGCCGATTTCATCACCGTTCCTCCTCGCCTGCGCTGCCAACGAAAATGCGGAACTTTGGTTCGGCGCGGCCGGTTCGATCGGCGGGAGGCATGGGTGGCACTTTTCTTCACCAGCGACACGCATTTCGGCGATCACCGCACGCTCAACATCCACAAGCGGCCGTTCGGCAGCGTGGCCGAAATGGATGCGGCGATCCTTGCCAACTGGAACGCGGCGATCGCGCCGGACGACATCGTGTGGCACCTCGGCGATTTCTGCCGAAAGGCAAGCGAGGCAGCGGCGCTGCTCGCGCGGCTGAACGGCCGCAAGCATCTGGTGCGCGGCAACAACGATCCCGACGAAGTGGCGCAGGCGCAGGGATGGGAGAGCGTGCAGGACTATCGCGAGCTGACCGTGCGCGACCGGCTGCTGGTGCTGTGTCACTATCCTTTCCGGAGCTGGAACGGCCAGCACAAGGGCGCGATAAATCTGCACGGCCACAGCCACGGCCGGCTGAAGCCGATGCCGCGGCAGATCGACGTCGGAGTGGATGCCCGCGACTATCGCCCGGCGCCGCTGGAGACGCTGCTCGCCTGAAGGCGCGCGCCGGGGCTTTCCCAGCCGCACGCGATTCGCTAACCGCCGGACATGCCATCCACCCTCTCCTGCGACGTCGCGATCGTTGGCGGCGGACTCGCGGGCGGATTGCTGGCGCTGGCGCTCAGGAAGAAGCGCCCCGATTGCGACGTGCGACTGGTCGAGGCGTCGGGCCGGATCGGCGGCAATCACATCTGGTCGTTCTTCGCCGACGATGTCTCGGCGCAGGACCGCTGGCTGGTGGCGCCGCTCGTCAGCTACGGCTGGACCGGCTATGACGTCGCCTTTCCCGCGCATGGCCGGCGGCTCAAGACGCCCTATTACTCGATCGAATCCGAACGGCTCGACCAGCTGGTGCGCGAGACGCTGCCCGAGGGCGCGCTGATGCTGAAGCGCAAGGTGCTGGGCGCGAGCGCGAAGGCAGTGGTGCTGGCCGATGGCGACCGGATCGAGGCCGGCGGCGTGATCGACTGCCGCGGCGCGGCCGACCTGTCGCAGCTCGAACTCGGCTGGCAGAAATTCCTGGGGCGCGAATTCCGGCTCGACGAGCCGCACGATCTGAAACGGCCGATCGTGATGGACGCCACCGTCGAACAGATCGACGGCTATCGCTTCGTCTATACGCTGCCCTTTGCGGCGACGCGGGTGTTCGTCGAGGACACCTATTACAGCGACCGCCCCGAGATCGATGCCGATGCGTTGCGCGGGCGGATCGACGCCTATGTCGCCGCGCGCGGCTGGCAGGTCGAGCGCGTCGCGCGCGAGGAGGGTGGGGCGCTGCCCGTCGCCATGGGCGGCGATTTCGAGGAATATTGGCGATCGGGCGGCAACCGAGTCGCCAAGGCGGGAATTCGCGCGGGGCTGTTTCATCCGATGACCGGCTATTCGCTGCCCGACGCGGTGCGAACCGCCGTACTGGTGGCGAATGCGCCCGATCTGTCGGGCGCGGCGCTGCACGAGCTGCTCCATGGCCATGCGCGCAAGACGTGGAAGAAGCGGCGTTTCTACCGGATGCTCGCGGCGATGCTGTTTCGCGCCGCCGAGCCGGGCGAGCGCTATCGCATCCTCGAACGATTCTATCGGCTGGACGCGGGGCTGATCGCGCGCTTCTATGCCGGCCATTCGACGGCGACCGACCGGCTGCGCGTGCTGAGCGGCAAGCCGCCGGTGCCGATCGGCAAGGCGGTCGCCGCGATCCGGGAGAAGCGTACGTGAAGCAGGCAGCAGTGATCGGGGCCGGATTCGGCGGCCTCGCGCTGGCGATCCGTCTCCAGTCGGCGGGCGTCGACACCACCATTCTCGAGGCGCGGGACAAACCGGGCGGGCGCGCCTATTTCTGGGAGAAGGACGGCTTTACCTTCGACGCGGGCCCGACGGTCATCACGGCGCCCGAGGCGCTGGCCGAGCTGTGGCAGATCAGCGGTCACGACATCGCCGAGGACGTGAAGCTGGTTCCGGTATCCCCCTTCTACCGGCTCGACTGGCCCGACGGGACGCGGTTCGACTATTCGAACGACGATGCGCAGCTGCGCGCCGAGATCGCGCGGCTCGACCCCGAGGATGTCGACGGGTACCGCCGCTTCCTCGCCTATTCCGAGGCCGTGTATCGCGAAGGCTATGTGAAGCTCGGCCATGTCGCCTTCCTCGATTTCGCGTCGATGGTGAAGGCGGCCCCGGCGCTGGCGCAGCACCAGGCGTGGCGATCGGTCTATTCGATGGTGTCGCGCTTCGTGAAGAACGAGAAGCTGCGCCAGGCGCTGTCGTTCCACACGCTGCTGGTGGGCGGCGACCCGATGAAGACCAGCGCGATCTATGCGCTGATCCACAAGCTCGAGCGCGACGGCGGCGTATGGTTCGCGATGGGGGGCACCAACCGGCTGGTCGCGGCGATGGTGACTCACTTCGAGCGGCTGGGCGGGACGCTGCGGCTCGGCGATCCGGTAGCGGCGATCGACACGCTGGGCGACCGAGTGACAGGCGTTCGCACGCAATCCGGCTTCGAGCTCAAGGTCGATGCGCTGGCGAGCAACGCCGATGTGGTGCACAGCTATCGCCACTTGCTCAAGGAATCGCGCAGCGCGCGGCGGACCGCGTCGCGGCTCGAGCGCAAGCGCTTCTCGCCCTCGCTGTTCGTGGTGCATTTCGGCGTGGAGGGCGCCTGCCCCGACGTGCCGCACCACAGCATCCTGTTCGGCCCGCGCTACAAGGGGCTGCTTGCCGACATCTACGACCACGGCGTGCTGAGCGAGGATTTCTCGCTCTACCTCCACCACCCGACCGCGACCGACCCGTCGATGGCGCCGCCCGATCACGCGACCTTCTATGCGCTGGCGCCGGTGCCGCATCTGGGGAAATTTCCCGCCGACTGGTCCGAGATCGGACCGATGCTGGAGGAGCGCATCCTGGCCGAAGTAGAGAAGCGCATGGTGCCGAAGCTGCGCGAACGGATCGTCACGCGCTTCCACTATGCGCCGCCCGATTTCACGCACGATCTCAACGCCCATCTCGGCTCGGCGTTCAGCCTGGAGCCGATCCTGACGCAGAGCGCCTGGTTCCGCGTCCACAATCGCGACGACCGGATCGGCAACCTCTATTTCGTCGGCGCAGGCACGCATCCCGGCGCGGGCATTCCCGGCGTGGTGGGAAGCGCCAAGGCGACTGCGGCGCTGATGCTGGAAGGCGCCTGATGCGCCGCGTGGCGGTGTATTGCGGATCGGCGACGCCCGCCGATCCGGTCTATCTGGAAGCGGCGCGATCGGTGGGGCGGGGCCTTGCCGAGCGCGGGATCGGCGTGGTCTATGGCGGCGGGCGGCTGGGGCTGATGGGCGCGGTCGCCGATGCGGCGCTGGAAGCCGGCGGCGAGGTGATCGGCGTGATCCCGCAGGCGCTGGTCGACGCCGAAGTGGCGCACCGCGGGCTCACCGCGCTCGAAACCGTTCAGACGATGCACGAGCGCAAGGCGCGGTTCACCGAACTGGCGGACGGTTTCATCAATCTGCCCGGCGGCACCGGCACGATGGACGAGCTGTTCGAGGCGCTGAGCTGGGCGCAGCTCGGCTATCATGGCGATCCGATCGGGCTGCTCAATGTCGCCGGCTATTACGACAAGCTGGTCGAATTCTGGGACCATATGGGCGTCACGGGCTTCGTGCGGCCGCAGCACCGGGGGCTGCTGATCGTCGAAGCCGAACTGCAGCCGTTGCTCGATCGGATGGCCGGTTTCGAGCCGGCGGTTCCGATCATCCGGATGACGCGCGAGCAATTGTGAGCGCCCAGCCGTCCCGCGCCGCGATCGTCGCCACCGCACAGGAATCGATCGCGCGCGGTTCGAAGAGCTTTGCCGCCGCGTCGCGGCTGTTCGACCGCGCAACGCGCGAGCGCGCCTGGCTGCTCTATGCCTGGTGCCGCCGCTGCGACGATCTGGCCGACGGGCAGGAGCATGGCCATGGCGCGGTTCCGGTGCGCAATCCGCAGGAGCGGCTGGCGCTGATCCGCGGGGCGACGGCGACCGCATTGGCGGGCGAGCAGGTCGGTGATCCGGCGTTCGACGCGCTGCGGATCGTCGCGCGCGAAACGCGCCTGCCGCACGGCTTCGCCAATGATCTGGTCGAAGGGTTCGCGCTCGACGCCGACGACTGGCGACCGCGCAGCGAGGCCGATCTGATGCGCTATTGCTATCATGTCGCCGGCGCGGTCGGATGCATGATGGCAGTGATCATGGGCGTCGATCCCGCCGACGACGAGACGCTCGACCGCGCCTGCGACCTGGGCCTCGCCTTTCAGCTCGCCAACATCGCGCGCGACATCGAGGCCGACGACCGCATCGGCCGATGCTATCTGCCGATGGAGTGGCTCGCCGAGATGGACATTCCGCCCGGACAGCACATGAAGCCGCCCTTCCGAAGCCGCCTGACGGTGCTCGCACGACGGTTGGCCGAGCGGGCGCAGGCCTATGAGGCGAGCGCGCGACGCGGCACGCCCGCGCTGCCGCTGCGATCGGCCTGGGCGGTGCTGGCGGCGGCCGGCATCTACGGCGACATCGCCCGCGAAGTCGCCGCGCGCGGCGAGCACGCGTGGGATCACCGGGTCCACACCGGGCGCCTCGCGAAGCTGGGCTGGATCGCAAAGGCGCGCTGGCAGGCGGCGACCCGCGCGCGGCGCTATCCGCCGGCGCCGCGCGATTCCGAGCTCTGGACGCGGCCGCGCCACGCCCGATAGGATCGGCCGGAGTGAGAGTGGGACAGGAAGATCCCATCGCGCCGCATGCGGCCGAGGCGATCAGCTGCCGCGCTGGATACCCGAGAGGTCGAGCTTGACCATGCGGATGTTGCGCTGCTGGCAGGCGGCGTTGATTTCGGGATAGGGAACGTCGGTGTTGCGCATCAGCGCGGCGCGCAGTTCGCGCTGGCAGGCGCTGGCGCTCTCATACCGCGCTGGCTCGATCCGCTGCTCGCGGCAATCGAAACTGCCGTCGCCGCAGCCCAAGATCGCAATGACGTAGAACACCGGGCTCATTCCCTTCTCCTCCTTGAAGATATTAACGAAGGGAGGGGAGTGCCGTTCCCGACGGGGTGCTGAATCATTGCAGGATCGCTGCTGCGGCCCCAGATTTGCGGGCATGCCTCCGATCGACTCCACTTCCGCGGCCGAGCGGCCGATGCTCGGCACGCTGCGGCGTTTCCTGCCCTATCTCTGGCCCAAGGGAGCGCCGGGGCTGCGCGCGCGGATCGTGGTCGCGCTGGCGCTGGTCGTCGTTTCCAAGCTGATCCAGGTATTCGCCGTCCCCTTCGCGTTGCAGGGCGCGGTCGACACCATGGCCGAGGGTTCGCGCGAGGCGGTGTGGCTGGTGGTGGCGCTGGTCGGCGGCTATGCGGCCGCGCGCGCGGGCACCGTGCTGTTCGACAATCTGCGCAACGCGGTGTTCGAGCGCGTGGGCCAGGACGCCACGCGGCGGCTGGCGTCCGACGTGTTCCGCCACCTCCACCAGCTGTCGCTGCGCTTCCACCTCGAGCGGCGCACCGGCGCGGTCACCAAGGTGGTCGAGCGCGGCACCAAGAGCGTCGATTCGATGCTCTATTTCCTGATCTTCAACATCGCGCCGACGATCCTCGAACTGGCGCTGGTGACGATCATCTTCTGGACGCGCTTCGGCTTCTGGCTGGTCGCGGGCACGCTGACGATGGTGGTCGTCTATATCGGCTTCACGCGCATCGTGACCGACTGGCGCTCCAAGCTGCGCGAGAAGATGAACGACCTCGACACCGGCGCGGTGGCGCATGCGGTCGATTCGCTGCTCAACTTCGAGACGGTGAAATATTTCAACGCCGAGCGGCGCGAGGCCGAGCGCTACGACCGGGCGATCCACGATTATGCCAAGGCAGCCACCGTGAGCGAGAATTCGCTCGCCTGGCTGAACGTAGGCCAGAGCCTGATCACCAACACCATGCTGGGCGCGGGCATGGCGCTGGTGGTGTTCGGATGGTCGACGGGACGGTTCAGCCCCGGCGACGTGATCCTCGTCTCGACGCTGCTCAGCCAGTTGTTCCGGCCGCTCGACATGCTCGGCTGGGTGTATCGCACGATCCGCCAGGGCGTGATCGACATGGCCGCGATGTTCGACCTGATCGACGCTCCGACCGAAGTGCGCGATGCCGAAGGCGCGCCGCAGCTCGACGTGCGCGCAGGGCACGTCCGGCTCGAGAACCTGCGCTTCGGCTATGATCCCGACCGGGAGATACTGAAGGGCATCGACCTCGACGTGCCGCCTGGATCGACGCTGGCGGTGGTCGGGCCTTCGGGCGCGGGCAAGTCGACGCTCGCGCGGCTGCTGTTCCGCTTCTACGACGCGACCGGCGGGCGGATCACGATCGACGGACAGGATATCCGCGCCGTGACGCAGCAGAGCCTGCGCGCGGCGATCGGCATCGTCCCGCAGGACACGGTGCTGTTCAACGACACGATCGGCTACAATATCGCCTATGGCCGCGACGGCGCGACTTCGGATCAGGTCGCCGCGGCGGCGCGGGGGGCGGCGATCGCCGGCTTTATCGAGGCGCTTCCCGACAAATATGAGACGCGGGTCGGCGAGCGCGGGCTCAAGCTTTCGGGCGGCGAGAAGCAACGCGTCGCGATCGCGCGCACGCTGCTGAAGGATCCGCCGATCCTGATCCTGGACGAAGCGACCAGCGCGCTCGACAGCCGCACCGAGGCGGAGATCCAGAGCACGCTCGAGGCGATCGAGCGCGGCCGGACGACCATCGTCATCGCGCACCGGCTTTCGACCGTGGTACATGCCGATCAGATCGTGGTGCTCGAAGCCGGGCGCGTGGCCGAGCGCGGCACCCATGCCGAGCTGCTGCGGCAGCACGGCCTCTATGCCGAAATGTGGGCGCGCCAGCAGGCCGAGCGCGACGCCGAAGAGGACGAAGCAACGATCGCAGCCGAATAGGAGAGAGTGATGAACCGAACGGGAAAGATGCTGACCGGACTGGGCGCCGCGGGGCTGCTGGGCGGCGGACTGGCGCTCTGGTCCAGCCTGTCCGCACGCGGCGCCGAAGCAGCGGTACCGCCGGACGGGGAGTTTCTCGAAGTGGAGGGCGCGCGAATCCACTATGTCGATCGCGGTGAAGGCCCGCCGGTGGTGATGATCCACGGGCTGCTCGGCCAGATGCGCAACTTCAACTATGGCGTGGCCGATGCGCTGGCGCAGGATCATCGCGTGCTGCTGGTCGATCGGCCCGGCTGGGGCCATTCGCAGCTGACGCAAGCCGAGCGGCCGGGGATCGCCGAACAGGCAACGATGCTCGCCGATTTCCTGCGCGCCAAGCGCGTGGGACCGGCGCTGATCGTCGGTCATTCGCTGGGCGGCGCGGTGGCGCTGGCGCTGGCGCTCGACCATCCCGATCTGGTGCGCGGGCTGGCGCTGATCGCTCCGCTGACGCAGCCGATGCCAGCCCCGCCGCCGCAGTTCGTGGCGCTGATGACTCCGCCGCTGATCCGCACTCTGGTCGCCTGGACGCTCGCAGTGCCCGGCGGCCAGATCAACGGGCCCGCGGCGGCGCGGGCGGTGTTCGCTCCCGATGCCGTGCCCGAGGATTTCCAGACGCGCGGCGGGGGTGCGCTTTCGATCCGGCCGTCGAGCTACGAAGCCGGATCGTTCGAAGTGACTCACGCCGCGGCGGAAATGGCGGCGCTGGCGGAGCGCTATGGCGCGCTGCGGCTGCCGGTCGGCATTCTGTTCGGCCGCGACGACGCGGTGCTGGCGCCCGAGGACCATGGCGCGAAGGCTGCGCAGGCGATCGTCGGCGCCGACCTGAAGCTCGTGGCGGGCGGGCACATGCTGCCCGTCACCTGGCCCGAGGCAACCGAGCAATGGATCCGGGACCGCGCGGCGATCGGCTGAGCGCATCGCGCCCGCGACCCGAGGCGACGGCGCTGCGATCGATCACTGCTGTTCGGAGAGGCGCCCAAAGAGGTGCACTCCTCAACCGGCGGCGGCGGGCTCGGTCGTCCAGCCGAGCCGCGGGATGGTGATCGAGCGCCTGCCGCCCAGATCGGTGCGCGTGACGAACAGTTCGCGGCTTTCGATATAGGCAATGAGGCGGCGCACCCGGCCGGGCGAGCTGGTTCCGTAGCTTGCGGCGAGTTCGGCATCGCTGGGGCAGGGCGCGCCTTCGCGCGCCGCGCGGGCGACGAGCAGGAAGGGGCCGAGCATGTCGTCGGGCAGCGCTTGCGCCGCCTCCATCGCCGACCGCCAGCCCGCGTCCTCCAGATCGAGGATGCCGGCGCGCGCCGCCGAAAGCCGCCGGACGAAGCCGGAGAGGTCGAGCGGCGGGCGCGGCACGCCGGCCATGCGGCAGCGGACCTGGAAATCCTGATAGAGCACTGCGGGCGAGCGCAGCGTGGCATCGGGATCGTCGACGATGGCGCGCAGCACGTCGACGATCACTGCCTCCAGCGCTTCGGGCTCGATCTCGGGCGCGGCTTCGGCGGGCGCCGGCACGCTGCGCGCGAGGCTTTCCATGAGCCGGTCCGACGCCATCGGCGGTGGTGGCGGCGGTGGCGGCGGCGGTGGCGGCGCCTCGACCGCGGCGAGCAGCAGATCCTTGATGTCCTCGGCCGGTGCGTCGGGCAGCGGCATCAGCTTGGGGCTGGCGCTGCGCGCGCTGGTCTCGACCGGCCCGATCGTGACCGAGATCGGCCGTCGCGCGACCGCAGGCCCAAGCGCGAGAAAGGTGCCGCGCGCGAGATCGCGGATCGCCTCGGCCTGGCGGCGCTCCATGCCGAGCAGATCGGCGGCGCGCGCCATGTCGATATCCAGGAAGGTGCGGCCCATGAGGAAATTCGATGCCTCGGCCGCGACATTCTTGGCGAGCTTGGCAAGCCGCTGGGTGGCGATCACTCCGGCGAGCCCGCGCTTGCGGCCGCGGCACATCAGGTTGGTCATCGCCGAAAGCGAGGCGCGGCGCACTTCCTCGGCGACTTCGCCGCCGCCCGAAGGCGCGAACAGCTGCGCCTCGTCGACCACCACGAGCGCGGGATACCAGTGATCGCGGGGGGCATCGAACAGGCCGTTGAGGAAGGCGGCGGCGCAGCGCATCTGCCCCTCGGCCTCGAGCCCCTCCAGACTGAGCACCACGCTGGCGCGATGTTCGCGGATACGCGCAGCGAACTGCACCATCTCGCGCTCCGAATAATCGGCCGCCTCGATCGCGACATGGCCGTATTTGTCGCCCAGCGTGACGAAATCGCCCTCGGGATCGATCACCACCTGCTGGACCTGGCCGGCGCTCTTTTCCAGCAGCCGCCGCAACAGGTGCGACTTGCCCGAACCCGAATTGCCCTGAACCAGAAGCCGCGTCGCCAGCAGCTCCTCCAGGTCCATCGAAACCGGCTTGCCGCTCGCGTCCGCACCCATTTCCACGCGAACCGTCATGGCCGCCGTTTGGACGATCCGGGGGGGCAGGAGCAAGCGCGGACTTGCCCGCGGGCCTCCGGCCATGGAAAGAGCGTCGCCATGCGCGACCCCCGCGAGATCCTCCGCGAGACCTTCGGCTTCAGTGGCTTCCGCGGAGTGCAGGAGCGCGTGGTCGATCGCGTCCTTGCGGGAAAGCGCACGCTGGCGGTGATGCCGACCGGCGCGGGCAAGTCGCTCACCTATCAGCTGCCGGCAGTGGCGATGCCGGGCACCTGCCTCGTCGTCTCGCCGCTGATCGCACTGATGCACGACCAGCTGCGCGCCGCCGAGGCCGTCGGCATCCGTGCCGCGACGCTGACCAGCGTCGACGAGAATCGCGAGGAAACGGTCGCGCGGTTTCGCGCCGGGCAGCTCGACCTGCTCTATGTCGCGCCCGAGCGGGCTTCGGGCGAGGGGTTCCGCAACCTGCTGCGCACCGCGCCGCTCAGCCTTTTCGCGATCGACGAGGCGCATTGCGTTTCGGAATGGGGGCACGACTTCCGGCCCGACTATCGGCTGCTGCGACCGATGCTCGACGCCTTTCCCGACGTGCCGCGGCTGGCGCTCACCGCGACGGCGGACGCACACACCCGGGCGGACATCCTCGAGCAGCTCGGGATTCCCCAGGACGGCCTGATCGTCGCCGGATTCGACCGGCCGAACATCCGCTATCTCATCTCGCCGCGCGAGCAGGCGACTCGCCAGATCGAGGACGTGCTGCGCGCCGAGCCCGGGCCGGGGATCGTCTATGCGCCCACCCGCGCGGCGGTCGAGCGGCTGGCCGAGAAGCTGGGCAGCGGCGGGCGACCCGTGCTCCCCTATCACGCCGGGCTCGATCCCGAGGTGCGGCGCCGCAACCAGGCCGCCTTCGTCGCATCGGAAGAAATGGTGGTGGTCGCCACCATCGCCTTCGGCATGGGGATCGACAAGCCCGACGTCCGGTTCGTGGTCCATGCCGGCCTGCCGAAATCGATCGAGGCCTATTATCAGGAAACCGGCCGCGCCGGCCGCGACGGCGATCCGGCGGTGGCGCATCTGTTCTGGGGGGCGGACGATTTCGCGCGGGCGCGGCAGCGGGTGGCCGAAGTCGACGCGCGGCGGCAATCGGGCGAGCGCACGCGACTCAACGCGCTGGGTGCGCTCGTCGAGACCGCCGAATGCCGCCGGGCGATCCTGCTGCGCCATTTCGGCGAGGACCCGCCCGCGAACTGCGGCAACTGCGACAATTGCCTCGCCCCGCCCAAGGCCGTCGATGCGACGGTGGTGGCGCAGAAATATCTTTCCGCGGTGTTCCGCACCGGCATGTTGTTCGGTGCGGGCTATGTCGAGAGCGTGCTCGCCGGCCAGTCGAGCGAGCGGAGCATGACCAACGGCCATGAGAAGCTTTCGGTGTGGGGCATCCTGGAACCCGAGGAAGCGCCGCTGGTGAAGCCGGTCGCGCGTGCGCTGCTGGTGCGCGACGCGCTGCGCGCCAACGCCCATGGCGGGCTCGAGTTCGGGCCCGGCGCACGGCCGCTGCTGAAAGGCGAGGCAACGCTGTCGCTGGTCGTGCCGCCAAAGCGCGAGCGGCGCCGGCGCGGCGCGGCGACGGCGGGCGGCGCCAATCCGGTCGGCAATCCGCTGTTCGAAGCGCTGCGCAGCAAGCGGCGCGAGATCGCGCAGGAAACCGGCCTTCCGCCCTATGTGATCTTCCACGATTCGGTGCTGCGCGACATGGCGCTCTCGCGGCCCGGCTCGCTTTCCGAGCTGGGCGCGATTTCGGGCGTTGGAACCCGAAAGCTGGAAGCCTATGGTGACGCCTTTCTACAGGTGATCCGGGAGGCGGCATGATGCGTTCGGCAGTGGTTCTGATCGCGGTGGCGCTTGCCGCGTGCTCGCCGATGGCGGGGCCGGGTACGGCCCCGACCGCCGATCTTCCCGATGCGATCCATCTCACCGTCAAGAGCTGGGGCGTGAACCTGCACGACTGGCGGATCGCGGCCGACGGGACCGGCACCTACACCTATGCCGACACGACGGGCGAGACGAGCTTCATGCAGGCGGACCAGGTGACAAAGCGCGTGTCGATCACGCCCGCCGGCTATGCACGGATCGCCGCGGCGCTCGAGCCGGCGGCGCCCTATGTCCGGGGCGAACCGCTCGCGTGCGCGCACCGGATCACGGACATGCCGTACGGCACGGTGACGTTCGAGGACGACGGCAGCGAGTCCAGCTTCGACTATAACATCGGCTGCCAGTCCGAGGCCGCGGCACAGGTCTATGACGCGATCGCCGCCGCGCGCGACGAAGTGGCCGCGATGACGGCTTCGATGCCGGAAGCATCCCGAGCCCCGTCTAACCGATAGCGCGAGGTCGGGCGCGGCCTGCTCGCGGTTGACGCAGCGACGCGAAAGATCGACTCGCTGAAAGGTCCAGCAAGAACCGAAAGAACGCCTGCCATGTACCAGCCCCGCAAGGTCGACGAGAACATCACCGTTGCGCCGCAGATCGCGCCCGACGATCTGGCGGCGATCGCCGAAGAGGGCTTCCGAGTCGTCGTGAACAACCGCCCCGACGGTGAGGAGGGCGCGCAGCCGAACAGCGGCGATATCCGTGCCGCGGCGGAGCAGGCGGGGCTGCGCTACGAATTCATTCCGGTCACGCACGCCGGATTTTCGGGCAATCAGGTCGAGGCGATGGCCGAAGTACTGCGGCGGGCGGAAGGCCCGGTGCTCGCCTTTTGCCGCTCGGGCACGCGATCGGCGCATCTCTGGGCGCTCGCCGCGGCGAGCGAGGGCGGCGACCCCGCGGTGCTCACCACCCGGGCGGCGGCGGCGGGATACGACATCTCGGCGATCCGGCCGCTGCTCGACACGCTTTCCGGCCAGCCGTGAACTGGGCGCTGCTCGGCGGATCGCTCGCCGCGGTGCTGGCGCTCGCCGGCATCGCGCGAGCGCTGCGGCTGGGCGGGGCGAGGCTGGAGAGCGAGGCCGAAGCGATTGCCGCAGCCGAGGAGATCGTGAGCGATTTCGAAGGCCGCGAGGCGCGCCTGGCCGCCGACGGATCGGGCGCGGTGGTGTTTGGCAACGGCAGCGAGCTGGTGGCGCTGCGGCGGCACGGCGCGCGGTTCTTCGCCCGGCGCTTCGCCCGGCCGCTCGCCGCGGAGGCTTCGGGGACCACCGTGGTGATCGAGAGCGGCGAGCGGCTGGCGGGGCCGTTCCGCTTGACGCTTGAAACCGAGGACGAAGCGCGCTTACTTACAGCCATGTTAGGAAGCGCGCCTTGAACCTGCCCGACCCGGTCGATCTCGCGGTTCCCGCGTTCGTCCTGCTGGTGCTGGCGGAAATGGTGTTCGCCTGGGCGAAGGATCGGCGGCGCTATTGCCCGCGAGATACGCTGACGTCGCTCGGGCTCGGGCTCGGCAGCACGGTAGCGGGCGTTCTAGCCGGCGGGTTCGTGCTGGCTTCGGCGCTGTGGGTGCACCAGTTCGCGCTCTTCGACATCGGCTATGCCTGGTACTGGTTCGTCATTGCCTTCGTCCTCGACGACCTCGCCTATTATGTCTTCCACCGCTCGGCACATCGGGTGCGCTGGTTCTGGGCGAGCCATGTCATCCACCACAGCTCGCAGCACTATAATCTCTCGACTGCGCTGCGGCAGACCTGGACGGGCTTTTTCAGCCTGACCTTCCTGTTCCGGCTGCCGCTGTTCCTGATCGGCTTTCCCCCGGCGATGGTCTTCTTCGTCGCGGGGCTGAACCTGATCTACCAGTTCTGGATCCACACCGAAGCGATCGGGCGGATGCCGCGGTGGTTCGAGGCAGTGATGAACACGCCTTCGCACCACCGCGTCCACCACGCGACCAACCCGCGCTATCTGGACAAGAATTACGCGGGCGTCTTCATCGTGTGGGACAAGCTGTTCGGCACCTATGAGGCCGAGCGCGACGACGACCGGCCGCGCTACGGCATCGTCAAGGATCTCGGCAGTTTCAACATCCTGTGGGCGGCGACGCACGAATGGGTGGGGATCGCCACGGACGTGTGGCGCGCGCCGAACTGGAAGGCGCGCATCAACTATATGATCGCGCCGCCGGGCTGGAGCCATGACGGCAGCCGCGACACTTCGGAGACCATCAAGGCAAATTGGGAAGCGCGCGAAGCGCGCCGGGGAGAGGGAATCGCGTGGAAGAAGCCGACATCGTCGTCATCGGCGGAGGATCGGGCGGGAGCGCCGCCGCAGGCCGCCTGAGCGAAAACGGACGCCGCACCGTCGCAGTGCTTGAAGCCGGCGGGCGCAATAGCGGCTGGAAGACGATCATGCCGGGCATGATGCCGTTCCAGAGCCCGTCCACCAACTGGCAGTTCGAGACCGTGCCGCAGCCGGGACTGAACGGACGGCGCGGCTATCAGCCGCGCGGCCGGGGCCTGGGCGGATCGAGCGCGATCAACGCGATGCTCTATGTCCGCGGGCACCGCTGGGACTATGACAATTGGGCGGCGCTGGGCTGCGACGGGTGGAGCTATGACGAAGTGCTCCCCTGGTTCAAACGCTGCGAGCACAATGTGCGCGGCGAAAGCGACTATCACGGCGGCGACGGCCCGCTGTGGGTGAGCGACCAGGATTATGCGCATCCGGGCAGCGAAGCCTTCATCCGCGCGGGCGAGGCGCTGCAGATCCCGCGCAACGACGATTTCAACGGCGCGCGGCAGGAAGGCATCGGCCTCTATCAGGTGACTCAGAAGAACGGCGAGCGCTGGACCGCGGCGCGCGCCTATCTTGGCGAGGCGAAGCGGCGCGAGAATCTCAACATCCTCACCGACGCGATGGTCGAGCGGGTGCTGTTCGAGAACGGCCGCGCCTGGGGCGTCGCCTATGTGCGCGACGGCCAGCCGCGCACGATCCGCGCGCGCGAGGCCGTGGTGCTGGCGGCGGGCGTGTTCCAGACGCCGCAGCTGCTGATGCTTTCCGGCATCGGGCCGGGCGATCACCTGCGCGATCATGGCATCGGCGTATTACGCGACAGCGCGAATGTGGGCGGCAATCTGCAGGACCACGTCGATTATGTCGCGAGCTTCGAGACCAAGGGAAGCCTGTTCCTGGGCAGTTCGCTTCCGGGCGCGATCAAGATGCTGGGCGGGTTGCTGCGCTGGGCGGCGACGCGCAAGGGGCCGATGACCACGCCCTATGCCGAAGCGGGCGCGTTCCTGCGTACCGATCCGAGCGCGCCGGCGCCCGACGTGCAGCTCCACCTGCTGATCGCGATCGTCGAGGATCATGGGCGCACCAAAGTGGCCGGGCACGGATTTAGCTGCCACGCCTGCGTCCTGAGGCCCGAGAGCCGCGGGACGGTGCGGCTGGCGTCGATCGATCCGCAGGCGGCGCCGCTGATCGATCCCGGCTTCCTCTCCGACGCGCGCGATCTCGAGACGCTGAAGCGCGGGGTACGGGCGATGTACCGCATCCTCGAGACCGCGCCGATGTCCGACTATCGCGGCATGGACCGGTATCCGATCGACTTCGCCGACGACGCCGCGCTCGAACGGCTGATCCGCGCGCGCGCCGACACGGTCTATCACCCGGTCGGCACGGCCCGGATGGGATCGGATGAAGGCGCGGTGTGCGATCCACGACTGAAGGTGCGCGGAGTCGACGGGCTCTACCTCGCCGACGCGTCGATCATGCCGCGGCTGGTGAGCGGCAATACCAACGCGCCGAGCATCATGATCGGCGAGCGCGCGGCCGACTTCATCGCGGCGGACCTCGGCTGAGGATCGGCGCGCCCGCCGCGCGGGTTCGTGCCGGGCAACCTCCGGACGCAAAAAAAGGGCCGGCGCTTTCGCACCGGCCCAGTTGTCCGCAGGAGGAACCTGTGGTGCGCGGGATCAGACCCCCCGCGCGAATTCGGGATATGCCTCGACTCCGACCTCATCGAGATCGAGCCCGGCCAGTTCCACTTCTTCGGTGGGACGCAGGCCGATGGTGAACTTCAGGATCGTCCAGACGATGGCAGAGGCGATCAGCACGAACACGCCGGTCGCGACCACGCCGGTCGCCTGGGCGACGATCGGCACGCCGGGGTTGGTGATCGACACCGCGAGCGTTCCCCAGATGCCCGAGAACAGATGGACCGGGATCGCACCGACGACATCGTCGATCCGCAGCTTGTCGAGCATCGGCACCGCCAGCACGACGATCACGCCGCCGACCGCGCCGATCAGGATCGCCGCACCCGCGCTGGGTGTCAGCGGCTCGGCGGTGATCGACACGAGGCCGGCCAGCGCGCCGTTCAGCACCATCGTGACGTCGACCTTCTTATAGAAGATCTGGGTGAGGATCAGCGCCGCGACCACACCGCCGCATGCCGCCAGATTGGTGTTGACGAAGATCTTCGACACGTCGCTGACATCGCCCACCGTGCCCATCGCGAGCTGCGAAGCGCCGTTGAAGCCGAACCAGCCGAGCCACAGGATGAACGTGCCCAGCGTGGCAAGCGGGATGTTCGACCCCGGGAAGACGTTGATCCTGCCATCGACATAGCGCCCGAGCCGCGGGCCGAGGATGATCGCACCGGCAAGCGCCGCCCAGCCGCCGGTCGAGTGCACCAGCGTCGAGCCAGCGAAGTCGGAGAAGTCCATCGCGTCGAGCCAGCCGGCGCCCCATTCCCAGCTCACCACCACCGGATAGATCACCGCGGTGAGAACGATGGTGAACAGCAGGAACGGCCACAGCTTGATCCGCTCGGCAAGCGTGCCCGAGACGATCGAGGCGGTCGTGGCGCAGAACACCATCTGGAAGAACCAGTCGGATGCCACCGAATAGCCGGTTTCGGTGTCGGCGGAACCGACCGCCTGCATCGGATAGAGGAATCCGGCGCTGCCGAAATAGCCGTTGAAATCGCCCGGATAGGCGATCTGATAGCCGACCACCCAGAACATGATGCCCGCGATCGAATAGAGCACGATGTTCTTGAGACACTGCATCGAGACGTTCTTGGAGCGGACCAGGCCGGCCTCGAGCATGGCGAAGCCCGCGGCCATCCACATCACGAGGAAGCCGCCGATCAGAAAGAGCAATGTGTTGAGGATATAGGCCGTGCCGGCGCTGACCGCTTCGGCCGCGGGCGCCGCTTCGGCGACTTCCTGCGCGAAGCCGGGCGCAGCAATCGCGGCCAGACCGATTCCGGCCGCGGTGAATAGAATTTTCCGCATGGATGTGGATCCCCCTTGAATGATCACAGCGCCGTCTCGCCGGTTTCCCCGGTGCGGATGCGCACGGCCTTGCCCACGTCGAGCACGAAGATCTTGCCGTCGCCGATCGCACCCGTGCTGGCGGCGGACTGGATCGCCTCCACCGCGCGATCACAAAGCCCTGCGTCGCAGGCGATCTCGAGCTTGATCTTGGGGACCATGTTGGTGCTGTATTCGGCGCCGCGGTAGATTTCCGTCTGGCCCTTCTGGCGTCCGAAGCCCTTGACCTCGGTAACGGTCATGCCGGCGACCCCGACTGCCGTCAGCGCCTCCCGAACATCGTCAAGCTTGAACGGCTTGATGATGGCGATGATGAGTTTCATTCCGCCCCCTTTCTCGTTTCCCGAGAGCAAGAGCAGCAAAGGGCGTGCCAGAGACAAAAACGCGCGTTTTCGCGGCTTCCGACGCAACGAAAGATTAGCGAAAGGTAAATTTTTGTGCAGTTGCGAAAGTGTGCCCAAAAATCAGGCAGCGGTGTCGACGATCCTCCGCGCCTCGGCAAGATCGTCGGCATCGACCATCACGCGCACCGGGATGAGAAAGGCACTGCCTTCCGCGATGCTCGATTCGGCATCGAAGGCGATGGCCGGGATCCCCTCGGATTCGAGGCGGCCGACGATGAGGTGCGCCTCGAAACGATTGTAGCGGCCGAGCTCGGCGAGCGCCATCAGCCGGCCGGCACTTGCGTCGGCACTCGGACCGGCAGCCCGTCGATGCTGCGATCGCGCGCCATGAACTTCGCCAGGCGCTCCTTCGCACTCAGCTTGGCATGCGCCTTCGACAGCGTTTCGCGCGGACGATCAAGCGTCATCAGCGGCACGCCCCAGCCGCAGCTCGTCTGTACCTGCTCGACAGCCATGTCGAAGATCTGGCGCGTTCCTTCGAGCATTGCGAAATGCGGTATCAGCGCGCCCCACTCGGCATCCTGCGGAAGCACCGGCCGCGCCCGGCCATAGAGACGCAGGATCAGCGCCGGCTGCTCGAAGGCACAGAACATGACGGTGATCCGGCCGTCGGCGATCAGATGGGCATTGGTCTCGTTCCCCGAGCCGCCGACGTCGAGCCAGGCGACTCGGTTCGTACCGAGCACCCGGAAGCTGTCCATTCCCTTGGGACTGAGATTGATCCGTGCCTCCGCCGCCGCGGTGGCGACGAAGAACACCGGCTGTTTGGCGACGAAGGCGATGTGCCGATCGTCCAGCGCATCGAAGAATTCGGCCATGCCCCCTCCGATTGAAGCGCATGAACCATGCGCATAGCCTGTGCGCATGAAGCATGACCTGATCGCATCCGGCAAGCGCAAGGCGGTCAATCTATCGCTGGACCCGGGCGTAGTCGAGGCAGCCACCGGCGTCTGAGCTTCTCCTTCTACCCCGGAACGCTTCCCGCTGCAAGGATTTGCGCGCTTTCGTGCCACGGTATCATTTTGTCTGACGTCCCAGCCCCAATGGGGGATGGAAGATGACCGCTTATACCATGGGCGAGGCCGCGGGCCTGGCGATCGAGCACGTCCCGACGCGCGGCATGACGGCGGGGATCGGCGCCGCGACAGCATCGAGGAAGGGACGTTTGAGGTGCGGTTTTTCGCCCCGCCGGAGAAGGGCGAGACCGACCGGATGCTGAAATGCGCGCGCGCCGCGCTCGATGCCGGGCGGCGGATAAAACGGGCGGCGCGGGCAGAGGAACGCCCCCTGCGCGCCGCCGAGCGGCCGATCGCCGCGCTCACCGCCGCCGCCATTTGCGTGTTCGAGGAATTGCTGACGCTTGCACGGCTCAATCGCGGGCGTGTTTATCCGAGCTATGACTATCTGGCATCGGCAACGGCGCTTGGTCGGGCGACGGTGGCGCGTGCCCTCGCCCAGCTCGAGGCGGCGGGGTTTCTGGTCCGCCAGCGGCGCTTTCGCCGAATTGCCGGGGCCGGGCCGGGGCCGCGCTACAAGCAGACGTCCAATGCCTATCGCGCGCTGCTGCCTGCATCGGTGCAGCGTTTCCTTCCGCGCTGGATGCGCCCCGCTCCCCTGCCCTGCGATGCGCAGCACGACATTGCCGAGGACGCGCGCGCCGTTGCGAGGATGCGGGCGGGGCTGAGCTGTCGCGAACTGGGGGAGACCGTCGCCGGCGGTGCATTGGGCAAGGCGCTGGCCAAATTGGGTGCGGCAATCGATCGACGTTCGTGCGAGTCTCAAAACGAGACAGAACCGCTCCTTCAGTCCTATGGATATGGTAAAGAATGACATTGCCCTGGTCGGGCAATGGCGTCGGGCCTGACGGCCACCCCCGGTCCCAATGCCGTCTCCCATCGCAACTGACTGCCCATATGGACAGAGGCGGAAGCGGCGGCGATGCCGCCGCAATGCTCCCCGACGGGAGCAAGTGGTTTCCGTCAGCGTCGTTCGCCGGTGCCGCGATCGCGGCAATGGTCCGAAGACTTGCGGCCATGCCAGATTTCCCTATATTCGGTCCGTAAATGGTCCAGGCAAGGAGCGGGATATGGGTTTTGGCGAACGCATCCGGCCGGTCAGCTATTTGAAGGCGCATGCCGCCGATGTGCTGCGCGACCTGGCCGATCATCGCGAACCGATGGTCATCACCCAAAACGGTACCGCGCGCGCCGTGTTGCAGGATGTCGCCAGCTATGAGGCGACGCAGGAAATGCTTGCGCTGCTCAAGCTGCTGGCACTGGGCAATGACGATATCGCGAAAGGCCGCGTTGCCCCGGCGGCCGAGACAATTGCGAAGCGGCGCGGCGCAACCCGTTTGTGACGCGCCGATATACGGTGCTGCTAACCATGGGCGTCGAACGCGATCTTGATGAAATACATCGCTGGATCCTGCGCGACAGCGGCGTTGCGGCCGGAGACGCCTTTCTCGACCGGATGCTGGCACGCGTCGAAACGCTCGGCCAATTTCCCGATCGCGGCGCGGTGCCGCCCGAACTAGCGGCGTTGGGAATCGCCGAATTCCGCCAGCTTTCCGATCCGCCCTGGCGAATCCTCTATCGCGTTGTCGACGATCGCGTGTTCGTGATGCTGATTGCGGATGCCCGCCGTGATTTTCGCGGCCTGCTCGAACGCCGATTGCTGGCGCGTTGAGGGATGCACGGCGCCGGGCTTGACCCGGTTGCCGGCCTTGCGCATTGGTTGACATGACGAAGTGCATTCTTGTCTATTATAGTACAAGCATACATGTCTACATATGGTTCGATACTGGGCGGAGAGGCGCAACATGGCCGTAATCGCAGTGATCAGCCAGAAGGGCGGCGCGGGAAAGACGACGCTGGCGCTGCATCTGGCCGCTGCCGCACAGGAAGCGGGCCAGACGGCATTGGTATTCGACACCGACCCCAGGCGACCGCCAGCCAATGGGCAAGCTGGCGCCAGGACGCGCCGCCCGAGGTGATTGACAGTCCACCGCCCAGGCTGGCCGCCAAGGTGGCGCAGGCTGTCGAGCAGGGCGCGGAGTTCATTGTCATCGATACGCCGCCCCATGCCGACAGCGCGGCGCGCGCCGCCGTGGAAGTCGCCGACCTGGTGCTCATCCCGTGCCGGCCGAGCGCATTTGATCTGGCCGCCATCCAGACGACCGCGAAGCTGGTCCAATTGCTGCGCAAGCCGGCTTATGTTGTGTTCACTGCCGGGTCGCCCAACGCGCCGCGCATCTATGAGGAGGCTGGCGAGCTGGTTGCCGGGTTCGGCACTCCCCCCTGCCCCGTCCAGATACCCGATCGCGCAGCCTATCGTCATGCCAGTGCCGAAGGACGATAGGTGCTGGAGATCGAGCCCCGGGGCAAGGCCGCCGAGGATACTAGACAGTTCTATGAGTTGACATGTAGACAAGTCGGCATGAAGACGCCGACGCGCAAGATGAAATCCGTATGAGCCGCAAGCCGAGTTTCGCCAACCTGCGCGATCGCGGGACTGCCAGCGATCCCGCGCCGCAATCGGTCGCTGCTGCCACCAACGCCGCGCCGGCGCCGACGGGCGGCACGATGCCGGTTGCGCCGAGCCGCCAGGGTCGCAAGCAGATCGCCGGCTTCTTCAGCCCGGAAATGTCGTTCGCGATGCACATGCTCGCGCGGCGCGAAGGCAAGAGCCTTCAGGCGTTGATGGCCGAGGCTTTCAACGACGTGCTGCGCAAATATGGCGAAAGCCCGATCAGCGACTAGCCGCGGTTGATCGGATATTCGCCTTGTCGGATTGCAGACATGTCGGCGAGGCGACATCAACATTCTGTATTCGGGCGATCCGTCATGTCCGTCGGCGCACGATAATATAGCCCGATCCGGCGCGGCGCGCTGCGCCGCCGGGCAAGCGCGTTGCGGACGAAGCGTTCGGCCTCGCCATGCTCGGAAAAGCCATGCTTTCGTTGCTGGCCGGGCCGTGACGGGCGACCCCAGCGGGTTACGATCGCGATCATTCCGAACAGGTCATGCTGCGCAGCAACCGACCATCCCGCCGGATCGTTCCGGCCGGATCCACCGCAACCAGCGCGATCGGCGTGAAGGGCAGGGGGGGTCATGCCTCGATCATAGGGGGCATCGCAGAATTTCTTTCTGCGCGTACGCTAAGCGTTCGGCGAAGCTGACCCCGATCGCAGGCGGTCGATGGTCTGCCGCTCGAACGCCTGAGGGTTCTGGGCAGCGATCCGTAGCATCTCTTCATCCAGCGCCAGTGCGACCTTGCCATCGGCGAGCATGAGGCCGGCGTCACACGCCGAGGCGAGCGTGCCAAGGTCGTGGAGGGCGGTGATGAGCGTCAGGCCGGCATAGACCATGTCGCGCAGAACCTCGCGCAGGTCGAAGATCGCGACGGGATCGAGCCAGTTGAATGGCTCGTCGAGGATCACGATCGGATGACCGCCCGCGAAAGCCGCGGCAATGGCGATCCGCTGTCGCATGCCCGCAGAGCAGTCGCCGATCCAGCGGTCCAGCAGCGGAGCCAGGCCCAGCGCTTCATACAGCTTTCCCAGGCGGGGGCGGACATCATCGATGCTCCCGCCGACAAGTTCGAGAACGTCGCGGCCACGCAAGGCATCCGGCAGCTTGTCCGCAGGAGGAGAGAAGCCGAAACGCAGCGCCCGAGCGGCACGATCGTCGACCAGCTCCTCGCCACCGATCCGGCATGATCCGCCGACGAAGGGCAGCCGGCCGGCAAGCGCTCTCAGCAGGCTGGTCTTGCCCGATCCGTTGGCGCCGATGAGGCCGAACCACGATCCGGGTGCTATGGTCAGATCGACGTCCTGCACGACGCGCTATCCGCTCCGCTCGACGATTGCGCCTGTCAGCTCGACGGGGAGGCTCATGCCAGCAGCCACGTCTTCGTCCGCCCGCGGCGTTGCAATTGCCAGAGCATGGCGAGCGCGAGGACGGGCAAGGCCACCGGCATCGAATAGGCGACCAGCATAAGCAATCCTGCGAGGATGGAGACGAGGAAATCGGCGAACCGCTTGGTATGCAACCGGTAGGCGAGGACGCGTAGCGTCAGGAGCAACAGCATTGCACCCCCTGTGGCGACCACGATGCCGCCCGCGATCGGTCCGAGCCAGGCCCAGCAGCCCGGCACCGTGATAGCCAGAAACGACGCCATTCCCTTGGCGTGGCGAACGATAATCCGCCGCGATCCATGTCCGGCGACCGTCATGAAGCGGACGATGGCGTCATCGATGCTGGTCAGCGTCAGGGTGAGCAGCACCGAGGCTATGCCGACCACCGCCATCAGCGCGTTCGTGCCCAGCGTGCGGGCCGGCAACAGCAGCAGGAGCAGGACCGTCGCAGCCGCTACCCCGGCGATCGGGCGATGCGACCATGCGCGGAGCGTCCGTCCCGGTCGCGCCATGCCGACGATCCGTTTCGGCATCCTGACACCACCCGTTAGTCCGGCGATCAACACGCCGGCGAGATAGGCGGGTACGCTGACGACCAGCAGCGAAGGGCGCACGACCAGAGTCGTCACGGCCAGCAGCGTCAATCCGACGCCATGCCATGCTGTCATGTAGCGTCGGCGTGTCTGCGGGTGCAGGGCGTCGGCCGCGAGCAACCCGTCGAACGCATGGAAAGCAAGACGCCCCTCGACAAGGCGTCCCGCCCCGGTGCCGATCAGCGTTCCCGCACCGAGCGCCGTCCACGCCGCAACCCTCCAGGGACGGTCGGCGAACCACGCATGGGCGACGGCCAATGCAGCAAGCAGCATGAGCGCGGCGATCGCGCGGTCGTGCCAGCCCGCGAACGTCGCGCGGATCGTATTCAAGGCGATCAGCCGATCCTGACGAACCAGGCGGTTCATTTCGCCTTGCGCCGGTCGAGCAGTCGCTACCCGTCATTGCGCGACTCACCCTTCGGCCCGACGAAGCGGTAGAGCGTCTGGCGGGTGATGCCGAGTTCGGCGCACAGCTCGGCGATCTTGGTTTCGGGCTTGCCCATCGCCGCCTGGGCGAGACGCAGCTTGGCCGGCGTCATCTTGAACGGGCGACCGCCGCTCCGCCCGCGAGCACGCGCCGAGGCAAGGCCGGCCTTGGTGCGCTCGACGATCAGCTCACGCTCGAACTCGGCGAGCCCTGCGAAGATCGCGAAGACAAGTCGGCCATTGGCGGTGGTGGTGTCGATCGATGCGCCCTCGCTGGCGAGCACCTTCAACCCGATGCCGCGCTTGGTCAGGTCGCCGACCAGATTGACGAGGTGGCGCAGGTCGCGCCCCAACCGGTCCAGCTTCCAAACCACCAGCGTATCGCCATGGCGCAGCGCCTTGATGCAGGCGTCCACCCCGGCCGATCGTCGCGCTTGCCCGATGCGGCGTCGGTATAGAGTTGATGCTCCAGATCGACGCCGGCTTTCGCCAGCGCGTCGCGCTGAAGGTCGATGACCTGGCTGCCGTCCGCCTCGACACCCGCGCATAGCCAATCAGCGCCGTCACTTTAACGTGCGTCTGTGTGACAGATGACGCCAGCGCCGCAAAGCGCGGCCTTCCTGTCACTTAACCAGTCACTCCGGCTATGTCGCGTCAACGTCATCACGGCATGATTGTGTGACAGCAGAAGAAGCAGGGTCAAGATGGTCGCGCACATCCTGTCGCCGGCGCAGCGCGCCGCATTGTTCGATCCGCCCTCGGACCCTGCCACGATCGAGCGGCTGTACACGCTTGGCCCCGACGATCTGGTCGAGGTGTTCCGACGAAGGCGTCCCGCCAGCCGCATCGGCTATGCGGTGCAACTCGGCTACCTCCGCCATCCCGGCCGTGCGATCGAACCCGGTGAGGTGCCACCTGCGGCGATGCTCACCGTGCTGGCTACCCAGATCGGCTGCACGCCCGACGCCTTCGCCGACTATGCCGCGCGTGACACGACGCTACGCGAGCGTCGTGCCGCGATCGAACGCAGGCTCGGCCTCCGCACCTTTGAGCGCGCCGACCGCGGCATGGTCTTCGCGACCGCCAGCGAGGTGGCCGCATCCACCGACCGCTGCGATGCCATCGTCCCGGCCATGGTCGAGCGGTTGCGCGGGGCGGGTGTCGTGCTGCCGCTGCCCGCGGCCCTCGAACGGATCGCGCTGGTCGCCCGCGCGGAAGCGAGGCGGCAGGCGTTCGCCCGTCTCGGCCGCGACCTGACGCCGGACCAGGTGGAGCGGCTCGATGCACTGCTACGGATCGGGGGAACCCCCACCCGTTCACCGCTGGCGTGGATACGCGACTGGCCGGAAGCGCCCGGTGCCGGCAACCTCAGGGCGATCGTTGAACGGCTCGATCATGTCCGTGGCCTCGGCATCGAGGCGGAACGGGCGCGGCGCATCCATGCCAGTCGCTATGCGGTGATCGCGCGCAGGCCGCGATTATGACCGCCCAACACCTGAGCCGGCTCGAAGACCGGCGTCGCCTCGCCACGCTGGTCGCCTTCGCGATCGAGATGGAGGTGGCGCTGACCGACGCCGCCATCCTGATGGTCGAGAAGCTGGTGGGCGCGATGTTCCGACGCGCCGATCGCACCCGGTCGGAGCGGCTGATCGAACAGGCCCGACTGTTCCGCGACACCGCCCGCCTGCATATTCGCCTCGGGCGGACGCTGCTCGACGCACGCAGCACCGGGAGGAACGTGCTGGCGCTCGTCGACGAGCGGATCGGATGGCCGGCGCTCGAACAGAGCATGCGCGCTGCCGAGGAACTGACCCGTCCGGGCGAAGATGGCCTCGACGAGGTGGTGGAACGCTATCCGGCGGTTCGCCGCTTCCTGCCGACCTTCCTCGTCTCGTTCCGCTTCCGGACGGCCCGCCCCGGTGATCCGCTGCTCGGCGCGGTCGAACTGCTCCGCACCTTCTACGCGGACGGCCGGACGATCCTGCCGCGCAAGGCACCCGTGTCATTCCTCAAGCCCGAGTGGCACCGCATCGTCATACCGACCGATGGCGCGTTCAACCGGCGCGCCTGGGAGATCGCGGTGCTGGTCCATCTGCGCGACCGGCTCGCCTCGGGCGCGATCTGGGTGGACGGCAGCCGCGCCTATCGCACGCTCGACGATTATCTTCTGCCGACTCCAGCCTTCGCGACCATGCGCGCCGAAGGGCAGCTCGGCCTCGCTGTGAGCGGCAGTGCGGCCGACTGGATCGCCGTGCACCGCGGCCGGCTGCGCCGCGGATGGACGAAGTCGAGGCCGCCGCGGCCCAGGGAACACTGCCCGATGCCGCGATCGAGAACGGCCGCCTGACCATCTCGCCGCTGCGGCGCTCAACACCCGACGAGGCGGAGGAACTGAAGGCCCGCCTCTATGGCCTGCTGCCGCGTATCCGCATCACCGATCTGCTCGCCGAAGTCGCGGCCTGGACCGGCTTCGCCGATCGCTTCGTCCATGCCCGCACCGGCATGGCGGCGAGCGACCAGTCCGCCCTGATGGGCGCGATCCTCGCCGACGGCACCAATCGGTCTGGCTCGTATGGCGGAAAGCTCGCGTGGGCTGACCCCTGCCCGACTGCTGTGGACCGCCGAATGGCATATCCGGGACGAAACCTATGCCAGCGCACTCGCCGCGATCGTCGATCATCACCATGCCCATCCGCACAGTCGGCTGTGGGGACCGGGCGACACCTCCTCGTCGGACGGGCAATTCTTTCGTGCGGGCGGACGTGGCGAGGCGCGCGCCGATCACAACGCCCGCTACGGAAGCGAGCCGGGCGTGCTGTTCTACACCCATGTCTCCGACCGTTTCGCGCCGTTCCACAGCAAGGTCATCGCCGCCAATGCCGGCGAGGCGCCGCACGTCATCGACGGCCTGCCCGACCATGAGAGCGGCATCGCGATCCGCGAACATGCGACCGATACCGCCGGCGCCGTCGATCATGTCTTCGGCCTGTGCCACCTGCTCGGCTTCCGCTTCGCACTGCGCATTCGCGACCTCGGCGAACGCCGTCTCTACGCCATGAGCGACCTGGCACCCTGGCCGACGCTACGACCGCTCGTAGCCGGCCCAGTCAATCTCCGCGCTATCGAGGAGGATTGGGACGAGACGCTGCGCCTCGCCGCGCCGATCCGGGCCGGTACCGTCCGCGCATCGATGATGCTGCGCAAGCTCGCCGGCTATCCACGCCAGAACCCCGTCGCTCGCGCCCTGCGCGAGATCGGGCGGGTGGAACGCACTCTGTTTATGCTCGACTGGCTCGACGATGCCGATCTGCGTCGCCGCACCAACGCCAACCTCAACAAGGGCGAGGCCCGCAATGCGCTCGCCCGCACCGTGTTCGTCAACCGGCTCGGGCGAGCTGCGCGACCGCACCTTCGAGAATCAGCGGCACCGCGCCTCCGGCCTCAACCTGATCGTCTCGGCCGTCATCCTGTGGAATACCGTCTATCTCGATCGCGCCGCCCGTCACCTGCGTGACCGTGGCATCGACGTGCCCGAGACCCTGCTCGCCCATGTCGCCCCGCTGGGCTGGGAGCATATCAGCCTCACCGGCGACTATCTGTGGAGCGAGATCGACAAGCCCCGCGAACGGTTCAGGCCGCTGCGGACAACGGGATCAGCGGCCCGCCCTTAGCGTACGTTCGGAAAGACATTCTGCGACGACCCCATCATAGCGGGCGGGCGCGGCGGCGGTGACGGAATACTGAATAAATCGGACCGCCATGACCAGTGTAGCGATGACTGTGCACATGTCGACAGGACGACATGTAGGGTTGTATAGCCGTTTTGGCCGGGGCCAGCGACCGACCCGCTGGAAGCGAAGCATCGGGACCGCCCCCCTGGATGCCGTAAACCGGAAAGCCGATTTCAAGGCGCACGTCACGATCGATCCTGTACGATAGGGGATCATGTATCGGACAGCGCCCGCGTACAACCGCATATCACCCGTTTGCGGCCGTCCGCTCGTCTCATTTAACCGGTACGATTTGCTTTGCAGTGACGGGGCGTTGAACGTTACATATCGGCGATGAGCGCGACGCTGATCGGCTATGCCCGTTGTTCGACCGATGGCCAGGACCTCGCTGCCCAACGCGCGGCGCTCGCCGCGCTGGGGGTGGGCGATGATCGCATTTATACCGATCATGGCTTTACCGGTACCAACCGTTCACGGCCGGGGCTCGATCAGGCGCTGGCCGCGGTGCGGGCAGGGGATACGCTGGTCGTTGCCAAGCTCGACCGGCTCGCCCGCTCAGTCCCCGATGCGCGCGCGATCGGCGAATTGCTGCAGGGCAGGGGAGTGCGGCTCCAGATCGGCGGCAGCGTACACGACCCCGCCGATCCGATGGGGCGGCTCTTTTTCAATATTCTCGCGACATTCGCCGAGTTCGAGGCGGACCTGATCCGCATGCGCACGCGTGAGGGTATGGCGGTCGCGCGCGCCCGGGGCAAGCTGCGCGGCAAGAAGCCCAAGCTCAGCGACCGGCAACAGGCCGAGCTGCGCCGCATGCATGCCACAGGCGAATATTCTATCAGCGACCTTGCCGAGCTGTTTGCCGTATCGCGGCCGACCATCTATCGCGTGCTGAAACGCACTTCGTGACCTTGCTGGCAAGGGACGGTGCGTCGAAAATCTGCGGAATTCGGGGTACCAATGCCAGACACATTCAAGCGCGCTTCCCGTGGCCGACGGGGTCCGGCGCAATCTGCAAGTTTCACTTCGGCATTTCGGGGAAAACCCGGTGAACTGATTCCATTCTATGTGGTAATCGGTCTGCTGCTGTGCAGCATGTTCTTCGGCGGATCCAACCAAGTGCAGACGGTGCATCTTCTGGTGCTGCGCCCCGTTTCGGTAATTGCGATTGCCGTTATACTTGTTCGACCGGGATTTCCCGAAATGGTGCGCTATCGGATTCCGGTGGCATTGCTGCTTGCATTTGCCTGTCTGATGCTGATGCAACTGATCCCATTGCCGCCATCGCTTTGGATGCACTTTCCCGGGCGTGCCATTTTCGCTAGTGCAGCGCAGATCGCCCAGACGGAACAACCATGGCGACCGCTTTCGCTTGTTCCCGATCGCACGCTTAACAGCTTTTTTGCCCTCATTCCGCCAGTGACCGTCCTGCTGGCAGGCGCCGCCATGCGCCGCGACCAGCGCCTTGCATTGATTCCAATCACCCTGCTTGTCGTTGTAGCCAGCGCGGTGCTTGGTATCCTCCAGTCTGCCGGCGGCGATGTCAGCCCCTTTTATCTCTTCCATATCCATTCACAGGATGTCCCGGTCGGCTTCTTTTCGAACCGGAACCATCAGGCAACATTGTTGGCGCTGGCGCTGCCATTGCTGGTGGTGTTCCTGAGCATGTCATCGCGAAATGTTCATGCGGAACGCTCGCGCGCTGCCATGGCATTGGTGGCGGCGCTGCTCATCCTGCCATCAATCCTGGCGACTGGTTCGCGCACCGGAATGGTGATGGGGGCGGTGATGCTGCTCCTCGCGGCGGTCCTCTTCTTCACTTCGCGCGAGCCCCGCCCGATGGGTCCTCAGTGCTTGCCTGCCTGGGTGGGCTGGGGTGCGCTCCTGGCGCTGCTAACAATTGCTGCGGCGACGCTCTATTTCGGTCGCGCCGTGTCCGTCGATCGGATCATGGCATTCGATGCGGATGCCGAACAGCGACTGCGTTCGCTGCCGGTGGTACTCGACATGATACGTCATTATTTCCCTGCCGGGACCGGATATGGCGCGTTTGACGCGGCCTATCGCATTGCCGAACCGGATGCCCTGCTGCATCCCACCTATTTCAATCACGCGCATAATGACTTGCTCGAACTGATACTGGAAGGCGGGATCATAGCGGCGATACTGTTGGTCGCGTTTCTCATGTGGTGGATCGTCACGACGATCAAGGTCGCCCGCGGGCCGTATCCGTTCGGCGCACGGGCGCTTGCCGGACTGGCTGGATCTGCTGGCATCGGCGTGCTGCTGGCGTCGAGCTTGGTGGATTATCCGCTACGTACCACGTTGCTCGCGGTTGTCCTCGCCACATGCTGCCTGTGGCTTGGTGATGCGGCGGCCGAACAGGGCTGGGCAGGGAGGCAGAAGCGCCAGCGGAAATAATTGCATCCTTACTGCGGATGGGCTAGGCAACCCCGGCGAAATCCAGGGTTCCCGACCACGATGAAGTTTGCGACAACAATAGCCGTGATGCTAGTGATGCTCTCGGGCTGTTCTTCTTATAAGCTGATCGGCCGCGAAGACTTGCAAGTGGTTTCTGGTGGAGAATTACCTGCGCCTACGCGTCAGGATCTCATCCTTGAACAGCGATCATACGTAATTGGTCCGTTCGACAAGGTGACGGTCGACGTATATGGTGTTCCCGAACTCAAGCAGACTGTGACTGTGGACGCGAGCGGGGTGATATCGCTTCCGCTCGCCGGAACGGTCGTTGCGGCGGGAAAGACGCCGTCGGAACTTGCCGACGCCATCGCTGACCAACTTCGCGGGCGCCATCTGCGCGACCCGCAGGTGATCGTAAATACCGATACGGTCAATCAGATGATCACCGTGGACGGCGAAGTCCAGCAGCCCGGTCTTTATCCGGTGACGGGCCGCATGACGTTGCTGCGGACGATCGCCACCGCGCGCGGTCTGTCGCAATTCGCCAACAGCAGCTATGTCGTGGTGTTCCGTCACGTCGCTGATCAGGATATGGCGGCGCTGTATGATCTGCGCGCGATCCGGCAAGGTATCTATCCCGATCCTGAGGTATATGCGAACGATGTCGTTGTGGTTGGGGAGTCCGCAGGGCGTCGCGTCTTCTCCAATGTCATCTCCGGCTCCGCCCTTCTATCTGCTCCGCTGATTGCTCTTTTGCAGTAGCGTGCGAACGAGAACCAATTTTCCGATGAACCATCTGAATTCGAGCCGGCCGATGTTCGATGCGGTT
This sequence comes from Sphingosinithalassobacter sp. CS137, assembly GCF_014334115.1. NCBI lineage: Bacteria > Pseudomonadati > Pseudomonadota > Alphaproteobacteria > Sphingomonadales > Sphingomonadaceae > Sphingosinithalassobacter > Sphingosinithalassobacter sp. CS137. The sequence continues at coordinate 1,826,461 of NZ_CP060494.1, forward strand.
TCCGGCGAATCCTATCATCGTCCGGCGCAGCGATGGAACGCGCCCGATGCAGCCGAAATCATCACTCAGGTGCTGTCGATTGCGCGGCGTCGCAAATGGCTCATCGCAGGGTGCGTCGTCGGCGCGTTGCTGCTCGGTCTGGTTGCGACGCTATTGATGACGCCGCAATATCGCGCCTCGGCAACGCTGGAAATCCAGCGCGAGAACAGTTCGATGATCCGGGTGGGTCAGGATCCGGCCGCCATGGCGAGTGTCGACCAGGAATTCTACGAAACCCAGTATGGCCTTCTCCAGGCCGGATCGCTTGCCGAACGTGTGGCGCAGGCACTGCGTCTTGGCGATGATGCCAAATTCTTCGAAAAGTTCGGCTATGGATCCGGCGCATCTCCGCAGGAAGTGCTTGATTCGGTCGGAGCGGATCGTGACACCCGTATCCGGGTGGCAGGGGAAATCTTGCTCGACCATTTCAGTGTCGACCATTCGCGCCTTTCTCGCCTGGTCAATATTCATTTCGAAAGTCCTGATCCGCAGTTCTCGAAACGCGTGATCGATGCATGGTCGGCAAATTTCATCCGTATGACGCTAGAGCGTCGTTATGACGCCACGGCATATGCCCGCGACTTCCTGGAAAACCGGATTGAACAGTTGCGGACGCGGATCAATGAATCTGAACAGAAGGTGGTCGATTACGCGGCCCAGCAGCAGATTATAAATCTGCCCTCTACCGGTGGTACCGGCGGCGAGGGCGGCACTACCGAACGGCCACTCGTCGCTGAAGATTTGGCGATCCTGAATCAGCAACTGGTGCGCGCAACGGCGGATCGCATCGAGGCGGAGAGCAGGTTGCGTATTTCCGCCGGGGAATCTTCCGAAGGTCTGGAGAATCAGGCCATTTCGCGGATGCGCGAGCAGCGAGCAAGTCTTGCTGCCGAATATGCCCGAATGATGGTTCAGTTCGAGCCGACATATCCCCCCGCAATGGCGTTGCAGAGCCAGTTGACGCAGATGGACCGGGCGATAGCGCGCGAGGAAAGCCGCATTTCGGGTTCGCTCCGGCAGACCTATGAGGCGAGCCTTGCGCGTGAGCAGCAACTGCGCAAGCGGGTCGATGAGCTTAAACAAGCCGTACTGGATTCGCGTCGCCGCAGCATCCAATATAATATCTATCAGCGCGACGCCGATACGAATCGGCAACTCTATGACGCGCTGTTGCAGCAATATAAGGAAATCGGAGTCGCCGGAGGGGTGGGCGCCACCAATATCTCGGTAGTCGATGCGGCTGAAGTGCCGCTGAAGCCTTCAAGCCCGAAAATTCCGCTCAATCTTGCGCTCGCGTTGATGGCCGGGCTGCTGCTTGGCGCGGGTGCCGCCTGGGCGCTTGAGCAGATTGACCAGGGGATCACCGATCCAGGCGAAGTCGAGACGGATCTTGGAGTTCCGCTGCTGGGTACAATTCCCACATCAGTCGAGACCAACATTCTCGAGGCGCTTGACGATCGCAAGTCGGGGATCAGCGAGGCCTATGTGTCGCTACGCACGCGACTGTCCTTTGCAACCGATCACGGTGTCCCGCGCACCCTGGCCGTCACCAGCAGCCGTCCAGCAGAGGGCAAGTCGACCAGTGCCTACGCGCTCGCCCTGTCGCTTGCGCGCAGCCAGAAGCGAGTCGTGCTGATCGACGCGGACATGCGCTCGCCCACGGTGCACCATGAGTTCAACATCTCGAACACCCATGGGCTGAGCAATTATCTGTCGGGCAGCGACGACCTGGCACAGGCAGTGAAGCCGAGCAGCCATGAAAGGTTGCATGTGATGCCTGCAGGCCCGCCGCCGCCCAGCGCGCCCGAGCTTCTGGCTGGCGAGCGGTTCAATACCCTGGTGATGGAATTGCTCGAGCAGTTCGATCATATCGTATTCGACGCGCCGCCGGTGATGGGCCTGGCCGACGCTCCCTTGCTCGCAAGCAGAGTGGAAGGCGTCGTCTATGTGGTCGAGGCCCATGGCACGCAGAAGAGCATGGTCCGTGTCGCGCTCAATCGCTTGATCGATTCCAATGCGCAGATCTTCGGCGCGGTGCTCACCAAATTCGATCCGCAACGTGCTCATTACGGCTATGGCTATGATTATGGCTATGGCTATGGCTATGGCCAGAGCGACGGCTCCAAGACATAGTGGAATGCGGGTGATGCGTGACCGGGGCATGAACCGCAAAATGCTGGCGCGCGGCGCAATCGTGCTGGTCCTTGGTGGTGCGCTCCTGTGGCTGGTAAGCGTCGTAACCGTCGCACAGGTCCGTGCGCGTACCGATCCGGCCGGCGCGCTGGCGGTCTGGGGCTGGAACAGCGAAGCCCTGGGCGGTGGGGCCATCGCAAGCATTCAGGCCGATCCGGAGGGGGTCGATACGACGCGCGTTCGCGCGCTGGCGGTGCGGGCATTGCAGCGTGACCCCACGAGTGTAACAGCTGCAGCGACGCTCGGGATATTGGCGGCGATGGCCGATGATGACGCGCGGGCAGTGGGTGCCTTCACCTACGCCCAGTCGCTGTCGCGGCGCGATCCGACGACCAATCTCTGGATGATCGAACATGCCGTACAGGCCGGCGATGTGCGATCTGCGTTAGCCAACTATGATCGCGCGATGCTCACCTCTCGGAGCCTGCGTCCGTTGCTGACGACTACCCTGGCACAGGCCACGTCCGACCCGGCTGTATTCGCCGAACTGGCACCCATGGTACGCCGGCGTCCGTTATGGTGGGCCGACTATGTTTCAGCCTTCATCACTTCCAGTCCGACCCCTGCGAGGACCTTTCCGCGCATGTTTGCGCTGCTCGCGCTAAATCCCCAGGTCCCGCGAGAGCGCGAATGGCTGAAAGCGGCCATGCATCGGCTCATCGACGAGAAGGCTTATGCGACCGCCGCAGCCTTTTATCGCGCCACCGTTCCGGGTTCCGTGGGGCTTTTGCGCAATGGTTCCTTTGAGGCGGCGAATGATTTTCCGCCATTCGACTGGCAGTTTACCGACACTCCGGAACTCCTTGCCCGGCAGGAGGCGGCATCGGGCGCTGGTGGTGGCGCGGCGTTGTTGGTCGAGGTGCAGCGCGACCGTGGCGGCCTTGCCGCGCAACAGCTTCTCACGCTTGCGCCGGGGCAATATCGGTTGACCGGCCATGTGGGCGCGCCGGACGCGATTGCGGTGGCTAATGCGCGTCTGGCGCTGCGCTGTTACCGCAGCCCGGGCGAACTAGCCTCCATCACGTTGCCCACCCCCCGGGATGCCGGCGCGAATTTCGGCTTGTCTTTTCGGGTCGGCCCGAATGACTGTGCTGTGCAGACGCTCGACCTTCTCGTGTCGGAAAGCGGCAGCCCGCGGGACGCGGCGCTGTGGCTCGACGATCTTCACCTTGAGCCTCTCTCGAACTCCGTCGGCGCATCGGCCCGGCCGCCATCCTGAGACAGGCACCGACACGACCGGGCCGCTACGGCCAATCCGCATCTGACCGGCCGTGACGGCGCAGCTCGCAATGGAACTGATACAAGCATGACCAATGACAGTGCACCCAAAGTTGTAATTGTCGGGCTGGGATATGTCGGACTGACGCTTGCCGTTGCGCTGGCACGGCGCAATGTGCGTGTTTACGGCATTGAGCGGCGGCAAAGCGTCGTCGACATGACAAATGAGGGACGACCTCATTTTGCCGAGGTCGGGCTGGACACGGCACTGTCCGACGTAGTCTCGCGAGGCCTGCTCACCTGCAGTACGACTACCGAGGATATTCCTGCGGCCGAATACTATATCATCACTGTCGGAACGCCGCTCAAACAGGGCACGCATGAGCCGCGCCTCGACATGATCGAGGAAGCCACGCGCCAGGTCGCGGGGCATCTTACCGATGGCGCCTCGGTGATCCTGCGTTCTACCGTCCGTATCGGCACCACCACTGGCGTGGTGCGTCCCGTCCTCGATGAATCGGGCAAGGAGTATTACCTGTCGATGTGCCCCGAACGGACGCTGGAGGGGGACGCGCTGCGCGAACTCGCAGTGCTGCCGCAGATCGTTGGCGGCGTCACGGAAAAGGCGTCCGACCTGGCGGCGTCGCTGTTCAGCCGTCTGACGCACACGATCGTTCGCGTCGCCGATCCGGAGACGGCGGAGATGATCAAGCTGGTCGACAACACGTCGCGTGACGTGCGTTTCGCCTTCGCCAACGAAGTCGCGCGCGCCTGCGACGCAATCGGTATAAATGCCAATGACGTGATCCGCTTTGGCAAGCTTGGCTATAGCCGCACCGATGTCGCGCTTCCCGGGCTGGTCGGGGGACCCTGTTTGGAAAAGGACCCGCACATCCTGCTCGCCTCGGTGGCGCCGCATGGCATGACGCTGGAGATCACCGCTGCGTCACGCGCGGTCAATGAGCGACAGCCGGCCGAAACGGTCCAGGCGCTGCTCGACAAGCTCAAGTCGCGTGCTCCGGGGCCGTTCCGCATCGCGCTGGGCGGCGTCGCCTTCAAAGGCCGGCCGGAAACCGATGATCTGCGTGGATCCATGTCGCTTCATGTGATCGATCAGCTTCAGGCGAGCGGGGATTGTTCGCAACTTCGCGTTTTCGATCCGATGGTCCGGCGCACAGATCTCGAAGCCGTTCGAAAAGAACTGATCGTATGTGACGATTTCATAGAAGCATGCCGAGGCGCCGACCTGGTAATAATTGCCAATAATCATCCAATATTTTCGTCTATTTCTGTCGACGAACTTTTCTCCGTAATGAAACAAGGCGCTATTATATATGATTACTGGAATAATTTTAGCCAGCAGCCACCGGAAATTTTGAGAAATCGATATTTCACTATTGGAAATCTGGTCGGGAACCATCGATGAGCAAAGTTGCAGTTACCGGCGCCGGCGGTTTTATCGGCGCGTATCTCACGCGCCAACTGCTTGCCGAAGGGCATGAAGTGACCGCGATCGACAATTACCTGCGCGGACGTGCGAGCCGGCTCGACGATGTCGAAGGACCGCTGCGCCGCGTTGATTGCGATGTGCGCGACCGCGATGCTCTGGTCGAGGCGTTTCGCGGACATGATGCGGTATTTCATCTTGCCGCGATCAATGGCACCGAAAATTTCTACACTCGGCCGGCCCTCGTGCTGGATGTGGGGGTGCGTGGCGCGATCGCTGTGTGCGAGGCGTGCATCGACGCCGGTGTGCAGGATCTGGTGGTCGCGTCGTCGGCGGAGGTCTATCAGACCCCGGCGATCGTGCCGACGCCGGAGACGATCGACATGATCATCCCGAACTCGCTCAATCCGCGTTATTCCTATGGAGGGTCGAAGCTCATCTCGGAACTCATCGCCTTCAATTATTGTCGCGACAAGCTGGCAAAGGTGCAGGTGTTCCGGCCGCACAATATCTATGGCCCCGATATGGGGTGGAAGCATGTGATCCCCCAGCTGATCGACAAGGTGCGGGACGCCTGCGATCGCGGCGATCGCGGCATCACGCTTCAGGGATCGGGTACTGAGACACGGGCATTTTGTTATGTTGACGACGCGGTCAGCGGGATCCTGCGGATGTGGCAGGCGGGTGATACGATGAATGTCTATCACATCGGCTCGATGGAGGAAGTCGCGATCCGCGATCTGGCGCAGCGCGTCGCCGGCGCGCTGGGCGCAGACATCACGCTCCTCGATGGCCCCGCCGCTGAAGGGGGAACGCCGCGGCGCTGCCCCGACATCGCCAAGATGCGCGCGCTGGGATATTTGCCGCAGGTCGATCTTGACGAGGGTGTGCGCCGTACGGCGGAATGGTATTGCGCTAATCTCCGTCCGGAAGACGTCAATGAACTGCTGTGACGGGGGCTGCGATGTATAGCCTGAGCGGAAAACGGGTTTTCGTCGCGGGTCACCGCGGGCTTGTCGGTAGCGCCATCGTGCGCCGTCTGGCCGAGGAAGACTGCGAGGTTCTGACCGCGACGCGGCAGGATGCGGACTTGCGTGACCAGGCCGCTGTACGCACATGGATGGCGGATCGCCGGCCCGACGCGGTTTTTCTGGCCGCCGCCAAGGTGGGCGGCATTCTGGCCAACGCCACTTATCCGGCGGATTTTCTGTACGATAATCTGATGATCGAGGCCAATGTCATCGAGGCGGCGGCGCGGGTCGGAGTCGAGAAGCTGCTGTTTCTTGGTTCGAGCTGTATCTATCCCAAATTCGCGGAACAGCCGATCAGCGAGGACAGCCTGCTCACCGGACCGCTCGAGCCCACCAATCAATGGTATGCCGTTGCCAAGATCGCCGGGATCAAGCTTAGCGAGGCGTATCGCGTCCAGCACGGGCATGATTTCATTTCGGCGATGCCGACCAACCTTTATGGCCCGAACGACAATTTCGACCTTCAGTCGAGCCATGTGCTACCGGCGCTGATCCGCAAGGCGCATGAGGCGAAGCGAAGCCGGGCCGATGCCATTTCCATCTGGGGCTCGGGCAGTCCCCGCCGCGAATTCCTGTATGTCGACGACCTCGCCGACGCCTGTGTGTTTCTGATGAATCACTATTCCTGCGCGGAGCATGTGAACGCGGGATCGGGGGAGGATATTCCGATCTACGATCTCACGCGCCTTGTTTGCGACATTGTCGGGTTTGAAGGCGAAGTGGAGCGCGATCTGAGCAAGCCTGATGGAACGCCGCGCAAGCTGATGTCCGCCGACCGGCTGAAAGCGATGGGCTGGCGCCCGCAGGTGTCGCTAGAGGACGGCATTCGGCGCACCTATCAATGGTACCTCGAACACCATGCCGATCTGGCCGCATGAGGCGCCGATGACACACCCCAATCCCGTTTCGAGCGACTATGCGTTGAAGCTCAACCACGGTGATCGCCATCTCGCCCCCCCGCCGGGAACGTTCGGCCTGCGCAAGCTGCCCGCCACGCGGATCCTGACCGTCCCGGTCAGCCTTATCGACATGACGGTCGCCGTCGACACGGTAGTGGGATGGGCGGAGCAGGGCACTTCGGCGATGGTGTGCGTCCGTGACGTCCATGGTATCATGTGTGCGGAGGAAGATCCCGCGCTTCAGGCCGTGCATGAACGTGCCAGCATGATTACTCCGGACGGCATGCCGCTTGCGTTGGTGAGCCGAATGCGCGGGCATCAAACCGCGCGCGTCCCTGGCCCCAGTCTGGTCGAACATGTCTGTCGCGCGACGCAAGACAAGCCGATCCGGCACTTCCTGTTCGGCGGGAAGGAAGGCATTGCGGACCGAATGGCGGAGAATCTTCGCAAGCGATTCCCGGGAGTTCAGATCGTCGGAACATTTTCCCCGCCGTTCGGCACGCTTTCCGACGAAGCGCGCGGGAGCCATCTGCAGCAAATCCTTGCCACCGAGCCGGATATCGTCTGGATCGGCATGTCGACTCCGCGGCAGGATTTCTGGATGGACGCGAACCGTGAGGCGCTTGCTGGCAAGGTGCTTATTGGCGTTGGCGCGGCGTTCGATTTCCATGCCGGCGAGGTCCAGCGCGCGCCTCGCTGGATGCAGGATAGCGGCCTGGAATGGCTGCATAGGCTCGGCAGCGAGCCGCGCCGCCTGTGGCGCCGCTATCTGGTGATGGCGCCCAAATTCCTATTTCGTGTAACAGCGGCGAGCCTGCAGAAATCGTAGTGATGCCCGACCAATTACGGATCCTGGTCGTCCACAATCGCTATCAGCAATATGGCGGAGAGGATTCAGTCGTTGAAGCGGAGATCGGACTGCTCCGCGCCGCCGGCCATGATGTCACGTTTCTGGCGGCGGACAATGAGCACATCACCGGTGTCGTCGCGAAGGCGAAGACCGCTGCGTTGACCATCTATAATCCTTATGCCCGTGACCGGTTGAAGCGGGTGCTGGCGGAGGCGCGCCCCGATGTCGTGCATGTCCACAACATGTTCCCGACACTCAGCGCGTCGATCTTCGACGCGTGCCGGGAAGCCGGCGTCCCCGCAGTCTGGACGCTGCACAATTTCCGCGTGGCCTGCGCCAACGCTTTCCTGTTCCGCGATGGCAAGCCTTGCGAGGATTGTCTGGAGAAATCGGCGCTGCATGCCGTCTTGCATCGTTGCTATCGCAATTCGTTGTTCGGATCGATGACGCTCGCCGCCTCAATCGGCTATCATCAGGCTGCTGGCACATGGCGAAACAAGGTGACCCGCTTCGTCGCGCTGACCGACTTTTCCCGGCAGAAGCTGCTGGCGGCGGGGCTTCCGGTCGAGCGCGTGACTGTGAAACCCAATTTTGTACCCGACCCCCTGGCCGGCGGCCAGGTAGGGCTGCAACCCGCCGAGGCCGCGCTGTTCATAGGGCGCCTCAGTGTCGAAAAGGGTGTGAAGACGTTGGTGGAGGCGTGGCGCGAGGTGGACGCACCTCTGCGGATCGTGGGCGACGGGCCCGAGGGCGCGATGCTGCGCGAAATGGCGCCTCCCCATGTCCAATTCCTTGGACGCCGCTCGCGCGAGGAAGTGTTTGCGGAGATCGCGCAAGCCGCATTCGTCGTGGTGCCATCGCTCTGGTATGAGAATTTTCCGATGACGGTTGTCGAGGTGATGGCGATGGGTAAGCCTATCCTCGCATCGGACATTGGCGCGCTGCGGGAAATCGTCACGTCCGAGATTGAAGGTGCACATTTCGCGCCCGGCGATCCCGCTGCGCTCGCCGCCGCAGCGCGCGCGATGCTGGCAAATCCCGACCGGCTGCAGACGATGGGCGCGAATGCGCGTCGGCGATACCTTCGGGATCTTTCGCCAGAGCGTAATCTGGAGATGCTCGTCGCTATCTACAGGGACGCCATGCGGGAGGCGACGTAGCGCTGCCTGCCGCATGGAACCGCGCGATCGGTCTGCGCAGCAACGGATCGACCAATGCACGGGCGGTTTTCGCAAACCGGATATGGCCCGGTTGATGAAACCCGCTCGCTAGCGCGCTGCACGACCTGTCGGCTCGCGTAGTTCAGCTTCCGCCACAGCGTCCCCTGCCCGCCCGTTCGAGGCACCGGGCGGTACCGTTTCCAACGCAGCACGTGTTGGGGGAAGGAGGAACGATTTCACCAAATATCCGGCATCGCTCCCGATTTCCGGTCGGCTGCCGCGCAGGCGGATATCGATGAACGGCGCAGCCCGCTCCTGCGTGGGTGCGCCGGCGACCATCCTGCCCGCCATGCCGGAGAGCTGGCTCATCGGCCTGGTGGTCACCAGCAGCACCGGCAAATCGCTCCCACCCCATTCGCGCAGACAGGGAAACAGCTGTTCCGCCGCCAGGCGTCCCGCTGCCTTTTCGCCCAGAAATGGTAGCGTGGCTCGGAAGTGATGGACGATGTCGCCATCATGCCCAAAGGCTTCGGCATAGCGCTCGCACGCCTGTGACCCCTGCCGCGACAGCGGGCTGTACCCCGCGAGCGCAAGCGACCAGAGCGCCAGGCGGTCGCCGTTCCAGTCGTGCGAGAAGATCACGCCATTCGGATGCGCCGCCACATAAGCGGCAATCGAATGCAGGGCGTTGCGGTTGCTGGTTTCCAACTGCCCCAGATATTGCCACCACCACAGGGCCGTAGGTACTTGTCCGACGAACGGGCGCGGCCCTTCCTCGGTCCGGCCGAGCGGATAGGCAAACGTCGCCACGAGAAAGATCCCGACCAGCGATGCGACCGCCTTCTGCCAGCGATGACCGGCCAGCGAAACGGCGGAGCGCAGATGCTGCAATCCCCATACGGCGAGCAGCATCGCGGGCGGGGTGATCGCAAGAAGTTGCCGCGAATTATAAAGATTGCCGAAGGAAAAGGCGACGAACAGCAGGATCGGTCCCAAAAGCATGAGCAGGATTGCATGCTGTCGCGCGATTGCCAGGCGGATAGTGCCGACCATCGCCAGCAGGACAAAGGCAGGCTGAGCGAAGATCATCAGCACGGTGATCTTGTTGAGCGGCGCCAGCGGCCGTGCCCACATTGCAATCGCCTTGCCGGAAATCGCCAGCGCCTCAAAGATGGACGTGCCGTTCGCCAACAGGAAAATATTCGGAATAGCTGCGGCCAGCACGCCTGCCGCCGCCAGTTTCGTTCCCCGGCTACGCCAGTCGCCTGGCTGCAGGAGCAGCCACAGCGCGAAAAAGGGAGCCGCCAGCAGCGATTCCAGGCGCAATATGATCGCCACGCCCAGCAGCATGCCGGCAACCAGGATCTGCCACCAACGAGTGCCGTAAGCCAAGGTGGCGGCTGCGGCGCAAACAACCGCAGCGGAGGTGAGGCTGTCCGTCGCCAGATAGGCGGAGAAGAAGACGCTCTGCAGCAATGCGGTCAGCAGGATCGTCCAGCTCCATTCCAATCCCGTCACGCGGCGCGTGAACAGCAGCAAGGAAGCAACCATCAGGATCAGGCTGCCGACGGCGATCCCGCGGGTGGGAAGCAGTGGATCGATCGCATTCAAGGGAACGAAGAGGCTCAACAGCCAATTACTGCCGAGCCGGCTCAACAGGAAGAATTCCTGGTTGAGTGGATAGATCTGGTCCGTCAGCGCCGGGGTGCCCGCATGCAGATGCATTGCCACGGCCAGCGCGTTATACTGAAAGCCTTCGGTAAGGCCGCTGCGCAGGGCGGGAAGCGACTGAACGATCAGCAGGAAAAGGCCGAACGCCCATGCGATCCAGGTTGCGCGGCGATCGGCTGTGGTTTCCGGCACGCGCATGGAGCGGAATGCCGAAGCGACGTCGACCTGCCACTGCACCCTGGTTTCCCCCTATTCTTTGTAGCTTGCGCTATCCGCTCCCACTGCACCGCGCAACTGCGATTTCCTCTTGACGCTGCCGCCCGGCGCCCGGTACGCCGCCTAAATCTATCGGGGGGGGCGTCTGCGACGTCGAAGCGCAGCGGGATGAATAAGAACAGTTTTCATAGCCTTGGTGTTCGGATTTTCCGCTTTGGCGCTGTATCCGGCCTTGGTCTCCTATTAGATACGATTGCCTTTCTTGTTTTGCATTATTTTGGACTTCCCCCAGCGGCGGCAAATTTCCTGTCTGCAGGCCTTGCTGTCACTTTTGTATTCTTCGCCTCTGTAAAACGCATCTTCATTTATGAAGGGCATTTTGTTTTTCGCCTGCTGGCCGCTTATGTCGCCTATCAATTCCTGGCGATTGCCGCAGCGTCCGCGGCGGTCGGATTTCTCGCAACGATATTCCCGAGCCTGCTGGCCAAACTGCTCATCCTTCCGGCAACATTTGCGGCGAACTTTGCCTTTATGTCTTTCCTGACTGGGAACATGTCGCATAACCGGGCACGGTCGTAAGAAGCGGACACATCATGCAAGAACGCACCCTCCTGTTCATTCCGATGTACAATTGTGCGGCGCAGATCGGGCGCGTGATCCGCCAGCTCACACCTGAGGTGCAGGCGCATCTTGCCGGGGTGCTGGTGGTCGATAATCGCAGTACTGACAATGGCGCCGATGTAGCGGTGGCGGCGCTCGGCGACCTCGCCATCCCGGCAACGCTGGTGCGCAACGACGCCAATTACGGGCTCGGCGGATCGCACAAAGTAGCGTTTCAGCATGCGTTGGCGGGGGGGTATGACTATCTCGTCGTGCTCCATGGCGACGACCAGGGAAGCATCGCGGATCTATTGCCGCTTCTGGAGCGACGCGCCCACGAAAATTGTGATGCACTGCTTGGTGCGCGCTTCATGCAGGGCGCACGGCTAGAGGGCTATTCGCCGGCACGCACGCTGGGCAATCACGTCTTCAACCTGCTGTACTCGGCGGCGTTGCGCCAGCGCGTCCATGATCTTGGCAGCGGTCTCAACCTCTATCGTGTCGCCGCGTTGAAGGACAAATGGTGGTACCGGAACGCAGATGATCTGACGTTCAACTATCACATGCTTCTGCGCAGTTATGCCGCAGGCTGGCGAATTTGCTATTTTCCGCTCAGCTGGCGTGAGGACGATCAGGTTTCCAACGTCAAGCTCTTCCGCCAGGCGACGCGCGTTGCGTCGCTTCCGCTGCTATATGCCCTGCGTCGGCGCCGTTATCTGGAGACCGATTTCTCCAAATACGCACCGGGCCAATATACGAGTAGCGTTCAGGCCTCACTGCATGGCTGAAACCCTTTCCAGGAAATCGGCGGCACCCGCGCTTCGCTGGCTGCGCGCAATTGCCTTTCTGGTGGGGCAGGCGGTACTGCTAGCCGTCACCGTTGCCGTTGCGGTCAAGCTTGCTACCGGGGTCCCCGGGACGCTGCATCCGCTGATGTTGCTGGCGACGATCCTGTATCTTGGCAGCCATTTGCTGCGCATTGCGCGTCTTGCGTTGATCATCGCCGATCCGCGGTGCAGTCTGCGTGTTCTCACCAGCTTTCACTTCTGGGCCGCTGCGGCGTCGCTCGCCATTCCGTTCAAACTTGGCGACGCATTGCGGGCCGGCGCGCTCGCGGCGGTCGTTGGCGGGACACGACACGGCGTGACCTTTGTCTGGATCGAGCGCCTGTTCGATGCTGCCATCTTCATGCCGCTGCTGCTGGTGGTGGCGCTGCTGGCGCCCGGATCGATTGGCATATTTGGCGGCTTCCTTGCGCTTACCATTGTGTTCGTACTCGCCAGTTTCGGGATGCTGCTGCTTGCGCCGGATAATCTCCGTCGGGCCGCTACTTTCATTCTGCGGCGCTACAACAGTCACGCCTCCATCGCCGCATTGCACCTTATCAAGACCGCGCGAAGCTTCCTAAGCGAGGCAGTCGACAAGCTGCGCGGCCGGACGCCGCTACTGCTTGCATATAGTCTGTTCATCTGGATTGCCGAACTTGCCGCGCTCTGGATCGTGTTACTGGCGACGAGCGGTGGCCAGGACCCAGTGGTGGCGCTGCTGGCGTTCTTTTCGTCCGTGGTCGAAGGGCGGACGCTGCCCAGCAGTCTGGATGGGGGTGTGGCCAGGCCATTCGATCTTGGCGTTGGATATGTGCTCGTCACTCAGCTGCCGTTGGCATTGTGTGGATTGCTTGCCAGCTGGCATTTTGGCCGGTGGAGCCTGACTGCCGCCGGACGGAGAAGTGCACGATGAGCCTCACGCTATTGTACGACAGCTCCGCCCCGGCCGCGCCCTCCATCACTGCGCTCCTGGGGATAGCGAATTTTCGCGATCTGGTCTTTCGGCGGCGCAGCCTGCTGCACTGGCTTACCGGCGGCGCGCGCGAGGCTGGATTGGAAGACCCGATCGAACTGCGCTCGACCGCAGACTGGCAAGCATTGATCGATGGCATCGATCCGGACGCCCCCGATGACGCGCTGTATCTTCTGTGTCCCGCGAATATCGGTGTGCTGGCGGATGCGGCACAGCTTGGCCTGTTCTTGCGGCAGTCGGCCTATGCCCCCGCACTTTATCATATTCCGACGCTCAACGCGGGCGGCCGTGCGGGATGGATGCTGCTTTCCGCCAGGCTCCTGCGCGAGCGCGGTGCCAATCTTGCCAGTGCCGAAACGCGGCAGGAGGTGGGAGAGACCCTGATGGAAGTCAGTGGCCGTATCGGGCTGGTCGATCTCAATGAAGAGAGTGCGCTGCTCGAATTTCTCGGGGGCGGTTTCGATGCGCGATATTTCAACGAGCTTACACTGAATCGTTACATCGTCAGAAAAAGCTCGGCCGATCGCACCAAGCTAAAGCGCGAATTTGATTTCCATGCGCTGATTCCTCCGGAAATGCGCATGTTCTTCCTCACTCCGTTCGATTTTGCAGAGGACGAACAAAGCGCACGGTACCAGATGGAGCGGCTGTTCGTTCCCGACATGGCGTTGCAGTGGATCCATAGCGGTCTGCAGCAGAAGGAGTTTGAGCAGTTTCTCGACCGGCTGTTCTATTTCGTCTCCCGGCGCGCCGAACGACCCGCGAGCCAGGAGGAAGTAGCCGCCGTTGCCGACGCGCTATACTGGCGGAAAGTCGAGGAACGGATCGAGCAGTTGCGGAAGCTTCCCGCCTATCCAGCGCTTGCTCCGCTGCTGGAGCGTGCGGTGGGCGGCATAGACAATCTGCTTGCAAGGTATCGCGCGGCTTTTGAAAAGCACCGGCACCGGCTGCTGGGAAACAAGCTGGTGGTCGGGCATGGAGATCTGTGCTTTTCGAACATGCTTTACAGTAAGCCGACCCAGTCACTGAAGCTGATAGATCCCCGCGGTGCCACGAATGCAGCGGACCTTTATACTCACCCCTATTATGACATCGCCAAGATCAGCCATTCGGTTCTCGGCAACTATGATTTCATCAACCATGACATGTTCGAAGTGCAGGTCGACGAGGAACTGCGCCTGAGCGTCGAACTGGACCGCAGTCCCCCGGCATGGGCCGGTACGCTGTTCCTTGAGCGTGTGCGGGAGGCGGGCTTCGACCCCTATGTCATGCGCCTTGGAGAAGCTTCGTTGTTTGTCAGCATGTTGCCGCTGCACATTGATCGCCCGCGCAAGGTGCTGGGCTTTGCGATCAATGCGGCGACCATTCTTGATCAACTCATCGGGCGACCTGCAGGAGTTCTGACGTGATCCGACGTGAAAAGTGCATCGTCTTCGATATCGACGGCACGATCTGTACGATCAAGACTGCTGACCAGAGCTATGACGATGTCGTGCCGCACCCGGAGGTGCTGGCGAAGCTGCGGGAGTATCGCGCGCTTGGCTTTTACATCATCCTCGCGACGTCCCGGAACATGAATTCCTACAACGGCAATGTCGGCTTGCTGGTTGCCCGCACTGCAAAGCAGTTGTTCGCGTGGTTCGACCGCTACGATATTCCCTATGACGAGCTACATGTGGGCAAGCCATGGCCAGGCAGAAACGGCTTCTATGTCGATGACAAGGCCATTCGCCCCGACGAGTTCGTCAACCTCGACTATGCCCAGATTCTGGCACTGGTGGGCGATGCGCAGGAGGCCGAATGACCACCGCGATCATCACCATGGCTGGCTTTGGAAGACGCTTCCTGGATGCCGGCTACACGGTCCCCAAATATTGTATCGAAGTGCACGACCGCTCGCTGTTCTGCTGGTCGATGGCCAGCCTGCGCGGGTTCATCGAGGCGGGCGCGGACTTTGTCTTCATTGTTCGCAGCGCTGATGCGGCGGCGGATTTCATTGCACGTGAGGCGCGCAAGGCGGGGATCGCACGGTTCGAGATAGTTGAGCTCGACGCGCCCACCGATGGACAGGCAACCACGGCCATGCTCGCGGCACCCGCTGTGGCGCGCTCGGCCGAGCCGATGCTGATCTACAATATCGACACGTTCGTGCATCCTGACATGCTCCCTGCGCCGAGGGTTCGCGGGGAAGGCTGGATTCCCTGCTTTGCCGCAGAGGGCGACCATTGGAGCTTTGTCAGAACCGATGCCAATGGTCGGGCCGTCGAGGTGCGCGAAAAGGTCCGGATCGCGCCGCATGCGACGATTGGCCTTTATTGGTTCGGTTCGTTCGATCTATATGCGCGCACGTATCACGAATTCTATGCAGATCCGGCCAATCTGGAAGCGAATGAGCGCTATGTCGCGCCGATGTACAATCATCTGATCCGCCAGGGCTCGCCGGTCTATATCCACGATGTCCCGCTCGAAGCGGTGGTTCCGCTTGGCGTGCCTCGTGATGTGGAAGCGTTCAGGGAGAGTGACCCGCCACACCTTTGAGGGGTGATCGCGCCCTGAGTCCCTCACGCGTCGGGCTTGCGCGCCAGGATCACCAGATTGTGGAACAGCGCGTCCGAGCGAGGCAGGATCTTGCTCGTCCCCAACCCCAGCAATGTGGTAGGAAAGATCAACCCGAGTTGTATCAAGGGCCGGAGCGGACCCAGTTTAACGCCAATCTCTTGATGCAGATAGGCAATCCACAATTGGGCGATTGAACGGACATAATTGCCTGACTTGCGAAGTTCTACGACCTCATAGCCTGCCCTGGCGAGAAGATGTGGCACCGCGAAGCTGGTGTAGCGGGCAAAGTCGTAAGGTGCCTCATGCTCGTCCCAGGCAAAGGGAACCGAAAACAAAAGCGTTCCACCCGGGCGCAGTACGCGCCGGATTTCCGCCAGCATCTCCTCAAGATTGAAGACATGCTCGAAGGTTTCGAAGCTAACGACCGCATCGAACGAGCTGGCGTCGAAAGGGATGGTCTTGCCGTCGTAAAAGACGTCGACCTCGCTATTCTTGTGGTCATGCCCGCTCTCGCCGACGTCGAGCCCGATATAGGCTTCGGCATGATCGAACAGATGGCGATAGGGTTTCGATCCGCAACCAAAATCAAGGATGCGACCCTTCGCCTGCGGCGCGAGCACAGCGATCGATTGATGCAATGCCCGGCGAATGAGGAAATAGGGGTTCGCGACCAGCCCGATCAGGCGAGGGTCGAATTTTTCGCGCTTGAGCAGGCGCGCAATACGCCCCTGCCCGCCGTTTGCCCGGTTCGGAAGCATGGCCGCCGCTTCTCGACCGTCGATGGATCGCGCCGGCATGTTCGTCTCCTCCGCCATCGTCAGCTTAGTCCCGCCGCCTTTCGCTCGACGAGCAGCCATGCGAGCAGCATGCTGATGCCGATCTGCGTGTCGATTGCCGTCATCGCTGGCGTCACGGCGCAGCTGATTACCAGCAGTGCGGCCGTGGGTACCGCAGTGGGCGTGACGGCCCCGCGCACTACGCTGAACATCCAGAGCGCAAAGCCCCCAGCCCCCAGCACTCCCATGCGCAGGGCAAAATCGTAAAAGGTGCTGTGCGTGGAAATGAACAGGCGATTGTCGGCATCCTCGGTCGTCAGGCCCCAGCTGATGCGGCCCACGTCGCCGAACCAGTTAGTGATATATTCGGTCCCGAAACCGACCCCCAAGCCGTGGCTTTGCATAACCGCCAACTGCGCGTCGCGCCAAAAGATCGTGCGCACGCCAGAATTTCCGTCGAGGGTGTAGATCGCGTCATAGTAGAAGGGACTGATCAGCTGGAACGCCATCAGCGCGATGAAGAGCATGATGAGCATGGTCGTGCGTCCGCCGACCAAGCGCGCTCCCATATTGATGAGCGCGAACAATCTTGTCGCAGCTGAGGTGGACACCAGTGCGGTGAATAGCGTCAGCAGGATTTGCAGGCGCCACCGCCCGTCGACGCGATGCGCGGCGATTCCAAGCATGAGAAGCAGGGGCAGGGTGTCGTTGTTCGGGCTGTACAGGCCGTAGATGCCGAGCGGCACATCGGCATACCAGTACAAATCCTGTTCCCAGAAACTGGCGATGAAGCGGATAACGAATGCGATCGCGCAAAGCAGCAGCGCATATTCGATGATAAACCGCCGATATTGCCAGAACAGCAGAAACATCGCCGTCGTCAAGATTGGCGTCGTGACAAGTGGAATCCACTGGCGAAGCGCCGCAAAATCGTCGTGATAAATAGTCCAGGCACTGGGAAGGACATCAAAGCGCGAAAGGATTATATAGAAGAACGACAGGACGACCAGAAAGCGCTGGCCGGGAAAGAATTTCAGCTGGCGGCTCCCTGCACAGGCAAGCGCGGCCAGCCCGACGATAAAGATATAGGCCAGCTCTCCGAACTCACGCGTGATCGTGAACAGACTACCATAGAGAAGCGCGGGAATGGCCAGCAGGCCCCAATAGTCGCCCTGAATCGGCGCGACGGCGTTACTCGGGCCGAGGTTGGGCGGCGCGGCAATGGCGGGCGGTCGGCTTGCCATTGCTTCAGGCCTTCCCTTCGCGATAGGTGCGCGCCGAGTCCAGACATATCCGCCGGCGTAGCGCCAGCGCCAGCCCCGAGACTTCGATAATATAAAGGCAAAGCAACGCGATTGCCAAACCCACGATGCCGAACAGGTGCAGCAAGGGAATGACGATCAGTAACGATGCTCCCACTCCCGCCAGGTTCGGCAGAAGAAGTTGGTCGCTTGCGCCCAGGGCATGAAGCCAGGAAGAAAGCGGATTATGAAGCAATATGGCGACGTACATAAGACTGAGCCAGGGCAGAAGAACCGAGTATTCGAGATATTTCGGGCCGACGAGAGCTGATACGACAGGGCGCCCGAACAGCGCGAAAAATGCCAGCAGCACCAGCCCGAGCAGGACGAACAACAGGCTGAGCTGGCGCGTTACCTGATACAGGCGGGCATTGCCGTATTTGCGGTGCAGCTCGACATATTTGACCGGCAGAACCACGACAATCGCCTGATAGAGCAGATTGAGTACGCTGGTAATCTGAAACATGGCGCGAAACCCCCCGACCGCCGCCGGGCCGAGCAGAACGCTCGCCATGGCGAGGCCCGCATCGGGGCCCAGCCTGGACGACAGCGCGGTCGGTACCATCCATCGAGAATAATGCCACGTCCTTCCCGCAGTGGCCCAGAAGGCTGCGGCCGATAGCTGCGTTCCCTGGATGATTGCAACCAGGCCGATCGCCGCCAGCAGGAGCGTCAGGGCCGCCAGACCCCAGGTGGCCGCGCCGAGCAGCGTCAAGTCCGTCGCCCCTCGAATGCAAAGCAATACCAGGCCGATCGAAAGCAGGGCCCGCGCGCCTTCTAGCAGGTTGAGCAACCCCAGCTTGCCAGCGACGATCAATGCGCGACGATTATATTCCACCAGCATCCAACCGCAGGCAAAGGGGCCAAGGCCGACCCCCAACCATGTCGGCATATCCAACCATGCCGCTCCGGCGACACCCGCCAGCCCGGCAATGATGCCGGCCCCCGCCGCATAGGCGAGCGCCAGCAGGCTAATCCCCACCAGGCAGTCCTGATCCACCGAGCCGTCATCGGCACGCGACAGGATCTGTGCGGGAATCTGAACGAGGACATAGTGGAACGCCGTCAGGACGGCGACGACGATCCAACCAAGCGCCCAATAGCCGAACAAATGGGGTCCGAGCGCTCCTGCGAGCAGGATGTTGACTGCGAAATTGCCGCCGCTCGCAAAAACCTGGCTGACCAGTGCACTCGCGAACAACCGCTGTCCGCTCGCCAGTGCCAGCAGGCGAGCGACCCGCGAAGTCCGGTGATCATCCATCAAGCGCTGTCCGCCTACCCTGTCTGTTGCCGGTGAGGCCTTCAGCGCACCGGCGAGGTCCGCTTGCGCGCAACGAACATCAATGCGACGTTCGTTGTTACGAGAACGCATTCATAGTCCCGCTGCAGCAGTACGCCGACCACTTCCCACACGGACTGCGCGGCAAAGGCGATATCCTCGACCACAATGAAGCCGCCTGGCCGCACCCGCTCGGCTGCAAACTGGACAACAGCGAGATTTGCTGCCGGCGAATGCAGGCCGTCGTCGATCACGAGATCGAGTTCCCGACCAATATCGCCGCCCAGCCGGTCGAAGGTGTCGAGTTCCGTCTGGTCTACGAAATAGGTCGAAATCCGATCTTCGCTAAAGAGAATACGCCGGTCGATATCGGCGCCGAAAATCTGTGCTTCAGAAGCATGATCGCGAAAGGCGCGAAGCGATGCGCCGGGTGATCCCTTGGCCCCCATATTCGAAGGAATGTCGGTATTGTTGGTTCCCAGACCGACCTCGAGCATGGCCGAAAATTCCGCTATGCGCGCGATGATCGAGCCATAGACCAGATGATAGTTGTGAACGCCTGCCTTGTCGCTGCCATAGTGACGAAATCGTTCGGCGAGCTGGGCACAGGCGGACCGTTCTTCTGCAGTCTCTGGAAAGGCTTCGGCATCGACAACCTTGGGCAGTTCGGCACCGGTCTTCAACAACAGTGTGCGCAGAACCGGGAAAACGGTATTCGCATCGTTCAGCGCCAGCTTCAGCATCATTTCTGAATCACCGGCAGAATAGGGCGAAAACACCGGTATTTTCTGAAGAATTGCGGTGTTCGCATCCATCGAGGCCATCACGGCGCGCCCCGCCTGGCGAACCCCGGGAACCTTCTTCGCGACTGTCTTCAACTTCCTGAGGGTCGTCATCGTCGTTCCAGTGCATGAGTGAAATGCGCGGACACAGCGCTCCGGCGCCCGCATATTTTGCCTAGTCGGACTATATAGGCATTGCAACTGAGCTGGATCATCACCGAGCGCAGGCGCCGGGTGCGGGCCGCGCCGCGTTGTTTCCTGCAACCGACAGATGGGAAAAGCCCGGATTAGTGATCCCGCCGACTGTACCGCCACGGAAACAGCCAAGCGAAATATCCTGTCCGAACTGACCGCCGCCGCGCAGCAACTGGACAGGGTCGCCGCGCCCGTCGATCGAGTGTAGCTCGCCGATGCGGATCGCATCCACAACATCCCCGTCTCCGGACGCAAGTATCTGGACAATCGGTCCGGCGATTCCGCTCACCGCAACATCGTCGATCGCGACATCGCGTACCCGGTCGAGCAGAATCGCGACTGCTCCCGGAGCGGCATTGCCTGCGATCTGGATATTGTCTCCGATCGTGACCTGCCGCGCATTCTGGATGCGAATGGCGCGCACGTCCGCCAGTTCGGGATGCAACTCGACGCGGACCGCCTCCAGATGCGTTCCCAGCGCGCGCCACGCGTTACGCGTCTCCAGATCGGGACCTACGACGTGGATGCCGGTGTCGGCGGGCAGGAAAATCCGGCAATCGGCGGCAAGCAGGTTGTGGTTCGGCCAGCGGTCTGCATGCTGGTGATCGAGCGAAATGCCTACGCGGGTCACGCCGTCGCACACCGCTGTGCAATCGCGGATCGCAATATTCGGCCCGGCGGCCGCTTCGAACCCGCAATATGCCGCGCGCATTGCCGTCCCGGCCGAAATTTCTCCGCCGTTCTGCCGTGAAATTGATTGGCCGAGAAAGCCCCCTTCCGTTCGACAACCGATTATCCGACCGCCATTTCCGGGCGACCAGATTTCGATGCAGACGGCGCCGTTCCTGTCTTCTGTGTGCTCGGCCATGCGCGCTACGCAGTTTTCGACCACACAATCGATCGTGTCGCGCGCCGTTGCTTCGGGGCCGCGACGCGAGAATTTGAAACAGCCTTGGGTGGCATCTGCGCCGTTCATCCGGCGATCGCCCACACAATCGCGGATCGAGCATCCCACAAGATCAGCGTCGAGTGCACCGGGCGTGGCGTTTCCGGTTGCAAACAGCACCAGATTGCCGACGGCATCGGAAAATTCGCCCCCGATCACGTGGCAGTCGCGTGCCGCCACGGCGAAGACAAGATCGGTATTGCCGTTGCGAACCGCCGTCGGCCGAAACGTGACGCCGCTGATCTGGGGATCGTCGAGCCGGTCGGAATGGATGCGGATGACGATATTCTCGCTCTCCCGCATTGCCGGCCGATTACCGTCCCAGACTCCCCCGGTGATCGTCACGTTATTCGCGTTGACCTCCAGAAGCGCTTCGCGGCTCAGCGCCTCGGGCGCGAGCTGGAGGATTGCGTCGGCGGCAGCAGTGATTTCCAGCGGTCCCCCGCTGCGCGCGATTTTCCAGTTGCGAATGCTGTAGCGTCCGGCCGGAATCACCAATTGGCGCCCCTGTGCCTGGGCGGCACGCGTGGCTTCGTTGAAGGCGCGACTGTCCTGGACGCTGTTTCCAGTACCGGCGCCGAATTGAAGAACCGAAATCGCTGCATCATTGGATGCCAGGTCCGGGGCTGAGCGCGCGGCGCGCGAACCGCTTGGAAGCCATGTCGCGCCCGCTGCCAGAAGTGCGCTGCCAATGCCGGCACCCAGCATGGTTGCCAGCATGTCCCTTCGGTCGGTGAACATCTGTCTGCGCTGCGTCTGGTCTTTGTGAGATTTCAAGGCGGCGGTTGCTTTCCGGCTTGTCCTTGCCCGTACTGCGGCTCGGCAATGGACGAAGGATCAGAATGCGTTGCGGTGCAAAAGGACCCGCAGCGTCAGAAAGACGACGACGATATCGCGCCAGAGCGACCAGTTATCGAGATATTCAAGATCCGCCTGCAGCCGGTTGGTTAGATATTCCTCGATCATTGTTGCGCCGCGATAGCCGCGAATTTGAGCAAGTCCGGTCAATCCGGGCTTGGCAGCATGGCGGTGCCAGTATCGCGAATCGATTTCCCAGAAAAGCTTGTTGGCCGCGCGGCTGCTGAGCGCATGGGGCCTGGATCCTACGATGCTCATATGCCCGCGCAGGACATTGTATAGCTGTGGCAGTTCATCGATGCTGCTTGACCGGATCCACCGCCCGACGCGGGTGATCCGCTCATCGTCGCGCGCTGTGGAGCGATGTCCGCCCGAATCGCCATCCTCGACGCGCATGCTGCGAAATTTGAGTATTTCGAAGATTTTGTTCCCGCGTCCGATCCGCGGTTGGCGGAACAGGACCGGCCCCCGGCTGTCGAGCTTGATGGCAATCGCCACGCCGATCAGCAGCGGCAGGAGGAGCCACAAGAGGATGCTGGCAATGACGATATCAAATGCGCGCTTGACGACGCGGTCGGATAGTTCGAGCGGGCCGGTTGCGACAACCATCGTTGCGTCGCGGCCAAGCCGGTCGATCGCGATCGGAGAAAGCGCAGCGAGTTCCGGCACCAGTATTTCGCTCTGAAGGTTTGTGCCCTTCAGTGCGTGCGCCCATGCCGTTCGGCGTTCTGGTCGGCATGCAACGATCACGCGGTCGGCAAATTGAAGCCGCTTCGCCAGGCGATCGTACATCAATGGGTCGTGGCGGTCGGGATCGATGCCAATCTCATCCGGCGTCAACACCTGGCCATCGGTCGACACACAGGGCGTGCCATCTTCGCGGATCACGAGCGTAATGAAAGGTGAGTCCATGAATGTGGCGAAATGCCGAAGGAAAAAGTAGCGACCCAGCGCCATCACGATGCCGCTAAAGATCAGCCCGATGATCGTGACCCATCGAGAAATATCTTCGCTGGCCTTGAACGAAAAGGCGGTGAAGATCGTCAATGCGGCGGCGACAGCCAGCGATTTCAGGCCCAGCTTGGCGCCGAGGAACGGCGCGTTGATCACGCGTTTGAGCGAATAGGCATGCGAATTCGCCGCGACGATGACGTGTACCGGCACTACCGTCCCAAGCAATATTCCGGGGTTGGGACTGCCGAGAAAGATGTGGCGCAACAGGGCGGCCATGCCGATGCCGAGGCCGATGCTCATCAGGTCGATTCCGATGATGCAGACGACGATACGCAGGCGCAGCCAGGCCGGTTTCACCGGCGTACGGACAGGGGAGGCGCCAGCGCGAGATTCGATCTGCCCGGCAAGACTGGGCGACGCTTCCATTCTCCAAATCCTTCTTGTCCCTGGCGGGCGCGGCACTTCACGGCAAAAAGGCCTTATAGCAAAGCGCTTGTACAGAATAGATTTTGCGTCGGCGAGCGTCTGGCATGATTTTCAGGTACTGGCGGGGATCCGGCTTACGCATTTGCCGATGGCGCCAATCTGCAATCACTGCTCATTGCGGCAGTCATACCCGAAAGCACGAACGCGGTTCGGATTTGCGCGTTACGGTGTCGTTCTTGCCACTAGTTTCTGTCCAAAGTTCATGCTTTCGAGTATGAAATTGCGCGATGAGCGCTAACTCCTCCCCGTCTTCCGCCGCCCCTGACCCCACGCCTTCCCAAAAACTGTCCCGTGAGCGGGATGACACGCAGCATGACCTGTTCACCCTCGACAGTCCGATGCTGGGCGAGATACGCGGCGAGCGGTCGCTGATGGCCTTTCCCTTTTTCGCGATGGCGAAAAATGCCTGGATGAAGCCGCTAACCTACCAGAATGACGGGGTTTCCATCGAAGTCCGGCCCAGCGCCAACGGCGTTGCGACCATTTATGACAAGGAAATCGTCCTGTATATCGCCAGCCTGATGGCGGCGAAGATCGATGCCGGCGAACAGGTGGGCCGCGACTTTGTCTTTACCGCGCACGACCTGTTCACCGTAACCGGATCGAACCAGTCGGCGCGTTCCTATGCCCGGCTTTCCGAGGCGCTGGGGCGGCTCCAGGGCACGCAGATCAAGACCAATATCGAAGCGGGCGGCGAAGGCGAGGAAGGCTTTTTCTCGTGGCTGTCCGAAGCCAAGCTGCATTACGCCAGGACGCGCAAGGGCGAGCGGCGGCTGAAGGCCGTGAAGGTCCGGCTGTGCGACTGGCTCTACCGCGCGATCCTGCTCGACCAGCATGTGCTCGATTATGCCAATGCCTATTTCCAGCTCGGCCCGATCGAGCGGCGGATTTACGAAGTCGCGCGTTCGGGATGTGGCGAGGAAGGGATGGAGGTCGGCCTGGAGACCTTTCGCCTGCAGATAGGGTATCAGAATCCATTGGCGAATTTTCGCTATGCTCTCAAGCAGATAGCCGAAGCGGACGCGATTCCGGACTATCGGTTGACCCTGGTGGAAACCGTCGAGCAGGACAGGGATGCGCCGCGCCGCCGCGGCCGGCGGCCGAGCGTGGTGCAGGTGCGGATCACGCGACGCCCCCCTGCCCTGCCCGATGATCGCGTGGGCGCGCCGGACGATTCGGACGCGCGACCAGCGCGCCGCGACTCGCAGCCGCGCTGCGCCGACGGTTAGCGCGGGAAGGCTACTCGAAAGCACGAAGTCCCTCGGTTCAATCCGACGCCGTGCCGCCGACCGTCAAGCCTTCGACCAACAGCGTCGGCTGACCGACACCGGCGGGCACGCTCTGTCCGCCCTTGCCGCACATGCCGATGCCTTCGTCGAGCGCGAAATCGTTGCCGATGCCGATCACGTCCTGCAGCACCGTCGGCCCGTCGCCGATCAGCGTCGCGCCTTTGATCGGCGCGCCGAGCCGGCCGTCCTCGATCCGATACGCCTCGGTGCAGGAGAAGACGAACTTGCCCGAGACGATGTCGACCTGGCCGCCGCCGAAGGATTTGGCGAAGATGCCGCGCTTCACCCGGCTCAGCAGCTCGGCGGGATCGTCGTTGCCGCCTTTCATGAAGGTGTTGGTCATTCGCGGCATCGGCGCGTGCTGGAAGCTCTCACGGCGACCATTGCCGGTCGGCGCGACTCCCATCAGCCGCGCGTTGAGCCGATCCTGGATATAGCCGCGCAGAATGCCGTCCTCGATCAGGATATTCTCCTGAGTCGGCGTTCCTTCGTCGTCGATCGACAGCGAGCCGCGACGCTCGCCGATCGAGCCATCGTCGATCACCGTCACGCCCGGCGCCGCCACGCGCTCGCCGATCCGCCCCGAGAAGGCGCTGGTGCCCTTGCGGTTGAAATCACCTTCGAGGCCATGGCCGACGGCTTCGTGCAGCAGCACGCCCGGCCAGCCGGGGCCGAGCAGCACGGTCATCTCGCCCGCCGGCGCATCGACTGCCTCGAGGTTGACGAGCGCCTGCGCCAGCGCCTCGTCGATCGCACGGTTCCAGGTGGCGGGTTCGAACAGGCGGCCGTAGAGCGCGCGGCCGCCGGTGCCGAAGCTGCCGGTTTCGCGCCGGCCGTTCGATTCGACGACCACCGACACGTTGAGCCGGACGAGCGGGCGCACGTCGGTGGCGACGAAGCCATCGGGACGCACGATCTCGACCACGCTCCACGATCCGGTAAGTCCGACCGACACCTGGGCGACGCGCGGATCGCGAGCGCGCGCCGCGGCATCGATCGTCTGGCACAGATTCACCTTGTCGGCGAAGGGGACGAGATCGAGCGGATCGGCATCGGTATAGAGATGCCGGTTGTTCCGGCGCGGCGGCGGCGCTTTCGCGCCCTTCGCAGGATCGATCAGCACCATCGTCTCGGCGGCGCGGCGGATCGCCGGAGCGCTCATTTCGGTGCCATGCGCGAAGGCGGTCGTCTCGCCCGAGACCGCGCGGAGGCCGAAGCCCGACTGAGTGTCGTAGTTCGCGGTCTTCAGCCGCCCGTCATCGAAGCCGAACGCTTCGCTGCGGCGATACTGGAGATAGAGTTCGCCATCCTCGGCCTTGCCCAGCGCCTCGGCGGCAAGTCGGGCGGCGGAATCGGGATCGAGCTGATCGCGATAGAGGAAGGCGCGCGGATCGGTGGGAAGAGTCATCCCACCGATATAGGCGGCTCAGATGCTGGCGCCAGACGCGATATCGGGAAGCTCGCTCTGGTCCGCGCCATCGGCGGGGCCGCCGATGAGGATGAAGCGGCGATCGCAATAGCCGCAATCGACATAGCCATGCTCGTCGATCTGAAGCCAGACGCGCGGATGGCCGAGCGATGCGGGAATGCCGTCGTGCGCGCCGTCGCAGGAGACGCGGGGGTGCGCAACGCGCGTGATCTGGGGCGGCGGGATCATGGGTTCGCGGTAGCAAAGGGAAATGCGGCTCGCAATCGGCTTCGCACCGGCCTATGCGGCGCGCATGAGCGACGCGGCGATCGAGATCGAGAACGTCTGCAAGATCTATGCAGGCGGCAAGCAGGCACTCACCGACGTGAGCTTCGACGTGCCGCGCGGCCAGATCTTCGGGCTGCTGGGGCCGAACGGCGCGGGCAAGTCGACGCTGATCAACATCCTGGCCGGGCTGGTGAACAAGACCGGCGGGCGCGCCGCCGTGTGGGGATTCGACGTCGACCAGCATCCGCGCAACGCCAAGGCGTTGATCGGGATCGTCAATCAGGAGATCACCTTCGACCCCTTCTTCACGCCCGCAGAGACGCTGGAGATCCAGGCGGGCCTCTATGGCGTTCCGAAGGGCGAGCGGCGGACGATGGAGCTGCTCCGCGCGATGCATCTGGAGGACAAGGCCGATGCCTATTCGCGCACGCTTTCGGGCGGGATGAAGCGGCGGCTGATGGTCGCCAAGGCGATGGTGCATGCGCCGCCGGTGCTGGTGCTCGACGAGCCGACCGCGGGGGTCGACATCGAGCTGCGCCAGCAGCTCTGGGCCTATGTCCGATCGCTCCACGCGCAGGGCGTGACGGTCGTCCTCACGACTCATTATCTCGAAGAGGCCGAGGAGCTGTGCGATCGGATCGCGATCATCAATCATGGCCGGGTGATCGCCAACGAGCCGACCCGCACGCTGATCGGCATGGCGCAGGAGAAGGTGGTCGAAGTGACTGTCGACCGCGACGTGCCCGCGCCGCCCGAAAACCGCTGTTTCCAGAAGATCGAGCTGAAAGCCGAGCGCACGCTGGCGATCACCTACCGCAAGGATCAGGTGAACGCGGGCGAAGTGCTGGGCGCCGTGCAGGCGGAAGGATATGGCATTGTCGACGTTTCGACGCGCGAGGCGGACCTGGAGGACGTGTTTCTCAATCTCACCCGGGCAGCGAATGCCGGCTGAGGCCCGAGGCCGCGCCGTAGATCCAGCGCCGATGGAATTCGAGCGACCAGTCGAGGGAGGGATCGAAGAAGATCGCCTGAGTCGTACAGGCATCGAGGATCGCAGCGAGATGCGAATCGAAATCGGTACGCGAGAGTTCCACCGGAATCGCGTCGAGCCATGGCTGGAACCGGACGCGCCCGGCCGCCGGTGCCCGAGCGGCCACGAAATCGCGCACGATCCGGTCGCGCTCGTCCCGGGCCGCGGGGAAGGGGACGCTGAGATCGGGCTTCCCCGCATGCCGCGCGATCCGCGCCGGCGTGATCCGCAGCGGCATCAGCGACTTCATGTCGTAGCGATAGCATAGCCGCGCGCGCACTCCGCGCTCGACGAGCATACGCCGGACGTCGGCAAGGTCGCGGCGCATCTGCCGGTTCGTCTCGCGCATCTCCGCGAAGCGCCGCGCGCTGTCCTCACCCGCGACGCAGGACAACACCCAATCGCCGTCGATGCGGATGAGCCAGGGCGCGGGCAGCTCGACGATCCAGATGTCGTTCCAGCAGGGCGCGGCGGCGATCAGCGCCTCCATGTGGCGCACCGCATCGTCATAGGGCAAGCGGAAGCCCACCCAGTCCCGTTCATAGAGCACCGCGACCGGTGCCGTCCGGCTCGCCAGTTCGCTCAGCATGGCGCAGACCGCGGCCGCGCGCGCGGCGGGATCGGTGCCCGTCTCGACGATATGGGGCGACGAGGAGAGATGCCACGGGATTTCGCCCCAGCCCTGCGGCACCCACGCCGGAATCCAAGCCCCCAGCGAATTGATGTCGCCGAAGGTGAAGTCGACTCCCGTCGCCTCGAGCGGATCGAGCGCGGCGGCATAGGCCGTGCGCTGCGCACCGCGCACCGTGGAAGTGGTGCGGCTGCCGCCTTCACGAAGCGCGGCTCGGCGCGCCTCAAGTTCCGCTCGCTTGTCCGCATCCATCGAACACCGCTAGCACGGGGCCGACAGGCGGGCGATAGCGCCTGCGGCACAAGGAAACAGAGTTGAGCGACGCGAGCCATACCACCGAAGTCCTCGTCATCGGTTCGGGCGCGGCCGGGCTGACCGCCGCGCTGAACCTTGCCCAGCGGTTCAAGGTGACGGTGCTCGCCAAGGGCGCGCTCAACGAGGGTTCGACCGCCTGGGCGCAGGGAGGGATCGCCGCGGTGCTCGAGCCGGGCGACACGTTCGAGAACCATGTCGAGGACACGATGCGCGCCGGCGCCGGCCTCAACGACCGCGACGTCGTCGAGATGGTCGTCGAGGACGCGCCGGCGGCGATCGCCCGGCTGGTCGAGCTGGGCGTTCCGTTCAACACCGAAGGCAATACGCTGCACCTTACCCGCGAGGGCGGGCACAGCCACCGCCGCATCGTCCATGTCGACGACGCGACCGGCTGGGCGGTGCAGGAGGCGCTGCTCCGCGCCGCTCGGGCCCATCCGAACATCACGCTGGTGCCCGACCGAGTGGTGATCGATTTCGCCACGAGCCGCCACGAGATGCGCTATTCGGGCGCGGGAAGCGTGTGGGGCGTCTATGCCTGCAATCGCGCGACCGGGCGCGTCGAGCTGTTCACCGCGCGCGCCACTGTGCTGGCGACCGGCGGCGCGGGGCGGACCTACCGCTTCTCAACAGCCCCGCGCGGCGCCACCGGCGACGGGATCGCGATGGCGTGGCGCGCGGGATGCCGCATCTCCAACATGGAGATGATGCAGTTCCATCCGACCTGCCTCTACAATCTCGACGTCAAGAACTTCCTGATCACCGAGGCGGTGCGCGGCGAGGGCGGGCAGCTGCTGCTGCCGCCCGACGCCGAGGACGAAGCGGGGCACCGATTCATGCCGGGCTTCGACGCACGCGGGGAGCTGGCGCCGCGCGACATCGTGGCACGGGCGATCGACCATGAGATCAAGCGGCTCGGGCTCGATTTCGTCCATCTCGACATCAGCCATCGGGGCGCGGAGTTCGTGAAGGGCCATTTCCCGACGATCCACCAGCGACTGCTCGAGCTGGGGATCGACATGACCCGGCAGCCGATCCCGGTGGTGCCGGCGCAGCACTATACCTGCGGCGGCGTGGTGATCGACCGGAACGGGCGAACCGATCTGCCGAACCTCTATGCCGCGGGCGAAGTGTGCGAATCGGGGCTGCACGGGGCCAATCGCCTCGCCTCGAACAGCCTGCTCGAGTGCTTCGTGTTCGGCGAAGCGGCGGCGAACGACATCGCCGCGCGGTGGAGCGACTTCGCGCCGCCGCCCGCGATCCGCCCTTGGGACGAGAGCCGCGTGACCGATTCGGACGAGGAAGTCGTCATCAAACAGAACTGGACCGAGATCCGCCGGTTCATGTGGAACTATGTCGGCATCGTGCGCACGACCAAGCGGCTCGAGCGCGCCGCGCACCGCATCAAGCTGCTCGGCGACGAGATCGCCGACTATTACGGCCATTTCCGCGTGACGCCGGACCTGATCGAGCTGCGCAACCTGCACCAGGCAGCCGACCTGATCGTCCGCTCGGCGCTCCACCGCAAGGAGAGCCGCGGACTGCACTATACGCTCGACTATCCCGAGACGCTCGACGTGGCGGTGGATACGGTGCTGGTGCCCTAGGCGCGCCGCTCCGCCTCCGCCTGGTCGGGCGGCGGGTCGTCGGCAAGCAGGCCGAGCCGCCGGATCAGCCACGGCATCGTCAGCCCCTGAACGAAGATCGAGAAGGCGACGACGGCGAAGGCGACGGTGATGATCGTCTCGCGCTCGGGAACGGTTGCCGGCAGCGCCAGCGCCAGCGCGAGCGCCAGTGCGCCGCGCAGCCCGCCCCAGAAAAGCACGTGCTTGTACTTCCAGGGAACGCGCAGCCGCGTTCCCGCAAAGGCGACCATCACCGGATAGACCGCCGCCGCGCGTCCGACGAGCGAGAGCAGCGCCGCGACGGCCGCGATCCCCAGCACATGGCCGATCGGCATTGCGACTTCGCGCCCGCCGATCAGGATGAAGATCAGCGAGTTGACGAGAAAGGCGACGAATTCCCAGTGGTTGAGCACTCCGGCACGCCCGTCGTCCGAAATCGATCCGAGAAAGCCGTAGTTGCCGACGATCAGCCCTGCGGTGAGCGTCGCCAGCACGCCCGAGAAATGGAAATGCTCGGCCAGCAGGAAGCTCCCATAGGCGATCAGCATGGTGAGCGTGACTTCGACCAGCCGATCCCGCGTGCGGCCGGCCAGCAGGATCAGCGGCACCGCGACAAGCGCGCCCGCGGCGATGCCGCCGGCAATCGTCTCGACCAGCTCGAGCGCGATACCCGTCGCGCCGGTCTCGGCGCCGGCGGCGATGCCGACGAGGATCGCAAAGGCGACGGCGGCGACGCCATCGTTGAGCAGGCTTTCGGATTCGACCAGCAGGTGCAGCCGCTTCTCGACGCGCAGCGCCTTGAACGCCGCGATCACCGAAACCGGATCGGTGGCCGCGATCAGCACGCCGAAGAAAGCGGCGCCGATCCAGCTCCATCCGACAAGCCAGTGCATGCCCACCGCGACCACTCCGGCGGCGAGCAGAACGCCGATGGTGACCAGCGTGACCAGCAGCGGCAGCTCGCGGCGAAACGGCCGCCACGGGATCTGGATCGCCGCCTCGAACACCAGCGGCGGCAGGAAGACGAAAAAGATGAGCTCGCGAGTCAGCGGCAGATCGATACCGAGCGGCAGCAGCGCGAGGGCAATTCCCGCCGTGACGAGGCCAACGCTGTACGGAAGCCGCAGCCGATGCGTGGCGATCGCCACCAGCGAGGCGACAAACAGCAGCAATCCCAAGGTGGTAACCTCGAACGGCGCCATTCATTTGCCCCCTGTTCACGTTCTGCCGCTATGATACGGGCATTCGTCGCAACGCATGCAACCAACTGCTTGTTGCGTGAAGGTGGCACCGCCATTGTCATGAACGGGCAAGGGGCAGATCGACCGTGAAGAAGCTAGAGCGTTTCACCATCACTCAGCGCGCGATGACCGTCGCCGGCCTGGCGCCGGCGCTGCTCGTCGGCTGCGCCGTGACCGAGCCGCCGCGCGCCGCCGGCCACGTGCCGCCGGGCTATGTCGCATCGATGCCGGTCCCGCCGCCCGCACCGGCGCCCGCGCCGCCCCCGCCGCCGGTCGCACCGGCGGGGCTGGTAGCGAACGTCAGCCATCTCGCCCGCACCTTCGACGGAATCGTCGGAATCGCAGTGCGCAGCATCGATCAGGGCTGGAGCGTCACTGCGAATGCCGACCAGCCGCTGCCGCAGCAGAGCGTGAGCAAGCTGTGGGTGGCGATGACCGTGCTCGAAGCGCGCGACCAGGGCCGGCTGACGCTCGACGATCCGCTGGTGATCGGCAAGGACGACCTGACGCTGTTCCACCAGCCGATCGCGAGCCTGGTGGGCGACGAAGGCTATCATACGACGGTGCGCGACCTGCTGCGCCGGGCGATGACCTCAAGCGACAATACCGCGAACGACCGGCTGCTGCGCTATGTCGGCGGACCCGAGGCAGTGCGCAGCTTCATCGCGCGCCACGATCTGGGATCGATCCGCTTCGGGCCGGGCGAGCGGCTGCTGCAGAGCGGCACCGCGGGGCTCGAGTGGCGGCAGGAATATTCGCTCGGCCGCGCCTTCTACCAGGCACGCGCGGCATTGCCCCGCGACGTGCGGCTGGCGGCATTCGAAGCCTATCTCGCCGATCCGCCCGACGGCGCTTCGGCCGGAGCGATCGCGAATGCGCTGGCGCGGCTGAAGCGCGGCGAGTTGCTGTCGCCCGAATCGACCGCATGGCTGATCACGACGATGGAGGCCTCGCGCACCGGACGCCAGCGGCTGCGCGGGGCAGTGCCCGCCGGATGGGACTTCGGGCACAAGACCGGGACCGGCCAGGACCTGCTGGGCCGCACGGCGGGCTATAACGATGTCGGCATCCTCACTGCTCCCGACGGCCGCTCCTATGCGGTCGCCGTGCTGATCGGCGTGACGCCGCAGCCGATCCCGGTGCGGCAGGACCTGATGCAGGCGGTGGTCGCATCGGTGGTTGCAAGCCACCAGCGCTGACGCGCGACCGCAGATCACATCTCGCCCCTGCCGATGCGCGCTGCTAAGCCGCTGGCATGGGCAACCATCTCTATCTTGTCGACGGTTCGGGCTACATCTTCCGCGCCTATCACCGGCTGCCGCCGCTCACCAACAAGCATGGCGAGCCGGTGGGCGCCGTCTATGGCTATACCACCATGTTGTGGAAGCTCGCCGACGAGCTGCACAAGGCGGACGGGCCGACGCATATGGCGGTCATCCTCGACAAGTCGTCCAAGTCGTTCCGCAACGACCTCTACGATCAGTACAAGGCGCATCGGCCGCCGCCGCCCGAGGATCTGGTCCCGCAATTCCCGATGATCCGCGACGCGACGCGCGCGTTCAGCCTGCCGTGCATCGAGGAGGAGGGCTGGGAAGCCGACGACCTGATCGCCTCCTACGCCAAGGCGGCGCTGGCGCAGGGCTGGCAAGTGACGATCGTCAGTTCGGACAAGGACCTGATGCAGCTGATCGAGCCCGGGCTCGACCTCTACGACACGATGAACAACCGGCGGCTCGGGCCCGAGCATGTGCTCGAGAAGTTCGGCGTCGAGCCCGGCAAGCTCGGCGAAGTGCTCGCGCTGATGGGCGACAGCGTCGATAATGTGCCTGGCGTCCCGGGGATCGGCCCCAAGCGCGCCGCCGAGCTGATCCAGCAGTACGGCGACGTCGAGGCCGTGCTGGCCGCGGCGCCGGACATGAAGAAATCGAAGATGCGCGAGAATCTGATCGAGCATGCCGAAGCCGCCCGGCTGTCGCGCCGGCTCGTCGAGCTCTCGTGCGACGTGCCGCTGCCCGATCCGCTCGACCAGCTCGCGCTGCAGGGCATCCCCGACGCGCCGCTGCGCGCCTTTCTGGAACATCACGGCTTCAAATCGCTGCTCGCGCGGCTTTCCGCCGTCGCCGATGCGCCGGTCGACAGCCCGACGCCGGTGCCGATCGAGGAAGATCCGCCGTGCGACCACGACAAATATGAGACGGTGACCGACGAGACGGCGCTCGAGCGCTGGATCATCGCCGCGCGGCACCAGGGATGGGTGGCGATCGACACCGAGACCACGGCGCTGGGCGCGATGCACGCCGATCTGTGCGGGATCAGCCTGGCGCTGCACCCCAATCTCGCCTGCTACATCCCGGTCGCGCACGGCGGCAGCGATATGTTCGCCGAAAAGCCGCAGCAGCTCGATCGTGACTATGTCATCGCGAAGCTGAAGCCGCTGCTCGAGGATCCGGCGGTGCTCAAGATCGGGCACAATCTGAAATACGACATGATCGTGCTGGCGCGGCTGGGGATCGACGTCGCGCCTTATGACGACACGATCGTGATGAGCTTCGATCTCGATGCGGGGCTGCACGGCCATGGCATGGACGAGCTGGCGGCGACGCATCTGTCGCACAGCTGCATCGCATTCAAGGAAGTGGTGGGCACCGGCAAGAAGCAGCTCGGCTTCCACGAAGTCGATCTCGCCACGGCCACGCGCTACGCCGCCGAGGATGCCGACGTGACGCTGCGGCTGTGGCGCCGGTTCCGCCCGCGGCTCGCCTATGAGAGTGCGACGCGCGTCTATGAGATGGTCGACCGGCCGCTGGTGACGGTCCTCGCCGGGATGGAACGCGCCGGGGTGAAGGTCGATGCCGGGGCGCTGGCGAAGCTTTCCGAGGAATTCTCGGGCCAGATCGCCGCGCTGGAACGCGAGATCCACGATCTCGCCGGCACCAGCTTCACGATCGGCAGCCCCAAGCAGCTCGGCGACGTGCTGTTCGAACAGCTGGGGCTGAAGGGCGGCCGCAAGGGCAAGTCCGGCGTCTATTCGACCGACGTCAACGAGCTGGAGCGGATCGCCGCCGACAAGGACCAGCCGAAGGGCGCGGCGATCGCCGCCAAGGTGCTCGACTGGCGCCAGCTGTCGAAGCTCAAATCGACCTATACCGATGCGCTGCAGAACGAGATTAACCCGGAGACGGGGCGAGTCCACACCAGCTACAGCCTGACCGGCGCGCAGACCGGGCGGCTTTCGTCGACCGACCCCAATCTGCAGAACATCCCGATCCGCACCGAAGTCGGCCGGCAGATCCGCGACGCCTTCGTCGCCGAGCCGGGCAACGTGATCCTGGCCGCCGACTATTCGCAGATCGAGCTGCGGCTCGCCGCGCATATCGCCGACGTTCCGGCGCTGCGCCAGGCGTTCGAGAACGGCGACGACATCCACAACATGACCGCGCAGGAGCTGTTCGGCGAAGTGAATCGCGACACCCGCGGCCGCGCCAAGACGATCAACTTCGCGATCCTCTATGGCATCTCGCGCTGGGGCCTCGCCGGACGGCTCGACGTGACACCCGACGAGGCGCAGGACATGATCAACCGCTATTTCGAGCGGTTTCCCGGGATCAACCGCTATATCGCCGAGACGCTGACGCTGGCGAAGGAGCGCGGCTATACGACCACGCTCTTCGGCCGGAAGACGCATTTCCCGCGGATCAAGTCGCCCAACCAGAACGAGCGCGCCGGCAGCGAACGCGCCGCCATCAACGCGCCGATCCAGGGCACCAGCGCCGACATCATCAAGCGCGCGATGGTCCGGATGCGCCCGGCGCTCGAGGACGCGGGCTTGCCGCGGGTGCGGATGTTGATGCAGGTTCACGACGAACTCGTGTTCGAACTGCCGGAGGGGGATGTTGAGGCCGCAAAGCCGGTGATCGAGCGCGTGATGGCGACCGCGGCCGAGCCGGCGGTGCAACTCAGCGTGCCCCTGGGTGTCGAAATCGGCGTCGGCCCCAGCTGGGGTGCGGCGCATTGAGGCGCTGGTTTGCAGCATTGGGATCGCTCGCGCTCTTCGCGAGCAGCGGCGCCGCTGCGCAGGACGATGTACGACTGACGCTGGCCGAGGCGCGGGGCATGTCTCCCGATGCGCTCGCGACTCGGCTGCTGGGCACGGCGGTGGCGGCAGACTATCCCGAAGCCGATGTGCACGGCGACGGCGGCGGCATGATCCCGGCACCCGGCCTGAACTACATCACCTTCTATCGAGCTCCCGTTCCGGCCGGGTTTCCCGGTTTGTGCCGTGTCGACGGGCTAGTCGTCCGGTTCGAGAATGGTCCGCCTAATTCGCGCTCCGATGCACCTCATCGTGTCGTGGGGCGCGACGCCTTCACGCGATACCTGATGCTGGCACCCGGCACCGCAGAGGGCCGTCCGGCTACCGATGCCGCCGGCTGTGCGGCACTGGCTCCGGTGGCCGGGCGCACGGCACCGCGGCTCTTTTCGGTGCGACCCGACACCCCCGAATCGGCCTATTTCGCTGCGCGCGCCGCCGCGACCGCGGTTGGCGAGGCGGAATCGCTTCGTGGCAGGATCCGGTGCAACGACATGGGCTCCGATGCACCCGCGTCGTGCCGTTCGCCATCTGAGGCACTCGCCGGCTTCCCCGTCGCGGATGTCCATGCGTTCGAAGTCGCACGCTGCGACGGCGAGCGCCTGTGCGTCACCGCCCATTGGCGGCAACAACTAGGATTCGGGTGCTCCCCCGTGGTCGACGTGACCGTCGAGACATCGGCTCGCCGGACCGACCCTTCTCCGGAGATCAGAATCCGCTCGGTCGATTATGTTGCCGGAACGCTTTGTGTCGACTGAACCGGCGGGCACGTCCGACGACATCGCGACGCTCGCCAAGGGCGGCCGGACCAACATCCTCGGATTCGTCCTGCGGCTGGCCGCGCGGCTGCCGTTCCTGTTCATCGCCGGGCGAGTCTATGGGCCGGAAATCGTCGGCCGATTCGCGCTGGCGGTGCTCGTCATCGAAATCGCGGCGCTGCTTGCCACGCTGGGCCTGAAGCGCGGGCTGGCGCAGGCGCTGGCATCGACCGATCGGCCGCACAGCCATGTCGTGTGGGACGCGATGGTGGTGGCATTCATCGCGTCGATCGCAGCAAGCGCACTGCTCTTCGCGGTCCCCGAGATCATGTATCCGAACAGCCAGGTACAGGGGATGGAGCGGTTCCTGTCGCTCGCGGTGATCGCCGTCGCCTGGTCCGACGTCTCGCTCGCGGCGCTTGCCTATCGCCACAACATCAAGGCATCGGTGACGGCGCGCGCGATCGTCGAGCCGTGGACGATCAGCATCGCCGCCTGGGTGCTCTCGTACATCTCCGCGCGCGACGGACTGATCATCGCCTATGTCGTGTCGATGACCGCGGCGCTGTTCGCCTCGCTCTATCCCTTCATACGCGAATATGGCCTGCCGCGCGGCTGGGTGCCGCATCCCAGCGCGATCTTCGCGCTGGCGCGGCGCAACGTGCCGCTGGCGGGCGCCGACGCGATCGAATGGGGCACGCGCAACGTCGACCGGTTCATCCTCGGCCTGCTGTTCGTGCCCGAAGTGGTCGGCATCTATTACATGGCGCAGCAGGTCGCCTCGCTTCCGCAGCGGCTCAAATCGAGCTTCGATCCGATTCTGGGGCCGGTCGTCACCAAGAGCCTGGCCGAAGGCGATCTGGCCGCCGTTGCACGCCAGGTACGGCAGGTCGGCTTCTGGATCATCGCCGCGCAGGCGGCGCTGATGGTGATGTTCGTGATCCCGGCCGAAGGCGTGATGGGGCTGATCGGTCCCGAATTCGTGATCGGCGCGGGCGCGCTCGTGGTGCTGCTCGTCGCCGAGGTGCTGGCGTCGCCCGGTGCGGTGAGCGAAGTGGGTCTCGTCTACACTGCGCGGCACCGCAATCTGATGATCTCGCTGCTCGTGCTGGGGCTGCAGGTGGCGCTGAGCTTCGCGCTCGTCTTCCTGATGCGCGACTTGGCTTGGCCGCGTGAGTATCAGGCGGCGGGGCCGGCGGTCGCGCTGCTGATCTCGGTCACGATCGGCTCGGTAGCCAAGAGCTGGGTGCTGAGCCGGATGCTGGGCGCGAATGTCGTCAGCTTCCGCTGGGCGTTCGTTTGGGCGATCCTTACCGGCGGCGTCGTCGGCATGGCCTTCGCCTCGCTCCCCCCGGAATATGAATGGGCCGAGCTGAGCATCGGCATGCCGGCGATCCTAGTGAGCTACCTCTACGTCATCATCAAATTCGCGTTCGGACCCGAAGACCGGGCGCTGTTCCGCAAACTGCCGAAGAGCAGCGGGCCGACATTACCGGTGGAGGAGAAGCTCTGAGCCGGCTTCGCCCGCCGATCAGTGGCGGAAGTGACGCATTCCGGTGAAGACCATTGCCAGCCCGGCCTCGTCCGCAGCGGCGATTACTTCGGCGTCGCGGATCGATCCGCCCGGCTGGATCACTGCGGTGGCGCCCGCTTCGACTGCGGCGAGCAGCCCGTCGGCGAACGGGAAGAAAGCGTCCGACGCGACCGCCGAACCGATCGTGCGCGGCTGCGCCCAGCCGGCCTTTTCCGCTGCGTCCTTCGCCTTCCATGCAGCGATCCGCGCCGATTCGAGCCGGTTCATCTGTCCGGCACCGATGCCGGCGGTCGCCCCGTCGCGCGCATAGACGATCGCGTTGGACTTCACATGCTTGGCCACCGTCCAGGCGAAGCGGCAGTCGGCGAGTTCCTGCGCACTCGGCTGCCGCTTGGTCACAACCTTCAGATCGGCCGCGGCGAGCATGCCATTGTCGCGCGACTGGACCAGCATGCCGCCTGCGATCGACTTCATCGTCAATCCGCCCCGCGCGGGATCGGGAAGCGCGCCGGTGAGCAACAGCCGCAGATTCTTCTTCGCGGCGAAGATCGCGCGCGCCTCGTCGCTGGCATCGGGCGCGGCGACGACTTCGGTGAAGATCTCGGTGATCGCACGCGCCGTTTCGCCGTCGAGCGGGCGATTGACCGCCACGATGCCGCCGAACGCCGACACGGTATCGCAGGCGAAGGCGGCGCGATATGCCTCGAGCAGCGTGTCGCCCGAAGCGACGCCGCACGGGTTGGCATGCTTGACGATGACGACCGTCGGCGGACCGTCGCGGAATTCGCTGACCAGCTCGAGCGCGGCATCGGCGTCGTTGAAGTTGTTGTAGCTCAGCTCCTTGCCCTGTAGCTGCTCGGCCTGGGCGATGCCGCGTACGCCCGGCGCCTGAGGCAGATACAGCGCAGCCGACTGGTGCGGATTCTCGCCGTAGCGCAGCTCCTGCCCGCGCGTGAGCGCCACCGAGATGCGATCGGGCAGCGCCTGCCCGTGATCGGCAAAGGCGAACCAGCCGGCGATCGCCGCGTCATAGGCGGCGGTGGCGGCGAAGGCCTTGGCCGCCAGCCGCTTGCGCGTCGCAAGGCCGAGGCTGCCGCCGCTGCCCTCCAGCTCGCCAAGGACAGCGCGATAATCGGCGGGATCGGTCACGATCGCGACGAAGGCGTGGTTCTTGGCCGCCGAACGGACCATCGAAGGGCCGCCGATGTCGATGTTCTCGATCACCGTCGCGCGGTCCGCGCCCTTCGCGACCGTAGCCTCGAACGGGTAGAGATTGACGCAGACCAGATCGATCGCGCCGATGCCGTGCGCTTCCATCGCCGCGACATGATCGGCGTCGTCGCGCACCGCGAGCAAGCCGCCATGGACCATCGGATGCAGCGTCTTGACGCGGCCGTCCATCATCTCGGGGAAGCCCGTGAGCTCGGACACGTCGCGCACCGCGAGCCCCGCGTCGCGCAGCGCCTTCGCGGTGCCACCGGTCGAGACCAGCTCGGTACCGGCAGCGGCGAGTGCACGGGCAAAGTCGACGATGCCCGTCTTGTCCGAAACGGAGAGGAGCGCGCGGCGAATGGCGATATCGGTCATGGCGCGGGCTAATGGGCAAGCCGCGCCCGGCTGGCAAGGGCTAGCGCGCGCGGTGGAACACCCAGCTCACGCTGGTGCCGCCCGGCGCCGCCTCGCCACTGACGACGAGCTGCTGGCTGGGGATCGCGCGGCCGTTGCCGTCGATCCAGATACTGTCCTCGATCGCGAGCGCACCGCCGCGGCAGCGGAACTGCCACAACGCACTGGCCGGCGTGCGCAGGATCGCCGCCATGCCGTCGGCGGTGGGCGAGATTTCGACGTGGGGCGAGAGATGGAAGCGGATTGCGAATGGCGGCGCCTGTTTGCGCCGGCGCTTGTCGGAGGGAAGCAGACTGTCCTCGCCACGCACGTCGCGCCCGTCCGACGAAAGCGCGACGAGCCGCCGGTGAATGAGGCCATAGCGCCGCGCATAGCCGTCGTGGCTCGCTTCGATCCGGCTCGAATTCTCGCTCTCGTGGCGGCTGAGCTCGACTTCGCCGACCCCGCGGCCGAGCGTGCCATCGGCGTGGATGGCAGTCGAATTGCTGTCGCCGACGACCAGCGTCGAGTGGGCGGCGGTGGTCCGCAGTCCCTC
The DNA here is from genome assembly GCF_014334115.1 of Sphingosinithalassobacter sp. CS137. Lineage (NCBI taxonomy): Bacteria > Pseudomonadati > Pseudomonadota > Alphaproteobacteria > Sphingomonadales > Sphingomonadaceae > Sphingosinithalassobacter > Sphingosinithalassobacter sp. CS137. The sequence goes on from NZ_CP060494.1 coordinate 1,866,088, forward strand.
GGCGAGCGCGGCAGTGGCGGCCATGCGCGCGCCGCCGCAGTTGACGACGATGCGGTCCGGCCCGTCGGAGAGCTCGAACGCCAGCGTGGAAGCACAGCCGCCCTCCACCAGCCGCGCGACCGGCGGGGGCGCGGCATCCATGATCAGCACTGTCTTCTGCGCGGACAGGCGCTGATAGCCCCAGTCGCGCGCCTGCTTGAGCGGCCGAGTGCGAATTCCAGTGGCTTCGACAATCTGCTCGAGTACCGCGCCGGGGACGGGGCCGGCGCCCTGCCAGCTCGAAAGCCCCTTGTCGCCGTGGCACACGCCAAGCAGCGCCGTCACCATCCGCGCCAGCGCCACTTCGACGAAGCCGGGCGGGTCGAGCCGGCGCGCCGCATAGCCTTCGCACAGCATGGCAAGGAGCATCACCGCGTCGAGCTGTGCTGCCGGCGAACGCGTGACGATGCCGCCATCGTCGAACACCGAGAGTTCGAGCGCCCGCTGGAGGCCCGCCTCGCCGAACGAACGGCGCGGATCCCCCCCGGGGATCATCAACCCGGCGACCAGCACGCCGCACCAGGCGGCGATGCGCGGCGGCCCCACCTGCACGCGATCGGCGGCGCGATCGAGATGACGCGCGCCCCGCGCGAGCGCGTGCAGCACCGCCGAGCGATAGACGAGATCGGTGCTCGAAAGGATCAGCGGAGCATGCGCCGTCCAGAACAGGATGCGCCGGCCCCAGAGATCGGCCCGCCAGGCGGTTTCGGACACTTTCTCGGCATGGGCGGCGAGCCAGGGGCGCATCATCGCTTCGGCGACCGGCGCCGCACGGGCGCGCGTGGTGACCGTCGACAGATCGCGTAGCCAGGCGAAGCTGTGCAGATATTCGCCGAACGGCTTCGACCAGTCGGCGCGGGCATAGTCGAGCCCCGCGATTTCGCGGCTCTCGCCTCGAAACGTCACCATCCCGTCGAGCAGCGCATTGCCCCTGGCGGGATCGCCCAGGAAGGGATCGTCGGCGACGGCGATCAGCTTGAGCGGATGCCGCCCCCGCAGCCGCATGGTGTGGAGCGGCGTGCGCCAGGTGAGCCGCTGAAGCCGCTCAGACACACGCTCGGCGAGCGAGAGGCCGCGATCGCCGCCCAGACGGATCAGCCGCTTGCCTTCCTCGATGCCGTCGGCTTCGGGGGATTTCGGCGGCTGTTCCAGCATGCCGCTCACGCGCCCCGCAGCGCCCGGATATTGTCGGCGTACCGATCCGGCCCGCCGGTGAAGGTCGCGGTGCCGGCGACCAGCGCATCGGCTCCGGCGGCGATCGCCTGCGGCGCCGTCTGGCGGTCGATGCCGCCGTCGACTTCCAGGTCGATCGGGCGCCCGCTCGCGTCGATTCGGCGGCGCAGCTCGGCGATCTTGTCGAGCTGGCTCGGCAGGAACTTCTGCCCGCCGAAGCCGGGGTTCACGCTCATGACCAGAATGAGATCGACCATGTTCATCACGTGATCGAGCACCGAAACAGGCGTGGCGGGATTGAGAACCACGCCGGCGCGCTTGCCGAGCGCCTTGATCGTCTGAAGCGTGCGGTGGAGATGCGGGCCCGCCTCGGGATGGACAGTGATCGTGTCCGCCCCGGCCTCGGCGAACGCCTGGAGGAAGGGATCGACCGGAGCGATCATCAGATGCACGTCGAACGGCTTGGCGGTGTGCGGGCGCAGCGCCTTCAGCACCGCCGGCCCGATCGTGATGTTCGGCACGAAATGCCCGTCCATCACGTCGATGTGGATCCAGTCGGCTCCGGCCGCATCGATTGCGCGCACTTCTTCGCCCAGCCGGGCGAAGTCTGCGGAGAGGATCGATGGCGCAATGCGGACAGCAGGCATGGCGGGAACCCTTAGCATGGCCTGAACCGCCCGCAACGGGGTTCGCGAGACTTCAGCGCACGCGCACCAGCGGCGCGATGAAGAAACCATCGAGCCCGCCCTGCCCGGCCAGCATGCCCGGAAGGATGCGGAGCCAGCCGCGCGGGTCGATCCCGACGCCTGCAGGCATGGCGTCACTCGACGGCGGATCGAGCGTGAAATCCTGGTTCTCAGCCAGAAAAGCTTCGATCTGCTCCTCGCCTTCCATGGGCTCGAGCGAACAGGTGGCGAAGACCAGCCGGCCGCCCGGGCGGACCCAGCGCGCGGCACGGGCGAGAAGCAGACGCTGCAACGCCGCCATCTCGGCGACCAGCGCGGGGCGAACGCGATGCAGCACGTCGGGATGGCGGCGGAAGATGCCGGTGGCGCTGCACGGAGCATCGAGCAACACCGCATCGGCGGCAGCGCCAGGCTCCCAGCTGCGCAGATCGGCTGCGATCACTTCGGCCGAAAGGCCGGTGCGGCACAGATTCTCGGCAAGTCGCGCGAGACGACTTTCGGACGAGTCGACACTGGTGACTTCCCAGCCCGCCGCGGCGAGCTGCAGCGTCTTGCCCCCGGGAGCCGCGCACAGATCGAGCGCCTTGCCCGCCCCCGGTCCGAGCAACCGGGCGGGAAGCGACGCGGCGAGATCCTGCACCCACCAGGCGCCTTGCACATAGCCGGGCAGATCGGGAACCGAAGCCCCCGCAGGCAGGCGAACATGGCCAGGCATCAGCGACTCGCCCCCGAGCGCCTCGATGGCGGCCGTGTCGGCGGGATCGCGCAGGCTGAGGTCGAGCGGCGGCGGGGCGGCGATCGCGCGTGCGGACTCGCCGACCATGGAATCACCCCAGGCCGCCTCCCAGCGCTCGGCAGCGGCGGGCGGCAGCGTCGGCACCTCGGGCAGCGCTGCGCCGCTGCGCATCAGCGTGCCGAACACGCCATGGACCAGCTTGCGCGGCCCGCCATCGACGAGCGGCAGGACCGTCGAGATCGCCGCATGCGGCGGCGTACCGAGTGCCAGCGCCTGGACCAACGCGATTCGCAATGCGGAGCGCGCCTTCGCGTCATGGGGAAGCGGCCGCGCCGTCGCCGAATCGATCAGCGCATCGAGATCGGGCAGGCGTCGCAGTGCCTCTGCGGCAATGGCGTGGGCGAGCCCCCGGTCCGACGGCGCCAGCTTCCCTGCGGCAGCTTCGAGTTCGGACTCGAGCGCCAGACCGCGGCGCAGCACCGCGTCGAGAAGCCGCAGCGCCGCACGACGCGCGGGAACGCCAGGGGGCTCGGCCGGGCGCGGTGCCGGTCGTGTGCGGGTGTTGCGGGAGCTCACTTAGTCGCGGCGCAGCGGATCGAGCGCGCTGGCAGGCCGGCGGCGCGTACCGGTGCGGGGGACCGAAGCGACACCAGGACGCGCGGCGACGACCGGTTGAGCGGGCCAGGAAGACGAAGCCAGCGCCGTGCCCGTGCGGGTGGTGCCACCCATCTGCTGAGCGAGCCGTTCGAGTTCGGCGATCCGATTCGCCGTGTCGGGATGGGTCGAGAACATATTGTCGCCGCGCCGCGCGAGGCCGGGCACGATGTAGAGCTGCGAGGCAGCCGGCACCCGTTCGGCGACCGGATTGGGAATCCTCCGCGCGCCGCATTCGAGCTTCGCCAGCGCCGAGGCGAGCGCCGCAGGGTTGCCCGAAATCTCCGCACCCGCGCGATCCGCGCCATATTCGCGCGTGCGGCTGATCGCCATCTGCACGATCATAGCCGCGAAGGGAGCCACGAACACTGCCATCAGCCCCGCGATTCCCGCGCCGCGACCATCGGCACCGCGAAAGAACAGGCCGAAGTTCGCGAGCATCGAAATCGCACCGGCAATGGTGGCGACCATCGTCATGATCAGCGTATCGCGATTGCGGACATGGCCCAGCTCGTGCGCCATCACCGCCGCGATCTCGTCGCGATCGAGCATGTCGATCAGACCCGTGGTGGCGGCAACGGCGGCATGATCGGGATCGCGCCCAGTGGCGAAGGCATTGGGGTGCGGCGATTCGATCAGATAGACCTTCGGCATCGGCAGCTTGGCGCGCATCGCGAGATCGCGCACCAGCCGGACGAACTCGGGCGCGCTCGCCTCATCCACTTCGCGCGCATTGTGCATGCGGAGCACGATCTTGTCGGCATTCCAGAAGGTGAAGAGGTTCATGCCCGCGGCAAACAGCAGCGCGAGCATCATCCCGGCGCGACCGCCGAGGGTGAAGCCGAGCGCCATGAACAGCGCCGTCAGCGCCGCGAGCAACATCGTCGTCTTGAAACCGTTCACTTGAACCCACTCCTTGTCCGACCAATGTGGTGCGCGACGCCGCTCAAATCAATTCGGAACCAGAGCCATGGGCAAGCGCCCCGACCATGTGAAACCGCCCGCCTATCTGAGCGCGAACACGCCGGTGCCCGAGCCGCGGGCACCCGCGCCCGACGCGGGGGACCAAGACCCGCTGGAACGCGATCCGACTCGCTATGGCGATTGGGAGAAAAAGGGCGTGGCGATCGACTTCTGAGGCTCACAAGCCGGGCGCGAGCCGCGCGGCGAGCTTGCCGACGGTGTTCCAGTTGCGCGCCGTCGCCACCTTTGGGAAGCCGAGTTTCGCCATCGCCGGCTGGAGCTGCGAGCGCGCCTGCCCGTCGCGATAGTCGATGTAGAGTTCGCGCCCGCGCGCGTGCAGCCGCTCGGAGACGGAGTAGCGCTCGGCCAGCGCATCGAGCAGCGCCGGATCGGGCGGGGTCCGGTGAAACAGCACGACGAGCCTGTTCGGGCGTTCGCGGGCCGCGTCCGGAAAGGGATTGGCAGCCATAATGTCGCGCAGCTCGCGCCCGTCGCGGACGAGGAAATCGATCGGAAAACCGAACTTGGCCGCCGCCTCCTGCTCGAGCGCGGCTTCGAGCGCGGCGGAGTCGCGCTGTTCGGTCGAAATCAGCGCGTTGCCCGATGCGAGCAGAGTCGCGACGTCGGCAAACCCCAGCGATTCCAGCATCGCGCGCAGATCGGCCATCGCGAGCGTCCGCCCGCCTACGTTGACGGCGCGCAGCAGCACCGCCCAGCGCTTCACACGCCTTCTTCGCGCAGCGGACGGTTGAGCAGACCGTCGACGACGTCCGCCACTTCGGCGCCGTCGAGCAGCGCGCACACGGCCTGCGCGACCGGCATGTCGACGCCCGCCGCCAGTGCGGCCTCGCGCAGTACCGGCGCAGTGAAGGCGCCTTCGGCCACGGTCTTGCGATCCGCCAGCAGGCTCTGCGCGCTTTGTCCCCGCCCGAGCCCGACGCCGAGCGAATAGTTGCGCGAGCTGGTCGACGAGCAGGTGAGAACGAGATCGCCCAGGCCGCACAGGCCGGCGAGCGTTTCCACTCGCGCGCCGCGCGCCACGCCGAAGCGAGTCATTTCGGCAAAGCCGCGCGCGATCACCGCCGCACGCGCATTCTGGCCTAGACCGGCCCCCTCGACGACGCCGCAGGCGATCGCGAGCACATTCTTCACCGCGCCGCCGATCTCCGCCCCCACCACGTCCGACGAGACATAGGGGCGGAACGAAGGCCGCGCGATCACGCCGGCGAGTTCGTTGGCGCAGTCGATCGGATCGGCGGCGAGCGTGACGGCGGTGGGCAGGCCGGAGGCGACTTCGTGCGCGAAGGTGGGTCCGGAGAGCACCGCGATTCGGGAGCCCGGCACTTCCTCGGCCGCGACATGGTGCAGGAACTGGTGCGATCCCGCCTCGATCCCCTTCGAGCAGAGGATCAGCGGCTGCCCCCTGCCGGGCAGTTCGCGGAGCACCGCGCGCATGTGCTGCGCCGGCGTCACCACCAGGATCGGATCGGCATCGGCGAGATCCCCGAGCTCCTGCGTCGCGCTGACGTTCGGCGAAAGCGGAATACCAGGCAGAAAAACGGTGTTCTCGTGGCGTTCGTTGATCGCGTCGACCACTTCCGCCTCGCGCGCCCAGAGCCGAACGGCGGTGCCTCCCGAGGCCAGTACCTGTGCAAGCGCAGTGCCCCAGGCACCGCCGCCGATTACTCCGATCGTCATGCCTTCACTCCCGCACCGCGCACCTTTTCGCCTGTCGGATCGAGCGGCCAGCGGGCGCGGGCCGGCACGTCGAGCGGATCGGTGAGCCCGGCACCGAATCGCTCGGCGCCCGCCCAGGCGATCATCGCCGCATTATCGGTGCACAGCCAGAGCGGCGGCGCGACGAACCGCAGATCGCGGCTGGCAGCGAGCCCCTCGAGCGCAGCGCGCACCCCCTGGTTGGCCGCGACGCCACCCGCGACGACCAGCGCGCTGACGCCGACGCCCGCCACCGAATCGAGTGCGCGGGCAGTGCGATCGAGCAGACAGTCGATCACGGCCTGCTGGAACGAGGCGGCGATATCCTCGGCGCGGTGGGTGCCTGCGTCGCGCGCGCGCGATACGGCGCTCTTGAGGCCGGCGAACGAGAAATGCGGCTCGTTCGATCCCAGCAGCGGGCGCGGCAGCGGCACCGCGCGCGGATCGCCCTTTCGCGCCGCCTGCTCGACCGCGGGGCCGCCCGGAAAGCCGAGCCCGAGCAGCTTCGCCGTCTTGTCGAACGCCTCACCCGCGGCGTCGTCGATCGTGGTGGCGATCCGCCGGTAGCGGCCGACGCCTTCGACCAGCAGCAGCTGGCAATGGCCGCCCGAAACGAGCAGCAGCAGATAGGGAAAGGCCAGATCGGGATCGGTCAGGCGCGGCGAGAGCGCATGTCCCTCGAGATGGTTCACCGCGACCAGCGGCTTGCCACCCGCCAGCGCGAGCGCCTTGCCGGTGACGAGCCCGACCATCACACCGCCGATCAGCCCCGGCCCCGCCGTCGCCGCGACTGCATCGACATCGGCCAGCGTCACTCCCGCCTCGTCGAGCACCGCCTCGACCAGTGGGCCCAGCATTTCGACATGCGCGCGTGCCGCAATCTCGGGAACGACACCGCCATAGGGGGCATGCTGGGCATCCTGCCGCGCGAGCCGATGCGCACGGATCGTCCGATCGCTCGCGACCAATGCCGCGGCCGTCTCGTCGCAGCTCGATTCGAGGCCCAGGATCAATGCCATCGCTTCCATCTAGAGGCGCCGGCCGCTAGCACAAGCGGCATGCCCAGCCCCTTTCGCATCGGAACGCGCGGATCGCCGCTCGCGCTCACTCAGGCCAATATGGTGCGCGACGCGCTGATCGGCGCGCACGACTGGGCGGAAGATGCGGTGGAGATCGTGACCATCCGCACCACCGGCGACCGGGTGCAGGATCGTGCGCTCGCCGAAATCGGCGGCAAGGCGCTGTGGACCAAGGAGCTCGACCGCGCGCTGCTCGACGGCGAGATCGACTGCGCCGTACATTCGATGAAGGACGTGGAGACGCTGCGGCCGCCGAGCGTCACGCTGGCCGCCGTGCTGGCGCGAGCGGATGTGCGCGACCGGCTGATCGGTGCCGATTCGATCGAGGCGCTCCGGCAGGGCGCACGTCTCGGCACCAGTTCGCCGCGCCGCGCCGCGCAGCTGCGCAAGCTGCGACCCGACCTCGAGATCGTCCTGTTCCGCGGAAACGTCGATACGCGGCTCGCCAAGCTCGCGGCGGGCGAGGCCGACGCGACTCTTCTCGCCGCCGCGGGGCTGGAGCGCCTCGGGCGGCACGATATCGGCGTGCCCGTGCCGGTTGACGTCATGCTGCCGGCGCCCGCGCAGGGGGCGGTCGGCGTCGAAGTGCGCAGCGACGACCAGACCGCGGTCGAGCGGCTGGCGGCGATCGATCATCCCGAGACGCGTGCCTGTGTCCTCGCCGAGCGTGCCCTGCTCGCGGCGCTCAAGGCCGACTGTCATTCGCCCGTGGGTGCGCTGGCGACGCTGGACGGCGCGATCCTGACGCTGCGCGCCGAATTGCTGTCGGAAGACGGGCAGGCGCATGTCCACGGGCAGGAAGCGGGCGCCCCGCGCGATCCGAAGCTTCCGGAGATCATGGCGCGCGACCTGCTCGCCCGCGCCCCGGAGACGGTGCGGCGGCTGTTCGCGGGATGAGCCGCCCGATCGCCGTCCTGCGACCGGAGCCGGGCAACCGAGTGACGGCGGCTGCAGTGGAGGCGACCGGACGCCGGGCGATCCGGCTTCCGCTTTTCGACGTCGTGCCCGTCCCCTGGCAAGCGCCTGATCCGAGGGAATATGACGCGCTGCTCCTGACCAGTGCCAACGCCGTCCGCCATGCCGGACCCGAACTGGCCGCATTGCTGGCGCTGCCGGTCCATGCGGTGGGCGAAGCGACTGCGGCGGCCGCGCGGCGCGCCGGGTTCGTGGTGGCGGCGATCGGACACGACGGCGCGCACACCCTGATCGCCGCTGCCGCCGGGGCAGGCGTTCGCCGGGCGCTGCATCTCGCCGGGCGCGATCGGCTGATCGAGCAGGGCGGGATCATCGCCGACGTGCGCACTGTCTATGCCAGCGAGCCGCGCGAGATCGCGGAAGCTGCGGCGCAGCGGCTGTCTGGTGCCGTCGCGATGGTCCATTCGCCGCGCGCGGCCGCGCGACTCGCGGCGGTGCTCGACGCGTCGCGCGTCGCGCGTGGCAGCGTCGCCGTCGCGGCGATCAGCGAGCGGACAAGAAGGGCCCTGGGAAGCGGCTGGGAGCGCGTGGCGGTGGCGGCAGTTCCGGAAGACGACACGCTCCGGGACGTCGCCCTCCGCCTCGCCGATTGACCGCGGCCGCCGGCGCGGGAATAAGGGCGCCATGAGCCGCGACGAGCCTACCGCGCTGAAGCCGGCCCGCGGCCTTTCCGCACTGGGAACAACGATCCTCGTCGGCCTGCTGGCCTTTGTGGGCGGAATTGCCGCGACCGCCGCGCTGATTCACTTTTCCGGGATGGGGCCGTTCGGGAGAACGCCCGCGCCCGTGGAGACTGAGGCCGCCCCCGCCGAAGCCGTGGTCGCGCCGCCGCTTCCGGCAGGAACCGACCTTGCCACGCTCAATGCGCGCGAACAGATGCTGGCCGGCCGCCTCGACGAGCTCGAGGAACGGCTGGTGGCGGTCCGCAGCGCGTCGCGAGTCGCCTCCAGCTATGCCAATCGCGCCGAGGGGCTGCTGATCGCCTTTGCGACGCGCCGCCTGCTTGATCGCGGCCTGCCGCTTGGCGGCGTGGAAGGGCAGTTGCGGCTGCGCTTCGGCGCATCGCACCCTGAGGAAGTCGCCGCGATCCTGCGCGCGGCCAACGATCCGGCGACGCTGGAGGATCTCCGCCTTGCGCTCGATGCGATCGCGCCACGGCTCATCGCCGGCGGCCCCGATGAGGGCGTGTGGTCGCGCGTGCGGCGGCTGTTCAACGATCTCGTCGTGCTGCGCCAGGAAACCTCTCCCAGCCCGCGCCCCGCCGACCGGCTGCGCCGCGCTCGGCGCGTTCTCGAAGCCGGGCAGGTGGAAGCGGCTCTCGCCGAGATCGCCCATCTGCCGGGCGCGGAAAATGCCGAGAGTTGGATCGCGGCGGCGCGACGCTATATCGCGGCTCGACAGGCGCTAGGCGATATCGAACTGGCGGCGATGCAGGCGCCCGGGGCACCGCCCGCACCACCTTCGGCGTCGGCGCCGGTGGTGCAATCGGAAACTTCGGCAGCCGCCGCCGAAACGGAATAGGACAGGACGCATGGCAGAAATGGGCCGGTTTGACTGGCAGGACCCGTTCGCTCTCGACGCACAGCTCACCGAGGAAGAGCGGATCGTACGCGATACCGCGCATGGCTATGCGCAGGAGAAGCTGCTGCCGCGCGTGACGAAGGCGTTCCTCGACGAGAGCTTTGATCGCGAGATCATGCGCGAGATGGGCGCGCTGGGTCTGCTCGGCGCCACGATCCCCGAAGCCTATGGCGGCGCGGGGCTCGGCTATGTCTCCTATGGTCTGGTCGCGCGCGAAGTCGAGGCAGTCGATTCGGGCTATCGCTCGGCGATGAGCGTGCAGAGTTCGCTCGTGATGCACCCGATCCACGCCTATGGCACCGAGGCGCAGAAGCAGAAATTCCTGCCCAAACTCGCCACCGGCGAATGGGTGGGCTGCTTCGGCCTGACCGAGCCCGATGCGGGATCCGATCCCGGCGGCATGCGCACGCGCGCGGAGAAGATCGACGGCGGCTATCGCCTGAGCGGCTCGAAGATGTGGATCACCAATTCGCCGATCGCCGACGTTTTCGTCGTCTGGGCGAAATCCGATGCGCACGGCGGCGGCATCAAGGGCTTTGTGCTCGAAAAGGGCATGAAGGGGCTCTCCGCTCCCAAGATCGAAGGCAAGCTGTCGCTTCGCGCCTCGATCACCGGCGAGATCGTGATGGACGGCGTCGAAGTCGGCGAGGACGCGCTGCTGCCCGAGGTGCAGGGGCTGAAGGGGCCGTTCGGGTGCCTCAATCGCGCACGCTACGGAATTGCCTGGGGCAGCATGGGGGCGGCCGAGGCCTGCATGCGCGCCGCGCGGACCTACACGCTTGACCGCGCGCAGTTCGGCAAGCCGCTCGCGGCCAACCAGCTCGTCCAGCTGAAGCTGGCGAACATGCAGACCGAAATCGCGCTGGCGCTGCAAGGCTGCCTGCGCGCCGGCCGCATGTTCGACGAAGGCACGCTGGCGCCCGAGGCGATCAGCATCCTGAAGCGCAACAATTGCGGCAAGGCGCTGGAGATCGCCCGTGTCGCGCGCGACATGCACGGCGGCAACGGCATTTCGGCCGAATTCCATGTGATGCGCCACGCGATCAACCTCGAGACCGTCAACACCTATGAAGGCACCCACGACGTGCACGGGCTGATCCTGGGGCGGGCGATCACCGGCATCGCGGCGTTCTGATGAACCTGCAGCCGACGCTCCGCGGCGCGCTCGTGACGCTCGAGCCGACGGTCGCCGGCGACTGGTGCGCGCTGTTCGCCGCGGCGGCGGACCCGGAGATATGGGCCCAGCACCCCGCCTCGGACCGCTGGAAGGAGCCGGTGTTCCGCGCCTATTTCGACGATGCGCTGGCGAGCGGCGGCAGCCTCACGATCCGCGATCGCGCGAGCGGAGAGGTGATCGGCGCCAGCCGCTACGCCAATCACGACCTGCAGCGCGACGAAATCGAGATCGGCTGGACCTTCCTCGCACGACGCTTCTGGGGCGGCCCGGTCAACGCCGAGGTGAAGCGGCTGATGCTCGATCATATTCTGGCCGAAGTGCATGCCGCGGTGTTCGTGGTCGGCGCGGAGAACCTCCGGTCGCGGCGCGCCATGGAGAAGATCGGAGGCGTAGTCGAGCAGGGGCGCACGCAGCGCGGCGACGGTTCGCGGATGGACCGTCACGTCTTCTATCGAATCGCGCGCGAGCATGGGGCGGCCGCGGCATGAGTGTCGCCTTCCGCCGCGAGAGCGACGACGAGCACAAGGAGCCCGAGTTCGAGCTGCCGATCCCGGTCGGACCGAATCTGGTGACCGAACGCGGGCTGGCTCTGATCGAAGCGAAAGTCGCCGAACTGAAAGGCGCCGTTGCCGCCGAAATCGACGAGGCGGCGCGCAAGAAGCTGGAGCGCACGCTCCGCTATTGGTCCACCCAGCATGCGACCGCGCGCATCGCCGATCGCCCCGAGGCGGGCGAAGCCGGAATCGGATCGCTGGTGACAGTGCGCCGCGCCGGACGGACGCAGCGGTTCCGGATCGTCGGGCACGACGAAGCCGATCCGGCGAGCGCGCTGCTCGCGTTCACGGCGCCGCTGGCGCGCGCGGTGATGGGCGCGATGGCGGGCGAGCGCGTGGCCTTCGGCGGGAGCGCGGATGCCCTCGAAGTGGTGGAGGTCGCGTGAAACCGCTCGAGGGCATTCGAGTGGTCGAGCTGGCACGCATCCTCGCCGGCCCGTGGTGCGGCCAGTTGCTCGCCGATCTCGGCGCGGAAGTGATCAAGATCGAGCGGCCCGGAACCGGCGACGACACGCGACACTGGGGGCCGCCGTTCCTGCACGACGCGGAGGGCAACAGCCTCGACGCCGCCTATTTCCACTCGACCAATCGCGGCAAAAGCGCCCGCTTCATCGATATCGCCACGCCGGCCGGGCAGGCGGAGGTGCGTGCGCTGGCCGCCGAGGCGGATGTGGTGATCGAGAACTACAAAGTGGGCGGGCTCGTCAAATACGGCCTCGACTCCGCCAGCTTGCGGGCGGCGAATCCTCGGCTGATCGTCGCCTCGATCACCGGCTTCGGCCAGACCGGCCCCTATGCACATCGCGCCGGCTATGACTTCATCATCCAGGGCATGGGCGGCTTCATGAGCCTGACCGGCGAGCCCGACGGCGCACCGCAGAAGGCCGGGATAGCCTATGCCGACATCTTCACCGGCACCTACACGGCCGTCGCGGTGCTTGCGGCGCTGCGACGCCGTGACGTCACCGGCGAAGGCGCGCACATCGACATGGCGCTACTCGATACGCAGGTTGCGGTGCTGGCGAACCAGGCGCTCAACTGGATGGCATCGGGCACGGTGCCGCACCGGATGGGCAACGGCCACGCCAATCTGGTGCCGTACCAGGCATTCGCCTGCGCCGACGGCGAGCTGATCGTCGCGGTCGGCAACGATTCGCAATTCCGCCGGCTCTGCGCCGTGCTCGGACTCGACCTCGGCGAGGATCCGCGCTTCGCGACCAATCCGGGCCGTGTCGAGAACCGTGCCGCGCTGATCCCGCTGCTCGCCGCCGCAATCAGGAGCTGGGAGAAGGCGGCGCTCTACGAACGGCTCGAGGCCGCGGGCGTACCGGCAGGGCCGATCAACCGAGTCGACGAAGTGTTCGCCGACCGGCAGGTGCAGGCGCGCGGCATGCGGATCGCACCGGGCGGGCTCCCGGGCGTCGCCAGCCCGATCGTGATCGACGGGGTGCGCATGACGAGCGGTCGGCCCAGCCCTCCGCGGCCCGCGAACGACTAAGCAGTCGAGGCGCGCAGCCGGGTAGCTGTTCCGCCTTATCCCAGCCGTTGCAGCAATGCCGTGGCCGCCGCGGGCGCACGCACCTTCGCGCCGTTGATCATAAAGATGTAAGTTTCACGTGGAACCACAGGCGGTTGGTCGTCGGTCACATAGGGTAGCCCCTCCGGCCGACCGCCTTCGCTCCAGCAGCGTGCGGCCTCCGCCCAGCGATCGAGCGCGGCCGGGGAATAGCCTTGCGGATGCCCCTCCTGCGCATTCTCCAGCCGCACATAGACGAAATCGCCGCTGACGTCGGCGATCGCCGGATACTCCGCCGAATCGGCATGGACGATGGCGACGCCATGGGCGCGGGCAAGCGCGACGAATTCCGGCACACGGAAGCTTTCGTGGCGCACCTGAATCGCGTGGCGCAGCGGCAGGCCGGCGTGGCGGTCGGGAAGAAGCTTCAGGAAGGCGCCGAAATCCTCGGGGTCGAACTTCTTGGTCGCCATGAACTGCCAGAGGATCGGGCCCAGCTTGTCGCCGAGCTCGACGATCCCCTGATCGAGGAAGGTCGTCACCGCATCGCCGGCCTCTGCCAGCAGCTTCCGGTTGGTGCAGTATCGCGACGCCTTCACTGCAAAGACGAAGCCTTCGGGGGCCGTCGCTGCCCATTGGGCGAAGCTCGCCGGCTTTTGCAGCCGATGATAGGTGGCGTTGATCTCGATCGCCGTCACCGCGCTACTTGCGAATTCGAGCTCGCGCTTCTGGGGGAGGCCGTCGGGATAGAAGGTCCCGCGCCACGGCGCATAGGTCCAGCCGCCGATACCGACCCGCACGTCAGCCACCGTCATCCCCCCGCGATCGGCGGCGGCCGGGAACCCGCACGTCATAGCCCAGCGCGTTCCGCGACCAGAGCATCGTCACCAGCGTATAGAGCACCACCGCCAGCGGCGCGGCGAGCAGGATGCCGAGGATGCCGAACAGCGATCCCAGCGCGCCCAGCGCAAACAGCAGCAGCGCGGGCGGAATCGACACTGCCCAGCGCTGGACGAGCGGGGTCAGCACATTGCCCTCCGCCTGCTGCGCGACGAGATAGACCAGCGAGGCGGCGATCAACGCGTCCGGCCCCTGCGCAAAGGCGAGCAGGATGCCCGGAATGGCGCCGATCACGGGGCCGACCAGCGGGATGAAGTTGGCGACGCCCACGATCACGCCCAGCGCACCCGCCGAGGGCAGACCGACGAATGTGAGGCCGATCGCGACCAGCGAGCCGACGACCGTCATGGTGAACAGCTGCCCCAGCAGATATTTCTGCAACGCGACGCCGCTCGCGTTCAGCGCATCGACGACGCGCGGCCCCTGCTCCTTGGGAAACAGCCGCTCCGCCCCGCGGACGTACAGGCCCGGCTGGAGCGCGAAATAGATCGCGCCGATCACCACCAGCACCAGATTGGTGATCGCACCGACCGCGCCGAAGGCGAACGAGACGGCGCGCCCGAAATAGCTTTGCAGGTCGAGCGAGGCGAGGCTGAGCGACTGGCCCCAGGGCTGCTGCCGCAGCCAGTCGCGCGCGCTGTCGATCGCCGAGGGCAGCTGCGCCGCGACGTTGGAGAATTCCTGTCCCAGTTGCGCCCCGAACAGCCAGCCGACCAGATAGAGGATCGCGAAGATCGCCAGCACGCCCAGCAGCACCGCCGGCGTTTCGGGAATTCCCAGCATGCGGAACGGCGCCGCCGCCGAGCGGATCAGCACCGCGATCAGGATGGCCGAGAAGATCAGCAGCAAGGTGCCCGAAAGCGGCACGAGCAGCAGCGCGAGCCCAACGAGCAGCAGGACGATCAGTGTCTTGCGGACGACCGCGCCTTCCGTGTTGCCCTGCACGTCCATTCCGCCCCCTTTTGGCCGATGCACCGGCGCACCGCCAGCGAACGGGGAGCTTTGGCGAAGGTTCCGCACCGGTCAAGCCGGCGCGAAGCGCCTATTCGACGCGCGTCCAGCGCTGCGACTTGCAGATGATGCCCAAGGCAGCGCAGCCCTCGGCACTCAGCGTATCGCCTTCGAACCGGATCGTGCCCGAAAAGCGCTTGCCCAGATCGGGAACGAAGACTTCGCCTTCCCACGCGCCGGAAGGTTGCTGCGTGAAGTTGCGGAACAGGTTCGTTCCGACCAGCGATTCGGTGCCGCCTTCGCGTGCGTCGCGCTTGGCCTCTTCATTCGCCCAGGTGACGCGGCCGCATAGCTTTCCGTCGCACGAATAGGAGCGGATATGGACGCTGCCGTCGGGATTGCTCCAGACTGCCTCGGGCACTTCCCCGGCGCTCTGCCCCGCCACGGCAGCGGGGAAGAGCAGCGGCAGCGCAAGCGCGCAGGCACCGGCGAACGTGCGGATCGGTTTCATCGGCGAGTCCTTTCGGAAAGAGATGCACCAGACGCAGCGGCATCGATTCGGTTGCAGGCAGGGAACTGCCGGCACCTGGAGCGGGCGAAGGGATTCGAACCCTCGACCCCAACCTTGGCAAGGTTGTGCTCTACCCCTGAGCTACGCCCGCTCTGGCGTCATGTCGGCGGCGCTGGATGCGCACACCGGGGCAAGGCGGCGGCTGTTAGCACCGGCCGGGCGGCCCCGCAAGCCCTTCCGGAAAAGGCTTGGCCTGTCGCCCGAGAACGCCCACATAGGCGCCGCAACACCTGCCCGCGCGCAGGCAATTTGAGGAGCGTCCCTTGGCCACCCCGCCCGGCATGTCCGCACTGTCCAGCACCGAACGCGAAGCCGTCGAGGCATTTCGGCGCGACATCGTCGAACCGTCGATGACCAGGCTGGTGATCCTGGATTTCTGGGCCGAATGGTGCGGCCCGTGCAAGCAGCTCGGCCCGGTGCTCGAGAAAGTGGCAGCCGACTATGCGACCAAAGGCGTGGTGCTCGCCAAGATCGACGTCGACAAGGACCAGTTCATCGCCGCCCAATTCCAGGTGCGTTCGATTCCGACCGTCTATGCGATGTTCCAGGGCCAGCTGGTCGCCGACCTGAGCCAGGCGCGCACCGAATCGCAGCTGCGCCAGATGCTCGACCAGATCCTGCGGCAAATCCCGGTCGAAGGCGAATCGCAGCAGGCCGAGGCCGAGATCGAGCCGCTGATCGCGATGGGCGAGCAGGTATTGGCCGAAGGAGACGCCGAGCGCGCGCTTTCGCTGTTCGACCAGCTCGCCGAGATGGCCCCCGAGCATCCGGCGGTGCTTGCCGGCCGCATCCGCGCGCTGGTCCAGCTTGGGCGGTTCGAGGAGGCACAGTCGGCGCTGGATTCGGTGCCCGAGGAGGCCGCCAAGGCGCCAGAGGTGGAGCGCGCGCGCGCCGCGCTCTCGCTTGCCACCGAAGCGGCGCCGGTCGACGATCTTGCCGAACTGAAGGCCGAAGTCGCCGCGAACCCGCACGACATGGAAAAGCGCTATGCGCTCGCCGGCGGCCAGATGGCGGCGGGCGACCGCGAAGGCGCGGCGGAGACGCTGCTCGCGATGATCGCCGAGGATCGCGAGTGGAACGAGGGCGCGGCGCGCCAGCGGCTGTTGAAGCTGTTCGAAGTGGTCGGGCTCGAGGACCCTTGGGTATCGACCCAGCGGCGCAAGCTTTCGGCGATCCTGTTCGGATGACGGTCACGCGGCTGTCGGTGTTTCCCCTGGGCGGCGCGCTGCTGTTCCCGCGGATGCACCTGCCGCTCCACATCTTCGAGCCGCGCTATCGCGCGCTGGTGACCGATTCGCTCGCGCGCGACCGGCGGATCGGGATGGTGCAGCCGCGCGAGGGCGGTGCCCACCCCGGACTCTTCGATCGAGGCTGCGTCGGGCGGATCGCCGAGGTGCAGGCACTGCCCGACGGCCGGTTCGACATCGTTCTCGAAGGACTCGCCCGCTTCACCATCATGCGCGAGCTAGACGTCACGACGCCATTCCGACAGGTCGAGGCCGAGCTGGAGCCGGTGGGAGACAGCGAGATACTGGGGATGGGCGACCGCGCATCGCTCGAGATGGAGGCCCGCCGCTTCGCCGAGGGACAGGGCTATGCCGTCGACTGGGAAGCGGTTTCACGCCTCGACGACGAATCGCTGGTGAACGGCATCGCCCAGATCGCCCCGTTCGACATCGCTTCGAAGCAGGCGCTGCTCGAGGCCGAGACGCTGCAGGACCGCAGTCGGCTGATCGTGCAGCTGATGCAGTTCTTCGGCCGTTCGGGCGACGATGTGGGGACGCTGCAATGAGCGCGGAACTCGATCCCTGGCTGCTCGACCGGCTGGTGTGCCCCGCGACCCGCACGCCGCTGCGCTATGACGCAGCGCGCGGCGAACTCGTCTCGGAGGAAGCGGGGCTCGCCTATCCGGTGCGCGACGGCGTGCCGGTGCTGCTCGCCGAGGCCGCGCGGCCGCTGCGTCCGAACTAGCGGCGCACGAGGCCTGCGACGCCGCTCGCCAGCCACGCGAGGACGCCGCTCAACACACCCAGAACCAGCATGATCAGCAGGATCGTGAGAGCTCCGCCATCGCCGATGCCATAGCGCTGCATCGTCGCCGAATAGCTGTCGGGAACGATCAGCAGCGTGACGATTGTGCCGAGAACCGCGACGACCACGAAGCTGCCGAGCCCGGCCGAGAGCCCTGCGCGCCTGCCATGCGCCGCGGTCAGGCCCGCAGCGGCGCCGGCCAGCGTCGGCCAGAGCAGCGGCCAGGCGTTGCTGCCGGAAATCGAGGCATTGGCGACGAACAACAGACCGCCGAACGCGCCGAGAAGCAGCGACCGATTCATGAAACGTCTCCTCTCGCCGCAACCAACCGCCTCCGGCGCGTGAACGTTCCTTTGGAAGAAGGTCAGACCACCTCGCCCTGAAGCAGCTTCGGCACGGCGCCCGATTCGCCGCGCGCCTCGGCCATGAAGGCGTTCTTGAGCGGCGGCAGCCGGTCCACCGCATTGAGGCCGAAGCGACGCAGCGCGGCGGGAGCGCGGCCAGGGATGCCGAACAGCCGAGTCAGCCCGTCGGTCGCGAGCGCCACCATGAAGGTGTCGAGCGCACGCCAGCGCTGGTAGCGGGCGAGGAGCTGGGCATCGCCCGACTCGAGGCCGAGCCGTTTGCCCTCGACCAGCACCTCGACCAGCGCGGCCACATCGCGGAAGCCGACATTGACGCCCTGACCGGCGATCGGATGGATGCCATGCGCCGCGTCGCCGACCAGCGCCAGCCGATGATCGGTGATCCGCGCCGCATGATGGAACCCCAGCGGATAGCTGAACCGCGGCGTCGGCGCGCCGAGCTCGCCGAGGAAACCGCCCATCTTCTTCGACATTTCCGCCAGGAAGCCGCGTTCGGAAAGCTTGAGCATGCCCGCCGCCGCTCCGCCCTTCACCGTCCAGACGATCGCCGAGCGATGTCCGTTCGCATCGTCGTTGAGCGGCAGGATCGCGAAAGGCCCCTCCGGATAGAAGATCTCGAAGGCGGTGTTCTCGTGATCATGCTGATGGTTCACGGTCGTGACCAGTGCGGCATGATCGTAGCGCCAGCGCGCCACCTTGATCCCCGCCGCTTCGCGGGTCGGCGAGTTGCGCCCCTCGGCCGCGACGAGGAGCGGCGCCGAGACAGTCGCGCCGCTGTCGAGCGTGGCAGTCACTCCGAACTCGCCGCGATCGACCGAAAGCGCCCGCGTCTTCATGCGGATATCGACCCCGGGCGCCGCCTGAGCGGCCTCATAGAGCGCGCGGCGCAGGCGCCGGTTCTCATACATGACGCCGAGCGCCGCTTCGCCCTCGCGCGTCGCGAAATCGAGCTTCCCCGGCTCGAGCCCGTCAGAGACGCGAATGGCTTCGATCGGGCAGCCCGCATCGGCCAAACGCGCGCCGACGCCGATCGCATCGAGCATGCGATGCGGCGCGCTAGCGATCGCTGAAGCGCGCCCGTCGTGCTCGGCGGCCAGAATGACTTCCGGATCGGCGATGTCGATGACGATCGCCGTCAGCCCGTGCGCGTCGAGCGCGACGGCGAGCGCGCTGCCCACCAGTCCGCCGCCGAGAATAAGGACGTCCGCGCGATCCATGACCTGCTCTCCGATACAACTCGAGCGATATGCGTGTGGAAAGCTGTGTAGGCGCCTCGGCAGGCGCTGCCAACGCTCGCCTTGACGGGGGAATCGGTTCGCGCGATGTTCCGCGTCGGACTAGCCGCATTTCGGAGATACAGGGGATGGCGACTCGCGCGCAGCCGCCGCTTTGGCGCGACACGATGAAGGCCGGCGCCCGCCGCAGCAGCGCGCTGATCGGCGGTGCGCTGTTGTTCCTCGCCACGCTGGCGCTGATCCTGGCACTGGCGAGCTATCACCCGAGCGACCCTTCGCTGAACACGGCCTCGGGCGCCGATGCACGCAACCTGCTGGGCGCGCCCGGCGCCTGGATCGCCGATCTGCTGTTCGCGATCGCCGGATTGCCGGTGGTGCTGCTCACGCCGCTGGGCCTGATCGTCGCCCACCGCCTCTGGCGTGATCGGCCTGTCGGCGGCTGGCCGAAGATGCTGCGCGGCGCGGCGATCGGAGTCGTGCTGATGGGCACCGCGCTCGCCTTCGTATCGAGCGATTCGGTGCTCGCGTTGCCCGGCGGTTGGGGTGGCGCGATCGGACTGGCGGGCGCGGGCGTGCTGCAGTGGATGCTGGGGCTTGCGGGAGACCCGACGGTATCGCTGTGGGGCGGTCGGCTGATCGGCCTGATCTGCGGCATCGCGGGCGTTTTCCTCTGGGGGCGCAGCCTTGAGCTTAGCCTGCCCGACACCGGCGTGCGCGTGCCGCGCCTGCCGCGGCGCGACCCTGCGGCGGCACCCGAAACCGAGGCCGAGGCCGATAGGGCATCGGTCAAGCCAGCTCCACGCAAGCTGGCTCTGCCCGAGAATCGGCCCAGCCCGGTGATCGCCGATCGCACGCTTGCGCCCTCGCCTTCCAAGCCCAAGCCGACTCAGGCGTCGCTTGCCTTCCCCGACAGCTATCGCCTGCCGCCGCTCGAACTGCTCACCGCGACTCCCGCAAACGCCAATCCGGCGGTCGACAAGGCCGCGCTCGAGCGGAATGCGCGGTTGCTGGAGAGCGTGCTCGACGATTTTCACGTCAAGGGATCGATCGTCGAGGTGCGACCGGGTCCGGTGGTGACGATGTACGAGCTCGAGCCTGCGAGCGGCATCAAGGCGAGCCGCGTGATCCAGCTCGCCGACGATATCGCGCGCAACATGAGCGCGATCTCCGCGCGCGTGGCGACTATCCCCGGCCGCAGCGTGATCGGCATCGAACTGCCCAATGCGAAGCGCGAGACGGTGAGCCTGCACGAGCTGATCGGATCGGAGGCTTTCGAGAGCCAGGGCGCGACGCTGCCGATCGTGCTGGGCAAGAACATCGCGGGCGACCCGGTGATCGCCGATCTAGCGCCGATGCCGCACCTGCTGGTCGCGGGCACCACCGGATCGGGCAAGTCGGTGGGGCTCAACTGCATGATCCTGTCGCTGCTCTATCGGCTCACGCCCGAGCAGTGCCGGATGATCATGATCGATCCGAAGATGCTCGAACTCAGCATGTACAAGGACATCCCGCATCTGCTCGCCGACGTCGTCACCGATCCGCCCAAGGCGGTGCGCGCGCTGAAATGGGCGGTCGAGCAGATGGAAGACCGCTATCGGATGATGGCGAGCGTCAACGTCCGCAGCCTCGCCAGCTTCAACGACAAGGTGCGCCAGGCCAAGGCAAAGGGGCAGAAGCTGGGCCGCCGCGTGCAGACCGGATACGACCAGGAGACCGGCCAGCCGATCTACGAGGAGGAGACGCTCGAACTCACGCCGCTGCCGCAGATCGTGATCATCGTCGACGAGCTCGCCGACCTGATGATGACCGCGGGCAAGGAAGTCGAATTCCTGATCCAGCGGCTGGCGCAGAAGGCGCGCGCGGCGGGCATCCATCTGATCATGGCGACGCAGCGTCCGTCGGTCGACGTGATCACCGGCGTGATCAAGGCGAACCTGCCGACGCGCATCAGCTTCCACGTCACCAGCAAGATCGATTCGCGCACCATCCTGGGCGAACAGGGCGCCGAGCAGCTGCTCGGCAAGGGCGACATGCTCTACATGCCCGGCGGCAAGCAGATCGCCCGAGTGCACGGGCCGTTCGTCAGCGACGAGGAAGTGCAGGCGGTCGCCGAACACTGGCGCGCGCAGGGCACGCCGGACTATATCTCGGCGGTGACCGAGGAGCCCGAGGACGGCGGCTTCGCGCTCGATGGCGCGCCGGGCGGCGACGACAGTCCGGAGGAACAGCAATATCGCCGCGCATGCCAGCTGGTCGCCGAAAGCCAAAAGGCGTCGACGAGCTGGCTGCAACGCCAGCTGCGCATCGGCTATAATTCGGCGGCGCGGCTGATCGAGCGGATGGAGCGCGAAGGCCTTGTCTCCCGCCCCGATCACGTCGGCCGCCGCGACGTACTGATGGATACCGACGGGCGCCCGATCGCCTGACTCGGATCGAATCGCCTCGGCGCGGGTTCAGCGCGCATTCAAGCCGATCCGGCTAGCCGCATCGCCAGAATTGTTGGAGAGAAGCTCGTGGTTCGCACGTCCATCGCCCTTGCCCTTGCCGTCCCCGCGCTCGTCGCGGCGGCGCCCGCGTCTCAGCAGAACACGCTGGATCAGGTGCAGCGCCACCTGCGCGGCGTGACGTCGATGGTCGCGGATTTCAGCCAGACCGATCGCAACGGGCGGACGGTGAACGGCACGATGACGCTGAAGCGGCCGGGAAAGATCCGTTTCCAGTACGAGCGCGGCATTCCGCAGCTGATCGTCGCCGACGGCAGCAGCCTCTATTTCATCGACTATCAGGTTCGGCAGGTTGAACGCTGGCCTATCGGTAACTCGCCGCTGTCGGTGCTGCTCGATCCCAGCCGCGACATCGCGCGCTTTGCCCGGGTGGTGCCGACACGCGATCCGCGCGTCGTTTCGATCGAAGTGCACGACCCCGAGCACCCCGAATATGGCCGGATCACGATGATCTTCCAGCGCGAGGAAAACGCGCCGGCCGGATTGCTGCTGCAGGGCTGGGTGGCGCTCGATTCGCAGAACAATCGCACGACCATCCGATTGTCGGACCAGCGCCTCAACACCCAGGTTTCCGACGGAACGTTCCGTTGGAACGACCCGCGGCGCCAGGGGCGGCCCGGCGGACGCTGATCCATTCATCTCCGCGACAGCTTCGCTCGCCTAGAACCGTTCGTGCGGATGTGGGGCGTGCCGGGATTTTTCCCCCTGTTGCCCGGCGAGTTCCACATCCTGCCTGCGTGACGAACGCCAGGTCGGCCCCCGTTCCACTGCCCCCGGAGCGGGGGCCTTTCGCGTCTCTGGCGCATCGCGGCCGGGCTGGCTACATGGCTGCGCAATGGCCGACACGATCAAGATCGCTTCCTGGAACATCAACTCGGTTCGCTTCCGCATCGGAATCGTCGAACGGTTCCTGACCGAGGAGTCTCCTGACATCCTCTGTCTCCAGGAAACGAAAGTGATCGATGGCGACTTTCCCGCCGCGGCGTTTCGCGAGCTGGGCTATGAGCACATCGTCGTCCATGGCCAGCGGATGCATCACGGCGTGGCGATCGTCAGCCGCGTTCCGCTCACCGAGGACGACAGGCTCGACTGGCAGGCAAACGGCGAGGCGCGGCACGTGGGCGTGCGGCTGGCGAACGGACTGCGGCTCGAAAACGTCTATGTTCCCGCCGGCGGCGATGTGCCCGATCGCGAGGCAAATCCGAAATTCGGCCAGAAACTCGATTTCATCGAGCGGATGACGCGATGGTCCGAGGCGCTGAAGGTGCCGACGCTGCTGGTCGGCGATTTCAACATCGCCCCGCTCGAATGCGACGTGTGGAACCACAAGGCACTGCTCGACGTCGTCAGCCACACGCCGATCGAAGTCGAAGCGCTGGGCCGGATGCAGGCGGCGCACGACTGGGTCGATCTCGGCCGCCGCTTCATTCCGGCGCCCGAGCGCTGCTTCACCTGGTGGAGCTATCGCGCCAAGGATTGGGCCGCCTCGGATCGCGGACGGCGGCTCGACCATATGTGGGCCAGCCGAGAGGTCGCCGCCGCCGCGACCGGACACAAGGTGCATGAATCCTGCCGGAGCTGGCTCAAGCCTTCGGACCATGTGCCGCTCGTGACCGAGTTCGCGCTTTGAGCGACGTACGCGGCGTCGCCATGGCGCTGGACGCGCTGCGCCGCGGCTGGCCGGTGACGATCCGCGGATGCGCGGCATCGCTGGCGCTGCTGCCGGTGGAGACCGCGGACGCCGGGCGACTCGCGGCGTTCGATCCATCGGGAACAGCGCCACTCCTGCTTTCGGCCGGGCGCGCGGCGACGCTCAAGCTGGTCAATCAACGCGAAGCGGCAGTGCCCGACGGGCCGGTGCAGGTCGCGCGTACCGACTGGCTCGACTTCGACATGGGAGTCGCGCTTGCCGATCCCCAGCTCGATCTTGCGCGGCCGCTGAAGGGGCCGTTTCGCGCCGAGGCCGTGACGGAGCCGGAAGCGGCCGGCGCGGCGCTCCGGCTGGCACGAATCGCGGGACTGCTGCCGGCGTTCTTCGTTCGGGTGGGCGCGGACGATGGCAGCGGCGTCACACCGGACGACATCTCCGCGCATGAGGATGCCGGCCGGTTGCGGATCGCGGCGCGGGCGCGGCTGCCGGTGGCGGGTGCCGAGGATGCGGAGATCGTCGCCTTTCGCACCGATGAAGCACCCGGCGAGCATGTCGCGCTGCTGATCGGCAGTCCGACGGGCGCGCCGCCGCTGGTGCGGCTGCACAGCGAATGCCTGACCGGCGATGTGCTGGGTTCGCTCAAATGCGACTGCGGGCCACAGCTGAACGCCGCGATCGCGGCGATCCGCGCGAGCGGCTGGGGCGTGCTGCTCTATCTACGCCAGGAAGGGCGCGGGATCGGGCTGATCAACAAGCTGCGCGCCTATGCGCTTCAGGATCAGGGCTTCGACACGGTCGATGCGAACACGCGGCTGGGGTTTGCGATCGACGCTCGCGACTTCGCGGTGGCGGGCCGGATGCTCGAGCTGCTGGGGCAGCACGAGGTGCGGCTGCTGACGAACAATCCCGAAAAGGTGGCAGGGCTCGAATCGGCGGGGATCCGCGTGATCGAACGCGTCGCGCATCATCTGCCGCCCAATCCGCACAACGAGCGCTATCTGGCGACCAAACGTGACCGGACGGGGCACCAGTTCTGACAAGCGAGTCGGCCTGAAAGGCGGCATCAGGAGAGCGACGCATGCGACCACGTTTCGGCAAGACGCTTCTGATGCTGCTCCTCGCCGGTTGCACACCTGCCAACGATCCCTTCTTCGACAGCGCGAACCCCGCCCACTGCGCCGCGATCTTCGGGCTCGCGGCCAATCGCGCTCAGCAGGCATCGAACTCCGACGTGGCGGACGAAATGGTGATGCGAGCGACACTGCTGGCAGAGCAGCACGGCGGCGCGGCGTGGATCGAGGCGATCACTCCGGAAGCGCTGGAGATTGCGGCAAGGATGGAAGCCGCGAACGACAGGGAGGCGGAGCTCCGCTGGCTCGACGAATGCACGGCGCAGCAGAATACCGATCCGGCCTTTCAGGCGCGCGTTGCGAGGCGCTGACCGCGTTGGTGCGGAACCCCGCTGGCAAACGCCAGCGGCTCAGCGCATGCGGTCCGGCATCCCGCTCTCCTCTGCCCGAAGCGTGAGCACCTCGACTCCGTTGCCCGTCACCGCGACGGTATGCTCGAACTGGGCGGAAAGCTTTCCGTCGCTTGCCACCACCGTCCAGCCGTCGTCGTTCGTCGACACCTTGCGGCTGCCCTGATTGATCATCGGCTCGATCGTGAAGACCATCCCTTCACGCAACCGCATGCCGGTTCCGGGACGCCCGAAATTGAGCACCTGCGGCTCCTCATGCATCTCGCGACCGATCCCATGACCGCAGAATTCGCGCACGACCGAATAGCCGTGCCGCTTGGCATGGCGCTCGATCGCGAAGCCGATGTCCCCCAGATGCGCGCCGGGCCGGACCTGACGTATCCCCTGCCACATCGCCTCCCGGGCAACCCGCACCAGCCGCCGGGCAGCGGGCGGAGCATCGCCGACGACATAGGTCTTGCTCGAATCGGCGATGAAGCCATTCTTTTCGAGCGTGATGTCGAGATTGGTGATGTCGCCGTCGCGAATGAACTCGGCCGCATCGGGCACGCCATGGCAGACGACATGGTTGATCGAGCAGTTCAGGACATATTCGAAGCCATATTGCCCCTTGCTCGCCGGCCGCGCACCCAGATCATGCGTGATAAAGCGTTCGACCAGGTCATTGACCTGCAACGTCGACATGCCGGCGAGCTGTTGGCGGTCGAGCATCTCGAAAACCGATGCGAGCAGCCGCCCCGATGTGCGCAGGAGCGCCAGTTCCTCAGCCGTCTTGACCATGTCAGCCGTGCGCAAGCTCGGGAATGCGCACCTTCGCCGCCGCAAACTGCATCCGGACGATCTCGTTGAACGAAGCGGTGGGATTGGCCTCGGCGAGCATGCCGATCTTCATCCAATATTCGGCCTGCGCATTGATCGAGCGGCACATGACGGTACTGGCGCGGCGCAGTTCTTCATGCAGCGCGTCGTCGATCTTCACGATTCCCATCACGGCCTCCGGAAACGAGCTAACGATCCGTATATGGATCGTATATTGCTCGGTCAATCAGGAGACCACGGGGGCGAAGACGCCCTCAAAACACAAGCCGAGCGACGTCCTCGAAATCAGCGGCGATGTCATGAACGCCGAGCGCGCGCAGCCGCTCGGCGTGATCGGGAGCGCAATGGCGACCGGCGCAAAGACCGATGACATGCGCGCCCGATGCTACCGCACCCCGTACGCCGACGGGTGAATCCTCCAGGATCACGGTGCGGCGGATGTCGGCGCCGATCGCCTCCGCGGCGTGGAGATAGAGATCCGGCGCGGGCTTTCCCCGTCCGACATGCTCCTTGCCGCTGTAGAGATGCTCACCGAACGCATCGCGGATCCCGAGGTGATCGAGGTGAGTGGCGATCCAGTGAGTCGAACTCGACGAGGCGATCGCTCGCGGGAGCTCGGCCGGAAGACCCCGGATGAAGGCAATGGCGCCGGCGACCGGATCGAGGCCCTCGAGAAGCACGCGCTCATTCTCGGCCACCCGCTCGCCTTCGAAATGCGGCGGAAGCGGGCGTCCGATCCAGCGCTCGACCGCGCTGACGAAGTCCTGGCCCGAAAGGCCCATGAAGTTCGCCATCGAATCTTCGGCACTGGTAGGATGCCCATTGGCGGTCAGGAAATTCGCGATGTGGCGATTGCCCTCATATTCGCTTTCAAGCAGCACGCCGTCGAAATCGAAGAGGATCGCATCGAACTTCATGCGCGCGCTCCGAACAGGGCCGTGCCGACCCGGACGTGGGTGGCGCCCAGCGTGACGGCGGTATCGAAATCGCCTGACATACCCATGCTGAACCCGGCGAGACCATGGTCCCGACCAAGCTTCGCCAGCAGCGCAAAATAGGGCGCGGGCTCGACGCCGAAGGGGGGGACGCACATAAGCCCTGCCACCGGGATTTCGGCGGCGCGCGCTTCGCCAAGAAGCGCGGGAAGATCGGCAATCGCGCAGCCGCCCTTCTGCGGCTCGTCCCCGATATCGACCTGGACGAAGCACGATGGACGGCGATCCGCCTTGTCCATCGCCTTCGCGAGCGCAGTGACGAGCGAACTTCGATCGAGCGAATGGATCGCGTCGAACAGCGCGACGGCGTCATCGGCCTTGTTCGATTGCAACTGGCCGACGAGGTGAAGGTCGATGCCGGGGGTCGCTTCGCGCAGCGCGGGCCATTTGGCGGCGGCCTCCTGCACCCGATTCTCTCCGAAAACGCGTTGCCCCGCGGTGATGAGCGGGCGGATCGCATCGGCTTCATGCATCTTGGAAACGGCAATCAGGGTGACCGCGTCGGGCGATCGCCGAGCGGTCTTCGCGGCACGCGCGATCTCCTGCCGGACGGATTCCAGGCGGTGACGGGCATCGTCGGGTTGCATGAGCCGCGCTATAGGGAGCGTCATGCGCCGCCGCCAGTCCCTGCTCCCTACGATCTGGCTGATGACCGATGAGCGCATGGGGGAGCGACTGTGGGAGGCACTGGAGCGGTTGCCGCGCGGCAGCGGCGTGATCCTCCGCCATTACTCGCTGCCGATCGGGGAGCGCCGCGCCCTCTTCGCCAAGGTGGCACGAGTCGCCCGACGGCGGCGGCTGATATTACTGCGTGCGGGCGAGGGGCCGCTCGGGCCCGAGGAGCATGGCGTGCACGGCCGCACGGCTCGCCGAACGCGTCCGGGGCTGCGCACGATGCCTGTCCATTCGCGGACCGAGGCAATCACCGCGGTCCGCCGTGGTGCCGATGCGCTGTTCGTTTCTCCGGTCTTCGCGACTCGATCGCACCCTGGCGCCAGGGCCCTGGGGCCCGTGGGGCTCGGGCTGATGATCGCGGGACTCGACGTGCCGGTGATCGCACTCGGCGGCATGGACGCGCGTCGCGCGCGCGCGCTCCGCGTTCCGGGACTATATGGCTGGGCGGCAATCGACGCCTGGAGCGCCGCCGATCAGAAGCGGAAGGCTGTTCCGACGTAGACGGCCTGGCTGTCGCGGCGATCGTCGGTGAGCCGCGGCAACCGCTCGCGTTCGCTACGCTCGTAGCGGACTCCGGCAGTGACATCGAGGTTCCGAGTCAGCGAATAGGAGCCCATCACGTCGATCGTCTGGCGCTGGCTTTCCGAGCCGACCAGCTTCGGCGCCGGGCCTTCCACGGGGCGGCTGTTCGAAGCGCTCACTCGCGCGCCGGCGCGGTCGCCGCGATAGCTGACCCCCACTTCGGTGCGCTCGGTACCACCCGGCTGGCTGACCAGATCGACTCGAGTGACATCGGCCGAAACGGCAAACCGCTGCCAGCCCACCGAGGCGCCGAGATTATAAGCGATCGGCGCGAGGCTAAGCGATTCTGGCTGAGCGGCGGCGGCGCGACTACGCTCGGCCTCGCCGACCGTGCGATTGGTTCGCGCGCGAACTGCGACGGTGACTGCGCGGTTGGCGGGGCGGCGGGATGCGCTGGGCGTAAACCGGAAGCCGCGTTCGGCCATGCCGCTCTGCGCGAGCACGGCGGCAAGCTTGGGATCGGCCGCGGCGGGCGTGAAGCTGTCGATGCTCCGGATCATCGAACGGCTCGGCTCCATCGCAGCGACACCGCTCTCGCGCGCCTGAAGCGCAGGCGCAACGGCGACCCCGGCGGCAATCAATGCCCCCAGACCCAGCCCTGCCATCCAGCGCCCCGAAATCATCGTCATTCCTTCCCTGTTGATAAGTGCTACCACGAACCGGCCGCATCGTTCCACTGGCTATGCGAGAATCCTCATGACTGTTGCACAGGGTCCACAGCCCGCAGCGCTTGCGGCGCCCGTGCGACCATCTATAGAGGCTGTTCGAGCCAACTTCTGCCTTGGGATTTGCCGATGAACCGCCTGTTGAGCACTGCGATCCTGGCATCGCTCGCCTGCACCACCGCCGCATGCGGCGGCGGCGACCGGCCGCGCGCCGATCTCGCCGCGTCACAGGTGACGACGATCGGCGTGAACAGCTATCTGTGGCGCGCGAGCCTCGACACGCTGAGCTTCATGCCGCTGCTCCAGACCGATTCGAACGGCGGCGTCATCGTGACCGACTGGTACGTCAATCCGAACGTTCAGAACGAGCGCATGAAGGTGACCGTCACGATCCTCGACCAGGATCTGCGCGCCGACGCGCTGCGAGTCGCCGCACTGCGCCAGGTGAGCCAGAACGGCCAGTGGGTGGAGGCCCCGGTGCAGGCGGCAACGGTGCAGCGGCTGGAGGACATCATCCTCACGCGCGCTCGCGATTTGCGCCGCGCCGCACTCGTACAGGACTGATTTTTCAGGAGTTTCCATGGCGTCGCGTTTCAATCCGCTGAAGGCGGACGCGGCGTGGCAGAAAGTGTGGGAAGAACGCCGCACTTTCGCCGCGCGCGACGATTCGCCCAAGCCGAAATCCTATGTGCTCGAGATGTTTCCCTATCCGTCGGGGCGCATCCACATGGGCCATGTGCGCAACTATACCATGGGCGACGTGCTCGCGCGGTTCCGCCGGATGCGCGGCATGGAAGTGCTCCATCCGATGGGTTGGGACGCGTTCGGCATGCCGGCCGAGAATGCCGCGATGGAGAAGAAGGTCCATCCAGGCGCCTGGACGCGTGAGAATATCGCGACGATGCGTGCGCAGCTGAAGCGGTTGGGCTTCGCGCTCGACTGGAGCCGTGAGCTCGCCACGTGCGAACCCGATTATTACGGGCATGAGCAGGCGCTGTTCCTCGACTTCTACGAGGCGGGGCTCGTCTATCGCAAGGAAGCCTCGGTCAACTGGGATCCGGTCGACCAGACGGTGCTCGCCAACGAACAAGTGATCGACGGCCGCGGATGGCGCTCCGGCGCGCTGGTCGAACGGCGCAAGCTGAGCCAGTGGTTCCTGAGGATCACCGACTTCGCGGACGAGTTGCTCGAGGGATTGCAGGGCCTCGAGCATTGGCCGGACAAGGTCCGGCTGATGCAGGAGAACTGGATCGGCAAGTCCGAGGGGCTGCGCTTCCGCTTTGCCCTTTCCGATGACGGCGACGTCGAGGTGTTCACGACGCGGCCGGACACGATCTTTGGCGCGAGCTTCGTCGCAGTCGCGGCCGACCACCCGATCGCGCAGAAGCTAGGCGAGAGCGATCCTCAAGCCGCCGCCTTCATCGAACAGTGCAAGGCGGGTGGCACCAGCGCTGCCGAGATCGAGACTCAGGAGAAGCTGGGGCTCGATACGGGGCTGCGCGCCACGCATCCGTTTGATCCTGAACTGGAATTGCCGGTTTATATCGCGAATTTCGTGCTGATGGACTATGGCACGGGCGCGGTGTTCGGCGTGCCGGCGCACGATCAGCGCGACTTCGAATTCGCCTCCAAATACGGCCTGCCGATCCGGCGCGTCGTATCCGACGGCACGAAGCAGGCGCCGGAATTCGCGGAAGCCGAAGCCTATACCGGGCCGGGCACACTTGTGAATTCGCACTTCCTGGACGGCATGGACGTTGCCGACGCCAAGCGCGAGGTGATCCAACGCGCGGAAGACGAGGGCTGGGGAACCGGCACGACCGTCTGGCGGCTGCGCGACTGGGGCGTGAGCCGTCAACGCTATTGGGGCACGCCGATCCCGATCATCCATTGCACGCACTGCGGCCCGGTTCCGGTGCCGAAGGACCAGCTTCCGGTGGTGCTGCCCGAGGACGTTTCGTTCGAGATTCCCGGCAACCCCCTGGTGCGGCATCCGAGCTGGAAGCACGTCGACTGCCCCAACTGCGGTGGCAAGGCCGAGCGAGAGACCGACACGCTCGACACGTTCGTCGACTCGTCGTGGTATTTCATCCGCTTCGCCAGCAGCCCCGAAGATCGCCCGTTCGATCCGGCAGTGGCGAACGCCTGGTTGCCGGTAGGCCAATATATCGGCGGGGTCGAGCATGCGATCCTGCATCTGCTCTATGCGCGCTTCTTCACTCGGGCACTCAGCCGCATCGGCAAGCTCGACGTTGCGGAGCCGTTCGCGGGCCTCTTCACCCAGGGCATGGTGACGCACGAGACCTATTTCCGCGGCGAAGGAGGGGAGCGCCAGTGGTACAATCCTGAGGAACTCGACATCTCCGCCGACGGCGCCGTGCTGAAGACGGATCGGCAGCCGGTCTCGATCGGCCGCGTCGAAAAGATGTCGAAATCGAAGAAGAACACTGTCGATCCGACCGAGATCGTCGATCAGTACGGCGCAGACGCCGTTCGCTGGTTCATGCTTTCGGACAGTCCGCCCGAACGCGACCTGGAATGGAGCGAAAACGGAATCGAAGGTGCCTGGCGCTTCGTGAACCGGATGTGGCGGCTTTTCGACGGCCTGTCCGAAGCGGCGGGCGAGGACATCGAGCTTGACCGCAAGCTCCACCGCACGATCGCCGGCGTTGCCGAGGATATCGAGGCGCTCTCGTTCAACAAGGCCGTGGCCAAGCTGTACGAGTTGGTGAACGCGATCGAGAAGGCTTCGCCATCGGCTTCGCGCACGGCGGCCGTGCGCGCGCTGGTGCGGATCGCCGCGCCGATGGTTCCGCATATCGCCGAAGAGGCCTGGGCAGCGATGGGAGAGGACGGGCTGATCGCCGACGCCGCATGGCCCGAGGTCGACCCTTCGCTGCTCGTCGACACCCAGGTGACGATCGCCGTGCAAGTGAATGGCAAGCTGCGCGATACCTTGCTATTGCCCAAGGGCATGGCGCGTGCCGACATCGAAGCGGCAGCGCTCGAATCGGACAAGATCGTGCGGACGCTCGAAGGAAAGGCGCCGAAGAAAGTGATCGTCGTGCCCGACCGGCTCGTGAACATCGTCGCATGAGGGCGTTGGCGGCCCTGATGGCGCTGGCGGCGCTTTCGGGCTGCGGCCTGCGGCCGCTCTATGGCGGCGGCGCATCGGGGCCGGTGCGATCCACACTCGCGGCAGTGTCGGTCGCTCCGATACCGGGTCGTTCGGGATGGCTGGTGGCGCATGCGCTGCGCGATCGGCTCGACGTCGGCAATGACGCTCCGGCGCGCTACCGGCTCGACGTGCGGCTCGACGATCAGATCACCGGTCTTGGCGTGCGGCGCGACGATAGCGTTGCACGCGAGCGTCGCTCGCTGCGTGCCCGCTACCAGTTGATCGACCTGAGCACCGGCGCCGTCGTGCTCGATTCGACCGCGGGTTCGGACGCTGGCATCGATGTGGTCGGTTCCGAATATGCGACGATCGCCGCCGAGCGCAGTGCCCTCGAGCGGCTGTCGAACATCGTCGCCGACCAGATCGTGGCTCGGCTCGCGCGCTACGCCCAGAATGAGGCGCAGTGAAAGTCAACGTCGCGCAGATGCGTGCGCGCATCGCCGCGCCAACCCCCGACATCCGCCTGTATCTGCTGCACGGTCCCGATGAGGCCGGCGCGCAGGCGCTGGGGCAGCAGCTTGCCCAGGCGCTAGGGCCCGAGGTCGAGAAAATTGACGTCGAATCCAAAGCGTTGCGCGATTCCCCCGGGACTCTCGCGGACGAAGCCGCGTCGCTTTCGCTATTCGGCGAGAGGCGGCTGATCCGGGTCCGTGGCGCTGACGACGCTACTGTAGAAGCGGTCACGCTGCTGCTGGACGCCGAGCAGGCCATCAATCCGGTGGTCGCCTTCGGACCCGGACTGAGGACCAGCAGCAAGCTGGTGAAGCTGGCAATCGCCGCGCCGGCCGCATTGGCACTGGCCTGCTATCCGCCCGAAGGACAGGATGCCGTTCGGCTGGCATCGGCACTGGCGCAGGAGCAGGGGCTCCGCCTGACCGGCGACGTGCCGCAGCGGCTCGCAAGCGCCGCGGGCGGGGACAGGGCCGTGCTTGCGCGCGAGATCGAGAAGCTTGCGCTGTTTCTCGATGCAGCGCCCGATCGGAAGCGGGATGCGGATTCGACAACACTGGAAGCGATCGGCGCGGACCTGGACGAATCGGAGCTGTTCGAAGTGATCGAAGCGGCGATCGACGGGCGCGTCGCAACGATCGGCACCGCACTCAGGCGACTGCGCGAGGCGGGCGGCTCAGGTATCCCGCTGCTCCGCCAGCTGGCGCGGCGGCTGATGACACTTGCCGAGCTGCGTGCGCAGGCGGATTCGGGAGTACCAGTCGATCAGCTCGTCGAGCGGATCTTTTTCCGCGAACGTGCCGACACTGCGCGGGCGCTCAAGCGCTGGAACGCGCCCCAACTGGCACGGGCGATAGAGCGGGTCCGCTCCGCCGAGCGCGCGCTGATGCAGACGGCAAATGCAGGCGATGTGATCGCCGAGGCGGAATGCGCCGCGCTGACGCGCGCGGCCGCGCGCATGCGGGGCTAGATTCGGTCTCCGCTCAGCCGCTGGCACACCATGTCGAGCTGGTCGAGCGTCGAATAGCCGAGGGTGAGGGTGCCGCCCTTGGCACCATGGGCGATCCGCACGTTGAGCCCGAGTGCATCGCTCAAATGCCGCTCGAGCGCAGCGATATCGGCATCATTGCCCGGGCCCGCTTCGCTCCGGCTCGCGCCGCGCGGTGAATCGCCGCGCGGCTTCGATTCCCGCGCAAGCCGTTCGGTTTCGCGAACCGAGAGCCCTTTTTCGATTACTCGATGCGCAAGCGATTCGGCGTCAGGCGCACCGATGAGGGCCCGTGCATGGCCCATCTGAAGCCCCCCCTCGACGACCAGACCCTGCACGCCCGGCGGAAGATCGAGCAATCGCATGAGATTGGCGACATGGCTGCGGGACTTATGGACCAGCCGCGCAAGCGCATCCTGGGTGTGGCCGAATTCATCGATCAGCTTGCGATAGGCGTCGGCCTCTTCGATCGCATTGAGATCCTGGCGCTGAATATTCTCGACCAGCGCTATCTCGAGCGTCTCGGCCTCGCTGAGCTCGCGGACGACGACGGGAACCTCGTGGAGCCGCGCCTTCTGTGCGGCGCGCCAACGACGCTCGCCGGCAACGATCTGATATCCCTTGCCGTGCGGCCTGGCGACGATCGGCTGAATCAGGCCGCGCGCCGCGATTGACTGGGCAAGATCGTCGAGCGCGGCTTCGTCGAACCGACGGCGCGGCTGCCCCGGGTGAGGGGCGAGTGCGCTCACCGGCAGCATCCGAATGCCCGTTCCACCGGCCGGCGCTCCCTCTGCGGGCGCTTCCCGTTCGGTATCGCCGAGCAACGCGCTGAGACCACGGCCAAGGCCGGGGCGCGGCTTGCGGGTGGGGGCAGGGGGAGAGGCGCTGGTTTCTTCGGTCATGCGGCCTTCTGGAGCTTGGGCAGGCGATCGATCACTTCGCGTGCGAGAGCGATATAGGCCTCGGAGCCGGCGCAGCGGTGATCGTAGATCAATGCGGGCACACCATGGCTCGGCGCTTCGGAAAGGCGAACGTTGCGCGGGATCACCGTGTCGAAGACGACGCGGCCCAGCACAGCACGCACGTCATCCGAAACCTGATCGGTCAGCCGATTACGCCGATCATACATGGTCAGCGCTACGCCGAGGATCGAAAGCCCCGGATTGAAGCGGCTGCGGATCCGCTCGACAGTCGTGAGCAGCTGGCTCAGTCCCTCAAGCGCGAAAAACTCGCACTGTAGCGGCACAAGCAACGCATGCGCCGCGACCATTGCGTTGATGGTCAGCAGCCCCAGCGATGGCGGACAATCGATCAGCACCACGTCCCAGCGTTCGCTGGTATCGCGGCGCAGCGCGGATTCAAGGCGGTGCGTCCGCGCCTCGAACTCGATTAGCTCGATCTCGGCGCCCGACAGGTCTTGCGTGGCGGGAACGATATCAAGGCCCGGCACCCGCGTCGCGACCGCCACTTCCTCGGGCGCGGCCTCGCCGACGAGCAGATCATAGGTCGAGCGCTCACGCTCGCCACGCCCTATGCCAAGGCCCGTCGATGCATTGCCCTGCGGATCGAGATCGAGCAGCAGGACGCGCTTGCCGGTGGCGGCCAGCGCCGTGCCGACGTTGATCGCCGTCGTCGTCTTGCCGACGCCGCCCTTTTGATTGGCAATGGCGATGCAGATCATCTCGGGCGTACCTCCCGCGCGACCACGATCAGGGACTCGGACTGCGTGATACTCGGTTCCACGTGGAACGAACCTTGCCACGCGCGCCGCGCCGCTTCCACCTCTGATTGCGCATTCCGGCCTTTCGGCAGAAGCCAGAGCGTCGAACGCGTGCTGCAATTGCGCGCTGCGGCGAGCAGCGCAGGGAGCGCCATCACCGCGCGTGCGGTGATAACCGCAGCCGCGAGCGGCACGACGCTCTCGACTCGCATGGCGTGAACTTCGACGCGGTCGCCGATACCGAGCGCGTCTGCGGCCGTGCGGAGAAACTCGGCGCGCTTCGCCCGCGGCTCGATGAGATGCACCGGGCGCTCCGTGAGCAGCGCGACTACCAGCCCCGGCAGGCCCGCACCTGACCCGATGTCGAGCCAGACTCCGTCACCGGCAGGCTCCGCCAGCGGGACGAGCTGCGCCGAATCGACCAGGTGCCGAACCCAGATCGACTCGAGCGTCGAGGCTGCAATCAGGTTCTGGCGGCCCGATTCTGCGATCAGCAATTCGGCGTATTCGGCGAGCCGGGTTTCACGTGGAACACCAAAGGTGCTGCGGACCCACTCGCGTGCCTCCTCCTCGGTCATGCCGCCCTGCGCTTCCGAGCGTGCAGCAGGATCGCGGAAAGCGCGGCAGGGGTGATCCCGCGAATTCGCGAGGCGGCGCCGAGCGTCTCCGGGCGCGCCGCCGAGAGCCGCTCCACCATCTCTGCCGAGAGCCCGGGCACGGCGGCGAAATCCAGCCCAGCCGGCAAGCGGATCGCATCATTCGCGCGTAGCTCCGATACCTCCGCCTCCTGCCGATCGAGATACGGGGCATAGCGCGCATCTTCTTCGGCCTCGGTCAGGACGTCGCCGCGGCAGTTCGCCAGGACCTCCGCTGGCAACAGCTGGGCAGCAGTGACCCCGGGGAAGCGAAGCCACTCGCGGATCGTCCGGCGGGCGCCATCGGCCGCGACCGGTGCACCTCTGGCACGCACAGCACTCGACGTCGTCTCGACGTCGAACGCGGAATCGATCCTGCTCCGCTCCGATTCGCGCTGCGCGAGACGCTCCAGCCGATCGGCACCAAGGCAGCCGAGTGCCCGCGCCACCGGTCCGAGCCGAGTCTCGGCATTGTCGGCGCGCAACCGCAGGCGGTATTCGGCACGCGCGGTGAGCATGCGATACGGCTCCGTCACCCCCTGAAGCACGAGATCGTCGATCATCACCGCAAGATAGCTTGTCGCGCGGTCGAGCTCGAGCGGCGCGATGCCCAGCGCATGGGCGGCGGCGTTCAGACCGGCGACCAGTCCCTGGCCTGCCGCTTCCTCATAGCCTGTGGTGCCGTTGATCTGCCCCGCACAGAACAGCCCGGAGATCGCGCCGAGCGCCAGACGAGAGTCGAGCGCGCGCGGATCGATATGATCATACTCCACTGCATAGCCCGGGACGGTGATCGTCGCGCGCTCCAGCCCGGGAATGCTCGCGACCATCGCCTGCTGCACTTCGACCGGGAGCGACGTGGAGAGCCCGTTGGGATAGACGAAGCTGGTCGCCAGCCCTTCGGGCTCGAGAAAGATCTGATGCCCGTCGCGATCGCCAAAGCGGTGGATCTTGTCCTCGATCGAGGGACAGTAGCGCGGCCCCTGCGCCTCGATTGCCCCGGAGAAGAGCGGCGACCGGTGCAGCCCTGCGCGGATCGCGGCATGGGTCGCGGGAACGGTACGCGTGATGCCGCAGTGGAGCTGCGGGAGCGACCGGACACGGGTGAGCGGCGACATGGTCCAGGGATCCGCATCGGACGGCTGTTCGGCCAAACGACTCCAATCGATCGTGCGCCCGTCGAGGCGGGGCGGGGTCCCGGTCTTGAGCCGAGCCATGGGAAGCGCGAGCGCACGCAACTGCGCGGCGATGCGGCTTGCCGCCGCCTCACCGATCCGGCCGCCATCAAGGCGCTCCTCGCCGCGGAAGATGCGGCCGCCGAGGAAGGTGCCGGTAGCGAGCACGACGGCGGGGGCAGCAAGCAGCGTCCCATCCGCCAAGCGGACGCCCGTCACGCGATCGGACGCGATCTCGAGTGCAGCGGCTTCGCCTTCGACCAGCGT
Source organism: Sphingosinithalassobacter sp. CS137 (assembly GCF_014334115.1). Classification (NCBI taxonomy): domain Bacteria; kingdom Pseudomonadati; phylum Pseudomonadota; class Alphaproteobacteria; order Sphingomonadales; family Sphingomonadaceae; genus Sphingosinithalassobacter; species Sphingosinithalassobacter sp. CS137. Next base: position 1,902,774 of record NZ_CP060494.1, read on the forward strand.
AAGCAGCGGCTGTGCCTTCAGCATCGCCTGAATCGCGGCGGCATAGCGAACGCGGTCCGCCTGAACCCGCGGCCCCTGAACCGCCGTGCCCTTGCTGCGGTTGAGCATCCGATAATGGATCGCCGCGGCGTCGGCGGCGCGTGCGATCAGACCATCGAAGGCATCAACTTCACGGACGAGATGCCCCTTGCCCAATCCGCCGATCGCCGGATTGCACGACATCGCGCCGACCTTGGCGAGATCGAAGCTCAGCAGTGCGGTGCGGGCGCCGCGCCGGGCCGACGCTGCCGCGGCCTCGGTGCCGGCGTGACCGCCGCCGATAACGATTACATCGAACGCGTGCATGCCGCTGCGCTAATCGCTCCGACAGGCGGCGTCAAAGCGGTTCCACGTGGAACATCTATTTGCCGATGCAGAATCGCGCGAACAGCGAATCGAGCATCGCCTCGGTGCTGGCCCTGCCGGTGACGGCATCGAAAGCGCGAAGCCCCGCCCGCAAATGTTCGGCCACGATCAACTCGTCCCCTTCGCGGGATGCGGCCCGCAACGCCCCAGCCGCCTCACCGAGCAGCGCACGCTGCCGTGCATTCAACGCGACATGATCGAGCGGGGGAAGCAGCGATCCCGCACGCGTACCCACCAGTGCCCAAAGCGCTTCCACCGAATCGACGTCGAACGAGGAGACCGAAATATCCTTTGCGGCCGCGTCCGCCTGCCGCTCGGCGAGATCCGCGCGTGCGTGTACCCAGATCACCTGTGGATGCGGTGGCGGGCTGTCCTCTCCGAGCCACAGCAGCATGTCGGCCGTCTCGATCGCCGTCCTCGCGCGGGCTATGCCGATCGCTTCGATCGCATCGTCGGTGGCGTCCGCAAGGCCGGCGGTATCCGTGAGCACATAAGCGGTGCCGTCGCGCACGACCGGGATCTCGATCCGGTCCCGCGTCGTTCCCGCCTGCGGCGAGACGATCGCCGCTTCGCGACCGGCGAGCGCATTCAACAATGTCGACTTGCCGGCATTCGGCGGTCCGGCGAGCACGATGTGCAGCCCGTCGCGCAATCGCTCGACCGGAGGGCGTGCAACCGCCGCCTCGATCTCTGAGGCGAGTCGGGCGGCGCGCGCGGGCAGCGTCGAAGCCGAGCCTGTGCTGTCGGCAACATCGCCCTCGTCGCTGTGGTCGAGCGCCGCTTCGATTTCAGCCGACAAGCCAAGCAGCGCCATGCGCCACCGCTCCACCTCGCGGCGAACGCCGCCTTCGGCCGCGCGCAGCGCGACCCGCCGCTGCGACTCGGTTTCCGCCATGAGCAGATCGCCGAGCCCTTCGGCCTCGCTGAGATCTATGCGGCCGTTGGCAAGCGCCCGCCGCGTGAATTCGCCCGGCTCGGCGGCACGGAGCCCCGGCATTCGACCAAGAACAGCCTCGGTCGCACGAACCACGGCGCGGCCACCGTGCAGGTGCAGTTCGACCAGATCTTCCCCTGTCGCCGAATGGGGCGCGCGAAAGACGAGCAGCAAGGCGCGATCGAGCAGCGTGCCGTCGGCGGGATCGCGCAGCGCGCGCAGCGACGCACGCCGGGGCTCGGGAAGCGCTCCGACGAGCGACTCGACCGCTCCGAACGCATCGGCGCCGCTCAGTCGAAGAACGGCGATCGCGGCGGGCGGCGCTCCGCTGGAGACAGCAAAGATCGTCTCCATCGCCTTCAGCCCGGCTTGCCCCCGCTTTCGAACATCCGGCGCCAGAAGCTCATGCCAGCCTCGCCCATCGGCGCCCAATTGCGCATAAGTGTTTCGATTACCTCGGGATTCTGCGTCCCATCCATCGCCTCGAGCAGCATGCCGACATATCTGTCGTGTACCGCCGTGAAGTCCGGCAATCCCATTGCGCGGCGCGCCTCCTCGGGCGTGCACTCGATCTCTACATTGATCTTCAAGGCTCATCTCCGCTTGAGCGCGCCCGCGCGCGGCTGCTAGCAGCCGGTCTAGGCGGGGCTGCGGCGCAACGGCAAGGGAAGGATTCATGAGCAAGACCATCACCATTGAGGCATCGGACGGCAGCGGGCGCTTCGACGCCTATTGCGCCGAGCCCGAAGGCACGCCGAGAGCGGCGATCGTCGTGATCCAGGAGATCTTCGGCGTGAACGCCGGCATTCGTCGCAAGTGCGACAAATGGGCCGAAGCCGGCTATCTCGCGCTTGCGCCCGATCTGTTCTGGCGGCTCGAGCCGGGGATCGAACTCGATCCGGACGTCGAGCCCGAGTTTCAGCGCGCGCTCGAGCTGATGGGCAAATTCAATCAGGATGCGGGGGTGCGCGACATCGAAGCCGCGATTCGCAAGGCGCGCGCGCTTGTCGACGGAGCGAAGGTGGGTGCGGTCGGCTATTGCCTGGGCGGACGGCTCGCCTTCATGACCGCGGCGCGCACCGATGTGGACGCTAGCGTCGGCTATTACGGCGTCGGGATCGACGGGCTGCTCGGCGAGAAACAGGCGATCGCCAACCCGCTGCTGCTGCACATCCCCGAGGAAGATCACTTCGTCGACAAGCCGACTCAGGCCAAGATGCACGAAGGACTGGACGAGCATCCGAAGGTCACGCTGTACGACTATCCGGGCGAGGACCACGGCTTCGCGACCGAACACGGCAAGCGGCGATCCGAAGAATCGGCGCAGCTGGCGGACAAGCGGACTGCGGAGTTCTTTGCCGAACATCTCGGCTGACTTCGCCGATCAAATCGGAAAACAAAAGGGCGCCTCTCGGGGCGCCCTTTTTTATCCTACTGAAAGAACGAGATTAATCCGATTGTGTGCGCATCGCCGACCCAACCTTCATAGATCATCTTGAAGGCGACGAACACGATCACGGCGAGGCCGAAATAGGCGATCCAGCGATAGCGATCGATCAGCTTGGCGATGAAGTTGGCAGCGAGCCCCATCAGCGCGACCGACAGCAGCAGCCCGACCACGAGGATGCCGGGGTGCTCGCGCGCCGCGCCGGCAACCGCAAGAACATTGTCGAGGCTCATCGACACATCGGCCACGGCGACCGCCCAGGCGGCGCTGGCGAAGCTGCGTGCCGGCTTGAGACCCGAATGCTCGTCGCCTGCGACTTCGTCCGATCCGACGTTGGACGTGTCGTGGCGGATCTCGCGCCAGAACTTCCAGCTCACCCAGAGCAGGAGCAGTCCGCCGGCGAAGATCAGCCCGACGATGCCCATCAGCCAGGTGACGACGAGCGCGAAGGCGATGCGGAGCACCAGCGCCGCACCGATGCCGATCAGAATGACCTTCTTGCGCTGCTCGGCCGGCAGGCCCGCCGCGAGCGCACCGACGACGATCGCATTGTCGCCGGCGAGCACCAGGTCGATCATCAACACCTGGCCGAAAGCGGCCAGCGCCGCCGGATCGCTCAAGTTCGAAAAGTCGTGAACGATATTCGCCCACATGTCGCCGATCGAGCCAGGCCCGGCCGCGGCAACGCCATAGGTGGCGATCGATAGCAGATCCAGCATGCGACTCGGCCCCGCTTACTGGTTCATCGAGTCGAAGAAGTCTTCGTTGGTCTTGGAATCCTTCATCTTGTCGAGCAGGAATTCCATCGCGTCGACGGTGCCCATCTGCATCAGAATGCGACGCAGCACCCACATCTTGGAAAGCGTACCCTTGTCGACCAGCAGCTCTTCCTTGCGGGTGCCCGACTTGCCGACGTCGAGCGCCGGGAAGATGCGCTTGTCCGCCACCTTGCGATCGAGCACGATCTCGGAGTTTCCGGTTCCCTTGAACTCTTCGAAGATCACTTCGTCCATGCGGCTGCCGGTGTCGATCAGCGCAGTGGCGATGATCGAGAGCGAGCCGCCTTCCTCGATGTTACGGGCAGCACCGAAGAAGCGCTTGGGACGCTGCAGCGCGTTGGCATCGACACCGCCGGTCAGCACCTTGCCCGAACTCGGCACGACAGTGTTGTAGGCGCGGCCCAGGCGCGTGATCGAATCGAGCAGGATGACCACGTCCTTCTTGTGCTCGACCAGGCGCTTGGCCTTTTCGATCACCATTTCAGAGACTTGCACGTGGCGCTGCGCGGGCTCGTCGAAGGTCGAGGAAATAACCTCGCCCTTCACCGAGCGCTGCATGTCGGTGACTTCCTCGGGCCGCTCGTCGATGAGCAGCACGATCAGGAAGACTTCGGGATGATTGTCGGTGATCGCCTTGGCGATGTTCTGGAGCAGCACCGTCTTGCCGACGCGCGGCGGCGCGACGATCAGCGCGCGCTGGCCCTTGCCCTGCGGCGCGACGATGTCGATCACGCGCGCCGACTTGTCCTTGATCGTCGGATCATGGGGATCGAGCGTGAGCTTGGATTCGGGATAGAGCGGCGTCAGATTGTCGAAATTGACGCGATGGCGGACTGCCTCGGGATTGTCGAAATTGACCGACACGAGCCGCGTCAGCGCGAAATAGCGTTCGCCGTCCTTCGGACCGCGGATCTCGCCTTCCACCGTATCGCCCGTGCGCAGGCCGAACTTCCGGACCTGATTGGGCGAGACATAGATGTCATCGGGGCCGGCGAGATAATTCGCTTCGGGCGAGCGCAGGAAGCCGAAGCCGTCGGGCAGCACTTCGATCGTGCCTTCGCCCATGATCTGATCGCCCTGCTCGGCCTGCGCCTTGAGGATCGCGAACAGCAGGTCCTGCTTGCGCAGCGTCGACGCACCTTCGACGCCGAGCGCCTCCGCCATTTCGACCAGTTCGGCCGGTGCTTTCTTCTTGAGGTCCTTGAGGTGCATGCAGAGTCCGGAAGCTACGCTTTGCGGGGAGGGCGTCGGTCGGCGAGGTGCTGGAAGCGCTCGAGACGATGCTGGAGGAGTGTGCCGCCGCCGAAAAGCGCACGACGCCAATGCAAGTAAGTCCCGCCCCGGCCCAAGTCAAGCTGGGTTCAGAACCCCTGTTCCGTAAGCCTGTTACCGATCGCGGTCAGCGCAATGCCCTTGTCGCGAATCTGCACTCCACAACGCTCCAGATCGTCCTCGATCTGCTCGGCCCACGCCGATTCGCTGAACCTGCGCACCAGCCCGGCCTCGACATCGAAATCGGGGCTGCGCCCTTCGATACGGCCGAGGAAGTACATGATGCCCACCGTCATGCCGCTCTTCCCCTCGTCGGAAACGGTTTCGCTCGCTGCCGCCATCGCGGCGACGCAGCGAAGATCCTGTTCATTGGCAGCGGCGGTCGCGTCTTGGCCAAGCAGGGCGAGCAGCGTCATAACCAGCATGCAATCACTCTGTCAGAAGGGTTTCACCACCGCCAGGATGACGATCAGCACCACCGCCAGCGCGGGCAGTTCGTTGAGCATCCGCAGCGTGCGGTCCTGAAGATGACCGGCGCCGCGCGCGAGCTTCTTCGAATAGCCGACCGCCCAGCCATGGAAGCCAGTGAGCAGCACGACCAGCAGCAGCTTGGCATGTAGCCAGCCGAGCCCGTCCGCGCCTTCGAACAGGCCCCAGTGAACCGCTAGGACGATGCCGATTGCCCAGACCGCGATCAGCGACGGGGTGAGGATTACTGCGCGGAGCTTGGCTTCGCGCTGGGCCCAGGCGGCCGCTTCCTCCGGCTGCGCCAACGCCGCCTGGTGATGCACCAGATAGCGGGGAAAGAGGAACAGCCCCGCCATCCAGAAGATCACGAAGATGATGTGGGCGGCTTTCACCCACAGATAGGCGCCGCCCAAAAACCCCGTCATCGCCGCTCTCCCCGTACCAGTTCCAGCACCTGCTCGACATATGCGATCGGCGTATCCTGCTGAATGCCGTGCCCAAGATTGAAGATATGCGGCCGCGAGGAAAAGGCGGCAAGGATGCGCTCGGCCGCCGTGCGCAGCGCGGAGCCGCCCGTCACCAACGCAAGCGGATCGAGATTCCCCTGCACCGGCAGCCCCGGCGGCAAGGCGGTGTCCGCCCATTGCGGATCGACGCTCTCATCGAGGCCGATCGCATCGACTCCCGTCTCGCGCGCATAGGCGGCCAGCTTGCCGCCGGCCCCCTTCGGAAAACCGATCACCGGCACGTTCGGCGCGCGATCGCGAAGCGCAGTGACGATCCGCGACGTCGGCGCGATTACCCATTGTTCGAACTGGGCGGGCGAAAGGCTGCCGGACCAGCTGTCGAACAACTGGACCGCTTCGACGCCGGCGGAAATCTGCCCGAGAAGATACTCGATCGTAGTCTCGACAATCCTGTCGATCAGCGCCGCGACAAGTCCGGAATCGCCATAGGCGAGACGCCGCGCCTCCGCCTGCTCGCGGCTTCCCTGGCCTGCGATCATATAGGTCGCGACGGTCCAGGGGCTTCCTGCAAACCCAAGGAACGTCACTTCCGGTGGCAGCTCTGCCGCGACGCGGCGAACCGTCTCATAGATCGGATCGAGCGCCCGCGCGTCGGCGGTGAACCCGTCGAGAACCGATCGTGCCGTAATTGGCGGTGCGAGGCGCGGACCTTCGCCTGCTTCGAACCAGAGTCGCTGGCCGAGCGCCATCGGCACGATCAGGATATCGGAGAACAGGATCGCGCCGTCGAACCCGAACCGACGGATCGGCTGCAGAGTCACTTCTGCCGCAGCCGTGCTGTCGTTCACCAGCTCCAGGAAGCCGCCCTTCTCGGAACGCAAGGCGCGATACTCGGGCAGATACCGCCCGGCCTGACGCATCAGCCAGACGGGAGGCACCGGCTGGCGGGTGCCGCGAAGCGTCGCGAGCAAGGGCTTGGCAGTGTCGGTCTCAGTCAGAGCTCGGTCTTCCTTCATTAAAAGAGAAAGAGAATCTTAGAGATTGTTGAAGGTAGTTGGGGCGTGGAAGCTGTGGCTTATGCGCTTGCCCGCACACTGCCAACAGCTTGACTCTATGCGCGGCATGCGGCGCTCCGGATTCGACGGCCTGATCCCCGGTTTCCACAGCCTGTGGAGGAACGGACCCGGTTGCGTATGAGTCTGTGGATGACGCGCGGCGGAATCGTCGCATTCGGTACGCTTGGTTCATCCCTCGCGTTGCGCTAGCGGTTGTGCGCATGTTTTCCACAGTTCGATCCCGCTCCTGATGCGCCTGCATCTCCATCTGCTTTCCGACTCCACCGGCGAGACACTGGAGAATATCGCCAAGGCCGCGCTTGCCCAGTTCGACGACGTGGAGACTCTCCGGCATTTCTGGCCGATGGTGCGGTCCGAGGCACATCTCGAGCGGATTCTTCAGGAGATCGCCCAGAATCCGGGCATTGTGCTGTTCACTCTGGTCAACAGCGAGACGCGACGCACGCTGGAAAGCCGATGCCGGGCAATGGGCTTGCCGGCGATCGCGCCGCTCGATCCGGTGAGCCATGCGCTTTCCAATCTGCTCGGCCAGGAAGCCAAGGCGCGCCCCGGGCGCCAGCACATGCTCGATGCGGCTTATTTCGAACGCGTCGAGGCGATTCAGTTCACGATCGCGCATGATGACGGAATCGGCGCCGAAGACTGGGAAGAAGCGGATATCGTGCTGGTCGGGGTTTCGCGTTCGTCGAAGACGCCGACCTCGATCTATCTCGCCAACCGCGGATTCCGCGTCGCCAATATCCCGGTGGTGGTCGAATCGCCTCCGCCGCCCGAGCTGTTCGCACTGAAGCGTCCGATGATCGTCGGTTTGACGACCGGCGCCGACCGGCTGGTGCAGATCCGCCGGAACCGGTTGCTTTCGCTCAACCAGCAGATCGAAACCGATTACGTCGCGCGCGATTCCGTGGCGCGCGAAATCGCCTTTGCGCGCCGCATGTTCGCCGACAATGGCTGGCCGGTGATCGACGTGACGCGCCGGTCGATCGAAGAAACGGCGGCTGCGATCATCACTCTGTGCAACGAGCGCAACTTGACGGAACGCGACGCGTGACTCTGATCCTGGCATCGCAGAGCACTGCCCGACGAGCGATGCTCGAAGCAGCCGGTGTCCCGCATGAAGCACTGGCCGCACAAGTGGACGAGGAAAGCGCGAAAGCATCGCTCAAGGCGGAAGGAATCGGTGCGCGCGACCTGGCCGATGCCCTTGCCGAGCTGAAGGCACGTAAGGTCTCGACGCACAATCCCCGGGCATTGGTGTTGGGATGCGATTCGGTCGTGGCGCTCGACGATGGCACGCTGCTGGACAAGCCGACGAGCCGCGAGGACGCCGCCGAGCAGCTGCGCAGCCTGTCGGGTCGGACGCACAGCCTCCATAGCGCCGCCGTGATATGCGAGGCAGGCCGGGCGGTGTGGCGGCATGTCGAGGTTGCAAAGATGCACGTCCGCACGCTCAGCGATGCATTCATTGACTCCTATCTCGTTGCCGAATGGCCGGCGATCTCGGGGTGCGTCGGCTGCTACCGGCTCGAAGGAAGGGGGGCGCAGCTGTTTCTGCGCGTCCAGGGCAGCCATTTCACGGTGCTCGGGCTGCCGCTGCTGCCGTTGCTCGATTATCTGCGCGTTCGGGAGGTGCTGCCGTCGTGAATCCGATTGCCCGAATGCCCTATGCCGAAGTGATCGGCGATCCGATCGCACATTCGAAATCGCCCCTGATCCATCGCTTCTGGCTCGACGCGATGGGAATCGCGGCAGAGTATCGCGCCGAGCGGGTATCGGCAGACGGCCTGAAGGCATATTTCGAGTCGCGACGCGAAGATGATGACTGGTGCGGCTGCAACATCACCATCCCGCACAAGGAAACAGCGCTCGACCATGTCGAGGACCGGGGGGACGTGCGCGGCTCGATCGGCGCGATCAACTGCGTCCTGCGCGCCGAGGATGGAGCGTTGATCGGCACCAATACCGATGCGGCCGGCTTCTATGCTCCGCTAGCCGGCTTTTCTCTGGAAGGAGCGCATGCCGCGGTGATCGGCGCGGGGGGCGCGGCGCGGGCGGTCCTCTTTGCGCTGTCACGAGTCGGGATCGGTCGAGTCACGCTGTTCAACCGCAATGCGCTCAAGGCAGCGGGGCTGCTTGCCACCTTCGGGATCAAGGGGGATGCAGTACCGCTCGATGCGCCGCTGCCACCGGTCGATCTGCTGGTGAATGCGAGCCCGCTGGGCATGGCTGGCCAGCCGCCGCTCGACCTTGATCTCGCGCCGCTCCCCCAGGACGCGCTCGTGTACGACCTCGTCTATGCGCCGCTCGAAACTCCTCTGCTGGCGCGCGCGCGGGCGCGGGAGATCGATACGATCGACGGACTCGAGATGCTGATCGGCCAGGCTGCTCTGGCGTTCGAGCTGTTTTTCGCCGTCCAGCCGCCGCGCGATCGCGACGACGAACTCCGCGCACTGTTGCTGCGATGATCGTGCTGGGGCTCACCGGATCGATCGGCATGGGCAAATCGACGGTCGCGCAGATGTTCGCCGACGAAGGAATCCCCGTGTTCGATGCCGATGCAGTGGTGCACCGGCTCCAGGGGCGGGGGGGCCAATTGGTCGCGGCGATCGAGGCGGCGTTCCCAGATACGACCGGCGAGGCAGGGGTGAATCGCACGGCCTTGGGCGAAGCGGTGTTCGGCGATCCCGCCGCGCTCGCCCGGCTGGAGGCGCTGGTGCACCCCGCCGTCGCCGCCGAGCGAGAGACGTTTCTGGCTGCAAACAGCGATGCGCCGCTCGTGCTGCTGGATATTCCGCTTCTCTTCGAGGGTGATGGCTGGCGGCAGGTCGATAGGATCGCCGTGGTGTCGGCGCCTGCCGAGGTGCAGCGTGCCCGCGTGCTGGCCCGGCCGGGCATGACCGAGGACCGATTCGAAGCCATCCGCGTGAAACAGCTTCCGGACGCGGAAAAGCGCGCACGCGCCGACTTCGTCATTCCGACGGGTGGGTCCCTCGATGCGACGCGAGCGGCGGTGCGTGAGGTGATCGCTTGCCTCACCGGCGCGCCCGAGGAATAAGCAAGCCATGCGCGAAATCGTGTTCGATACCGAAACGACGGGACTGAGCTTTCCGGGCGGCGACCGGCTGGTCGAGATCGGCTGTGTCGAGCTGGTCAATCGCGTGCCCACCGGGCGCAGCTTCCACGCCTATCTGAACCCCGAGCGGCGCATGCCGGCCGAGGCGTTCGCCGTGCACGGCCTTTCCGACGTGTTCCTGTCCGACAAGCCGCTGTTTCCCGATATCTGCGAGAAACTGCTCGAGTTCCTCGGGGATTGCCCGCTGGTCGCGCATAATGCGAGCTTCGACTTCGGGTTTCTGAACGGCGAACTCGGCCGGTGCGGGCGCCCCCAGGTGCACGGCGACCGGATGGTCGATACGCTGACGATCGCTCGCGTTCGGCACCCCGGGGCGAAGCACACGCTGGACGCCCTGTGCACGCGCTATGGCATCGATTTGAGCCAGCGCACGGTGCACGGCGCGCTGCTCGACGCCCAGCTGCTGGCGCAGGTCTATGTCGAGCTGACGGGCGGGCGTCAGATCACTCTGGGTCTCGTCGAGGACGCGCCCGTGATGCCCGAAACGCCGCGCGAGGCGCCTTCGCGGGTGCATGTGCGCCCGGCGCGGCCATTCGCCGCCACGCGCGCAGAGCTAGAGCGGCATGCCGCCTTCGTCGCGACGCTGGAATCGCCGCTGTGGCACGCGGCGGGCTCCAGTTGACGCTCCCCGGGCGGGTGCCTAGGTGCACGCCCTAAACAGCGTTTGGAGAGTATGTCATGGATATCCGCGTTTCGGGCCATCAGGTCGATACGGGAGACGCCTTGCGGGCTCATGTGGACGACCGCCTCCAGGGTATCGCCGACAAATATTTCTCGCGCGCGATTTCGGCCCAGGTCACTTTCGGCAAGGGGCCGCACGACAATGGCTTCACCTGCGACATCGTCGCCCATGTGATGCAGGGGCTGGTGCTCAAGGGGAGCAACAGCGGCATGGATGCGCATGGCGCATTCGACGGCGCGGCCGACAAGATCGAAAAGCAGCTGCGCCGCTACATGCGGCGGCTCAAGGACCGGAACAACAGCCAGCAGATCGCGGCGATCGAAAGCGCCGCCGTCGACAATGCGGGCTATACGGTGTTCGGCAGTGCCGAAGAGGAAGAAGCATCCGATGCGCCGCCGATCGTCGCAGAGACGCGAGTCGACGTGCCGGATGCGAGCGTGTCCGACGCAGTGATGATGCTCGATCTTCGCAATACCAATGCGCTTCTCTTCCGCAACAGCGTTAGCGGCGCCTACAATATGGTGTATCGGCGCGACGACGGCACGATCGGCTGGGTGGAGCCCAATCGCACGTCCTGACCCCGATTCTGCCGCGCCTCCGGCAATCTGGAACTCGAATGACCGATCTCAGCGATTTGCTCTTGCCCGAGGCCGTCGTCGCGGGCTTGACCGTCGGCAGCAAGAAGACACTGTTCCATCAGCTCGGGGTGATCGCGAGCAGTGCCTATGCCGTGGATTCAGAGCAGGTGACTCGTGCGATCTCCGCACGGGAGCGACTTGGATCAACCGGCTTCGGCGGTGGGATCGCCATTCCGCATGGCAAGCTCGAAGGGCTGCGGCGCGTGGTGGGCGTTTTCGCTCGACTGGAACAGCCGATCGACTTCGCGGCAGTCGACGATCTTCCGGTCGATCTGGTGTTTCTGCTGCTGTCGCCGGTGGGAGCGGGTGCCGCGCATCTCAAGGCGCTGGCGCGAGTGTCGCGCCAGATGCGCGACCGCGCCTTCACTGACAAGCTTCGCGGTGCAGGCTCCACCGATGCGCTCTTCGCACTGCTGTCGGCCGTGGAGTCCCGTGACGCTGCCTGATTCCGCTCCGCCCGCCGTCGTGGGCGCCGAGGCGCATTTTCGCGCGCTCGAGTCGCTCTACTCTGCCGCGCCGATCAACCGACTGTTCGAATCCGAGCTCGAGATTCCAGCGAGCGGCTTCGCGCGAATTCTTTTCACCATCGACAGCCGGTTCTTCCACGCCGGCGGCGCCGCGCATGGCACCAGCTATTTCAAGATGCTCGACGATGCGGCCTTCTACGCCGCCAACAGCCTCGTGACCGATCGGTTTCTGCTGACCACCGCGTTCAATCTGCTGTTCACTCGGCCGCTGCGGGAGGGGCCGGTGGTTGCCGAAGGACGTTGGGTAAGCGGGCAGCGGCGCGTGTTCGTCGCGGAGGCGCGACTCGTCGATTCGAGCGGCGAGGAAGCGGCACGCGGTACGGGCACCTTCATGCGGTCCCGGATTCCGCTCGCTACTCTGCCGGGCTATCGCAAGGATGCGGCGTGAGCGACCGGCCCGCCAGCGGCGTGCTGGTGAGCGCACTGATCCGCCGAGTGCATTCCGAAGGAGGCGCTGCCGCAGTGCTCGCCCGCGGCGACGCCCAGGCGGGCGGAATCCTTATCCTGGCGCTGGAACGCGGCGCGAATCCGAGCTTCTACGAGCGTGGCCTGGGACCGCAAGGAAGGGCGGTTCTGCTCGAATCCGGCCCTTCGGATCTGGCGCAGGAAGCCGATGCCACGGCCTATTGGCAGCGGCGGCGCGCGCGCGATCCGGATCTATGGGTTATTGAGCTGGATATCGCAGCGGCGGAACGGTTCGCCGCTGAAACGATCCTTTTCGATTGACTTTGGTGCACTGCGGAAGGATTAGCGCGCCTCGTTAAGATCGCGTTGTGCCTGTCGAGGTGTGAAATCGGCCGGTTACGCAGTCGGGGGGGAACCCGGCAGTCCCTGATTATGAAAAGGGACTGAGCCGCGTACTCACCGCATTCACACGAAGATAGATGAAGCTCACGTTTCGCGCTGCGGCAATCGCGGCTGTGACTTTTTGTGCTGGCGCAGTGGCAAGTGCCACGACGCCGGGGTTCGCATTCGAACTCCAGGACGCGGCCCTCCAACAGTTCAACCCTCAGGAACCCGAAATGGTTCCCCCGCCGCCCGCTGCGGCGGTTCCGCTTCCCGCGATCGGCAATATCCAGACCGGCGACTCGCCTGTCGTCGCCGACGCCTCCGAGGAAGATGCGATCGATGCGGAGTTCGCTTCGCTCTCCGAGGCCGTCGATGCGCAGAACACCGCTGCCGCGGCCGATCGGGAACTCCGCTGCCTTGCGACCGGCGTTTACTACGAGTCGAAGGGCGAGCCGCTGGCCGGCCAGCTGGCGGTGGCCAATGTGATCCTCAATCGCGCAGCCTCCGGCCGCTATCCGCGCTCGGTCTGTTCGGTGCTCACGCAGCGTGGCCAGTTCTCCTTCGTTCGGGGCGGTCGCCTGCCGACGCCGCCGAACGACCGCGCATGGCGGCGCGCGCTGGCCGTGGCGCAGGTCGCTGAGCGCGACCTGTGGGAAAGCCCCGTGCCCGAAGCGCTGTTCTTCCACGCTAATTATGTCTCGCCGAACTGGGGCCGCCCGCGCGTGGCCGCCATCGGCAACCATATCTTCTATCGTTGATCGACGCGGGGGGAAGGGGCGCCCTTCCCCCCGTTCGTGAAACGTTCTAGCGTCCGGCGCATGCGCCAGGAGCCGCTCCCGACCGCCGGCAGATCGGATTCGCCGCTTCCTCTCCAGGCCGGAGACGTGGCGCGCGGAGTCTGCCGGATGCTGCTTCGCCACGACTGCGTGGCGATGGCCGAGGTTTCGCTGAGCGACGGGCGTCGCGCCGACCTGATGGCGCTCGATTCGCGTGGCACCATCGTCATCGTCGAGATCAAAGTGTCACGCGCGGACTTGCTCGGCGACTCGAAATGGACCGATTACCTCGCGCATTGCGACCGCTTCTTCTGGGCGGTGCCTGCGGGATTCGATCATAGTCCGCTCGCGCAGCCAAGCTTCCTTCCAGAGCGCACCGGCATCATCGTGGCGGATAGATATGACGCGGCGATCCTGCGCGAGGCGCAGAGCGTGCCAATGGCGCCAGCGACTCGGCGCAAATGCACGCTTGCCTTCGCTCGACGGGCAGGCCGGCGCCTGCTCCACCTGGTCGATCCCGAAGCCGAGCCGCCGGTCTGAGCGGCTCGCGGGCCCGCAGTCAGCGCAGCGTCGGCCCGGAAACATTCGCCCGCTCGATGCGCGGCGCTGCTTCGAGGAGGTTGCGGATCGACTGCGACCGAACGTCGCGCGCGGCATATTCGCGCGCGGAAAGTCCGGCGAGAAGATCGGGACGGTCCGGGTCGGCACCGGCATCCAGCAACGTGCGGACGAGCTGGTAATCCTCGCGCTGCACCGCGACGATCAACGGCGTCTCCCCACGGGTGTTGGCCAGGTTCACGTCCGCGCCCTTTGCGATCAGTGCCTCGATTCCCTCCAGCCAGCGCAGATTGGCCGAGAGCATCATCGGCGAATTGCCGTCGCTGTCGCGAATGTCGGGGTTGGCGCCGCGCTGAAGCAGGAAGCGAAGGTATGTGAGGTCCTTGCGCTTGGCGACGATGTGCAGCGCGGCCTCGCCGGTCGTTTGGTCACGCGCGTTCACGATCCGCTGGCCCGGAGTGTTGAGGAAGTTCATTACCTCCGTGCCGTCGGCATCGCGAATCGCCTTCAGGAACTTGTAGCCGTCGGAGAAATTCTGCGCCGCTGCGGGGGTGGCGACGAATGCGAGTGCGACGGCTGCTGCGGCGACGCGCACGAGCTTGCGGGACATGACGGAAAGCGACCTCTTGCCTGGGAACCCTTGTAAATCGAAGCCTATCAGATCATTTCCAGCGATACCATGAACAGGATCGCCACTTCGCTCGCCCTGCTGCTCACCGCCGCCTCGCTCTCGGCCTGCGGCAATGGCGGAGAGCCCATGCGGCCGCCGCTCGCCGGTGCCGCGATCGGGGGCCCGTTCGCGCTCACCGACCAGCAGGGGCGGACGGTGCGCGACAGCGACTTCGCCGGCAAGTATCGGATCGTCTATTTCGGCTACACCATGTGCCCCGACGTCTGCCCGGTCGACGTGCAGAACATCGCCGCCGGGCTGCGGGCATTCGAGGCCGCGAACCCGGAGCGCGGCGCCCGGGTGGCGCCGATCTTCATCACCGTCGATCCCGAGCGCGATACGCCCGAGGTGCTGGCGGAATTCACGTCCGCCTTCCATCCGCGTCTCGTGGGATTGACCGGCAGTGAAGAGGCGATCGCCGAAGTCGCCCAGGAATATGCGATCTGGCACGAGAAGCAGCAGTCGCCGGGGAACGACGCCTATCTCGTCAACCACAGCCGCCAGGCCTATCTCATGGGACCCCAAGGCGATCCGATCGCGCTGCTGCACGCCGACGAGTCGCCGGAGGCCGTGGCGGAAGGCCTCGATCGCTGGGTCCAGTGAGCGGCCGCTTCTGGGAAGACGTGCCGCTCGAGCGGCTCGACCGGGCGCAGTGGGAAGCATTGTGTGACGGATGCGGCAAATGCTGCGTCCACAAGCTGGAAGACGAAGATACGGGCGAGCTGCTGCCAACCAATGTCGC
This sequence comes from Sphingosinithalassobacter sp. CS137, assembly GCF_014334115.1. Taxonomy (NCBI): domain Bacteria; kingdom Pseudomonadati; phylum Pseudomonadota; class Alphaproteobacteria; order Sphingomonadales; family Sphingomonadaceae; genus Sphingosinithalassobacter; species Sphingosinithalassobacter sp. CS137. Next base: position 1,918,137 of record NZ_CP060494.1, read on the forward strand.
CTGTCGGTTGCTCGATCGGTCGAGCGGGCGATGCAGCGACTATCGGCACCGCCATGCCTTCGTCAGCGAATGCGTGCGGCTGACGGCAAGGAGCGTATGGACGATCGATTGGCTCCCTGCAACCTGCGCCTATCGTCTGCGGGCAGCGGGGGAGCAGCTTCCCGAGTGGCACTATCTCGTCTGCGGTGATCCCGAAGCAGTGCACCGCGCAGGCGAATCGACGCGCGGCTGGACCGTATCGGAAGACGATGCGGGCGATTTCGAGCACCATCTCGTCGAACGGGCGCTGTGAACGACATCGAAGTCGTTCGTCATCCGCGCGCGCGGCGAATGAAGCTCTCTTTCGATCCCGCAACCGGCCAGGCACGCTTGACGCTGCCGCCGCGGGTGGCGTTGCGCCACGGCCTCGATTGGGCGGAGGAGAAGCGCGGCTGGATCGAGGCCCAGCGCGCCCGGCTGGCGCCGGCACTGCCGTTCGTGCCGGGCGCGCGGATTCCGTTCGGCGACGCCGAACTCGAAATCGTCACCCTCGATGCGCGCGCGCGCACGCCCCGCCGCGAAGGCAACCGGCTGCTGTGCGGCGGACCGGCGGAAGGGCTGGACAAGCGAGTCGAGCGTTGGCTGCGGAGCGAGGCGCTGGACCTGCTGCGCTCCGAAACCAGCGAACTCGCCGCGCTTGCCGGAGTCACCGTCTCGCGGGTGGCGATCGGCGATCCGCGGTCGCGGTGGGGGAGCTGTGCTTCGTCCGGCGCGATCCGCTACAGCTGGCGGCTGGTGCTTGCACCCGATTTCGTACGCCGAGCGACAGTGGCCCATGAAGTGGCGCATCGCGTCCACATGAATCACGGACCCGCCTTTCATGCACTCACCGCAACGCTGCTCGGATGCGATCCGGCGCCGGCGCGGGCGTGGCTGCGCGCCCATGGCCCCCGGCTACACCGGATCGGCCGCTACTCCTGAGCGATCGTCGGGATCGGCGGCGGAGTGCGCGCGGGCTCGCGCTGGCGGTCGCGCGGATCGCCAATGCCGGCGGAAGGGCCACCCCCTGCAGGCGGCGGCGCGCGATCGGAAGGCGGCGTGAGCGAGGGTTGCCGGGCTTGCGGTTGAGGCTGGGGCGGTAGCGGCTGCTGCTGGGCAGGCACCTCATCCTGAGGCGTGCGGCCAAGTACCCGGTCCATCCAGTCCTGGTCGAGCCGGCCTTCGCCTTCCGCCGGATCGGCAGGCATATCGCCCTCGGGAAGCGGCGCGCCCGAATCGATCGGATTGCCATATTCATCGACGAAGAGGCCGTTGTCCGGCCCTTCATAATAGGCGTCGGCTTCAGGCTCGAGCTGCCACTCGGGAAGTGTCACTTCGGTCGCGAATTCTTCAACCGGTCGGCCGGCAACCGCGGGTCGCATGAAGGCGGCGAATGCCCGGGCGGGAGCAGTGCCGCCGCCCAGACCCGGTACGGCGCGCGCATCGTCGCGCCCCATCCAGACGCCCGTGGTGAGGCCGCTCGAAAAGCCAAGGAACCAGCCATCCTTGTTGGCCGTGGTGGTGCCGGTTTTTCCGGCGACCGGCCGGCCGATCTGCGCCGCGCGTCCCGTGCCGGTATTCACCGCCGTCTGCAGAAGGTCGATCATCTGCGCGGCAACATAAGGCGCCACCAGCACGCGCGATCGATCGACCTGATGAGTATAGATCGTCTCGCCGTTCGCAGTGACTCGCGTGATGCCGTAGGGCGTGACCGCGACTCCGTTCTGGCTGACAGCCGCGAAGGCGCGAGTCATGTCGATCAGCCGCACGTTGGATGTGCCGAGCACCATCGCCGGCTGCGTGTTGATCTCAGTCGTTACGCCGAAGCGGCGCGCCATGTCGGCAACGGTCCCGAAGCCGACTTCGGCACCAAGCTTGGCGGCGACCGTGTTGACCGAATAGGCGAACGCCGTGCGCAGCGACATCTCGCCCGAGAAGCGGCCGGAACTGTTGCGCGGCTGCCATCCGTTGATGTCGATCCGCTCGTCGGTGACCAGATCGTCAGGGCGGTAGCCCGCCTCCAGCGCCGCGAGATAGACAAACAGCTTGAAGGCCGATCCCGGCTGGCGCTCGGCCTGGGTCGCCCGATTGTAGATCGACGAGACATAATCCTTGCCGCCCACCATCGCGCGCACCGCGCCGTCGCGGTCCAGCGAGACGAGCGCACCCTGCACCCCTGTCGGCGCATTGTCGCGGATCGCCGCGTCGGCTGCGCGCTGCATCGCGGGGTCGAGCGTGGTCCAAACTTCCAGTGGCGCTTCGGTTTCGTCGATCAGCACTTCCAGCTGCGGCAGCGCCCAATCGGTGAAGTAGCGCACGCTGTTCTGGCGCGGCTCCGGCGCCAATTCGACCTCCTCGGGATCCGTGGCGGCGGCCTGCGCCGGAGTGATCGTGCCGGTCTCGACCATCAGGCGCAGCACCGTGCTGGCGCGGTCCACCGCCGCCTGAGCGTCGGCAGTGGGCGAATAGCGCGAAGGTGCCTTCACCAGCCCGGCGATGACTGCGGCCTCGGCCAGCGAGAGCTCGGTCGCGTCATGCCCGAAGAAGCGGCGGCTGGCGGCGTCGATGCCGTAGGCGCCGCCGCCGAAATACACCTTGTTCAGATAAAGCTCGAGGATCTGGTCCTTGCTGAACTTGCGCTCCATCGCCAGCGCGAGCACCATCTCGCGCAGCTTGCGGCCGACATCATATTTGTTCGACAGGAAGATCGTACGCGCCACCTGCTGGGTGATGGTCGATGCGCCCTGAAGGCGACGCCCCGTGTTGCGGTTGTCGATCGCGAACTTGGCGATTCGCGCCAGCGCGACCGGATCGACGCCGGGATGCGAATAATATCGCCGGTCCTCGACCGCGACCATCGCATCGCGCATCACTTCGGGGATATCGTCGTGCTCGATCCACTCCCCATAGCTGGGCCCGAGGGAGACCAGGACCGACCCGTCCGAGGCGCGAACGCGGATCATCTGCCCGTTCGGAGACGATTTCAGCTCATGAAAGCTCGGCAGCGACGCGCGCGTCGAATAGACGGCGATCAGCAGCGCCACCGCGCCCAGCAGCGCCAGTGCCGCGCCGACACCGATGGCCCACAGGAAAATGCGCTTCCAGGGCAGGCCCAGGAACGAATGCCAGGCATGACTGGCCTGTTGCGAAAAACTGCTCACGCCTTGACCGGCTCTTCCCGCTCTTTCCGCCTAGGAGACGGCGGATTGGCTGCCGCTAGCAGCACTGTCGTTGCCTGAGCGTGAACGGAAGTCGAGCGCAACCGAATTCATGCAGTAGCGCATCCCCGTCGGCGGCGGGCCATCCGGAAAGACATGGCCGAGATGGCCATCGCAGCGGGCGCAGCGCACTTCGGTGCGGACCATGCCGTGCGTCACGTCGCGATGCTCGTCGACCGCGTCTGGCGTCACGGGTTGCGTGAAGCTGGGCCAGCCCGATCCCGAATCATATTTGTCGGCGCTGTCGAACAGCGGATTGGCGCAGCCGGCGCAGCGATAGACTCCATCGGCCTTGTTGTCGTTGTAGCGGCCCGAAAAGGGCACCTCGGTTCCGGCCTGACGCAGGACGTGAAACTGGTCCGGGCTCAGCTTCCTGCGCCATTCGGATTCGGAAAGATTGATCTGTTCCATGCCCCTGATGTGTGCGCGCAGCACACGCGCGTCAATCGCACAGCGCGCGATTCGCGACGAGCCGGGCGGGCCGGGTGCTTGCGCCGCCCGCCAATGCGCCTAAGCGCTGGTTCGATGGGAGAAACTCCGCACTCGCCAGTCGTTTCCGCTCCGCCCGTGGGGGGCGGACGATTCGACCGGCTGTTCCTGCTCCTGTTCGTCGTGATGCTGGCCAACGCGGCCGGGAACACGGCGATGCAATCGGTTCTGCCCGCGCTCGGTCGCTCGCTCGGCGTGGCCGACAGTATCGTCGCCGCCGCATTCTCGGTCTCGGCGCTGCTCTGGGTGATCGCCGCGCCCTATTGGGCGAACCGCTCGGATCGGCACGGCCGGCGGCAGATGGTGTTGGTAGGCGTCGCCGGCTACACGATCTCGCTGTTTCTGTGCGGTGTCTTCCTCGCGGCCGGGATCAACGGTTGGCTGGCGCCGGTCGCGACCTTCATCGCCTTCGTCGGTGGGCGGCTGATCTACGGCAGCCTCGGGTCGGCCGCACCCCCGGCGGTGCAGGCGCTGGTCGCCGGGCGCACCTCGCGCGCCGAACGCACCAAGGCGCTCTCGCTGCTTGCCTCCGCGTTCGGGCTCGGCACGATTCTCGGGCCTGCGATCGCGCCGTACCTTGTACTCGGCAGCCTCTGGCGGGGCGGACCGGAGATCGGCCTGGCCGGCCCGGCGCTGTTGTTCAGCTTGGCGGGCGTCGTGCTCTGGATCGCCGTCGCGCGCCTGCTTCCGCGCGACGAAGCCGAGGAATCGCATGGTGCGGCGGTGAGCTATCCGACGATCGGCGGGCAGACCTCGGGCGCTAGCGTGACCGCGGCGGCCGCCGAGCGCGCACCCCCTGTCGGCTTCTTCGACCCGCGCGTGCGCGCCTGGATCATCGTCGGCCTGGTCGTCGGGCATGCACAGGCGATGAGCGCGCAGGTGATCGGCTTTCTGGTGATCGACCGTCTTGGCGTCAGCCCGCTGGAGGCGCTGCAGCCGACCGGACTGGTGCTGATGATCGGCGCCGGATCGGCGCTTCTCGCGCAATGGGGCCTCATTCCGCTGTTCGATCTGAAGCCGCGCGGGCTGGTCCTGATCGGTGCCGCAGTCGCAGCCGTCGGGTGCGCCGCGACGGGCTTGGCGAGCAGCCACTATGGCATCGCACTAGGCTATGCGCTGGCGTCGCTCGGCTTCGGATTCGCACGGCCCGGATTTACCGCCGGCTCGTCGCTGGCGGTGGGCCCCGAGGTGCAGGGCTCGATCGCCGGCAAGGTGACGTCGGTCAACGGCGCGGCCTATGTGCTGGGTCCGTCGATCGGCGTGGGGCTCTACCAACTGTGGCGGCCGCTGCCGTATCTCGCGGCAGCGGCCGGGCTGGTGCTGCTCCTGGCCTATGTCTGGTTCAGTCTTCGTGCTTCGTTGCGTCCCGCGCCTGAAGCATCCCCGGAGCAATGAAGCCGATCGGCTGGATCGCCATCGCATCCTGCTTCAGCTTCGCCTTCATCTGCTGATAGTCCCGCTCCATCTCCGGGGTGACGCTGGCACGCGCATCCTGCAGTGCCTCCTCGAAATGCTCCATCGCCACTTCGCTCGTCGCGAGCGAGCGGCGCAGCGCGACGAGTCCCGCGCGACGGACCAGATCCTCCAGGTCGGCGCCGGTGAACCGATCGGTGCGTGCGGCAAGCGCGTCGAGATCGACGTCCGCGGCGAGCGGCATCCGCTCGGTCTGGATCTTCAGGATGCGGCGACGGCCTTCCTCGCCGGGAACCCCGACATAGATCAGCTCGTCGAAGCGACCGGGGCGGAGTAGTGCGGGATCGACCAGATTGGGCCGGTTGGTTGCGCCGATCACGATCACCGATTGCAGCTCCTCGAGCCCGTCCATCTCGGCGAGGATCGTGTTCACCACCCGCTCGGTCGCCTGCGGCTCACCCAGTCCGCCGCCCCGCGCGGGGACAAGCGAATCGAGTTCGTCGATGAAGATGACGCAGGGCGCCACTTGCCGCGCGCGGGCGAAGAGCCGCGCGATCTGCTGCTCGCTCTCGCCATACCATTTGGAGAGCAGGTCGCTCGATTTGGTGGCAATGAAATTCGCCTCCGCCTCGCGCGCGACTGCCTTGGCGAGCAGCGTCTTGCCGGTTCCGGGCGGGCCATAGAGCAGGAACCCCTTGGCCGGACGTATCCCCAGGCGCCGGAAGGCATCGGGATCCTTGAGCGGCAGTTCCACGCCCTCCTTGAGCCGCATCTGCGCGTCATCGAGCCCGCCGACATCCTCCCAGCGAACCTGCGGTGCCTGGACCATCACTTCGCGCATCGCCGAGGGTTGGATGCGCTTGAGCGCCTCGAGAAAATCGTCGCGGCGCACCGAAAGCGAATCGAGCACTTCGGCGGGAATCGTTCCTTCGGCTAGATTGAGCCTGGGCATGATGCGGCGCACCGCGTCGATCGCCGCCTCGCGTGTGAGCGCGGCGAGATCGGCACCGACAAAGCCATAGGTGGTGCGCGCCAGTTCGTTGAGGTCGACGTCCTCGTCGAGCGGCATCCCGCGGGTGTGGATGCCCAGGATCTCGCGGCGGCCGCGCTCGTCGGGAACGCCGACGACGATCTCGCGATCGAACCGGCCCGGACGGCGCAGCGCCTCGTCGATCGCCTCCGGACGATTCGTGGCGGCGATGATCACGACGTTCGCGCGCGCCTCCAGCCCGTCCATCAGCGTCAGCAATTGCGCCACGAGTCGCTTCTCGGCCTCGCCCGAGACGCGATCGCGCTTGGGCGCGATCGAATCGATCTCGTCGATGAACACGATCGAGGGTGCCGACTTGTTCGCCTCCTCGAATACCTCGCGTAGCCGCTTTTCGGATTCGCCATAGGCCGAACCCATGATTTCGGGGCCGTTGATCAGCAGGAAATTCGCGTCGCTCTCGTTCGCCACGGCGCGCGCGAGTCGAGTCTTGCCGGTGCCCGGCGGCCCGTGGAGCAGCACGCCCTTCGGCGGATCGACGCCAAGCCGCTGGAACAGCTCGGGATAGCGCAGCGGCAGCTCGACCATCTCGCGCAGTTGATCGATCGTGTCGGACATGCCGCCGAGATCGTCATAGGTGACGTCGGCGCGACGGCTTTCTTTCGGCTCTTCATAATCGGTGCGCAGCTCGATCTCGGTCTCCGCATCGATGTGAACGATGCCGCGCGGCGTGGTCGACAGTACGTTGAGCCGGATTTCCTGAAGCGCATAGGCAGGCGCACGCAGAAACTGCGCGACGTTCGGCGGAATGTCCGCCACGCGCTGCTGGCCCACCGTGGCGACGGTGTCGCCCTGGCACAGCGGCCGGCCGAGAAACGTGCGCTGGAGAGCGTTGGCCGAGCCGTGGAGCCGCAGATTGGCCTGCGCCGGCGCGAAGACGACGCGCGCCGCCGGCTTCGATTCTGCCTTCCGGATTTCGACCAGATCGCCGGCACCCGCGCCAGCATTGGCGCGCTGAAGCCCGTCGATCCGGAGAATTTCCAGCCCTTCGTCTTCGGCATAGGGCAATACCGCGCGCGCGGGCGTCGCACGCTTTCCCTCGATCTCCACGACATCGCCTTCCTGAAGGCCCAGCGCAGCCATCATGCTGCGCGGCAGACGCGCGAGACCGCGGCCGCTATCCTCGGGACGCGAGTTGGCGACCTGCAGCTTGTGTACGGGCGGTTCGTCGTCGGCCATGTCCACTCCTTGTCGGCTGGCAAGCGCGTAACATAGGAGTGGGGTTCCGCTCCCGCGAGGGCGGGGCGGTGGCAAAAAAAATGGCCGGTCCAACGGACCGGCCTTGAAAGGTTTAGGAGAGGATGCCTGAAAGGCTTGCCGTATGTGCGGTGCGGAAGATCATTGTGCAAGTGCGAAAGGAAACGGCTAAATTGCAACTGATGCAACTGCGCCGAGGTGGGGCGAGTCTCGCTGCGCCGCGTAATGCGCGCGCGGATTGCAATATTTCTTCTCGCAAAAGCATCTGACGCAGCGCACAAGAAGCGGATGCGACGGCTTCCACCACTCACGGCCATCGAGGCATTCGTGCAGGTCGCTCGCCTCGGCTCGGTCAAGGCGGCCGCCGAGGAGCTTGCGCTTTCCTCCCCTGCGCTCAGTCGGCGCGTGCAGTCGCTCGAACGCTTCATCGGCAAACCGCTCTTCGAGCGGCGGCACCAGGCCCTGAAACTCAATACCGACGGCGAGCGGCTGTTGGCGCTCGTCGCGCCAGCGCTCGACTCGATGGCGGATGCGGTCGAGATGATGACAAGTGGCACCGAGTTGCTGCGGCTGCGGCTTGGCGTGCTGCCGCTGTTCGCGACGCAGCGACTGATGCCCCGACTGCCCGAGCTCAAGCGGCGCCATCCGGAGCTGCATCTCGACGTCGATACTGCCGGCCACGGCGTGGCGCGGCTGGGCGACGGGCTGGACGCAGCGATCGTCATCGCGCGCGAAATCGATCCGGGCCTCTATGCGCGGCGCCTTGACCGCAATCGCGTGCACGTGATTGGCGCCCGCACGCTGGTCGAAGGCGCCGATCCGGTGACCGACCCGCGGCAGATCTCCCGCCTGACTGCGCTCGTCCATCGCGACATGCCCGAAACCTTCACCGCCTGGCGCGCGGCAGCGGGCCTGCCGGATCTCGAGCCGGCGGCAGTCGATTTCTTCGATTCGGGCACCCTGATGCTGGAGGCTGCCGCGCAGGGCCTTGGCGTGGCCTTCATGCTCGAATCGCATTTCGAATCGGCGCGTGACGAGCGGCTGGTGCGATTGTTCGATCTGACCGTGGAGAGCCAGTACAGCTATTGGTTCGTCTGCCGGCCGCGCGCACTGACGACGCGGCCGGTACGGCTGTTTCACGATTGGCTGATCGAAGCGCTGGGCTGCGTCGAGCACTAGCGACGGCGCTGCCCGCTCTGATCAGGCAGTGCGCATCTTCACGATCTTGCCGGGATCGCGCGGCGGCTCGCCCTTGGGCAGCGCATCGACATGCTCCATCCCCTCGGTCACTTCGCCCCAGACGGTGTACTGGCCGTCGAGGAAGGTCGCGTCGTCGAGGCAGATGAAGAACTGGCTGTTGGCGCTGTCCGGATCCATCGTGCGCGCCATCGAGCAGATGCCGCGGACATGCGGCTCGCGGCTGAACTCCTGCTTCAGGTTGGGCTCGTCCGAACCGCTCATGCCGGTTCCCGTCGGGTCGCCGCCCTGCGCCATGAAACCGTCGATCACGCGGTGGAACACGGTGCCGTCGTAGAAGCCGCGGTCGGCAAGACCTGCAATCCGCGCGACATGGTTCGGCGCAAGGTCCGGACGGAGGCGGATGTGGACGTCGCCGCCCTCGAGGGTCATCACCAGTGTCTTCGCGTCGCTCATCATCATGCTCCTGGGAAAGGGTTGGCCCGCCCCTAGGCGTCCGGCCTGCGACATGCAAATCCCCGCGACACGCGGTGTCAGCGGCCGTTGGCAGGGCGGCGCGCGCCAGCTAGAGCGGCAACGCAGAGGTGGCGAGGAGGCCGGATATGAGCGAAACCGAATTGCCTCCCGAACCCGCTCTCGACGCAGGCGAGCTCGATGCCGACGACCGGCTGAAGCCCGAATTCGTACGGTCAGTGCTCGACGCCGTCGAAGAGGGGGACACCGAAGCGGCGAAGGCGCGCGTCGAGCCGCTCCATCCGGCGGACATCGCTGATCTGATCGAGCTGACGCCCGCCGATCTCCGGCCCGCGCTCGCCGCCGCATTGTCCGATCGGCTCGACGGCGACGTTCTTGCGGAAATGAACGATTGGGTGCGCGAGGAGCTGCTCGCCGCGCTCGAGCCGCATCAGGTCGCCGATCTTGCCGCCGAACTCGATACCGACGATGCCGTCGCGATCATCGAGACGCTGGAGGAGGAGGATCAGCGAGCGGTGCTGCGGGCGCTCGATCCCGACGATCGCGCCGCCATCGAGGAGGCACTGAGCTATCCCGAGGAGTCCGCCGGCCGGTTGATGCAGCGCGAGCTGATCGCGGTGCCCGAGCATTGGACTGTCGGCGACGTCATTGATTATCTGCGCTCCGACGAAGAGCTGTCGACCGATTTCTGGGAGATCTTCGTCGTCGATCCGGCGCATCGGCCGGTCGGAACCTGCCACCTTTCCTGGCTGCTCAGAACCCCGCGCGTCGTCCAGGTGACCGACGTGATGCGGCGCGAGCAGACGCTGATTCCGGTCGATATGGATCAGGAGGAAGTGGCGCTGCGCTTCCAGAAATACGCCTTGATCTCGGCGGCGGTGATTGATGCGGGCGGGCGGCTGGTCGGGATGATCACGGTGGACGACGTGGTCCACATCATCAGCGAGGAAGCGGGCGAGGACGCCCTGCTGCTCTCCGGCGCGGGCGACGGCGACATCAACGAGCCGGTGCGGGACAGCTATCGCTCGCGCGTTCGGTGGCTGGTGGCGAATCTGTTCACGGCGCTGGTCGCCTCGTTCATCATCGCCCAGTTCGGCGCGGCGATCGAGCAGATGGTGGCGCTGGCGGTGCTGATGCCGATCGTTGCCTCGATCGGCGGCAATGCAGGCACCCAGACGATGGCAATCGCGGTGCGCGCGCTCGCGACCAACCAGCTGACGCAATCGAACACCTTGCGCACCGTCCGGCGAGAGATCGTCGTGGCCTTGCTCAACGGCGCGACGATCGCGGTCCTGCTGGGGATCGGTGCCGCGCTGGTCTTCGCGAATCCGCAGCTCGGCGTCGTTATCGCAGCGGCGATGGTGATCAACGTGCTCGTCGCAGGGCTGGCGGGCGTGCTGGTGCCGGTGACGCTGGAGCGGCTCGGCCAGGATCCGGCGGTCGCCTCGTCGGTGTTCGTCACGATGGTGACCGATTCGATGGGTTTCTTCGCCTTCTTGGGCCTGGCGGTAGCGAGCGGGCTTGTCGGCTGAGGCGCGTGCGCCCAGATCGGAGGCGTGCCCCTACATCTGACCAAGGTGGCCTATGGCCACGACAGTATCGAACATCTCGACGAACGGCTGGCGCTGCGTGCGCGGCAGGGCGAATTCTTCCTCACGACTCGCTATCTGCCCAAGCGGCATGCCGAGATCGCAGGCGGGTCACTCTACTGGATCATCAAGCACAAGCTGGTGGCGCGTTCGCCGATCCTGGGCTTCGGAGAGGCCGAAGGCGGCAAGGTCGCGATCCATTGCGAGCCGCGGCTGGTGCTGGTCCAGGCGCGTCCCAAGCGCGCGCACCAGGGCTGGCGCTATCTCGAGGACGCCGATGCGCCGGCCGATCTGGGGAGCTCCGCCCAAGGGATCGCCGAGATGCCACCCGAGCTCGTGGGGACGCTTGCCGGCCTTGCGCTGATCTGATCGGTCAGCGGGCGAGATCCGGATAGGCTGCTCGGAACGCCGCGACCTTCGGCTTGTCCCAACGCACGATATAGGGATGGTTGGGATTGCGCCGGTAGAAGTCCTGATGGTGCGCCTCGGCTTCGTAGAAGTTGCCCGATTCGATCCGAGTGACGATGCGCGAGGGGAAGGCATTCGCTTCGCTCAGCTGCGCGATATAGGCGGCGGCCGCGCGCCGCTGCGCCGCATTTTGCGGAAAGATCGCAGAGCGGTAGCTGGGGCCGGTGTCGGGGCCCTGTCGGTTCAGCTGCGTGGGATCGTGCGCGACCGAGAAATAGATGCGCATCAGCTGTCCATAGCTCAGCTGGCGCGGATCATAGACGATGCGCACTGCTTCGGCATGGCGCGTCCGCTCGCTCGACACCTGGGCATAGGTCGCGGTGCCGGCGCTGCCGCCGGCATAGCCGCTCGTCACCGAGCGTACGCCGCGCACATTCTCGAAAACCGCCTCAACTCCCCAGAAGCATCCTCCGGCGAATACCGCCGTCTGTAGCGCGCCGGTGCGCGGCACGTCGACGCGCGGCGCAGGGATGGGGACGGCGCGCTCGGCGTGGCCGGAGCCGCTCGAAAGGAGCAGCACGCCCGCACCGGCGGCGGCGGCCAAACTGCTCTTCAGCATCGCTTTTTTCCGAATCTGCATGACTGCAATGTCGGAAGCGCGCGCCAAGTGTGCAAGCAGCACGTCTCTTCGTGCCCGGTTGCAGCCGCTCAGCGACTGCCTATTTCAGCGCAGCGCAGGCCTCCTGAATCCGCGTGCACGCCTCGCGAAGCAGGTCGTCCGAGGTCGCATAGCTGATCCGCATCGCGGGGGAGAGACCGAAGGCTGCGCCATGCACCGCCGCCACGCGCCCCTCGTCGAGCAGATAGCCGACCATCGCTTCGTCGCTGTCGATCTTCTGGCCCTTGGGAGTCGCCTTGCCGATCAGCCCGGAGAATTCGGGATAGACGTAGAAGGCGCCTTCGGGCGTGGGGCAGGTCATGCCGTCGATTGCGTTGAGCATCCCGACCACCAGATCGCGCCGCCGCTGAAATGCCGCCGCGCGATCGGCGAGGAAGCTCTGATCGCCGGTGAGCGCCGCAACTGCCGCCGCCTGCGCGATCGAGCAGGGGTTCGACGTCGATTGCGACTGGAGCTTGGCCATCGCCTTGATCAGCCAGGGCGCGCCGGCGGCAAAGCCGATCCGCCAGCCGGTCATCGCATAGGCCTTCGAGCAGCCGTTCACCGTCAGCACGCGTTCCGCGAGTCCGGGGCACACCTGCGCGATCGTCGCGAACTGGAATCCGTCGTAGACGATATGCTCGTACATATCGTCGGCGAAGATCCACACGTCCGGGTGCCGGGCGAGAACGTCTCCGAGGGCGCGCAGCTCGTCGCGGCTGTAGGCGGCGCCGGTCGGGTTCGAGGGGGAGTTGAGGATCACCCACTTCGTGCGCGACGTGATCGCCGCTTCGAGCTGCTCGGGACGCAGCTTATACTGTTGCTCCGGCCCCGCCTCGACGAAAACCGGCGTGCCGCCCGCGAACTGGACGACATCGGGATAGCTCACCCAATAGGGAGCGGGGATCACGACTTCGTCGCCCGGATCGACGGTGGCGACCATCGCGTTGAATAGCGTGTGCTTGCCGCCGACGTTGATCGAGATCTGATTCCGCTCGAACACCAGGCCATTGTCGCGCCGGAACTTGGCGATCACTGCGTCCTTCAGCTCGGCCGTGCCGTCGACATTGGTGTATTTCGTCTTGCCTGCCTGGATCGCTTCGACCGCCGCCCGCTTCACAAAATCGGGCGTGTCGAAATCGGGTTCGCCCGCGCCCAGCCCGATTACGTCGATGCCCTGCGCCTTGAGATCCATGACGCGGCTCGTCATGGCGAGCGTGGCGGAAGGCTGGATACGGCCGAGGGCGGCGGAAGTCTGCATGTCGATGGCGCCTTTCAGGAAGAGCGCGCGGGCTATACTGTCGCCTTCGCCGGTTCCGCAACCGTAACAGCCGCAACCAGTCCGCGCAGCGCGTTGCCGAGCAGGAAGCCGCCGGCAAGATCGGCGGGCAGAAGGTCGCCTTCGACTGCGCGGCCGCTGTCGATCAGTTCGGCGCGGAGCACTCCGGGAAGAAGGCCGCGCGCCAGCGGCGGTGTCACCAGCCTCCCGTCCCGCTCGACGAAGATCGAAGTGAAGCTGCCTTCGGTGAGATAGCCGTCGTCATCAGTGAACAGCGTTTCGAAGGCGCCAGGAGCGCGGGCAGCATTCCAGAAGCCGCGCCGGCTCGTCTTGTGCGCGAGGCGAAAGTCGTCTCGCGCAACTGGTCGCGCCGCGAGCGCGACGTGCACCGGCCGGGTGGGGAGCTGCGGCATGGGCGCAATTCCGATCGCTATCGCGCCACTCGGCGCGAGCACCAGCCGCACACGCGCCGGCTCGCGAAGACGAAAGGTTGCCGCCTGCAGCTCGTTGCGTGCCGAATGCCGGTCGAACTCGAAGCCGAAGTGCCGTGCACTCGCCTTCAGCCGCGCGAGATGGCGCTCGAGCAGCGGCATGCCGTCTTCGGGATCGAACGCCATGGTTTCGATCAGGTCGAAGTCGGTCTCTCCGTCGGTGACAAATGTGCCCTTCGCCAAGCATTCGCGCCATTCCGCCTCTGCATCCGAATCGGCCACGACACCCGAGCCCAGCCCCATCGCGGCGCCATCCTGCTGCAGGTTCAAGGTACGAATCGCGACGTTGAACATGGCGCCCCCGTCGGCATCAAGGCGGCCGATCGCGCCGGTATAGATGCCGCGCGGGGCGTGCTCGACTTCGGAAATCACCTGCATCGCGCGCAGCTTCGGAGCCCCGGTGATCGAACCGCAGGGGAAGAGAGCCCGCAGCGCATCGATCGCGTCGCGCCCGGGGGCGAGTTCGGCGGTCACGGTGGAAACCATCTGATGGACCGTCGGATAGTGCTCGACCTCAAAGCGCTGCGGCACTGCAACGCTGCCTGCGCGCGCGACGCGTGCCATGTCGTTTCGCATCAGATCGACGATCATCAGATTTTCTGCGCGCTGCTTGGGATCGGCGGCCAGCGACTCGGCCAGCGCCCGGTCGGCCTCGGGACTGGAGCCGCGAGTCGCAGTGCCCTTCATCGGCCGGGCGGTCAGCCGACTGCCCTCCAGCGCGAAGAACAGTTCGGGGGAGAAGGACAGCAGCCAATCGTCTCCCGTCGCCACTAGCGCGCCATAGCCCGCGGCCGCCCGGGCGCGCAGGAGCGCGTAAAGCGCGGCCGGGCTTCCGGCAGTGCGCACCGACGCCCGAAACGTGAGGTTCGCCTGATAGATGTCGCCCGCCGCGATCAGCTCGGCGACCCGCGCGAATTGTGCGCCATAGGCGTCGCGCGCGATCGCTGGTTCGGGTTGGCCTGCCCAGGCGCCGGCGGGATCCGGAAGCAGCGATGGCACCTGCGCTGAAGCGATCTGGCGATAGTCGGCGAAGAGTCCGAACCACAGGAGCGGTGTCCCGGGCGCAGGCAGTTGCGGCCGTCCCTCCGGTGCGATGCCCGCGGCCGCTTCATAGGCGATCCAGCCGGCAGCGTGCAGTCCTTCGGCACGCGCGGCTCCCAGTCGATCAAGCGCCGGGCCGACCGCATCGGCTGTGGACGCAGCCACGATTTCGACGGGCCGGGCATAGAGGCGCGCCGGCGCTCCCTCCGCACGGGCATCGTCGAGCAGCACGAAAGGTGGTTCGGGCAACACCATGAAATAGCGAGATGCAGCCCTTGGGCGTTCGCGGCAAGCCCGTGTTGCCGCCATGGCATCGCGAGTCTATCTCGGATCGATGGCAAATCCCCCGATGCGCGCAGCAATCATCCCGGTAACGCCCCTCCAGCAGAACTGTACGCTGATCTGGTGCACCGAGACGATGCGAGGCGCCTTCGTCGATCCCGGCGGCGATCTGGATCGGCTGCGGCCGGTAGCGCAGCAGCATGGCGTCACCGTCGAGAAAATCCTGCTTACGCACGGGCATATCGATCATTGCGGCGAGGCGGGCGTGTTCGCCAAGGAGTTGGGAGTACCCATCGAGGGGCCGCACGAGGCCGATCGATTCTGGATCGCGCGGCTCGACGAGGACGGGGCGCGGTTCGGCGTGCGCGGGCAGGTGTTCGAGCCCGATCGGTGGCTGGCGGACGGCGATCAGGTGACGGTCGGCAATCTCGTTCTCGACGTCTATCATTGTCCGGGCCACACGCCGGGCCACATTGTCTTCCACCATGCTCCGTCGAAGCTGGCGCTGGTGGGCGACGTGCTGTTCCAGGGATCGATCGGGCGCACCGATTTCCCGCTCGGCGATCACCAGCAGCTGATCGACGCGATCACAACCAAGCTCTGGCCGCTGGGGGGCGAGACGGTGTTCGTGCCCGGCCATGGCCCGGCGAGCAACTTCGCGCATGAGCGGCGGACGAACCCCTTCGTCGCCGATTCGGCGCTGGCGAAAGCCTAGGCGGCGGCGACGATCCATGCCGCCCAGCCGGCGAGCCCGAGCGTGACCAGCATCGTGACAATGGTGCCGCCGGCGCGCAGCGGGTTGGGCGTGGGCCGGTCCATGCCGAAGCCATGTGCCACCCGGCCAACGATATAGAGTGCCGCGACCCCCCATAGCGTTGTGCCCCCGCCACCCGCGAGCTCGACGAGCGCGATCAGGATCAGGACGATCGGCGTATATTCCGCGAAATTGAGCTGCGCCCGCATCCGCGCCTGCAGCCGGGGGTTGCCGCCGTCGCCGATCGAGACTCGCTCGGCGATCCGCACCCGGCCGATCCGCACTGCCAGCCACAGGTTGACCACCGCGGCTGCGGCGGCTGTGGTGAGTGCCACCGGCAGTATCAGGCTCTCCATGCTATTCTCTCTCCCCGTCCGGCATCACCTGCCATGGTGGCCAGTGGCTTGCAACGGCGCGGGAATCGGCTATACGCGCGGGCTCGCTTCGTGACCTGCCCCGCTGCTGGTCCGGTGAGCCGCCGCTCATCCGGAACGACGCTCGGCTGTTGCGGCTCAGAATTCACGCGTTTTCAAGAAGGTGCCGAGATGGCAGTTCCCAAGAGAAAGACCACGCCGTCGCGGCGCGGCATGCGGCGGGCGCACGATGCGCTCAAGCCCGAAGCATTCCAGGAATGCTCCAATTGCGGCGAGCTGAAGCGCCCGCATCACCTCTGCACGGCCTGCGGCCACTATAACGGGCGCGAGATCGTCCCCGTCGAGGGCTGAGACTCGGACGATTGAGGGCCGGCACATCATGACGACAGTCTCGCGAATCGCCGTCGATGCGATGGGCGGCGACGAGGGGATTGCCGTGATGCTGGCGGGGGTCGCGCGTGCGCGCCGCCGTTTCGAAGGCATGGAGTTTCTGCTCGTCGGAGACGAGTCGGCGATTCGCGAGGGCCTGAAGAACCATCCCGGCCTCAGCGCGGCGTCGGAAATCGTCCACGCGCCCGAAGTCGTCGCGCCCGAGGAAAAGCCCAGCCAGGCCCTGCGGCGCGCCAAGACGACGTCGATGGGCATCGCGATCGACCTGGTGAAGCAGGGGCGTGCCGGCGCGGCCGTATCGGCCGGTAACACCGGTGCGCTGATGTCGATGGCCAAGCTGGCACTGCGCACGATGCCCGGCATCGATCGTCCGGCGCTGGCGGCGACGATCCCGAGCCTGGGCGAAAACGACACGGTGATGCTCGATCTGGGCGCGAACACCGAGTGCGATTCGCGCAACCTGGTGCAGTTCGCGGTCATGGGGGCAGCCTATGCCCGCACCGTGCTCGATCTCGATCGGCCGCGCGTCGCACTGCTGAACATCGGCACCGAGGAGCTGAAGGGAACCGATGAGGTTCGCGAGGCCGCCGCGACGATCCGGGCGGCGCCGCATCTGCCGCTCGAGTTTACCGGCTTCATTGAGGGCGACCGTCTGGCGCGCGGCACCGTCGACGTGATCGTGTGCGACGGCTTCTCGGGGAACATCGCGCTTAAGACCGCCGAGGGCACGGCCCGTTTCGTGGCCGACTTGCTGCGCCGCGCGTTCCAGAGTTCGACTCGCTCGAAGATCGGGTTTCTCATCTCGCGCCCCGCAACCGAACTGTTGCGCCATCATCTCGATCCGAACAACCACAATGGCGCCGTCTTCCTCGGGCTCAACGGCCTGGTGGTGAAGAGCCACGGCGGCGCGAACGAGGTCGGGGTCGATACTGCGATCGGAGTCGCCGCGAAGATGGTACGCTCCGATCTGACGCGGCGGATCATCGAGGACCTCGGGAATTTCGAGGCGGAGGCGGCGTGACACTGCGGGCCGTGATCACCGGGACGGGTTCGGCGCTTCCGGCGCGACGCGTCTCCAACGCCGAACTCACCGAGACGGTCGACACCACTGACGAATGGATCGTCGAACGCACCGGCATCCGCTTCCGCCATATCGCCGGACCCGAGGAGACGACGGCGACGCTCGGCACGTCGGCCGCCAAGGCGGCGATCGCGGCAGCGGGCGTGACAGCACAGGACATCGACCTGATCGTCCTCGCCACGGCGACTCCCGACCAGACCTTTCCCGCATCCGCGACCAAGGTGCAGACCGCGCTCGGGATCGACGATTGCGTTGCGTTCGATGTCGCCGCCGTCTGTTCCGGCTTCCTGTATGCGCTCCAGGTCGCCGATTCGATGATTCGCGCGGGCGCGCACCGCCGGGCGCTCGTGATCGGAGCCGAGACGTTCAGCCGCATTCTCGACTGGGAGGACCGCACCACCTGCGTGTTGTTCGGCGACGGCGCGGGCGCAGTGGTGCTCGAGGCGCAGGACAGCGATCCCGAAACGGGACGCGGCATCCTCGCGACTCGGCTGCACGCCGACGGGCGTCATAACGAGCTTCTGTACGTCGACGGCGGACCCTCGACGACTGGGACGGTGGGCAAGCTGCGGATGAAGGGGCGCGAAGTGTTCCGCCATGCCGTCGTCAATCTTGCGACGGTGATGGAGGAATCGCTGACCGCCGCAGGTCTTTCGGCCGATGCTGTGGACTGGGTCGTGCCGCATCAGGCGAATGCCCGCATTCTGGACGCGACAGCACGCAAGCTTGGCCTGGCCCCCGAAAAAGTGATCGTCACCGTGGACGAACACGCCAATACCTCGGCCGCTTCCGTACCCCTCGCGCTCGACGCCGCCGTGCGCGACGGCCGCGTGAAAACGGGAGATTTGCTGGTGTTGGAGGCGATGGGCGGCGGCTTCACCTGGGGTGCCGCGGTGGTCCGTTTCTGATCGGGACTCTCTACGGGTTACTCCCATTTGCGCTCGCGGAACAATCTGATACGTTGTCACCCCTGTCACTCAGGAGGGGGACATGCTGACGATGACTTCCCCGGGTACGCTCACCCGGGCCGATCTCGCCGACGCGCTCCACCGCGAGGTGGGGCTTTCGCGTGCGGATGCCGCGCGAATGGTCGAGCAGATCCTCGCGCATATGTGCGAGGCGCTGGCCGAAGGCGAGAATGTGAAGATCTCCGGCTTCGGCAGCTTCATCCTGCGCGACAAGGGCGAGCGGATCGGGCGCAATCCGAAGACCGGAGTCGAAGTGCCAATCTCGCCGCGCCGTGTCCTCACCTTCCGCGCCAGCCAGATGATGCGTGATCGCATCGTGGCGGGCGGCTGAGGAAGACAGTGCCGGCGCCCGAGAAGGCTGCCGGAGCGCTCCGCACGATCGGCGAGCTTTCGCAGGAGATCGGGCGGCCGCAGCATATCCTGCGCTATTGGGAAACGCGGTTCCCGCAGCTGCGTCCGCTGCAGCGGGCGGGCAACCGACGCCATTATCGGCCCGAGGATGTCGCGCTCGTGCGGCGTATCCACGCGCTGCTGGCGCATGAGGGGTATACGATCCGAGGGGTTCAGCGGCTGCTGGCGGCGGAGCGGTCGACGAAGGGCGGCGGCAGTCGCGCCGGCGCGCTCCAGGCGATCCGCGACTCGCTCGCGCAGGCGCTGGACAGCGACTCCGGCTAGCCGCGATCCGGCCCGAGCCCGGGATCGAGATCTCGCGGGCGCACGAACCGCTCGAGCCGCGCCAGGCCGAGCGCAACGGCTTCCCAGTCGCCGACGTCGAAGTGCATCTGGGCGAGGCTGGCAGTCGGGAATTTGATCTCGACGTCCTCGCGCAGCGAACCGCCGTCCTCGGGCACCAGCGCCAGCACCAGATCCTCGAGCCCCGGATTGTGGCCGATCAGCAGGACATGATCGGCTCCGGCAGGAAGCTCGTGGATCACGTCGAGCAGAGTCGCGGCCGAGGCGAGATAGATGCGCTGGTCCCACGCCGGCGCCAGATCGCTGCCATAGCCGGTGCCGACATGCTCGAGCGTCTCCACCACGCGCACGGCAGGCGAGGCGACGGCATGATCGAACACGAGACCCAGGGCGCGCATGTGGCGCCCCATGGTCTGCGCGGCCCGCTGCCCCTTGGGATTGAGCGGACGATCGAAGTCGCGCGAGACGGGATCGTCCCAGCTCGACTTGGCATGACGGAGCAAGGTGAGTGTCTTCATGGCCTCCCACTCAGGCAGTCGCGGGGGCCTCATGCCGCAAGCCGGCGCCCGAGGAAAGCCGCACGCGCGCAATCGCTTCGTCGAGCGTGACCCGAGCGACCGGCGTGCCCGGCGGAAAGGCAGCGAGCAGCCGCGTCGGCATCGCCGCGGAAAGCAGCACGAAAGTGCCCCGATCGTCGGCGCGGCGAATCAGCCGGCCGAACGCCTGCGCCAGCCGCGCACGTACGATCCGGTCGTCATAGGCCTTGCCGCCGTCGGCGAGCCGGCGCGCGGCGTGGAGCACCGTCGGCTTGGGCCAGGGCACGCCTTCCATCACCACCAGCCGCAGCGAATCGCCGGGCACGTCGACTCCGTCGCGCAAGGCATCGGTGCCGAGCAGCGAGGCGCGCGGATCGTCGCGGAAGATATCGACCAGCGTTCCCGTATCGATCGGATCGACATGCTGGGCATTGAGCGGAAGCCCTTCGCGCGCCAGCCGATCGGCGATCCGGGCATGCACCGCGCGCAGCCGCCGTACCGCAGTGAACAGCCCCAGCGTGCCGCCCCCCGCCGCGACGATCAGCCGCGCATAGGCATTGGCTAGGCCAGGCATGTCGCCGCGCTTCACATCGGTGACGATCAGCACCTCGGCCTGATTGCCATAGTCGAACGGGCTCGGCGCTTCGAAGCGCGCGGGCGTCAGCGGCAGATGAACCGCGCCCGCGCGGGCTTCGGCGACGTCCCAGTCGCCGCCGGCGCGCAACGTCGCCGAGGTTACGAGCGCGCCATGCGCGGGCTTGAGGACGGTCTCGGCGAACGGCTTGGCAGGATCGAGCCAGTGGCGGTGGAGCCCGACGTCGAACTCGCGTCCTTCGATCCGATCGACCGCGAGCCAGTCGACGAACGCCGGGTCGGCGGGGCCGCCGATGCGCGCGATCAGCGCCAGCCAGGCGCCGACGGTGTCGGTGCGCCAGCCGAGCGACGCGATCGCGCCCTCGATCCGCGCGCGCGCCGGCGCGTCCATCCAGTCGGGCGCGTCGGCGAGCACGGCCTCGAGCCGGCGCCCCAGCGTGACGAGCGGGCGCAGCAATGCGTCGAGCGCCTCGCCCGCAGGGCCCGCGGCGTCTACCAGCGCCGCATCGGGCTCGGCGAGTTCGGTTTCGAGGCCGTAGCCCGCATCGCCTTCCTTTTCCGAGCGCGCATAGGTGAGCCCCCGCACCGCCGCGAGCAACGCTTCGATCGGGCCGAACGGCTGTCCTTCGTTCAGCCGCTGGAGCCAACCGTCCGACGGCAGCGCGCGCGCGGCATCGACTGCGGCGGAGATCGCCCGGCCGCCCTCCTCGTCATAGCTGGCGACGTCCGAAAGCCGCGCGGCGAGCCCCCGACGGCGCCCGCGCGATCCCGATTCGGGGCCGGTGACCCAGCGGCGCAGCTCGATCGCCTCCTGCCCCGACAGCGCGGTCGAGAACATCGCATCGGCCGCCTCGAAGAGATGATGCCCTTCGTCGAAGACATAGCGAGTGGGGCGAGTCGTCGCCTCGCGCCCGCGCGCGGCGTTGACCATCACCAGCGCGTGATTGGCGATGACGATATCGGCGTCGGCCGAGGCGCGCGCCGCCCGCTCGATGAAGCATTTCCGATAATGCGGGCAGCCGGCGTAGATGCACTCGCCGCGCCTGTCGGTGAGCGCGGTCGACCCGTTGCGGCGAAAGAGCGTCGGCAGCCAGCCGGGCAGGTCGCCACCCACCATGTCGCCATCGGCGCTATAGGCGGCCCAGCGCGCGACGAGCTGCGCCAGGATCGCCGCGCGGCCGGCGAATCCACCCTGTAGCGCATCCTCGAGATTGAGCAGGCAGAGATAGTTCTCGCGCCCCTTGCGGGTGACAATGCGGCGCTTGCGAGTCGCCGGATCGGGGAACAGCCGCTCGCCCTCATGGCCGAGCTGGCGTTGCAGCGCCTTGGTATAGGTCGAGACCCAGACCGCACCCTCGGCCGATTCGGCCCAGAGCGAGGCGGGGGCGAGATAGCCGAGCGTCTTGCCGATGCCGGTGCCCGCTTCGGCGAGGACCAGATTGGGCGCGTCGCGGCGATCGCGCGGTGCGAAGGCGTGCGCGGCGGCGGCGGCATAGTCGCGCTGGCCCTGGCGGCGCTCGGCGGCGCTGCCGGTGAGCTGCGCGAGCCGGCTGGCGACGGCGCCTTCGTCGAGCGTCACGGTGCGTGGGGCGGGGCGCGGCGGCTGTTCGCTCCATTCGGGCAGCTTCGAGAACAGCCAGCGCTCGGCGCGCTCCGGCTGTGCGATCCGCTGGACGAGCGCGGGGGCCCAGGGCCAGCGCAGCCGCATCAGCGACTGGACGGCGTGCCACGCGCCCTCGCGCTCGGGCCAGTCGGTTTCGGCCATCGCCAGCAGCGACGCCGCGGCTTCGCGCAGGAAGGGCGCGACATCGGCATCGGTTTCGGGCGGCGACAGATCGACCGCACGGGCAAGCCCCTTGGGCGTGGGCACCATGAAGCGCGCGGGGCGCAGAAAGGCGAAGAGCTCGAGCAGGTCGAGACCGGAAAGCTCGGGATGGCCCAGCCGCTGCCCCACCAGCGGCGCGTTGAGCAGCAGCACCGGCGTGTCGGCGGCGAGCCGGATCGCCTCACCGCGTCCGGCGACTCGCGTCTCGCCGTCGGGCGTGGCGATCCACACGCCGGAGTGGCTGGCGTGGATCGCGGGATGCGGGAGGGCGGCCAAACTCACGCAAAACCGCCGAAGGTCGCACTAAAGTCGCACCTCAACGCGCGTGCGCGCTCCCGCGCGCGCGTGGAGGGGTACGCGCGCGTGTGCTCGGATGCGTTGCGTCGCCCGGGCGCAGGCCGATCGATCCGCGCGCTCGCCAGCCGCGCGGAGCATTGAATCAGGACGCACGCGCGCCGCCCGCGACGGCGGACGGCGTGCGCGACGGTGGCGGAGCGGCGGGGAAGAAGACGCGCCATGGCTGCAGTCTTGCACGAAAGTCGCGCTGTAGGACAGGAGTTTGTTCCCTTTTCGTACAGGATTGGCGGCAGGACTTCGGGAAGGGCGCGCGCGCCTCCTTCGGCCCGGCAGGCGGGGGATCGTCCGCCGCAACCATCGCCGAAGGCTTTCGCGCGCGAAATAAACCATAGGCGCTTTCCGCTGGTTGGTGCCGGGAACATCCGAACGGAGGACGAAGATCATGGCCGATACGATCGAGCGCGGCAGCGCTATCGACAGTGCGACGATGCGCGCGTGGCGCATCCACCGTTTCGGGGGAACCGACGCATTCCAGGCTGATACGCTGCCCGTGCCGCAGCCGGGGCAGGGGGCAATCCGGGTGCGGATCCGCGCCACCAGCGTGAACCCGGTAGATTACAAGCTGCGCTCCGGGGCGGCGCCATTCCTTTCCGAAGACGATCTTCCCGCCATCCTCGGCCGCGATGTGGCAGGCGAGGTGCTGGAAGTCGCGCCGGGCGTCGGCGGCGTCGACGTCGGCGACCGCGTGTACGGCATGCCGCAGTTCCCGCGCGGCAGCTATGCCGAGCAGGTGGTGCTGGAGCCGGGCGAATGGGCGCGTGCACCCAAATCGGTTCCGATCGAAACCGCGGGCGCGGTACCGCTCGCGGCGCTCACCGCCTGGCAGGGGCTGTTCGATCAGGGCGGCCTGAAGGAAGGCCAGCGCGTGCTGATCCACGGCGGATCGGGCGGCGTGGGGCATTTCGCGGTGCAGTTCGCGGTGGCGGCGGGCGCCGAGGTGTTCGCCACGGCTTCGGGCGAGCATTGCGACTTCGTGCGCGAGCTCGGCGCCGACCGCGCGATCGATTACAAGGCGGAGCGGTTCGAGGAAATCGTGCGCGACGCCGATCTGGTGTTCGACGTGGTTGGCGGCGAGACGCAGCAGCGCAGCTGGGCGGTGCTGGCCGACGGCGGCATTCTGGTTTCGACGCTGGGCGAGCCGGCGCGCGGCGTGCCGGAGGCGGAGGGGAAGCGCGGCGCCGGATATATGGCGCAGCCCGACAGCGCCCAGCTGCGCCGGATCGCCGACATGATCGACGCGGGCGCAGTGCGCGTCCATGTCGCGCAGAGCTTCGCGCTCGACGACATCGCGGCAGCGCAGCAGGCGGCAGAGAAGAAGGATTTCGTCGGGAAGATCGCAGTGACGGTGTGAGGAGCGATCAGTCCGCCTGCTCGCGCCGCACCACCGCACGGCCCTGAAGCGCGGCGACTGCGTCGAGATAGGTGCAGACGTTGCGCCGGACGAATGCCTGTTCCGAAGGCGGGATTCGTTCGTCCGCCGCGACGACCAGCGCGGTGGCCCGGCGGCGGCATAAAGGTGCGAAGACGCTGGCGCGCATGCAGCGGACCAGGAACTCTGCCTCGAAGCGCGAGACCTTGTCGCCGAGCCATATCGTCCGCTGCGCATCGCCGATGTAGCGGGCACTCTCCGACCGGATGCGCTCATAGGTCCAGGTGAACTCCAGACTGCGAGGGTCGCTCGTCAGGATTTCCGGTTCGTACCCGCAGCTCCGCGTCGAGGAATAATCGATCCATATCGAGGTGCGGAGCAGCGCGTCCGGGGGCGAACGGCCGACCTCGTCGACCAGCGCGCCCGCTTCCCGGGATATATCTGGTCGCCATTCTGCGCAGCCGTCCACGCGGCGCCGATCGCAGCCGCGGTCAGCGGCCCGAACACGAAGCCGAGCACTGCTCCGGCGATCAACAGCACGCCCGTTCGCTTCATCGTGCCCCTCCCTTCGGGGCAAGGCGTTGCACTTTCGCCTGCCCCGCGCCAGATGCGGGCGATCATGACCGATCGATCCGAACTCCGCGCCGCCGCGCTCGCATCCAAGGCCTGGCCCTTCGAAGAGGCGCGCAGGCTGCTCAAGCGCTACGAGAATGCGCCGCCGGCCAAGGGGCATGTGCTGTTCGAATGCGGCTATGGCCCGTCGGGGCTGCCGCACATCGGCACGTTCAACGAAGTGCTGCGCACGACGATGGTGCGGCATGCGTTCGAGACGCTGTCCGACATTCCGACCCGGCTGGTCGAATTCAGCGACGACATGGACGGCATGCGCAAGGTGCCCGACAATGTGCCGAACCAGGAAATGCTGCGCGAGCATCTGGGCAAGCCGCTGAGCCGCGTGCCCGATCCGTTCGGCACCCACGAGAGCTTCGCGGCGCACAACAACGCGCTGCTGCGCGAATTCCTCGATCGCTACGGCTTCGACTATGAATTCGTTTCCTCGACCGAGCGCTATACCAGCGGTGCGTTCGACGATGCGCTGCGCAACGTGCTGCGCAACTATCAGGCGATCCTCGACATCATGCTGCCGACGCTGCGCGCCGAGCGTGCGGCGACCTATTCGCCCGTCCTGCCGGTGAGCCCGAAGAGCGGGATCGTGCTGCAGGTGCCGGTCGAGGTGGTCGATGCCGAAGCCGGGCTGGTGCGGTTCGAGGATGACGGCGAGACCGTCGAGCAGTGCATCTTCAAGGGCGGCGCCAAGCTGCAGTGGAAGGTCGACTGGGCGATGCGCTGGGTGGCGCTGGATGTCGATTACGAAATGTACGGCAAGGACCTGACCGACAGCGGCGTGCAATCGGGCAAGATCGCGCGGGTGCTGGGTGGGCGGAAGCCCGAGGGGCTGATCTACGAGATGTTCCTCGACGAGAAGGGCGAGAAGATCAGCAAATCGAAGGGCAATGGCCTCAGCCTCGAGGAATGGCTGACCTATGGCCCCGAGGAATCGGTCGCCTTCTATGCCTATCGCGAGCCCAAGAAGGCCAAGCAGCTGCACCTGGGCGTCATCCCGCGCGCGGTCGACGAATATTGGCAGTTCCGCGCCAATTATCCCGAGCAGCCGATCGAGCAGAAGCTCGGCAATCCGGTGCACCATATCCACAATGGCGACGTGCCCGCCGAGGCGCTGCCGGTCACCTTCGGGCTGCTGCTCAACCTGGTCGGCGTGATGGGCGAGGCGAGCAAGGAGCAGGTGTGGGGCTATCTCGCCAACTATCTGCCCGATGCCGCGCCGGAAGCGCATCCCGCGCTCGACCGGCTGATCGGCTATGCGCTTGCCTATGCCCGCGATTTCGTCGCGCCGACGCTCAAGCGCCGTGCCCCCGAGGGCGTGGAGATCGAGGCGCTGCAGCGGCTCGACGCCGAGCTGGCGGGCCTGCCGGGGGGCGCATCGGCCGAGGACATCCAGAACATCGTCTATGAGATCGGCAAGACCGGCGGCTTCGAGACTCTGCGCGACTGGTTCAAGGCGCTGTACGAGACGTTGCTCGGATCCGCACAGGGGCCGCGGATGGGGAGCTTCATCGCGCTCTATGGCATCGCGGGCACGCGCGCGCTGATCGCGCAGGCGCTGGCGCGCACGACATAGCGGCTAGGGGAGCGCCGCGGCGATGTCCGCCGGAGCGAGCCAGCGCAGCCGGACCGCGCCGGCGGGCGTGCCAGCGCCGTCGATCGGTTCGGCACGGGCGCCGGCGTCGCGCAGCGCTTCGACGACCGCTTCGACGCGCGCATCGGCGCCCGCGACCCCGATCGGCAGGTTGAGCCGCCGCGCGCCCCACGCCGCGGTGGCGATCGCCTCCCGCCCGTCGCTGTCCGGCCCTTCCGGGCCGAACGGTACCGGTGGCAGCGGCGCCGCAGGCGGCACCAGCGTGACGCTCCAGTCGCTCGCGGCGGCCGCCACGCGCGTCTCCAGCGTGCGATAGGCGGAGAGGCTCGCGCCCGGCAGCGGCTGGGCATTGACGACCGCGCGGCGATTGCCCCGATCGGTGACGACTGCGCTGCCGTCGACCCCGGCGATCAGCGCAAGCTGCTCGGTGACGCGCGCGGCGACCTGATCGGCCGCGCTCTGGCGCGCGCTCGCCTGGGCCGAGGCGATCTGCTCGGCTTCGGCCTGGCCGGCGGTGCCGACCTGGACCTGCTCGATCTCGACGGCGACGTCGCGGCGGACCAGCTGGCGCAGCGTCGCGGCGGCGCCCGCTTCGGCGTCGCGCGAGAACTCCGGGGTCAGCACCGTCGCCTCGACCCGCAGCGGCTCGACGTTGAAGGCGACGTCGATCTGGCTGATCCGGGCGCCGCCTTCGAACTGCGCGAGGACCACGTCGCGCGCGCGGGCCGAAGTGGTCACTTCCCAGGCGATCTGGTTGAGCGTGAAGCCGAGCGGAATGGCGAGCGCGATGAAGCTGCCGAACACCAGCACCGTCTGCAGCATCGTGTGCTGCGGCGAGAGGTGCGCGCCGAAGCCGTAGAAGCGGGCGACGATCGCGGCCGCGCCGACGATCGTCATCAGGTTGGTGAAGAAGAGCAGCGTCGATCCGGCGAACACGGTCCAGTTGAGCGTGGCGAGGCCGAAGCCGATCACCGACAGCGGCGGCATCAGCGCGGTGGCGATGGCGACGCCCACCACCGTGCCCTCGCGGCCGCGCACCATCGCATAGGCCCCGGCGAGCGCGGAGAAGAGCGCCACCATCAGATCGAAGAGATTGGGGCGCGTGCGCGCCGCGATCTCTTCGGTGACGTTCTGGAGCGGCGACAGGGCAACGACGAGCGCGGAGAAGAGCACGGCGAGCACCACGCCGAGCGCGAGCGCGATGCTCGAGGTGCGGATCTCGACTCCGTCGAAGGTGGCGAGGCCGAAGCCCAAGCCGATGATCGGCCCCATCAGCGGCGAAATGAGCATCGCGCCGATCACCACCGCCGGCGAGGAGAGCAGCAGCCCGAGCACCGCGATCCCGGCCGACATCAGCGTCATGAACGCATAGCGGCCGCCCCAGCTGGATTCGCCGCGAAGCTTGTCGATCACCCGGACGTGATCGACCGATTGGACGACATGTTCGCGCCACCAGTCGATCAGGGGATTGCGGCGGATACTGAGACCGGCGGATGCTTCCATTGCCGCCGCTTAAGGGGTTTGCGCAGGCGATTCCAGCCGATAGGAGGAAGGCGGATCAGGGAAGGAGCATGATGGAGCAGAAACCGGCCCGCCGCACGCGCTCGGCGCTGCGCGATTTCCTGCACAGCGAGGCATCGGGCGGCATCGTCCTGATCGCCGCGGCGGTGCTCGCGATGGTGGCGGCGAACCTGCCGGCGACTGCGGACGCCTATTTCGGCTTCCTCCATTTCCATACCGGCCCGGTGATTTCGCCGAAATACGGCGACATGACTGTGCATCTGTGGATCAACGATGCGTTGATGGCGATCTTCTTCCTGCTCGTCGGGCTGGAGATCAAGCGCGAGTTCGTCGACGGCCGGCTCGCGAGCTGGGAACATCGGCGGATGCCGGTGGTCGCCGCAGCGGCCGGGATGGTCGTGCCGGCGGTGATCTATCTCGGCGTCACCTGGGGCGACGACACGCTGGTGAGCGGCTGGGCGATCCCGGCGGCGACCGACATCGCTTTCGCGATCGGCGTGCTGGCGCTGCTCGGCAAGCGCGCGCCTACGTCGCTCAAGCTGTTCCTGACGACGGTGGCGATCGTCGACGACATGGGAGCGGTGGCGATCATCGCAATCGCCTATACCGCCGGGCTCAACACGCTGGCGCTGTTCGCCGCGGCGGTGGTGCTGCTGGTGATGTATGTGCTCAACCGCAGCGGTGTGAAGCGGCTGTGGATCTACCTCGCCTTCGCCGTGGTGCTCTGGTATTTCGTGTTCCTCTCGGGCGTGCACGCGACGATCGCGGGCGTGCTGACCGCGATGATGATCCCGATCACCAAGTCGCCCGCCGCGCCGGACGACGCCGATTCGCCGCTCCACAAGCTGGAGCATGCGATCGCCCCCTGGTCGGCCTATGCGATCGTGCCGCTGTTCGGATTCGCGAACGCCGGCGTTTCGCTCGCCGGCCTCACGCCCGCGGTACTGCTGCTTCCGCTCCCGCTCGGCATCGCGCTGGGCCTGTTCCTGGGCAAGCAGATCGGCATCCTCGGCAGCATCTGGCTGGCCACGCGGCTGCGGTTCGCGCCGAAGCCGTCGGGCTGCACCTGGGCGCAGATCTACGGCGTCTCGATGCTCGCGGGCATCGGCTTCACGATGAGCCTGTTCATCGGCGGCCTCGCCTTCCCGGGCAACGAGCTGCTGGTCGACGAAGTGAAGCTGGGCGTGCTTTCGGGATCGATCCTGTCGGCGCTGGGCGGGTACCTGGTGCTGCGCTTCGCCCCGTCGCCGCGCCGGCTGGCGCTGCACCGGCGCGCGAAGCGACAGCACGCTCCCCGCGTCTGACCCGGCGGTGCGCTGCTTCTTCGACGCGCGTCAACTGGCACATGCGCCCGCGCGCGAGCTGCACAACGGCAGCTATGTGCCCTATGCCGAATCGCCCGCGCGCGCCGAGGCGCTGCGCCGCGCACTGGGGTCCGTCGAGCAGCCCGCGGACCGCGGCGAGGCGCCGCTACGCGCGGTCCATACCGCCGAGTATCTCAATTTCCTCAAGACCGTGGCGGAGCGCTGGCGCGCGGCCGGGCGACCGGGCGATGCCGGCGGCTATGTCTGGCCGGTCGTCGGACGCCGTCCGCTGCGGCTCGAGCGTGTCGACGCGCTGATCGGCCGCTATAGCTTCGACGCATCCACGCCGATCACGCCGGAAACGTGGCAGGCGACCTATTGGGGGAGCCAGAGCGCGCTGGCGGCGACGCAGGCGGTGCTGGACGGCGCACGCACCGCCTTTGCGCTGTCGCGCCCGCCCGGCCATCATGCCGGCGCCGATTATTGCGGCGGCTATTGCTATCTCAACCATGCCGCGGTCGTGGCGCAGGCGGCGCGCGACGCGGGCCGCGCGCGCGTCGCGATCCTCGACATCGACTATCACCACGGCAACGGCACGCAGGACATTTTCTGGGAGCGCGGCGACGTGTTCTACGCGTCGGTCCACGCCGATCCGGCGACCGACTATCCCTTCTACTGGGGGCATGAAGACGAGACCGGCGAAGGCGCGGGTGCCGGCGCGACGCTGAACCTGCCGCTCGCGCAGGGCGCCGCGCTCGAGCAGTTCCGCCGCGCGCAGGGCCGGGCGCTGGAAGCGATCGCGCGCTTCGGCCCGGACTTTCTCGTGCTGAGCTTCGGCGCGGATAGCTATGCCGGAGATCCGATCTCGCACTTCGCGCTGGAAACCGACGATTACGCAGTGCTGGCGCGCGACATCGCGGCATGCGGCTGGCCGACCGCGGTGGTGATGGAAGGCGGCTATGCGGTCGACGCGCTGGGCGCCAATGTGGCGAGCCTGTTGAGCGGGTTCTGAGCGCCGGAGCATGGCGCGGAGCGGCCGTTCCGGCTATCTGGCGGTGTGCCGATCCACGAACTCACGAATAGCAACGCGCATTCGCTCTTCCTGACGATCGAGCCAAGCGGCGCCGAATTCGAGGTACCGTCGCTCGCAACGATCGCTGTGCGCAGCAGTGCGCTGGATGGGCGCCGCGTCTCCTGCTCGCTGACCGACACGCGCATCGACCTTTTCTGCGATGCTGCGTTCGAAATCGACCTAGTGCTGCCGAGGGCATTCGACCGACTGCTTTGGGATCCTTGCGTGGAGCACGGCTGCTGCGGGAGCATCTGCGAAGAAAGCGGCGCGCCGCTCCACGTAGAAAAGCTGCTGCCGGCCACAGGCTCCGTCACCGCCGAGAGCTTCGCGGCTCTGGCGCTCCGTGCGGAGCAGTGGCCCGGTCCTGCCGATCCGCGTTACCCCGTGCATCTCGCTCGGCTCGCGGCGCTCTTCGAGCGCCATATGGGCGCTGCCGAGGTCTCGGCGAGTCAGTTGGCCCGAAACTGCAGGCGCCCCTTCGAAGACGCGTAGGTAGCGCGGTTGCAGTGCCTGTCGCCAAACCTGTTGAGCGGGTTCTGAGCGCCGCCGCCGCTCGCTCAGCCGAGACGGTGATCGAAGTCGATCCCGTCGGGCGCGAAGGAGACGCTGGCGAGCCGCCACTGGTTCGGCACGGCTTCGGGCCAGAAGTCGCGCGGATCGCAGCGCTCGGCGGGCGGTGTGGCGCCATGGACCTGTGCCATGATGTAGCGGCCGGTCTCGCGCAGCCGGATGCGCGCGCCGGGATAGCGCGCCTGAAGATGATCGTGCAGCGCCCGCGCGTCCTCGGCGATGTCGCTGCTGTCGAGCGCGCGGGGTGCCCCGTCGGCAAGCTCGGCGGCCGCGACGCGCAGCGCGCGCAGCCCGTCGTGCGCGATGTCGAGCGCGATCAGCAGCGCCGCGGCCGAATCGGCCCACCACAGGCCGTATCCGACACCGGCGATGCCGACGATCGCGGCAAGGCCGGTCATCCAGTCGGCCTTCTGCATCAGCGCGTCGGTATAGAGCACCTTGTCCTGGATGCGCTTGGCCACCGGCTGCTTCATGCGGCCCAGGATCACCGGCGGCACGACCGAATAGGCGAGCGCCGCCATCATCGGCCAGCCCGCCCACATCCGCTCGCCCGCGATGGTCATCGGACCGATCGTGGGATGTTCGGCCATCAGCAGCTTCATGCCCGAATCGAAGATCAGCCAACCGCCCATGACCACCAGCGCCGACGCGGCGGCGAGGAAGGCGAGGCTGTTCATCCGCAGATGGCCGAACGGCATCCGGCGGTCCGGCGCCTTCTGCTCCCAGTGCAGCGCGATCAGGAACACCGCGGCGGGGACGAGGCCGAGGATGTCCTCGATCCAGGCGGATTTGAGCGCCTGGCTCGATCCGAGCACGAAATAGAGGATCACGATGATCGACAGCTGCCAGCCGAGCGTCCACCATTCGAGGCGGCGCGCGCGGGCGACATCCTGTTCGATTTCGGCGGGGATGCGCTTCAATCCATGCCCCCCAGGTGACGGTCGACGCGCATCAGCCAGCGGTTCTCGCCCGCGCGGACCAGCGCACGCAGGACCGGTGCGGTCTTCTCCGGCTTGCCTCCGCCCGCCGCGCCGCTGACGCCGACGCGTGCCGACCAGGGAGTCTCCCTGGCGAAGCGGCCGATGACGACGTCGATCTCGCCCTGTTCGAGCGCCCGGACCAGCAGCGCGCTGCTGTCCTCGACGGTGTGCAGCGCGACCCCCTCCTCTTCAGCGAGGCGCATCGCAAGGGCATGTTCGCGCGCCATCGTGTCGGCGGGCGCCGAGACGATGCCGGCGCGCAGCTCGCCGCGCGCCTCGACCTGCCGATAGGTGTCGGCAATGTCTTTCGGATAGTCCTGGCAGCCGGCGAGCGCAGCCGCGATCAGCAGCGCAAGCGCGAGGCTCCATCCACGCAGCCGGGGAGCAGCAGGAACACAGAACATAGCCCGCCAACGGCAGGCACGTGCGATTGTTCCTGAACCGTGACGATCAGGCGCAGGCGAGCCGTTCGGCCGTGGTTCGGCGGCGCTCGAGCGACCAGGCGACGAGCCAGATCGCGAAGCCGCCGAGCGCGAGCCCGCTGCCGACCAGCCCGGTCGCAGGCAGGCCCCAGCCGGCGGCGATGGCCATTCCCCCGAGCCATGGGCCGAGCGCATTGGCGGTGTTGAACGCCGAATGGTTGAGCGCGGCGGCGAGCCCCTGGCCCTCGCGCGCGACGTCCATCAGCCGCGTCTGGAGGATCGGGCCGAGCGCGCCGCCCCAGCCGATCGCGAAGACGGTGACGCCAAGGCTCCAGACATTGCCCGCCGCGAGCGTGTAGAGCGCGAGCACGGCCGCGCTCCAGAGCAAGAGGATGCCGGCGGAGAGCAACACCGCGCGATCGGCGAAGCGCGGCACGACGATGTTGCCCGCGGTCATGCCGAGGCCGAACACGGCGAGCACGATCGGCACCACGGCTTCGGAAACCCGCGTCACTTCGAGCAGGGTGGAGGCGACATAGGTGTAGACGCAGAACATGCCGCCGAAGCCGATCGCGCCGACGCCGAGGGTGAGCCAGAGCTGGCCGCTCCTCAACGCCGAAAGCTCGCGCATCGGGCTCGCCTGCGGATCGCCAGGGTCGCGCGGCGCAACCGCCGCGACGCTGAGCGCGGTGGCGAGTGCCAGCCCGGCGACCACGGCAAAGCCCCAGCGCCACCCGGCGGCCTGGCCGAGCCAATTGGCGAGCGGCACGCCGATCACCGTGGCGACGGTGAGCCCGAGGAGCACGTTGGCGACTGCCTGGGTACGCTTTTCGGGCGGCACCAGCGATGCGGCAACGAGCGAGGCGACGCCGAAATAGGCACCGTGCGGCAATCCGCTGAGGAAGCGGAAGAGCAGCATGGTCTCGTAGCTGGGGGCGAGGGCGCTGAGTCCGTTCGCCAGCGCGAACACCGCCATCAGCAGGATGAGGAGCGTTCGCCGCGGCATCCGCGCGCCGAGCACCGCGAGCAACGGCGCGCCGACGACCACGCCGAGCGCATAGGCGCTGATGACATGCCCCGCCGTGGGCGTGTCGATGCCGAGCCCTTCGGAGAAATAGGGCAGCAGGCTCATCGTCGCGAATTCGGTGGTGCCGATCGCGAAGCCGCCCATCGCCAGCGCGAAATGGATGAGCGCGACTCGCGCCGCGGCGGGCGGGGCTGCGGATGCCATGTGTTCGTTTCTCCTGCGGCGAAGGCGCGGAGATGGGGATGCTGCGGTGCAGCAACAAGCGGCTGGTGGCGCAAGCATGATTGCGGGACGCGAAAGCCCGGCTTGTCCGGATCGGCGGCGGGGCGGGACGGGCGTGTGATCAGTGTTTGAAGCAGTTGGCCCGGTGCCACTCGAGGAAATGCGGGTGCGGCCGATCTCTCGCGGCGGCCGGCAGGGCTGCCTTGCCCGTCCGGTTGAGCAATGCCGCCAGACCGTCGTGATCGTTGACCTGGCGCGAGACGAGGATCGAGAGATCGTCGCCGAGCGAAAGCAGCCCGCGGTCGAACATCCAGTGCACCGTGCCCGAAAGTGCCAGCCCGTTGCTGATGCTGTCGGGACCGCCGGCGCTCACGGGCTTGATGTGCGCCGCCTCCACCTCGGCACGGCCACCGCCGTTGATCAGCTTCAAGCCCGTGAACGCGCAGCGCGAATCATAGGCGCGAAGCACGGCGCTGCGGAACGCGCGGTCGCGGTGCACGCGCGACGTCAGCACGCGCGGGCGCTCGACATCGCCATAGTCGAACGCTGCGCGCTCCTCCTGAAGCCGATTGTCGCGCGCTACGTCGACCCGGGGCAGAAGATCTTCCTCGTCGGGAAGGCCGAGACTGACGATGCGCGCGAAATCGGCACGGGAAAGCGGGCGGACCGCCCATTGCGCGTTCACCAGATCGCGCTCGACGGGCGCGCCGTTCACCACGCGCGGAACGGGGTGGCTGAATTCGACGAAATCGCCCGGCGCGATCCGGGCATAGTACATGCCCTCCGCCTCCGCATCGGGAACCACATCGGCAACGCGCGCCACCGCCCAATAGCCGCGCGTGCCGGGCACCTTGACCGGTTCGTAATAGACGATCCAGTCGCCGACGCAGCGTTGCACGCGCGCGAGATATTGGCGCGGGAAGTGATAGCGCTCGGCGGGACTGTCGCGATAGCGGGAGTCCTCGCGATGGATGAAGATGCCGTTCGCCACCTGCTGCCCCCCGTCCGCCCTTCATCGGCAGAAGGCCTGGCTCTGGCAAGCACCGGAAACGAAGCGGGCCGGAATCGCCTGTGCGATTCCGGCCCGGTGCAGGTCGTGATGAGGCGCCTCAGAGCTTCTCGGTCAGCTCCGGGACCACCTTGAACAGGTCGCCGACCAGGCCGATGTCGGCGACCTGGAAGATCGGCGCATCCTCGTCCTTGTTGATGGCGATGATCGTCTTGGAGTCCTTCATGCCTGCCAGGTGCTGGATCGCGCCCGAAATGCCGATCGCGATATAGACTTCCGGAGCGACGATCTTGCCGGTCTGGCCGACCTGATAGTCGTTGGGGACATAGCCGGCATCGACCGCGGCGCGGCTGGCGCCCACGGCGGCGCCCAGCTTGTCGGCGAGCGGCTCGATTACTTCGGTGAACTTCTCGCCCGATCCGAGCGCGCGGCCACCCGAGACGACGATCGCCGCCGAGGTGAGCTCGGGACGCTCGGACTTGGCGAGCTCGGCGCCGACGAAGGTCGACAGGCCCGTGTCCCCCGTGCCCGCAATCGTCTCGACCTCGGCCGAGCCGCCTTCCGCCGCCGCCTTCTCGAAGGCGGTGGTGCGCACGGTGATGACCTTCTTCGCGTCGGACGACTGCACCGTCGCGATGGCGTTTCCGGCATAGATCGGCCGCGTGAAGGTGTCGTCGCCCTCGACCGAGAGGATGTCGGAGATCTGCATCACGTCGAGCAGCGCGGCGACGCGCGGAGCGACATTCTTGCCGGTGGTGGTCGCCGGGAAGAGGATCGCGTCGTGATGGCCCATCAGATCGACGATCAGCGGCGCGACATTCTCGGCGAGCGCATGTTCATAGGCCGCGTCGTCGGCGACATGGACCTTGCCCACGCCGGCGATCTTCGCGGCCTCGGCGCCCACGTCGGCGCAGCCTGCGCCGGCGACGAGAAGATGGACCTCACCGAGCTTCGACGCGGCGGTGACGGTGGCGAGCGTCGCGTCCTTGACGCTCTTGTTGTCGTGTTCGACCCAGACGAGCGTCTTCATTTCGCGACTCCCATGCCCTTGAGCTTCTCGACCAGCGCGTCGACGTCGGCGACCTTGATGCCGGCCTGGCGCTTGGGCGGCTCGGCGACCTTGAGCGTGGTCAGGCGCGGCGAAACGTCGACGCCATAGTCGGCGACGGTCTTCTTCGCGACCGGCTTGGACTTCGCC
Source organism: Sphingosinithalassobacter sp. CS137 (assembly GCF_014334115.1). Lineage (NCBI taxonomy): Bacteria > Pseudomonadati > Pseudomonadota > Alphaproteobacteria > Sphingomonadales > Sphingomonadaceae > Sphingosinithalassobacter > Sphingosinithalassobacter sp. CS137. The sequence continues at coordinate 1,953,423 of NZ_CP060494.1, forward strand.
TTCATGATGTTCGGCAGCGTCGCATAGCGCGGCTCGTTGAGGCGCAGGTCGGTGGTGACGATCGCGGGAAGCTTGAGGTCGACCGTCTCGAGACCGCCGTCGATCTCGCGCGTGACCTTCACTCGGTCGTCGCCCAGCTCGACCTTCGAGGCGAAGGTGCCCTGGCTCCAGCCGAGCAGCGCGGCGAGCATCTGGCCGGTCTGGTTCGAATCGTCGTCGATCGCCTGCTTGCCGAGGATGACGAGATTGGGGCTTTCCTCCTCGACCACCTTGGCGAGCAGCTTGGCGACGCCGAGCGGCTCGACCTCGTCGTCGGTCTGGATCAGGATCGCGCGGTCGGCGCCCATCGCGCGCGCGGTGAGCAGCACGTCGCTCTCGGCCTTGGCGACTCCGATGGTGACGACCACCACTTCAGTAACCGGGCCCTTTTCCTTGAGCCGGACCGCTTCCTCGATCGCGATCTCGTCGAAGGGGTTCATCGACATCTTCACGTTGGCGAGATCGACGCCCGATCCGTCCGCCTTCACGCGGGGTTTGACGTTGTAGTCAAGCACGCGCTTGACCGGCACCAGCACTTTCATCTGCGTCCTTTCCAAGCTTTTAGAGGCCTGTGTCGGCGCTCCAATTGGCTATTTTCCGCCGCTTTCGCAAGTCGGGTACGGAAAACCGCGCCTGACGTAGCGGCAGGCCGCCGAGCGAGCCGGCGCCGGACGAGCCGGCGCCGATGGCGATCAGGCCGCCTGCTTCACTTCGGCGACGATCTTCTTCGCGGCGTCGCCCAGATCGTTCGCCGCCACGATCGGAAGCCCCGAGTTGGCGAGAATGTCCTTGCCCTGCTGCACGTTGGTTCCTTCGAGCCGAACGACGAGCGGGACCGAAAGGTTCACTTCCTTCGCCGCGGCGACGATGCCCTCGGCGATGATGTCGCAGCGCATGATGCCGCCGAAGATGTTGACGAGGATGCCCTTCACGGCCGGATCCGAGAGGATGATCTTGAACGCCGCGGTGACCTTCTCCTTCGATGCGCCGCCGCCGACGTCGAGGAAGTTGGCCGGGAACATGCCGTTGAGCTTGATGATGTCCATCGTCGCCATCGCCAGGCCCGCGCCGTTCACCATGCAGCCGATGTCGCCGTCGAGCTTGATATAGGCGAGATCGTACTTCGACGCCTCGAGCTCCATCGGATCCTCTTCGCTCTCGTCGCGAAGCTCGGCGATGTCCTTGTGTCGGAACATGGCATTGCCGTCGAAACCGACCTTGGCATCGAGCACCATCAGCTTGCCGTCTTCGGTGACGGCGAGCGGGTTGATCTCGATCTGTTCGGCGTCGGTGCCGAGGAACGCGTCGTACAGCTTCGAGGCAGTCGCCGCCGCCTGTTTGGCGAGGTCGCCGGTCAGTTCGAGCGCGGCGGCGACGGAGCGGCCGTGATGCGGCATGAAGCCGGTCGCCGGATCGATGTCGATGCTGTGGATCTTCTCGGGCGTGTCGTGCGCGACGGTTTCGATATCCATGCCGCCCTCGGTCGAGGCGACCATCGAGATGCGGCCGGTGGCGCGATTGACGAGCAGCGCGAGATAGAATTCCTTCGCGATGTCGACGCCGTCAGTGACGTAGAGGCGGTTGACCTGCTTGCCCTCCTCGCCGGTCTGCACCGTGACGAGCGTGTTGCCGAGCATGTCCTGCGCGGCGGCGCGGACCTCATCCTCGGTCTTTGCCAGGCGGACGCCGCCCTTCGCGTCGGGGCCGAGTTCCTTGAACTTGCCCTTGCCGCGGCCGCCGGCATGGATCTGCGCCTTCACCACATAGAGCGGCCCGGGGAGCCTCTTCGACGCGGCGACGGCCTCTTCGACCGTCATGGCGGCATAGCCGGCGGGAACCGGCACACCGAATTTCGCGAGCAGTTCCTTAGCCTGATATTCGTGGATATTCATGGAAGCGGGCGCCCTTCTCTATCTGGAAGACGGAATTCGACGCACGCCTTAAGCACAGCGCCGGGGGCGAATCCACCCCCAGCCGGTCAGCGCGCCTCGTTCGCCAGCCCGGTCGCGCAGAGCGCCGCCGAGCTGGAGGCGACGCTCCAGATCTCCGGGTCGCGAAGCGCGCGCACCCGGCGCAGGAACGTCTCGCGATTCTCCGCGTCGCGCGCCTTTGGCAAGTCGCCGATGCGGCGGAGTTGCGCCAGCGAGAGACGGTCGACCATCCGCTCGGCCATGCAGGCGGCGGTCGGCTCGGCGAGCCCCGCCTCGACAAGGCCAGCCCGCAGCCGAGACTCGGGGGTGGCGCAGCCGGCGAGCAGCGCGGCAGCGCCGAACAGGGCGGCAAGTCTCGCAACCATCATGCGGCCTCGCTATATCGGGGATATGCACTGGGCATCTGGAATCCTTCTGTTCGTCGGCACGGTGATCGCGATGGAGGCGTTCGCCTATGTCGCGCACCGTTGGATAATGCATGGGCCGGGCTGGTTTCTCCATGCCAGCCACCATCGCCCGCGCAGCGGCAACTGGGAATTGAACGACCTCTATGCCGCGATCTTCGCAGTGCCGTCGTTCGTGCTGCTGCTGGGCGGCGTGCAGCTCGGCTGGTGGCCGGGCTTCACCTGGATCGGCGCGGGGATCGCCGCCTATGGCGCTATCTATTTCGGCTTTCACGACGTGATCGTCCACAAAAGGCTGAACCACCGCTATCTGCCGAAATCGCGCTACATGAAGCGGATCATCTCCGCCCACCGGATGCATCATGCAGTGGAGACGAAGCATGGAACGGTGAGCTTCGGCTTCCTGTGGGCGCCGCGGCCCGAGAGGCTGAAGGCGCAGCTCAAGCGGCAGGGCCGCGCCGGCGTCCGCGCTCCGGCGGCGCGGGAGGCCGAGCACGCCGAGCCGACAGCGTGAGAGCCGTCGACTGGATCGGCCGCACGCTGCTGCTGATCCTCGCCGGGCTTGCCACGCTTTCGATCCTCGCCTCGCTCCATTCGGCCTCGAAGCTGCCGCCCGGCTGGCAGGCCGACCGGCAGGCGGCGGTCGGCGATCGCGGCATCGCGGCCGATGCCGGTTCGTCGAGCGGCGGATCACTGGCGCCGCGCGCGACGGGCGTGGCGGAGCCGGCAAGTGCGTTGGAGGACGGTCCCGCCCCGGGCGCGGAGATCGTGGTTCCCGTCAGTGCCGAATCGGCCGCCGCCGATCGGATCGCGCAGTGGCTGGAGGCGCTCACCTATGCCGTGCTGGCGCTGGCCGGCTTCGCCGCCGCCGGGCTGATCGTGCTGCTGCGGATTTCCGGCATGCTCGCGCGCCTCGCCGATCGCGGCTGAGTTGCCGGCCGACCTCGCCTTCTACGCACTGGCGATTCCCGCCGTCGTGCTGCTCGGCCTGTCGAAGGGCGGCTTTGCCGGCATGGGTGCGCTGTCGGTGCCGATGCTGGTGCTGGCGACCGATCCGCTGCGCGCCGCCGCCATCCTGCTGCCGATCCTGATCGTGCAGGATGTCGTTGGGGTGTGGGCGTTTCGGCGCACCGTCGACTGGTATGTGCTTGGCTGGACGCTGCCGGGCGCGGTGCTGGGGATCGCGCTCGGCTATTTCTTCGCCGCATCGGTGACGCCGGAGGCAGTGATGACGGCGGTGGGCGGCATTTCGATCCTGTTCGGCGGATACCGGCTATGGGTCGAGCGGCGCGGCGTGCCCAAGGCGTCGCATGCGCCCGGTTGGGTCGGATCGGCAGCAGGCGTGGCTGCGGGGTTCACCAGCCAGATCGCCCATGCCGGCGGGCCGCCGTTCCAGCTGTGGGTGATTCCGCGCATGCTGCCGCGCGACGTGCTGGTCGGCACGACCGCGATCTTCTTCGCGGTGGTTAATTGGGTCAAGGTGCCCGCCTATGTCGCGCTCGGCCAGTTCACGCCCGCGAACCTCTGGACGTCGGCGGCGCTGATGCCGGTGGCGATCGGATCGACCGTGGCGGGCGTATGGCTGGTGCGGCGCGTGCCGGCGGAGCGCTTCTACACCGCCATCTATGTGCTGATGATCCTGGTGGGCGCCAAGCTGGTGTGGGACGGGCTCGCCTGACCGCTCAGTCGAACAGGCTCGACACCGAGCTTTCCTCGGCGATGCGGCGCATTGCTTCGGCGAGCAGCGGGGCGATGGTGAGGTGGCGGATCTTGGGGCTGTCGGCGATCACCGCGTGATTGCCGATCGAATCGGTGATCACCAGCTCCTGCAGCACCGACGCCTCGACGCGCGCGACCGCGCCGCCCGAAAGCACGCCATGGGTGCAATAGGCGATTACGCCCTCGGCGCCCGCTTCCTTGAGCGCGGCGGCGGCGTTGCACAGCGTGCCGGCCGAATCGACGATGTCGTCCACGAGGATGCAGAAGCGCCCGGTGACGTCGCCGATGATGTTCATCACTTCGGATTCGCCGGGCCGTTCGCGGCGCTTGTCGACGATCGCCAGCGGCGCGTTGTCGAGCCGCTTGGCGAGCGCGCGGGCGCGCACCACGCCGCCGACGTCGGGCGAGACGACCATCAGGTTGCGATCGGAAAAGCGCGAGCGGATGTCCTCGCTCATCACCGGGGCGCCGTAGAGATTGTCGGTCGGGATGTCGAAAAAGCCCTGGATCTGCCCGGCGTGGAGATCGACCGAGAGCGCGCGGTTGGCACCTGCGACGGTGATGAGGTTCGCGACGAGCTTGGCCGAGATCGGCGTGCGCGGGCCGGGCTTGCGATCCTGCCGGGCATAGCCGAAATAGGGGAGCACCGCGGTGATACGCCGCGCCGACGCGCGCTTGAGCGCATCGATCATGATCAGCAGCTCCATCAGATTGTCGTTCGCCGGGAAGCTGGTCGACTGGAGCACGAACACGTCCTCGCCGCGGACATTCTCGAGAATCTCGACGAAGATTTCCTCGTCGGCGAAGCGGCGGACGTTCGCTTCGGTGAGCGGCAGCTCGAGATAGCCGGCGATCGCCTTGGCGAGCGGAAGATTCGAATTGCCGGCGATCAGTTTCATGCGCGCGCCCCGTCTGGCGATGGTGTGATCCGCCCCCCTTAGGACGTCGCCGGAGCGAGGCAAAGGGGCATTGCCGCGTACCCGGCCGCTGCCTAGAGCGGCGGCATGACCGTGATCACGCGTTTCGCGCCGAGCCCGACCGGGCGGCTGCACGTCGGCAATCTGCGCACGGCGCTGCACAACTGGCTGTTCGCCCGGGCGAACGGCGGCCGATTCCTGCTGCGGATCGACGACACCGACCGCGAACGTTCGGAGGAGCGGTTCGTCGACGCGATCTGCGCGGATTTGGCGTGGCTCGGCCTCGTTCCCGACGGCGAGGTGCGCCAGTCGGAGCGGTTCGACCGCTATGAGGCACGCTTCGCGCAGCTGGTGGACGCGGGGCGCGTCTATCCCGCCTATGAGACGCCCGAGGAGCTGGAGCTGCGGCGCAAGGTGCTGCTCGGGCGCGGCCTGCCGCCGGTCTATGATCGCGCGGCGCTGAAACTCGGCGAGGCCGAGCGTGCGGCGCTGGAGGCGCAGGGGCGGCGGCCGCACTGGCGCTTCCGGCTCGACGAAAGCGCGGCGATCGAATGGAAGGATCTGGTGCGCGGGCCGCAGCGGTTCGACCCGGCGGCGCTGAGCGATCCGGTGGTGCGGCGCGCCGATGGCTCATGGCTCTATCTGCTGCCCTCGGTGATCGACGATATCGATCTGGAGGTGAGCCATGTCGCGCGCGGCGAGGATCATGTGTCGAACACCGCAGTGCAGCTGCAGATGTTCGCCGCGCTGGGCGCCGAGCCGCCGGCCTTTGCGCACGCCGCGCTGCTGACCGGAAGCGAGGGCAAGCTATCGAAGCGGCTCGGATCGCTGGGCGTCGACCATTTCCGCGAGGCGGGCATCGAGCCGCAGGCGCTGGTGGCGCTGCTCGCGCGGCTCGGCACGTCCGATCCGGTCGAGCCGTTCGCCACCGTCGAGCCGCTGATCCAGGGGTTCGATTTCGCGCGCTTCGGCCGCGCACCGGCGCGGTTCGACGAAGCCGAGCTGACCGCGCTCAACGCGCGGATCGTCCACCAGCTGCCGTACGCGCTAGTCGCGGCGCGGCTGCCGGGCGGCATGGACGGGGCGGCGTGGGAAGCGATCCGACCAAATCTGGAGCGTGTGGCGCAGGCCGGCGACTGGTGGAGCGTCGTCGAGGGCCCGATCGCGGCGCCGGCACCCGACCCCGAGGACCGGGCATTCCTCACACGTGCCGCCGAGCTGGCGGCGGGCATCGACTGGAGCGACGATCCCTGGCGCGCACTGACGGCGGCGCTGAAGGACGAGACCGGCCGCAAGGGACGCGCGCTGTTCCTGCCGCTGCGCCGGGCGCTCACCGGGCGCGAGCACGGGCCGGACATGGCGGCGCTGCTGCCGCTGATCGGCAGGGAGCGGACGGTAGAGCGGCTCACGGTCAGCTAAAGCGCGGCCGAGGCACGGATCCCGTAGCGGCAGTGCTTTACCTTCGAGCCGTTACGTTGTAACATTACTGTAGCCGGCGACGACCGGCGACGGAGAAGGAGAGCCTGGCCATGTACGCACAACGATCGCAGTTGCAGCGCGGATCGCGGTCCGCCAGCTTCGCGGCGGCACTGGCAGTCAATGCGGCGCTGATCGCGGGGATCATCTATGCCGCGCCGAAGATCACGCCGCCCGAACAGATCACGCGGCTGATCACCAAGAATGTTCCGATCACGCCGCCTCCACCCCCCGTGGAGCCCAAGCCGCAGCCCAAGGCCGAGGCCGACCCGCGGCCGGTGCAGACGCAGGTGTTCGTCCCCGAGCCGGTGGTGCGCCCGATCGACACGCCCACTTCGGTGACGACCACGCCGATCGAGCAGCCCTATCTGCCGCCGCTTCCCTCGCTCCCCATGGGCGGCAGCGGGACAGGCGTGGCGGCCGATCCCGCCCCGACTCCGGCGCCGCCGCCGCTGATCCCGGCGGAGATCGATTCGCGCTATGCGCGCGATCTGCAGCCCGACTATCCCGCCTCCGAGCGGCGTTCTGGAAATGAGGGGATCGTCCAGCTGCGCGTGCTGATCGGCACCGACGGGCGCGTCAAGCAAGTCGAGCGGGTGCGCGCGAGCAGCGACGCCTTTTTTGAAGTCACGCGCCGCCAGGCGCTGTCGCGCTGGCGTTTCCGCCCTGCGACGCGCGGCGGCGTTCCGCAGGAAAGCTGGCAGACCAAGACAGTGCGTTTCGAGCTCGACCGCTAAGGCATAGGGCGCGGGGGCTGGTCGCCGCCCTCGCGCCTCCCTATCTTCGCGCGACATGATGCTGTTGCGCCACTTCACGCCGGTTCGCGCCATTCGCGATCTGCGCTTCTTCTTCGCGAGCCGGAAACGGCACCATTATGTCTTCATGGCGCTCTCGCTGGGGATCGTGCTGGGCATCCTGTTCGCCTTCTGGAAGGATTCCTCGTTCGAGACGCCGTACAAGCGCGAGATCATCTACGTCGAAAGCTGGCCGCTCGACCGCAGCACCGAAGAGATCATCCGGCAGCAGGCGATCGACCTGGAGGAAAAGCGCGCGCGCGAAGCGGAGCTCGAGGAGCGGCGGCGCGAGCGGCAGGCGGAGTTCCAGCGGCTCGACGAGCGGCTGCGCAAATGGGGCTTCTGAACGGCGATTCGCGCTGGATGGCCGCGGCGCTGACGCTCGCCGAGCGCGGCCGCGGCCGCACGGCTCCCAATCCCAACGTCGGCTGCGTGATCGTGAAGGACGGCCGCGTGCTCGGCCGCGGCTGGACCCAACCGGGCGGACGGCCGCACGCCGAGGCAATGGCGCTGGAGGAAGCAGGCGGTGCGGCGCGCGGCGCGACTGCCTATGTGACGCTGGAGCCCTGCGTCCACCGGTCCGAGCGCGGGCCGGCGTGCGCGGTCTCGCTGGCGCAGTCGGGAGTCGCGCGAGTCGTTTACGCGCTCGGCGATCCCGATCCGCGCACTGACGGACGCGGCGCCGAGCTGCTGCGGAGCGCGGGAGTCGATGTGGTCGGCGGAGTGCTGGCTGGCGAGGCGCGGCGCGCGATGGCGGGCTTCCTGATGCGGCAGGCGCACGATCGGCCGCACGTCACGCTCAAGCTCGCGACGTCGCTCGACGGGCGGACCGCGCTTGCCTCGGGCGAAAGCCGCTGGATCACCGGCCCGGAGTCGCGGGCGCACGCGCATCTCGAACGGGCGCGGCACGAAGCGATCCTGGTCGGGCGCGGGACGATCGAGGCCGATGCGCCACGGCTCGACGTTCGCTTGCCGGGCCTCGAAGCGCGCTCGCCGCGTCGCGTGCTGCTGTCGCGCACCGCCGCGCCGCCCGAGGGGTGGGACGTGATTACCGCGCCGGAGGACATCGCGCGGCTCGGGGGAGTCGATCATCTGCTGGTCGAAGGCGGCGCCGAAGCCGCGGCGGCATTCCTGCGCGCCGATCTGGTCGACCGGCTGCTGCTCTATCGCGCGCCGATCCTGATCGGTGTTGGGCGGCCCGCGATCGGCGACATCGGGCTGGCTGCACTGGACGCCGCGCACGGGCGCTGGCGGCTCGACGATGCGCGGGTGCTTGGCAGCGACCGGCTCGAAGTCTACCTGCGCATGCGAGACTGATCATGTTCACTGGAATCATCACCGATATCGGCGCGATCGACGCCGTGGAGAACCGGGGCGACCGGCGTGTGCGCATCGCCACCGGCTATGACACCGCGACGATCGACCATGGCGCCTCGATCGCCTGTTCGGGCGTGTGCCTGACGGTGGTCGACAAGGGGCCGGGCTGGTTCGCGGTCGATGTGTCGGGCGAAACCGTGTCGCGGACCGCGTCGGCGCAATGGCACGAGGGCCGCCGCCTCAACCTCGAACGCGCACTGAAGGTGGGCGACGAGCTCGGGGGGCACATCGTTACCGGCCATGTCGACGGTGTCGCGACCGTCCTGGGCGTGTGTCCCGAAGGCGATTCACGGCGGATCGGCTTCACGGTTCCGGCGAGCCTCGCTCCCTATCTCGCCGCCAAGGGCTCGGTGACCGTCGACGGCGTCTCGCTGACCGTCAACGACGTCGCCGACCAGCCCGACGGCACGACGCATTTCTCCGTCAACATCATTCCGCACACCGCCGAGGTCACCACGCTCGGCGACCTCGAAACGGGGCAGCAGGTCAATATCGAGATCGACGTGCTCGCCCGCTATCTGCAACGCATGGAGGCCGCCCGTGGCCAACGCTGAACTCGCCCGCCTGCCGCATGGATTCCTCTCGAGCCCCGAGGAGCTGATCGACGAGGCCCGCAACGGCCGGATGTTCATCCTGGTCGACGACGAGGATCGCGAGAACGAAGGCGATCTCGTCATTCCTGCACAGATGGCGACTCCCGACGCGATCAACTTCATGGCGAAATACGGCCGCGGCCTGATCTGTCTCGCGATGACCAAGGCGCGCGTCGACACGCTGGGGCTCGATCTGATGAGCCGGTCGAACGGCACCCGGCACGAGACGGCGTTCACTGTCTCGATCGAGGCGCGCGAGGGCGTGACCACCGGCATCTCCGCCGCCGATCGGGCGCGGACCATCTCGGTCGCGATCGACCACGCCAAGGGCGCCGACGATATCGTGACGCCCGGCCATGTCTTTCCGCTGGTGGCGCGCGAAGGCGGGGTGCTGGTGCGCGCCGGGCACACCGAAGCGGCGGTCGATCTGGCGCGGCTCGCCGGGCTCAATCCGGCGGGCGTGATCTGCGAGATCATGAAGGACGACGGGACGATGGCGCGGATGGACGATCTCGTCCCCTTCGCCCAGTACCACAACCTCAAGATCGGCACGATCCGCGACCTGATCGCCTATCGCCGCCGCCACGACCATCTCGTCGAGAAGCGCGCCGAAGCGCGGTTCGCCAGCGAATGGGGCGGCGACTGGACTGCCATGACCTTCTGGAACAAGGCGACCGGAAGCGAGCAGATCGCGCTGGTGAAGGGCCGCATCGACCCCGAAAAGCCGACGCTGGTGCGCATGCACGCGCTCTCTCCCTTCGCCGACCTGTTCGGCGAGGGCGGCGATCGCGGCGGGATGCTGCGCCGCTCGATGCAGATCATCGCCGAGGAAGGGGCGGGCGTGGTCGTCGTGATCAACAAGCCGCGCGCCGACGCCTTCACCATGGCGCTGCAGGCGCGGGCGGGCACCTTGGCCGCGAAGGAAATGGACGAGCTGCGCGACTATGGCGTCGGTGCGATGATCCTGGCCGAACTCGGGGTGCACGATATGGTGCTGCTCACCAACAGCCATCACACGCTGGTCGGGCTCGACGGCTATGGCCTGTCGATCGTCGGCGAGCGGCCGGTCGATTGCGGGAACTGATCCGATGGCCAATTTCCTGATCGTCGAGGCACGCTTCTACGATCATCTGAACGATCTGCTGCTCGAAGGCGCGCGCGCCGCGATCGAGGCGGCGGGGCATACGCACGAGACGGTGACCGTCCCCGGCGCGCTCGAGATTCCCGGCGCGGTGGCGATGGCGGCGGAGACCGGCCGCTACGACGGCTTCGTCGCGCTGGGCGTGGTGATTCGCGGCGAAACCTATCATTTCGAGATCGTCTCGAACGAAAGCGCACGCGGGTTGATGGCGCTGACGATGGACGGGATCCCGATCGGCAACGGCATCCTGACGGTCGAGAACGAGGCCCAGGCGCTCACCCGCGCCCGGCCGGACGAAAAGGACAAGGGCGGCGAGGCGGCGAAGGCGGCGCTCGCGATGTTCGCGTTCAAGAATCGCTTCGCATGACCGCGCCGACGTTGGTCACGCCGCGGCTGATCCTGCGGCCGTTGACCGGCGCGGACTTCGACGACTGGGTGGCCTTCCACGGGGATGCCGAGACGATGCGCTTTCTGGGTGGGCCGCAGCCACGCAGCGTGGCGTGGCGAAGCCTGTGCGCGATGGCGGGCGCCTGGACGATCCGCGGCTTCGGCATGTTCGCGGTCGAGGAGCGGGCGAGCGGCCGCTGGGTCGGGCGCGTCGGGCCGTGGCAGCCCGAAGGATGGCCGGGGACTGAAGTCGGCTGGGGCGTCGCGCCGGCGTTCTCGGGCAGAGGCTATGCCTTCGAGGCAGCGGTGGCGGCGATCGACTTTGCCTTCGACGTGCTGGGTTGGGACGATGTGATCCACACCATCCATCCGGATAATGCGCGCTCGATCCGCCTTGCCGAGCGGCTTGGATCGACGCGGCGGCAGCTGGTCGCCCTGCCGCCGCCGCTCGATCACATGACTGTCATCGCCTGGGGCCAGCGCGCCGCCGATTGGCACGCGCGCCGGCCCGGCATCGTTCAGGCGCCGGCGGTTTCCAGCGCCGGATAGTCGGTATATCCCTCCGGGCCGGACGTGTAGAAGGTCCTCGGATCGGGCGTGTTGAGCTCGGCACCGGTGCGCAGCCGCTCGGGCAGGTCCGGATTGGCGATAAACTTGCGGCCGAACGCGATGGCGTCGGCAAGGCCCGAATCGAGATCGGCCTGCGCGGTTTCGAGCGTGTAGTCCTGGTTGAGCACCAGTGGACCGGCGAAGACCTTGCGGATCTTCGGCGAAAGCTTGGGGACGCTGGTGCTGCCGAACGTGCCGTCGGGAGCCTGCTCGCGCAGCTCGAGAAAGGCGATGCCCAGTTCCGCCAGCGCGGCGGCGGCGGGCACGAACACCGACTCGGGATCGCTGTCGTCGCAGCCTTGCGTCTCGCCGTTGGGCGAGAGGCGCACGGCGACGCGCCCGGCACCAGCCTCGGCGATCAGCCGCTCGGTCGCTTCGCGGAGCAGGCGGATGCGATTTTCGGGCGAGCCGCCATAGTCGTCGTCCCGGAAATTGTTGCCGTCGCGCAGAAACTGGTCGATCAGATAACCGTTCGCGGCGTGGAGCTGGACCCCGTCGAACCCGGCTTCGATCGCATTGCGAGTCGCCGCGCCATAATCGTCGAGCACGCGGGCGATATCGTCCCGCGTCGCGGCGCGCGGCTCGGCATAGGGATTGGGTTCCTTGTGATAGGGCGCGGTGCGGGCCGAGCTCGACAGCGGCTGCATTCCGATCACGTCGGGCCGCGAAAGACGGCCCATGTGCCAGAGTTGGGTGACGATCCGCCCGCCGGCGCGGTGCACCGCCTCGGTCACCGGCTTCCACGCCTCGACCTGCTCGCGCGTCCACAGCCCCGGCGCGTTCGGCCAGCCGAGCCCTTCGCGGCTGATCCCGGTGGCTTCGGAGATGAGCAGGCCGGCGCCGGCGCGCTGACTGTAATAGTCGGCCATGATCGGCGTCGGCACATGATCGTCGGTGGCGCGGCCGCGCGTGAGCGGCGCCATGAGAATGCGATTGGGAGCGGAAATCGCGCCGAACGCGATCGGATCGAACAGACTGGGCAAGAAACTTCCTCCTGAACCATGGGACGCAGCTGCATTTGGGGCGCTACACCACGCCATGCACGAGTCGCCGCCCGCAAGAAAATCTTCCCCCATGCAAAGCGGCGGCGCGCCGGCGGCTGCGCTGGTGGCGATCCTGCTCGCCAATGTGGCGCTTGCATTCGGGCCACTGTTCGTGCGGCTGGCCGATGTCGGGCCGGTCGCCGCGGGCTTCTGGCGGTTGACGCTGGCGGGGCCGGTGCTGCTCGGCGCCGCCTGGGCGATGGGAAGCGCGCCGATCCGCTCGTCGCGCGGATTATGGGGCGTGCTTGCGATCGCAGGCGTCGCCTTCGCCGCCGATCTGGCGAGCTGGCACATCGGAATTCACCGCACGACGCTGGCGAATGCGACGCTGTTCGGCAATTCGGCGACCTTGATCTATCCCATCTACGGCTTTCTCGCCGCGCGCATGTGGCCAACGCGGCCGCAAGCGGCGGCGCTGTTGCTGGCCGCGATTGGCGCCGGGCTGCTGCTCGGCCGCTCGGCGGAGCTGTCGCCGCGCAACGTGGCGGGGGATCTGCTCTGCCTGCTCGCGGGCGTGCTCTACGCCATCTATTTCATCTTCATGGCGCGGGCGCGCACGCGGCTGGCGCCGGTGCCTGCGCTGGCGCTTTCTTCCTTCGCGTCGATGGGCCCGCTGCTGTTGCTGTCGCTGGCACTCGGCGAACAGATCTGGCCGCAGAATTGGGGCCCGGTGATCGGCCTGGCGCTGTGCAGCCAGCTGATCGGACAGGGCCTGATGATCTATGCGCTTGGCCATGTGTCGCCGCTGGTGGTCGGGCTGACGCTGCTGCTCCAGCCGATCGTCTCCGGCGCGATCGGCTGGAGCCTCTATGGCGAGCAACCCGCGGCGACCGACTGGATCGGTGCGGCGCTGGTGGCGGCGGCGCTGGTGCTGGTGCGGCAGCGGCCGCAGCGCGGCGTTCCGCTTGCACCGACCGGCGCAGGGCTTAAGTCGGAGGGCTGAAGGAGATCCGGTCATGGCCCATCCCGAGCTGAACGATGCAACGCTCGACGAAGTCCGCGAGGCGCTGGCGCCCGAGGTCGCGCTGAACGCCGCTTTCGACGGCTGGAGCGCGCAGGCGGTGGCGCAGGCCGCGGACACGCTGGGCCTCGATCGCGACGTCGCGGCGCTCGCCTATCCCGGCGGGGCCGTCGAGATGATCGACGCCTGGTTCGCGCATATCGATTCGGCGATGGCCGCGCGCTTCACCGACGCGCAGCTGTCGGCGATGAAGATCCGCGAGCGGATCACGGCGCTGGTCGAGGCGCGGCTCGATCTTCTGGCGGGCAATCGCGAGGCGCTGCGGCGAGCGCTTGCTATCCTGGCGATGCCGCAGAATGCGGCGCGCGCGGCGCGGCTCGGCTGGCGTTCGGCGGACCGGATGTGGCGGCTCGCGGGCGACACCGCGACCGATTACAACCATTATACCAAACGCGCGATTCTGGGCGGCGTCTATGCCGCGACGATCGCCGTGTTCGTCAACGACGAAAGCGAGGACTGGGTGGAGACGCGCGGCTTCCTCGGCCGGCGGATCGACGGCGTGATGCGGTTCGAAAAAGCCAAGGCGCGGCTGCTCGGCCGCGGCCAGCACCGGCCGAGCCTCTCGCGCTTCATTGGGCGGCTCCGCTATCCGGCGGTGTGACCGCTGCGACGCGCGCGAGACCGCGACTCCGCACAAAGCGCTTTGCAGCGCAGCGCGTTATTGATAATCAGTCGCAGCAATGGCCACTGCTCCCGCTCTCGACACCGTCCGCAGCCTGATCGACTTGCCGCGCCACTGCCCTGCCGCAGTGAATCGCGTCGATTGGCACGCGCTTTCCGAACCCGAAGCCCGGCGGCTCCGCGAGTTCGGGCTCGACGAAGGAATCGAAATCGCCTTGCTCCACCGTTCGGGCGTGTGGGGCGGCCCGGTCGGGGTGCGGATCGGGCGCATGACAGTGGCATTGCGGCGGCACGTGGCCGCCGCGATCCATGTTTCCGCGGACGGCGGCTGAGCCCATGAATCCTGCACCGCTGGTGGCCCTCGTCGGCAATCCCAATGCCGGCAAAAGCGCCCTGTTCAACGCACTGACCGGCGCCCGCCAGAAGGTGGGCAATTATCCCGGCGTAACGGTGGAGCGCCACGCAGGCCGCATGGCGCTTGCCGACGGTCGCCCGGTCGAGCTGGTCGACTTGCCCGGCACCTACAGCCTCGAGCCGTCGAGTCCCGACGAGCGCGTGACGCGCGACGTGGTGTTCGGGCGACAGGCGGGCGAGCGGCGGCCGGATGCGATCGTGGTGGTGGTGGACGCCGCCAACCTCGACAACCACCTGCGCTTCACGCTTCAGCTCATCGAACTGGGTCTGCCGGTGATCGTCGCGCTGAACATGGTGGATCTCGCCGAGCGCGACGGGTTGACGCTCGACGCGGCGGTGCTCGAACGCGAGCTGGGGGTGCCGGTGGTGCCGACCGTGGCGGTGCGCCGCCGCGGGCTCGAGCCGTTGCGCGAGCGGCTGGGCGAGCTGCTGCGCGCGCCGAACGCCAGGGCGCCTGCGCCCGATGCGGCTCCGCGCGATATTTCGTTGTTGCAGCGCCGCGCGCGGCAGATCGCCAAGGCCGCGACGGTTTCCGAAACCGCCGGCCGGCGCTGGTCCGCGCGCATCGATTCGGTCGTGCTGAATCCGGTGGCGGGGCCGCTGATCCTGCTCGCGCTGATGTTCGTGATGTTTCAGGCGGTGTTCGCCTGGTCCGAAGCGCCGATCGGCTGGATCGAATCGCTGGTCGGCTGGGTCGGCGAAACCGTGGCGGCGGCCCTGCCCGAGGGGCTGATCCGATCCGCGTTGGTCGACGGCGTGATCGAAGGCGTCGGCGCGGTCGTCGTCTTCCTGCCGCAGATCCTGATCCTGTTCCTCTTCATCCTGGTGCTGGAGGCGTCGGGCTATATGGTCCGCGCGGCGTTTCTGATGGACCGGCTGATGGCGGGCGTCGGCCTGTCGGGCCGGGCGTTCATTCCGCTGCTGTCGTCCTTCGCCTGCGCGGTGCCGGGCATCATGGCGACCCGCACGATCAGCGACGAACGCGAGCGGCTGGCGACGATCCTCATCGCGCCGCTGATGACCTGCTCGGCACGGCTGCCGGTCTATACGATCATCATCGCCGCCTTCATTCCCGACACGGCGGTGGCTCCGGGCGTGGGGCTGCAGGGGCTGGTGCTGTTCGCGCTCTATCTCTTCGGCATCGTCGGCGCGATGATCGCGGCGCTGCTGCTGCGGCGAACGGTGACCAAGGGCGCATCCTCGGGCTTCATGATGGAAATGCCGAAATACCAGTGGCCGCGCCCGCGCGATCTGGTGCTGGGCCTGTGGCAGCGTGCCGAGATCTTTCTGAAGCGCGCCGGCGGGATCATCCTGATCACCACGATCGTGCTGTGGGCGCTGCTCAGCTTCCCGCAGGCGCCCGAGGGGCGAAGCCAGGTCGAGTATTCGATCGCGGGGAGGATCGGCGGGGCGATCGAGACGGTGGTGGCGCCGATCGGCTTCAATCGCGATATCGCGCTCGCACTGCTGCCGGCGATGGCGGCGCGCGAAGTGGCGGTCTCGGCGATCGCCACCGTCTATGCGATCGACGATCCCGAAGGCGCGGCGGGCCAGGCGGACATCCGCGAGAATCTGCAGACGCGCTGGAGCCTGCCGACGGCACTGGCATTCCTCATGTGGTTCGTGTTCGCCCCGCAGTGCATCTCGACGATCGCGATCACTCGGCGCGAGACGAACGGCTGGCGCTGGCCGCTGTTCATGATCGGCTATCTCTTTGCCCTAGCCTATGTCGCGGCGGGCGTTACATACTGGTCGGCCAGAGCGATCGGTTTGTAACGGGAGAAGAAGCGCATGTCGGGTTCGGTGAACAAGGTGATCCTGGTCGGCAATCTGGGCCGCGATCCGGAGAGCCGGACGTTCCAGAACGGCGGCAAGGTGGTCAATCTGCGCATCGCGACCAGCGAGAACTGGAAGGATCGCAACACCGGCGAGCGGCGCGAGAAGACCGAATGGCATTCGGTCGCGATCTTCAACGAGGGGCTCGCCAACGTCGCCGAACGCTATCTGCGCAAGGGCAGCAAGGTCTATATCGAGGGCCAGCTCCAGACCCGGAAGTGGCAGGACCAGTCGGGCAACGACCGCTATTCGACCGAAGTGGTGCTGCAGGGCTTCAACTCGGTGCTGACGATGCTCGATTCGCCGGGTGGCGGGCAGGGCGGCGGTGGCGGCGCGCGCGGCGGTGGCGACTGGGGCGGCGGCGGTGACGATTTCGCCGGCCAGTCCTCGAGCCGCGGCGGCGGCTTCGGCGGTGGCGGCGGGTCGCGCGGCGGCGGCAGCGACTTCCCCGACGACCTGGACGACGACGTCCCCTTCTGAGGCGCTCCCGAGAGGGAAGGGGAACCTTCCTCCCGCTTCGTGCACTGGCGTTCCAACAGGAGGAGAACCCCCATGGAACGCGTCGCCCGACTAGAGACTTTCGCGCGAATCGGCTATCTCGCCCGCGCAATCGTCTATTTCCTGATCGGCTATATCACGCTCGCCACCGGCCAAAGCGAAGGTACGGCAAGCATTCTCGAGGACATTCAGGATCTGCCCGCCGGCACCGTGCTGCTGGCGTTCACTGCGCTGGGGCTGTTCGGCTATGGCGTCTTCCGGCTCTATGGCGCGGCGATCGATATCCAGGGTGAAGGTGACGACGCCAAGGGGATCGGCAAGCGGATCGGACATGCCGCCAGCGGCATCGCGCATCTGATCCTCGCCTTTCTGGCGGCCAAGATCGCCTTCTCCGACGGAGGCGGCGGCGGCTCGGGCAGCGGCAGCACCAGTTCGGAAGCCGCGCAGACCGTGCTTGCGCTGCCGGGCGGCACTGCGGTGCTCGTGCTCGTCGGCATCGGCTTCCTGCTGGGCGGCGTCAATCAGGGGGTGAAGGCGGCGACGGGCAAGTTCATGCGCCTGCTCGATGCCGATGCGCCGGGCTGGACCGAATGGATCGGCCGCATCGGCTATGCCGCGCGGGCCGCGGTGTTCGTGGCGCTCGGCTGGCAGATCCTGCAATCGGCGTTCGGCGGCGATACCGGCGATCTGAGCTTCGAGGCGGCTCTCCAGTCGATGCGCGAGATCGGCTGGCTCTACACCGCCGTCGCGGTGGGGCTGCTGGTCTTCGGAATCTTCAGCCTGGTGATGGCGCGCTATCGCCGAATCCGGAACGAGAATGTGATCGAACGCGTGAAGAACAAGGCTGTGCCGCTGCTCTAGGAGCGGCATGCCGGGCGGCGTCAGGCCTCGACGATCGGGGCCGCGCCGAACCTGCCCGCCTGATAGTCGATCACCGCCTGGCGGATCTCCTCGGCACTGTTCATCACGAAGGGGCCGTGCGCGACGACCGGCTCGTCGATGGGATCGGCATGGCCGAACAACAGCACGGCGCCCTCGGCCGAGCCGATCGTCACCCGATCGCCCTCGGCGAGCTCGGCGAGGGTGAAATGGGGCACCGAAGCGTCGCCGATCTGCGCGGCGCCGCGGGCGACATAGAGGAAAACGTCGCGCCCGGAGAGCCCATCGAGGACAAGCTCGGCGCCGGGCGCAAGCTCGATCCAGCTCAGGAACACGCCGGTCAGCGAGTCGACCGGGCCGCGCGCGCCGTGCCACTCGCCCGAAACGAGGTGGAGCGTCGCGCCGCCTGCGGCGACGGCGGGGATCGCGTCCGCCTGCGCGCCGACATAGCGCGGATCGGTCATCTTCAGCCGCGCGGGCAGGTTCACCCAAAGCTGGAGGATCTCCATCGGGCCGCCGTCGCGGCGGAATTCCTCGGGCGAAACCTCGGCATGCACGATGCCGCTCCCCGCGGTCATCCACTGGATGCCGCCGGCGCGGATCACGTTGGCATGCCCGACGGAATCGGTGTGGGCGAGCGCGCCTTTGAGAATGAAGGTCACGGTCTCGAACCCGCGATGCGGATGCGGGCCGAAAGGAAGGCCCGAATTGCCCGGCGGGTAGGTCTGGGGTCCATGGTGGTTGAGGAACAGAAAGGCGCCGATGCGGTCGATCGCCGGGCCGGGGACCGGCCGGCGCGTCACCAGATCGCCGATGTCGTCGCGCAGCGCCGGGTGCAGTCGGCGAATGGTCCGATCGGTCATGCTGTCCTCTCCTCACGCCGCAGCTGGAAAACGGCGTGCTCGGCGAACAGATTCGCCATCGCCGCGCCGCGCTGCCGGCCTCCTGCAAGGAACCAGCAGCCGTCGACTGCGATCCCCCGCCCGCGCACCAGATCGCGGAAATCCTCGATCGTGAGGTGGTGGATGTTCGGCGTGTCGAACCAGGCGCTCGGCAGCTCGCGCGTCACCGGCATCCGCCCGCGCGCCAGCAGCGACGCTCGCATCCGCCAGTGCGCGAAATTGGGGAAGGAGACGAAGGCCTGCCGCCCGATGCGCAGCAGATGCTCGAGCACCAGGTCCGGGCGCCGCGTGGTCTGGAGCGTCTGGCTGAGGATCGCGACGTCGAATGCGCCGTCCGGATAGTCGGCGAGGTCGATGTCGGCATCGCCCTGCACGACCGAGAGCCCGCGCGTCATCGCCGCGGCGACGTTGCCGGCGTCGATCTCGAGCCCGCGTGCGTCGCAGCCGTGCCGGTCGCGCAGCGCGGCCATCAGCGCGCCGTCGCCGCAGCCGATGTCGAGCACCCGGCTGCCCGGCGCGACATTGGCGGCGATGATCGCGAGATCGGGTCGCAGCTCGGTCATCAGCGCTCTCCCGCGCGGAGAAATCCGCCGATCATGCGCGACAATTCCGGGTTCTCGAGCAGGAAGGCGTCATGGCCGAAGGGCGAGGAGAGTTCGACGAAGCTGGTCGGCGCCGCGGCGGCGTTGAGCGCATGGACAATCGCGCGCGAATCGGCGGTGGGATAGAGCCAGTCGGTGTCGAAGCTGACGACGCAGAAACGCGCCTTCGACGCGCGGAAGGCGTTGGCGAGCAGCCCGCCATGCTCTTCGGCGAGGTCGAAATAGTCCATCGCCCGGGTGATGTAGAGATAGCTGTTGGCGTCGAACCGGTCGACGAAGCTGATCCCCTGATGCCGCAGATAGCTTTCGACCTGGAAATCGGCGTCGAAGCCGAAGGTCTTGGCTTCGCGCGCCTGGAGCTTGCGCCCGAACTTGGCAGTGAGCCCGGCTTCGGAAAGATAGGTGATGTGCGCTGCCATGCGCGCGACAGCGAGGCCGGCGGTCGGCGGGTCACCGGCCGCATAATAGTCGCCGCCGTTCCAGCGCGGATCGGCCATCACCGCTTGCCGCCCGACTTCGTGAAAGGCGATGTTCTGGGCCGAATGGCGCGCGGTCGATGCGATTACGACCGCTGCCGTGACGCGATCGGGGAAGGTCGCCGCCCAGCTGAGCGCCTGCATCCCGCCCATCGATCCGCCGACCACCGCATGCAGCCGCGCGACGCCGAGATGGTCGAGCAGCAAAGCCTGTGCGCGCACCATGTCGCGGATGGTGATCACCGGAAAACCCATGCCCCAGGGCCTGCCGGTCGCCGGGTTTGTGCTCGCCGGGCCGGTCGAGCCCATGCAGCTTCCCAGTACATTGGCGCAGATGACGAAGAACCGGTCGGTATCGATCGGCTTGCCCGGTCCGACCATGCGGCTCCACCAGCCCGGCTTGCCGGTGCGCGGATGTTCGGACGCGACATGCTGGTCGCCGGTGAGCGCATGGCAGACGAGGACGGCATTGCCGCCATCGGGCGCCAGCGCGCCATAGGTTTCATAGGCGATATCGACCGGCGACAGCAGCACGCCGCCGTCGAGCCGCAGCGGCCCCGGCAGCGTCACCGTGCGGCCAAGGCCGAAACGCGCATCTCCACTCATCGGAGTGCAGGTGCGGCGCGCGCGGGTCCGCGTCAAGCGGCGGCGCGAATTGCGGCGCTGCCGATCAGGGTTTCGGCCGCCAGGCGCCCGGTCTGCGCGCCGCCGTTCATATAGCCGGGCCAGGCATCCGACAGATGCTCGCCGGCGAAGGTGATCGGGCCGACGATGGCCTGCTGCCGTTCTGCCGGATCGTGCGACTCCACCCAGAAGAGCGGCGCAAATCGGGTGAGCTGGCCCGGCCGATAGTTGCTGTAGGCGCCAAGCGTGAGCGGGTCGCGGCACCAGCGGGTGGCGCGGACTTCGCTGGTCAGGTGCTCGGCGAAGCCGGGGATGGCGAGCACACTCCGCGCGGCGAACGCTGCGGCGCGGGCGTCCGCCGGGCCGGCGCAATCGACCTGATCGCCGCCCAGATACCAGGTCCATACCGGCGCCGCGGCGCCGGGAACCGAGCCGTCCCAGCCGAGCGCATAGCCGGCCTCCGGGTCGGCGTCCCACAGCTCGCCGCCCGCTCCCAGCGCGGCGCGCGCCGGCCGGCCCCGAGTAGCCGCCTGCACCTTCTCGTTTCGGCCGAGTTCGACCGTCTCGATGAAGTGGCGCCACAGCGGCGGGAGCGGCACGCCGAAATGGATCTGGCGCAGGATCGGGGCGGGCACGGCGACGATCACGCGATCGGCATGCGCCGTGCTGCCGTCGAGGAAGGAAAGGCGCAGGCCGCCGCGAATCGAGTCGATCCGCAGCAGGCGGCGTCCGGTGGTGATATGCGCCGCGTGGCGCGCGGCGATGGCGTCGGTCAGTGCGCCGCTGCCGCCGTCGAGGACGAACTGCTCGTCGCTGCCGCCCAGCACCTCGACTCGGCGGCCGTCGACGGTGGGAAGGTTGAAGATCAGCTCGAGCGCCGACGCGTCCTGCGGTTCGGCACCATATTCGGTCCGCGCGGTCGCTTCGAGCAGGCGGCGGACCCAGGGCTGGGGCAGCTTGTCGGCATGCCGATCGAGATAGTCGGCCACCGAAAGCCGGTCGAGGGCAGGCGCGACGCGGGCATAGTCGGCATCGAGCCGGTCGGCGTCGGCGCCGATCCGGGCCGCGATCGGGCGCAACGCCTCGGCGAGCGCGTCCGGCGGCACGAGCGCGCCGTTCGCCACGAGCAGCGATCGGTGCGGCGCTTCCTTGCGGTCGAGCAGCGCGATCCCGAATTCGGCGGCGAGCATGTGGATGTCGCGGTGATCGCTGTTCACCAGCTGTCCGCCCTGTTCGAACGGCGTGCCGCCGTCGGCGGGGCGCCAGGTGAACATGCGGCCGCCGATCCGCCCGCGCGCTTCGTAGAGATGCGCGTCGACGCCCGCCGCGCGCAGCCGGTGAAGTGCGGTGAGCCCGGCGATGCCGCCGCCGATGACCGCGACGCGGCCGCCGGTGAAAGCGTGCGCGGGGCGCGGCATCGCCGCCACGGTCGCGGCGGCGGCGAGGCCTTTCAGCAAGGCGCGGCGCGGCAGGGGCTGGCCGCCGGGCTGCGGCAGCGTCTCGCCCGCCGCGGCACAGTTCGCGCGTCGCGCCGTTTCCAGCGCGCGCCACAGCGTGCCGCCTGCTCGCATCCCCGTCCCCTTCCGCTGCCCCGGGGACACTTCCTACCCCCGCGACCTTGCCATCCGGTAAGCGTTCCGCCAATCCGCCCGCATGAGCGCACCCCAACCCAAACCCTGGATCCTCGACATCGCCCCCTATGTTCCCGGGCGGTCGACCACCGACAGCGGCGCAAAGGCCGCCAAGCTCTCGTCGAACGAGAACCCGCTCGGCACGCCCGAGGCCGCTCGCGATGCCTTTGCGGCGGCGTGCGGCAATCTGGAGCGCTATCCCGACGCGGGGGCGACGGCGCTGCGCGAGGCGCTGGCGGCGAAGCACGGCCTTGATCCCGCGCGGATCATCTACGGCACCGGATCGGACGAAGTGCTGCATCTCGCCGCAGGTGCGTTCGCCGGGCCGGGCGACGAAGTGATCTTCGTCCGCTACGGCTTCGCAGTGTACGAGATCGCGGCGCGGCGCGTTGGCGCAAGCCCGGTGGTGGCGCCCGATCGCGACTATGCAACCGATGTCGACGCGATCCTCGCCTGCGTCACCGATCGCACGCGTGTCGTCTATGTCGCCAATCCGAACAATCCGACCGGAACGCACAGTTCGCGCGCGGAGATCGCCCGGCTGCACGCGGGGCTGCCGTCCAGCGTGCTGCTGGTGCTCGACCATGCCTATGCCGAATATCTGACGCCGGAGGACGACGACGGCGGGCTGGAGCTCGCGAAGACGGCGCCGAACGTGCTGGTGACGCGCACCTTCTCGAAGATCTACGGCCTTGCCGCCGAACGGATCGGCTGGGGCTATGCCGCGGCGCCGGTGATCGACGCGATGCATCGCATTCGCGCGCCCTTCAACGTCACCATCGCCGGCCAGCGTGCGGCGATCGCCGCGCTGGGCGCCGACGAATTCGTCGACGAGAGCCGCAGTCACAATGCGCAGTGGCGCGCCTGGCTGGACGAGCAGGTGGCGGCGCTCGGCAATGCGGGGCTGCGCGCGGTGCCGTCGCAGGCGAATTTCCTGCTGGTGCTGTTCGAAGGCGCGGTGAGCGCCGAGACCGCATACAAGGCGCTGATGGAGCGCGGCTACATCGTGCGCTGGCTGCCCGGGCAGGGGCTGCCGCACGGCCTGCGCATCACCATCGGCACCGAGGAGGAGGTCCGCGGGCTCGCCGCCGCGCTGCGCGAGATCGTGGGCGGCTGATGCTGCCCTTCGCCCGCGTCACCGTGATCGGGCTGGGGCTGATCGGCTCGTCGGTCGCCCGTGCCGTGCGCGCGCAGATGCCGGGCGTACGGCTGACCGGCTATGACGCCGATGCGGAAGTGCGCGATACCGCGCAGCGGCTCGGCCTGTGCGACGATATCGCCGACAGCGCCGGGGCGGCAGTGACCGACGCCGATTTCGTGATCCTCTGCGTGCCCGTCGGCGCGATGGGAGCGGCCGCCGCCGAGTTCGCGGACGATCTGCCGCCCGATGCGATCGTCAGCGACGTGGGATCGTGCAAGGCCAGCGTTGCCGAAGC
The DNA here is from genome assembly GCF_014334115.1 of Sphingosinithalassobacter sp. CS137. NCBI lineage: Bacteria > Pseudomonadati > Pseudomonadota > Alphaproteobacteria > Sphingomonadales > Sphingomonadaceae > Sphingosinithalassobacter > Sphingosinithalassobacter sp. CS137. The sequence continues at coordinate 1,976,793 of NZ_CP060494.1, forward strand.
GCTGGCGGCGGCGCTGCCGGGCGCGACGATCATTCCCGCGCATCCGGTCGCGGGCACCGAGCAGAGCGGCCCCGAAGCGGGCTTCGCGAGTCTCTTCCAGCATCGCTGGTGCATCGTCACTCCGCCCGAGGGCGCCGATCCGCTGGCGGTGGAGCGCGTGGCGGAATTCTGGCGGCGGCTGGGTGCCGAGGTCGAGCGGATGGAGCCCGCGCATCATGATCTGGTGCTGGCGATCACCAGCCATCTGCCGCACCTGATCGCCTATACGATCGTCGGCACCGCATCGGATCTCGAGCAAGTCACGCGCTCGGAGGTCATCAAATATTCGGCCGGCGGCTTTCGCGACTTCACCCGGATCGCGGCATCGGATCCGACGATGTGGCGCGACGTGTTCCTCGCCAATCGCGAGGCGGTGCTCGAGATGCTCCAGCGCTTCTCCGAAGACCTTTCGGCGCTCCAGCGGGCGATCCGATGGGGCAAGGGCGATGAGCTGTTCGAACTGTTCAGCCGCACGCGCGCGGTGCGCAGGAGCATCCTCGAGCAAGGGCAGGACGATGCGCGGCCGGACTTCGGCCGGTCGCACGACTGACGCTCAGCGGCGCTCGGCCTCGTCGAGCGCGTTGATCCCCGCCTGAACCAGCGCCTCGGCCTCGTCGCGCGGCAGGCCGGGTGGAAACGGCTCGCCGAAGCGGATGCGGATCACGCCGCGGCGCATCCGACCGCCACGCGACCAGACATGGCCCGATTGCACCGCCACCGGCACCACCGGCAGCTGGAGCGCACGATAGAGCCCGGCAAAGCCAGATTTGATCGGCGGCGTTTCGCCGGGCGCGACGCGGGTGCCCTCGGGAAAGATCAGCACCGATCGGCCGGCTTCGCGCGCCTTTTGCCCCTCGCGCATGATCATCCGCAGCGCCTTGGCGGAAGCGGATCGGTCGACCGGGATCACCCCATAGACTTTCGACGCCCAGCCCCAGACGGGGATCTTCAGCAGCTCGCGCTTCATCACGATCGCCGGGCCGTCGATCCGCCGGGCGAGCTCTAGCGTCTCGAAATAGCTCTCGTGCTTGGCCGCGAAGAGAGTCGCGCCCCGGGGCGGCGCACCTTCGATCACCACGCGCGCACCCGCGATCCCACGCACGCACCAGTTGAGGAACGTCGCCCAGCCGTGGGTATAGGCGATCAGCGCGCGCTGCCCGAACAGCGCCGCAAGCGGCGCGCAGAGCACGATCGGAACCGACAGGCCGTAGAAGACCAGCTGGAAGAGAAAGGTGCGCAATCGGCTATCCTAGCCTGCGCCGACGAGCAATGCGACGCGGCGAACGAGATATTTGTGATATTCCCGCAGCAGCGTCGAGAGGCGCGGGCTGGTGCGCACCGGATCGCCCATCAGCTCGACTTCCTCGTTGAGCGCATGGCGCAGCTCGAGCCGCGCGCGGGGCATGTGCCAGTCCGACGTCACCAGCCGCACCGTGCGATAGCCATGGGCGTGCACCCATTCGGCGGTTTCCTCGGCGTTCGATCGGGTGTCGACTGCCTGATGCCCCAGATCGATGCAGCATTCGAACAGCGAATCATCGACTTGATACTCCGCCGCGAGTTCGCGCGGGCGGACTTCGGGTGCGACGCCGCTCACCAGCATCCGCTCGGCGCCGCGCTGGTGCATCAGCGCAAGGCCGCGATCGATCCGGCCGGGGCCGCCCGTGAGCACGACGATCGCATCGGTGCGCTGCGGCTCGAGCGGACCGCCGAGCGACATCAGGAAGAGCGCGAAGCCCAGGCCCCAGGCGATCACCGCCGCCGCCGCCAGTCGCCAGATCACAAGGTCTTCCCCAGCGCTCGCAGGACCGCCGTCCGCGCGGCGAAGGTCGCGAGCAGCGCGAAGGCGATCGGCAGCATCAGGAGCAGGAACCAGTCGCGCTGCTGCAGCGCCACCCCGCTCAGCATCTCCGAACCGATCGTGCCGATCCGCGTCTGGAGGAATGCCACCAGCCCGATCGCCACCGCAGCGCCGACGAGCCCGCCGAGCAGCGTATCGAACGCGATCCGCCGCTGAAAGAGGCGCGCCACCTGCACATCGGTCGATCCCAGCATGTGGAGCACTTCGATCGTGTCGCGGTGCGTGTCCAGCCCCGATCGTGCCACCAGCAGAACGACCGCGGCGGTCGCGACCGCCATGAGCAGCACCAGCCCCGTCGCCAGCCAGCTGAGCGTGGTCATGAAACTCCGCACGGGCGACAGCCATTGTGCGTGGCGATCGACTCGTGCGTTCGGCGCGATCGCGCGCGCCGTCTGTTCGACCCGCGCGGCCGTTGCCGGGGCCGCATCGGCCAGATCGACGTCGATCATCGCCGGCATCGGCAGATCGGCGTCGAGCCCGGCGTCGCCGAGCCAGGGGCGGAGCAGTTCGGCGAGCCGCTCGCGATCGACTTCCTCGGCGCGAACCACGCCGGGCAGGGCGCGGAACGCCGCCACCATCTGCGCCGCCTCGCGGTCGCGCGCGTCCGCGTCCGGCTCGACGATCTGGACCGTGAGGCGGCCCGAGAGCTGCCGGTCGAGCGAAGCGGTCGCCGCGACCATGCCCAGCCCCAGTGCGCCCGCGAGCACGGTGAGGAACAGCATGATCGCCATGATCCAGCGCATCGCGCGGGTGTGCCGCCCCGCGTCGAGCAGCCGCCGGTCGGGAGCGGTGGGATTGAGGCTGAACTTCACGCCGCCGGTCCGGCCGGGTGGCGCAGTGCGCCGGTGGGGTCGCTCAGCCGCCCCTTGTCGAGCCGCATCATGTGCGCGTTCGGGATACGGTTGAGCAAATGAAAGTCGTGCGTCGCGACGACGACGGTGGTGCCGAGCCGGTTGAGCGAATCGAACAGGTGCAGCAGCCGCTCGGCCATGTCGGGATCGACGTTTCCGGTGGGTTCGTCGGCGACCAGAATCTCCGGACGGCCGATCACTGCGCGGGCGATGGCGATCCGCTGCTGTTCCCCGCCCGAGAGCGTGGGCGGCTTGGCCTTGCCGCGTCCCTCCAGACCCACCCAGGCCAGCATCTCGCGCACCGGCGCCTCGATGTCGCCCTCGGGCATGCCGGCGACGCGCAGCGGCAGGGCGATATTGTCATAGGCGGAAAGGTGCGGGAGGAGCCGAAAGTCCTGGAAGACGACGCCGATGCGGCGGCGAAAGCCGGGCAGGCGCTTGCGCGGCAGCAGCACCGTGTCCTCGCCGAACAGGCGGACGATGCCGCGGCTCGGCCGTCGCGCGAGATAGAGCAGCTTGAGCAGCGACGTCTTGCCGGCCCCCGAGGCGCCGGTGACGAAATAAAAGGCGCCGGTGGTGAGCGCGAAGCTGACGTCCGACAGCGTCTCGGGGCCGGTGCCATAGCGCAGCCCGACATTCTCGAATTGAACGATATTGGCCATTGCCGGCGCCCGGCCGCTCCCCGTCTGCGAGGATCAAGCCATCGCACAGCCGCCGGTCCCGCTCAAGCGCGCCGGCGAGCGCCCTGATCCGCCGGGCTATTTGAGCAGCACCAGCTCCTCGGCCATGCTCGGGTGCAGCGCGACCGTATTGTCGAAGTCGGCCTTGGTCAGCCCCGCCTTCACCGCGACCGCCGCCGCCTGCAGGATTTCGGGCGCGTCCGGCCCGATCATGTGCAGCCCGACCACGCGGTCGTTCGTCGCGTCGCACACCATCTTGTAGAGCGCCCGCTCGTGCCGGTCGGCAAGCACGTCCTTCATCGCGCGAAAGTCGGAGGTATAGATTTTGACCGAGCCGAGCCTGTTCTTCGCCTCGCCCTCGGTCATCCCCACGCCCGCCATCGGCGGATGGCTGAACACCGCGGCGGGGATGCAGTCGTAATCGACTCGCGTCGGCTTGCCGCCGTAGATCGTGTCGGCGAACGCCTGCCCCTCGCGGATCGCCACGGGAGTCAGCTGCACGCGGTTGGTCACATCGCCCACCGCATAGATGCTCTCGACCGCCGATCGGTTGTCGGCATCCACTTTCACCGCGCCCTTGGCGTCGATCTCGACGCCGGCCTCGGCCAGCCCCAGTCCCTCGGTGTTCGGCACGCGCCCGGTGGCGAACAGCACGCAATCGACGACCATGTCCTCGTGATTGGTCATCGAAACCCTCAGGCAGCCGTCATCCATCTTCTCGATGCCGCGGAATTCGGCATGGAAGCGGAAGTCGATCCCCTTGGTCATGCTGATCTGGAGCAGCCGATCACGGATCGATTCGTCATAGCCGCGCAGGATCACGTCCGATCGGTTGATCAGAGTCACCTTGGTGCCGAACTGATTGAAGATGCCGGCGAACTCGTTGGCGATATAGCCGGCGCCCGCGATCAGGATGCGCTTGGGCAGGCGGTCGAGGTGGAACACTTCGTTCGACGTGATGCCATGTTCGTGCCCCGGGCATGGAGGCACCGAGGGCCGCGCGCCGGTCGCGATCAGGATGCGTTCGGCGCGCACGGTGCGCCCGCTCGCCAGCGTCACTTCGTTCGGGCCCGAGACCGCCGCTCGCTCGAGGATCATCTCGACGCCATGACTATCGAGCGTCTGGCTATACGCCTTGTTGAGCCGGTCGACCTCGGAGAGGACATTGTCACGCAGCGTCGCCCAGTCGAATTCGCACGGTTCGGGCACGTTCCAGCCGAACCGGCGGGCGTCTTTCAGATCCTCGGCGAAATGCGCGCCATAGACGAGCAGCTTCTTGGGAACGCAGCCGCGGATGACGCAGGTGCCGCCGACGCGATACTCCTCGGCGATCGCCACTTTCGCGCCGTGCGCGGCCGAAACGCGCGCCGCGCGCACGCCGCCCGAACCGGCACCGATGACGAAGAGATCATAGTCGTATTCGGCCATGGAGCCCCCGAAACTGCCGCTCGCCCCGAGCCTGTCGAGGGGCGGGCCGCCAGCGATGTGGCGCTTGCGGAGAAACGGGCTTTCGACAGGCTCACCCGAATGCGTCGTCGATCGGCAGATAGGCGGCTGGCGGCACGATGCCAACCGCGCGGCGCTAGCGCTTGCGCACGAATTCCGCGCGCAGCACCAACCCCTTGATCCCCTCGTACTTGCAATCGATCTCCTGGCTGTCGCCGGTGAGGCGGATCGATTTGATCAGCGTCCCGCGCTTCAGCGTCTGTCCGGCGCCCTTGACCGTGAGATCCTTGATGAGCGTCACCTGGTCGCCGTCGGCGAGCAGATTGCCCACCGAATCGCGCACCTCGACCTGCTCGGCGGAGTGCGCCCTGGCCGCAGCCTCGGCGGCGGGAATCCACTCCCCGCCCGCCTCGTCATAGACATAGTCCCCGTCGCTCGCCGCGCCGCTCATGCGCCCAGCGCTCGTGCGATCAGGTCGTTGGTCGAAGGATCGAAGTCGAGGTCGCCGGCATCCGCCGCCTTGGCCATTTCCTTGCCCAGCTCGACTCCGAACTGGTCGAACGGATTGATGCCGGTCAGCACTGCGTTCACGAAGGTGCGATGCTCATAGAAGGCGAGCAGCGCGCCCAGCGTGCGCGGGTCGAGCCGGTCGAGCAGCAGCGTCGAGGAAGGGCGGTCGCCGGGATAGGCGCGCGCCGCATCGTCGTTCGCGCGCCCAGCCATCAGCGCGGCTCCTTGCGCGAACATGTTGAGCAGAAGCTGGCGGTGATGCGCCTCGGACAGCACGTCTTCCTGCTCGACCACGCCGAGAAATTCGACCGGCACCAGATGGGTGCCCTGATGAAGCAGCTGGAACACCGCGTGCTGCGCGTCGGTGCCCACTCCGCCCCAGGTGATCGGCGCGGTCGGCCACTCGACCGGCGCGCCCTCTGCGGTCACGCGCTTGCCGTTGGATTCCATCTCGAGCTGCTGGAGATAGGAAGGGAGCAGCGCCAGCCGCTCGTCATAGGCGAACACGCCGCGCGTCTCGGCGCCGCGTAGCTGCGTATAGTAGAGGTCGGCGAAGGCCGCGAGCACCGGCGCGTTGCGCCGCGTCGGAGTAAGCCGGAAATGGCGGTCCATCTCGGCGGCGCCCTCGAGCAGCTCGGCGAAAGCATCCCAGCCGAGTGCCAGTGCCGCCGGAAAGCCGATCGACGACCACAGCGAATAGCGCCCGCCGACGCTTTCGCTGAACGGCAGGATGCGCGTCTCGTCGACTCCCCAGGCGACTGCCTTTTCGGGCGAGGCGGTCAGCGCCACCACCTGGCCATAGGGATCGCTGACGCCGCCCTCGGCCATCCAGGCGATCGCGCTTTCGGCGTTGAGCATCGTCTCGGTGGTGGTGAAGGTCTTCGATGCGATCGCGAGCAGCGTCGCCTTGGGATCGAATTCGTCCATCGCCGCTTCGAGCGCCATGCCGTCGACGTTGGAAACGATCGCGACGTCGTAGCGCGATGCGTCGCGGCCGAGCGCGTCGACCAGCAGCTCGGGGCCGAGCGCCGATCCGCCGATGCCGATGTGCAGGATGTGGCGCACCGGCCCCAGCGCCTCGGCCTCGATCGCGTCGATCAGCGCGCGCATCCGCTCGTGCTGCGCCTTGGCGCGCGCGACGCTTTCGGCGGCGCCTTCATAGCGTTCGGCACTGTGTTCGGCGGCGCGGCCTTCGGTGGCGTTCACCACCTCGCCCGCGAACAGCGCGTCACGCTTCGCCGCCAGCCCCATCGCATCGGCCAGCGCGGCGAAGCGCTCGACCGCCTCGCGCGAGAGATGCGTCTTCGACCAGTCGAAATGAATCCCCGCCACACCGGCGGTGAACAGCGCCAGCCGTTCGGGGTCGTCGGCGAACAGCGTGGTCAGCGGCACGCGCTCCAGCGCCTTGAGGTCGGTCCAGTCGGGGCGTGCCATGCGGGTCTCCTTTCGGCTTGCGGATGCAGGCCGAACGCATCCCCTATCGTCCCGTTTCCGGCGCCGCCACTCCCATCGCGCGCTTGACGCCATGGCCCCCGCACAGCAGAGCTTGCGCCATGGACGACACCGCCCCCGCCGACGCCCGCGACCCGGCAGCGACCAAGCCGAAGAGCGAATGGCGCGATCTCGCCTCGTTCCTGCTCAAGCTCGCGCTGGTCGTCTTCATCGTGCGCAGCTTCATCTTCTCGCCGTTCAGCATTCCCAGCGAATCGATGATGCCGCGGCTGCTGATCGGCGACTATCTGTTCATCACCAAGTGGAACTACGGCTATTCGCGCCATTCGCTGCCGTGGAGCCTGCCGCTGATCCCCGGCCGCGTCTTCCCCGACACGCCCGAACGCGGCGACGTCGTTGTCTTCAAGGCGCCGCCGACGGATAATACCGACTGGATCAAGCGCGTTGTCGGCCTGCCGGGCGACACGGTGCAGATGCGCCAGGGCCAGCTCATCCTCAACGGCCAGCCGGTCCCGCGCGAGCGGATCGCCGATTTCACCATCCCGCTCTCGCCCAACTACGGCCTCGAGCGCTGCGATCCCGAGTTCCGCGACGTCGACGCGAGCGGCGAGGCGGTGTGCCGCATCCCCCGCTATCGCGAGACGCTGCCCGGCGGCCGCAGCTATGAAGTGCTCGACATGGGCATGCGCCGGTCGGACAATACCATCGTCTACACCGTGCCCGAAGACCATGTGTTCCTGATGGGCGACAATCGCGACAATTCCGCCGACAGCCGCTTCACCCATGCCGAGCGCGGCATCTCGTTCGTTCCGCTCGAAAATCTGCAGGGCAAGGCAGTCGTCACCTTCTGGTCGACCGACGGCAGCGCCAACTGGTTCCTGCCCTGGACCTGGTTCACCGCGGCGCGGTGGGATCGCATCGCGGAGGGCTTTTGACGCCCGATCTGGGGGGCTGGCTCGCCGGGGTGTTCGGGGAGCGCCCCCGCGATCTCGGGCCTTTCGAGCGCGCTCTGACGCACGGCAGCCAGGCCGCGGCCAATTACGAACGGCTCGAATTCCTCGGCGATCGCGTGCTCGGCCTGATCGTTGCCGAATGGCTGTTCGAACGCCATCCCGCCGAGCCCGAAGGCGCCCTGTCGCGCCGCCTCAACACGCTGGTGACCGGCGCGGTCTGTGCCGATGTCGCCCGCGAGCTCGGCGTCGTCCCGCACCTGCGTCTCGGCAAGCAGGCACGCGACGACGGCGCGGCCGACAGCGACAATGTCCTCGGCGACGTGATGGAGGCGCTGATCGGCGCCTGGTATCTCGACGCCGGCCTCGATTCCGCCCGCGCCTTCGTCCGCCGCGCCTGGGGCACGCGGATCGACGCGCAGCTCAAGGCGCCCAAGCATCCCAAGTCGGCGCTCCAGGAATGGGCCGCCGCGCACAATCGCCGTCCGCCCGAATATGAAGTCGTCGATCGCTCGGGCCCGGGGCATGCGCCGCGTTTCACCGTCCGGGTGTCGATCGGCAAGCTCGCCGAGGCGCGTGCGCAGGGCACCAACAAGCAGGAGGCCGAGACCGCCGCGGCGGCGGCGCTGCTCGCCGAGCTGGAGGCGAAATAGCCGCCGCACGGCGCCCTTCGACAAGCGCGGGGCAACGCGCCTAGAATGGGGCTCGCCCCGTCGTCCATCCGTCCGGGCTGAGCCTGTTCCAGCCCGCCTCTTGAGTAGCGAACCATCGTGCCCGATTCTTCCGTCTCCACTCCACGCTGCGGCCTGATCGCCGTGGTCGGCGCGCCCAATGCCGGCAAGTCCACTCTCGTCAATGCGCTCGTCGGCCAGAAGGTCGCGATCGTCAGCCCCAAGGCGCAGACCACGCGCACCCGGCTGATGGGCATCGCAATCGAAGGCGACACCCAGCTGCTGCTGGTCGATACGCCGGGCATCTTCGATCCCGCGCGCCGACTCGATCGGGCGATGGTCGCCGCCGCCTGGGAAGGCGCCGAGGGCGCCGACGCGATCGCCTTCGTCGTCGACGGCAAGGGCGGCCTCGGCCCCAAGGTTTCGGGCATCGCCGAGCGGCTCGCGCATCGCCGCGAACCCAAGCTGCTCATCCTCAACAAGGTCGACATCGCCGACAAGCCGCGCCTGCTCGGCCATGCCGCCCGGCTCAACGAGCTGCTGCCGTTCGACGAGACCTTCTTCGTCAGCGCCGCGACCGGCGATGGCGTGGCCGAGCTCAAGTCCGCGCTCGCCGCGCGCATGCCCGACGGGCCGTGGCACTTCCCCGAGGATCAGGTTTCCGACGCGACCGACCGGATGCTCGCCGCCGAAGTGACGCGCGAGCAGCTCTATCTCCAGCTCCATGCCGAGCTGCCCTATGCCAGCGCGGTCGAGACCGAGAAGTACAGCGAGCGCGCCGACGGCTCGGTCGAGATCCACCAGCAGATCCTGGTCGCGCGCGAAACCCAGCGCGCGATCGTGCTCGGCAAGGGCGGCAGCCGCATCAAGGAGATCGGCGCCCGCGCCCGCGCCGAGCTCAATCGTCTTCTGGGAGTCCCCGTTCACCTCTATCTTCACGTGAAAGTAAGCCCGAAGTGGGAAGAGGATCGCTCGCTCTATCGCGAGATCGGATTGGACTGGGTCGAATGAGCCGGAAACTGAACGTCGCGATCGTGCAGGATGTGCCGATCCCCTTCGCCGTCGAGCCGGGAGTGCGGCACGCCGCGCGGCTGGCCGAGAGGGCGGCGGCGAACGGCGCGCAGCTGATCGCCTTCGCCGAAACCTTCCTCGGCGGCTATCCGCTCTGGCTCGATCATGCGCCCAAGGCCGCGCTGTGGGACCATCCGGGCACCAAGCAGCTCCACGCGATCCTGCTCGAACAGGCGCTGCGCGGCCGCGACCCGCGCCTCAAGCCGCTCCAGCGTATCGCCGACCGCACCGGGGCGCTGATCTCGATCGGCGGTCACGAACGCCTCCGCTCGAGCCTGTTCGACACCCAATATCTCTTTCGGCCCAACGCGCCGCCGATGCTTCACCGCAAGCTGGCGCCCGGTCATGCCGAACGCATGATCTGGGGTTGCGGCGATGGATCGACGCTGACGCTGGACGAAGCGAAGTGGGGCAGCGTCGGCCAGCTCATCAGCGGGGAGCATTGGATGCCGCTCGCCCGCGCGGCGATGCACCACAGCGCCGAATCGGTGCATGTCGCCGCCTGGCCGGCGGTGCAGGATCTCCATCTGATGGCCTCGTGCCACTATGCGTACGAGGGCCGCTGCTTCGTGCTGGCCGCGGGCGCGGTGCAGGATCGGCAGGATCTGCTCGACGGGCTCGAGATGGTCGGCGGCAACGCCGCGGGCAGGGCGCTGCTCCAGAGCATGCCCCAGGGGCGGCTTCAGCACGGCGGCAGCGCGATCGTCGCTCCCGACGGCGTCGTGCTCGCCCGGGCCGGCCACGAACCCGAGATGCTGCACCAGTCGATCGATCTGTCCGAAATCGAGTTCAACCTCGCGACGCTCGACGTCGACGGCCATCACGCCCGCCCCGACATCTTCGAGCTGATCGTCGATCGCCGCGCCAGGCAGGGCCTTTCCGACAGGCCCGAGGACGAAGGCGACAGCGACTGCGAAACCCAGGCGGCCTAGACAGGCTGGTGGAGGGGGCGCCTCACGCGGCGCGTCAATTTCCGCTCGTGTTGCGCGTAGTCGAGACACCATTGGGGCGGAGCGCACTCGGCACGTCCCTCGACCGTGCTCGGGACGAGCGGTTACTCGCCTCCCAGAACCTCGTCGACCCATTGCGGCACCAGCACCCCCGCCGGCCCCTGGCGGCTCTCGTCGAACCAATGGCTGCCCTCGCTCGGCTCGAGGTTGAGTTCGAGCGTGCGGACGCCGCTCCTCCGCGCCTCCTGCACGAAGCCCGCAGCCGGATAGACTGCGCCCGACGTGCCGATCGAAACGAACAGATCGGCCGCGTCCAGCGCCGCCGCGATCGCGTCCATCTGATAGGGAATCTCACCGAAGAAGACGATGTCGGGCCGCAGCATCGCCTCGCCGCAGCCCGTGCAGTCGGTGCCCGGCGGTAGCGCCGTCTCCCAGCCTTGCCGCGCGCCGCACATCGCGCACAGCGCCGATCGCAGCGCGCCGTGCATATGGATCAGCCGCTTCGCTCCGGCGCGCTCGTGCAGATCGTCGACATTTTGCGTCACGATCAGCAGCCCGCCGCTCCATTCGGCATCGAGCCGCGCCAGCGCGCTATGCGCCGGGTTGGGCTGCACGCTCGCCAGCTTCGCGCGCCGCTCGTCGTAGAAACGGTGCACCAGCTCGGGATCGCGGCGCAACGCCTGCGGCGTGCAGACGTCCTCGACACGATGGCCTTCCCACAGTCCGCCCGGCCCGCGAAAGGTTGCGACGCCGCTCTCCGCAGAGATGCCGGCGCCGGTCAGGATCACGATGTTGCGGATGGGGTCGGCCATGCCCGTGTCTTCGAACAGCGGTTGCGCCCGCGCAACCCCTGCATTCCCTCTGTCCTACAGCCCCCGGCCTGTGTCATGGAGCGGAGCATGGCACTGTACCACTCGTCGTTGCGACCGGCCCCGTCCGATCGCATACGCCTCGCGCGCCTGCGCGCACGGGCCCGCACGCGCGCGTTGAGGTGCGACCTTAGTGTGACCTTCGACGGGAATCCGCGGCTATGACGACGATCGGGATCTACGGCAGCCTCGGGCGGATGGGACGTGCGATCGCCGAGGAGGCGCCGGGCCTTGGCGTACGCGTCGCCGGGGGTGCCGATATCGGTGACGATCCCGCGCCCCTCGCCCGGACGTGCGACGCGCTGGTCGATTTTTCCACGCCCGCCGCGCTCGAGGCGCACCTTGCCGCCGCCCGCGCGGGCGGCACGCCGATCGTCGTCGGGACTACCGGCCTGGGCCAGCGGCACCAGGCGATGCTCGACGAAGCGGCGCAGGACATCGGGGTGCTTCAGACCGGCAATACGTCGCTCGGCGTCACGCTGCTCGCGCATCTGGTGCGCGAGGCGGCGGCGCGGCTCGGGAGCGAGTGGGACATCGAAGTCGTCGAGATGCATCATCGCAACAAGGTCGATGCGCCGTCGGGAACGGCGATTCTGCTCGGCGAGGCCGCCGCCGAGGGGCTGGGCACGTCGCTCGGCGAAGCGAGCGTGATCGGCCGTGCAGGCCTAACCGGCGCGCGCGCCGACGGCACGATCGGCTTCGCGTCGCTGCGCGGCGGCACGGTCGCGGGCGATCACCATGTGATCTTCGCGGGCACTGGCGAACGGATCGAGCTGGGCCATATCGCCGAGGATCGCGCGATCTTCGCGCGCGGTGCGGTACGGGCGGCGCTGTGGCTCGCGGATCAGCCGGCGGGGCGCTACACCATGGATCAGGTGCTGGGCATGTGAAGAAGGCCGACGTCGTCGATTTCTTCGCGCGGCTGGCCGAAGCCAATCCGCATCCGGAAACCGAGCTCGAATCGGTCAACACCTATACGCTGCTCGTCGCGGTCGTCCTCTCGGCGCAGGCGACCGACGCGGGAGTGAACAAGGCAACCCGGCGCCTCTTCGCGCAGGTCGATACCCCGGAGGGGATGGTGGCGCTGGGCGAGGAGGGGCTCAAGGAGCACATCAAGACGATCGGCCTGTTCAACACCAAGGCAAAGAACGTCATCGCGCTCAGCGAAGCGCTGATCGCCGACCATGGCGGCGCCGTGCCCGAGGACCGCGACGCGCTGGAGCGGCTTCCCGGTGTCGGCCGCAAGACCGCAAATGTGGTGATGAACACGGCGTTCGGGCACGAGACCTTCGCGGTCGATACCCACATCTTCCGCGTCTCGAACCGGACGAAGCTCGCGCCCGGCAAGACGGTGCTGGCGGTGGAAAAGAAGCTGGAGCGGGTGGTGCCCGCTCCCTTCCGCCTCCATGCCCATCACTGGCTGATCCTGCACGGCCGCTATGTCTGCAAGGCGCGGACGCCCGAATGCTGGCGCTGCATCGTTGCCGATCTCTGTGCGTTCCGTCCCAAGACCCCGCCGCCCAAGGCGCGCCGCAAGCCGGCGCCAGGAGGAAACTGACATGCGCATCGTGCTGATCCCCGCCGCCATTCTGTTCGCCGCCGCGCCCGGTGCGGCAAGCCAGCAGGCGGAGGCTCCGGCGGCGACGCCCACCGGCGCGCCGCGCAATTGCGTCGCGCTCACCCAGATCCGTCGTACCGAGGTGCACGGCGACAGGATCATCGATTTCGTGCTCCGCGACGGCCAGGTGCTCCGCAACGAGCTGCCGCTGGCATGCCCGGGCCTCGGCTTCGAGGAGCGGTTTTCCTATCGCACTTCGACCGGCCAGCTCTGCTCGGTCGACACGATCGAGGTGCTCCGGTCGCCGGGGCTCAGCGGCGGCCCGACCTGCGGCCTCGGCATGTTCCAGCCGGTCGAGCGGGCTGCGGCCGAGTGAATCGAAACGTCTGGCGCACCGCCGCGGGCTTTGCTAGGCGCATGCACCACGCACCCGTAGCTCAGCTGGATAGAGCGCTGCCCTCCGAAGGCAGAGGCCACAGGTTCGAATCCTGTCGGGTGCGCCAGACTTCTCTCCGCGCCGCGCTTGCCGGCGCCTTGTCCCGGGGCAAGGCACGACCTAGGTGTCGGGGATGACCCAGCAGCAGACCGACGCCGCGCTCGCTTTTGCCGACTCGCACCTCGACGACAGCCTGGAGCGCCTGTTCGCGCTGATGCGGATCCCCTCCGTATCGACCGATCCCGCCTATGCCGGAGACTGTAGCCGCGCCGCCGAAACGCTGGCGCAGGAACTGGGCGAACTCGGCTTCGACGCGCGGGTCGCGCCGACGGGCGGCCATCCGATGGTGGTCGCGCACCATGAGGGGCCGGGGCCGCATGTGCTGTTCTACGGCCATTATGACGTGCAACCGGCCGATCCGCTCGAGCTGTGGAAGCGCGATCCGTTCGATCCGGCGATCGAAACGCGCGCCGACGGCAGCAGGGCGATCACCGGTCGCGGCGCCAGCGACGACAAGGGCCAGCTGCGGACCTTCATCGAGGCCTGCCGGGCGTGGAAGGAGACGACGGGCGCGCTGCCCTGCCGCGTTTCGATCCTCTTCGAAGGCGAGGAGGAATCGGGCTCCGAGAGCCTCGAACCCTTCCTCCACGCCCATGCCGAGGAACTGACCGCCGATTTCGCGCTGATCTGCGATACCGGCATGTGGGATCGCGACACGCCGGGGCTCACCATCGGGCTGCGCGGCATGGCGGCGGGCGAAGTGACGATCCAGGCAGCGTCGCGTGATCTGCATTCGGGTCTGTACGGCGGCCCCGCACGCAATCCGATCGCGGTGCTGGCGAACATCCTCGCGGACCTGAAGGATGCCGAGGGTCGCGTGACGCTGCCCGGCTTTTACGACGGGGTTCACCCGGTCGAGCCGCAGGTCAGCGCCGCGTGGAAGAAGCTCGGCTTCGACGCCTCGGACTTTCTCGGCGAAGTCGGTCTGAGCGTCCCGGCGGGTGAGGAAGGCATCAATGCGCTCGAGCAGAGCTGGGCACGGCCGACCGCCGAAGTAAACGGGATCTGGGGCGGCTATACCGGTGAAGGCTTCAAAACCGTCATTCCGGCGCAGGCGCATGCCAAGGTTTCGTTCCGGCTCGTCGGCGATCAGGATCCCGATCAGGTGTGGAGCGCGTTCGAGCAGCATGTCCGCGATCGGCTGCCCGCCGATTGTTCGGCCAGCTTCAACCCGCGCGGCGGCTCGCGTGCCATCCGGCTCGCTGCCGACAGCGCGCCGCTCGCCGCTGCACAGGCGGCGCTGGACGCGGAATGGGGCAAATCGGCGCTGCTTGCCTCGGGCGGCTCGATTCCCGTCGTCAGTTCGATCGCGCGGATCCTGGGGATGGACACGGTGATGGCCGGTTTCGCGCTCAACGACGACAATATCCATTCGCCCAACGAGAAATACGAGCTCAAGAGCTTCCAAAAGGGCATTCGCTCCTGGGTCCGGATTCTCGCGGAGATCGGTGCATCACGGGCCGCTGCGCGCCGTGACGTGGCTGTGGCAACGGAGTGACGCGGGGCTGAAAATCGTTCGCGGGAGCTACCGGGGGAAGCTGCCTTGCGGTAGAATGGCGCCGCTGCGCTTGTGGGGGCCGCGTGATGATCCGTCGCTTGTTTCCTGCCGCAATTCTGCTCGCTGGTCTTTCCGCCTGTTCGGCCGATGCGCCTGCATCGACAACCGAGGCCGAGACCAAGACCGAACTCCCCAGCGAAGCGCTGTCGCCTGCCGTTGCCGCACCGGCCGCGTATCGGCCGGATGCGGGGAGCGCCGCGCCGCTACGCGACTGGCTGATCGGCGCATGGTCCTATGAGGGCAGCTGCGCCAGCGACTTCTTCGTGCGCTACGATGCCGACGGCAGCGTCGCCAATGCAGGCGATACGGGCAGTTGGACGCTCGACGGCGACACCGTGACCGAACGGATCACCGAACGCTTCGAGCCGGATGAGGACAGTGAGGCCGGCGGCGGCGAACCCGAAGTCCGCAGCTATCGCATCGAGCGCACTGGGGCGGACAGTGGGACGATCGTGATCGACGACCGCCGTGTGCCGATCATTCGCTGTTGACCGCTGCCGGGGCGGCGGCGATAGCGAACGCCATGGTTCCCCTTTCGTTCGCAGGCCGCACGCTGCTGGCGCTTCCGGAGGCCGCGCTCTTCTGGCCCGAGCGCCGTGCGCTGCTGCTCGCGGACCTGCATCTCGAAAAGGCGAGCTGGTTCGCTGCGCGCGGACAGATGCTGCCGCCCTATGATTCGCTCGCGACTCTCTGCCAGGTCGAAGCGCTGGTCGCGCGGACCGGCGCCGAGGAACTCTGGTGCCTGGGTGACAGCTTCCATGATCCCGAAGGCTGCGCCCGCCTGCCTTCCGCCGCACGCGAGCGGCTGACGGCGCTCACCGCTCGGCTGCGCTGGACCTGGATCACCGGCAATCACGACGCCGTCTATGTCGATCACTGCGGCGGAGCGGTGTGCGACGAAGCCGAAGTCGACGGGCTGCTGCTGCGCCACATCGCCGATCCGTCCGAGCGGCGGCCCGAGCTTTCCGGGCATTTCCATCCCAAGCTGCGCGTCACCGTGCGCGGACGCCAGGTGGCGCGCCGGTGCTTCGTGGCGAGCCGCAGCAAGCTGATCCTTGCGGCGTTCGGGGCACTGACCGGCGGACTCGATGCGCATGATCCGGAAATCGCGCGTGCATTGGGCGAGCCGGGCCAGGCGCTGGTGCCGGTCGCAGATCGCTTGCTGCGCTTTCCGCTCGCCGCCTGAAGCCCTTCAGCGCTGCCCTTCGATCCCGCCTTCGCACGAGACCGGCGCGGGACCGGAAACACGGCACTGGCCGGGACCGGCGATCGCCACCGTTCCCAGTGACCGTGCGAGCACGCGCGCCGAATAGCGGGCGTGCGCCGTGATCGGGCCGGTGGTCTCGGCGACGATCGACACGTCGCCCGCCTCGAGCGCCTGCGCGTCGATCGATCCGGCGCCATTCGAGCGAAGGCGCGCTTCCCCTGCTGTTCCGGCAAGGGCGATCCGGCCGGTGCCGATCAGAGTCGCCGACAGGTCTTCGGCGCGCACGTCCGCCACTTCGACAGTGCCGGCGCCGTTCACGCTCACCTCCGCCCGCGGCATGTGCATTTCGGCGATGTGCAGCTCGCCGCCGCCGTTCACGGATGCCGCGCGCAGCCGCGGCACCTCCACCTCGACGACCGGCGAGGCTCCCGCGGAATCACGTCCACCGGCCGCCGGGTCGCTGCCACCGCTCACCACCAGCGTCGAGCCGGATACGTGCACGTCGAGCGCCTCCAGCGCCCGCCGCCCGCCGCGTGCGCGGGCCTTGGCGGTCATGCCGGGGGTGACGTGCACCTCGAACGGGCCATCGACTCGAACCCGTTCGAACCCGGAGATGAGATAAGTGCGGTCCTGGGGCGCCGCCGCCGAAATCAGCAGCAGAAGGAACAGCGGTACGGGCAGCAGGCGGCGCATGGCGACGGCATCGCACCCTTGCCCGCCCGCGTGCAAGTCCCGTTCAGCCGCAGCGCGCCGAGCCGGAGCCGTTCGCCCGCACCGAGCAGCGCGCATTTGCACCCAGCTCGGCATCGCCCGAACCCGCGATCGAGACTGAGGCGTCGCCATCGACATTCGCACTGACGTCGCCCGAGCCGGCGATCGAAACCTGTGCCGCATCGGCGGTGAGCCGCTCGGCATCGATGTCGCCGGAACCGGAGACCGAGGCGTCGAGAGCGCGCGTGCGCCCCGCCGCACTAAGGTCGCCCGAGCCGGAAACCGATAGTTCGACGCGTTCGGTCGCCAGCTCCGCGAGGTCCAGATCGCCGGAACCGGAAACGGCGCCGCGAAAATCGCCTTCGGCCCTCGCGACCCGCATGTTGCCCGATCCGCTGACGCTGGCGGCGGTAATCCGCGGCATCGTCACATAGACGTGTGCATCGTCATCCGAAAACCAGTTGCCGTTTGAGCTGCGCCGCGAGATGCGGAGCATGCCGTCGACCACCTCGATTTCCAGACGATCGAGCGCGCGGGCATCGCCCTCGGCGCGCACTGCGAACTGCTCGCCGATCGCGACGTCGACATCGTCCGATCCCCGTAGCTCGACGCCGGTGAAATTGCTCGCGTCGAAGTTTCGCACTTCCGCAGTGCCGCCATTGGACACGGCGCGTGCCTCGCGTTCGGCGTCGGGGCCGCCGCAGGCGGCCAGCGGCAGCAGGATGATGGCGGCTAAGGCGCGCATTGGCATTCCTCCGATTGTGTATTGTAGACGCAATACACCTTGGTGGGCGTGAAGAAAAGGGGCAGCCGTTGCCGGCCGCCCCTCCTGCTTCCCGGATCCGATGCCGCGGCTCAGGCCGCGGTCTTTTCCTTGTTCTGATTGTGGATCGCCGCGGCCTTGTTCAGGATCTCGAGGATCTTCTGGAGCGCGGCAGGCTCGTCGACTTCCTCCATCGCGGCCAGTTCGCGGGCCAGGCGGCTTGCCGCGGCCTCGAAGATCTGGCGCTCGGAGTAGCTCTGCTCGGGCTGATCGTCGGCGCGGAACAGGTCGCGGACCACTTCGGCGATCGACACGAGGTCGCCCGAATTGATCTTCGCCTCATATTCCTGGGCGCGGCGCGACCACATGGTACGCTTCACCTTCGGCTTGCCCTTGAGCGTGTCGAGAGCTTCCTTCAGCGTCTTGTCCGAGGAGAGCTTGCGCATGCCGACGCTTTCCGCCTTGTTGGTCGGAACGCGCAGCGTCATTTTCTCTTTCTCGAACCGCAGCACATAGAGCTCGAGCTGCATGCCCGCGATTTCCTGTTTCTGCAGCTCGATCACACGGCCTACGCCGTGCTTGGGGTAAACGACGTAATCGCCGACATCGAAGGACAGCGCCTTGGCAGCCATGTGCGTGTAGCCTTTCCGTGAACACGGCCCCGGGGATTGCAGTCTCCACCCGCTTCGGTTAGCCGACCCGGGCAGGCGCAGACGGGGCACCTTACTCATACGTCCTCGGGCAGAGGCGAATCCCTGCCGCGACGCAGCCCGTTTAACATAGCCGTAATAAAATTACCAGCGTGGAGCACCCGAGCGAGCGCGGAAAAGTGCGTCTCATGGGCCCAGCCGGGAGAATTTTTCGAAGGGCGTGCGAACCCCCGCCCAGCTCAGTCGCCGCTACCGGGCTCGGGCGAGAAATACTTCTCGAACTTGCCCGCCTCGCCCTTGTGTTCGTCGGCGTCGTCGGGCGTTTGACCACTGTTCGAAGTGACGTTCGGCCACTGTTCGGAATAGGTCTTGTTGAGCTCGAGCCATTGCTCCAGCCCGTTTTCCGTATCCGGAAGGATCGCTTCGGCAGGGCATTCGGGCTCGCACACGCCGCAGTCGATGCACTCGCTGGGATTGATGACGAGCATATTCTCGCCTTCGTAGAAGCAGTCGACCGGACAAACTTCGACGCAATCCATGTACTTGCACCGGATGCAGGCGTCGGTGACGACATAGGTCATGGGTCGATCGGCTCCACTCGCGAAGGGTTTTCTCTGCTATGCATCCGCTCCGGGCGCGTCAACGGCCTTGGACGCAAGGGTTTCGAGGGGGGTGTAAAGCGCGGCTGCTTCGGCGGGCGGACCCCGCCGCGCGGGCAGCGCCTCGATGCGCACGACCCGCACCTTCCCGAGATGGCTAACGAAGGCCAGAATGTCGCCGACACGCACCGGGACATGCGCCCGATCGACGCGGCGGCCGTTGATGCGCAGCCGCCCGCCCTCCGCCAGCGCGCGCGCATAGGTGCGCGACGCCGAGATCCGGGACCACCAGAGAAATCGGTCGAGACGCATCGTCGCATCCGGCGGCCGGTCAGCCATTGCGCAGGCCCAGCTCGGCCAGCGCGGCGAACGGCCCGTCGCGCGGCGCCGCTTCGGGCGCGCGCGGCGGCACGAGTCCCTTCCAGACCCAGCGCTGCGGCTCGCCTTCCCGGCTGCGTGCGGTGCGGAAGCCGAGTTGCGCCATCAGCCGCGCGAGCGTCGCCGGCTGCATGCCGATCGACGTCGCGAGTGCCGGATCGGGGGCGAATGGCTTGCGCCCCTCGCGCGCTTCATGGGCGGCGCGCGCCACGCGTTCCGCCATATCGATTCGCACGGCCTGCTGCCCTAGCGGTCGAAAGCCATGCGCCAGATCGGCGCCGGAGTCGCCGCGCGGGAGCACGGTAGCGCCTTCGCGCGGCGCTTCGACGATTCCCATCAGCAGCCGGCGCCAGCGGGCCGCTGCGGGCTTGAGCAGGGCGGGTGCGAACAGGTCGAGCGTGCCGATGGTGAAACCGATGCTGCGCAATCGCTTGCGTGCGTGCGCATCCAGCGCCTCGATCTGCGCCGCGATGGCACGGCGCGGCAGCAGCCCGCCCGCATCGAGCAGCGCAGTCGCCACTGCCCGGAGCGGCGCCCCGGCAGCCGGATCACGCGTGATCGAATCGAGCTTGGCCAGCGGCGGCAGATGCGCTGCCATCTGGCTCGCGAACCAGCGATCCAGTCGCTGCTGGACTGCCGCGCGCTGCGGTGGTTCGAGCACGTCGAGCGTGCGGTCGAGCACGATCTTGGGGGTGGTGAGCGTCAGGCCGCGCTCCAGGATCGCGACGCGCGTCGCTCCCCAGAGGATCGATCGATCGCCCGCATCGGATGGCGCAAGCGCAAGCGCATCATCCGTCGCCTCGGCGAGCGCCACGCCGCGCCGGTGCAGCTCGCGGCCGAGCCGCTTCTCGGCCGCTGCGAGCAGCATGCGCTTGTCCGCCGCCGTGGCGTCCGCCGCCACTCTGAAGCGGAAGCCCTCGAGATGGCCGAGGTGATGCTCCTCCACGCTCACTTCACCCCCGGGTCCGATCGTCACCGGCAGGTTCGAGGCATCGGCGCCAATCTGGCGCAGCAGCATCGTGGTTCGGCGATCGACGAAGCGTTGCGTGAGGCTCGCGTGCAGCGCGTCCGAGAGGCGCTCCTCGATCGCACGTGTGCGCTCGGCCCAGTGCGCGGGCTCGGCGAGCCAATCGGCGCGTTGCGCGATATAGGCCCAGCTGCGCGCCGCCGCGATCCGCCCGGCAAGCGTCTCAACATCGCCCTCGACGCGATCGAGCCGGGCGATCTCGTCGGCGAACCACTGGTGCGGCACATGACCATTTGCTTCGGACAAATGCGTGAAGAGCCGACCGACGAAGCGGGCGTGCGGATCGGCCCCCAGCTTGCGGAAATCGGGGAGCCCGCATGCCGCCCACAGCCGCTTCACCATCGCGGGCGAACGCACCCGGGTGCGCACCCAATCCTGCTCGGCGAGCCGCTTGAGCACCGCAAGATCGACTGCTTCGGGCGCCGCGCGCAGCACTGCATCGCGTGGCTCGGCCTCGAGGCTTGCGACCAGCGCGTCGATGCTCGCGAAATCGGGTTCGCCGTCGCGCCAGTAGAGCCGTTCCAGCCTCGGCACCTGATGCCCCTCGATCGCCAGCACTTCTTCCGGGGTGAAGGCGCCGGGCCCCTGTTCGTGCAGTCCGCCGAACGTGCCGTCCTTCTGGTGCCGCCCCGCGCGCCCTGCGATCTGCGCCATTTCGGCCAGGGTCAGCCGTCGCCGGCGCCGCCCGTCGAACTTGTGGAGCGAGGCGAAGGCGACATGGGCGACATCCATGTTGAGGCCCATGCCGATCGCATCGGTCGCTACCAGATAGTCGACTTCGCCTGCCTGGAACATCGCGACCTGCGCATTGCGGGTGCGAGGCGACAGCGCACCCATCACCACCGCCGCGCCGCCGCGCAGGCGCCGCAGCGCCTCCGCAACGGCATAGACTTCCTCGGCGCTGAACGCGACCACCGCCGAACGTCTCGGCAGCCGAGAAAGCTTGCGCGCGCCGCCATAGCTGAGCGTCGAGAAGCGCGGCCGCGAGAGGATCTCCGCTTCGGGCACCAGCGCCTTGATCATCGGCCGCAGCGCATCCGAGCCGAGGAGCATCGTCTCTTCCCGACCACGTGCGCGCAGCAGACGATCGGTAAACACATGGCCGCGCTCCGGATCGGCGCCGAGTTGCGCTTCGTCGAGCGCGACGAACGCCACCTCCCTTTCGATCGGCATCGATTCGGCCGTGCACAGGAACCAGCGTGCGCCCGGTGGGCAGATCTTCTCCTCACCGGTGATCAGCGCAACTTCGCGCGGTCCCTTGATCCGTACCACTCGGTCATAGACTTCGCGCGCGAGCAGCCGCAGCGGAAAGCCGATCATGCCGCTGGCATGGCCGGTCAGCCGTTCGACGGCCAGGTGCGTCTTGCCGGTATTGGTGGGTCCCAGAACGGCCGTGACGGAAGTGCGCTCGAACTGGCTCATGGCGAGTCGCAACATCGTGCCGACTCAGGCGCTACGCAACAGCCCAGAGTTGCGAATCACCGTTAACCATGTTGGATTTGTTGGCGAAACCGCAAATAGCTTCCCTTCATCTTCGCTCTGGCACGGTTGGCCGCAGCTGGGACAGCTGACGAGGCTGCTTAATTTGACTTTAAACCCGCACTTGCACAGTGATCCAATCCACGCCGGGGGTTTCGGCACCAGCGACGAATTTTGGGGGCAGCGCGCCTTGTTCCTGCGCAACGATCACGGACTCGACCAGGGCGGCGGAACGACCGCACTCTCCTTCGGGCGTCCGTCGGCGATTCCGGAAGCGCCGGCGCGCAAGGGCTTCGCCGACCGGTTGCGCGCCCGTTACCCCGATTTCGAACTCGTCCCCGATCTGGGATCACGCATCGGAACGCTGCAATGGTATCGCGGCGCCGCAACCTGCATCGGCCTGTGCGCCGTCACGCTGTTCATGGCGCCGGGCCTCGAAAATCCCATCTACGGCTATGTTCCGCCCGCGCTGGAAGGCAGCGAGTGGGAAGCCGCCCGAGCCCAGTCGATCACGCCGCTCGGCAAGGGCGCCGGCACCGGCTATCGTATGGCAGCCACTGCGCTCGTCCAGCCACTGGCCGAGACGCCCGAGCGTCCGGTGATCGACCTTACCGCCACCTTGTCCTCGGGCAACGGCCTGTTGAGCGCGCTGCGTCGTTCGGGCGTCGGAGCGACCGACGCCAGCTTCGCTGCCGAACTGATCGGCAATGCGATCGATTTGGACAGTCTTGCCTCCGGGACGACGCTCGACCTGCGGCTCGGCCGCCGGATGGACAAGTCGCAGCCGCGGCCGCTCGAGCGCCTGGCCTTTCGCGCGCGCTTCGACCTCAGCGTCGAAGTAGTGCGGAGCGGTGCCGGCCTGGCGCTCAAGCAAGTGCCGATCGCCGTCGACCACACGCCGCTGCGCATCCGCGGCAAGGTGGGGCCCAGCCTCTATCGCTCGGCGCGCGCGCTCGGCGCTCCCGCGAAGGCAGTCGAAGCCTTCATTCGTTCGATTGCCTCCGAAATGCCGGTCTCGCGTCTCGGCGCCGACGCCGAATTCGACATGATCGTCGAGCAGGCGCGCGCCGAGACCGGCGAAGTCCAGATGGGCGACCTTCTCTACGCCGGCGTGACTCAGGGCTCACGCAAGGTGCAGCTCGTCCGCTGGGAGGATGGGGGCCGCACCGAATGGCTCGACACGCGCGGCCGCCGCGAAACCCGCGGCACGTTCGATCGGCCCGCGAACGGGCGCCTGAGCTCGGGCTATGGCATGCGCCGCCACCCGCTGCTCGGCTACCGCCGCATGCACAAGGGGCTCGACATCGCGGCGCCCACGGGCACGCCGATCCGCGCCCCTGCGGACGGCACCGTCACATTCGCCGGCCGCAACGGCGGCTATGGCAATTTCATGCGCGTGCGCCATTCGAACGGGCTTTCGACCGGATATGGGCATGTCAGCCGCTTCGCCGTGCGCTCGGGTGCGCGCGTGCGACAGGGGCAGGTGATTGCCTATGTCGGCTCGACGGGGGTCTCCACCGGGCCGCACCTCCACTGGGAAGTCTATCGCAACGGCCAGGCGATCAATCCGAATTCGGTGAGCTTCTCCAATATCCGCCAGCTGTCGGGCGGCGAGCTCAGCGAATTCCGGTCGAAGCTGAACCGACTGATGGCCGTGCCGGTCTCTGTGCCGGTACGCGAGGAAGCGGACGCCGCCGGCGAGGACTGAGGCGCGTCAGCTCCGCTGACCATCTTCCGAGGTAGCCGGTTTTCGCAAGGATACCGCGGCCTCTCTCGGACGGACGCTGCTACCGCCCCTGCGCCCGCCACCGCTTGATCGTGCGCTCGAGGATCGCCTCCTCGCCGGCCGTTTCGCGCCACAGCTGCGAGAAGGCAGGATCGCCCGACGCCGGGCGCCTCGTCTCGTCCAGCGTGTCGAACAGCAGCCGGACGGGCGTGGCCACGCCTTCGCCGACTGCGATGCACTCGCGGTTGCGCAGCGCCGGGATCGAATCGAGGAAGCCGCGCGCGCCTTCGGGCATGGCGGCACGGACGAAGCCCTGATCGCGCTCGTTGTTGAGCCGCATCGTCAGGATCGTGCCGCACTGCGAAAGCACGCCTTCGGCAAGATCCGACGGACGCTGAGTGATGAGGCCCAGCGATACGCCATATTTCCGGCCTTCCTTGGCGATCCGGCTGAGGATCCGGCCAACCGAGGAGCCGTCGGCGTTGCGCTCGTTCGGCACATAGCGATGTGCTTCCTCGCAGACGAGCAGGATCGGCCGCTGCGGCTCGTTGCGCGACCAGATCGCAAAGTCGAACACCATCCGGCTCAGCACGGCCACCACCACAGAAGTGATTTCGGACGGCACGCCGGAGACGTCGATGATCGAGATCGGCTTGCCGTCGCCGGGCAGCCGGAAGATGCGCGCGAGGAAACTCGCCATCGAATCCGCCACCAGCATGCCCGAGAACATGAAAGCGTAACGCGGATCGCCCTTGATCTCGTCGATCTTAGCCTTGATCCGCAGATAGGGCGCACTGTCGGTCGCCTTGTCCATCTTGCCCATCTCGAGCTGGATCAGCTGCGACAGGTCCGACAGCAGATAGGGGATCGGCGCGTCGACGGTGAGCTTCGGAATTTCCTGCGCCAGCCGGTTCTTCGCCTTGGCTGCGAGCAGGCATTTGGCGAGGATGTCGGCGTCCACCTGCCGCTCCGAACCGCTGCTGGTGAGAAAGACTTCGCAATGCTCCTCGAAGTTCATCAGCCAATAGGGCATCGCTAGGTTCGACACGTCGTAGAGTGCGCCGCTGTTCTTGAAGGCCGCGCCATATTCGCCGTGCGGATCGATCATCACGACATGCCCCTGCGGCGCCAGATCGCAGATGCGGTGCAGGATCAGCGCGGCGGCGGTCGACTTGCCGGTGCCGGTCGATCCCAGCAGCGCGAAATGCTTGCCGAGCATCGAATCGATGTAGAGCGCGGCGCGGATGTCGCGAGTCGGATAGACGCTCCCCACTTCGATATGGGCGCGATCGTCCGCGGCATAGATTTGCTGGAGATCCGCCGTGGAGACGGGAAAAACGGGGCAGCCCGGCGTGGGATAGCGCGTGACGCCGCGCCGAAATTTGTAGAGCTTCCCGGTCAGCTTTTCCTCGTCGCCCTCGCCGAGGAAGTCGACCTGCGCCGCGATCCGATCGGTGCGCCCGTCGGCGAGCCGCAGCGAACGGATGTTGGCGATCAGCCACGAACTGCCGACGCGCATCTTGATCTGCGCGCCGACCTGGCCGGCATTGGCGATCACCGTGTCGCGATGCTCCGCCAGCGCTTCGAGCGACTCGCCGTCGAGCATTACCTGGCTCGACGATCCCGCGATCTCGAGCACCGCGCCGATCGGCGCCAGCGCCGAATGCAGCTGTGGCGAATCGCCCGTCAGCGGCTGCGCGCCTTCGAATCCCTGGCTTCCGAACGTAGCGTCCATTCCCTGCTCCCCGTCGCGCGGCGAATCATGCACAAAGGGAAGTAAAGATTGGGTTCTTTCGCTGTGGACCGGGCGGAATCAGAACCGCCGCCAAAGCGCGCCGGCGCCCCAGCCGAACAGGACCGAAAGGGTCACCGCTGCGAGGCCGTACAGCAGCGAGGATCGCTCGGCGGCACGCGCGACGAAGCGTTCGAACCCGGACTTGCGGATTTCGATCGGCCGCACCGCAGCGGCCAGCACGCGGCCGTCGCGGATCAGGAAGGTTTCCGCAGTGAATCGCCCGACCGGCACACGCGCCGGGATCGAAATACGCGCGCGGTACAGCACGTCGTCGGTGATCTCCACTGCGCCCGGCGCTTCGTAATAGAGGCCCTTGCTCCGCATCAGCGAGACCAGCCCGGCATCGAAGCGGCGCTGCGCCTCGGGAATTGCACCGGAGGCAGGCGAAAGCTGCAGGCTGTCGAGCCCGAGCTCGTAGATGGCGCGTGTGCGATCGTCGACCAGCGTGTCGATCGGCTCGGACGAGGCGATTGCATAGAAGGACGGGGCCGAGCGATAGCGCATGCTTTCGGCGTTCACCCAGATGCCGGCGACTTGCTCCTTCTCGCGCACCAGGATCGACTGCACCGGCCCCTTCACCACCACGACGATCTCGGCGGGTTCTTCGTCCGGTCCCGGTGCCCGGCCACCGGGGTAGACGATCGCGCCGAACAGCAGCAGCTCGGCACCGGTGAAGGAATAGACGATCTCGATCTCGCGCTGCGACACGTCCGGCACCAGCACCGGCTTCGTCGCACCGCCGAGCAGCAGCGCCGGCAGGAGCAGGAACAGGGCGCGGCCGATCATCCAGCCAGCTCAATGGTGAAGATTTCGTCGGGTCGCCACACCAGCCCCAGCAGCATGCGCGACGCGACCACCAGCACCATCACCGCAAGCGCAAAGCGGAGATATTCGGGCTTGGCCTTTTGCGCGAAGCGGGCGCCGAGCTGTGCCCCCACCACCGATCCGATCAGCAACAGCACGGCGAGCACGATATCCACCGCCTTGGTGGTGGTGGCGTGCACCAGCGTCGCCGCCGCCGTTACGAACAGGATCTGGAACAGCGACGTGCCGACGACCACCGTCGCGCCCATGCCGAGCAGATAGAGCATCGCCGGCACCAGGATGAAGCCGCCGCCGACGCCGAGCAGAATGGTGAGAATGCCGGTGAAGAAGCCCAGGATGAGCGGCGCCAGCGGCGAGATGTAGAGCCCCGAGCGATAGAAGCGCCAGCGCAGCGGCAGCGCCGCGACCAGCGGATGATGCCGGCGGCGGCGCGGACGCGCGGGGCCGCCGGCGCGCACCGCACGAATACTCCGCAGCGATTCGGACAGCATCAGCCCGCCGATCGATCCGAGCAGCACGACATAGAGGACGCCGATCGTGGTATCGATCTGGCCGCTCGCCTGAAGCAGGGTGAAGAGCCAGGCGCCGGCGAAGCTTCCAAGGATCCCGCCGGCGACCAGCACCAGTCCCATCTTCATGTCGACGCCATTGCGGCGCAGATGCGCGAAAACGCCGGACACGCTCGCACCCGTCACCTGGCTGGCCGCTGAGGCAGCCGCGACGGTCGGCGGAATGCCATAGACAATGAGCAGCGGGGTAGTGAGAAAGCCCCCGCCCACGCCGAACATTCCGGAGAGCAACCCCACGCCCAGGCCGAAGAACACGATGACGAGCGCGTTCACCGAAAGATTGGCGATGGGAAGATACAGGTCCATGGAAGTGACGCGATACTCGCTCGCGGCGCTCGGCAAAAGCGCAGCCGATCAGAAATCGGCGGCGAGCGTGAGAGTCGCCCCCGATCCGGGTTGCGCATCGCCGGCGACGCGCTGGCGCCAGTCGAGCGCGACTCGCATTGGGGAACCGCCGGTGTCCACGCCCAGAATGGCGCTGGGGCCCAGGTCGAGCCGCGCCGCGTCGCGCTGGGCAGCACCCCAGACTCCTCCGCCGAGCGCCAGACGAAAGTTCGATCGCTGCGCGACGGTGCGCGTGATCCGGATTGCGCCATCGGCATAGGGTTCGATCCGCGTGCGGGCGACTGCGCCTGCCTGGCCATAGGCTTCCAGGCGAAACTCGTGCTCGATCCGCCGGTCGATGCCTGCGATCAGCCCCAGCGCGGGACCGCTGACGCCCCCCGGCTCGAGCGCGATGCGCTGCTCCGCGGCGAGCCGCACCGGCAGCTCGCTCGGCTGCCACTCGAGGCCAAGCGCCGCCTCACGTCCGCGCCCTTCCAGCGGCGCCGTCACGCGCGCGACGGCAGCGAGCCGGGCGCGCGGTGCGAGCCCATAGGCAAGGCGCACGCCGGCCTGACCGCCGCCGAGCTGAGCTCCGCCAGGCGCTTGCGCGAGGCCGCCTGCGCCGCGTGCGACCAGCCAGGCGCTGCCCGACCAGCGGGCGCGGAGCGGTGGAAGCGGAAACGGGAGCGGCGCCTCCTGCGATGGAGGCGGCGAAACGCTGGCTGTTGCGACGCTTCCGACCGGCACGGGAGATCCATATTGGATCAGGCCGAGCAAGGCGAACTGGACACGCACCGGATCCCGCGCACGCCGAGCCGCGGATGCGCGAGGAGGTGCGAACGCCCGTAGCCTCGCCGGCGCCACTGCGCTGCTCCGATCGGTCGCCGTTGCGGCGCGCATGTCGGGGCTCGGCTTCGGTTCGGGCCCGGTCTGGGGGATGGCCACAGCGGCAGCCAATGGAATGCTCTGCCGCACGGCTTCTGGAAGCGAGCCGGTGTGAGGCCAGAGCAACAGAATGCGGGCGGCGATCCATAGGACGGCGATTGCGGCGAGAAACCGGAGGGGCCGCCCGCGCCCCTTCATCGTGCGATGCTCTCTGGCAAGTCCGGAAACTGGTGGTGTGTCTTCTCCCATTTCAGGGCGCCGCCCGCCAGCATCGAAAGATAGAGAAGAACGGCTCGGCGGGCCGCGAAAAGCGCCACCATGTTGGACACGAGCACGCGCGGCAACGAACGGGCTGCCTCGGCGGCGCCATAGGCACGCCAGACGAATGCGGCGCGGATCAGCGCCCGCCACGCGAGCAGCGCCGCATTGGCGAGAAGCAGCGCATGCATGGCTGAGGCAAGCGCAGGCGCCTGCGTGCCGGTTGTCACGTGGAGGACAAGCGAAGCCCCCCAGGCGACGAGCGCGCAATAGGCGACCGCCAGGACAGGCATTGCGAGCGTCGCTCGGCGATCGCGCATCCGCATCCAGTGATCGGCGATGTGGCGCGGCTCGGCCCAACCGATCCGGTCCCATCCGGCGAATGCGATGCCCGTCATCCACCGTGCCTTCTGCCGAACCGCCGCGCCGAATCTCGCCGGGAAATATGCCCGGACTGCCACCGGCCAGCCGCCGGGGCACTCGGCGACGCGCGCGATCGCTGTCCGTCCGCCCATTGCGCTCACCGTCAGGCCGAGCTCATAATCCTCGGTGAGGCTCGACGCGTCGAAGGGGGCGCCGTCGCGCAAGTCGGCGATCCGCCCAAGCATATCGCGGCGAATGGCACAGCCGACACCCGCGAAGGGCATGCCGGCGCCCAGCGTCTGCCGCACGACGAGCTGCTTGCCATGCGCTTCAGCGAACTCGTCGCAATAATGGCCCGAGACCCAGCGCGACGCCGGGTGCGGAAGCGGCAGCACCGGAAGCTGCACTGCGGCATGCTGTTCGAGCATGTGGGCGAACACCCGAAACTCCTGCGGATGCACCACATCCTCCGCATCGTGCAGCGCAACCGCGGCAAAGCGCGTCGCCTCCGCCATTTCGTCGCGCAACAGCGCCCGCCACAGCGTGTTCAGGCAGTCGGCCTTCGTGGTGGGGCCGGGGTCGGGGCCGATCACCAGCCGGACGCGGGCATCCGATGCCGCGATCCGAACGACTGCTGCGATCGTGGCGGGATCATTGGGATAGGTCCCCACATAAATTCGGTACGCCGGATAGTCGAAGCGCTCGAGCGCCGTCCGCAGCATCGGCTCGATCACTGCCGACTCGTCCCAAGCGGGCACGAACAACGCGATCTGCGGCGGCTCCGCCGGCAGCGGAATGTCCGCGAGGCTCGGCCGAGGCGCCGCGCCGGCGCCGAGGCGGCCGCGCAGTGCTCGCCACCCATAGATCGCATCGACAAGCAGATCGTCGAGCCCGCCGATCAGAAACCAGATCGATGCGAACAGCGTCGCCTCGCGCGCGGCGCCATCCACCAGCAGCACCAGAATCGATCCGTTCTGCACCCGAACTCCCCCGATTCGGTTCGAACATCATCAATGCAGCAGTAGCTTCGATCAAGGGCCGCCACGCGATGTGCGCAATCGTCGCTGGACTCGCTTGCCGACGGCCCGGTACTTTGTTGCTCGCCTTTGGGGGGAAGGGTGCATGCGACTCGGTGCTCGGATCGCGCTTCTGGCGCTTGTGCTCACGCCACTGGGTGCCGATACGGCGTTCGGCGATTCGCGGCCGCAGGTGGTGCTCGCCACGCCCGGCATCGGCGACGGATCGATCGAGCGATTCACGGTGCGGTTCGACGAGGCGATGGTGCCGCTCGGCGACCCTCGGGCGCAGGGGCCGTTCACTGTCGAATGCCCTGTCGGAGGCGAAGGTCGCTGGGTCGATCAGCGCACTTTCGTTCACGAATTCGCCGATCCGCTGCCCGGCGGCGTCACCTGCACCTTCGCGCTTCGCGAGGGTCTGAAAAGCCTCGCCGGCTATGCCGTCACCGGCCAGAGCCGGTTCACCGTGGACAGCGGCGGGCCGATCGCGCGCGCCGTGCTGCCCACCCGCTGGGGCGGCAAGGTCGAGGAGGATCAGGTCTTCCTAGTCGCCGCGAACATGCCCGCCGATCGCGCTTCGGTGGCCGCGAACGCGTATTGCGCGGTCGACGGCATCGGCGAGCGCATCCCCGTCGAGGTGCTCGACGCGCGTGTACCCGCGCGGCTGATCGATGAACTCGGCACCGATCGCTGGGAAGTGCGCAGCTTTCTCGAAGAGGCTGGTCTGCCGCAGGCGCTCCCCGAAGGCGACGAGGCACGCGCACAGGCCACGCGCACGATCACTGCGCTCAAATGCGGCCGGCCGCTGCCGCCGGGGCGCGACGTGGCACTCGTCTGGGATGCGGACATCGCCGCCGCCTCTGGCCGCAGGGCGGGCGCCGACGAGCGGTTCGACTATGAAGTGCGCACGCCCTTCACCGCGCGGTTCGAATGTTCGCGCGTGAACGCCCAGGCGGGATGCAATCCGATCGAGGAGGCGCACGTCCGCTTCTCCGCTCCGGTCGCGCGCGACAAGGCGGCGGCGGTCCGCCTGCGCCTTGCCGACGGGCGCGAGATCGCGCCGACGCTGTCCGACGAGGACCAGCGCAACCAGACGCTCGAGTCGGTCGGGTTCGATGCGCCGCTTCCCGCCGACACGAACGCGCAGCTGATCCTGCCGGCTGACCTTGCCGACGAGAGCGGTCGGCCGCTCGCCAATGCCGAGCGTTTCCCGCTCGAAATCCGCATCGACGAGGCGCCGCCGCTGGTGAAGTTCGCCGCGCCCTTCGGCATCCTCGAGGCGCAGGAGGGCGGTGTGCTGCCCGTCACCGTGCGCAACGTCGAACCGGCGCTTCAGGGCGCACAGCGCGCGGTGACCGGTGAGAAGCTGCGAGTTGACGCCAGCGACGGAGAGATCGCGCAATGGCTGCGGACGCTCGACGAAGCCGACAACTACCGCAGCGAGACAGTGACGCGCGGCGGCGAACCGGTGCGGATCAACCGCACCGGCGACCGGCCGGTGCTGATGGGCGATGATTCGGGCGCGAGCAGCTTCAACGTCACGCTGCCCGGCGGCGGTCGGACGTTCGAAGTCGTCGGCATCCCGCTCAGCGAGCCGGGTTTCTATGTCGTCGAGCTGGCCAGTCCCCGCCTCGGCCAGGCGCTGCTCGGGCGCGAAGCGACACGCTATGTCTCGGCTGGCGCGCTCGTCACCAATATGGCGGTGCATTTCAAATGGGGCCGTGCGGGCTCGCTCGTCTGGGTGACCGCGCTCGACAGCGGCCGTGGCGTCGATGCGGCCGAAGTGCGCGTCACCGACAGCTGCACCGGGCGATTGCTCGCGCGCGGAACCACCGATGTCTCCGGCCGGCTCGCCGTTCCGCCGGGCCTTCCCGAACCGGAAACCTGGGGTAATTGCGACAGCGCGGGCGCGCATCCGCTGATGGTGTCGGCGCGCAAGGCGAACGACATGAGCTTCACGCTCACCGACTGGGGCGAGGGCATCCGCCCCTACGACTTCGATCTACCCTATGGCTGGACCCCGCCGGAGACGATCTTCCACACCGTGTTCGACCGTGCGCTCGTGCGCCAGGGCGAGACGGTGCACATGAAGCATATCGTGCGCGAGCCGATCGCGAGCGGCTTCGCCGCATCGCCGGCATTCTCCGGCACGCTGCATCTTTCGCACCGCGGATCGGACACGCAGTTCGAGATTCCGCTGACGATCGGGGAGAACGGCACCGGCGAGACTCAATGGTCGGCACCGCGCGGCGCGCCGCTCGGCGACTATGATCTCCGCGTTGAGGCGGGCGATCGGTCGATCTGGACGGGGCAGTCGATCCGACTCGATGAATATCGCCTCCCGACCATGTATGCCACCGTCACTGGGCCCGAAACGGCCGCGGTGAAACCAGGGTCGCTGCCGCTGGACCTGTTCGTCGGCTATCTGTCGGGCGGCGGCGCCGCCAACATGCCGGTCGAAGTGCGCGTCGGCTATTTCGAAGGAGTCGGCACGCCGTCGGGCTATGAGAGCTTCAGTTTCGGCGGACGCGAGCTCCGCGAAGGCACCCGGCCGATGGACGGCGAGGGCGACGACCGGACCGATACGCTGCCGCCCACTCAGACGCTGCCCGTGACTCTAGGCCGCGACGGTACTGTACGAACCAGCATCGACGTGCCCCAGTCGCTCGATCAGGACACGGCGATGCTCGTCGAGCTCGACTATCAGGATGCGAACGGCGAAGTGCTGACTGCCTCGCGCCGCATCCCGATCTACGCCTCGGCCGTGCGGCTCGGCATCAAGACCGACGGCTGGCTGATGTCCGAAGACGATCTGCGCCTCAAGCTCGTCGCGCTCGACACCGAGGGGAAGCCGATCGCCAATCAGCGGGTGCGGGTCGACCTCTACAGCCGCGAAATCCTCACAGCGCGGCGGCGGCTGATCGGCGGCTTCTACGCCTACGACAATCAGATGCGTACGACCAAGCTGTCGCCGCGCTGCACCGCGACCACCGACGAACTCGGCTATGCCGAATGCAGCATCGATCCCGGGATTTCGGGGGAAGTCTATGCTGTGGCCTCGACCACCGACTCCGCCGGAAATGTCGCGCGGGCGAGCCAGTCGGTGTGGCTCGCGGGCGAGGACGAATGGTGGTTCGGCGGCGACAATGGCGACCGGATGGATGTGCTTCCCGAAAAGCCCGAATATGCCGCGGGGGAGACGGCGCGGTTCCAGGTGCGCATGCCGTTCCGCGAAGCGACAGCGCTGGTGACGGTGGAGCGCGAAGGCGTGCTTTCCAGCTTCGTCGTCGGGCTGGAGGGCTCGAATCCGGTGATCGAAGTGCCGATGCCCGGCGACTATGCGCCCGACGTCTATGTCTCGGTGCTGGCGGTGCGCGGTCGCGTCGACGGCTGGTCGCTGTGGACGGCGGATGTGGCGCGCCAATTAGGCCTGCCCTTCTTCCGCCGCGATGCCTCCAAGCCGACCGCGACGGTGGATCTCGCAAAGCCCGCCTATCGCCTCGGCATCGCGCGCGTGCGCGTCGGCTGGGAAGGGCATCGGCTCGATGTCGACGTGCGGGCGGACAAGCAGAGCTACGCCGCACGCGAGACCGCGACTGTGGACCTGCACGTCGTCAATCCCGACGGCAGCGCCGCCGGCGAGGCCGATGTCGCCTTCGTGGCGGTCGACGAGGCGCTGCTCCAGCTCGCGCCCAATCCCAGCTGGGAGGTGCTCGAAGCGATGATGGGCGAGCGGCCGCTCTCGGTGCTGACATCGACCGCGCAGATGCAGGTGGTGGGCAAGCGCCACTATGGCCGCAAGGCAGTCGAGGCGGGCGGCGGCGGCGGGACGGGCGACTTGTCCGGGCTCAACCGCGAGAATTTCGAGCCGGTGCTGCTGTGGCGTGGCCAGGTGGATCTGGACGAATCGGGTCGTGCGAAGGTGCAGGTGCCGCTGAACGACGCGCTCACTGCGTTCAGGCTGGTCGCGATCGCCGCCAACGGCAGCCAGCTGTTCGGCACCGGGCAGACGACGGTGCGCACCCAGCAGGATCTCAGCATCTTCGCCGGAGTGCCGCAGCTGGTGCGCAGCGGCGATCGCTTTGCCGCGGCGTTCACGCTGCGCAACGGCTCCGACCGGCCGATGCGCGTGACTGCCGAAGTCGAACTGAGCCCGCGGATCGCCACCGGCAATCCGCTGACCGTCGATGTGCCGGCTGGCGGCGCGGTGCCCGTCGCGTGGAATCTCGATGCGCCCAATGCCGAGGGCACGCTGACCTGGAACGTGCGTGCCCGCTCGACGGACGGCGCGACCGACCAGATCACCGTGACTCAGGACGTGAGACACGCCGTACCGACCGAAACCTGGGCCGCAACGCTTGTGCGCGTCGGAGATGGCACTAGCATCACCATCCGGCCGCCGGCCGGCGCGCTGCCCGGGCGGGGAAATGTCTTCGTTCGGCTCGCCGACTCGCTGTCGCCGCCGCTCGAAGGGGTGCGTGGCTATATGTCCCGCTATCCCTACGAGTGTTTCGAGCAGCGGCTGTCGAAGGCGGTCGTGCTTGGTGACGTCGGCGGCTGGAACCAGCTGGCGGGCGAAATGCCGGCGTTCCTTGATGACGAGGGTCTGCTGCGCTATTTCGCGATCCAGTCGCTGCCCGGATCGGAAGCACTCACCGCCTATGTGCTGGCGATGGCCGCCGAGGCCGGGCTGCCGCTGCCGCAGGGGCCCCGCGAGCGGATGCTTGAGGCGATGAAGGCAGTGCTCGACGGGCGGCTGCGCAACGAGGATCAGGGCGACGTGCGCCTCCAGCGAGTCGCGGCCTTCGCGGCGCTCGCGCGCCATGGCGTCGCCACTCCCGCGATGCTCGGCCAGCTTGGCATCGGCCCCGCCGACATGCCGACCTCGTCGCTCGCGGACTATCTGTCGGCGCTGGGCCGCGTTCAGGGGCTGGCGAACGGCGCCGAGCTGCGCGCGCAGGCCGAGCGGGTGCTGCGCACGCGGCTGGTCTACGAGGGGACGCGCATCGACATCAGCGACAAGGGCGAGATGCCATGGTGGCTGATGGCGTCCGACGACGAAGCCGCGATCAAGGCGCTGGTCGCCACGCTCGGCAGGCCAGGATGGGAAGAGGATTCGGCCAGGATGATGGTCGGCGTGTCGCTGCGTCAGCAGCGGGGCCATTGGGATACGACCCCCGCCAATGCCTGGGGCGCGGTCGCCGCGCGCAAGTTCGATCGGATGTACCCGGCCAATGCAGTCCCCGGCACGACCACGGCGACGCTCGCGGGGGCGACGGTCTCGCGCGCCTGGCCGCTCGTCGAGCCGCGCCGCGAATTCAGCTTCCCATTGCCTGCCGCCGCCGCGCCGCTGCGCGTTGTGCACAGCGGCGGCGCTGGGCCCTGGGCGACGGTGCAGGTGCGTGCCGCGGTGCCGCTCGCCGAGCCGGTGAACGCCGGCTATCGCCTAAGCCGTCAGGTCAGCGTCGTGCAGGCGGCGACTCCGGGAACGCTCCGTCGCGGCGACGTCGTCAAGGTGACGATCACGGTGGAGGCGTCTGCGGCGCGCAACTGGGTCGTGATCGACGATCCGGTTCCCGCCGGGGCACAGGTGCTGGGCGGTCTTGGCAATCAGTCGCAGATCCTCGGCGCCGAGGCGGGAAGCGGGGAGGGTGTGCAGCCGAGCTATGTCGAGCGCGATCGCGACGCGTGGCGGGCCTATTTCCGCTGGATGCCGCGTGGCAGCGTCACTGTCTCCTATGTCGTGCGGCTCAACACCGCCGGGCGGTTCCATTTGCCGCCGACTCGAGTCGAGGCGCTTTATTCGCCGGAGATCTTCGCCGCCGTCCCCAACCAGCCGGTCACCGTGACGCAGCGGTGACGACGAGCGATCCCCGGCGGCACGGGTTTGCGTCGAGCCTGTCGATCGGCGCCGCCGTGGTGCGGGGGCTGCGCCGGAGCTTCGCCGATCGCGGCTGGCGCGGCCGTGTCACGCCGCATCGGCTGATCGGGGCGGCCGGCGCGCTGTTCCTAGGCCTGTTCGCCGCTTTCTGGTGGATCACGCTCCCGCCGCCGCTGCCCGGTTTCGCAGTCGTGCGGGCCGGCTGGCAGCCTTCGGAGGCCTGGCTATACGATCGCAACGGTCGGCTGCTCGACAGCAGCCGAGTCGATTTCGCCGCACGCCGGCTCACCTGGACGCCGCTGGCGGAGATTTCGCCCGCCGCGCGCTCGGTTCTGACCGCGGCGGAAGATCGGCGGTTCGAACGCCATGGTGGCGTCGATTGGTGGGCGCTCGGCGGCGCGCTCCGCGACCGAGTGGAGGGCAGGCGCGTTCGCGGCGCCAGCACGCTGTCGATGCAGGTCGCGGCCTATCTTTCGCCTGCGCTCGCGGCGCCCGGCTCGCGCAGCTTTTGGGACAAGTTGCGCCAGATGCGCGCCGGCGACGCGCTCGACGGTCATTGGACCAAGGATCAGATCCTCGAGGCCTATCTCAATCTCGCCGGGTTCCGCGGCGAAGCGCAGGGGATCGGCGCTGCCGCGCTCAGCCTGTTCGGCAAGACGCCCGCCGCGCTGAGCCGCGACGATGCGCTGCTGCTCGCCGCGCTGCTGCCAAACCCCAGCGCCGGTGCAGGCGAAGTCGCCCGTCGCGCCTGCGCGCTTTCGCAAGAGAGTGATTGCGCCCGGTTCTCCGGCGCGGCGGCGTCGATGCTCGGCCCCGCCCGGAGTCTTCAGCTCGATCCCGGCCTTGCTCCGCATCTCGCCGATCGCATGCTGATCGAGCCGGGCCTCAGGATCGAATCCACGCTCGATCTGCGCGTCCAGCAGATCGCGATCACGGCGCTTCGTCGCCAGCTGCAGGGACTGGGGGGCACCCGCGCGCGCGACGGCGCAGTCATCGTCGTCGACAATGAAAGCGGCGATGTGCTCGCCTATGTCGGCGGCATCGGCGGTGCTTCGACGGCACCGGCGGTCGATGGCGCCAGCAGCTATCGGCAGGCCGGATCGACGCTCAAGCCGTTCCTGTACGCAATGGCGATCGAGCGGGGATATCTGACGCCCGCGTCGATCCTCGACGATTCGCCGGTTCAGCTCGACACGGCCTCCGGTCTCTACGTCCCCCAGAATTACGACCGCGCGTTCAAGGGCCCGGTCTCTGCCCGCAATGCGCTGGCCGGCTCGCTCAACGTGCCTGCGGTGCGCACGCTGCTGCTCACCGGTGTCGATGCCTTTCGCGACCGGCTCTGGGATACCGGCTATCGCGGGATCACTGAAGACGGGCAATATTACGGCTTCTCGCTGGCGCTGGGCTCTGCGGAAGTGACGTTGATGGAGCAGGTCGCCGCGTTTCGCAGCATCGCCCGCGGCGGGCTCTGGTCGCCGCTCCGGCTGACCACCCAATCCGAAGCGGCCGAGCCGCGCAGGGTCCTCTCCTCGCAAGCGGCATGGATCGTCGCGGACATGCTCGCCGATCCCAATGCCCGCGCCGTCACCTTCGGGCTCGATTCGGCGCTTCGCCTGCCGTTCTGGGCCGCCGCCAAGACAGGAACGTCCAAAGCGATGCGCGACAACTGGTGCATCGGCTTTTCGGATCGATTCACCGTCGGGGTCTGGGTGGGCAATCTGGAAGGCGATCCGATGCGCGCGGTTTCGGGGACCAGCGGCGCGGCCCCGGTCTGGCGGGACGTGATGCTCGCCATCCATGCCGGTCGCCCGGGCCGGCCACCGCCGCGCCCACCGGGGATCGAGGAACAGCTTACGCGCTTCGCGGGCAATCTGGAACAGCCGCGCCGCGAGTATTTCCTCGCCGGCACCGGCCTCGCCACTGTGTCGCTCGCGCCGCAGACGGCGCGGCGGCCGCGGATCGTCACTCCGGTCACCGGCAGTGTCTATGCGCTCGATCCGGATATCCCACCCGATCGGCAGCGGCTTTCGGTAGCAGTCACTGGCGAAGTCGCCGGCCACCGGCTGCAGCTCGACGGGCGCGACCTGGCGGCGGCCGATTCGCAGCCCCTGATCGTCACTGCCCCGGGCCGTCACCGGCTACGGCTGCTCGATCTGCGCGGCGATGTGGTCGATCAGGTTCTTTTCACGATCCGCTGACGCGAGGTGCCGAACCAATCGCCGGGCCGCGCGTTGCGCCTGGTGGTCCTACCCCTTTCGGGACTGGTGCCGAGGGGCACCGGCCGCGCCGAAATGCGCATCGGCGCGGCCGAACCCCGCAATCACCAATAGAAGTTGTTGTAGACCCGCACCACGATTCCCCGGCGGACATCCACCAGCAGCAGATCGTCATAATGGCGAACGTACCGCTGGAAACGTCCGGCGGGCGGCAGGCGATAGCGCCACGGGTCGTTCACGGCAAAGCGCGGGCCGAAGAACATCGAATTGATCCGGATGCCGGGCCGGAACCGCTGATAGCGGAACGGCGCTCGCCAATGGCCGCGCGCAAAGACGCGGCGATTCTCGTTGCGATAGCGGCGCCAGTCATGGTCGCCCCAGCGTCGTTCGCGATAGTCGCGTCGATCCTCGCGATATTCGCGCCGCGCCTCGCGCAGATCCCGCCGCTCGCGGCGGATGTCGCGCCGGTCGCCATAGCGGCGCGCTTCGCGCAGGTCGCGGCGCTCCTGACGGATTTCGCGTCGGTCCTGACGCAGCTCGCGGGCCGACTGCGCGTTGGCAACGCTCGGCACCGTCGCGACCGGAATGGCGACGGCAGCGATCAACGCTGCGGAAATCAGTTTCTTCATGTCCATCTCCTCTGCGGCTTCCGGCGCCGCTCCGCATGAAGCGAAGCGGCCGCCGACAGGAGCCGGTATGGAGAAGGGCGGCTGAACTCGCCGGGAATGGCCCGGTAATCGCAGCGAAAGCTAGGTTAAGGGCCCGAAGGTCCTCCGGTGCCCGGAGCGCCGACCGTGCCGATGTTGCCGAACAGATCCTCGAAGAAGCCCGATTCGCGGCCGAGCGTCGGCGTCTTGCGGTTGGAGGGGTCGATCGATGCGATCAGCTCTTCGCCGGTCCGGTCGATCGCCGTCACGTTCCCCGCGTCGTCGAATGTCACTCGAAGCGTCACCTGGCGCGTCGGCTCGGGCGTGTTGAACGCCAGATACTTCGTATCGCGCGCGACATAATACCAGGTGCGGTCGGAAAACTGGCCGCTCAGCGTCGGATTCCCGAGCGTCTGCAGCACCGATTCGCGGTTGTCGACGCCCGGCTGGATCGAGTTCACCAGATCCGCGTCGATCACATAGCCCTGGTGGCTCCGCAAAGGCGCACAGGCCGATGCCGCCACCGCGAGAGCCGCCACGAGCAGGGGTGCGCGCAGGGAAGACACCGACATTCCATTCTCCACTCAGGATCGAACGCAACACGCGGATGCATTGCATCACGTACCATTCCCCTCAATATGCGGGAGAGCGTCGCCAAACAAGGAGGCGACGGCGATACGGGAAAAGGACATGCAGTTGCTTCAGCGCTTCCTCGCACGCGATCGCAGCGAGGGCGCGGTGCTTTATGCGGCGATCGTCGCTCGCGGCCGTGACCCGCACTGGTATCGCAAGGGCGGAGTGCCCGACACGCTCGATGGACGGTTCGATATGATCGCATCGGTGCTGGCGATGGTATTGCTGCGCCTCGAAGGCGACCCGGCCGGCGTGAGCCTCTCCACCGCGCTTGCCGAGCGCTTCATTGACGACATGGACGGTCAGCTGCGCGAGATCGGCATCGGCGACCTTGTGGTGGGCAAGCACATCGGCAAGATGATGGGGATGCTGGGCGGCCGTCTCGGCGCCTATCGCGCCGCGTTCGCGGAAGGCGCCCTCGGGCCGGCGCTCGGCCGCAATCTCTATCGCAGCGCGGAGCCGCAGCCCGAGGCTCTGGCGCATGTCGAGGCCGCGCTGACTCGCTTTCGCGAGGAATTGAACGGGTTTTCCGCCAAGCAGCTCGCCGCCGGGAAGCTTCCGGAGTGACGCCGGAATTCTCCCGCCCGCATCGGCTCGACAGGATCGGGGCCGGTGAGAGCACGGTCGCCGTCGAAGCGACCGCGGACGAACGCGCCGCGCTCGCCCGACGGTTCGGGCTCGTCGCGCTCGATCGGATCGCGGCGACCTATGCGCTGCGCCGTGACTCAGCCGGGGTCCATGCGCGCGGGCGCCTTTCCGCTGCCGCGACTCAAGCGTGCGTCGCGACCGGCGTGCCGCTGCCGGTGACGGTGGACGAGGAGTTCGAACTGCGCTTCCTGCCCGAGCCGGAGACCGAAGCCGAAGAGATCGAGCTCGATGCGGGCGCATGCGATACGGTCTTTTACGCCGGCGGGACGATCGATCTGGGCGAGGCGGCCGCCGAGACGCTGGTGCTGGCGCTTGACCCCTTTCCGCGTAGCTCCGAAGCGGCGCAGGCGCTGAAGGAGGCCGGCGTGCTGAGCGAGGAAGAAGCAGGGCCCTTCGGCGCGCTGGCCGAGCTCAAGGAAAAGCTGAAGCGCGGCGGCTGAACGGCCGCGCCGGAGCGCCTATTTCCCGGTGGCCAGGCCGCGCGCGAGCATCGCCGCTACCGTGTCGGCGACTTCCTCCGGCGATGCGTCCTCGCTCCACACGCCATAGCGCAGGCCGAGAAACACGTTCATTCCCATGATCGCCCAGGCGTGCACCTCGCCGACCTCGGGGATCACTTCGCCGCGCGCCGCGGCCGCTTCGAGCCGCGCGCGGATGCGCTCGGCGGTCGTCGTGTAATGCGCGCGGAAGCTCTCGGGATCGACGAATTCGGCCTCGTCGATGATCCGATAGATCTCCTTGTGCTGCCGCACGAACCGCATGAAGTGCAGCAAGCCGGCGCGCTCGGCATCGATCTGGTGCGGAGCGGCACGCAGCGCGGGCGCCACATGCTCGCGCACCTGGTTCGACATGTCGCGGACTAGCGCCCGGAACACGGCGTCCTTCGAATCGAAATAGGTGTAGAAGCTGCCCAGCGCGACGCCGGCTCGCCGCGTGATTCCGCTCACCGAGCCTTCGTGGAATCCCTTCTCGCCGAACTCCTCCGCCGCCGCATCCAGGATCGCGCGCAGCGTACGGCGACCGCGCGCCGTGCGCGGTTCCTTGCCGGCGCTCGCCGCTTCGGCCGGCATTGTGGCCGCGATGCCACGCTCCGTCCCCATTTCAGCCCCTCTCCCCGATCCAAGTTGAAACCCGGTTCAGGTTTCAGTATAGCTCCCGGCAAGTGCTTACAACCCGTGCCGTCGAAGCCGGGGATAACTGTCTTGGGGAGGGAGCTTTTCCGATGAGTCACCGTCTGTCGTCCGTTCGTCCGCTGCTGTTCGCGGGCGCCGCCTTCGCCACGCTGGCGGCAGCGTCCGCCTCTGCGCAATCGGTCGAGGAGCCGGTCGTCGGCGCCGTCGACACGCAGATCGCCGAAAGCGACGAGATCGTCGTCGTGGCCCGCCGCCGCGAGGAGCGGCTGATCGATGTCCCGCTCGCCGTCACGGCGATTTCGGACGAGGATCTGGCGAAGCTCCAGGCGGTCGATCTCAGCGGCATCCAGGGCACGGTTCCCAACCTCAATCTGGTGCAGGGCCGCGGCTCGGCGTCGAACGCCAACATCTTCATCCGCGGCATCGGCCAGCCGGACGCGCTGCAGACCTTCGATCCGGCGGTCGGCGTCTATGTCGACGGCGTCTATATCAGCCGCATCAACGGCGCGCTGTTCAACCTTTTCGACGTAGAGCGGGTCGAAGTGCTGCGCGGCCCGCAGGGGACGCTCTATGGCAAGAACTCGACGGGCGGCGCCGTCAACATCGTCTCGCGCAAGCCGAGCGTTACCGATCTGACCGCCGCAGGCAGCGTCACCTATGGCAGCTACGATCAGCTGCTGGTGAACGGCTATGTCTCCGCGCCGCTGGTCGACGGGACGGTCGGCCTCAGCCTTGCCGGCGTGTATGACCAGCGCGACGGCCTGGTCACCGATCCGGTCGACGGACGCGAGTATAACGACCGCGACACGATCGCCGGCCGCGCCATCCTGCGCGCGCTGCCCAGCGACAGCATCGAGCTGCTGCTGAGCGCGGACTACACCCGCCAGCGCCCGGAGCCCACCGTCGGCTATGCGACCGCGCCGCTGCTCGCCACCAGCTTCACCACCGGCGTGCGCGTGCTGAGCCCCGCCTACCCCTATGGTGAGTATGATTATCGCGCCCGCACTTCGCTCGCTCCGGGCCAGGGGCAGGAGCTCGATCACTGGGGCGTGAACCTCACCGCGAACATCGATCTGAGCGACAGCTTCACGGTCACGTCGATCAGCGCCTACCGCGATCTGGTGAGCGAAGCCTATATCGACATCGACGCGACCGAGTTCGAGCTGGGCGACGTGTTCGTCGGGATCGATCAGTATCAGTTCAGCCAGGAACTGCAGCTCAAGTACAGCTCCGACCGGCTGAACGGCGTGTTCGGCCTCTACTATCTCTACGAGAAGGTGACGTCGCACCAGGAGGCCTATGCCG
This sequence comes from Sphingosinithalassobacter sp. CS137, assembly GCF_014334115.1. Lineage (NCBI taxonomy): Bacteria > Pseudomonadati > Pseudomonadota > Alphaproteobacteria > Sphingomonadales > Sphingomonadaceae > Sphingosinithalassobacter > Sphingosinithalassobacter sp. CS137. Next base: position 2,018,793 of record NZ_CP060494.1, read on the forward strand.
ACGATCTGTTCGAGCTGACGCCGACGGTCGGATACACCTTCACGCGCTTCATCGACGACGATCAGCGGCTCAACAGCTATGCCGCCTATGGCCAGCTGACCTATGATCTGACCGACCAGTTCAGCGTGACCGGCGGCCTGCGCTACACCAAGGAAGAGAAGCGGTATGACCGCTACACCGTCACTGCGTCGAACCTGGCGCTGCTGAACGGCCTGAGCTTCCGCTTCCCGGACGATCTGCCGGCGCCCTACAACGCCACCAACGAAGCGACGTTCGATGCGTGGACGCCCAGCGTCACGCTTTCCTACAAGCCCACGCGCGACACGCTCCTCTATGTTTCCGCCTCGCGCGGCTTCAAGTCGGGCGGCTTCAACGGCCGCGTCAACAGCCTGAACGACGTCACCGAAGTGGTGGACGGCGTCACCACCATCCGGCCCTATTTCGAGCCGGAAACGGTGTGGACCTATGAAGGCGGCGCCAAGGGCCGCTTCCTCGACGGCCGAGTGAACCTGTCCGGCGCGGTATTCTATTCCGACTATCGCGACTTCCAGGCGCGTGTGGGCGCCGGCAACAACACCGGCACCGGCGGCGCGCTGCCCGTGCTCAATGCCGGCAAGCTGCGCATCTGGGGCTTCGAGTTCGAAGCCGATGTGCGCCCCGTCCCCGAATGGTCGGTGCGCACCTCGTTCGGATACCTCAATGCCGATTATCTCGAGTTCGACGATGCGCGGCGTGCGCCCGCCTCGGCCTTCTCGTGCAATCCCACCGGGAACGAGATCGTGTGCGAACCCGCCTTCGCGCCGCCGATCACTCTGTCGTTCGCGACCGACTATACGATCGATCTCGGCAATGCCGGCGGCATCACCTTCGGCGGCGACCTGCGCTTCGTCGACAAGCATTATCTGTCGATCGACAACCGCCCCGGGCTGACCGAGGACGGCTATGAGCTGGCCAATGCCTTCGTCCAGTACACGACCGAGGATGGGCGTTTCTATCTGCGCGGCGGCGTCAAGAACCTGACCGACAGCCTGTACAAGACCGACGGCCAGGAATTCTCCAGCGTCGGCAACATCCAGACCGCCTATTACGGCGATCCGCGCACCTGGAGCATCACGGCGGGTTTCCGCTTCTGATCGCGACGGCTCCGCGCTGAAACTCGGGAAGCCGGGCGTTCCTCGAACGTCCGGCTTCTTTTCTGCGGCACACACCGATAGGAAGGATGCCATGACGTCCGCGACCGCCACCACTCCGCCCGCCACGCGCGGCTATCGCAACGTCGTGCTGGCGATGCTGCTGCTGGTCTATACGTTCAATTTCCTCGACCGGCAGATCCTCGGCATCCTGGTCGAGCCGATCAAGGCCGACCTCGGGCTCGACGATACGCAGATGGGCATGTTGGGCGGAATCGCCTTCGCCATGCTTTATTCGGTGCTCGGCGTGCCGCTCGCGCTGATCGCGGACCGCACCAGCCGCAGCTGGGTCATCACCATCAGCCTCACCGTGTGGAGCGGCTTCACGGCGCTGTGCGGCCTGGCGACCAGCTTCTGGCAGCTGTTCTTCTTCCGGCTCGGCGTCGGTGTCGGCGAAGCGGGTGGCGTCGCCCCAAGCTATGCGATCATTGCCGATTACTACCCGCCGGAAAGCCGCTCGCGTGCGCTGGCGATCTATTCGCTCGGCATTCCCGTGGGTCTCGCGCTCGGGGCGATCCTGGGCGGCTATATCGCCGCCGCGGTCGATTGGCGCATGGCGTTCATCGTGGTCGGCATTCTTGGAGTTCTGATCGCGCCGATCTTCCGCCTGGTGGTACGTGAACCGATTCGCGGGATGAGCGATCCAGTGAGCGCGTCGCCCCCCGCCGAACGTGCGCCGCTCGCCACCGTGTTCCCGATCCTCGCGCGCAAGCCCAGTTTCTGGCTGCTGGCGTTCGGCGCCGCTTCGAGTTCGCTGTGCGGCTATGGCCTCGCTTTCTGGACGCCCGCGCTGCTGATGCGCAGCTTCGGCTTCGATCTGCTCGGCGCGTCGCAGTTCATGGGGTCGCTGCTGCTCATCGGCGGTACGCTGGGCGTCTTCATGGGCGGCTGGCTCGCCGATCGGCTCGGCACGCGCGATCGGGGCAATTATGCGAGGCTCCCAGCCATCGCCTTTCTGATCACGCTGCCGCTCTTCGCTGCGGGATTCTGGTCGACATCGCCGATCATGGCCTGGTTCTTCCTGGTCATTCCGAACGGGCTCAACATTCTGTGGCTCGGCCCGGTGACGACCGCGATCCAGAATCTGGTTCCCTCGCACATGCGCGCGACTGCCTCGGCAAGCTTCCTTCTGATCAACAATCTGATCGGGTTGGGGGCGGGCTCCTGGGTGATGGGCGCGATGTCCGACTCGATGGCCGCGCAGTTCGGCAATGAGTCGCTGCGCTATTCGATGATCGCGGCGCTCGGCTTCTACGCGCTCGCCTCAGTGCTGATGTTCCTGGCGGTGCGGACGCTGCGGCGGGACTGGGTGGAAGGCTGATCCGGCTCGGCGCGCGCGCTCGCGAGAGACCGAACGGCGGCGTTTCAACCTACGTAGCTTACCGAGTCGTTAAGCTACCGAATCGCGCCGGAGGGGAGCGGGGCCCATATCGGCGCCGTGGCCGAGAGCATTGTTCTACGGCAACCAGGCCGGGCGACCTTCCCCCCTTTCGGTCGCCCGGCCTCCCTCACCGCTCGCGGGTCGCCGCGAAGGTGATTTTCGGATAGCGATCGGCGATATAGCCGACTTCCCACGCGCTCTTCGCAAGGAACACCGGATTGCCGTCGCGATCCTTCGCCATCGCGCTGCGGTTGAGGTCGGCGAATTCCTTCAGTGCTGCCGGCTCGCCCGAAACCCAGCGCGCCGTCTCGAACGGCGCCATTTCCAGCCCGGCGGCAACCTTATACTCCGCGTCGAGCCGCGAGAGCAGCACGTCGAGCTGCAGCTGCCCGACCACGCCGATGATCCAGTTCGATCCGATCTCGGGATAGAAGACCTGAGTCACGCCTTCCTCGGCCATGTCGTCCAGCGCCTTGCGCAGCTGCTTGGTCTTGGTCGGGTCCTTCAGCGCTACGCGGCGCAGAATCTCCGGCGCGAAATTGGGTAGTCCGGTGAAGCGCACGGTCGCCTTTTCCGACAGCGTGTCGCCCACGCGCAGCGTGCCGTGGTTCGGAATGCCGATGATGTCGCCCGGAAAGGCCTCGTCCGCCAGCTCGCGCTCGCGGGCGAAGAACAGGATCGGCGAATGGATCGCGATCGGCTTGCCATGGCCCGAGGGCGTCAGCTTCATGCCCCGCTTGAACGTCCCCGAGCACAGCCGCATGAATGCGATCCGGTCGCGGTGGTTCGGGTCCATGTTCGCCTGCACCTTGAACACGAATCCGGTCACTTCGTCGCGGCTCGGCTCGACCGCGGCGGGCTCGGCCGGCTGCGCGCGCGGCGGCGGCGCATGTTCGGCCAGCGCCGCGATCAGCGCGTCGACGCCGAACTCCTTGAGCGCCGATCCGAAGAACACCGGCGTGAGATCGCCGTTGCGATACGCCGCGCCGTCGAAATCGGCATAGCCCGCCAGCGCCAGCTCGGCGTCCTCGCGCAGCTTGGCGAGATTGTCGGCCGAAATCAGCGCGTCGAGCTGCGGATCGTCGAGTCCGCTGGTCTGCACCACCTTGCCCTGGAATTCGCGGCTCGGCCCTTCGGGCAGCAGCAGCTTGTTCGTGCGCAGGTCGAAGATCCCCTCGAACGTGCCGCCCATGCCTACCGGCCAGGTCATCGGCGCCACATCGAGCTGGAGCAGGTCGGCGACCTCGTCCAGCGTCTCGAACACCTCGCGGCCCTCGCGGTCGCATTTGTTGACGAAGGTGATGATCGGCACGTTGCGGAGTCGGCAGACCTCGAACAGCTTGCGTGTCTGGCTCTCGATGCCCTTGGCGACGTCAATCACCATCACCGCCGAATCGACCGCCGTCAGCGTGCGATAGGTGTCCTCGCTGAAATCCTCATGGCCCGGCGTGTCGAGCAGGTTGAAGGTCACGCCGTCGCGTTCGAACGTCATCACCGACGACGTGACCGAAATGCCGCGCTGCTGCTCGATCTTCATCCAGTCGGAACGCGCGCGGCGCGCCTGGCCGCGCGCCTTCACTTCACCGGCAAGGTGGATCGCGCCGCCGAACAGCAGCAGCTTTTCGGTCAGCGTCGTCTTGCCGGCGTCGGGATGCGAGATGATCGCGAAGGTGCGGCGATCCTGGGGTGTGCTCATCGCGCGCGCTCTAGCGGCTGGCGCCGAACCCGTCGAGTGCGGCGCCGCGCCGGCTCACTCTTCCCGGTGTACGGCGAAGCCCTGGAACGACTGATTCACCGGCATCAGCTCGAGCCGGTTGATGTTGAGATGCGGCGGCAGCGTCGCGACCCACAGGATCGTCTCGGCGATATCCTCCGCCGTCATCGGGTTCGCCCGGGCGTAGAGCGTGTCCGAGGCCTCGCGCGATCCGCCGGTGCGCACCATGGTGAACTCGGTTTCGACCATGCCCGGTTCGATCGAGGTCACGCGGACGCCGGTGCCGTGCAGGTCGGCGCGCAGCGCGAGGCTGAAATGGTTTACGAACGCCTTGCTGCCGGCATAGACGTTGCCGCCGGGATAGATGTAGCTCCCCGCCACCGAGCCTAGGTTCACGATCGCGCCCTTGCGCGCGATCAGCCCGGGCAGCAGCTTGCGCGTGATCGCCACGAATGCCGACACGTTGGTGTCGATCATCGTCTGCCAATCGTCGAGCGAGGACTCCTGCGCTGGTGCGGTGCCGAGCGCGAGGCCGGCATTGTTCACCAGCAGATCGATCTCCCGAAACGCCTCGGGTAGCGCCGCCATGGCCGAATCGAACGCCGCGCCGTCGCGCACGTCGAACTGGGCGCCGTGGAAGGAATCGCCCAGCTCGGCCTTCAGTGCGTCGAGACGCTCGGCCCGGCGCCCGGTGCCGATAACGTGCCACCCGGCGTCGACAAGCGCGCGCGCGGTGGCTTCGCCGATGCCGGCGGTCGCGCCTGTGACGAGTGCGGTTGGCATGGGCTTTCTCCTGTTGCTGATCTGAACCATGGGAGGACAGCTTCGTTCAGCCCCGCAGCTCCGCGCCCTGCTTCGCCGCCGCCGCGACCACCCTGTCGCCGATCGCCTTCAGCTCCTCGTCGGTGAAGCTCTTCTCGCCCGGCTGGAGCGTCACTTCGATCGCCAGGCTCTTCTTGCCCTCGGGGACGCCGGTGCCGGTGAATACGTCGAACAGCCGCGCCTCGGTGATCGTCGCCTTGTCGGCCCCCTTCACTGCGCGGACCAGATCGCCCGCCGCTTCGCCGGCATCGACGAGGAAGGCGAAATCGCGCGTGACCGGCTGCAGCGCGGGCGGCGCATAGGCCGGGCGCATGAACCCGCTCGCGCGCTTTCCGGGAAGCGCATCCAGATACAGCTCCACCGCTGCGACATCGTCGTCGAGATCGAATGCCTTGAGCACGCTCGGATGCAGCACGCCGAATGCGGCGAGCACCGTCTTGGGTCCGAGCCGCAACGTGCCCGAACGGCCGGGATGCCAAACCTCGCCCGCCTCGCCCATCACCTGCAGATTGGCGACCGGTGCGCCTGCCGCTTCGAGCAGCGCGAGCGCCTCGGCCTTGGCGTCATAGGCATCGAACGGCTGCGCCTTGCCGCTCCGCCAGGTGCGCGCACTGCGCGCGCCCGCGAGCACCAGCCCCAAAGTCGGCCGTTCGCCGTCGGCGAAATAGCGCCGTCCGATCTCGAACAGGCGGGCACCGTCTGCCCCTCGCTTCAGATTGCGCTCCGCCGCCGCGAGCAGCCCCGGCAGCAGCGAGGGGCGCATCACCTTCAGCTCCTCGCTGATCGGATTGGCCAGAGTCCAGGCGCCGCCGCCGAATGGCGCAGCCTCTGCCTCCGAGATGAAGCTCCAGGTAACGGCCTCGTTCAGTCCGCGCGCCGCCGCCGAACGGCGCAGCTTGCGCTCGAGCAGCTGCTCGGGCGTGGCGGTCGGCCGCGCCACGCCGGGCGCGCGCGGCAGCGGCTCGGCGGGTACCGTGTCGATGCCGGCGATGCGGATCACTTCCTCGACCAGATCGGCCGGCCCTTCGACATCGCGCCGCCAGCTCGGCACGACTGCCTCGCTGCCGTCTTCGCTCACTTCGAAGCCGAGCCGGCTCAGAATGTCGCGCTGCGTGGCGGCGTCGAGTTCCAGCCCGCCCAGCGTTCGCGCCATGTCCGGCACGAAACGCACGCTGCGCGGCTCGGCCGGGGGCGTGCCTGCGCGCGTGATGCCGCTCGGCGTGCCTCCGCACAGGGCAAGCACCAGCCGCGTGGCGATCGCCAGCCCGGCATCCAGGAAGGCGGGATCGACTCCGCGCTCAAATCGCTGGCGGGCGTCCGACGTGAGACCCAGCTTCTGCCCGGTGCGCGCGATATGATCGGGATCGAACCAGGCGCATTCGATCAGCACATCGGTCGTAGTGTCGGAAACGCCCGATTCCTCGCCGCCCATGATGCCGCCGATGTCATGGACCTGCGCATCATCGGCGATCACGATCATCGTCTCGTCGAGTACATAGGTCTTGCCGTTCAGCGCCAGCATCTGCTCGCCCGGCCTCGCCTTGCGCGCGACGAGCCCGCCCGAAAGCTTTGCCCGGTCGTAGACGTGCAGCGGCCGCCCGAGATCGACCGAGACGAAATTGGTGATGTCGACCAGCGCCGAAATCGGCTTCTGGCCGATTGCAGTGAGCCGCCGCTGCATCCACGGCGGGGCAACGCGATTGCTCACGCCCGACACATTCTGCGCATAGAAGGCGGGGCAGCCCTCGGGGTCGTCGGTCCGCACGTCCGGCCCTGCGCCTTCGCCGTCGACCGAAGCGACCTGCGCGCCGCCCGCGCCCGGTTCGAGTTCGACATGGGCATAGACTTGCGCCAGCGGCTTCAGCGTTCCAATCCCCGCGGCAGCCAGATCGCGCGCGATTCCGCGCACGCCCATGCAATCCTGCCGGTTGGGCGTGATCGACACGTCGATCACCGGATCGGTCAGCCCGGCATAATCGGGGTAGGGCAGGCCCACCGCACCCTCGGCGTCGCCGCCCAGATCGATGATCCCCTCATGCGCGTCCCCCAGCTCGAGTTCGCGCACCGAACACATCATGCCGTTCGATTCGACTCCGCGGATCGCGGCGACCTTCAGTTCGAATCCGCTGCCGGGCACATAGGCGCCCGGCGGCCCGAACACGCCGATCATTCCCGCCCGCGCGTTGGGTGCGCCGCATACGACCTGGAGCGGGCCGTCACCGGCTTCGACCGAAAGCACCTGCAGCTTGTCCGCATTGGGGTGGGGCTCGGCGGTCAACACCTTGGCGACGCGGAATGCGGCGAGCTTCTCGCCCGGATTGTCGACACCTTCGACTTCGAGGCCGATGCGAGTCAGCGTCTCGACGATCGTGTCGACATCCGCATCGGTCTCGAGATGCGCCTTCAGCCAGTTCAGCGTGAACTTCATGCGCCCACTCCCCCGCTCAGCGTGGGCACGTCGAGCGCCGAGAAGCCATAGTGGCGCAGCCAGCGCAGGTCGCCGTCGAAGAAGGCGCGCAAATCGTCCATCCCGTATTTGAGCATCGCCAGCCGGTCGATCCCGCAGCCGAAGGCAAAGCCCTGCCATTCCTCGGGATCGAGCCCGCAGGCGGCGATCACCATGGGATGCACCATCCCGCTGCCGAGGACTTCGAGCCAGCCGCCGCCGCTGCCGCCGATCACGCGCTTGCCCTTCTCAAGCGTGTAGCCGACATCGACTTCGGCCGACGGCTCGGTGAAGGGGAAATAGCTCGGCCGCAGACGCAGCACGATGTCGTCGCGCTCGAAGAACGCCTTGAGGAACGTCTGGAGCGTCCATTTGAGGTGGCCGAGCGTGATCCCCTTGTCGATCACCAGCCCCTCGACCTGATGAAACATCGGCGTGTGGGTGGCGTCGGAATCCGAGCGATAGGTGCGGCCGGGAGCGATGATCCGGATCGGCGGCGGACCGCTCAGCATCGTGCGGATCTGCACCGGGCTGGTGTGGGTGCGCAGCAGCATCTTGCGCGCGCCGTCCTCGCCTTCCGGGAAATAGAAGGTGTCGTGCATCGCCCGCGCCGGATGCGTCTCCGGGATGTTGAGCGCAGTGAAATTGTGCCAGTCGTCCTCGATTTCCGGCCCGGTTGCGACCGAGAAGCCAAGGTCGGCGAAGATCTCGGCGAGCTCGTCCATCACCTGGCTCACGGGGTGCACGGTGCCCTGCGGCGGCAGATCGACCGGCAGCGTGAGGTCGACCGTCTCGGTCGCCAGCCGCGCCTCGAGCTGCGCCGCCTCCAGCGCCGCCTTGCGCGCGGCAATCGCCTCGGTCACGTCCTCGCGCAGCCCGTGGATGCGCGGCCCCTCCGTCTGACGCTCCTCGGGGCTCATCTTGCCCAGCGTCTTCAGAAGCGCGGTCACCGCGCCCGATTTGCCGAGCGCGTGGACGCGCAGCGCCTCCAGCGCCTCAAGCCCGGCGGCGGCGTCGACGGACGCGAGAAGGTCCTGGCGGAGCTGATCGAGATCGGTGGTCATTGCGCGGCCTCCAAAGCAAAAGGGGACGGGCGGCGCAATGGCGCGTTTCGCCGCTGCGGGAACGCACCGCTGCCGGCACGCGACTCGGGTCGCCCCTCCGGCGAAGATACACGAACGCCCGCGGGACGTTTCCGTCCCGCGGGCGTTCGGATTTCGATTCGCGTAGGCGCCGTCAGGCCGCTTCGGGCAGCGCCGCCTTGGCCTGTGCGACGATCGCCTTGAAGGCGTCGCCTTCATGCATCGCGATGTCGGCCAGAACCTTGCGGTCCAGCTCGACGCCGGCGAGCTTCAGCCCGTGCATGAACTGGCTGTAGGTGAGGCCTTCGGCGCGAACGCCCGCGTTGATGCGCTGAATCCACAGCGCGCGGAAGGTACGCTTTTTGACCTTGCGGTCGCGATAGGCGTACTGGCCAGCCTTTTCGACGGCCTGGCGCGCGATGCGGATCGTGTTCTTGCGGCGGCCGTAATAGCCTTTCGCCTGATCCAGAACCCGCTTGTGCTTCGCCTTGGTGGTGGTGCCGCGCTTGATGCGTGCCATTGTCCGGTCTCCTTACTTCAGGCCGTAGGGCGCCCACGCCTTCACGTGGTCGACATCGGACTTGGACAGCACGCTCGTGCCGCGATTCTGGCGGATATACTTGGAATTGTGGCTGATCAGCCGGTGGCGCTTGCCGGCGACTCCATGCTTCACCTTGCCGGTGGCGGTGAACTTGAAGCGCTTTTTGACGCCGCTCTTCGTCTTGAGCTTGGGCATTTTCGTCTCCTTGTATCTGCGACGATTTCGAACGGCCACGGCAGCCCATACCGGCCGGGCAGTTCCTCCAAATCGCGGAAAGGCGGGCGCCTAGCCCAAAAGCGGTCGCGTTGCAACAGCCTCAGCGGCTCATGCCGCGGCGGTAGAGCACGGTGATCGCGACTCGGCGATTGCGCGGATCGGCCGGATCGCGGGCGATCATCGGCTCCCGGTCGGCGACTCCCTCGATCCGCTCGAACCGGTCCTCGGGAACGCCCGCGGTGGCAAGGCGGCGGCGAGTCGCTTCGGCGCGCCCGCTCGAGAGCATCCAGTTGTTCATGTTGAGCGGATCATTGTAGCGCAGGCTGTCGGTATGGCCGCGGATCATGATCGTGTTCGGCAGCCGCGAGAGCGATTCCCCCACCAGCGCGACCAGCGCGTCGGCATCGGCGACCAGCGCGGTCGTGCCCACGTCGAACATCGAATAGTCGGCGTCGTCCATCAGATCGATTCGCATGCCGTCGCGGGTCTGGACGAAGCGCACCTGGTTGCGCAGCCGCGAGAAGCGCGCCTCGCCCGCCAGCGTCGCGGAAAGCCGGCGCTGAAGCTCGCGAAAGCTCTGCCGGTCCTCGGCCTGCATCGCACCCGCGCTCTTGAGCGAGCCGCGCTCGCCGGTGCCGACATCGTCGCCGCCCTGCGCCCCGGCGGGGATCGTCAGCGAGCGCGTGCCCGTCTGCGCGGCCTTGTGCGGGTAATTGTCCTTGTCGATGATGCTCTCGCCGCCGAACAGCCCGTTCGATCCGGCACTGTTCTGCCGGAATTCGACCAACGTCGGTGCGAAATAGTCGGCGAGCGCCTTGCGCTGCTTTTCGGTGGTCGCGCCGAGCAGCCACATCAGCAGGAAGAAGGCCATCATCGCCGTGACGAAATCGGCATAGGCCACTTTCCAGGCGCCGCCGTGGTGGCTGCCATGTGCCTCGACATAGACTTTCCTGACGATGATCCGCGGCGGCTGATTCGAGCCGTGCGGTGCGCGCGCGACCATTTACCGCCCCCTCAACCCGTCGAAGACTTCGGCGAACGCCGGCTGGTTCGAATGGGAGATGCCCGAGCGCGCCGCCTCGATCACCAGCGGCTGGGGATGGCCGTGGAGCGAGGCGATGATGATCTGCTTCACCGTGTGGTAGATCGCGGCGTCGGCATCGATGACCTGCTGGAGCCGAGTGGCGAGTGGCCCGACCAGTCCATAGGCGAGCAGGACGCCGAGGAAGGTCCCGACCAGCGCCGAACCGATCATCGCGCCCAGTATCTCGGGCGGCTTGTCGATCGATCCCATCGTCTTCACCACCCCCAGCACCGCCGCGACGATGCCGAGCGCGGGCAGCGCGTCGGAAAGCCCCTGGAGCGTCGTCTGCGGACCCTGCACCTGATGGTGGTGCGTCTTGATGGCGTTATCCATCACCTCTTCCACGGCATGCACGTCGAGCGTGCCCGAGGAGACGACCACCAGCCGAAGTGTATCGGCGATCAGATTGGTCAGCGGCTTGTCGGCGAGAAGCCGGGGATATTCGGCGAAGATCGCCGAGGATTGCGGGTCCTCGACATGCGGCTCGAGTGCGATCGGCCCCTCGGTGCGCAGCATCTTCATCAGCTTGGAAACGAGGAAGATCGTGTCGAGATAATCCTGCTTCCGGTATTTCGGACCCTTCAGCACCTTCATCACGCCGGCGCCCAGTGCCTTCAGCTCCGCCGTGGAATTACCGATGATGAGTGCGCCCACCGCAGCGCCGCCAATGATCATCATCTCGTGCGGCACGGCATGCAGCACCGGCTCGAGCGCCCCGCCGGTGAGTGCGAAGCCGCCGAAGACCATGACCAGAAGGACGATGAGACCGATCAGCGGAAACATGACGCCGTTAACTTCCCCCCTTGCCGCGCAGTGGCCGCCTCTTCTCAGGAAACGGCAGCGCAGTGGCGATCTTCAGCGAAAAATGATGATGCGGTGCTCGCCCGCGGCTCAGCGCAGATAGTCGAACAGCGAGAGCCCCGAGAGCTTTGTGAAGCTCGCCTGAGTCGCCTGAAGCACGGTCAGCGTCTTCTGCAGTTCGGCGATCGCGGTGGGCACGTCGGTCTCCTCGATCGCCAAGCGGGTTTCGGCGTGCGCCAGCGTCGCCGCCTCGAAGCGTTCCGCGACCAGATCGAGCCGCATCGCCCGCGCGCCGAGCGAGGCGCGCGCGGCGCCCACTTGCTCGCCCGCGGCGCCGATCCCATCGATCGCGTGCGACACTGCTGTGCCGAGCCCCTCGCCGCCGGCACGCAGCGCCTGCGCCAAATCGGCGACAAGCGCGAACATGTCCGTGCTGCCCGCCGCCGTGGCGATCCCGCCGAACACGGCCTGGCCACTCACCGTCGCCTGGATCGATTCGCCCCCTCCGATCGGGATCGGCGACGGCGCCCCTTCGCCGACGAAGCCGATGCTGCCGTCTTCGCCACGGGCATAGGCGCGGTCGCCGCTCGCGCCGCCGAACAACGGCTGCCCGCGCGCGTCGCGCGTGTTGGCGAGCGTCAGCAGTTCATCGAGTATCGCGTCGAGCTCGGCGGCGATCGTCGCGCGATCGACGTCTGCGAGCGTGCCGTTCGCCGCAGAGAGCGCGAGCTCGCCCGCACGGCGAAGCTGGGTCTCGATCGCGGCGAATGTCGAATCGTTCTGGGCGAGGATGCCCTGCGCCAGAGTGACGTTCGCGGCATCGGCGGTCTGATCGGCAGCGGCGCGATCGAGCGCCGCCACCTGCTGCCAGGCGGCCGGCGCTTCCGAAGCCGTCGCGAACCTCTTGCCGGTGCCGATCTGCGCCTGAAGCTGGTCGGCGCGTGCCGTAAGGCGCGCCATCTGGGCCATCGGCCGATCGAAGATATGTGTGGTCGAGATGCGCATGGAGCCTACCGGATGTCGAGAATCGCCTGCAGCGTCTCGCGCGCGACCTGGATCACGCGGCCCGACGCCTGAAACGCTTGCTGAAAGCGGATGAGATCGACGGCTTCCTCGTCGAGGTTGACGGCGGCGCCCGCGTCGCGGACTGCGACGGCATTGTCGCGCATCGTGGCCTGCGCCTCTGCGACCGAGCGCCGACCCGAAAGCGCCGATGCGTTCGACGTGATCAGCGTCGTCACCCTGTTCTCGAAGCCTGCATCGCTGCGCAGCGCCTCGAAGCCGGCGAGATTTCCGTTGTCGCGCGTGCCGCCTCCCGGCAACGCCGCTGCGATTCCGCGCGGATCGTGCAGCGCGACAGTGATCTGCGCGGGCGTCTCTCCGGGCGTGAACAGCGGCATCCCCTGCTGCCCGTCGAGGTCCTGACCGCTGGCCTGAACCGCGTTGGCGCCGTCGATGAAGGCAGTCGCCAGCAGATCGAGTTCGGCCCGGGCGGCGGCGATCCGCTGAGCGCCTTCAGCCGTGCCGGCAAGCGCCCCCGCAGCGGGCACGAGCGTCTGAATCTCGCCGCTGCGATGGACGGCGAACGAAAGCGCGCCCTCGCCGTTGCCGACGCAGGTGACGATCCCCGCACTCGTGCCGTCGATCAGCACCGGGCCGGCGGCCCCGCCCGCCCGAACGGCGGCGCGACCCGCGGAATCGACGCTGACGTGGATATCGGTGAGTGCGCTCATCGCCTCGAGCAGCCGATCGCGCTCGTCGAGCATGGCGGCATGGCCGCTGGTGCCCGGCATGGTGGGGCCGATGCCGCCGTTCACCTTGGCGAGGCTGGTCGCGAGGTTGTTGAGCGCGTCCACCGCCGCATCGGCGCTCGTATCTAGGTCGGCAGCGGCTCCGGCGAGCGCCGCACCGGTCGCGCTGAACGCAGAGGCGAGTGCCGCAGCCGATTCGAGCATCGCCGCGCGCGGCGCGACCGCCGCGGGATCCGCCGCGACCGCCTTGGCCGAATTGAAGAAGGCGGTCAGCCGCTCGCCGAGCTGGTTGCCGGTCAGCGCACCTTCGATCCGCGCCAGCCAGGTCACGCTCGCTTCGCTGCGCGCCAGATCGGCTCCGGCGTTGCGCACCTCGGCACTGCGGATCGCGTCGCCCGAGCGGACAACGCCGTCGATCGCGACTCCCGATCCGTTGAGCCGTGCATCGGCGAACGAGGGGCTGGCGATCTCGCGTACCTGCGTCGTCCGGCGCACATATCCGGCCGTGCCGGCATTGGCGATGTTCTCGGACGTGGTGTTGAGCGCGCTCTGATAGGCGCGCACGCCCGAAGCGCCGATCCCCAGCATGTCGCTCATGCGTCGCCCCCGCTGCCGCCGCCGGTCTCGGGCTGGCTGCGCGACAGGAATTCGGTCATCGCCTTGCCGATGCCGAGCGGCGTGTGGCTCGCCATGTTCTGCGCGAGCTGCTGATCCTGCATGTCGCGGAACTGGTCGATCGCCTGGCTCTCGAACAGGCCGTCGGAAAGCCGCGCGCTGCGCATCGAGGACAGCATCATTCGCACGAAGATCGCTTCGAACTGCGCGCCCGCCGCGTCCAGATTGGCGCGCGTGTCGAGCCGCGACGTATCGGGCGCCGTTGGCCCCGCCGCGCCCGAGATGGTCGCGGGGCCGGTCACAGGATGACCAGCTCGGCTTCGAGCGCGCCGGCTTCCTTGAGCGCTTCGAGGATCGCGACCAAATCGGCCGGCGAGGCGCCGATGGCGTTCACCGCGCGGACGATATCGGCAAGCTGCGGGCCCGGATCGAACAGGAACATCGGATTGCGCTCTTCCTCGACCGCGACCGAGCTTTGCTCCTCGAGCGCGGTCACCCCGCGGCTGAACGGAGCGGGCTGCACGATGCGCGGGGCCTCGTCGATCTGCACGGTCAGCTTGCCATGCGTGACGGCGGCGGGACGCACCCGGACCGCCGAGTTGATGACGACCGTTCCGGTACGGGCGTTGACGATGACGCGGGCAGGGGCTTGCGCCGCCTCGACGGGAAGATTCTCGATCTCGCTCATCATGGTTGCGCGAACGTCGGCGCCGGGCGGCGCCATCACCGCCACCGAAACGCCGTCGATCGCGCGGGCGCGCTGCTCGCCGAAGCGCAGGTTGATCGCGTCGGCCACGCGCTGCGCAGTGGTGAAGTCCGAGCGCGCGAGGTTGAAAGTGAGATACGGCGTCGTTTCGAAGCCGGTCTCGACCGCGCGCTCGACCGTAGCGCCCTCGGGAATGCGGCCGGTCGATGGGACGTTGACCACGATCCGTGATCCGTCGCGGCCCTCGGCGCCGAGCCCTCCCACCGCGAGGTTGCCTTGCGCCATCGCATAGATTTCGCCGTCCGCGCCCAGCAGCGGACTGAGGATCAGCGTGCCGCCGCGCAGGCTGCGCGCCCGGCCCATGGCCGATACGGTGATGTCGAGCCGCTGGCCCGGCTTGGCGAACGGCGGCAGCTCGGCCGTGATCATCACAGCCGCCGCGTTCTTGAGCGCCGGATTGACCCCCGGCGGCAGCTGCAGCCCGAAGCGCGACGCGACGCCGCGCATCGACTGGACCGTATATTCGAGATTGTCGTCGCCCGTGCCGGGCAGGCCGACGACGATGCCATAGCCGGTCAGCTGGTTCGAACGGATGCCCTGGAAGCCGCCGAGATCCTTCACGCGCTGCGCGGCAGCGGGCTGGATCGCGATCAGGCCGGCGAGCAGGGCGAGGAGCAAGCGAGTCATGGCGGCGTCTCTCCGTCGGCTCAGAAGGGGCTGATGATCTGGAAGAAGCGGCTGAGCCAGCCCTGCCGGCTCGCCCGGGCGAGGTCGCCGCGGCCGGTGTAGCTGATCTGCGCATCGGCGACGCGAGTCGATGCGACGCGGTTATAGGCGTCGACGTCCGCAGTACGGACGATGCCGCGGATGCGGACGAATTCGTCGCCGCGATTGAGCGTCAGCCGCTTCTCGCCCTGGACCACCATCAGGCCGTTGCCGAGCAGTTCGGCGACGGTGACGGTGATCTCCCCGGAAAGCGCATTGGCCTGATCCGCGGTGCCGCCGCCCTGGAATCCCCGATTGCCGCCGAACGTGGCGTCGCTCGGGCTGAACAGCGAGAGCGGCCCGGTGGTCGGTGGTAGGATCGAAAATCCGCCCGAGCTGTCGAGGTTGGTGCCCGCCGATTTGGAGGCGCTCGTGCGCTCGACCAGAACGATCGTCAGCGGATCGCCCACGCGGCGGGCGCGCTGGCCCTCGTACAGCGCCGCATAACCCTGGCTCGCCTGAAAGATGCCGCCGTTGGCGGGCGGCGCCGGTTGCGCGATCGGCACGGCGGGCGCGAACTGCGGATCGGCGTCGCGGCGCTGCGCCTCGGCCGGAGCCGCGCTGAACGCCAGCACGGCGACGGCGGCCGAACCAAGGGCGAGGCCGGCGAGAAAGCGTGCCGAGCGCATGTCAGACGTTCTGGTTGACATATTGCAGCATCTCGTCGGTTGCCGAGATCATCTTCGAATTGACCTCATAGGCGCGCTGGGTTTCGATCATGTCGACGAGTTCCTCGACGACGTTGACGTTCGAGCCTTCGAGCATGCCCTGGCGGATGTTGCCGCGGCCGTCCTCGCCTGGATTGCCCAGATTGGCGGCGCCCGAGGCGGCGGTCTCGATCAGATAATTGTCGCCCTGCGCCTGCAGCCCCGCCGAATTGGGAAAGCTGGCGATCTGGATCTGCCCGAGCGTGCTCGGCTCGGTCTGCCCCGCGACCGTCGCCGAGACGGTGCCGTCGGTGCCGATGGTGATCGACGTCGCTCCTTCCGGAACGGTAATGCCGGGCATCAGCTGATAGCCTTCGGACGTGACCAGCATGCCTTCGGCGCTGCGCGAGAAGTTGCCGGCGCGGGTGTAGCCGAGCTGGCCACCGGGCAGCTGCACCTGGAAATAGCCGTTGCCGTCCAGCGCCAGGTCGAGCGCATTGCCCGTCGTCTGGAGCGAACCCTGGGTCTCGATCCGCGCGGTGCCCTGGATGCGCACGCCGGTGCCCAGATTGATGCCGGTGGCATATTGGGTATCGGCGGTGCTCGCCGATCCGGGCGCGGTCACCACCTGATAGGCGAGCGTCTGGAACGAGGCGCGGTCGCGCTTGAACCCGGTCGTATTCACGTTCGCCAGATTGTTCGAGATCACGCGCATGCGCATGTCCTGGGCGTCGAGCCCGGTGCGCGCGATGTGCAGTGCGGCGGAACCCATTGCTTGTCCTCCTTAACCGGGCATCCGCATCAGCGATGCGGTGCTTTCGTCCATGCTCTTGGCCTCTTTCAGGAGGTTGGCCTGGACCTCATAGGCGCGCTGGTTCTCGATCATGTCGACCAGCGCCTGCGTGAGATTGACGTTCGACTGCTCGAGCGTGCCCGTTTCGACGCGGGCGTCGAGATCGGAGGGCAGGGCGCCGCCGCCGCGAACGTGGAGCAGATTGTCGAGCCCCTTCACCGTATCCGATCCCTCGGGACTGGCGAGCTTGATCCGATCGATGATCTGCGGCTGCGTGGGGTCGCCGCCCGGCGGCACGATCGAGACGCTGCCATCGGCGGCGATCGCGATCGATTGATGCGGCGGGACCGTGATGGGGCCCCCCGACCCCATCACCGGAAAACCGTCGCCGGTCTCCAGCACGCCCGACGGCGCGACCTGCAGGTCGCCGCGCCGGGTATAGGCCTCGCTGCCGTCGCCCGCCTGCACTGCGATCCATGCTTCGCCGGCGACCGCCACGTCGAGCGGGCGACCGGTCTGGACGAGCGCGCCGGGTCGCCGATCGGCGTCGAGCACCTGCTCCGTCGCGAGCTGGCGCGAGGCGAGGCCATCGCCGGACACCAGCATGCGGTCGAACGAGACCCGGTCGGCGCGATAGCCCACGGTCGAGGCATTCGCGATGTTGTTCGCGATCGAAGCCTGCGCCGCCATCTGGCTGCGCAGCCCCGAAAGTGCCGTGTAGACGAGCCGATCCATGTCCTGTCCTCCCGCCGCGGCTGCGATCAGCTGCGGATGTTGAAGATGGTCTGCGAGATCTGGCTCGCGGTATCGAGCGCCTTGGCGTTCGCCTGGAAGTTGCGCTGTGCGGCGATCAGCCCGACCAGTTCCTCGGTGATGTCGACGTTCGAGCGCTCGACCGCGCCCGCCATCAGACCGCCGAAGCCGTTGGTGCCGGGCTCGCCGAGCCGCGGTTCGCCCGAGAGGCCGGTCGCCGACCAGGTCGAATTGCCCAGCTGGCGCAATCCCGACGGATTGGAGAAGTTGGCGAGCACCACCTTGCCGAGCGGCTGGCTGTCGCCGTTCGAGAAGCTCGCGCGGACGATGCCGTCGTCGCCGATGGTGACGCCTTCGAACTGGCCTACCGCGGCGCCGTCCTGGCTGCGCGCGTTGACGCTGAACGGCGAGCCGACCTGCGTGGTGGCATTGCCGAAGTCGAGCGTGAGCACCTGTTCGGAAGTAGCGCCGGGCGCCAGGAAGCCGCTGAACGTCGTGGGTGCCGATGGCGCGGTCAGCTTGCCGGTCGCGTCGAATTCGAGCGTGATCGGAAGCGGCTCGCCGTCGCCCGCGTCACCCGCACTCAGCTGCTGGTCGCCGACGAACGAATAGACCTTCCAGTTCGAGGTCTGGTTATCGACCGTGGGCGAGGCCTCGCGGACGAAATAATTGGTCAGCGTCAGCGCGTTGCCGTTCGCATCGTAGATCGTCGTCTGGGCCGACTGATTGTAGGTGCCCGGATCGAAGCGGTTGAACGTATAGGGCGTTTCCTCGTCGAACCGGGCGGCGTTGGCCGGGATCGGCGAATTGGCCGAGAGATTGAGCGACAGCGCGACATTCTCGGTCGCCTGCGGCGTGCCGCTGGTCTGCGGCAGGCGCAGCGCCACGGTGGAATCGACCCCCGTCGCCACCACCGCGCCCGAACCGTCGACCGGATAGACTTGCAGCTTGTTGCCCTGTGCGTCGGTGACATAGCGGTCGCTGTCGACCTTGAAGCTGCCGTTGCGCGTGAACATCACGCCCGACGATCCCTCGCCCTTCATTGCGAAGAAGCCGTCGCCCGAAATCGCGATGTCGAGCGCCGAGCTCGACTGGGTATAGCCGCCCTGGCTGAACTGCTGGCGCACCGATTTCACGACGGTGCCCGATCCGACCATCTGGGTCGGGTTCGAATTGGCGGTCGAGGCGATCACGTCGGCGAACTGCGTCGTCGAGCGCTTGAAGCCGTTGGTCGAGACGTTCGCGAGATTGTGCGAGATCGTCGACATGTCGGTCTGCGCGGCCTGCAGCCCGCTGAGCGAAGTGTAGAAGGACATTCGGGTTACTCCTGTTTGCGGGCTCAGCCGGCCTTGAGGACGGCGGAGGGAGAGATCTGGCCGATGCCAGGAAGGGTGAGGACGGGTTCGCCGCCCGCGTCGAATGCGACCGCAGTGACCGGAGCCCAGACCAGCGGAGTCGCTTCGACGGTTTCGCCTTCGGCGTTCATCGCGCCGACGCGGATGCGGAACGGCCCGGCACCGGGTGCGTCGCCGCTGTCGGTCGTGCCGTCCCATTCGAAGTCGATCGCGCCCGCGCTCCGCGCGCCGAGCTGCACCGTCTTCAGGATCGCGCCGTCGCCATTTTCGATTGTCACGGTGACGTCGCTGGCATCGGCGCCAAGGACGATCGTGCCCCCCATCGTGCCATCGGTGCGCGGATAGGCAGTGTCGCCTTCGACGAGCACGGTCTTGCCGACCCAGGACAGCGCATCGGCGGTCGTCGTTCCGCCCAGCCGCTCGGAGATCGCCTTCAGCGTCGAGTTCATCTCGCTGATGCCGGCGAGACTCGAGAATTGCGCCATCTGGGCGACCATCTGGCTGTTGTCGACCGGCTCGAACGGATCCTGATTCTTCAGCTGCGCGGTCATGAGCGTCAGAAAGTCGCTCTGATCCATCTCGGTCCGGCCAAGATTGGCGGTGTTCGCCGAGGCGGTCGCGGCGTTCGACGGTGTCGTGCGGCCGATGCCGAGGGTGGCGAGGGTGGAATCGAAGCTGCTCATCAGCCGCGGCCCAGCTTGATCGTGTCGAGGATCAGCGACTTCGCGGTCGCGAGCACTTCGACATTGTTCTGATAGTTCCGGGCGGTTTCGAGCATGTCGACCAGCTCCTGCGTCTCGTCGACCGCGCTCTCCCAGACATTGCCGTCGGCATCGGCCATCGGATTGCCGGGATCGTAGCGCCGCGTGGGTTCCGTACCCGCGTTGACGACGCGCTCGACATCGACGGTCGACATGCCGCTCGCCGCGTCGAAATGCGTGCGGAACACGGGCTTTAGCGTGCGATAGGCCCCGTCTGCGCTCGAGGCGACGGTGCCGGCGTTCGCGAGGTTGGAGGCCGTGGTGTTCATCCGCACGAGCTGCGCTGACATGGCGCGACCCGCGACCTGGAAGATGGTGAGCGGTTGATCGGGCATCTTACTCCCCCCTCAAGGCGCGCGTGATGGTGTTGATCCGCCCGTTCAGGAACGACAGCGTCGTCTGATAGGCGACGGCATTCTCGGCGAAGGCGGTCTGCTCCGTGGCGAGCTCTACCGTATTGCCGTCCGCGCTGGGCTGGACCGGAACACGGTAGAGCGTCGCCTGCGCGATCGCCTGGTCGGATGCGCCCCCCGACGCCTCCAGTCCGGCGAGCGCTGCCCGGAAGTCGATGTCCTTCGCCAGATATCCTGGCGTGGACGCATTCGCGATGTTGGATGCGAGCATGCCCATGCGCTGCGAGCGCACGGTCAGCGCCGCGCCATGCACACCGAAAAGGCCATCGTTCGACATCGTGCACATCTCCCGCACAAGGTTCGTCCGCATTCCAAGCAATGGGCGTGCCAATTGCGCTTCGGCGCCTCGAGAACCCTCGGGTGCCGTTTGCGATCGGCAGGAGCGGCAGGTTTTTGCCGGATCGGCGGCAACCGGTTGCCGGAACGGTCGCGAATGGTCCGGCGAGGGGCTTGAGCGGGGAGTTGGCCTGCGGATTGCATCGCGCGGAGCATGACAGCCGCCGACCTCGCTCCCTTCCTCGATCCGCTCGCACTCGCCATCGTCGGAGGCGGGACAATGCTCGCGGTGGCGCTCCGGACTCCGGGCCGCGACTTGGTCCGCGGAGTGGCCGCCCTGCGCGTGCTCGGGCGCCGCCGCTTCGACGCCGAGCCGCTGCTCGCGCAGGTCGCGGCGCTGACGCGTATTTCGCGGCGGCATGGCGTGATCGCGCTCGACCGTGCGGTCATCGCAGACGCCGATGTCGCAGCCGCCGTCGAAGCCATTGTCGATGGCGCGCGTGCCGATGCCGTGGCGGAACTGGTCGCGCGCCGCCGTAGCGCGCGCGCCGAGCGCCACCGCGCGGCGGCGGAACTCTGGGCGGCGGCCGCCGAAGCGGCGCCGGCGATGGGAATGATCGGCACGCTGATCGGGCTGGTTCGGATGTTCACGACGATGAGCGATCCCGCGGCGATCGGCGGAGCGATGGCAGTGGCGCTGCTCACCACCCTCTATGGCGCGGTGCTGGCGAGCCTGGTGGCGCTGCCGGTCGCGGCGCGGCTGCGGCGGCTTGCGCGCGTCGAGGCACAGGAGCGGCTGCGGCTGGAGGCACCGCTGGTGGCGCTTGCCTCGATTCAGCCAGCGGGCGTTCGGGCGCCGCACGAGATCGCGGCATGATCGACATTTCCGAAGAGGGCGCGCGCAACGCCCGGCCCGTGTGGCTGACGACACTCGCCGATCTTGGCCTGCTGCTCATGGGCTTCTTCGTCTTTCTGCAGGCGACACAGGCCGAACCGCGGCTTCTCGCCTCGGGCTTCCGCGCCGCCTTCGATGCGCCCGCTGCGGAGCCGCGTCCGGCGATGCCGGTCGCCGCGGCGATTCTCGAAGGCTTCGCGCCCGGATCGGCAGTGTTGCCGCCGGCCGCGCATGTCGTCGCCTGGGCGCGCGATGCCGCGCGTGACCCGCGCACGCGGATCACGGTGACCGGAGAGGCGGGGCGCGACGCTGCCGATCGCGACTTAGCGACCGGCAGCGCTGCGATCCTCGCTGCCGACCGGGCGCGGGCCGTCGCCGCCCTGCTGGTGCGTGGCGGCGCCGTCGCGCCGGACAGGATCGAGATCGCCACTGCGGACGGCCGGCGCCGCGCGGTGCTGACGCTTGGATACGCGGGCGTGCCGCAATGACCGTTGGCCCGGCACGATTGTTGCTGCGCAGGCGCCGATAACGAAGGAGAAGATCATGCTGAAGCTCTTGCTGCCCGCGTCCGCGCTCATCGCTGCGACGCCCGCCGCCGCGCAGGACTTCCAGTCCACCGAAGCGCTCGACACGCTGGTCGCCCAATTCACCGGCAAGGCGATTGGCGAGGAGGGTGGCGCACGCACGGCAGTCGATCGCCGGCTGCGGCTTGCTGCCTGCGCCGCACCGCAGCTCGAATGGCGCACCGATGCCCATGATGCCGTGGTGGTGCGCTGCATGGCGCCCAGCTGGCGCATCTTCGTCCCGGTCGACGCCGCACCCGCGGCGCAGGCGCAGGCGGCAGCCGCGCAGGGATCGACGCGTCCGGCGGATCAGGAACTGGTGATCCGCCGCGGCGATCCGATCACGGTCGAGGCAGGCGCGCAGGGCTTTTCGATCACGCGCGACGGGATCGCGATGAGCGATGCGGCCCCGGGCGCGCGCCTGCTGGTGCGGGTCGAGGAGCGCGAACCGCCGATCCAGGCGGTCGCCGTCCAACCGGGCCGCGCGACCCTTCCTGGATGGACCGATTGATTTTCTGCTAAAGCGCCGTTGCCGACGGCCGTTTCTTCCGGTGTCGGCAGCAAAGCGAGGAATGCGGACATGGTGGATCCTATCGGCAGCAAACCGGCTAGCGCGATCGAGCGCCGTCCGGCGCCGGTCGGCCCTGCCGAGCCCGTCGTCGCGGCGCGCGCGGTAGAGGGTGCGACGTCGCAGAGTGCCGAGGCGCCCGGTGCGACGCTGCTCTCTGCGGCGATGGCCGCCGAGCCACCGGTCGATGCCGATCGTGTCGCGCGCATCCGCAAGGCGATCGCGGACGGAACCTTCCCGCTCGTGCCGTCGACCATCGCCGACCGGCTGCTCGCGCTCAAGATGAGCTGGAAGCCCCATGACTAGGCAGGACGCGCTGGTCGCAGTGATCGAGGCCCTTCACGCGGAGATCGCCGCGCTCAAGGCAAACGACGTCGCTGCGCTAGAATCGGCGACTCAGACCAAGCTCGCCGCGATCGAAGCGGTCGCCGCGCACGAAGCGACTCCGCCCGACGCGCAAATCCGCGAGCTCGCCGCCGAGGCACATCGCCTGAACGAAATGGCGCGTATCTACGTCAACCTGATGGCGGCAAATGTCCGCCGGCGCCTGCAGGATCTTGCCGGTGTGGCGGCACCCGCCTACCGCCCTGGGCTGCGGCTCGCCTACGGCTGAGCCTTTGCGGCGCTTTCCGCTGAGCCGAACCGGCCACAGCTGCTAGACTGGCACGCTCCTTGCTGATCCGTTCCCGCACCCAGGGGAAATCGGATCAGGGTTCGATGAACGTCGCTTCGATCGGAAACACTGCGGACGTCCAGTCGGCGATCGCGCTGGCCAGCCGGCGTACCGGCGTCGACTTCAACTATCTGCTTGGCCAGGCGCAGGTCGAAAGCGGGATGCGGGCCGATGCGCGCGCCCGCACCTCCAGCGCGACCGGCCTCTATCAATTCATCGAGCAGAGCTGGCTCGCCGTCGTCAAAGAACATGGCGAGAAGCACGGCCTCGGCTGGGCGTCCGACAATATTCGCCAGAGTGCGAGCGGACGCTTCACCGTCGCGGACCCCGCGACGCGCAGCGCGATTCTCGATCTGCGCACCAATCCCCAGGTCGCCGCACTGATGGCCGCCGAACACGCGTCCGACAATCAGGCTGCCCTCGAATCGTCGCTCGGCCGCGCCACCAACGGGACCGATCTCTACATGGCGCATTTTCTTGGCCTGGGCGGTGCGCGCTCCTTCCTTGGAGCGCTGGAGACGAACCCTGGCCGGTCGGGAGCGTCGATGTTTCCCGCGGCGGCGCGCGCGAATCGCAACATCTTCTATGCGGCGAACGGCCAGCCGAAATCGCTCTCCGAAATTTATCGGGGCTTCGCCGCGAAGCTCGACCGCGGCGCCGCTGCCGTCGGTGCGACCGGACTCGCCTCGGCGTTGCCGAGTGGCGCGGCCGAGGTTCGTGCGCTCGCGAACGGCGGGGCCGTGATCCCCGGGACGCGCGCGGTCGCGGGCGACACGCCGTGGGTCGAAACGACGCTCGCCAATCTGAACACGCTGCGTCAGGTCGATCCGCTGCGCCCCACGCCCGACACTGCGCGGCTCGCCTATCTGATGCTCGCGAGCCTGGGGGGCTGACCGAATGACTGCCGTTTCGCTTTCGCCCGCTTCGTTCGGACCCGCGATGAAGAGTTTCGCGCTGCCACTCGCGATCCTGCTGCTCGTGGCGCTGATGGTGGTCCCGATCCCGGCGTTCCTGCTCGACGCCTTCTTCATCATGAACATCATGATCTCGCTCGCCGTGCTCATGGTGGCGCTCAATGCGCAGAAGCCGCTCGATTTCTCCGCCTTCCCCACCGTGCTGCTCTTCGTCACGCTGTTTCGGCTCGGATTGAACGTCGCCTCGACGCGCGTCGTGCTCGTCCATGGCCACGAAGGCGAGGCCGCCGCAGGGCATGTGATCGAGGCGTTCGGCACCTTCCTGATCGGCGGCGACTATGTGGTCGGACTGCTCGTCTTCTCGATCCTGATCATCATCAACATGATCGTGGTGACCAAGGGCGCCGGCCGCGTCTCCGAAGTCTCGGCGCGCTTCACGCTCGATGCGCTGCCGGGCAAGCAGATGGCGATCGACGCCGACCTCAACGCCGGCCTCATTACGCCGGACGAGGCACGCGCGCGCCGCATCGAAGTATCGACCGAAGCAGATTTCTACGGCGCGATGGATGGTTCGTCCAAGTTCGTGAAGGGCGATGCGATCGCTGGTCTGCTGATCCTCGCGATCAACATCCTCGGCGGCCTGATCCTCGGCACGATCACGCATCAGATGAGCGTGGGCGACGCCGCACAGACTTATGTGCTGCTGGCGATCGGCGACGCGCTGGTGGCGCAGATCCCGGCGCTGCTGCTTTCGATCGCCGCTGCCGCGATCGTCACGCGCGTCACTTCGAGCCACGATCTCGCCGGACAGATCGGTAGCCAGTTCGGCAGCCATCGCACCTGGACGCCGGTGGCGGTCATTCTGGGACTGCTGGGCATCCTCCCCGGAATGCCCGCGCTCGTCATCCTGCCTGCCGCTGCCGGCGCAGGTTTCGCCGCCTGGAAGCTCCGTGCGATTGCGAACCGACCGCCGCCGCCCGAGCCGGTGGCTACCGAACCGGCCGACCTCTCCAGGATCGGCTGGGACGAGGTGACCGACAGCTGCCACGTCATGCTCGACATCGGCTACGGCCTCGTGCCGCTGGTCGACGAGCGCCGCGGCGGCCCGCTCATGGGCCGCATCACCGGCGTGCGCCGCCAGCTCTCGAAGGAGCTGGGGTTCGTCGTGCCGCAGGTGCGGGTGCGCGACGACATCAATCTGCCGCCCTTCACCTATCGCATCCTGATCGGCGGCGTGGTGGTGGGCGAGGATTCGGTCTCGCCCGACGAGATGCTGGCGCTCGACACCGGGGAAGCCGCGGGCTCGATTCACGGCAAACCCTGCAAGGATCCGACGTTCGGGCTCGACGCGATCTGGGTCAATCCGGGCGACGCCGACGCCGCGACCGGCGCGGGGTATCTCGTGGTCGATCCGGGCACGGTCGTCGCCACGCACCTCAATCAGATGCTGCTCCAGAACGCGTCGGATCTGCTCGGCCCCGACGAGGTGCAGGCGCTGCTCGACGGGCTGAAGGACCGTGCGGCACAGCTCGTCGCGGCGCTGTCGCCGCAGCCGCTGCCTCTCACCACGCTGACGCAGGTGCTGCGCGGGCTGTTGGCCGAGAGCATTCCGCTCAAGGAATTCCGCCGCATTGCCGCCGCGATCGCGGTGGCCGCGCAGCGGACGCCCGACGCCGAGGAGATCATCGAGCTGATCCGGCCCGAGCTCGGCGCGCTCATCATTCAGAAGCTCTGCGGCGTGCGCGAGCCGCTGCGCGTGATGACGCTGGAAGGGCAGCTCGAGGCGCTGCTGGGGCAGGCGGTTCGCGCCGACGGATCGAATCGGCACACGATCGAGCCAGACCTTGGCCAGCGGATCGCCCAGGCGCTCAGCCATGCCGCGGCCCCGCTGATCGCCGAGGCCAAGCCCTTCGTCCTCGTCGTCCAGCCTTCGATCCGGCGCGCGATTCGCAAGCTCGTGAAGAGCGTGCTGCCCGACACGCCGGTGATGAGCTTCTTCGAAGTACCCGAGGAGAAGCCCGTCGAGGTCGTCGCGGTGATCGGTGCGCCGGAGGCGCTTCCCGCATGACCGCAGCTCCCCAAAGGAAGATCGATGCCATGACGGCAGCCGCCGCGCAGTCGCCGCTTACCTATTCGCGCACTCCTTCGTCCGAACGCGAGGCGGAGGCGCTGGTCCGCCGCCATCTGCACACGGTGCGCCGGGTCGCCTGGCACATCCACGGATCGATGAGCACGATCGTCGATGTCGAGGATTTGATCCAGATCGGGCTGGTCGCGCTGGTCGAGGCGGCGAGCGCGTTTGAGGATCGCGGGCAGGTGAGCTTCGAAAGCTATCTGATGACGCGGCTGCGCGGCGCGATGATCGACGAGCTTCGGCGACAGGCAACGCTGACTCGCGGCGCGATGCGGCGGCGGCGCGCGTACAACGGCGCGGTGGCCAGCCTTTCCGAGAGTCTCGGCCGCACACCCACCGATAGCGAAGTGGCGGAAAAGCTGGAAATCACGCCGGAGAAGCTGCGGCTGGAATATGCCACGGCCGAGGCGATCCGCTTCGATTCGATCGATGACGTCTATTCGGACGAGGCGCCCTGGTTCATGGCCGACGAGCCCGATGCCTTCGATCAGCTCGCCGAAGCCGATCAGCGCGAAGCACTGATCGAGGCGATCGCGGGCCTGCCCGAGCGCGAGGCGATGGTGATCCAGCTCTATTACGTCGAGGAACTCAACCTCGAGGAAATCGGCCAGGTGATCGGAGTCGGAGCCGCGCGCGTCTGCCAGATCAAGTCGGCGGCGCATGCGCGCCTGAAGAAGGCGTTGCGGGCGCGGCTCGGCTAGCGGTCGAGCAGCGCCAGCGTCCGATCGTCGCGCGCGCCCGAATAGAAGCCGTCGAGAACCGCGGCGAACCGCGCATCGCCGCTTACCGCCTCGAACAGAGTCATCGACGAGCGCAGTTTCATCGCATCGATGTCGCCGAGCATCGCCTCGGCCGTTCTGCGCCCGCGCCAGTCGAGCACCGCCTCGCTGCACTCGACAAGCCTGGGCCCGAGCTGGTCATGCGCCAGATAGGCGCACGCCTCGGCGCGGTCGACGATCGCATAGCGTTGCGCTTGCGCGCTACGGCCGAGCCCGGCGATCTGCGGAAAGACGAACCACATCCAGTGACCGCGCTTGTCGCCGGCGCGCAGCTCGGCGAGCGCAGCGGCATAGCTGTCGCGCTGCGCCGCGACGAAACGATCGAGTTCGTTCGCTACCATTGGTTCGGCTTCGCGCCGGCCGGCCGCTGCGTCAACTCCGCACGCGAAGAGCCCCGGCGGCATGGGCCGTCGGGGCTCCCGTGCGCCCCCTCTTGCGAGGGAGTTGACCGGTCGGGCGCGCCTGTCAGGGGGGTGACGCCCCCGACCGGCACAGCCTTAGCGGAGCAGCTGCAGAACCGATTGCTGGCTCTGGTTGGCCTGGGCGAGCATCGCAGTCGATGCCTGCGCCAGGATCTGCGCCTTTGCGAGCGCAGTCGTCTCGGCCGAGAAATCGGCGTCCTCGATCCGGCTGCGCGCCTCTTCGAGATTGGTCGAGATCGTGCTCAGATTGTTGACCGTCGACTGGAGGCGGTTCTGCACCGCACCCAGATCACCGCGGCTCGCCGAGATCTTGTCGAGCGCCGCGTCGATCACCGCCAGCGCATCCGAAGCCTCGGTCTGGCTGCTGATCGCGAGCGTGGTGTTCGTCGCAGTCAGCCCGGTGGCGGTGAGTCCCGCCTCGGTGCCGGAGATGGCGACCAGTTCGCCTTCCTCGGCCGAGAGTGCGACCGTTCCGGTGGCCGTCACGCCGGTGGAGTCGATCGCCGTCAGATCCATGGCTTCACCGTCGGCGCCAGTGGCCGCAGTGAACACGCCGTTGGCGCCCTTCAGCGCGACGTTCCCTCCGTCGGCGGCGGTCAGCACCAGCTTGCCGTCGACGTTCGACGCGACGATACCGGCATCGGACACGCCATCGGCGTCGTTGATGGTCGCCACCAGGTCGTCGACGTCGGTTTCGGTGCCGGCCAGAGCGACGTCGGTATCGCCCACCTTGATCGTGATCGCTTCGGCTTCCGGACCTTCGGCGGTCACGCCGGTCGACAGGCTGGTGAGCGCGACGGTTTCGCCCTCGAAGTCAGTCGCCGCAGTGAAGACCGCATCGCCGGCCGCGAATTCGATATCGCCGCCGTCGGCACGCGTCAGCACCAGCTTTCCGGTATCGACCGACGCGACATAGCCCGCGTCGGTGACGGCCGACGTGGCGTTGATGCGATCGGCCAGCGCCTGCACGCTGCCGGCGGTCTCGTCGGCAGCGGTAAGCGTGACCGTCTCGCCGCCGATCGTGAGGCTGAGCGCCTCGGCGATCTCGCCGGTATCGACCGTCAGCGTGACGCTGTTCGGCGCCTGGGTGGTGAACTTGCTCGCGTCGACGGTCAGCGAGACGGCGTTGGTCGCGGTCGCGGTGACGCCGGTTTCCTCAGACTTCGCGTTGATCGCGGCCGCCTTTGCCGCTGCCGATCCATCGGTGGAAGCGCCGATCGCGACACCGTTGATCGTCACGCTGCCCGCCGCCAGCGCAGTCGCGCCGACGTTACCGCCGCTGGCGCTTCCTTCGAGCGCCAGCAGACCCAGCTTGCCGGTCGACGCGGCCACCATCGACACGCTGATCGTCTCGCCGGCGTTGATGCCGGTCTGCAGCGTCAGGGCCTTGAGCGAACCGTCGAGCAGCTTCACGCCGTTGAAGTTGGCGGTTTTCGAGACATTGTCGATCTCGGCGACCAGCTGGTCCATTTCCGACTGCAGCGTTGAGCGCTCGATCGTTCCGAGCGTGCCGTTCGCCGACTGAGTGGCCAGTTCCTTCATGCGCTGAAGCATGTTGGTGACTTCGCCGAGCGATCCTTCGGCGGTCTGGGCGAGCGAAATGCCGTCGTTCGCATTGCGGATGGCGACCGCCATGCTGCGAACCTGGCTCGTCATGCGGCTCGCGATGGCAAGGCCAGCCGCATCGTCCTTCGCGCTGTTGATCCGCTTGCCGGTCGACAGACGCTCCATGGCGGTCTGCAGCGACGCCGTTGCGCCCATCGACGCATTCGACGCGCGCAGCGACGCGATGTTCGTACCGATAACAGTCATGTCCAAGTCTCCTCAGTGCTGGCGCTTCCCGCGTCCCCCCTGAACGGGAGCCCGAGCCGCCAGCCCTGAGAACGACCGCCGATCCGCGGCATTAAGCAGAAACTCGCTCTCGCGCGCGTGCGCGCGTAGAGGCAATGCGCGCGGCGCGGTGAAAATCGTTGCGGAATCGAACAGACTTAACGGCTCGTTTACCACCTTTCCCCCAGAAGCAGCGCGACAGGGGGGATTTCATGGGCACGATCTATCCGTCCGCCGCAGTGCTGCGACAGAAATATGCGCTGGTTTCGGCGCTGCGCGCTCAGGGTTTCGAAATCGGCTCGTGCGAGAGCGGCAAGCCTGCGTCCGGCGACTTGTTCCTGGTCGCACAGGGCGAGACACCGCCGGTGGCCGCACGTACGCTGGTGATCGGGAACGACGGCTGCGCCGCAGTCCCCTTCCGCGACGGCAGTGCCGCCCGCGTCTGCTATTCGCCCGAAGAGGCGGCGACCGGCATCGGCTTCGCCAGCGCCTTCCTGCGCGGCCCCTCGGCGCCCGTGGCAGCCGATCCGGAGAGCCTTGCGCTGCTGGCGCTCGCCGAGCGCGTCGCGAGCGCCGACATCACGGTATTGATCAACGGCCCGACCGGAACCGGCAAGGAAGTGCTCGCACGCGCCATTCACGAGGGCTCGTCGCGGCGCGACGGACCGTTCGTGGCGATCAACTGTGCAGCGCTGCCGGAATCGATGCTCGAAGCCATGTTGTTCGGTCATCAGAAAGGCGCCTTCACCGGCGCCTCGTCGGGCGGCCAGGGCTTCTTCCGCGCGGCGCACGGTGGCACGCTGCTGCTCGACGAGATCGCGGAAATGCCGCTCCAGCTCCAGGCGAAGCTGCTGCGCGCGCTTCAGGAGCGCGAAGTGGTGCCGATCGGCGGTACGCTTCCCGAGAAGATCGACGTGCGGGTGATCGCATGCGCCAACCGCGATCTGCAGGGCGAAGTCGAAGCCGGCCGCTTCCGCGCCGACCTTTATTATCGGCTCAGCGTCTTTCCCTTGACCACCAGGGCACTTGCCGAACGCCCCGGCGACATTCCGGCGCTCGCGGCGGCGATGATCGTCCGTCACGGGGGCGGACGGGCTGCATTGCCCTGGCTTGCGCCCGGTGCGCTCGCCGAACTGACTGCGCACGACTGGCCGGGCAATGTTCGCGAGCTGGAGAATGTGATCCAGCGCGCGCTGCTGCTGGCACCCGCCGATGCGATCGGCGCCGAGCACATCCTCTTCGACCGGCGGCCCGAGAACCGAGTGGAAGCCGGCGCGAAGCTGAGCAACATCGTCCAGATGTCCGAATTTCACGCGATCCGTGAGACGCTGGCGGCCTGCAACGGCAGCCGGATCGAAACCGCGCGGCGGCTCGGCATTTCCGAGCGTACCTTGCGCTATCGGCTAGCCAAGGCGCGCGAGCAGGGTGACGATATCGCCCGGGCGATGTCGGCATGAGCGGCGTCGGCGGACCCGGCGCCGCGATGGGCGTCGATCGGGTGATGGAGCTGCGCGCCCAGATCCTCGAGCGCAATGCCGCGCTCAACCGGGCGCAGCAGACTGCCGGCACGCCCGCACCCGTGGAGCCGCAGCGCACCAGCTTCACCGACACCTTCACCAGCGCGGTCCGCGAGGTGAACCAGAGCCAGCAGGAAGCGGGAGCGCTCTCCGCGGCCTATGAGCGCGGCGAGACGGTGGATATCGCCAAGGTGATGCTCGCGCGCCAGCAGGCCTCGGTTGGCTTCGAAGCGACGCTGCAGGTCCGCAACAAGCTTCTCTCCGCCTATCGCGACATCATGAGCATGCCGGTCTGATCCGATGAGCCCCAATCTCGCACCCGCATCCGAAGCACCCGCAGCGGCCCGGCCGCTTCCGGGCTTCGCCAATCCGCTGCGTCAGCTCGGCGGCATCATCGGCCAGCCTGCGGTCAAGCGCAGCCTGCCGATGATCCTGCTGGTCGGCCTCGTGCTGGCGGCCGCGCTCGCCTGGGCGATGGTTTCCACGCCGCCGCAGCGCATCCTGTTCACCGACCTGCCCGACGCCGACAAGGCGGCGGTCGCCGAGGCGCTTCAGCAGGCAGGAATCGACACCGGATTCGACGGTGGTGGCGCCATCACCGTGGCCGAGGACGCGTATCACAAGGCGCGCATGCTGCTTGCCAGCCAGGATCTGCCGCGCGCCGCGCCGGGTGGCTATGCCATCCTCGATCAGCTGCCGATGGGCGTCAGCCGCGCGGTGGAGGGCGAACGGCTGCGGCAGGCGCGCGAAACCGAACTCGCCCGTTCGATTGCCGAGCTCGATTCGGTCGCCGACGCGCGCGTGCATCTGGCGATGCCCGAAAGCTCGGTGTTCGTGCGGGATCGCGCCGAACCCTCGGCGTCGGTGATCGTCCGCCTCCAGCCGGGCCGCACGCTCAGCGAAGCACAGGTGCGCTCGGTGGTGAATCTCGTCGCGTCCTCGGTGCCGGGGATGCAGGCCGAAGCCGTCACGATCGTCGATCAGCTCGGTGCGCTGCTCAGTCGCCCGGACGGCGATATCGGCACGTCGGCAGGCGACACTCGGATCGATTTTGAACGCCGGGTCGAGGACGAGTATCGGACCAAGCTGTTCCAGCTGCTGACTCCGCTGGTCGGCGCCGGGAACTTCACCGCCGAGGTTCAGGCCGACGTCAACCTCGACGAAAGCCAGGCGACCCGGGAAAGCTACGACCGCGAAGGCGTCGTCCGTGCCGAGCAGGGCAATTGGACCGGAGCGCCGCGCGAACAGGCGCCGGGCGGCATCCCCGGCGCACTGTCGAACACGGCACCGATCCTCGGGTCGGTCGAGTCACCCGATGCCGCGACCGCCGCCGCTCCCGCTGCCGCCGATGTCGCCCCGTCGACAGCGCCGATGCGGCAGAGCGACAGCTTCGCCCGCACCTATGACCTGGGCAAGGAAGTATCCGTGACGCGCACCGTGCCGGGAGCGGTGCAGCGCATCTCGGTCGCGGTGCTGCTGCGCAATCCGGAAGGCCAGCCGCGCACCGAAGCCGAGATCCGCCAGATCACCGAGCTCGTCCGCGCGGCCGTAGGCTATAACGAAGCCCGGCAGGATCAGGTGACGGTCGTCAGCCGCGCCTTCACCGACAATGCGGACGTGCGCGAGGGCCCCGCCTGGTACGAGGCCGGATGGGTCGCGATGGTCGCGCGGCATGTCACTGCAGTGGTCATCGCGCTGCTGGTGCTGCTGCTCGGCGTGAGGCCGCTCGCCAAGGCATTGCTGAAGAAGCGGGAGGAGGGCGCGATGCACCGCCCGGCGCTTGCTGCCGCACAACCGTCCGCCGCCGAACCGCAGCCGGGGGTCAGCGTCGACATGCTCGATCGCGGCCGCAGCTATGACGATCGCGTCGGGCTGGTGCGCGGCTTCACGCGCGACAATCCCGCGCGCGCGGCGCTTGCCGTGCGCGACATGATCCGGACGAATGCGCCATGATGCACGGCGTTCGCCATTTCACCGGAGTGGAGCGCGCCGCCGTGCTGATGATGCTCGTCGGCGAAGAGGAAGCCGCGGCGATCCTCCAGAAGCTCGACCCCGAAGAGGTTCGGCAACTGGGCAAGGCGATGTTCGCCGTTGCCGATGTGAGCGAGGCCGAGGTCGAGCAGGTGCTCGACGATTTCGTGTTCAAGGCGCGCGACCGCAGTACCGTTCAGTTCGATCCGGCGCCGAAGATCGAAGGGATGATGACGAAGGCGCTCGGCGCCGAGCGGGCGGAAAGCGTTCTCGCCCGGATCATGCCGGCCCAAGTGGCCTGCGGGCTCGAACAGCTGGACTGGTTCGATCCCGAAGAGATCGCTTCGATGATCGGGGCCGAGCATCCGCAGATCGCGGCGGTGCTGCTGGCCAACCTCGATCCCGATGTTGCCGCCAAGGTGTTCGAGAAGCTGCCCGAGGCGCAGCAGCCGGAGATACTGCATCGGGTCGCCAAGCTCGGCCCGGTACCGCCGGAAGCGATCGAAACGTTGCGGACGATGCTCGAGAACCGGGCAGCTGCGCCGCGCAAGCAAGCCGGGCTCCAGCTCGGCGGCACGCGCGAGGCGGCGAAGATCCTGCAGGGCGCGCGCAAGGCGACCGAGGCCAAGGTGATGCCCAAGCTGTTCAAGCTCGACAAGGCGGTCGCCAGAGAGATCGAGGAGGCGATGTTCGTCTTCGATAATCTGCTCGAGCTCGACGACAAGAATCTCAGCACGCTCATCCGCAGCATCGACGGCGAGATCCTCGTCAAGGCGCTGAAGGGCGTCGAAGAGGAAGTCCGCAACCGCTTCCTCGGCTGCATGTCGAGCCGCGCCGCCGATGGCATCCGCGACGAGATGGAAGCGCGCGGCCCGATGAAGCTCGCCGAAGTGCTCGACGCGCAAAAGGTGGTGATCGGTGTCGCGCGCGGGCTGGTGAAGGAAGGGGCCATCCACATGCCGGGGGGAGGCGACGAGGAATATGTCTAGCTTCGCACCGGGGCTCGCCATGCGCCACGCCGCTGCCGGCGATTTGCTCAAGAAGGCGTTCGAAGGCGCCGCGGGATTCACCGCCGTCGATCCGGCGGCGAGCGCTGCGCGTCACTTCGCGCCGCAAGCCGAGGGGCCACGGCATTTCAAGCCCGCCGACCCGAGCCGCAATCCGACCGAGGGCTGGGACCCGTTCGATGCCGAGTTGCCTCCGGTGCAGCCGCAGCCGAGCCGCGGCTTCAGCGATCCCGTCGCTGCGGCGCATGCCGCGGGCGTCGCGGAGGGCCGTGCCGCCGCACTGGCGGAAATCGAAGCCGCCCGGGCGCGCGAAGGCGCACTGCTCGACCAGGTCTCGACGGCGCTGGCACGCGGCGCCCATTTCGACCGCGAGCGGATGGCCGGGCAGCTGCGGCAGACCGTGCTGCATCTCGTCCACCGCCTGATCGGCGAAACGGGCATCGCGTCCGACCTTCTCGACCGGCGAGTCGCCGCCGCGGTAGATCTGCTCGCGGACGGTGCCGAGTCGGCGCTGTTGCGGCTCCACCCGGAGGACGTGCCGCTGCTCGAAGGAAAGCTCCCCGCGCGCATCTTCGCGGTCGGGGATGCGCATGTCGCGCGCGGTGGCTTCGTGATCGAGAGCGCTTCGACGATCATCGAGGACGGCCCCGATCTCTGGCTCGAGCAGCTCGCCGAAGCGATCGACAAGGTGCCGATTCCGCCGCCATGCTGAACGCCTTTTCCAACGCGTATCTCGAAGGCCTGAGCGTCCGCGACTTCATCGCGAAGCCAAAGGTCTCCGGACGGCTTTCCTCCTACGACGGGCTGTTGATGGAAGCGGTCGGGCTGTCGCTGCCGGTCGGCACCGTCTGCGCGGTGGGCACGGCCGGTGCCGAGCGCGTGGAAGCCGAAGTCATCGGCTTTCGCGGCGGCAAGACGCTGCTGATGAACCTGGGCGGTCCGGCGCCGCTGCTTCCCAACGCGCCGGTCCGGCCAATCGGACCGCCGGGCGAAGCGGAGGTGGGCGCGGCACTGCTCGGGCGCGTCGTCGACGGCGCGGGCAAGCCGATCGACGGCCAGGGCCCGATCCGCGGCGCCGGCCGCTGGCCGCTCGCGGGCAAGCTCCAGTCGCCGCTCGACCGCGGCCGCGTGCTCGAGCCGCTCGACGTGGGCGTGCGCGCGATCAACGGCCTGCTCACGGTGGGGCAGGGCCAGCGGGTGGGCATCATGGCGGGTTCGGGCGTCGGCAAATCGGTGCTGCTCGGCATGATCGTCCGTGCCGCGCAAGCCGATGTGGTGGTCGTCGGGCTGATCGGCGAGCGCAGCCGCGAAGTAGCCGACTTCCTCGAGACCAAGATCCATGGCGAGGCGCGTGCCCGCTCGGTGGTGGTCGCCGTTCCCGCCAATCATTCGCCTGTGCTGCGAATCCGCGGTGCACTGCGGGCAACCGCCATCGCCGAAGCGTTTCGCGCCGAGGGCAAGAAGGTGCTGCTGATCCTGGATTCGCTCACGCGCGTCGCGCATGCGGGCCGGGAGATCGGCCTCGCGCTGGGCGAGCCCGCATCGGCGCGCGGCTATCCGCCCTCGGCGATCGCAATGCTGCCGAGCCTGATCGAACGGGCCGGCACCTGCGTTTCCTCGGGTGGCTCGATCACGGCGATCTACACGGTGCTCGCCGACGGCGACGACGGCAATGATCCGGTGGTCGACAGCGCGCGATCGATCCTGGACGGGCATATCGTGCTGAACCGCCAGCTCGCCGAGCGCGGCGTCTATCCGGCGATCGACCTGGGACCTTCGGTGAGCCGAGTGATGACCGACATCGTCGGCAAGGAGCATCTCCATGCCGCGCGCGTGCTGCGGCGCCATCTCGCCACCTATGAGGAAAACCGAGACCTCGTGCTGATGGGCGCCTATCGCAGCGGCGCCGATCCCGCGATCGATGCCGCCATCGCCTGCCATCCGGCGGTGCTGGAATATATCCGCCAGGACGCCGACGACGTCGTGCCGCTCGAAGCGGCGGTCGCCGAACTGACCGGCGTCTTCGGCGATGGCTGAGCGCAGCGCGAAGAAGCTTGCGCGAATCCACCGGGTGCGCTCGCTCCAGCTCGGTCAGGTCCAGGCGCAGGAGGCGCACGCGCAGGCGCGGCTGGCGCAGGAGGCGGCGCTGCGGCGGCGGATCGATGCGCTTGCCGCCAATGTCCAGCCGAGCTCGGCGCCGGCGCTTGCCACCAGCCTTGCCGCGTCCGCCCATTTCCGCGAACGGCTTCGCCACACCGCCGAGGCGGCCGATCGACGCGTGGAAGTGGCCCAGCAGGGGCTCGAAGACGCTCGCGCGGCAACCCGCGAGGCCAAGCGCGATCAGACAGCGGTCGAAAAGCTGATCGCGCGTCACGAAGCCGATGCCGCGCTGGCGGCGCTGCGCGCGCTCGAAGCGCTTCCGCCCGTCCGAGGGAATCGGCACGATCCTTGCTGACCCGTTCGAGTGACACGTCACTCGGGGGAGTCATGATCCAGTTCACGTTGCAGCCTGTGACCGCCGGTGCTTCGGCACTCGTCGTTGCCGCAAGCGAGCCCGGTGCGGCGAGCCGCTTCGCGCTCGCGCTGGGCAGCCTACAGGCGGGCGCGGTCGCGGCCGAAGCCGAACTCATCCCTGCCGAGGGCGCGGCTTCGACGATCGACCGGCAAGTTCCTGCCGCTGACGGCAAGCCATTGCCGGAGGCGGAAACCGATGCTGCTGCCGGACCGGAGGTGGAAGTCATTCTTCCGTGGCTGGTCGCCCCCGCGCCTGTGCCGGTGCCGCCCGCCGAACCGCTCGCGCCCCCTGAAGCGGCTCCGGACCCGAGCGGCACATCAGTCGCGCCGACTTCTCTCTCAAACGCAGCAGCCGCCTCAAACGCAGCAGCCGCCGCGCCGGTCGCGGCGGTCGCCCCGGCGGCCACTGCCGCGACGTTGCCGATGGCGTTCCAGGACAGAGGCGGACCTGCCGCGGTCGCCCCCCACGGCGTCGCTCCTGAAGGGCCGCGGCAAATTGCAGCTTCGGTGTCGGCCCCAGCATCACCGCAGACGCCGATCGTGCCGCGGTCCGACCACCGGAGGCTGCTCTCTTCTTCCGCGTCGATCGCTCCGGTCGCAGCCCGGCCAGCGGGCGCGGCAGCCGTCGAGATCAGGCCGCTCCTGCCGCAGGCGGAGGCTGCGCCGGCGGCCACCGGCGTCGTTGCCGAGCCGGACGCCCCATCCTCCGCACCGCTGCGGAGCGCTCCGCACCTGGCTGTGGTGGGATCGGAGCCCACCGCCGCGGCTCCGCAAGCGCCCCGGGCGCCGGTTGAAGCTGCGCGTCCGTGGAAGGACGCGCCAAGCGACGGAACGCGCGCGGCGAAAGTCGATGTACCGAGTCCGCCGAGAATCGAAATATTCGCCGCCGATCCGGCGCGGCCCCTGCCGCTCACCGCCCAGCCACCGCTCGCATCGGCACCGCAGGTCGTGACGCCGGCCGCCGCCACTTTCCTCGCCGAGATCCTGCCACAGCGCCGGACGGGGCGAGTGGAACCGGCGACTGCGCCTGCGATCGCCGCACCGCAGGTCGCCGCACTGCAGATCGCCGCGGACACTGTCCGCACGCCGGTCGCGCAGCCGCTGGCGGAAGCACAGCAGCCGCCGCTCGATCTCTCGCGCAATGACTGGATGGAGTCGATGATCGAGCGGATCGAGACGCTGCGCGACGCAGCGGGCACGACGCGCGAGACGCGTATCCGCCTGACGCCGAACGCGCTCGGAACGCTCGACGTTTCGGTGCAGCAGGACGGCGATGCCCTCCAGATCCGCTTCACTGCGGATTCCGCCGCGACTCGTACTCTGCTCGCCGAAGCCGCGCCGCGCTTGAACGACCTCGCCGAATCGCGGGGGCTGCGCCTAGGCGAGACTGCGGTCGATGCCGGCGGCGCAGGTGCCGGACGCGAGCAGCGCCGGACGCACGAGCCGGAGCAGTTCCTTCGCGTGGCGCGCTCCGGCGCGGCCGAGCCAGAGCCCGATACCGCCACCGACCACCGCATCGCCTGACATTGAAGGGAACCGATGATGACCGAGACGACGATCGAAGAAGCCGCGCCGCCGAAGAAGAAGCGCAGTCTGCTGAAGCTGATGCTGCTCGCCCTGCTGCCGCTCGTGCTGATCGGCGGCGGTGTGGGCGGCGGCCTCTATGCCGCGCAGGCCGGCTGGCTTCCCGGCGCGGGCGGCGCGGCTCCGGCAGCACGGGACGACAGGCCCCAACTCGTCCCGAAGAGCGAACAGGCACATGCCGAAGCCGGCGCCAGCGGCGAGGAAAATACCGGCACGCCGACGCCCGCAGGCGAAGGCGGCGAGGCCTATGCTTCCAACTATTACGCGCTGGAGAAGGAGTTCACTTCGAACCTTCAGAACAGCGTTCATTTCGTCCAGGCCGGCCTCGCGATTTCGACTCACTATGACGATCGCGTGATCCAGAATCTGCGTACGCACGAGATCGCCGTCCGCTCGGCAGTGCTCATGGCGCTGAGCGAAACTACCGAAGAGGAAGTTTTCACCACCGAAGGCAAGCGCCAGCTCGAGGCACGCCTGGTGAACGCGATCAACGGCGTTCTGCAGGAAAAGGAAGGCTTCGGCGGGATTGGTAACGTCTACTTTACCAATTTCATTGTTCAGTGAACGAGCATGGTTAACGCCTCTTCAGAAACGGATGCGCCCGATCGGCGCGAGCGGCCCCGGGCCGGCGCGGAGCACGCCCCGGCGCTGGGCAGCGCGCGGCTCAATCCGTTCGGCGATCTGGTCACGCTGCAGCATCTGACCGCGCGCGCCGCCCGTTCGCTGAAGAGCGTGTTTGAAGGCGTGCTGCGCCGCGATCTGCGCAGCTGGGCCGAGCCGCTCGTCGTGCAGCGCTGGGCCGATTATCGGACCGAGTGCGGCGAAGGGCTGAGTGCCTGGCAGCCGCTGGCGATGTCTCCCGGCAAGGCGCAGGCGCTGCTCGTGCTCGAAGGGCGTTCGGTGCTCGAGATGCTCGACGCCTTCTTCGGCGGCGATGGCCAGGCTCCTTCCACGTTGCCCGAAGAGTTCACGCCCGCAGCCCAGTCGATGGTCGGCCGAATCGGACACGCCGTGGCCGATCCGCTTGCCGCCGCATGGGAGCCGGTGTCGCGGATCGAGTTCGCTCCCGTCGCCGGTGCTGCGATCGCGACCGCGCCCGATCTGGGTGGCGACACCGCGATGGTAGTCACGCGGCTCGGCTTCGCCGCCGGCGACGCCGCGCCGTTTTACATCGATCTCCTCTATCCGGTCGCCGGCCTGAAGCCGCATGCGCCCCAGCTCACCGCAAAGGTCAAGGCGCAGGACTGCGCCGTCGAACCGGAGTGGCGCAATGGGCTCACCCGCGCGGTCATGGCGGTCAGCCTTCCCGTGCGCTCGGTGCTCGCCGAGCCGCGGCTGCGCCTCGGCCAGCTGCTCGAGCTCAAGGTCGGCGACGTCATTCCGATCGAATTCGGCCCCGAAGTGCCCGTGATGGTCGCCGCGCGGCGGCTGGGCACGGGACAGGTCGGTACCTCGAACGGCCGCGCCGCGGTCCGTCTCACTTCCATCGAGCCCATTTCGCAAGAGGATCTCGCATGAACGACATGACCGGCGGATTTCCGGTCGACGCCGCGCTCGCCGCCAATCTGCGGCTGCTGCAGGACGTCGATGTGAAGCTCACCGTGGAGATCGGCGCGACGAGGCTCAGCCTCCGCGAGTTGCTCGCGCTGGGCGAATCCAGCGTGATCGAACTCGACCGCGAGGCCGACGAACTGCTCGACGTCTTCGTCAACGGCACGCTGATCGGTCGCGGCGAAGTGGTGACGGTCGGCGAGAAGTTCGGCGTCCGGATGACCGAGCTGGTCAATCCCGAGAAGCGAGTCGCGCCGCGATGATGTGGTCCTATGTCCTGAAGCTGGTGATCCTGCTGCCGCTCGTCTGCGGCCTGCTGATCGCCTGCCTCTATGCGTGGCGCAAGCTCGAGGGGCGGCTGCCCCGCGGCGCGGGCGAGCGGATGGTGCAGGTGAAGGAGACGATGATGGTCTCTCCCGGCGTCCGCCTCGCCGTCGTCGATTTCGAGGGGCGGCGGCTGCTCGTCTCGGTCGCGCGCGGCGGCGTCACTCTGGTCGACAGGCTGGAACAGTGAGCGTCGCCTCCGTCCTTCGGTCGCCCCGGCACAAGACCGGAGTGACGGTCGCGATGCTGGCGCTGTTCGCAGCGCTTCTCTTCGCCGCACCCGCTTTCGCGCAAGGCACGTCGATACCGGCTCCGGCGCCGACACCCGGCGTCGGCGACGCGCTCGATCGCGCGCTCGGCGATCTGGGCGGCGGCGAAGCGCCGCTCAGCCTGTCGCTGCAGGTCCTCATCATCATGGGCCTGCTTACGATCCTGCCCGGAATCCTCTTGATGATGACCAGCTTCACGCGGATCATCATCGTGCTTGCAATCCTGCGCCAGGCGCTGGGGCTTCAGCAGACGCCGCCCAATCAGGTGCTGATCGGCCTGTCGCTGTTCCT
This sequence comes from Sphingosinithalassobacter sp. CS137, assembly GCF_014334115.1. Lineage (NCBI taxonomy): Bacteria > Pseudomonadati > Pseudomonadota > Alphaproteobacteria > Sphingomonadales > Sphingomonadaceae > Sphingosinithalassobacter > Sphingosinithalassobacter sp. CS137. The sequence continues at coordinate 2,058,711 of NZ_CP060494.1, forward strand.
CAGCTTCTTCGTGATGGCGCCGGTCCTCAACACGATGAACACCACTGCCATCCAGCCCTATGCCGAAGGCCGCATCAGCTCGACCCAGCTGATCGAGACCGCGGGCGAAGCACTGCACGGCTTCATGCTCAAGCAGACCCGCGTGAAGGACGTGACGATGTTTGCCGATATGGCGAACACCGGCCCGATCGCGACGCCCGAGGACACGCCCTATTCGGTGCTGCTGCCGGCGTTCGTGACGAGCGAGCTCAAGACCGCGTTCCAGATCGGCTTCCTGATCTTCCTGCCGTTCATCGTCATCGACTTGGTCGTTGCCACCGTGCTGATGAGCCTGGGCATGATGATGATGTCGCCGACGATCATCTCGCTGCCGTTCAAGCTGTTGCTGTTCGTGCTGGTTGACGGATGGGCGCTGACGATGGGCAGCCTCGCCTCGAGCTTCGCGACCTGACCATGGCGGACGCGGACTATTTCCTCACCGTCGCGCGCGAAGCGATGTGGGTGCTCGCGCTGGCCGCGGCGCCGATCCTGATTCCGGCGCTCCTCGCCGGCCTGTTCCTCGGCATGGTGCAGGCGGCGACTTCGATCAACGAACAGACGCTTTCGTTCGTGCCCAAGCTGGCGATCGTGGGCATCAGCCTGGTCATCTTCGGCGGGATGATCCTCGGACTGCTCGGCGACTTCACGATCGGCATCTTCGAACGCATTCCCGATCTGGTGCGCTGAGCGATGATGGGCTTCGGCCTTTCGATCGAGCCGCAGCTCTGGGCCTTGCTCTTTGCGATGGTGCGGATCGGCGCGGCGTTCATCGCCGCGCCGGTCTTCAGCGCGGTTTCGGTGCCGCTGCCAGCGCGGATCGCGCTCACCGGCGCGATCGGGGTGCTGGTGATGCACGTCGCGCCGGTCGTTCCGCCCGCGGAGATTTTCTCGCTCACCACGATGCTGATGGTCGCGGCCGAGGCACTGGTCGGGCTTGCGCTCGGCTTCGTGCTCCAGATCGCCTTCGCCGCGCCGCTGGTGGCAAGCGAAGTGATCGGCATTTCGATGGGCATCGGCTTCGCCGCCGCGGTCGATCCGCAAAACGGCGCGGCCACGCCCGCGCTCGGCCAGTTCCTGTCGATCCTGCTGACGCTGCTGTTCCTGTCGGTCGACGGCCATCTGGTCCTCGTCGATCTCGTCGTGCGCAGCTATGACGCGCTGCCGCCGGGCGAGGCATGGCTCGCGCCCGAGCGGCTGCTGAACATCGCCCTCTTCGGCGGCTATGCCTTTGTCGCCGGGCTGCTGCTCGCGCTGCCGGTCGGTTTTCTGTTGTTGTGCCTCAACATCGTCGTCGGCATGCTCTCGCGTTCGGCGCCGGCGCTCAACCTGTTCGCGGTAGGCCTGCCCGCCAGCCTCGCGCTCGGCGTCGTCGCGATCCTGATCGCGTTGCCGGCGATGGGGGACTATCTGCTGGTGATCATCCGCGAGGCGCTCGACGCCGCGCAGGCGCTGGTGCTGGGCTGATGGCCGAAAGCTTCGGCGAAAAGACGGAAGCCCCGACGCCCAAGCGCAAGCAAAAGGCGCGCGACGACGGCGACGTCCTCAAATCCCGCGAGTTCGCCGCCGCGCTGGGCGTGTTGCTCGGCTGCGGCTGGATCGCGCTGCTCGGGCCGGGGCTGCTCGGCGCGTGCAAGGCCGTGATGGCGGCGAGCTTCACCTTCGGCCGCGGCGATATCGAGGCGTTCGAGCCCTGGCGCCCGCTGGCGGAGGCAGGCTGGAAGCTCGCGCCCTCCCTCGGCGCGCTCCTCGCGCTGTCGCTGGCAGGCGCTGTTCTCAGCCAAGGAGCGCTGGGCGCGCTGAGCTGGAACAACAAGCTGCTCATGCCCAAGGGCTCGCGGATCAATCCCGCCTCGGGCCTCAAGCGGATCTTCGGCGCGAATGGCTGGATCGAACTCGGCAAGTCGCTGCTCAAGGTGGTGCTGCTGGCAGCGATCGGCGGCTGGATGCTGTGGCTCGTGGCGCGACCCTCGGTCGGTCTCGTCTCCTCCGACGTGCACCAGGCGGTCGGCGCGCTCGGCGGGCATTTCCTGATGCTGTTGTTCGCGATGTCGGCGGGGCTCGCCATCATTGCCGGGATCGACCTGCCGATCCAGATCGTGCGGCGGCTGCAGAAGCTCAAGATGAGCAAGCAGGAAGTGAAGGACGAGCACAAGGACAGCGAAGGCTCGCCCGAGAACAAGGCGGCACAGCGCCAGCGCCAACGCGAAATCCTGAAGGGCGGCTTCCGCAAGTCGGTCGGCACCGCACATGTCGTGCTCACCAATCCGACGCATTTCGCCGTCGCGCTGCGCTACGATCAGGGAAGCGACCAGGTTCCGGTGGTCGTCGCCAAGGGGCGCGGCCAGACCGCGCTCGCGATCCGCGAGCTGGCGGGCGAATTCCAGGTGCCGGTGCTCGAATATCCGCAGCTCGCGCGCGCGGTCTACTACACCAGCCGCGAGGGCCAGGAAGTGCGCGACGACCTCTATATGGCGATCGCGACGGTGCTTGCCTTCGTCTTCAACCTGAATGCCGCCGCCGGCGGGCGTAAGCCCCCCGTCAGCGTGCCCGAGACTGCACGTTTCGACGAAAACGGTCGCCCGGAGACACGCCGGCCCTAAAGCGCTGCGCCCGGTTGCCGCTTAATCGGAGAGGGGGACGATCATGGCCGTCGAATCGATTGCGAAGACGCTGGGCACCGGATCGGGAATCGACATCACCGCGCTGGTTTCGCAGCTGGTCGATGCCCAGTTCCAGGCGAAAACCGCGACGCTCGAGAAGAAAAGCGAGGCACTCACCGCGCAGATCTCGTCGGCGAGCCAGCTCAAGAGCAGCATCAGCGGCTTTTCGACGGCTCTTACGGCGCTCGCCAAATCAGGTTCGCTCTCCACTCAGCCGACGAGCTCGAACGCATCGCTGGTGACGGTCGCCGCACAGCCGGGCGCGCAGATCGGCACACTCGACGCGCGGCTGGAGGTTCGGCGCCTCGCCGCGGCGCAGGTCGCGAGCACGGCGCCGATCGCCGATGCCACCGCAGCGGTGGGCATGGGCACGCTTACGCTCACCTTCGGCACGGCGACGGTAGCCGACGGAGCGATGTCGGCCTTCGACCCGGGCGCGACCAGCATCGATATCGCCATCGGCGAGGCGGATTCGAGCCTCGAAGGGATTATGAAGGCGATCAACGCCGCCAATGCGGGAGTCACTGCCTCGATACTGAGCGACCCGGATGGCGCGCGGCTGGTGCTGAAGGGTACGACGGGCGCGGCCAAGGCGTTCACGCTGAGCGCGACGGAAACCCCGGGCGCGGAAGGCCTCTCCGCACTGGCGATCGGCGTCGGCGCGAGCGGCACGACGATCGGCAGCGCGGCGGCCGATGCGGAAATCGCCGTCGACGGGATCGCCGTGAAGCGCAGCGGCAACGGCCTGTCCGACCTTATTCCCGGCGTTCGGATCGATCTGGTCTCGGCACAGCCGGGCACGATCGTGCGGATCGGAAGCACACCGCCCACCGAGGCGCTGCGCCAGGCGGTCGCCGACGTCGTCGACACCTATAACGAGCTGCTGTCGATCGTGCAGGCGGAGATCGATCCCGTCGCCGGGTCGCTGCGCAGCGACATGGCGGCGCGGAACTTGGCGCAGTCGCTGGGGCGGCTGACGCTGGCGCCGCTGGTGCCCGGCGCGGGCACGGACGCGCCGACGACGCTCGCCGCGCTGGGCGTCGCCACGAACCGCGACGGGTCGCTCCGCATCGACGCCGATCGCCTCACCGCTGCGCTCACGACCCATCCCGGGGCAGTCGAAGCGATGTTTCGCGCCGAAAGCGGTCTTCCCGCGGCGCTCGCCGCCATCTCGACCGCCGCGGCGAGCACCGCCACCGGCCTTGGCGCAAGCGAGGCGCGCTATACCGAAGCAGCGGGCAATCTTGAGGAAGATCGCAGCGAGGCACTCGCCGCCGCCGAGGCACTGCGCGCGCGGATGACCCAGCAATTCGCGCGGATGGACTCGAAAGTCGCCGCCTACAAGTCGACGCAGAGCTTCCTGCAGCAGCAGATCGACGCGTGGAACGCGGATTGACTGCGATGCGCTATGCCACGGTTCTCGCCGGCGATCCCGCCGCCACCTATCGTCAGGTCGGACTGGCGAGCCGCGCCGGCGGCGCCGATCCGCATCAGCTCGTCGGCCTTCTTTACGAAGAGGGCGTGGCTGCGCTGCGGACGGCGGCCTGGGCGGCGGAGAACGAGAATTCGGCGCTGCGCGGCGAGCGCGTGTCGCGCGCCATGGCGATCCTCTTCGCGCTCGAGGCCGGGCTGGATTTCGACAAGGGTGGCGACGTGTCCCGCACGCTGGCCAGCTTCTATCACGGGCTGCGCCAGCAGATCGGCGCCGCCAGCCTGGGAAGCGATCCCGCCCCCTTCCGGGATGCCGCCGCCAGCCTGGCCGAAATCGCGGCTGCCTGGGCGAGCATCACGTCGAGCTGAACCGGACAGCTATTCCCAGCGTGCGAGCAGCTGATCGACGCTCGCCGGCTCCGGCGGCACGGCTGCGCAGGGCGATCCGGAAAAGCGCGGTGCGGGCGCCGGCTGCACGCCGCCTTCCTGCATGTTGAAGGTTTCGCGTGCGCGGTTGTGCGGATGATCGGGCGCTTCGGCGAGCGACAGCACCGGGGTGACGCAGGCGTCGCTATCCTCGAACTGCGCTGCCCAGTCGTCGCGGCCGCGCGTGGCAAAGGCTTCGGAGAAGGCCGTCGTCATGTCGCTCCAGCAGGCGCGATCATATTGTTTGAAGCGGCCGGCCTCGAGCCCCAGTCCCTCGCACAAGGCCCGGAAATAGGGGGGCTCGAGCGCGCCGACGGCAACGTGGCGACCGTCCGCGCAGGCATAACAGCGATAAAAGGGCGCGCCGCCGTCGATCAGATTCGAAGCACGGGCATCCACCCAGCGCCCCGCGCCATGGAGGGCATAATAGAGCGTCATCAGCGAGGCCGCGCCGTCGATCTGCGCGACGTCGATCACCTGCCCGCGGCCGGTCGCCTGGGCGGAGAGAATGCCGGAAACCATACCGAGCGCGAGGTAGAGCGCGCCGCCACCATATTCGCCGATCAGGTTGAGCGGCGGCACCGGAGTCGATCCCGTGCCGATCGCATGCAATGCGCCGGTGAGGGCGAGATGATTGATGTCGTTGCCGGCGCGGCGTGCGAGCGGCCCGTCCTGCCCCCAGCCGGACATGCGGCCGTACACAAGCCGCGGATTGGCGGTCAGGCAGCGGCTCGGATCGAGATCGAGCTGCTCCATCGTGCCGGCGCGAAACCCCTCGATCACGCCATCGGCGAGCGAGATCAGCGCCAGTGCCTGTTCGCGCGCGGCGACGTCGGTCAGGTCGAGCGCGATCTCCGAACGGCCGCGATAAAGCGCGGGCGCCACTGCGCTGCCGTCGGGCCCCGAGCGGCGGATACGCACCACGTCGCAGCCGAGGTCCGCCAGCAGCATCCCGCAGAGCGGGACCGGCCCGGTCGCGTCGAATTCGACGATCCGCACACCCGCCAGCGGCCCGTGACTCATTCCGACCATCCGCACCCCCATGCTTTGCCCGAATCGGTCATAGCGGTCGGTCGCCCGAGTGGCCATGCGCGTTGCCGGTGGCCTCACGGCCGCCTTTCCGCTAGCGGGACGATGATGAGGCAACCACATATCGTCGCGATCGGAGGAACGCTCCGGCCTGAATCGAGCACCGCCGGCGCCCTCGCGGCGGCACTCGCCATGGCGGAGACTCGCGGCGCGCGCACGACGCTGCTCACCGGCGACGCGATCGCCTTCGGCCATTATGATCCCGAAACCGCCGGCGATGACCCCGCGGTGGCGCGGTTCGTCGAGGCGCTGCGCGACGCGGATGCAGTGATCGTCGGCTCGCCGGGCTATCACGGTACGCTCTCGGGCCTGGTCAAGAACGCGCTCGATCACGTCGAGCTCTTGCGCCGCGACACGCGCAGCTATTTCGACGGCATGCCGGTCGGCTGTATCGCGACGGCGGGGGGATGGCAGGCGGCGGTCTCGACCCTTTTGGCGCTGCGCGACATCGTCCACGCGTTGCGCGGATGGCCGACGCCGATGGGGCTGGCGATCAACACGAATGCGGAGGAGGATCCGATCGCCGCCTGCGAATCGCAAATGGCGATCATGGTCGCGCAGATTTTCGATTTCCTCGACTGATCCGCCGCCAGATATCCGCGCCGTTAACCAGTTTGTGACGCGCGCGCCCTAGCCTTGCCTCCAGCCAGCAGGGGGGGTGGGAATGGATCAGCTGACGGCAGGGCAGGCGATGCCCGTGCGCCGCAGAGCGACGCGGACGATTCTGGCAGTCGACGACAGCCGGGCGAACCTCAACGTGCTCGCGCACCGGCTGGGCCATCTCGGCTATCTCGTCGTGCTCAGCGACCACGGGGCCGAAGCGCTCGACCTCATCTCGGCGCGTGGCTTCGATCTCGTGCTGCTGGACAGGATGATGCCGGACGTTTCGGGCATCGAGGTACTTCAGGAGATCCGGGGATCGCGCGAGACCGCCGACCTGCCCGTCATCATGATCACCGGCCGCAGCGATCCCGGCGCTGCCGTGGAGGCGCTGGCGGCAGGCGCCGACGATTATCTCGCCAAGCCGTTCGAATTCGAAGTGCTGGCGGCGCGCATCGAGCGCACGCTGGCGCGCGCCGGCCGCGTCGAGGAACTCAAACGCTCCAATCTGGCGCTCGACGCGCGGATCGCGGCGCGCGCCATCGAACTGGGCGAGGCACGCACCGAGCTGGCTGCGACTCGCGCCGATCGCGGGCGCCTGATCGCATCGATCCAGGCGCTGCACGACGAGCTCGACCGGCTCAGCGCCTGAGCCAGTGCCGCCGGCCGAAGAAGCCCGCGATCACCACCGCCAGCAGTGCGCAGACCCCGACCACGCCGGCGAATGCCCAGGGGCGCTCGGCGAAGGGGATTCCCTCGACATTCATGCCGAGCAGGCCCGTGAGGAACGTCAGCGGCAGGAACACCATCGCGACGACCGCAATCGCCAGCGCGCGCTGATCGATCTGTTCGGCCCGAAGATCGGTGAGCGTCTCGTGAATCAGCGCGGCGCGTTCGCGGATGCTTTCCACTTCCTCGGCCATGCGCGCGGCGCGATCGGAAGCCGCAGCGAGATGCAGCCGGTCGTCGTCGCGCAGCCAGTCGCCGGGCAGTCCGGCCAGCTTCTCCAGCGCCGCGCGCTGCGGCACCAGGAAACGGCGATAGCCGATCGCCCGGCTGCGCACCTCGGCGACGTGGCGGCGCAGTTCGATCGAGCGGCCGGGCGCGAGTTGCTCCTCGCATGCGTCGAGCGAATCGCCGAGATCGGCTACGACCGGGTCGAGCTCCTCGGTGATCGCCAGCGCAAGCGCGGCAATCAGGTCGCCCGGATCGTGGATGCCGCCCGCCGCCACCTGACCACACACCGGGTCGAGCACGTTGAGCGACTTGCGCGTGACCGAAAAGACCCGGCCTTCGTGCGCATAGAGGCGGATCGACGCCAGCGGATCGGAAGCGGCCATCGTTTCCGACGAAAGCCCACGCAGGTTGATCACGGCGCCGTCGTTGACTGCATCGCACCGCGGGCGCGTTTCCACCGCGGTGAGCGCTTCGACCAGGATCGGCGGAAGCTTCGCCTCCTCGTCCAGCCAGCGTCTCGCCGTTTCGTCTGCGGAGGTCAGGTGAATCCACACCAGGTCCGCGCGTTCGCCGAGCGCTTCGGCTGCGGAGAGGCGACGCACGGCGGCGTCATGGACCGAATAGGCGAAATCGCTCATGCCATCTCCAGATCGACTGTGAGCCCCGGCCCCGGATCGGCGGGCGGAGCGGCGCAGGCGATCCGATCCGCGTCGGCGCGGGCGCGATTGAGGATGGCGGGCGGTACGTTCTGGCGGTGCGTTACTCGATCGGCGAATGCAAGCGCGCGTGCCTGACGGAGAGTGAGATCATCCGGATCGGCGGAGGTCAGGCGAAACGTGAAGATTTTCGCACAGTCATCCGCCGCGCCGGTTGCCAGCCATTCCTCGACGCGCGCGGGTCCGCCATTCCCCAGCGGATCGAGCGGTCCGCCCGGCGCAAGCGCGCTTCCAAGCGCGCGGCGTCGGGCATCGCCCTCGGGCCAGCGATCCCGGATCGCCTCGCGCGCCTGTGCCAGCGCCTGCGCCAGCCCGCCCAGATCGGCGGGGAGCAGCGCTTCGATCCGCTGGCGCACCGACGCCGCGAGGCCCGCCGACGCGCCGCCGGTCGCCACTGCGACGAGCAGCGGATCGCGATCGATGATCGCGGGGGTGGTGAAATCGCACATTCCGGGCCGATCGACGGCATTCACCAGCAGTCCCCGCGCCTTGAGCCGCGCGACCGCGGCCTCGGCCTCGGCGGCGTCCTCGATCGCCACGATCGCGATCTGCGCCGCGCCTTCTTCGCCGATCACGCTGGCGCCGGCGCGTTCGAGCAGCCGGCGCTTGGCGGCCGCCGCCTCGCCCTCGCCGAGCAGGATCACCGGCCGACCCGCGAGCCGCAGCACGACGGGCAGCCCGGCCTTCACGTCAGCCAGTCCGGCACGGTTTCGGCGGCCATGATCGTTTCGGCAGTGATCCGACCGGCGACTACGTCGAACCGCTCGCCGGAAACGAGCACTTCGGGCACGAGCGGGCGGCTGTTGTAGGTGCTCGCCATCGTCGCGCCATAGGCGCCGGCGCTGCGCAGGACGATGAGGTCGTCCCGCCGAACCCGGTCGATCTCGCGGGCATTCGCGAACACATCGCTGCTCTCGCACACCGGGCCGGCGACGTTGGCGACGAAACGCTCGCCGCACGGTCGAACCGCGGCGATATCGTGATAGGCGTCATAGAGCGCGACGCGCGCGAGGTCGTTCATCGCCGCGTCCACGACCACCCACGGGTGTGTCACGCCCGGCTTCACCCACAGCACGCGCGTCAGCAGCACGCCGGCATTGGCGGCGATCACGCGGCCCGGCTCGAACATCAGCGTGACGCCCCAGTTGCGCGCCACCCGCGCCACCATCGCCCCGAATTCGGCGGGGCTGGGCGGCGCTTCGCCCGGCCGGTACGGTACGCCGAGCCCGCCGCCGAGATCGACATGGCTGATCGAATGGCTCGCCGCGCGCAGCTCGGCGATCAGTTCGCCGACGCGCGCGAACGCCTTTTCGAGCGGGTCGAGCCGGAGCAGTTGACTGCCGATGTGCACCGCGACGCCGCGCAGATCGAGCCCCGGCAGCGGCGCCAGCCGATCGAAGATCGCGCGCGCCTGATCGATCGGCAGTCCGAACTTGTTTTCCGCCTTGCCCGTGGAAATCTTGGCGTGGGTTCCGGCGTCGACGTCCGGATTGACGCGCAGCACCGCGGGCGCACGCATGCCGCGCGCCGCTGCCAGCTCGGCGAGGACGACGCCTTCCTCCTCGAGCTCGAGATTGAACTGACCGATCCCCGTTTCGAGCCCGAGCGCAAGCTCGTCGCGCGACTTGCCGACCCCGGAAAAGACGATGTCCTTCGCCGCAATGCCGGCGGCAAGCGCGCGGGCGAGCTCCCCGCCGGACACCACGTCCGCGCCAAAGCCTTCGCGTGCGAGCACCCGCAGCACCGCGAGATTGGGATTGGCCTTCACCGCGAAGGCGCAGTGCACGTCGCCCGCGCCCGCCAGTGCCTCTCGAAACACTCGTGCGTGCCGCTGCAGCGTGGCGGTCGAATAGACATAGACCGGCGTTCCCACCGCCTCGGCGATGACCGGGAGCGGCACGTCCTCGGCGTGGAGGATGCCGCCGCGAAGCTCGAAATGGTCCATCGTCAGTTGGGTGGCGGAAGATCGAATTCGTCGCTGCGACGCTCGCTCGAGCTTTCGATCAGGTCGTCGCTGCGTGCCGGCCGGGTCTGCATCGGCGCGGCGAGCAGATCCTCGGCGGTCGGTGGCTCCTCCGCGCCATAGGGGGTGGGCGGGAGCGGCTGGCCCGGAGGCGCCTCGAGCTGCTCGCGCGCACCGCAGCCGGCCAGCGCCAGCGCCGCCGCCAGGATTCCGTACCGCCTCATCGCCTTTCCTCCGCCCGGGCCGATCGTGCCGCCTCGATCGCCTCGCGCACTCGCGACGGCGCGGTTCCGCCGAAGCTGGTGCGGCTCGCGACCGAGGCATCGACGCTCAGCACGTCGTACACCCGATCGTCGATCCTGTCGTCCACCGCGCGCAGCGCCTCGAGCGGCAGCTGGTCGAGCCGCAGGCCATCGGCTTCAGCGCGCGCTACCGCGCGTCCGGTGATGTGGTGCGCCTCGCGGAACGGCACATTCGCTTCGCGGACCAGCCAGTCGGCAAGATCGGTCGCGGTCGCGAAGCCGCTCTCCGCCAGCCCGCGCATCCGGTCTGTACGAAATTCGGCGCTCTCGACCATGCCCGTCATCGCTGCGATCGACAGGCCGAGCAGGTCGTTCGCCTCGAACACCGGCGGCTTGTCGTCCTGCATGTCCTTCGAATAGGCGAGCGGCAGCCCCTTCATCGTCACCATCAGGCTGGTGAGGCAGCCCAGGATACGCCCGGCATGGCCGCGGACCAGCTCGGCGGCGTCGGGATTGCGCTTCTGCGGCATGATCGAGCTGCCGGTCGACCATTGGTCGGACAGTTTCACGAAGCCGAACGGCTGGCTCGCCCAGATCACGAATTCCTCGGCCAGCCGGCTGAGGTGCAGGCTGCACTGGGCGGCTGCGGCGAGATAGTCGAGCGCGAAATCCCGGTCGGAAACCGAGTCGAGCGAGTTGCGCGTCGGCCCGTCGAAGCCCAGCGCCGCGGCAGTGGCCTCGCGGTCGATCGGAAAGCCGGTCCCCGCCAGCGCGGCAGAGCCGAGCGGGCACAGATTGAGCCGCACGCGCGCATCCTGCAGCCGCGAGCGATCGCGCCCGATCATCTCGTAATAGGCCATCAGATGGTGGCCGAGCGTCACCGGCTGCGCCGACTGGAGGTGCGTGAAACCCGGCATCACGCTGTCGGCATGCTCCTCCGCACGCGCGATCAGCGCGTCCTGGAACTGGCCCAGCGCGGCATCGGCCTCGTCGAGCGCGTCGCGTACCCACAGCCGAAAGTCGGTGGCGACCTGATCGTTGCGCGAGCGGGCAGTGTGCAGCCGCCCCGCGCTCGGCCCGATCTTCTCGGCCAGCCGGCTCTCGGTCACCATGTGGATGTCCTCGAGCGCATAATCGACGGGCACGCCCTGCGCCTCGAAATCCGCCGCGACGCGATTGAGGCCCTGCGCAATCGCATCGGCATCGCCGGGCGAGACGATGCCCTGGGCGCCCAGCATCGCCACATGTGCCTTGGAGCCTGCGATATCCTGCCGCCACAAGCGCTTGTCGAAGGGGATCGAGGCGTTTATCTCACGCATCACCGCCGACGGGCCTTCCGCGAAGCGCCCGCCCCACATGCTGTTGGAGCTATCCTTGCGACCGGCGATCGCCCTTCTCCTTCCTGCGCTGCTCATGGCGAGCGGCTGCGATACGCAAGGCGATGCGCCGGAGCAAGCGGAGGCAGTGTCCGCCCCCGCCACGCCGACCGCTTCCGGTAGCGCTGGTGACGCCCAGGTCGAGGAGATCGGCACGCTCGACCGCAGCCATGCCGGCGAGATCGCGCCCGACGTTGCCTTCGAGGATCCGGCGGGGCGGGCCGTCACGCTCGCCGATTTCCGCGGCACGCCGGTCCTGCTCAACCTCTGGGCGACCTGGTGCGCGCCTTGTGTGGCCGAGATGCCGACGCTCGATGAGCTGGCGATCCGCGAAGGCGATGCGCTCAAGGTGCTGACCGTCAGCCAGGATCTGCAAGGCGCCGAAAAGGTGGATCCCTTCTTCGAGGAGGCAGGGTTCGAGCGGATCGAGCCCTATCTCGATCCCGAAGTGCTGCTCAGCGCCCATTATGCGAGCAATTTGCCGACGACGATCCTCTATGATTCGCAGGGCCGCGAGGTCTGGCGGATGCTGGGCGGCATGGATTGGACGAACGCCGCTGCCGCCGAGCTGATCGGGGAAGCACGCTAGGCCCCTGCCGCGGTGTAACGCGGCGCTTCCCACGCCCGCGCGGTTGATCCGTACGCGACAATCGCGCACCACATGCCGAGCGTACCGGGGGAAGCGAACAATGGCGGCACTGACACTCGATCATGTGACCAAGCGCTTCGGCGCCGTCACCGCAGTGAACGATCTGAGCTTCACCGTCCCGCAAGGGCAGGTGTTCGGCTTCCTCGGCGGCAATGGCGCGGGCAAGACCACGTCGCTGCGCATGGTGCTCGACATCATCCGCCCGACCGAGGGCAGCATCGAAGTGCTCGGCCGCCGACCGGGGCGCGAGAACAGCGCCGACCTCGGCTTTCTTCCCGAAGAGCGCGGGCTCTATCGCAACATGAAGGCGATCGACACGATCGTCTATTTCGGCCGGCTGAAAGGCATGTCCGCCGCCGATGCGCGGCGCGAGGGGATGATATTGCTCGAGCGCTTCGGCCTCGCCGATTTCGCCAGGACGACGCTCGACAAGCTCTCGAAGGGCATGGCCCAGAAGGTGCAGCTCGCCACGGCCGTGGTGAACCAGCCCCGGCTGCTGATCCTCGACGAGCCGTTCTCCGGGCTGGATCCGGTCAATCAGGCGCTGCTCGAGGACGAAATCCGCCGCGCGGCGGACAATGGCGCGACCGTGATCTTCTCGACCCATGTGATGCAGCATGCCGAGCGGCTGTGTGACCGGCTGTTGCTGCTCGCCAAGGGCCGGAAGGCGTTCGAAGGCTCGCAGGACGAGGCACGCGCGCAGCTGCCGACGCGGCTGACGCTGATCGCATGCGAAACCCCGGCGTCGCTGCCGGGCGTGGTGGAAGTGCATGAACTGGGGACCGCGGGAGCGGGCTGGACCCGCTACGACGTCCGGCTCGATCCCGGCGGCGACCCGGGCGATCTGCTCGAGGCGGCGACTCAACGGAGCTTCGCCTTGCGGGGTTTCGAGCGGCACCGGCCGAGCCTTCACGACGTCTTCATCCACATCGTCGGCGCCGCGGAGGTGAAGCCGTGATCCAGCACATCCTTCTCGTCGCCGCCCGCGAGTTTCGCCAGATCGCGGCGACGCGCAGCTTCTGGCTCACGCTGCTGATCCTTCCCGTCGCGCTCGCGATCGGCGCAGTGGCGCCGCGGCTGATGGAGGATTCGGACACCGAGCGCGTGGTGCTGATCGACGCGCGCGAGACCGCGGCCGCCGCGATTCGCGAGCGTCTGGAGATCGACGAGCAGCGTCGCATCCTCGAGGCACTCTCGCGTTATTCGCAACGCTACGAACTCGACGATGCCGACCAGCGTGCGCTCTGGGCGCAGCACGACCGCTGGTACAGCGACGACGAAGTTCGCGCTTTCGTGGAAGCGGGCGGCGCGGATGCGGCACTGGCGACGATGCGGCGTGCGGCGGGCGAGGAAACGCCGGAATTTGACGCCCCCGAGCCCTGGTACGAGCTGGTCGAAACGCCGGCCGATCTGGCGAATGCGGCACCGGGCGAGCTCGACGCCCGAGCCGATGGCTGGCTCGATCCTTCCGAAGAGAGCGGCCGGCAGGAAGTCGATTACATCGTCTTCGTTCCCGCCGACTTCGGCTCCGAGGCGGCGCCGGTGCGCATCTGGTCCGACGGCCGGGTCTCGCAGGGGTTCGTCCAGACGCTGCAGCAGGTGCTGACGCGCGATCTGCGCACGCGCTATCTCCTGGCTGCGGGCCTGTCGTCCGAACAGGCCGCGACCGCCAGCACGCTTACTCCTGCCGTCGCCGTGAGCACGCCGCCGCCCGGCGGCGGGCGCGAGCGGGTGCTGATCCGATCCGTCTTACCGCTGCTCAGCGCCTATATGCTGCTGATGTCGCTGCTGCTTTCGGGAAGCTGGATGCTGCAGGGCGTGGTCGAGGAACGGTCGAACAAGCTGATCGAGACGGTGCTCGCCTGCGTGAGCCCGAACGAGCTGCTCTACGGCAAGCTCTTCGGCACGGTCGCGGTGGGGCTGGTGATGGTTCTGTTCTGGACCGGCTGCGCGGTCTTCGCCGCCTTTGCGACACAGAGCGCGGTCGCCGAGTTTCTGCGCCCGGCCCTCGCGCCGCTCGCCTCCCCCGGCACCGCGCTGACGATGCTCTACTTCTTTCTTGCCGGTTATCTGATGGTCTCGATGATCTTCCTCGCGATCGGTGCGATGAGCGATTCGTTCCGCGATTCGCAGAGCTATCTGACGCCGGTGATCCTGGTGATCGCAATGCCCTTCGCCTTCATCGCTCAGGCGGTGCTGCGCGAAGAGGGCGGGCTGCTGATCCAGCTGATGACGTGGACCCCGCTCTATACGCCGTTCACGATGCTTGCCCGGCTGGGGACGGGCGTGCCGCTGTGGGAGCTGCTCGGCGCCGGGGCACTGCTCGCGCTGTTCATCGTGCTCGAGTTCGTCTTCCTGGGCCGCGTCTTCCGCGCGAGCCTGCTCTCGGCGGGCGAAAAGCCCACGCTGGCCCGTATCGGCCAGCTCATGCGCCGGCGAAGCGAAGTCTAGGGAGCTTCAAGGAAGCAGCGGCTGGATGCCCCGCGTGGATTCGAACCACGATTGACGGAGTCAGAGTCCGTAGTCTTACCATTAGACGACAGGGCAATGCCGTGCGAGGGGCGCGAAATAGGCGGCGCCTCGCCTGCTGTCAACGCCGCTCGTGCGGCTTGCCTTGCTCCGCCTGCGGCTCTGCGCTAGCCTCCCTGCCAAGCGCCGGTCGGTTCGGGCATCCGGGCCGTGACGGATAGAACATAAGCGAGTTGAATGAGATGGGGGACGGCTCCGTTCAGGTGCCGCGCCGAAGGAGCTCCGGCTCCCCCCGGGCGGCAGGGTCGAATGCAGGGCCGGCACGCGGGCGCTGGCCTGAGGCGCGCCATTATGCCGCGCTCGATCTGGGAACCAATAATTGCCGGTTGCTGATCGCGCGGCCGCAGGGCTCGGGCTTCGCGGTGGTCGACGCGTTTTCTCGAATCGTGCGGCTGGGCGAGGGCCTGGCCAGTAACGGCCGGCTGAGCGATGCCGCGATCGAACGCACCGTCGCGGCGCTGCGCATCTGCGCCGAAAAGTTGAAGCGCCGCAACGTGACACTCGCCCGATCGGTGGCGACCGAGGCGTGCCGCCGGGCCTCGAACGGCCCCGAATTCATCGAGCGCGTTTATCGCGAAACCGGGATCGCGCTCGACATCATCACTGCCGAGGAAGAGGCCCAGCTTGCCGTGCTCGGCTGCCATGCCCTGCTGGAACCGGGCGACGGCCCCGCGCTGGTGTTCGACATCGGCGGAGGCTCGACCGAGCTGGTGCTGGTCGATTCGACCGAGCCGGTGCCCGCCATCCTGGACTGGCACAGCGCGCCCTGGGGCGTGGTGTCGCTCACCGAGGCGGCGGCGCGCGGCGACAGCGACGCCGAGCGCACCGCGGCCTATGCCGACATGCGGGCGCGCGTTTCGGAGAGCTTCGCCGCCTTTGCCGAGCGGCTCGATCCGCCGCCGGGCAGGCGCCGGCTGCTCGGCACCAGCGGCACGGTGACGACGCTCGCCAGCGTCCATCTGGGCCTCGACGCCTATGATCGCGGCGTGATCGACGGGCTGATCGTGCCGAGCCGCGCGATGCGCGACGTGAGCGTGCGCCTCGCCGGAATGAGCCTGGCGGAGCGCTCCGGCGTGGCCTGCGTCGGTCCCGAGCGCGCGGATCTGGTGGTCGCGGGATGCGCGATCCTCGAGTGCATCCTCGATCTCTGGCCGGCGGAGCGGCTGGGGATCGCAGATCGCGGCATCCGCGAGGGCATCCTGCGCCGACTGATGACCGGAGCGCGCGCATGAGCCGGGGCGGAAGCGGCAACCGTGTCGGGCGCCAGCGGGTGCGCACCGCGCGCGGGCGCAGCTCGCAATCGGTCCGCTGGCTGGAGCGGCAGCTGAACGATCCCTATGTGAAGCGCGCCAAGGCGGAGGGATATCGCAGCCGCGCCGCCTACAAGCTGATCGAGCTCGATGAGAAATTCGGCTTTCTGAAGGGTTCGCGGCGGATCGTCGATCTGGGCATCGCGCCGGGCGGGTGGAGTCAGGTGGTCCGCCGCAAGCTGCCGAATGCGGCGATCGTGGGGATCGACCTGCTGCCGGTCGATCCGATCGAAGGCGTCGCCATCCTGCAGATGGACTTCATGGAGGATGCCGCGCCGGATCGGCTGGTCGAGGGGCTGGGCGGTGCGCCCGATCTCGTGCTCTCGGACATGGCGGCGAATACCGTCGGCCATCCCCAAACCGACGCGCTGCGCACCATGGCGCTGGTCGAGGCTGCCTTCGACTTCGCATGCGAAACGCTCGAGCCGGGCGGAGCTTTCGTCGGCAAGGTGTTCGCCGGCGGCGCCGATTCGGCGCTCGTCGCCGCGATGAAGCGCCGCTTCGCCACGGTCAAACACGCCAAGCCGCCCGCCAGCCGCAAGGGCTCGGTCGAATGGTATGTGGTGGCACAGGGGTTCAAGGGTCGCGATCAGGTTTGACCCGCGACGGCATGAAAAAGGGGCCACGGCAATGCCGCAGCCCCTGTTCGTTCGTCCAGGCTGGCCTCAGCCTTCGTAGTCGGCGCCGAGATTCTGATTGCGCGGCGGCGCGGCGGCAGTGAGCCGGAGCGCTTCGGCCGAATCGGACAGCGAACCGAGCTCGTCGGGCGCTTCCTCATCGTCGATCTGCACGCGCTGGAGGCCGGAGACCACCGCTTCCTCGAGCTGCTTGGGCTTCACCGTCTGCTCGGCGATCTCGCGCAGGGCGACCACGGGGTTCTTGTCGCGATCGCGATCGATCGTGAGCTCGGCACCGCCGGAAATCTGCCGCGCGCGTTGCGCCGCGAACAGCACCAGATCGAACCGGTTGGGAATCTTGTCGACGCAATCCTCGACGGTGACGCGCGCCATGCTACGCTTCCTTGGGCTACGGAGTCTCGGGAAAGCGCGGCAAATAGGCGAAGGGCCGCGCAATGTCAAGGATTTCGGGCGCGTTCCGGCCGAGCCTGCCCGCCACGGCCCCCGCACGAGCCGGGCTTGCGCAACGCGGCCCTTCTCTTCATGCACCCGGTCATGCATTCGCCCGCGGCGCAACCGGCATTCACCGTCGACGGCAATCGCCTGACGCTCGTCACCGAAGGGCCGCGACGGCTCGAGGTACTGCTCGACCTGATCGGCTCGGCGCGTCGTTCGCTGCGGCTGCTCTACTATATCTATGTGAACGACAGCGCGGGCGCGGCGGTGCGCGACGCGCTGATCGCGGCGGCGGGGCGCGGCGTCGACGTATCGCTGATCGTCGACGGGATGGGCAGCGAACCGGCCGAACAACGCGACTTCTTCGATCCGCTGCGCGAGGCGGGTGTCGATCTCTGCCGCTTTCTGCCGCGGTTCGGCAGGCGCTATCTGCTGCGCAATCACCAGAAGCTCGCCCTGGCGGACGGCGAGGAGGACGATGCCCGCGCCATGATCGGCGGGTTCAACATCGAGGAATCCTATTTCGGCACCGTCGAGGACGCCGCCTGGCGCGACCTGGGGCTGCTGGTCGAGGGCCCCGCGGCACAGCGGCTGACCGGCTATTACGACGCGCTGGAGCGCTGGACCAAGGCGCGGCGCCCGCCGATTCGCGACCTCACGCAAACACTGCGTGCGTGGAGCGAAACCAGTGGCAACGCCCGCTGGCTGATGGGCGGTCCCACGCGTCGGCTCTCCCCCTGGGCGCGCATCGTGAAGCAGGAAATGGAGCGCGCGCGGAGCATCGATCTCATCTCCGCCTATTTCGCGCCGAGCCCCGCGATGCTGCGGCGGCTTGACGAGGCCGGGCGGCGTGGCCGGGTGCGGCTCGTCCTGCCATCGAAAATGGATCATACTGCGGCGATCTGGGCGGCGCGCTTCGCCTATGCGGGGCTGCTGCGCAAGCAGGTCGAGATCTACGAATATCAGCCGACAAAACTGCACACCAAGCTCTATGTCGTCGACGACGTGGTGCATATCGGCTCGGCCAATTTCGACATTCGCAGCCTCTTTCTCAATCTCGAGCTGATGCTGCGGATCGACGATCCGGCCTTTGCCGCGCATGTCCGTGCCTATGTCGACGGCGAAGTGGCGGCATCGGAGACGATCACTGCGGAGCTCTATCGCGCGCGCGCAACGCCGTGGCGTCGGCTGAAGCAGATGGCCGCCTGGTTCGTGATGGTCGTGCTCGACTTCAGCGTCACCCGCCAGCTCAATTTCGACCGGTCCGACGGCGAGACGCGACGCCGACGTCCGGACTGACTGCGGCTCCGCGCGTCGGCGGGTTGACGTGCCCGTCAACACACTTACACCAGTGTAAGCGAAGTCGCGGAAACATGCGGCACCTGGTGGCGAGAGGATGGCAATGGCGGAAGCATATATCGTGGCGGCGGCGCGGACCGCAGGCGGACGACGCAACGGCAAGCTGATGAGCTGGCACCCGGCGGATCTGGGCGGCGCGATTCTCTCGGCGATCGCCGAGCGCAGCGGCATCGATCCGGCGGCGATCGACGACGTTGTCATGGGCTGCGTCGGCCAGGCGGGCGAGCAGGCGCTGCACGTCGGCCGCAACTCGGTGCTCGCCTCGACACTGCCGCAGAGCGTGCCAGCGGTCACCGTCGATCGCCAGTGCGGCTCGTCGCAACAGGCGCTGCAGTTCGCTGCGCAGGCCGTGATGTCGGGCACGCAGGACGTGGTGATCGCCAGCGGCGTCGAGCATATGAGCCGCGTTCCGATGGGCACCTCGGTCGCGGGCGGCGCCAAGCCGTTCAGCGACAATATCCTCGAGCGATTCGGCGTGCGCGGCTTCAGCCAGTTCACCGGCGCCGAGATGATCGCCAGGAAATACGGCTACAGCCGTGAACAGCTCGACGCCTATTCGCTGGAGAGCCATAAGCGCGCGGCCGCCGCCACCGAGCGCGGCGATTTCGAGGACGAAATCGTCCCGCTCGAAGTCGAGACGGCGGATGGCACCGAACTCCACAAGGTGGACGAAGGCATCCGCTTCGACGCGAGCGCCGAGGGGCTCGCGAGCCTCAAGACGCTGGTCGAGGGCGGCGCGATCACCGCGGGCAACGCCAGCCAGATCTGCGACGGATCGTCGGCCGTGCTGGTCGTGTCCGAACAGGCGCTCAAGGATCATGGCCTCACTCCGCTCGCGCGGATCGTGAACCTCACCGTCACCGGGGGCGACCCGGTGGTGATGCTGGAAGAGCCGCTGTTCGCGACCGATCGGGCGCTCAAGCGCGCGGGCATGAAGATCGACGACATCGACCTCTATGAAGTCAATGAGGCGTTCGCGCCGGTGCCGCTCGCCTGGATGGAGCATACGGGCGGATCGCACGATCGGCTCAACGTCAACGGTGGCGCGATCGCGCTCGGCCATCCGCTCGGCGCCAGCGGTACCAAGCTGATGACGACGCTGATCCACGCGCTGCGCAAGCGCAAGCTGCGCTACGGCCTGCAGACGATGTGCGAAGGCGGCGGGCTCGCCAACGTGACCATCGTCGAGGCGCTCTGATCGCGATGCCCGGAGCGTTGGACGGGCTGCGGATCGTCGAGTTCGCCGGGATCGGGCCGGGCCCGTTCACGGGCATGATGCTCGCCGATCATGGCGCCGAGGTGATCCGGATCGACCGGCCGGGCGCGAGCTTCGGCCCGGCCGCGCTCGCGCGGTCGCGGCGCTCGATAGCACTCGACTTGAAGCAGCCCGAAGGCGTCGCGGTCGCGCGCGCGCTGTGCGGCACTGCCGACGGGCTGATCGAGGGCTATCGGCCGGGCGTGATGGAGCGGCTCGGGCTCGGCCCGGACGCGCTGCTCGCCGGCAATCCGAAGCTCGTCTATGGCCGGATGACCGGCTGGGGCCAGCATGGCCCGCTCGCCGACCTGCCGGGGCACGACATCAACTATATCGCGGTCGCGGGCGTGCTCGAAGGGATCGGCCGGCCGGGCGCGCCGCCGGTCGCGCCGGCGAACTATGTCGGCGATTTCGGCGGTGGCGGGATGCTGCTCGCGTTCGGCATGGTCGCGGCGCTGCTCGCGGTGCAGCGCGGCGCGGCGGGCCAGGTGGTCGATGCCGCGATGACCGACGGCGCGGCGCTGCTCGCGGCGATGAGCTGGGGCTTTCGCGGCGCGGGCATGTGGCGCGACGGTGCGGGTGCCAATCTGCTCAGCGGCGCCGCGCCCTTCTACCGCAGCTATGGCTGCTCCGACGGACGGTTCGTGGCGGTGGGAGCGATCGAGCCGCCTTTCTATGCGGCGTTGCTCGACGGCCTTGGCCTCGCCGGCGATCCGGACTTCGCGCAGCAGATGGACGTCGCGCGCTGGCCCGCACAGAGCGCGCGGCTCGAGACGATCTTCGCGACCCGAAGCCGTGACGAATGGGCCGAGGCGTTCGCCGGCACCCAGGCGTGCGTCTCCCCGGTTCTGACCATGGGTGAGGCGGCGGCGCACCCGCACAATCGGGCGCGCGGCACGTTCGACGAAGTGGGCGGCAGTATCGAACCGGCGCCGGCGCCCCGATTCTCGCGCACGCCCGCGGCAGCGCCGACGTCGCCGGGTGCCGTGGGTGTCGATACCGACACGGTGCTCGGTGCGCTGGGATATGACGACGAAAAGCTCGCGGCGCTGCGCGCCTCGGGTGCCATTCAATAGACGAGAGGAACGACGATGAAGTTCGAAGCTACGGCGGCAGTGGTCACGGGCGGCGCCTCCGGACTCGGTGCGGCAACGGCGCGCGCGCTGGCGAAGGCGGGCGCGAAGGTCGCGCTGTTCGACATGAACGAAGAGAAGGGCGAGGCAGTCGCGAGCGAGATCGGCGGGGTCTTCTGCAAGGTCGATGTGCGCTCGGACGAGGAGGTCGATGCCGGGTTCGAAAAGGCGCGCGCGGCGCACGGGCAGGAGCGGATTCTCGTCAATTGCGCAGGCGTCGGCAACGCGTTCAAGACGGTCGGGCGCGACAAGGCGACGGGCGAGATCAAGGTGTTTCCCGCCGCGGCCTTCGACTGGGTGATTCAGGTGAATCTGGTCGGCACGTTCCGGTGCATCTCGAAATCGGCCGCGGGCATGCTGACGCTCGAGCCCGGAGAAGGCGGCGAGCGTGGCGCGATCGTCAACACCGCGAGCGTCGCGGCCGAGGACGGGCAGATCGGCCAGGCGGCCTATTCGGCGTCGAAGGGCGGCATCGTCGGCATGACCCTGCCGATCGCGCGCGATCTTTCGGCCGAGGGCATCCGCGTCAACACGATCCTGCCCGGCATTTTCGACACGCCGCTGATGAATGCCGCGCCGCCGCAGGTGAAGGAGGCGCTCGCCGCGTCCGTGCCGTTCCCGAAGCGGCTCGGCCACCCCGAGGACTATGCGAGCCTGGCGCTCGAAATGCTCCGCAATCCCTATTTCAACGGCGAGGACGTTCGCCTCGACGGCGCGATCCGCATGGCTCCGCGCTGAGGCACGGCGTGTGCCGGGGCGGAGCTACTCCGCCTCGGCCGCCTGCCAGTACCGGTCGCGCAGCTTGCGCTTGTAGAGCTTGCCGGTCTCATGGCGCGGCAGCGCCCGCTCGAAGTCGATCGATTTCGGGCATTTGACGTGGCTGAGCCGCTCACGGCACCAGCCGATCAGCTCCTCGGCGAAATCGGGCGTGGCATCGCCCCAGTCGACCGGCTCGATCACTGCCTTCACTTGCTCGCCCATCTCGGCGTCGGGCACGCCGATCACTGCCGCGTCGGCCACCTTCGGGTGCGTCAGCAGCAGATTCTCGGTCTCCTGGGGATAGATGTTCACGCCGCCCGAGATGATGAGGAAACTCGCTCGGTCGGTGAGGAAGAGATAGCCGTCCTCGTCGAGGAAGCCGATGTCGCCGAGCGTCGACCAGCTCGGATGTTCGGGGTGGCGCACGCTGGCCGTCTTCTCCGGATCATTGTGATAGGCGAAGGGAACGGCACTCTCGAAATAGACGAGCCCGGGGGCGCCCGGCGGGAGCTCGGCGCCGTCTTCGTCGCAGATGTGGACGATCGCGGTGGTCGAGCGGCCGACCGAGCCGGGCTTCGCCAGCCACTCCTCGGAAGTGATGAAGGTGGCGCCGTTGTTTTCCGATCCGGCATAATATTCGGAGATGATCGGCCCCAGCCAGTCGATCATCGCGCGCTTGACCGGGATCGGGCACGGCGCCGCCGCATGGACGAGGTGGCGCAGCGACGAGAGGTCGTGGCGGGTGCGCGTTTCCTCGGGAAGCCGCAGCAGCCGTGCAAACATCGTCGGCACCATCTGAGTGAAGGTGACGCGATGCTCCTCGATCGCGCGCAGGGCGGCCTCGGCATCGAATTTGCGCAGTACCACGACCGTGCCGCCCAGCCGCTGCATGCCCGTGCTGAAGGCAAGCGGCGCGGTGTGATACAGCGGCGCGGGCGTCAGCAGCACGTCGCGCTCGGTGAGGCCGAAGCGCATCTGGAGAAACGCCGCGAGCGGGTGCGGCTCCTCCGCCGCGCCACCGGTCAGCGGCAGGCGGATGCCCTTCGGTCGGCCGGTGGTGCCGGACGAATAGACCATGTGCGTGCCCGCCGTTTCGTCGGCGATCGGCGTATCCGGGCAAGCATCGAGCGCAGCGGACCAGCTTTCGGCACCGGCCAGCGCGCCTCCGGCGGCGTAGATCGCGCGGACGCCGTCCGGCAGCCGCTCGGCGATGCCCGCCGCCCCCGCGACCTCGGGCGAGGCGACGAGGACGCGCGCACCCGAATCGGCGAGAATATACACGGCCTCTTCGGCGGTGAGCGCAGTGGAAACAGGCACGAAATAGAGCCCCGCGCGCTGGGCCGCCCAGAAGAGTTCGAAAAAGGCGATTCCGTTCGGCAGCCAGGCCGCGACCGCGTCGCCCGCGCGAAGGCCGTCGCCGCGCAGGCGATGGGCGCCCTGGTTCGCGCGCCGTTCGAGCGCCTCGAAACTCAACCTCGTGCCGGTTTCCGCCACGATCACGGCGGCGCGCGCCGGATCGCTGGCGGCGAAGTGCCGCGGATGCATCCCAGTCTCTCCCACTTTGTGTTTTCGCGGCAGGATGCGGCCTTGCTTACACTCGTGCAAGTACTTGTGCGCGTGCCCCGGCTCTGCGACCAAGGAGGCGACGACCCGGGAGCACACCGGGCGAGCTGGAGAGACTGGAATGGCTGCACTGGACGTACCGCCCCCCGCCTGCATGCGCGATCCCGAGATCGAAGCCTTCGCCGAGGGAGCCGGCCGCTTCTTCGAACGCGCGGCGACTCCCGAGCGCATCGCGCGGTGGCGCGAGGCCGGGCAGGTCGAGCCCGCCTTCTGGCGCGAGGCAGGCGAAGCGGGGCTGCTCGGCGTGTCGATCCCCACCGAATATGGCGGCGCGGGCGGCGACTTCCGGCACGATATCGTCGCGGTCGAGCAGGTGGGGAAGCACGGGGTCGAGGGCTTTGCGCTGTCGCTCCACAATGTCATCATCCTGCCCTATGTGCTCGCCCACGGCACCGAGGAGCAGAAGAAGCGGTGGTTGCCCAAGCTCTGCTCGGGTGAGAGCATCTCGGCGATCGCAATGAGCGAGCCGGGTGCCGGGTCGGACCTTCAGGCGATCCGCACTACTGCGCTGAAGGACGGCAACGGCTATCGCATCAACGGCGCCAAGACGTTCATCTCGAACGGCCAGATCGCCGATTTCATTGTCGTCGTCGCCAAGACCGATCCCGAAGCGGGCGGCAGGGGCGTGTCGCTGCTGGTCGTCGAAACCGACCAGGCGGAAGGATTCCGCCGCGGCAAGGCGCTCGACAAGATCGGCAACGATGCGCAGGACACGTCTGAGCTGTTCTTCGACGATGTCTGGGTGCCGTCGGAGAATCTTCTCGGCCTCGAGGAAGGCCAGGGCTTTCGCCAGCTGATGGCCGAGCTCCCCCGCGAACGGCTGATCATCGCGGTGGGATCAATCCAGACGATGGAGCGCGCGCTCGAAACCACGATCGAGTACGTCAAGGAGCGCAAGGCGTTCGGCCAGCGTATCCTCGATTTCCAGAACACCCAGTTCGTGCTCGCCGAATGCAAGGCCAAGGCGACCGTCGCCAAGGTGTTCGTCAATGACTGTATCCAGCGCCAGATCGAGGGCACGCTCGACCTTACGACCGCGGCGATCGCGAAGCTGCGCGCCACCGACACCGAGTGGGAGATCGTCGATGCCTGCCTTCAGCTCCACGGCGGCTATGGCTATGTGAACGACTATCCGATCGCCCGTATGTTCCGGAACAGCCGCGTCCAGCGCATCTACGGCGGTTCGAACGAGATCATGAAGCTGCTGATCGCGCGCTCGCTCTAGCCGCGTTCCGGCATCTGCCAGGCGCGCGCCCGTCGCGGATTTGTCGCTGCGCTGCGACAAATCCGCACGCGCCTGGCACAATTTTGCGACAAGTGACTTCTAGTGGGGCCGGGAAGACTTCGCGGGCCCATCCGGCGTTCGCGGCTATGGCGTAGGGAGTATCGGCTGCGATGCGTAAACTGGGGTGCCTTTTCGGCGCATTGATGATCACGGCCTCGCCAATGGCACTGGCAGCGCAGGAAGCTCCTCCCGCCTCCACCGGACCGGCCGAGCCGAACCCGCAGGACGCAGCCCCGCAGGGCGAGGCCTATGAAGCCGAGGAAATCGTGGTGCGCAGCGAACTGCGCGGCTCGGTGATCGGCGATATCGAGCCCGAGCAGGTGCTGACTCCCGCCGATGTCCGCTCCTATGGCGCGAGTTCGATCGAGGAATTGCTCGAGGCACTTGCGCCGCAGACCGGCAGCGCGCGCGGGCGCGGCGGCGAAAGGCCGGTGCTGCTGCTCAATGGTCGCCGCATTTCGGGCTTTCGCGAGTTGCGCGACATCCCCACCGAAGCGATCGAGCGAGTCGAGATTCTTCCCGAGGAAGTCGCGCTCAAATACGGCTATCGCGCCGACCAGCGCGTGGTGAATTTCGTGCTGCGCGAGCGTTTCCGGTCGTTCACGGCCGAGCTGGAAGGCGAAGTGCCCACCGCCGGCGGCTTTTCCGCCGTCGAGGCAGAGGGCGGGCTGCTGCGCCTCAATTCGAACGGACGCTTCAACTTGAATGTCGAATATGAGGGCAGCTCGGCGCTGCTCGAGAGCGAGCGCGACATCGTGCCGACCACCTCGACCGGCTTCTACGATGTGGTGGGCAACATCACTGCGCCAGGAGGCGTGGGCGAGATCGATCCCGCGCTGAGCGCGATTGCCGGCATACCCGTCACCGTCGCGGGCGTGCCGGGCGGAGCCGCGGGCGGCGCACCGGCGCTGGCGGGCTTCGTGCCGACCGCCAACACGCCGAATGCGAACGGCCTCACCCCCTATCGCACGCTGCGGGGGCCGAGCGAACAGCTCAGCATCAATGCTGTGGTGAGTCGCGCTCTGTCCACGGACATCACCGCGACACTCAATGCGGAACTCGAAGCGACCAATGGCGAGACGCTGCTCGGGCTTCCCGGGGCAGTTGTCACTCTCCCTGCGGGCAGTCCCTTCTCGCCCTTCTCCGGGCCGGTGGAGCTTTACCGCTACTATCCCTCGCTCGCCCCGCTTACGCGCAGCACCGATGGGCGCACCGCGCATCTCGGCCTCGCGATCAACGGCGATTCGGAGGAGTGGCGCTGGTCGGTCACCGGCAACTACGATTATTCGACCAGCGAGACCTTCACCGATCGCGGAGTCGATGCCAGCGGGCTGCAGGCGGCGCTCGATGCCGGCGATCCGGGAGTGAATCCCTTCGCGACCCCGCCGCTCGCGCTGCTCGATGCGCTACCGGTCGATCGCACACGCTCGGCCTCCAGCGTGGGCGAGCTACAGGCGCAGATCGCCGGTGCGCCGCTCTCGCTGCCGACCGGCGACGTCACCACCAGCCTGCGGGTCGGCGCGACGACGACCGACTTCGAAAGCGAGACGCTGCGCTCGGGCATGATGCGGTCGAGCAGCGTCTCGCGCGACCTGGCGAGCGGACAGCTCAGCGTGGACGTGCCGATTGCGAGCACGCGCGAAGCCGTGCTCGATTTCGCCGGCGACATCACGCTGAACGGCAATGTCGAGGTGGAGCAACTGTCGGATTTCGGGACGCTGCTCACCTATGGCTATGGCGTGAATTGGGAGCCGGTCGACGATCTGCGCTTCCTCGTATCGGTAACCGAGGAGGAAGGCGCCCCGACGCCGCAGCAGCTGGGCGATCCGACGCTGGTGACGCCCAACGTCAGCGTCTTCGACTATACCCGAGGCGAGACCGTCGATGTGACGACGATCACCGGCGGTAATCCCGATCTGGCGCCGGATGACCGCAGCGTCTTCAAGCTCGGCGTCAATGCCCGGATTCTCGAGGAGCCCGATCTGCGGTTCAGCGCGGACTATGTGCGCAGCACGACCCGAAACGACATTTCCAGCCTCCCTGCCGCCACCGCCGCGATCGAGGCGGCCTTTCCGGACCGCTTCGTCCGCGACACTTCGGGCCGGCTGATCCAGGTCGATACTCGCGCGGTCAATTTCGCGCGCACCGAACGCGAGCAGATCCGCTACGGCTTCAACTTCTCGATGCCGCTCACCTCGACGGTCCAGCGCCGCATCGAGCGCTATCGCGCGGCGCGCGAGGAAGCCGAGCGCACCGGCCAGCCGGCGCCGCCGGTGCCCGAGGAGCTTCAGCGCATGCGCCAGCAGCGGGGCGAGCGACGCGGCGACGCCGAAGGCGGCGGGCAGCCGCCACGGAATGGCGGGGAGCAGGCCGCGGGTTCGTCCGGGCAGGAAGGGTCGCCGACGGAAGGCGCGCGCACGCCGCGCGGCCCCGGCGGCGGTTTTGGCGGCCGGCGGGGCGGGCGCGACGGAATGGGCGCGGGCCGGATCAACTTCAGCCTCTATCATACCGTCCACCTGCGCGACGAAGTCCTGATCCGCGAAGGACTGCCGGTGATCGACCGGCTGAACGGCGACGCCACGGGCAGCACGGGCGGGCAGCCGCGCCACGAACTGGAATTCCGCGCGGGCATCTTCAAGGACGGGATCGGCGCGCGGATCAGTGCCGATTGGCGGAGCGGAACGCGCGTCAACGCCGGCACGCTGGGGGCGCCAGAGCCACTCGATTTCGCGCCGTTCACCACCATCGACTTGCGGCTGTTTGCGGATCTGGGGCAGCAACTCTCGCTCACCCGCGATCATCCGTGGTTGCGCGGAACGCGGGTCTCGCTCAGCCTCGACAATGTCTTCGATGCGCGCCAGCGCGTTACCGACAGCAGCGGCGCCGTGCCGCTCAGCTATCAGCCGGATCTGCTCGATCCCGTCGGCCGGCAGGTTTCGATCAGCATTCGCAAGCTGTTCTTCTGAACGCAGCGGGTCCGGGGCCGATCGGTTCCGGACCGCTCAATGACCGCGGCAGGCGAGCGCATCGAGAATCTCCTCGACGCGGGCCGGATCGCCCGCGGCGATGACTTCGCCGTTGCTTGTCGCGGTCAGCGGGTCGCCGGCCCAATCGCACATCCGTCCGCCCGCGCCTTCCACGACCGGCACCAAGGCGGCGAAATCGTGCAGCTTGAGCTGCGCCTCGACGACGATGTCGAGATGGCCCGAGGCAAGGCATGCATAATTGTAGCAATCGCCGCCCAGCACGGTGCTGAGCACCTGGCCGTCGAGATGCTCGAAGGCATGGAGCTGCCCGTCGTCGAACAGCGCGGGCGACGTCGTGGCGAGCAGCGCCTCGCCGATCTCGCGGCAGCGCCGCGTCGTCGCGGGCGCGCCGTTCAACGTGGTCGGGCGGCCCACGACTCCCAGCCAACGCTCCTTCAGGATCGGCTGGTCGATGATACCCAGCACCGGCCAGCCGTCCTCGAGCAGCGCGATCAATGTTCCGAAGATGGGCCGCCCGGCGATGAAGGCGCGCGTGCCGTCGATCGGATCGAGCACCCATCGGCGGCCGCTGGCCCCCTCGCGCTCGCCGAATTCCTCGCCCGCGATCGCATCCATCGGCCGCTCGGCGATCAGCAGCTTGCGCATCGCCTCCTCGGCGGCGCGATCGGCCAGCGTCACCGGCGACTTGTCCGCCTTTGCCTCCAGCCCATGCGGCGCGCGAAAATAAGGGAGGATCGCCGCGCGCGCGGAGTCGGCGAGCTGCTCGGCGAGGGCGATGTCGGCGGAGGAAACGGTCATGCCGCTGCCTAGCGCTCCCGGACGGCGCTCGCCAGCCCGCGCCGACGGCAGATTCGACTCGCCATCGTCACAATCGACTGCCAATCCGTCGAGCCGATGCGCCGCAGATTGCTCCTCGCTCCTCTTCTGGCCGCCACGGCGTTCCCTGCCGCAGCGCAGGTGCGCACGGTGCCGGTTCAGCCCGCATCCGAGCGCGAGGCGCTGGGCGGAGTCGAAGTCTATCTGGTCAACGAAGGCGAGGTGCCGGTGTCCGCGCAGGGTCCGCGCCAGATCGAAGTGACCGCGGCCGACGGGACGCGGCTGGTGCTCGAGCGGCTGCCGGCGCCGGAGCGCAGCGTCGCGCCGGGCGGCTTCGCGAAGCTGCGCTACGTTCCTGTCGGGCTTGCGGAGGCCGCGGTCCCGCGCGCCGAGGCGTTCCCGCCGGCACGCCTGCCCGAGCCGGGGGAGACGGTGGTACAGAGCGCGACAGGATCGTCGGCGGGCTTTCTCGATCGGTTTTCCCCTCACGAGCCCGTTTATGGCGCCTTCGGCCTCGGCGATTCCGGTGCGAAGCTGCAAGTGAGCTTCGCCTTTCAGCCGATCGGCGGCGAGGGCGCACTCAGCAATCTTCGCTTCGGCTATACGCAGACGATGTTCTGGGCGCTCGATCAAGATTCGGGGCCGTTCCGCGCCACCACTTACAGCCCCGAAGTCTATGCCGATGTGCCGGTCGGCGACGCCAGCACGCTGGCGCTCGGCTGGCGCCACGATTCGAACGGCCGCGGCGCGGTCGGCTCGATCGACGCCAACCGCATCTTCGCGCGCATCGAACATCGCATCGATCTCGGGGGCGACTGGCGGCTCGATCTCGCGCCACAGGCTTGGTTCTACGTCGGCAAGCAAGGCGCGGCACCGGATCTCGCCGACTATTGGGGATATATGTCGATCACTGCCGCGCTGTCGCGGCCGGACGGGCTGAAGATCGCCGTCACAGGCCGGGGGAATTTCGAAACGGGCAGAGGCGCTGCCGAACTGTTCGTTTCCTGGCCGCTGGCCAGGATCGACGATCGCATCGGTGCCTATCTCTTCGGTCAGGCGTTCACTGGCGATGGCGAGGTGCTCGATGAGTTTCGCGTCGAGGACAGCCATGTACGAGTCGGAATAGCGCTGACCCGCTGAGCGGTGACAACAGGGCGAACGAATGGGAGAAGACTCCGATGTGGACACGATTGCTCCTTCCCGCGGCGCTCGTCGCGGCAGCCTCGCCGGCGCTGGCTGCGCTGACGATCGGTGCTCAGGCGCCCGATTTCCGAACCCAGGGGGCGCTGGATGGCAGGGCCTTTCCGCTGAAGCTTTCGGATCAGCTCGCGCGCGGCCCGGTGGTGCTCTATTTCTTTCCCGCCGCCTTCACGCCCGGCTGCAATGCCGAAGCCCGCGCCTTTTCCGAGGCGGCCGACGCGTTTCGCGCCGCCGGGGCACAGGTGATCGGAATGTCCGCCGATCCGATCGACAAGCTGCAGCGCTTCTCGGTGGAGCATTGCGCGGGCCGCTTCCCGGTCGCGCACGCCGATGCGGCAGTGATTCGCGGATATGACGTGGCGCTGCGCGGCAATGGAGCGATGACCAGCCGCACCAGCTATGTCATCGGCCGCGATGGCAGGATCGCCTATGTCCACGACGATCCCGCGTTCGCCGGCCACGTCACCGGCACGCTGGCGGCGGTACGCGAACTCGGGGCCGCGGCTGATTAATCGCGGTCGAGCAGGTCGTCGGTCACCGTCATCGTGAAGGCGGGAAGATTGTCCGGCGGGACTTCGGCGACGGCATCGACGAAGGCAGCGCGGGTCTCGGGCTCGTCATAGACCATCTTGGCGTCATAGGCCCGCTGCCACGCCGCTTCGTCCGGCCATTCGGCATAGCCGACGAATCGGCCGTCGCGCTCCTGGTGCAGCCGGGAGCCGTAGCTGCCGTAGCGTTCCCGGATCAGCTCGGTCCCGCGCCGCCACGCCTTTCGGAACTGCGCTTCCTTGCCTGGGTGGACGCGCCACCAATAGACCGCGACGAACATAATGCCTCCTTCGGTTTTCGCGGGCGCTCACCGGATGTTAGCAGTTTCGGGCCTAACTCGGTTCCCATGGAATCGCGCCGTACGCAGGATATCGCCGCATGCGGCAGGGTAGGGGTTTGAGCCTTATGGCCGGGGTGAGGGCGGTCCGAGCGAGCAGCGCCGGCGATGCAAGCCGCCGGCTATATGATCGAATCGGCGCGTTTCTGTTCGATCAGCGGCTTGAGCCCGATCCGACCAATTTCGCTTTCGCCTATCATCTTCTCGAGAACCCGGAGGGGCCGCTCGCCCGTGCAGTGGCGGCGCTGACCGACGGCGGCGTGCGGCTGACTCGGCGCGACATCGAGTCGCTCGGCTGCGAGGCCACGCCCGGCCAGAGCGAGGCCACCGACGGCAAAAAGGCCGAAGGGCTGGTCGCGCAGACCCAGATGCAGGTCGAGGGTTTCGAGGACATCATGCATGCGATGCGCGCTGAAACCGAGGGCTTCGGCCGCGATCTCGCCGCGAGTGCCGCCGCCATCAATCAGTCGCGCGCCGAAGTGGGGAACGACGGCGTGATGCTCGATGAAGTCGCGCGAATCACGGCGGCGATGCTGACGCGCGTGCGCACTGCCGAGAGCCGACTTGAATCCGCCACCCGCGAAGCGAGCGATCTCCGCAAGAAGCTTGAGGAAGCGCGCGACAATGCCCGGCGCGATCCGCTGACCGAGCTGCCCAACCGGCGGGCGCTCGAAGAGGCCTTTACCGCCCAGTCGGCTGCAGGCGAACGGCTCTGCCTTGCGGTGTGCGACGTCGATCACTTCAAGTCGGTCAACGATCGCTTCGGCCATGCCGTGGGTGATCGAGTGCTCAAGGCGATCGCCGAGGCGCTGTCGCAGGCGTGCAGCGGCCATCTCGTCGCCCGTTATGGCGGTGAGGAGTTCGCGGTGCTGTTCGCGGGCATCGCCCTAGAGCCGGCGCGCGCGACACTCGATACTGCGCGGGCGACCGTCGCCGCCAAGCGATACCGGCTGCGCGAGAGCGACGCCCCGCTCGGCGAGATCACCTTTTCGGCCGGACTTGCTGCCGGAGCCAGGGACGACAGTTTCCAGTCGCTGTTCCAGCGCGCCGACAGGCTGCTCTACACCGCGAAGAACAACGGCCGGAACTGCGTCCGGACCGGCTGAGGAAAGTCGGCGCCACAAGTTGGCGGATTTCACGATGTGCTTCTGTGTGAATTCCCAATACGCCGCCCCTGAAAAAGGCGCAGCGTTTGATTCCAGTGCCTTAGTGAAAATGGCACAGCCCCTGCAAATGATCGGGTAACGGCGGCCGGACGGTCCGAACCCGCCGATTTGCAGGGAGAAACATCATGGTACTTCGTCTCGATTCGCTCCAGCGTTCGGCCGCCTTTGCGGGCGCGCTCCTCTTCACCGCGGTTCTCGTCTTCGCGTCCAGCCCGGTTCTGCCGGTCGCCTGATCGCCTCAGTCAAGCACCCAAGGGGAGCAGCCATCATGGTTCGCAATCTGCTGGTCGGCGTCGCTTCGTTCGCCGTCACCACCCTTCTGATCGTCGTCAGCGGCGCGCAGGGATCGGCCCTTCTAGGCTGATCCGCTGCGCCCGTGGGCGCCCGGGCTGCGGCGCCCACATTCGCCGCACAATTCCTCCACATCTCCGATTCGCCGGCCCGTGCACGGAACCCGAAGCGGCAGGCGCCGGTTCGGGCAGTATTCCCAAACACATGCACGGGAGCATGCCCCCATGACCGATACCGTCGAGATGGTTCACGAAGACAATCTGCCCGGCCACGAGAGCACTCTCGAGCCCAAGCCGGACTGGGAGCCGCGCTATCCCGGCTCGGGGCGCCTCGAAGGCAAGGTGGCGGTGGTGACGGGCGCCGACAGCGGCATCGGCCGCGCCGTGGCGGCGCTCTATGCCCGCGAAGGCGCCGATGTCGCGATCGTGTATCTGTGCGAGCATGACGACGCCGAGAAGACCGCGCAGATCGTTCGCGGCGAAGGCCGGGAGGCACTCACCATCGCCGGCGACGTCGGCGACGAAGACTTCTGCACGTCCGCGATCCGGCAGGTGGTCGAGAAATTCGGCCGCATCGATGTGCTGGTGAACAATGCCGGCGAGCAGCATCCCGACAAGAACATCACCGAAATCACCGAAAAGCAGCTGCGCCGGACCTTCCAGACGAACATCTTCGGCATGTTCTTCATGGTTCAGGCGGCGCTGCCGCATCTTAAGAAAGGTGCCGCGATCGTGAACTGCACCTCGGTGACGATGTACAAGGGATCGCCGGAATTGCTGGATTATTCGAGCACCAAGGGTGCGATTACAGCGTTCACGCGATCGCTCTCCGGCAATCTCGCCGAGAAGGGCATTCGCGTGAACGCCGTTGCCCCGGGGCCGATCTGGACTCCGCTCAATCCGAAGGGCGGCGCCACCGAAGAGAAGCTCGAGCATTTCGGCGAATCGACTCCCATGGGCCGCCCCGGACAGCCCAACGAAGTCGCGCCGTCCTTCCTCTTTCTCGCCTGCGAGGACGCCAGCTATATGTCGGGGCAGGTGCTGCACCCGAACGGCGGCATCGTCGTCAACGGCTGAGCTAGCCGCCGCTCGCCGCCAACGGAAAACATTTCCGGCGGCCCGCGCCGGCGCCGTCTGGTCGCGTCAGGCCGAGGCGCGTGCGGCTATCGGCGCAGCCTTGGCGGCCGCGTGATCGGCAAAGCGTTCGGCGGCCTGCCCGAGCACGGACTCCGGATCGAGCGTGCGGCGATCGCTTACGCTGGCGCAGTGCGCGCGGAGTGCGCCCGGCGGACAGGGGGCGCCTCTCCGCGCGAATAGGTGCCGGTGAGCAAGCCGGCCGCAAGTACCTTGCCGGCCATTGCCCGCACCAGCGCGCCGCGCCCGGGATTGTCGCCCACGTCCGGCCCCGCGGCGAGCGCGAAGAGCTGAAACGCATAATGATGCTCGCCATGGCCGGTGGGAGGATCGGGCGGCAGCCAGCCCTCGGCGAAATAGCTGTTTCGCCCCACGTCGCTGCCGTCGGCTCCGGCCTTGCCGTCGGCCTGGATCGCGCCTTCGACCAGCTCGCCGTCATGCGGCGGAAGATCCCAGACGACCGCATGCACCAGCGGCGCCGGTGTCGGGGCATCGGCATCCTCGACGATCAGCGCCAGTCGCTCGGCTCCTTCTGGCACACCGGTCCAGAACAGCGGTGGCGAAACGCCCTCGCCATCCTCGGTGAAGCGCACGGGAAGGCGCGCGCCGTTGGCGAAGGCAGGGCTGGCAAGATGCAGGTTGTCGAAGCTGCCGAGCTCGGGCTGAACGATTGCGAGCTTGTCGGCGCCCGCGCGCACGCCTTTCAGCGCATGGCCCAGCCAATGGGGGACGTGTTCGAGCATCGGCGCGTCTCCTTTCCCGCGATGCAACGCCGCAGCAGCCGTCGCGCTCCCGCCGCCGCCTGCTGCGGAGCCATCAGAGATCGAGCGCCTCATATTGCGCAGGCGGCACGATCCCTTCCATCCGCTCGCTCAGAAGCGGGCGAAAGCTGGGGCGGCTTTTCATCCGCACATACCATCCCTTGGCCTGCTCATTGCCCTTCCAGTCAATCCCGCCAAGATACTCGGCGACCGAGATCTGCGCTGCGGCTGCGCAGTCGGCGAAACTCATCGTCGCACCTCCCAGCCAGGTGCGGTGATCGAGCAGATAGTCGACATAGTCGAGGTGGCTGACCGCCGCCTTCATCGCGGCCCGCAGCGCACCGGCGTCGGGTGCCTGCTTGTGGACGATACGCTTGAGCATCCGTTCGTGGAGCAGCGGCGCCGTGACGTCGCGATAGAAATGCGCGTCGAACCAGGTGACCAATCGGCGCACTTCGGCGCGCTCGGGCGCAGTGCCGCCCAGCAGCGAAGCCTTGCTGACCGTTTCCTCGAAGAATTCGCAGATCGCCGTCGAATCGACCAGCACGACGCCGCGTTCCTCGTCGACCATCACCGGCGTCTCGCGCGCGGGGTTCAGATCGAAGAATTCGTCGCGCTGAAGCCAGGGCGATTCGCGCACGAGATCATAGCCGACACCCTTTTCGCCGAGCACGATTCGGACTTTGCGCGAGAAGGGGCACAGCGGGAACTGGAGGAGGGTCCACATGGGCCGTTCCTTAGCGGTACGCGGACTCGCGGGGAAGCGGATCCGCGAAGGTGCGCGGTCGATCTTCCTCCCGCGGCGGCGGCGGCGGTCCTATTCCGCCGCCACGATTTCCTCCGGGTGCGCCGCTTCCTCGACCGGCGTATCACTGAGCGGATGCGGCAGGCGCTCGAGCATTTCCTTCGGTACGACCTGCCAGAATTTGCCGCGTTCGCGCGCCCAGTCGGCGAGCAGGCCCGCTGACCATTTGCTGTCGGTCGCCTGTGCATGCGCCTCGATAAGCCCGCGCAACACTTCTTCCCAATGCGCCGCGTCGAGCCGCTGCCAGACGATGCTCTCGGAATTGGCGCGCAGCGCGAAGCTCTCGTCGGCATCATAGACGAAGGCCATGCCCCCGGTCATGCCTGCGCCAAAGTTGCGCCCGACGGCCCCCAGCACCACGGCGATGCCGCCGGTCATATATTCGCAGCCGTTCGCGCCGCAGCCTTCGACCACCACCGTGGCGCCCGAATTGCGCACCGCGAAGCGCTCGCCCGCCTGGCCCGCCGCGAACAGCTTGCCGCTGGTCGCGCCGTAGAGAACGGTGTTGCCGACGATGGTGTTCTTCCAGCTTTCGAGCGGCGAGCTCACCATCGGCCGCACGATGATCGTGCCTCCCGAAAGCCCCTTGCCGACATAATCATTGGCGTCGCCGAACACCTCGAGCGTCACTCCCTTGCACAGGAACGCGCCGAGCGACTGGCCCGCCGAGCCGCGCAGCCGGACGTGAACATGACCCTCGGCGAGCTTGGACATGCCGAACCGGCGCGTGATCTCACTCGAGAGCCGCGTTCCCACGGCGCGATGCGTGTTGCGCACCGAATAGGTGAGCTGCATCCGCTCGCCGCGCGAGAAAACGGCGGCGGCATCCTTGATCATCTGCGCGTCGAGACCGTCGGGAACCTCGTTGCGGAAGGTGTTGAGGCTGAACCGCCGCTGGTCCTCGTCAGCGTCGACCTTGGCCAGGATCGGATTGAGGTCGAGGTCGTCGAGATGCTCGGCGCCGCGGCTCACCTGGCGCAGCAGCTCGGTG
The DNA here is from genome assembly GCF_014334115.1 of Sphingosinithalassobacter sp. CS137. Taxonomy (NCBI): domain Bacteria; kingdom Pseudomonadati; phylum Pseudomonadota; class Alphaproteobacteria; order Sphingomonadales; family Sphingomonadaceae; genus Sphingosinithalassobacter; species Sphingosinithalassobacter sp. CS137. Next base: position 2,094,221 of record NZ_CP060494.1, read on the forward strand.
CGGCCGATCACGTCGTCGAGGCTCCTGCATCCGAGCCGCGCCAGGATCTCGCGCACTTCCTCGGCGATGAAGGTCATCAGGTTGATCACCTTCTCGGGCGTTCCGACGAACTTTGCGCGCAGCTTCTCGTCCTGGGTGCACACGCCCACCGGGCAGGTGTTCGAATGGCATTGGCGGACCATGATGCAGCCCATCGCGACGAGCGAGAGCGTGCCGATGCCGAATTCCTCGGCACCCAGGATCGCGGCGATCACGATGTCGCGCCCGGTCTTGAGCCCGCCGTCGGTGCGGAGCGTCACGCGCCCGCGCAGTCCGTTCAGCGTCAGCGTCTGATTGACTTCGCTGAGGCCCATTTCCCAGGGGGTGCCGGCATATTTGATCGATGTGAACGGAGAGGCGCCGGTGCCGCCGGTGTGCCCGGCGACCAGGATCACGTCGGCATGCGCCTTGGCGACGCCCGCCGCGACCGTGCCGATCCCCGCCGAGCTCACGAGTTTAACGCAGACGCGCGCTCGCGGATTGATCTGCTTGAGATCGTAGATCAGCTGCGCGAGATCCTCGATCGAATAGATGTCGTGGTGCGGCGGCGGCGAGATCAGCGTGACGCCGGGAGTCGCATGGCGCAGCTTGGCGATGAACTCGGTCACCTTGAAGCCGGGCAGCTGCCCGCCCTCGCCGGGTTTTGCGCCCTGCGCGACCTTGATCTCGATCTCGTCGCACGCGTTCAGATATTCGGCGGTCACGCCGAAGCGGCCGCTCGCGATCTGCTTGATCGTCGAATTGGCATTGTCGCCATTCTCGCGGGGCTTGTAGCGCTCCGTGTCCTCGCCGCCCTCGCCCGATACTGCCTTGGCGCCGATGCGGTTCATCGCGATCGCCAGCGTCTCGTGCGCCTCGGGGCTCAGCGCGCCCAGGCTCATTCCCGGCGTTACGAAGCGCTTGCGGATCTCGGTGATCGCCTCGACCTGGTCGATCGGCACACCCTCGCCCGGATAGTTGAATTCGAGCAGATCGCGCAGATAGACCGGCGGCAGATCCCGCACGCCGCGCGAGAAATTGAGATAGGTCGAATAGCTGTCGGTCGCGACGGCGGTCTGCAGCAAGTGCATCAGCTGCGCCGAATAGGCGTGAGTCTCGCCGGTGTGGCGCTGGCGATAGAAACCGCCGATCGGCAGCGTCGCCACCATCGCATCGAACGCCGCGTCGTGCCGGCTTTTCGCATTGACGTACAGCGAAGCATAGCCTTCGCCGGAAATCTTGGTCGGCATGCCGGGGAACAGGTCGTTCACCAGCGACCGGCTGAGCCCGACCGATTCGAAGTTGTAGCCGCCACGATAGCTGGAGATCACGGCGATCCCCATCTTCGAGAGGATCTTGAGCAGACCCTCCTCGATCGCCTTCCGGTGGCGATCAAGGCATTCGTCGAAGCTCAGCGCTCCGAACAGTCCCCGCGCGTGCCGGTCCTCGATCGCGGCCTCGGCGAGATAGGCGTTCACCGTGGTCGCGCCGACGCCGATCAGCACGGCATAATAATGCGTGTCGAGGCACTCGGCGGTGCGGATGTTGACGCTGGCGTAGGAGCGCAGCCCCTTGCGCACGAGATGTGTGTGCACTGCGGCCGCGGCCAGCACGCCGGGAATCGCGACGCGATCGGGGCCGACCGCTTCGTCGGTGAGGAACAGCTCGCTGCGCCCCTCGCGCACAGCCTGTTCGGCCTGGAGGCGAATCTCGGCGATCGACGCGCGCAGCGCCTCCGGCCCAGCGTGCGCATCGAAGGTGCAGTCGATCTCGGCGGCCTGGCTGCCGAAATGCGCCTTCAGCCGCTCCCAGCCCGAACAGCCGAGCACCGGGCTGTCGAGCACCAGCACACGGTTCGTCTGGCCGTCGACATCCAGGATGTTGGCCAGATTGCCGAACCTAGTCTTGAGCGACATCACATGCCGCTCGCGAAGGCTGTCGATCGGCGGATTGGTGACCTGACTGAAGTTCTGGCGGAAGAACTGGCTGATCAGCCGCGGCTTGTCGGAGATGACGGCAAGCGGCGTGTCGTCTCCCATCGAGCCGATCGCTTCCTTGGCGCCCTCGACCATCGGAGCGAGGATCAGCTCCATGTCCTCGAGGGTCTGGCCCGCCGCCACCTGGCGGCGTGTGAGTTCGGCCCGGCTATAGCGGCAAACGGGCGCTTCCGGAGCTGCGGGAAGGTCGTCGATCGTCAGGAACTCGCCGACCATGCCCGCATAGTCCGCTTCGGTGGCGACGCGGTCCTTCACTGCCTGATCGTGCAGCACTTCGCCGGCATCCAGGTCGATCGCGAGCATCTGACCGGGGCCGAGCCGGCCCTTTTCGACGACATTGGCCTCGGCAACCGGCACCATCCCGGTTTCCGAGCCCACGATCAGCAGTCCATCCGAAGTGCGCGTGTAGCGCAGCGGCCGCAGCGCGTTGCGATCCATGCCCGCAACCGCCCAGCGCCCGTCGGTCATGGCCAGCGCGGCGGGGCCGTCCCACGGCTCCATCACGCTCGCCAGATATTTGTACATGGCGAGATGGGCCGGCGGCATGTCCGGCTGGTCCTGCCATGCCTCGGGCACCAGCATCAGCTTGGCGGTGGGCGCGTCGCGGCCCGAACGACAAATCGCTTCGAATACCGCATCGAGCGCAGCGGTATCGCTCGCGCCGGCGGGGATGACCGGCTTGATGTCCTCCGAATGTTCGCCGAACGCCAGGCTCGCCATCTTGATCTCGTGGCTGAGCATCCAGTTCTTGTTGCCGCGGATCGTGTTGATCTCGCCATTGTGCGCGAGGCAGCGGAACGGCTGCGCCAGCCACCATTGCGGGAAGGTGTTGGTCGAATAGCGCTGATGGAAGATCGCGACCCGGCTGGCGAAGCGTTCGTCGGTGAGGTCGGGATAGAAATCCGACAGGCTCTCGGCGAGGAACAGCCCCTTGTAGATGATCGACCGGCAGCTGAGCGAGCAGATATAGAAGCCGCTGATCTGTGCGGCGATTGCGCGCCGCTCGATGCGGCGGCGGACGAGATAGAGCTCCTTCTCGAACTCGGCTGCATCCATCGCATCGGGCATCGGTCCGGCGATCATGATCTGCTCGATCTCGGGCCTAGTCGCCTGCGCCTTCAGGCCGATGACCGAGACGTCGACCGGCACCTGGCGCCAGCCATAGATGGTGTAGCCCGCGTCGATGAGCTCGCTCTCGACGATCGTGCGGCACGTCTCCTGCGCGGTCAGATCGGTGCGCGGCAGGAAGATCATGCCGACGGCGAGCCGGTTCGGCAGCACGCGGTGGCCCGAATCGGCGATCGCATCGTCGAAGAAGGCGGCGGGCAGATCGACGTGCAGCCCCGCGCCGTCACCGGTCTTGCCGTCGGCGTCGACCGCGCCGCGGTGCCACACCGCTCGAAGCGCATCGATCGCCGATTGAACGACCCGGCGGCTCGCCTTGCCGTCGGTTGCGGCGACCAGGCCGACGCCGCAGGCGTCGCCTTCGAATTCGGGGCGGTACATGCCCTCGCGCGCGATGCGCTGGCGCTCGGTTTCGTTCATCATGCCGCCACTTTCGCGTTTCCGGCGTCGGCGCGTGCCTTCAGCCACTGATGCATCTGATCGGCCACGTCGCGACCGTCGCGGATCGCCCAGACGACGAGGCTTGCGCCGCGCACGATGTCTCCGGCCGCGAACACGCCGTCGAGGCTCGTCATCATCGTCTTGCCGTCGGTTCGCACCGTCCCCCAGCGCGTGACGCCGAGCTCGGGCGCTTCGAACAGCGTCGGCAGATCCTCCGCATCGAAGCCCAGCGCCCGGATGACGAGATCGGCGGGCATGGCGAAGTCGCTGTCCGGCTCGGGCTCGGGGCTGCGGCGGCCGGTGGCGTCGGGTGCGCCGAGGCGCATCCGGGTCGCGCGCACGTGCGAAACCGAGTCACCGCCTTCGAACGCCGTAGGTGCCGAGAGCCAGACGAATTCGACGCCCTCTTCTTCGGCATTGGCGACTTCGCGCTGCGATCCCGGCATGTTCGCGCGGTCGCGGCGATAGAGGCACTTCACCGATGCCGCGCCCTGGCGAACGGCGGTGCGCACGCAGTCCATCGCCGTGTCGCCGCCGCCCACGACCACGACATGCTTGTGCGCAGCGTCGAGCACCGCCGCGTCGGGCGGCAGCGTGTCGCCGAAGCCGCGGCGGTTGGAGGCGATCAGATAGTCGAGCGCTTCGACCACGCCTTGCCGGCCGGCGCCTTCCAGCTTCAGCGCGCGCGGCTTATAGACGCCGGTGGCGATCAGCAGCGCGTCGTGGCGCTCGCGCAACGCGTCGAGGCTGGCGTCGCGGCCGACCTCGAAGCCGGTGTGAAAGACGATGCCGCCCGCCGCCAGCCGCTCGGTGCGGCGCGTGACGACATGCTTCTCGAGCTTGAAGCCCGGGATGCCGTAGATCAACAGTCCGCCGGCACGATCGTAGCGATCATAGACATGCACTTCATAGCCGGCGCGGCGCAGATATTCGGCTGCGGTCAAGCCGGCGGGCCCCGCGCCGATCACGCCGACCGACTGGCCACGCGCCGGACCGGGCTCGAGCGGCTCGACCCAACCTTCGTCCCACGCGGTATCGGTGATGAACTTCTCGACCGATCCGATCGTCACTGCGCCGTGACCGGAGAATTCGATCACACAATTGCCTTCGCACAGCCGGTCCTGCGGGCAGATGCGACCGCAGATCTCCGGCATGGTCGACGTAAGGTTCGAGAGCTCATAGGCTTCGCGAAGCCGCCCCTCGGCGGTCAAGCGCAGCCAGTCCGGGATATGGTTGTGCAGCGGGCAATGCACCGCGCAATAGGGCACGCCGCACTGCGAGCAGCGTCCCGCCTGGTCCGCGGCCTGCTCGACCGGAAAGCGTTCGGAGATTTCGTCGAAATCGCCCGCACGGGCGCCGGGCGCCCGCTTGGCCGGATAGGCCTGCCCGTGATCGACGAACCGGAGTGTTGCGCTGTCTGCCATCCGGTCGCCGATACAGCAGTGCAGGCGTAAAGTCACGCGAAATCCGCTATAAAGGTAAGATCTACTTACCTAATCAGCGGGGAAAGGCCAGTAGGCGACGCCAACGCCAAAGAGCGCTCGAAAATAATGGCCCGACTCGGACCTAGCGGTTCACCAGCCAGATGAGCGCGATGCTCCCGATCACGATTCGGTACCAGGCGAACGGAGCGAAGCCGAACCTCCCCACCACCCTGACGAACGCCTTCACCACCAGCAATGCGGCGACAAAGGCGCAGGCGAAGCCGATCGCGATACTGGTGAGATCGTCCACGCTCAGCAGATCGCGGTCCTTCCACAGCGCATAGACGGTAGCGGCGAGCATGGTGGGTACGGCGAGGAAGAAGCTGAACTCCGCCGCCGTCTTGCGTTCGACGCCCATCAGCAGCGCGCCCATGATCGTCGCGCCGGACCGGCTGACTCCGGGCAGCATCGCCAGGCACTGGACGACGCCGATCGAACCGGCGGTCTTGAGCGGCATCTCCTCGACGCGGTGGACGCGCACCAGCTTCACCATCCGCTCGATGACGAGGATCGCGATCCCGCCAACGATCAGCGCCACCGCCACGATCACCGGCGTCTGCATCGCCGCCCGCACCGCATCATAGACGAGCACGCCGATCACGAGCGCGGGGAGGAAGCCGATCAGGATGTTGCGCGCGAACAGCAGTGGTTCCCGCTCGCGGCGCAGCACGCCCATGCCCATGCCCCAGAAGGTCTGCCAATAGGCGACGATCACCGCCAGGATCGCCCCGAACTGGATGGCGATCTTGAACGTGACCGAGCCTTCGTCGGTAAAGCCGAACAGCTCGCCGCCGAGGATCAGATGGCCGGTCGACGAGACAGGCAGGAATTCGGTCAACCCCTCGAGAATGCCGAGGAGAATGACGACGACCAACTCCGACATGTGCTTCTAAGCCCCTTGAACCCCGCGCGCGATCCCCAGCGGCAACTGCCTGCGTGATCGCGCTGCTTGTCGTGAACGTGGTGCGCGCCGATCAGGCCGGCTCGCCAGCCTGCCCAAATCTGCCGTAGCGACGAAATCGTACCAGCCAGTTCGGCGCGACAGCCGCGAGCGGCGTCGGCGATACGCCGAGCGCCTCGAGCCCTTCGGCGCCCGGCGACACCACTGCATCGCGCTGCAGCATCTTCCACTGCTCGCGCGTGATCGGCGCGCCGGGCAACGATCCGAATGTCGCGAGCATCGACCCGAGCGCATCGGGCAGCTCGACGAAAGCGGGATCGCGCCCGACTGCCTTGGCGATCCAGCGCAGCAGCTCGGCCATCGTCAGCACGTCCGGGCCGCCCAATTCATAGACGCGGCCGTCATGGTGCCGCGGCTCGAGCAGCGCGCGGGCCGCGGCTTCCGCAACGTCGGCGACATAAACCGGCTGAAACTTCGCCTGCGGGCGCAGCACCGGCACCACGGGCAAAGTTGCGATCATGCCGGCGAATCGATTCACGAATGCATCCTCGCGTCCGAACACCGTCGTCGGCCGCAGGATGGTCGCGCCGGGAAAGGCCTCGCGCACCGCGTGCTCGCCTTCGGCCTTGGACCGGGCATAGTTCGACTGCGAATCGGGATCGGCGCCGATCGCGGAGATCTGGACGAATGCCGCCGCGCCGGCCCGAGCTGCCGCCTGCGCCGCGGTCTGCGCGCCCTGCACATGCAGGGCGTCGAAATTGCTCCAGCTGCCGACCAGGTTCAGCACCGCATCGGCGCCGTCGCAGGCCCGCTCGATCGTCTCGGGCCGGGTCACGTCCGCGGCAATGAACTGCGTCTGCCCGACGCCGCCGAGCGGCCTCAGGAAAAATGCGTCGCGCGGCTTGCGCTGGGCGATCCGCACCCGCGCACCTGCCCGTAGCAGCTCCTGCGCGACATACCGCCCGAGGAATCCGCCCCCGCCGAGCAATGTCACCAGCCTGTCGTTCATGCTTCGCCTCTTGCCAACGCCTCGCTCCCAAATGCCCCGCGCCGGCGCAAACGGCAAGCTGCTGCGGGAACCCGCCCGGCACCGGTTGACAAGCTCCCGGCCGATCCGTAGAGCGCGCCGCCTACCCCGTGCCCAGATGGCGGAATTGGTAGACGCACCAGCTTCAGGTGCTGGCGGTCGCAAGGCCGTGGAGGTTCGAGTCCTCTTCTGGGCACCATTTACCCCCTCCATAAAATCCCAAAACCATCGACAAAACGGCAGAAATCTGCCATTTTTCAACTGGTTTCGTCTGATGGCGTTCCAGTTGATTTCAGTCGATCCCGGCCAGATTCGGGCCACCGCCTGGGTCACCGTGGCCCGGTTTTTGGTGGTGGCCCGCGGGCCACCGAAAGGGGGATCAACGGGCGCCTTCGATTGCGGACCAATCGAATCGAAGGATGCGTACCATGCCACTGAAAGACCTGGAGATTCGGGCTCTCAAGCCGCAGGATCGGATCTACAAGCGAACGGACGAGCGCGGCCTCTATATCGAGGTGCGTCCCAACGGCTCAAAACTCTGGCGATTTAAGTACAACTTCCTCGGCAAGGACAAGCGCATCGCTTTTGGCAGCTATCCCGAGGTAGGGTTGGCCGAGGCCCGGCGGAAGCGCGACGAGTTCCGGCAGAAAGTCCGGGAAGGGATCGACCCGGTTGCTGAGCGCAAGCACGAGAAGCTGGTCGCAAAATACAATGCCGCCAACTCGTTCGGCGAGATCGCGAAGGAATATATCGACAAGATGGTCCGCGAGGGCCGTGCCGATACTACCACGACGAAAGCGAATTGGCTGCTCGAACAGCTCGCTCCGATCGAAACGAGCGCGATTGCCGACCTGAAGCCGGTCGATGTACTCGGCGCGCTCAAGCGCATCGAAGCAAAAGGTAAGCACGAGACGGCGCGCCGTTGCCGCTCCTTTGCCAGCCGGGTGTTTCGCTACGGGGTCGCGACCGGGCGCTGCGAAACCGACCCGACCTCGGTGCTGCGCGGAGCGCTGGTCACGCCGAAGACGAAGCATCATGCGGCGATTCTCGATCCGAAGGCAGTCGGCGAGCTACTCCGCGCGATCGACGCTTACTCGGGCCACCTGATCACGCGAATCGCCATGCAGGTGTCCCCCCATGTGATGGCCCGACCCGGCGAGCTCAGGCAGGCGCTGTGGCCCGAGATCGATTTAGAGAATGCCGTGTGGAAGATCCCCGCCGAGCGGATGAAGATGCGCCGGCCGCATGCCGTGCCCTTGTCTCGGCAGGTGGTGGCCTATCTTACCCAGCTTCACGAGTTGACTGGCCCGGACGGCTTCGTGTTTCCGGCGTTTCACACCTCGCGCCGGCCGCTAAGCGAGAACACCGTCAACCAGGCCTTCCGCCGCATGGGCTATGCGGTGGGCGAAGTTACCGCGCACGGCTTAAGGACGACGGCATCCACTTTGCTCAACGAGAGTGGCAAATGGAGCCCCGACGCAATCGAGCGTTCGCTCGCGCATGCCGACGCCGATTCGGTCCGGGGCACGTACAACCGCGGCTTCTACTGGGAGGAGCGGGTCGCGATGCACCAGTGGTGGAGCGACTACCTCGATCAGCTACGGGCGGCGGTGCCATTCTCAAAGACTGCCTAACGGATTGGCGAGTCGGTCGTCATTGCGAGCCCCATAGCCCTTCGGCGAGCTGGTGCAGTGAGCCGCTGTCGAGCCCCTCGACGGGTCCGTCCTTGGTAACCACCAGGCGACCGTCGGGATTCTCAGTCGACCACACCGTTATTCCCTCCGCGGCGTACCCCTCCAGCTTGCGCTCCCAGCGTCGGCGGTAGGAGGGACGCTCAAGCATACCGCAGTGCTCCCAATACCAAATGTCCGCACCCACCTCGATTGTGAAGTCGGGCCAACGCTCGATTCCGCCGAGCAGGCGCGGCTTCTCGAACGTGTATCGGAGCAATCCCCGCTGCTCGAGTTCGTGGAGAATGTCGGCTATGACGATCTCAGACTTTGAGCTGACAAGGTCGCCTCGCCGCGTCGCGTGGATCAGCTTGTCTTCCAGGAAGGTCCGCCTCGCATGGGCGGGCTCGCCTGGGGGAGGCTCGATTGCCACGGGTCGGGGCGAAGCGAAGAGATTGGTGACGCGCCGGGCTGTCTCCGAATGATATTCCGAGCGGAAGCGCAGGAAACCGCCGAATGGGCCCTGATGGAGGATCCAGATGCGGTCCTTCTGCCGCGTGAGGGCAGTGTAAAGTAGCTCGCGGGTGAGTAGCCTGCTGTGCCGCGGCAGGACGAGCAGTGTGGTCCCGAACTCGGACCCTTGGGCCTTGTGGACCGTGACCGCGTAGCCGAGTTCGAGCAGCGGAGAGGCGTGGTCGGAGAAGTCGCGTCGAGAGAAGCTGTAGGTGTCGCCGAGCTGGGTGGCGAACTCGATTTGGGTGAAACGTGGGTACTTGTATCCGGCCTGCCCGACGACGACGCCGACCTCGCCGTTAGCGAGATAGCCGTCGTGGGCTTCGCCCTCCGCCCAATCCCACCGCTTGCGACCATGATTGCGTAGGCAGATGACCTTGTCGCCATAGGTGATCTCGTCCGAACCTCTCGGTTCGATCATTTTGAATTGGCGTTCCCGGTCCCTCACCGAGTCCAGCCGCCTCGAGCGGGCCACTCGCTTCACATGGCGGTTCAGATCGGCCGAGCCGCCCGGCAGATCGCGGTGGGGCGTGAGGATTTGCCACCGCTCAGCGGCGGCGCCGGCTCCAACATTAAAGTATGGGAACTCGTCCTCCGTCCCGCCCAGCGAGATCTCCACGGCGCGTTCGAGGTCGCCGGCAGTACAATCCAACTCCGTTTCCAGCGCTTCCGCAACGCACTGACGCAGCCGGTCAGACGTATCCCACTCGAGGAGGCGCAGCCGGTCGCCCGACGGAAGGCCCGCGATCTCGTCCTCACCGGGCCCGTCCGCCGCGCCCGCGAAGAGGGCGGCGAGTTGCACGTCTTCGAGTGCGTCGGCCGCCACCGATCCATCGACTCCAGTTTGGCGGCGACTGATGCGCAGTCTAGCCACGCCTACGCCTCCCGCGGTTTCCTCAAGGTGCGCGATGAGGTCGACGAACGGGCGGCCGGCGCCGATCGGCGGCAGCTGCTTTGGATCGCCGACGAGAATCAGGCGGGCCGTCGTCGGCAAAGCGCTGACGAGCGCCGCAAATTGGTCCTCGGTGAGCATTGAGGCCTCATCGACAATGCACGTCGAGATGCGCGCCGTCGGTCCGGTCCGGGGAAAGCAATGAACGCCGGTGTCAGGATCCCACCGCTGTTGCTCGAGGAGGAACTGGGCGAGGGTCCTGGCTGCGTTGGGCATGCCGGTCTGGACGCCGAGGCGGACGCGAGCCTTCCCCGTCGGTGCCAGAAGCGCGACATCATTGCCGACTATGGAGCGTCTGCCGAGGAGGACCTTGAGCAGCGTCGTCTTCCCCGAACCGGCGGGGCCGAGCAGAACTGCGACGCGCGATGATGCAAGCGTCGCCAGCGCCTCGGCCTTTTCCTGGCGCGCGGCGTGTTCGAGCTCATCGCTCCGTGCCGCTTTCCGTCGCTCCTCGGTTAGGCCGCCGTCGAGCGCCGCGTCGAGGAGCTCGCGCCAGCCGGCATCGGTCGTGTCCAATCCGCCCGAAAGCCGCGCCTTGATCGCGCGGCCGATGACAAGGCGCGTCTCGACGTATCGTTCGAGCTGGGCATACCACTCACCGTCAAGCTCGGAGACGTCCACCTCCGGGTTGAACTCGTCAGCGAGGAGCTCGAGCGTGAGCTCGTCGATCGGCGCCGTGGGAGAGAGCGGGAGCTCCGCTACGCGTTCGGCCAGGACCTTCGCCGGCACCAGCGTGCTGCCCGCCGCAGCGGCGCCCTCGAGCGCTGCGATCGAAGCCGCCAGGAGCCTGTGCCAGTCGTCGGGTTCGAGCGGATTCACTTCGCACTCGTCGGGCAACGGCCACGCCTCACGGATGGGGCCGCCCGCCTGTATGCCCCGGTCGACCGTTCCGAGGCCGATCGGCGCCAGCGTGAAACGCGAACGCTGGAAGAGCTCATACGGATTGCGCACATAGTCTTCCGTCCGCTCCGCGTCCCACGCTTCGAACGCCTGGTCCCGGCTCAGCTCGAAGCGCGACAGCGTCTGCATGAGCCGATAGCGGGAGGGTTCTTTCATGCGAATGTGCTCGCAGCGCTTGCGCTGCATTCCGGTCAGCGCCGGAGCGCCGGCGGGCGGCGGGCGCACGCCGGCGAAAATCTCCTCGACGACTGGCCAGGGGTTCGCGCCTTCGTCGAGAAACGGTGCCAGCGCATGCGCGAACAACGTCCCGTTGAAGGCGTTGGGCTGCACGCAGCTGAGCGCGCTGCCCAACCCGGGCGCGGGGCCCCGCAGCGTCCAGAGCTCGCTGATACGGGCGTCGATCCAGTCGATCGCCTCCGCCCAGCGCCCCGGGATGATAGTCTCGATGCGCTCGAGAGCGTTGCGCACGGACTGAAGTGCCGCGATGGCGCTTCCGTGTTCCACGTGCTCGCTGCCGTAGAGGAACTGCTCGCGCAATTCCTCGGGCGCCAGAGCCAGATACTGGGCCGGCTCGATCTCTGAATTGCTCTCGGCGAGGGAGAGTATCTCCTGATATGGCAGGACAACGCCACCCGAAAACCCGTGCTCGCCGCGCCGCAGCGAGTGCTGGAAGGGACGCTCCCAGATCATCGACCGGACGCGCCCGCCCGCAGCGCCGCCGGCATAGGGATATTCGTCCACCTTGCCGACATGCTCGACCCGGGCCACCGCCACGATGGGACTTCCGAGCCCGTCGGCCAAGGGTGTTCGGCGCGCATAGAAAAAGACGAGCGACGTCTCGGGCTCGAGCGGGTCGGCGAACGCCTCCAGCATAGTTCGCTGGTTCTCAACCTCCTGGATCCATGCCGTCTTCGACATGAAGCCAGGGAAGTCCGGTGATTGCGGCTCGCGGTCCAGGTCGAGGTCCAGGCCGAGGTCCTTGGCCAGTTGCTCCGCCGGCTCGCGGAGCATCCAGCGGTAGGGCACGACGACGCCTCCCCACGCCGGCAGCTGCACGGTCGTCGGCCGGATGTGCCGGTGGAGGTCGCTCCAGCTCGAATAGGGCATCTGGATCGAGAGCGGCTGGGCGCGGCCCGACAGGAACGCTGATCGCTCCCGCACGCACGGCGGCAGGCGGCTTGGCTCGAGGTTCTCGAACGCCTCGCCTGCATGGCATTGCTCGAACTCGTCGTTTTTTCCCTCTGCGATCAGGCTGACGGCAAGGCATGCCGTGTTCGCTTTGGGGTTGCGGCAGATTGTGCCATCCCACCCACCGTCGTGCCATGGAACCCGCACCGAGAGGTGGCGTGCGTTTGCGCCCTTCAAGTCGTCCCCCTGTATTCTCTCCGAAACGGCATATCCTGCTCGACCGAAGCGACACCTGTCCAGATTACATCAAGTCGCGGAGCAGCATCCAAGTCGAATGTGGATGCAACGATGGTCCAGATGGCTGGGTCTTGGCCTCTTTCCGCTTAAAAGCTGCTTGACCGCGACGGTCGCGAGCCGGCCGTTAATAGCGGCTATCAGGCGCGATTCGGACAGCAATTGTGAAAGGCGATGCGGCTCAGTGCGAGAGTGCGGTCGTCATCTCGTCGCACTATCTATCTGCGTCGGCAGCATATCCCTTCGGGCTGCGCATCCAGGCTTCGACGGCGGACTGGCGCCAGCCGATGCAGCGATCGCTGATCTGGATACTGCTCGGAAAGCTGCCCTCCTGCATCTTGCGATACATGGTCGAGCGGCTGAGGCCGGTACGATCGAGCACGGCCTTGAGGCGAAGGATGCGGTCGGGGGTGTCGGACATCGGATGATCCTTTCCGGCTCAGGACTTGGGGCGCGAGCGCGCGAAGACCTGGTCGCTGTCGAGGAAGCTCTGGAGCATGTGGGGGACGAGGTCGGCGACGCTCGCCGTCTCGCCATAGGTCTCGCGATAGGCTTCGGCATAGGCGGCCAGCGACTGGTGCAGGTCGGGAAGGACCATGATCGCAATCTTGACCGGGGTACGGTCGGGGATGCGCGCGAGGCGAAGGTCGGGCATCGGGAACTCCTTTCAATGCCAGGGACGAAGGATGAGGTCGCGGTGGACGACGAGCCGGACGGGCGCGCCGGGGGCCTCCAAAATCATGATCGCGCTTTCCTTCTGGGCCCTGACGCTCCTGTGCTGCGGCTTCGCCGCAGTCGGGGGCGGGCGAGACGGGCGGCGGGTTGCTATGATCTACGTCCTCGGCTGCCTGGCCACGGCCGGCGCCTGGTTCGTCCAAAGCGACTGGTCGCATACCCATTATGCGACTTTCCTGGTCGATGCCGTCCTGCTCGTCGCCTTTTGGTGGATCGCAATGCGATCGGATCGGTGGTTCCCTACATGGGTCACCGGCTTCCACTTGGTCACCGTCGTGTCGCATGTCGCAAGCTTCGTGGTGCCTGGCTACGCCTTCAAGCTCTACTTCTTCCTGCAAGGCTTCTGGTCGGTGCCGATGCTGATCGTGCTGATCGCGGGCGTGGCGCTCGACCGGCGCGGGGGCGTCGCTGATGCGCCCCGCACCGGAGGGTAGCCCGGAGCATCCTTCGCATGCGGATGCGTTTGCCGCCCCGATTGAGCATCGATCCGGGATCGACAGCGCATATCCTGCACATGAGCTGACGGCGCTATCCAGCAAGGCCCGTGCCATCGCTGGGGCGCTCGATGGCATTGTGGCACGGCAAGCTCCCGTCGCCGGATGCCCGCCCACCCGAGCCAATCCACGGATTGCCGGCTCTGCCGCGCTGGCGATGGTCGCCAAACAATACCTTCGCCATCGGCGCATGCGGGACGCGCTGTTCCCGACGGGTCTGTTCGCCGATCCAGCCTGGGATCTGCTGCTCGACCTCTACGTGGCCGGCGTGGAGCGGCGGCGGATCAGCATATCTAGCGCCTGCATCGCCGCAGCGGTTCCGTCGACCACCGCGTTGCGCTGGATCGCAGTGCTCGAAAGCAAGGGCCTGATCTTGCGCATCGCCGACTCGAAGGATCGCAGGCGCGCCTATCTCACACTTGGGGCCCAGGCCTCCCGCTCGATCGAGGCCTGGCTGCAGGACATGAGCGGCATCGGCAGCACGGGTGCTGACTGACGTCCACTTCCAGTGAATGGGGCAGGGCGGTACGAGTGCGACGAGAGGAAGACCTGCTCCCCTGCCATGGCGCAGCTTAGCCATCATACCTTTCGAACGAGCGAGTGATCGTTAGATATGCGGGCTGGCGTATAGTGGTCGATTATACGGATTAGCGCATATCGCAGATATATGCGCTAATCCGCATATTGAAGAATTATCCACGGTGGCGTATAGCGGCCATTGGAGACGACCGATGGCCCCAATTGCGCGTACCCCCAAGCAGCTCGGCGAAGCGTTGCGACGCTACCGCACACAGGCGAAGCTCAACCAATCCCAAGTCGCGGCGAAAGCAGGTCTGCGTCAGGCAACGATCTCGCAAATCGAAAGTGGGCACGGTGCGGCAAAGATCGAGACGATCTGTGCCATCCTGGCGGCGCTAGATCTCGAGCTCGCGATCACCCCCCGTTCGAAGAGCAGCTCGGAGGATATCGAGGACATCTTCTGATGCCCCGCAAAGCCGCTCGCGCCCCTCTTAACGTCTTCCTGAACAACCGCCATGTCGGCCGACTGACGCGGCAGTCGAGCGGGGCGATCGACTTCGCCTATGATCCAAGCTGGCTCGGATGGGAGAACGCCATCCCAGTGTCGCTCTCGCTGCCGTTGCGCGAGAACCGCTATCTCGGTGACCGGGTCACGGCGGTATTCGAGAACCTCCTGCCCGACTCAAAACCGATCCGCACCCGCGTCGCGGAACGCCTGGGGGCTCAGGGTACCGATGCCTTCAGCCTGCTCAGCGAAATCGGCCGCGACTGTGTCGGCGCTCTGCAGTTCATGGCTGTCGACGAGCTTCCGCCACCAACCACCGCGGTCGATGGGATCGAGATCGGCGAGGACGAGATCGCCGGCATCGTGGCGAACCTCGCGCGCGCGCCCCTAGGCCTCGACAGGGAAGACGACTTCCGCATCTCCGTCGCCGGAGCGCAGGAAAAGACGGCGCTGCTGCGCCACGAGGGAAAATGGCTGAAGCCGACCGGCACGACGCCGACCACGCACATCCTCAAGCCCCAGATCGGCGAACTGCCGAACGGCATCGACCTGTCAAACAGCGTCGAGAACGAATTCTACTGTCTCAAGCTGATGGAAGTGTTCGGGCTGGCAGCGAACGAAGCGGAGATCGCCACCTTCGGAGCAACCAAGGTTCTCGTCGTCACGCGCTTCGACCGGCGCTGGACCCGTGACGGGAGACTCCTCCGGCTCCCGCAGGAGGATTGCTGTCAGGCGCTTTCGGTCGCACCGGCTGGCAAATATGAAAGCGAAGGCGGCCCCGGCATCGCGGCGATCGCCAATCTGCTCGCCGGAAGCGACGATCCGTCGGGCGACCGGCTCGCCTTCTTCAAGGCGCAGCTGCTGTTCTGGCTGATCGGCGCGACGGATGGCCATGCGAAGAACTTCAGCATCTTCCTGGCGCCGGGCGGCCGCTTTCGCATGACGCCTTTCTATGATGTCCTTACCGCGCAGCCGAGCCTCGATGCGCACCAGATCCGCCGGAACCAGTTCAAGCTGGCGATGGCGGTCGGCAATTCACGGAAATATCGAATCTTCGATATTCATGGACGGCATTTCGCGGAGACGGGCCGCGCCGCAGGACTGTCGACGCAGCTCATCGGCCAAGCGATCGACGATATCCGGCAAGGATTCGATCGGGCATTCTCGGCCGTCGAAGCCGTGTTGCCAGCGCATTTCCCGGAAGCCATTCACGCGACGGTCCTGTCGGGCGCTCGTGATCGCCTGGCCCGCCTCGCAACCGCCGACGGGGAATTGGGACGAGGCGGCTCCTCGGAACCAGCCCGGCAGGGTTGAGACCGACATTGCTTGAGCCGAGATGCGCCTCGACTAAGGCGAACCGCTTCAGACATTGCAAAAACATCTGGTGCTTCACAGCGTAATTCGATACGGTTTCTTTAGTAACCGAGAGATGCCAACAAGACTCGAACCGCTACTATTTTATATTTTTTGGGCCAAATTTTGGGTCACCAACAAAATCGAATCTTGCGTTGCCATTTATAATCAATACTTTAACTTAAACTATCGAGTCTTCTTCTGGGCACCATTTGTTCTTCTCAGAACATCCCAAAAAGTCTATAAAACCCCCGAAATCCAAGGAATTTGGCCCTTGGGTCGTCCCGGAACGTGTCAGCAACATCCAGACATTCCGAGAACATTTGCGGGCCTTTTGCGGATTTCGGTGTAAACCACATTCGAGAAAGGCCCGCACGTGCCATTGACCGATAGCCAGCTCAAAGCGCTCCGTCCTAAAAACAAGCCTTACAAGGTCGCAGACGAGCGCGGCCTGTATGTCGAAGTCACGCCGATAGGTAGCAAGCTTTGGCGCTTCCGCTACCGAGTCGGGAGAACCGAGAAGAAGCTTTCGATCGGCACCTATCCCGACCTCAGCCTAAAAGAGGCGCGCAACGCAGCGCTCGAGGCGCGTCTAGCGGTATCCAAGGGCGGTGATCCTGCGCTCGAGAAGCGCAAGCAGAAGATCCGGGCTGAATTCATCGCGGGGATCACATTCGAAGAGGTGGCAAGAGAATACATCGACCAGATGATGGCCCGCAATGGCAGGGCCGATGCGACGCTGCTCAAGGCCAACTACTTCCTCGACAAGCTGGTTCGCTCGATCGGGAAACGACCGCTCGAACAGATCGAGCCATTTGAGGTGCTCGCCCCGCTCAAACGCCTCGAAGCGGCAGGCAAGCACGAGACGGCGAAGAAATGTCGCTCCTTCGCCAGCCGGGTGTTCCGCTTCGGCGTTGCCACCGCGCGTTGCGCGGGCGATCCGACGAGCCTCCTCAAAGGGGCTTTGATCACGCCCAAGGTAAAACACTACGCCGCGATCCTTGAGCCCGACGAACTCGGCGGCCTCTTGCGGGCGATCGACGACTATACCGGCCACCCGATTACGAAGTATGCGCTGCTGGTCGCACCGCATGTCTTCGTCCGTCCGGGCGAGCTCCGCCACGCCGAGTGGAGCGAGTTCAACTTCGAGGCAGGCGTCTGGAAGATCTCGGAAGGCAAGATGAAGTCGCGCCGCGCCCACGCTGTGCCCCTGTCGAGCCAGGTGATCGCCTACCTGAAGGAGCTGGAGGCAATGCTTGGCTCAGAAGGATACGTGTTCCCATCCGCGCGATCGGAAACGCGTCCCATGAGCGAGAACACCCTCAACGCGGCGTTCCGCCGAATGGGATTTTCGAAAGAAGAAGTCACTGCCCATGGCCTGCGCGCCACCGCCTCGACCATGCTCAACGAGTGCGGGCTATGGAGCGCAGATGCGATCGAGCGGGCGCTCGCCCATGGCGACAGTAACGCGGTGCGGGGCATCTATCACCGAGGAAAGCACTGGGATGAACGGGTGCGCATGGCCCAATGGTGGAGCGACAACCTGGACCAGCTGAGAGCTGGCGGCCGCATCCTCAACCTTCGGGCCGGATGATCAGGCGCTCGCCGTGCCGATCCAATCTGTTCGCAGGCGATCCAGGCTGTGGCTTTCACCCTCGGCCGTCACCTGGCCACCAATCGTGTCACTGTCGGGCTCGCAGCCTTCGAGCACCCAGTGGTCACCGGCTTCGGTCACGATAGAATAACCGCGGGGGCCGAGTTCGAGCCGGCCGGTTATGCGCCTTCGATTGGTCGTCATCAGTTGGCGTAACTCATCCAGCGGTCGAGAACGCTTCGTACATAACCGGGCGTCTCGCGATTTCTTGGAATCCCGCCTGCCTTCGTCACGGCGCCGGGTCCAGCGTTGTATGCGGCAAGGGCGAGATGCACCGATCCAAACCGATCGAGCATCTGTCTGAGATAGCGCGCACCACCCTCGATATTCTCCTGCGGATCATGCCGGTTTGCGACGCCGAGTTCTCTGGCGGTGGCCGGCATCAGTTGCGCTAGACCTGCCGCACCCGCGGGACTGACCGCAAGCGGGTTGAACCGGGATTCCGCCCAGATCAGAGCCTGAAGTAGCCGCGGCGGCAGCCGATGCCTTAATTCGGCTTCGCGGATGAGCGGCAGGTAGATCGCTTCCCGATAGCCGGGGACGACTGCGCGGAACGCAGGTGCACTTTGCTCCGAACGTCGACCGCTCTCGCCGCTGAAGCTTTCCCCGCCCGGGTCCTCTTTAAGGCCATGGTCGTGATCGAAAATTCGAAATTCCTGAGCGAAGGCTCCTTCGCCAGCCGTCAGGCTCGCTGCACAGATCAAGCCTGCAATGAACCGGCCTACCATTTCGCGTTCTCCTCGATTGCTCCGAATCGCAAGAGAACATAAAAAGAACATCAACCTGTAGGAAAGCGATTAGAACACCGCAAAGAGGAGAGGCAGCGCTGGGGAAGCGAGCAGACGATATGGAGTCTTCCGATGCAGGCCCGAAGTGAAGGTCAGAACACACAATCCCTCGAAGCAACTGCTCGGCAGCTCTGCAAAAGCCGCGGCGGGCGCTGGTCCGGTTCCAAGGGCATGGCCCGGTGCCCGGCGCACGATGATCGCACCCCTTCGCTCGGCGTCACCCTGGGACGACGTGCTATCCTGTTCCATTGCTTTGCCGGCTGCGATCAAGCGAGCGTGATTGACGCTTTCAGAAGGGAGGGGCTTTCCCCCGCGCAGCTGTTCGGCAGCTCTCCGCTGAATGCCGGAGAATCGACGATAGAGCGGTCGCCATCGCAAGGTGTGCTCCGGACATGGCATAGCGCCTCGCCCCTGAACGGCAGTCCGGCCAAAGCTTATCTCGAGGCGCGCGGTATCACGGCTGTCTCGCCCGCGCTGCGCTTCAACAGTCGAACGCCTCTCGGACCCAAAGGCCGCGCGCAGTTCCTGCCAGCGATGATTGCAGCCGTCAGCCTCGACGAAGGTCCGATCGCTATTCACCGAACATTTCTCGATGCGGAGGCGCCCAGGCTCGCGGCATTCGACGGCCCGAAGCGTGCACTCGGTGCGCTCCGATCGGCCGCCGTCCGACTGTTCCCAGCGATTGATAGAGTGCTGGGCATTGCCGAAGGTGTTGAAAGCGCGCTCTCGGCCCGTGCACTCACCGGCGTTCCATGCTGGGCAACGCTTGGTAATGAGCGCTTTGCGCTCGTCTCGATCCCCGAGAGTGTCACCGAGCTCCATCTCTTTGTCGATTACGATGCAGGCGGCCAATTGGCCGCGGAACGCGCGCTCCAGAGCCATGCGCTCGAAGGCCGGACCATCCATGTCCGGCGTCCTTCAAAGCGCGAAACGGACTGGAACGACGAACTGGTGAACTGGCTCGCCCGCAAGCGGGCTTCGTAGAGAAGAGAGAGCTTTGGCCTCGTGATCGGCAGAAGGCTTCGTGCCCGATGCCTCCATCAGGAGGACCAACAATGCTTCAGTTCGAATTTTTAGAACCCGACGCTGAACCTCATGCCCAGCCCTTGGCGGCGACGATCGGCGAACAAATAGCCTCTCGTCTGGCCGACGGCTGCCACCTTACGCGTAGCTCCATTTCTGCGCTCTTTGCCGAAGAGACCGGGATCCAGACCTGGGGGACGGGTTGGTCCATCGACGACTACAACGATGCGATCGAGATCGGCGCGCTCCTGTGGCTGAAGTCTCACGGCCGGATTACGCTCGGTACCGCGATCCGTGAAGCGGACGCGCGCTTTGAATGGCTCGAAACCGCCTTGCCCCCCCGCCATGTGCGTAGCGAGGCGCAGATCGAGCTGCAGCAGTTCTCGACCCCGCCCATGCTGTCCTGGCTCATGGCGCAAGCGGCTCAGCTTCGCTCATCCGATCAGGCCCTCGAGCCTTCGGCAGGTAACGGCGCGCTTGCCCTATGGCCGGCTGTTCAAGGCTCCGACCTCACGCTCAACGAGATCGATCCTGCTCGCCGACAGTCACTTGCCCATCTGTTTTCCGACGCAGCAGTGACCGCTCACGACGGTGAGGTCATCGATCATCTCCTGACCCACAGGCCGCCGACCGTCGTCCTCATGAATCCGCCGTTTGCGCGCAGTCGTGAGCGCGGGGTCAGTGCGGCAACGGCGTTGCGCCATCTTCGCAGCGCATTCCGTCTTTCGAAGAGAGGCGCTCGCCTCGTCGCGATCATGCCGGAAGGTTTCGATGCGTCTCGCTTCGCCAGCTCATTGAGCGATGCCAGGCTGCGGCTCGATGTGCGCATCGCCGGCGCGTTCCGGAGGAACGGCACAGGCATTCGCGTGCGCATGGTGGTGTTCGACAAGGCCGTCGACGGCCTACCGGTGGTCACTGCGGAAGCGGACGATTTGTCCGATCTGGCAACGCTGATCGGCCGACTCCCGCCGCGCGCTCGCGATACTCCGGAAATTCCCGTGCTGACCGCGCGGCCCGCGACCGGCACTTTGAGAAAGCCAGCGAACGCCCGGCCCGCGGCTCCGTTTGGAACTCGCCCTGCAACTGGCGAGCCGTTCGAAGAGCTCGGCTATGTGACGCTGGATGAGCCCGCGCCCGTCCCGGAGCAGACAGGGATCTATCTTCCCTATCGCCCGAGCCGGGTTCAGATCGGAGGCGCGCCGGTCCATCCGACGCCGCTTGTGGAATCCATCGCGATGGGGTCGGTCGCGGCTCCGATACCGGCCGTGCGGCCAAAGCTGCCCGCCAACTGGCGGGCCCGCCAACTGCTTTCCGAAGCCCAACTCGAAACGCTCGTCTATGCCTGCGAGGCGTTCTCGCACGATCTGCCAGGACGCTTCCGAGCCACCCAGGAAGGAACCACGCTCGAGCAGGCCGAGGATGGAGCCCGTTACCGTCAGGGCTTTTTCCTCGGCGACGGCACTGGAGCGGGAAAGGGGCGACAGATCGCGTCGGTGATCATGGATCGCTGGCTTGCCGGCGAACGCCGACACATCTGGATCACGAAGAATGAGGCGCTGCTCGAGGATGCCCGCCGCGACTGGGAAGCACTCGGCGGCATGCGCCTCGACATTCAGCCACTCTCAGCTTGGAAGCTGGGAGCACC
Source organism: Sphingosinithalassobacter sp. CS137 (assembly GCF_014334115.1). NCBI lineage: Bacteria > Pseudomonadati > Pseudomonadota > Alphaproteobacteria > Sphingomonadales > Sphingomonadaceae > Sphingosinithalassobacter > Sphingosinithalassobacter sp. CS137. The sequence continues at coordinate 2,115,387 of NZ_CP060494.1, forward strand.
GGTTCGTTGGTCCCAGGGCATCCTCTTCATTACTTATCCGACGCTTCGCTCGGGTCGCGCAGACGATACGCGGCTTGACCAGATACTCGCCTGGACCGGCGATGATTTCGAAGGCGTGATCGCGTTCGATGAGGCCCACGCGATGGCCAATGCCATAGGCAGCCGTAACGCGCGCGGCGCTTCGAAAGGCTCCGAACAGGGCATGGCCGGACTAAGACTGCAGAACCGGCTTCCTCGCGCCCGGATCCTCTACGCTTCGGCTACCGGCGCTTCGGACATTTCCAACCTCGGATATGCGACCCGCCTCGGCTTGTGGGGAGCCGAAACCGCGTTCCCGACACACGAGGCGTTCACGACCGAAATCCGGGCAGGCGGTGTCGCGGCGATGGAGCTCGTCGCCAGGGATCTCAAGGCTCAGGGCCTATATCTTTCCCGCGCTTTGTCATTCGCGGGAGTCGAGTACGAAATCCTCGAGCACCGGCTGACCGATGCGCAGATCGCCATCTACGATGCCTATGCCGAAGCCTGGGCGATCATTCATCGCAACCTCGACGAGGTGCTTCAGGCGACGCGAATAGTCGATGAGGACAGCGGCGACACACTCAACCGCAACGCCAAGGCTGCTGCGCTGTCCATTTTCGAAGGCACCAAGCAGCGGTTCTTTGCGCAGCTCCTGCTCTCGATGAAACTCCCGAGCCTGATCCCCGCGATGGAGGAGTCGCTCGCGACCGGCCACTCGCTCGTCGTGCAGCTGGTCTCGACCGCCGAGGCGATGCTCGACCGCCGCTTGGCCGATCTGACTCCCGAGGAACGCGAAGCGCTCGATATCGACCTTTCGCCGCGCGAGTATGTCATCGACTATCTCGCCAAGAGCTTCCCCACTCGTCTGATGCAGGTCTTCACCGACGAAGACGGCAATCTGCGTTCCGAACCGATGAGCAACGACGATGGCAATCCGGTCATGTGTCCACGCGCCGTCGCCGCGCGCGATGCGCTGATCGAACAGCTCTGCGCCCTGCCGCCGATCGCAACTGCGCTCGATGCGATCATCGAACACTTCGGAACCGGCACCGTCGCCGAAGTTACGGGTAGGACGAGACGGCTGATTCTTGGGCGGGACGGACAGCAGCGGCTCGAACGCCGCGGCGGGTCCGCCAACGTTGCCGAGGCTCAGGCCTTCATGGATGGTGCCAAGCGCATCCTTGTCTTTTCCGACGCCGGCGGGACGGGCCGTTCCTACCACGCCGACCTTAATTGCCAGAACCGGCAGCGGCGCGTGCATTTCCTGCTCGAGCCGGGGTGGCGCGCCGACAATGCGATACAGGGTCTGGGGCGGACCAACCGCACCAACCAGGCGTCGGCGCCGCTCTTCCGACCTGTGACCACGGATGTGAAGGGTGAGCGGCGGTTCATCTCGACGATCGCGCGGCGGCTCGACAGCCTCGGCGCGCTTACCCGCGGACAGCGGCAAACGGGTGGACAGAACCTGTTCGATCCGGCGGACAATCTAGAAAGCGATTACGCCAGAGATGCGCTGAGCCGCTGGTTCCACCTGCTCTACGATGGCAAGCTCGAGGCGACAAGCTTCGCCGATTTCGTGCGCCAGACCGGCCTACGGCTTGAAGGTCCCGAGGGCGGTCTTACGGACGACCTGCCCTCGATCCAGCGCTGGCTCAACCGCGTGCTCGCGCTGCCGATCGGGATGCAGAACGCGATCTTTGACGAGTACCTCGCCCTCATCGAAGCGCGCATAGAGGCTGCGCGCGAAGCGGGAACACTCGATCTCGGGCTCGAAACGCTCAAGGTCGACAGCTGTAGAGTAATTTCGGATCAGATCATTCGGACCGACCCGTTGACCGGCGCTGAAACTCGCCTTCTCTCGCTGGAAATCGAGCGGCACTTGCGGCCCCTGCGCTTTAAGCGGCTCGCGCGGCTGCATGACATTGACTCGCCTGGTGTCATACCACTCCACAATGCCCGTTCGGGGCGGGTGGCGCTCAGCGTTCCCGCGCGCCGTTTGATTGCCGACGATGGAAGTGTGATCGAGCGGCGGCGTCTGCTGCGTCCGCTCAAATCCGCCAACTGGACCCGCGAGGCGCTCGCCGAAAGCGCCTGGGAGGCTATCGATCCGGCTTCGTTCGAACGTCTCTGGCGCGCCGAAGAGATCGAAGCCGCCAAGGAGCCGGTCCGCGAACGGGTGCACCTTGCAACCGGGCTGCTACTCCCGGTCTGGAAGCGCCTGCCCGGCGATCACGTGCGCGTGACCCGTATCGTCTCGGCCGACGGCTCCTCCATTATCGGCCGCGAGGTGGTGGCCGCGGATATCGTCAAGGTGTCGCAGACCTTCGGCCTAGGAAACCCTGTCTTGCCTACTTCCGGTGAACTGGCCGCTCTCGTCCTCTCGAGCGGCACCGCACAGTCCTTGCAGAGCCATGATCCGCTGACCGTCAAGCGCAGCCTCGTCGGCGGCGAGCAGCGCATCGAGCTGACTGGCTTCGCGCCCGATCGGCTCGAGTGGTACAAGGCCAAAGGCTGCTTCACCGAGATCATCCGCTACCGGACGCGCCTGTTCGTGCCGGTGGCCAATGGAGCGGCTATTCTTGAAGCGCTCGCTCCCTGATCAGCGGCAGCACGTCCCGCAGCAGAGAGAAGAGAGTGCCTTGGACTGGCGAACCTTGTGGGATGCACCCGCACCGGTTCGTTCAATCCATCAGGAGACGATCGATGATCCAGTCCATTCCCTTGAAGAAGCTCGTCCCGAGCCCCCGCAACGTCCGGAAGGTGAGCGATGCTACCGCCGATGCCCAGCTCAAGGCCGATATCGCCGCTCGCGGCCTTCTCCAGAATCTGGTCGTGCGCAAGGCGACGCGCGGCACGTTCGAAGTCGAGGCCGGCGGGCGGCGGCTTGCCGCGTTGCAGTCGCTCGCCGAGGACGGCGCAATTCCCACCACCCACGAAGTGACCTGCCTCGTCATCGAAGGCGACGAATACGAAGTTCGCGAAGCGAGCCTGGCCGAAAACTTCCAGCGTCTCGCCATGAATCCCGCTGACGAAGCGCAGGCCTTCGCCGCAATCATAGAAGCGGGCGCCACGACCGAGGACGTCGCCCGGCGCTTTGGCCTGACCGTCCGCTTCGTCGAGGGCCGACTTCGGCTTGCATCGCTTGCGCCATGCGTCTTCGAAGCGCTGGCGGAAGGCGCGATCACTCTCGACATGGCAAAGGCCTATGGCGCGGTCTCGGACACCGAGCGGCAAGCTTACGTCTTCGCCGAGCTGCAGGATGCCTGGTACCAGATCACGCCCGATACCATCCGACGGATGGTGCTGGACGCGACCGTGCGCGGCAGCGATCCGCGCGCGATCCTGGTCGGTCGCGAGGCCTATCTCAAAGCGGGCGGGCGGATCGAGCGCGAGCTTTTCGACGATGATGCCAGCGAGAGCTGGGTCGACATCGCGCTGCTGGAGGATCTCGCTCACAAGAGGATGGCGGAGGCAGCGAGCGTCAAAGCTGCTGAACTCGGCCTTGCGTGGGTTCGTCCGACGCTCGGCTCGTATGTTGGCCACGATCTGATCGAGGGGCTGAACCGCCTTCCTGCCGAGCCGGCCCCGCTGAATGAAGCGGAAGCCGAGGAACTTTCGATACTGGAGGCAGACTACGACCGTGAAGCGGCAGTCCTCGAAGACGAGGACAGCAGCGAGGAAGAGGTCGCCAAAGCTGAGGAACAACTCGCCCGCATCGATCGAGCCATGCGAGAGCTCAACGATCGCCCGCCGGTACTTGCCGACGATCTGAAGGAAGAAGCGGGGGCGTTCCTGGTTCTGTCGCGCAGCGGAGAGCCGATCCTCGTTTCGCAGTACTACACGGCAAACGCGGTGACGCAGCCTGACGACGGCATCATCGAGCCCGTCGACGAGCGGGAACAGGTGTCGAGCAAGAGTGCAGCCTATTCGCAACGACTGCTTGATGAACTGGCGATGCAGCGCCGGGACGTCCTTGCCATCCATCTTGTTAACGACCCCGGCCTGGCGCTCGACCTCATCATCTTCACGCTTGCCGACGCCGATGGTCACGACTGGCGCGCCAAAAAGGCGGTCACGATCTCGGGGCCAGCTGCCAACGGCCCGGTATCGGGCTTCGAAGCCAAGGATGCTCCGGCGAGTGCGGCGCTGGCGGAGTTCACCGGTTCGCTCGACGAGAGCTGGCGCGCCGGCGCTTCGGAGATCGAGCGATTTGCCGCCTTTCGGACACTCCCCGAGGAGGCTCGCAGCCTGTGGCTCGGCTTCGTGGTCGCCCGTACGCTCATTGCCAGCCTCAACACCGAAGGTGACCGCGGATGTCCGCTACACGATTCACTGGGCGCCTTTCTCGAGATCGAGATGGCGCACTGGTGGAGGCCGACGGCGGCGAACTTCTTCGATCGCGTGCCGAAAGCGCGCATCCTCGAAGCCTTCGATGCCGTGGGCGGGTCCGAGCTTGTCAACCGCTATGCCGGTTCCAAGAAGGCCGATCTCGCATCGGCTGCCGAACGCATCTTTTCGGGTGAGTTCATCGGCGAGGCGGACGTCAAGGAGCAGGCGTTGGCCTGGGTTCCGGCCGTCATGCGTTTCGGCACTCCCAAGGAAGAAGCCATCGGCAACGATGAAACGTCTGCTCGGTCGGAAGACGCCAACGACGAATTGACCGAGCAAGCTGCCTGAACCTCCTGACAGATCGGCTTGCGCGGTCGGCGGTCCGTCCATTCCGGACGGGCCGCCTTTAGTCGTTTTTGGCCAAGTCTGAACCGTCAGTCGTTCTACCTAGTGGATGAGACGTCCTCGCTGGATATTCAGCAGGAACGCCGTTGCGAACGTCTGCCGGGAGCTCCATGATGAGCAGCGAGGGGATGCGAGATCGATCACGCTACAGCCAACCTGCCGTCGAGGGATTTTGAGGTCACCTCAAAATTTTTCACCAAGTTGGGGTTCGAGCAGGACTGGCGGGATGACGGCTGGATGATCTTGAAGCGTGACAGCGTGATCCTGGAGTTCTTCCCACATCCAGACCTGAACCCAGCCGAAAGCTGGTTCAGCTGCTGTCTTCGGCTTGATGACTTGGCCGCGTTTTACTCGGTCTGTTTAGACGCTGGAGTACCAGAGCAATGTTGGGGTCACCCCCGGGCTCAGCCGCCGCAGCAAGAAGATGGCGGTCTCCTGATCGGAGCCCTGATCGATCCGGACGGAACCCTCATTCGCCTTATCCAAAATTGATTGCAGCGCCGGCCTTCAAGGTCACCAGAAATCGACGAGCGCATTGATTGTCAGCGGGGGCACACCCCAGTGGACAGCCTTTGATCCTCTTTGGGAACCCGTACCAACTACAGCATCGTTCTCCTCTTGAGGAGCGCGCAAATGCACTACGATTTGATCATCATCGGCACGGGCACGGCGGCAATGGTCGCAGCGATGCGGGTGCGCGACGCAGGCTGGACGGTTGCTGTCGTCGACGAGAAGCCGTTTGGCGGCACCTGCGCCTTGCGCGGTTGCGACCCCAAGAAGATGCTCGTCTCGGGCGCAGAGGTCATCGATGCGGAGCGCCGGATGAGCGGACACGGCGTCGACGGTGATTTGCGGATCGACTGGCCGGAATTGATCGGTTTCAAGCGCACCTTTACCGATCCCGTGCCGGAGAAGCACGAGCACCGCTACCGCGATAAGGGCATCGACACTTTTCACGGTGCGGCCCAGTTCACCGGCCCGAACTCCCTCAAGGTCGACGCAGCAGAGCTAAGCGGCCGTCATGTTCTGATCGCCTCGGGCGCCGCACCCGTCCCGCTCGGTATCGCGGGCGAGGACCATCTGGTCGACAATGAGTTCTTCCTGGCCATGGAGCAACTGCCACGTCGGATCGTCCTGGTCGGCGGCGGCTACATTGCAGCGGAGTTTTCCCACATTGCCGCACGCGCTGGCGCCAAGGTGACGGTGATCCAGCGCGGTCCGCGCATGCTTACGCATTTCGAGCCGGAGCTCGTCGGCTGGCTGACGGAGTCGTTCGACAGTATCGGGGTGCAAGTCATGACCGATACGACTGTCGTTGCGATCGAGCGCAACGACAGCGGATTTGTCGTGCATGGCGAAAGGGGCGACGACAGGATCGCTGTGGAGGCCGACCTGGTCGTTCACGCCGCCGGCCGCGCCCCTGCACTCGACCGTCTGAACCTCGAAGCCGCCGATGTTGCTGTCGCTCAAGGTCGGCTCAAACTCAACGAGTACCTGCAGAGCGTCACCAACCCGGCAGTTTATGCAGCTGGCGATTCTGCCCAGCAGGGACCGCCGCTGACGCCTGTTTCGAGCCATGATGCGAAGGTGGTCGCGGGCAATCTGCTCGAAGGCAACCAGCGGACGCCGGACTATCGGGGCGTGCCGAGTGTCGCCTTTACGCTTCCGCCGATTGCCGCTGTGGGCATGGGCGAGGACGAGGCGCGCAGATCGGGAGCGCAATTCCGGTTGAAATGCGAGCGCGCTTCGCGCTGGTACACGGCGAGGCGGCTTGCCGAGCCGGTCTACGGATACAAGACGCTCGTCGAAGAAGGCACCGGTCGGATTCTGGGTGCGCACCTCGTCGGTCCTCACGCGGACGAGATCATCAACATCTTCGCTCTGGCTATTCGGCACAACCTCACTGCCGATGATCTGAAGAGCACCATGTTTGCTTATCCTACCGGGGCATCGGACGTAGGCTACATGCTCTAGGGGGCAACGCCATCCAGCATGTCGATGACCGGACAGTCGGGCACGTGCCCACCCGAACAGCGCTCGACCGTAGAGGCGAGCAGCCGCTCCAGTCGTTCGAGATCCGCCATCTTGCGCCTGACCTGGTCCAGATGATGAACCGCGATTTCGCGAACTTCGTCGCAGCACGCCTCCTCGGGGCCGCCCAGTTCAAGGATGGCGCGCACTTCGCCAGGCGTGAAGCCAAGCTCCCTCGCCCGCTTTATAAAGCTCAGTGCCCTGACATGCTGGTCGGTAAAGACCCTATGGCCGCCTTCGGTTCGATCGGGCTCGGCGAGGAGGCCAACTTTTTCGAAGTAGCGAATTGTCTCGATATGCACGCCTGTGCGGCGGGCGAGTTCGCCTATCGAAAGACCGCCCACGCAGAAACTCCTTGATCCTGTAGCGACTACAGGTGGCACATAGCGCCGAATCGCGCTGGAGACGAGAGCTGACTGATCGAAGTGCCCCTTCCGTTATCCGACTGCAGGGATCCGAGCGAGGCGTCGCTGCCGTGGGAACGGTGGCCAGCTTGACCGCCCTGTTCTCTGCTGCTGCGTGCTGCGTGCTGCCTCTCGCGCTCGCCGGGCTAGGGCTCGGAGCAGGCGGTCTCGCTATATTCGTCCCCTACCGATGGCCGATGACAATCATCGCCTCGGTTCTGATCATTGCGGGTTGGATGCTCTACCTGCGCAAGCATCGCGCTTGCTCTGCTTACGTGGACTGTGCGGTGCCGGCGCCAAGTCGAGCCACGCTGGCGATGCTCGTGGGTGCTACGGTGATCGTCGTTATCAGCGCGTTGTGGGGTTTTATCGAGCAGCCGCTGATGCGCGTGCTGGGCGGGGCGTGATGCAGACCACCTCTAACATCACATGTCCCAAGTGCGGCGGCACCTCAGGCGAAACGATGCCGACCGATGCCTGCTGGTTTTTTTACGACTGTCGCCATTGCGGCGTGAAGCTTAGGCCGCTCTCCGGCGATTGTTGCGTCTTCTGCTCCTTCGCAGATGTTCCGTGCCCGCCGATTCAGGAAGCCCAACAATCCGGTTCGCCGTCCGGATGCTGCGGGGCTGGATAGCAGATACTCCCCCCGCCGCGCCGCTCAAGGCGGAGCGCCGGCCTCACACAGGGTACCCATAGGCGAGCTCTACAGTCTCTCCGCATTATTCGTCGCAGAGCGCAAAGCTGACACGACGTCCAGATGAGAGGAAAGAAGGCTTCTTCTGATTGCCACGGGACAACCTCGTTCCGGCAATCGGGAGACACCTCATGTCCAAGTTCAAACGCCGCAGCGGCGGGCAATCCCCTGCTGCACAAATCACCTCTGCGATTATCGAGAAACTCGAGCAGGGAACCAGGCCATGGGTAAAGCCATGGCGCGGGGTGCCGGTAGCACGACCCCTGCGCAGCTGCGGCACACCCTATCGGGGCATGAACACCTTCTGGCTGTGGATGATCGCCGAAGCTGCCGGATTCCTGTCGCCCTACTGGATGACATACCGGCAGTGCCAGAAGCTTGGTGGGCAGGTCCGCAAGGGCGAGAAATCGACGATCGCGATCTTCTACAAGAGCTATGACAAGCATGTCGAAGGCGATGATGGGGAAGAAGGCACTGAGACGCGACGCGTTCTCAAGGCCTACGCGGTCTTCAACGCCGATCAGTGCGACGGCTTGCCCGAAATGTATCGTGCCAAGCATGAACTCGAACCGGTCGAACCTGCCGGGCGGGAAGAGCGGCTCGACACCTTCTTTTCAGGGGTCGGCGCCGAACTTCGGCATCAAGGGGCCGAAGCCTACTACGAGCCCATCCTGGATCGGATTACGATGCCGCCGGCGGCGCTGTTCGATGGCTACGACCACTACTACGCAACGCTGGCGCACGAACTCTCGCACTGGACCGGGCATGGCTCTCGCCTCGGCCGGAATCTCAAGAATCGCTTTGGAAGCGAGTCCTACGCGGCCGAGGAACTGGTGGCGGAGTTGTCCGCCGCGATCCTGGGCGCCGAGCTCGGTCTGCCGGTTGCGCATCTCGATCATCATGCGAGCTACATCGCGCATTGGCTCGAGCTTCTGAAATCCGACGATCGGGCCATCCTGACCGCCGCTGCCAAAGCAGAGGAGGCTGCGAGCCTCATCCTGAGGCTCGGAGGGCGTTCGGGTACCGGTAGCGAGGCTGCGGCAGCCGATCTCGCCGAAGCGGCTTGAGGGGGTGCATGATGGGACGTTCTGTCAGCTATCCGTCCGACGCAGTTGTCGCCTTCCGCACTTTAGAGATCGAAGACGAGGATAATTGGGAATGGGAATATGAGTATCTGGTCGAGGAAATTATCGAGACTGCGCGCAGCACCGTTCCCTCACTTGAACCCTGCGACGGGTGGCGCGGCCGCGAAGACCGCATCCTGCTGCGCAACGCCTTTGCCGACTGCGGGATCTCCGCCTACTGCGGGCTTGTCGCCATCTGGCTCGCTGAGCGCGACGACGGTGGGTACTGGGATGCCGATGCCTATCACCCGCGATCCGGGCGGGCACAGCGCTGGCTTTCGCAGGTGGCGAGCCGGTTCGAAGCGACATTCGGTGAGCTACGCATGATTGGGCAGTTTTCGAATGGCGATGCGATCTTCGAGCGCAAGCCTGTTCAAATGAGTAGTTAGGTGCTATGTTGTGCATATGAAAGGATGCGCCAATGGCGACGAGAGCCGCTGAAGTTGAGGTGGGAGATAGCAAGGTCCTGACCACCGCGATCGCCAGAATTGCGGAGTTTTGGGGTCTGACCAATGCCAAGCTTGGGTCGGTTCTCGGGCTGTCTCAGGCCACCGTCTCGCGTTTGCGCGCGGGCAAATCCGAGCTCGATCCGGCCAGCAAGTCGTTCGAAGCCGGCCAGTTTCTGCTGCGCCTGTTCCGCTCGCTCGATGCGCTGCTCGGCAGCGACGATCTGGCTGCGCGAGCCTGGCTCGCGACCCCGAATCTCGACCTAGAGGCGCGGCCTCTTGACCTGATCGACAGCTTCAAGGGTCTCATGACGGTTTGCGACTATGTGGACGCCCACCGCGCTCGCGTCTGAGCTGCGCCGTTACCGCAGGACTGTTTGGCGTGTCGTCGAGGCGCAGCATCGCATCTCGACCAATCGGCTTGCGGCCAACCTTGATGACCAAAAGCGGCTCGAGGAACTCGCCGATGCGGCCAAACCTGATCTGCCCAGGGCAGCGCGCGGGCTGCACTATCTTCTCGCCTCGCCCTTCCGCTACGGCCACGGGGTGGCCAGCCGATTTCGGCGCGCGAACGAGCGCCCCGGCATCTTCTACGCCAGCGAGACCGAGCAGACCGCGATCACCGAAACCGCCTACTGGCGGCTTCGCTTCATCAGCCGCTCGCCGGGTTTTGTCCCCGGGAACCGCACAAGCGAGTATCTGAGCTTCTCCGTTCCTGTCTCCATCACCCGACTTCTTGACACCACGCGGCCCCCTCTGTCGCGCGACAGCAAACGCTGGGTCGACCCGCTCGACTATTCCGCGTGTCAGGTTTTCGCCGACGCTGCTCGTGCCGCTGGAGGGCAGGCGATCCGCTCGCCGTCGGCACGCGATCCGCAGGGGATCAATCTCGCGCTGTTCGATCCCGCGTGCTTTGCCAAGGCCGAGCCCGATCACGGACGCGGCTGGCACCTGCGCCTGGAAGGCCGGCGCCTCACTGCACTGGCTGCGTTTCCTTCGGGCGAGGTGCTGGATTTCACGGCCGAGCAGTTCGGACTGCCTTCGCTCGGCTGAAGCTCGAATCGCGTGGTCCCTCTTTGCGCAGCCTGCCGGAGTCTGATTTCCTGCCTGTCCTGTTCGCTCGCGCGGGCCCTGGACCGGCCCGGTTCCGCCGCAACCCGCGCAAGGCTGCGGCCCGTGTGGCCCGCGCCAGCCTTGCCTTGCGGGGTTTCCCGCTGCGCGGTGCGGCGACCCCGTTTACCCGGTCCCTTCCGGGCCCGGCGAACAGGCCGCAGGAAACTTCTCTCTTCCCCTGCGGCAGTCGCCTTCGCTCAGGAGGAAATGACCCATGTACGACAGCTTCACCGCCCAGCTTGCCGGACTCGATCTTGCCGGCTTTTCGGTTCAACCCGCACCCTTCAACGAAACAGATTTTCCCGCCGAAGAGGCGAGCGAGCAGACCCTCGCAGCCGTCTGGTCCGACATGTTCGCCCTGTTCGCCGACACCGCGCTCGAGGCCGATGCCGAGGACATCGCCTGGGGCTTCGTCAATCTCTTCCACCGCGCGGCGACCCGCAAGTCCGCGCAGGTCGATCGCGCAAGCGATGAGATCCGCGTGCTGCTTTCCGCGGCCGATGGCTCGGAAGTCCACTCGAGCAACCTCGAAGAGCAAGTCGAGCGCGCACAGGCTTCCGAAGCCAGCATGCTCGCTTTCGAGCACATGCGCGAGGTCGCGGCGATGCTCTACCGCGAAGAGACCGGGGCATCCTGGAAGCCGATGACGGGGTCGCGCGTAGCGCACGGAAAGAACCTCACCTCTGCGGTCATCGATGCGCGCGATTTCCTCAAGGTCCGCTCAGAACGTCGGCGCGCCGCGCTCACGCCCGAAGGCACCGCCGTGGTCTTCGCCGGAGGCCGCGCCAGCTTCGCCACGACCGAGGAGGCGACGAGCTATGCGAACAACATCTGGGCCACGCTCGACCGAGTGCGCGAGCAGGTGCCTGATATGCTCCTCGTCCATGGCGGCGACGGCAAGGGCGCCGATCGGCTTGCAGCCGCCTGGGCCGAACGCCACGAGGTACAGCAACTGATCTTCGGTCTCGATCGTAGGTTGGGTGCCCGGGCCGGGTTCAAGCGCAACGAGCAGATGCTGGCGATGACCCCGCGCTACGTGATCGCCTTTCCCGGTAATGGCGTCACCGAGCGTCTCGTCATCGAAGCCAAGGCACGCCGGATCACGGTCGTCGATCGCCGCGGTCCGCTGGGGACCAAGCCTGGCACCGACTGAGGCCACGCCCTTCGATCGCGCTGTAGCGGCCAGAAGACCGCTGACTGCTTGTCGCCATCTGTCGAGTGCGCGTTAACGTCGCAGGGACCCACTGGCGCGCACCGGAAGCTCCGCACTCAAGAGGGCGTTCTCACGCGCCTACCCGCACCAGCATCATCTCTGCGCCTTCCAAGCGAGCACACTTGGACAGCCGATGATGCCTTGACGACGGAGAGCCCGGCAATACCCCCTTTCTGGGAATAGGCAGGCGAAAGATTTCTCGTCAGCCTAATCGCATGGACGAAAGCAGTCTCTCATGGATCACGCCGCAAGTGGTTGGCGAGGCGCTGGCTGGGTCGAGGCACCGCGACCGCGCAATCATCTTGCGGCGCGTTATTGATGGTTGGACCTACAGCGATATCGGCGAGGAGCTCGGCATTTCGCGGCAACGCGTCGTGAGGCGGATGGGTAAGGCGCTTTACAGGTTACGGTGCGCCGTGGATGTCGAAGCTGGGCGGACTGGTGGCAGGTAGGCGCGGTTTGGATCACCGGCCGATGCGCACCCACCGTCAATCAGTAGCCCCATCGGGGTTTTCGACGCTCAGCAGCTCCCTGGTATTCGGAGGCGCAGATTCAGCGCCCACGGCTTCGCTGGCCGACCCGCGACTCTTTCGTGCGCTTCACATGGCTCTTCCAAACGCCCCGGGTTCAGACTCCGCGAAATGACGCTATGTCTTCATCATGGACCTGGACGACCTGCTGCAACGATACTTCTCATCCACCGATCTTGCGGCGGTAAGTCCCGATGTGCTGGCCGCGGGCTTGGAGCGCTGTCAGGTCGATCTCGGCCTCGAAAAGGACCGCGGCAAGCGCTTTGCCCTGTGGGCGCTGCTTTACATGCTCGGCTCCGCGCCTGATCTTGAGGCGGCGTTCAAAGATGCTGACGACCGGGAGGCGGCCCGCAATTTCATGGACCTGCTGGCGGCCAGCGAGGGCGAGGGACCGGGCGGATAGGAGAGCGGGGTCCAGGGCGCCTTCGTCCAGCCACCCGAACCCAGTCCGGCTTCTTCGCGAACAGTCCTGAATCAGGTCAGCTGAGGCCGGCAACGCCTTTGCCTTCGGGCCGTGTTGGCAGCTACGCTGCCTGCCCGCACCACCCCTTGAAAAGGCGTTTCCCTTGGGCCTGACGGCCCTGCGGTGCAGCCCTCCCATGCCCTGTTTCTTCTGGATGTTCGCAAGCCGGAAATGGTTTCCGGTTTGGCACACCGAAGGACCAGTCACATGACCAACCTCGTAATCCTCACCGGCCGTCTCGCCCGCGATCCCGAATCCCGCGAGACCAAGGGCGGAACCTCCGTCACCGGCATCACCGTTGTCACCGACCGCCCCGCGCGCGACAAGGACGGCAAGACCTACAAGGATGAAAACGGCTACACCGCCAAGGACAGCGAATTCCACCGGGTAACCTGCTTCAACGGCCTCTCCAAGACCGTCGGGCAGTTCTGCACCAAGGGCCAGCTGGTGTCGGTCCAGGGCCGGCTCCACTACACCCAGTGGGAAGACCAGGATGGCGTCAAGCGCTACGGCTGCGAGATCCTGGCTGACAAGGTCGACTTCCTCTCGCGCGGGAACGCCAGGCATGGCGACGAAGACAACCGCGACGCGCCCGAGATCGACTGACGTCATCGATCGACCGGCGAGCGACGAAGGGGCTCTGCCGCAAGCGCGGCAGGGCTCCTTCTCGTCTTGTTCAGGAACCAGCGGGCGTTTCGTTGCGACCGGATGCAGACGGTTCGCCTTCCAGCCGCCGCAGCGCTTCGGCTTCACCAAGCTTGCCGAGCATCTCGCTCGCCTGTTTGAGGCCCTTCCTCGAGAACGCCTCGACACCTGATCCGAGGATCAGCTGTCCCAGCTCGAGAGCGGCTTTCTCTTCCAGTGCGCGTTGCCGCTCGTCGAGAGCTTGACGCTCGGCTTCGAGCTTCCTGAGCGCGTCGACCGCGCTTCGTTTCGTGGGCATGCGTGGGGTCCTTTCGCGTCCACTCCTTGATGCCTCCGTGCTCCACTCTGCTGTGCCTGCAGGGGTGTAGGAAAGCACTTTTTGCGAAGCTCGTTTGCGGGCGCTTCATCCGAGAGGTTGGGAATGGTCCTGGCTCACGGATCGTCCATGGTGATGGCCTTGCGGCTCCCGCGTCAAGGACGGCGGGGCCCCACCATTTTGCCTCCCCTTCGCTTTGCTGTGGTCCGACAAAATCGTTGCCCCCACCGCCGCTAACGCGGTCGCCCGGAGGGCGATCCTGGACCCGGGATCCGCAAGGCCATCGGCCGAACTCCTGTCGTCTCAAGGACAGACATCAGGAGGATATCATGGCTTCACTCGCTCCAATCGCATTGAACGCGGAACGCTACTTCGAAGCACTGGCGGTTGCCGAACGACGCGCGCTGCACAGCTACTTCGATCAGCATATCGTAGAGGACGAGACCCTAGGCTACTTCGCGCTCGACGAAGGCGATTACAACGCCCTGCCGGCTCAGCTGGCGAACCGGGTGGTCCACACCGTGCGCGGAGGAATGCTCGACGAGTTCTGAGGGCGAAGAGAGGGCGGGAACCGGCGACGGTTCTTCGCCCTTTTTTCATGCTCACCGGACGATGGGTTCAGGGATGCGGAGCGGGGCTGTGGACGCGCTCTGTCCCGCGCATCTGGCGATGCGCTCCTGAGGGCGCGGCTTTTTTGCGTTTGGCCCCGCGCGCACTTGCGAACCGGCGGCGGGTCGGACCAGCGCGCGCGGGTCGAAACGACAGACCCCGTTCCGGCCGCTTCGCACATGGTCCCTTTGCCGCCGCCTCTTTCGCAGGTGCGATCTCTTGTCGGGGAGAGGCCAAACATCAATCCCTTCTGCCTGACATTCGCCGGCGAGGGATTGCTCGCGCTCCTTAGGCGAAAGGCGGCAAATGCCCTCGGGAACACAACGTCTTCGGTCACTGGCACTCGCCGCGCAATGGGGAACAATGGGCACACCGTACGCAGCGGTGCTGCCGGATGTTTCATTGTCCTTTCAACGAGATAGATCTTGATTTCGCGAGATGCAGCAACTGATTTGCCGGTGATGCATGAAGTGGATTCGCGATTTGCGGGTAAATCACTCTGCCATAAAGCCTTGAACAGATGGGCGAACTTTCCGTTTTCCTACAGGCTGCCCGTGATTTAGTCTGATCCTCGCCTTCCGCAGGGTGAACCAGGTTCCTTATCGTTCAAGGAGCTTGGAAAAGTGCAACGTCATCAAAGTCTGCAGAGCTATGTTCCCCCGCTAATCGCGGACTGGATCAGGGAGCAGGCGCGCCTCAAGCAGGTCAGCGTCAGCATCGTCGTGCGCGACCTGCTGGTCGCCGCCTGGACCCGCGACAACGATGCGCTTCTGCGCCCCACCGGGGCCGATCCGGAGCGGCAGAGGGTGTTCGCGACGGTCGCGCTCGACGCGCTGCTCGCCCACCATTCCGACGAGACTCTGAGGGAGCGCACGCTGGCTGCCTATCACCGCCGGCTCGAGCGGCTCGGTCTCATTCCGGCTTCCGGCAAGGGAGGCGAGCATGAAGCATAATCTCGTCAACTTCACCCGCGGCAGCCAGCTGCTGGGTCACTTCGGCTTCATGTTTGCGGCGGGCCTCAAGGGACCGCTGCTTGTCACCGTACTCGTCATTCTCGGTCTTGGCTGGTGGGAGGTCAAATCCTCGCTCAGCGAGCAAGAGGTCTATCTCCTGTGGATGCATCTCTACGCCTCCACCTACGGGTTCATGGAGTTCGATCCCGCCAAGCTCGTGCACCTCAAACTGGGCGGCGGCGAGACCGCCGCCTTTCCCATGTCGGTCGTCACCCAGTACCCTCCGATGCGCGCCGCGGTCGCCGCATTCGGGGAGGCCCTGCGGAGTACGTTCCTGGTTGCAAGCCTGGTCCTCGTCCCGCTGTTCATCGCCTTCTGGTGGATCGCCGAACGCTTCGGCGAGCGCTCGAAACAGAAGAAGCATGTGCGCGGCTCTTCGCTCGCTAGCCTGCCCGAACTGGAGAGCGAAATTGCCCGGCACAACGCCCGCGAACGGGCGCGCGAATACGGCAGCGAAATGGGTTGGGCATGGCGTCTGGCCGGTCGTGCATCATTGCGCGAAGCGGGGCTCTATACTCCCGCGCATCTCGGTGGCGTGAGCTGGCCTTGGCGGCGCGAGCAGAGCCACGCGATGCTTGTGGGGACCACCGGCACCGGCAAGACCGTGGCACTCACCGATCTCGTTGACGAAATCCGAGAGCGGGGCGAACGCGCGGTGATCTTCGACCTCACTGGGGCCTTCATCGAGACCTTCTACGAAGCGGACCGCGACGTCATTCTCAACCCGCTCGACGCCCGCTGCCCGGCCTGGAGCGTGTTCAACGACTGCACCTCGCGCGCCGAATTCCATTCCGCCGCGGAATCGCTCGTGCCCCACGACGGGGGCGGCTCGGAGCAGTTCTGGGTGCTCGCCGCGCGCACCATGTTCGTCGAGACTTGCATAAAGCTCGCCGCGGAAGGACGGGGCAGCAACCAGGCGCTCGCCGACGAGCTGATGAACGCCGACCTGTCCGATCTGCACAAGCTGCTCGAGGACACGATGGCGGGGCCGATCACCACGCCGAGCGCTGCCAAGATGGCGGAATCGGTGCGCGCGGTGTTCAACGTCAACGCCAAGGCGATGCAGATGCTACCCTCGCGCGGGGAGCCGTTTTCGATCCGCCGCTGGGTCAAGGGAACATGCGAACCGGGCTCGCTGCTGTTCCTCTCGGCGCGCTATGTCGACATGAGCGTGCTGTCGCAGTTGCTCACGTTGTGGCTCGATACCGCGATCAACACGCTGATGTCCGGGCGGCGGACGCGCGACCTCAAGCTATGGTTCCTGATCGACGAGCTCGGGGCGCTGCACCGCCTGCCGTCGCTCGAGAAGGGGCTGCAGACCGCGCGCAACTTCGGCGGCGCAATCGTCACCGGCGTGCATGCCTTCGCCAAGCTCAAGGAGGTCTACGGCGAGAACATGGCGATGACCCTGTCCTCGCTCGCCAGAACCAAGCTGATTCTTGCCACGGCAGACCGTGAAACCGCGACCTGGTGCTCCGATGTCGTTGGGCACCGCGAGGTCCGCGAAATGGAAGAAGGCTACAGCTATGGCTACAATAACGCCCGCGACGCGGTCAGCCTGACACCCCGCCGACAGGTCGTTCCGCTGCTCCTTCCCGACGAGTTCATGGAGCTTGCCAGCCTGTCGGGCTTCATCAAGTTTCCGGATGGATTCCCGGCAGCGCCGGTCACGCTGATCCCGCGCGATTGGCCCCGTTTTGCCGAAGGGTTCATCGCGCGTGAGATGCCATCGCGAACCGGCGCAGCCCACCGCAGCGACAGCGATCGTTCTGATACTCGGGGCAATGCGGAGCATCGCGCAGGGAGCGACGACGAGGGCGGCGAACCGCGCCGTCTGGCGCGCAAGGATCGCCCATCAGTTGAACCGCAGAAGGCACCGTCGCGGAGCAATCGCGCGGCGCAGTCGGACACTCCGAAATCGGGAAGAGGCGGCAAGCAAGCCTCGGCCAAGGCGTCCTTGCCCTCCGATCCGGCAATTGACGTGCGGCTTGCATCAAGGTCTAGCTCCAGGCCGGAAACCGGTGCTCACGCGCAATCCGAATTGCCGCTGGGCGAAGCCAGGGAGAGCCCAAGAGAACCCGCCGGCCTGACGGACAAGCCGTCGCGCCCGGATGTCCCTGATCCGCAAACCTCACAGGATGCGGCACGCGATCGTAACTGCGCCGACCACCGGCAACAGGAGGATCAGCAGCGCGCGCTGCTCGGAGGCGCCGCGCGCGAACAGCAGGACCGCGACCTGGGCGATATCGGGCCCGATATCTGATCGCCTGGCGGGAGGCTTGAGGGGCCAAACGGGATCCGCCGCCAATGCTCTCTGTCGCCAATGTCCGCTCGCCGTCGGCCGCCGCGAGCTACTTCGCCGCTGACAATTACTACGCCAGAGCCGATGCCGACCGGTCGGGCCAGTGGATCGGCAAAGGCGCCGATCTGCTGGGCCTGAAGGGCCGCGTCGAGACCAAAGCCTTCGATGCGCTGTTGCGCGGCGAGCTACCCGACGGATCGAACGTCGGCAATCACGGCCAGTGGCATCGGCCCGGCACCGACCTCACCTTTTCGCTGCCCAAGAGCTGGTCGCTGCTGGCTCTCCTCGGCAAGGACGAGCGGATCGTCGAAGCCTACCGCGAAGCGGTCATCGAGACGCTCGCCTGGGCGGAAAAGAATGCTGCCGAAACCAGGCTAGTCGAGAAGGGGCAGGTGCGCACGGTCGCCACCGGCAACCTTGCCATCGGTCTGTTCCAGCACGACACCAACCGCAACCAGGAGCCCAATCTGCATTTTCATGCGGTCGTCGCCAACGTGACTCGGGGCCCCGACGGAGTGTGGCGCACGCTCAAGAACGACCGGCTATGGTCCCTGAACACGCTCCTCAATTCGATCGCGATGGCGCGGTTTCGCACGAGCGTCGAGAAGCTCGGCTACGAGACCGGTCCGGCGCTCAAGCACGGCAATTTCGAGGCGCGCGGGATCGGCCGCGAACAGCTGATGGCATTCTCCACCCGGCGGCAGGAAGTGCTCGATGCGCGCCGTGGCTCGGGACTGGAGGCCGGGCGGATTGCCGCCTTGGCGACCCGTTCAGCGAAGGAGGCGATCGAGGATCGCGGCGCGCTCGCCGTTCGCTGGGATCAGGCGGCAAAGGAGATCGGTCTTGACCTCGAGCCGCTGGTCGAATCCGCGCATCTGCGGGCGGCGTCGCAGGAGAGGGAGGCCGCGCGGCCGGCCACACTGGTCGAGCGCGGTATCGCCCGCCTGCGGGAATTTGCCGCGCGCATTTCGGGCGAAGAGCGCGACCCGCTGGTGCCGAGCCATGTCTTGAAGAAAGGTCCCGAAGCCATCGCGGCGGCGCAGGCGGTCGCCTCTGGCGTGCGCCATCTCTCACAGCGCGAGGCAGGCTTCGAGCGCGAAGCGCTTTACAAGGCGGCGCTCGACTTCGGTCTGCCGACGACGATCTCCCACGTCGAAACCGCCGTCCGCTCACTGGTCCGCTCGGGCCATCTTCTGGAGGGGACGGGCAAGCACAGGGGCTGGGTCACGAGCCGTGAGGCGGTTGAAGTCGAGACGCGCATCCTTGCCTGGGCGGCCGAAGGCAAAGGCGCGATCGAGCCCGGTATCGCGGAAAGTGAGGCAACCAGCCGCGTCCAGGCGTCGGCCCAGGTCAACCACGGGTTCAAGCTCAACGAGGGACAACTCGGCGCCGCCCGGCTGATCCTGTCCTCGACTGACCGAACCATCGCCATTCAGGGCGTGGCAGGCGCGGGCAAGTCGAGCGTCCTCAAGCCGGTGGCCGAAGTGCTGCGCGAAGAAGGACATCCGATGATCGGCCTCGCGGTGCAGAACACGCTGGTGCAGATGCTCGAGCGGGACACGGGCATTCGTTCACAGACTCTCGCGCGGTTCCTCAAGGACTGGGGCAAGCTGATCGACGAGCCGGGAAATGGCCCTAGTCACAATGAGGCGAAGGCAGCCTTGAGGGACTATATCCTGGTGCTCGATGAGGCCTCGATGGTCTCGAACGCAGACAAGGAACAGCTGCTCCGCATCGCCAACCTGGCCGGCGTGCACCGCCTGGTCCTGATGGGCGATCGCAAGCAGCTCGGAGCGGTCGATGCCGGAAAGCCGTTCGCGCTGCTTCAGCAGGGCGGGATCGCCAAGGCAGAGATGAACACCAATCTGCGCGGCCGCGACCCCGTTCTCCGGCAGGCGCAGGCGGCCGCACAGGCAGGTCTTGTGCGATCGGCGCTCGACCATCTCAAGGAGCACACCGTCGAAACCGAGGGCGAGGGCGCGATCGTCGCGGCGGAACACTGGCTCGCGCTTCCCCCCTCTGAGCGCAAGCACACAGCGATCTATGCCTCGGGCCGCAACATTCGCTCTGCGGTCAACGAGGCGGTCCAACGCGGCCTGCAGGCGAACGGAGAAATCGGCCCCGAGAAGATCGCACTCGACATGCTCGATCGCGTGAACTTCACCCGCGAGGAATTGCGTTACCTAGCTGCCTACCGGCCAGGCATGGTGCTTGAGGTCGCGAAGGCGGAGCGTACCTTGGGGCTCAAGCGCGGCGAGTATGCTGTCTGCGGCATCGATGAGGCGAAAGGCATCGTTCGGCTTGAGGACGAGCGCGGCCGGCAGCATGCGTTTAGGCCAGCCCGGATGCAGAAGGCCGACAAGGACGGCAATCTGGTGCTGTTCGAACGGCGCGAGCTCGAAATTCACCGTAGCGACCAGATCCGCTGGACGCGCAACGATCACCAGCGCGGACTGCTCAATGCCGACCGCGCCAAGGTCGTTTCAATCGAGCGGGGTCGGTTGACGGTCGAGACCTCGAAGGGCGAGCAGCTCCAGCTGAAGCAGGGAGACCCGATGCTGAAGCGGATCGATCTCGCCTATGCGCTCAACGCGCACATGGCGCAGGGGCTGACATCCGACCGGGGCATCGCCGTCATGGACAGCCGCGAGCGCAATCTCTCGAACCAGCAGACGTTTCTGGTGACCGCGACGCGTCTGCGCGATCATCTGACGCTGGTGGTAGACAGCGCGGCGAAGCTGGCAGGCGCGGTGGCACGCAACAAGGGCGAGAAAGCTTCGGCGCTGGAGGTGATCGAGCGCCTGCGAAATGCCGCTGCTATCGGAGTGTCGAAGGGCCTTGGCGAGCAGCCGGGGCGCGATACCGAGCGTGAACTGTCTCGCGAAAAGACCCGGGCAATCGATATCGGGATTTAGTTAGGCGCGGCTACTCGCAGTCTGTGCCATCATTGTCGCGATCGAGGTGGCTCCCGTAGCCGGGCTGCCCCCGCCGGACCGGGCGGCGTCGGCCTTCCGCGCGGCGGTGCAGTTCGGGTAGTACACCTCGCCGCCTGCGCGCTGAGGACTGGCCGGTTGCGCGGAGCTCTGCCCCAGATGACAATGCCGGCCGCCATTCTTGCGGTCGTTGTAGCAGCCATTGGCCGCAAGACCTCCGGAGTGCGCCACGACTTGCGCGCTCGGCGGTGTGCACCAAACGTCCGGATTGCGCCCTAATAGCGGCCATAAAGTCAGGCGAGGACACGCCTGAAAGCTGCCGTTCCAAAGTTTCGTCTGATTGAGGAAAATAAGCCTTCAATCGCAATAGGTCGAAAAATTTTCTTCGCGATGCGTCTTGGTCGCTGAAGTGAGGCGCATGAAATCCTCGTTAAGTTCGGCTTTGCCGTATCGTGACCGTGCACGAATTAAGTTGCTCCTTCATTATGACTTTCGGATGAGCACCACCCCAGCAATCACAAGCGCGCCGCCAGCCAGAAGCCAGGATTGATCGACAAGCAACGCGCTAGCTATGATCAATGCGGCAGCTAGAGGGCCTTTCAAGGACTGACGCTCATTGCGAAGTCCAGTGAGCTGCTCGATACTGAGCGGATCGAGCTGAACCGGCACATATCCTGACTTTGCGATCGAGTTCGCAGTGGCAAGTATGTCGGGCAAGGACGCCGACAAACCCAGCAGCTGACCGCGAAGTCTCTTCAAACCCGACCGAGCGCTGCCGAGCGAGAACCGCTCGGCGAGAAGCTCCGTCATGATCGGCCGGGTCTCTTCGGCGATGTTGTAGTCCGGTGCCAGCGATCGGACGAAGCCCTCTGCAGTCAACAAGGTACGCAGAAGAATGGCCAGATCAGGTGGCAGAACCAGTCGATAATCCCGCAACAGGTCGAAAACGCGGGAAAAAATCTGCGAGAACTCGATGCCAGATAACACGGTCCCCCTGAACTCTCCGATCAACTGATCCAGATCCACCGCGAGCGCATCGCGATCCACCTTCGGCTCCCCCGCCCATGCGAGCAGGACATTCGCGACATCGCTGGTTTCCTCACCAGCGATCGCAAGCACGAGGCGGACGATCTCGTCGCGCCTGGCCTTGGTGAGCGTCCCGACCGATCCAAAGTCGATGAAGCCGACATCCTGCTCGCCGATCATGAAGACGTTACCGGGATGGGGGTCGCCGTGAAATTCGCCGTTCAGGATGATCATCCGCAGGACAGCGTTGGCATAGCTTTTAGCGAAAGCCGCCACCCGCGGGTCGTCCGATGGGCTGCCCAACGAAGACGCGGGCCTGCCGTACAGGCGTTCCTGAACGTTCACCCGCAGCCCGGTCAGTTCCCAATGGATGGCCGGGGTCCTGACGCCGATGGTATCGAGATATGCGCCGATCCGCTCGCAGGCTCGGGATTCCGCAGCGAGGTCCATCTCCCAGGCAAGATTGCGGCCGAAGGTCCGCAGAAACTCGACTGGCCGGTAACGCGCGATGTCCGGCGACCGTGCTTCCACGATCCCGGCAAGGCGTATAAGGAGGCGCACATCAGCCTCCATCCGAGCGGCAGTGCCTGGCCGCCGAACCTTCACGATGACCTCGCTTCCGTCCCGCAGTCTGGCGGAATAGGTTTGCGCTATGGAGGCAGAGGCCAAAGGCTTTTCGTCGAACTGCGCAAAGTCGCTCCGCCAGTCCTCACCCCAGCTTGAAGCAAGTACGGGCTCGATATCTGCGAAGGGCACTGACGACACCTGATCGTGCAGGGTTGAGAATGCCGTGATCCAGTGTTCGGTAAACAGATCGCTTCGGGTGGCGAGGAGTTGCCCCAGCTTTATGCCGACTGGCCCGATGTCACGGAGGAACGCCACAACTGCAGCCGGACGAAATTCGCGAGGATCGATGACATTGCTCGAAGAGGGAATAAATCCGAGGGCTCCGGCGAGATTCTTCGCGCCGTGCCTCATTAGGATTTGGCCGATCTCCGCGGCGCGAGCGATGCTGCTGATAGGCTTTTCCGGGGGCGATGCCATGATTTTACTCAGCCTCGGCCCGGAGTTGGTCCAGATTTTCCGATACCCTTGCAAGAATCTGCTGCAACGTTCGCTTCTCGTCGGCGGCAATGTCGCGCCAAAGCAGACCATGAAGCCTATCCGCGGAGCCTCTCAGTTCGGGCAGCAGATCGTCAAGCTGCTCCGTGAGGATGAGCTGCCACGCTCGCCGATCCGTCTCAGCTCGAAGCCTTTTCATCAGCCCGCGTGCGCAAAGACCTGCAACCGCCTGGCCGATGGTCGCCGATTCCAGTTCCAGTTTCTTGGCGATTTCAGCCTGCGTAAGGGCAGGATCGCGAAGAAGTTGTCCGATGATCCTCCACTGTGTCTGATTGAGACCGATCCTGGCGACCCTCGCATCGTACACTCTGCGCGCGCCGCGACTGATCTCGTCCATAAGATAGAGAATGCGGTCATCATCGGTGATGACCTTCTGCCGACGCTGAGACCGTGACATGGTATCTGGTTTTTCATCCATAGCGCTGTGTAGTCGGATAGCCTCGGATGCCCAAATGCAAACTGCTAAATGCCTTTACTATCTGGCTCACGGCTCATAGGGCGCGAGACGCGTTCACCTTTTACTGAGGCTGCCGAAAGAGTCAGATGACCGATAACTCCAACCAACCGGAGCAGGAGGGCACAACCCCAACGAAACCGCAATCGCGGCGTGGCTTGCGCATCGTGCTAATCCTCGTTGGTCTTGCCGTGCTGCTTGGCGGGATCTGGTGGTACTACCGGCACGTAAGCTACGGACAATACATGCAGTCGACCGATAACGCCTATGTCGCTGCCGACAGCGTCGTTATCTCTTCCAAGGTAGCGGGATACGTCGAAGAGGTCTTCGTGGGGGAGAACGAGCAGGTTGCTCTCGGCGGAGCCCTCGTACAACTGGATCTGCGGGATTATCAGGCGCAAGCGCAACAGGCGCGCGCACAGATCGCTGCGACCCTGGCCGGTGCCGACACAATCCGTTCTCAGGTAGCTGAACAGGATGCAGCCATTCGCCAGGCGCGGGGCCAACTCGCCGCCGCGCGCGCAGCACTCGACCTCGCGAACGACCAGGTGGCGCGATATCGGCCCCTTGCCGCGACAGGAGCCGAACCGCGGGAAAAGCTCGATCAGTATGAGGCGCAGGCGCGGCAGGCGCGGGCCGAACTCGCCGCTGCGCAGGCGGCGGTCGCTGCCGCGACCGCTCGCCGGGGGACCCTGTTCGAGCAGATCAGCCAGACCCAGGCGCAGGCGGACGCTGCTCGCGCTCAGCTGGAAACAGCCGACCTTACGGTTGAATCGACCTTGCTGCGCGCCAGCAAGGCCGGCCGCGTCGGCGATCTCTCGGTGAGGGTGGGCCAGTTCGTGCAACCGGGTCAACGTTTGATGACGGTGGTTCCGGTGAGGGCGATCTACGTGACGGCAAACTTCAAGGAAACGCAGGTCGGCCTGATCCGGGCCGGCCAGAGCGTCAGGCTCGAAGTTGACGCCCTGCCCGACCTTGAGATCGCGGGACGAGTGGTCAGCATATCGCCGGGAACGGGCGCGGAATTTTCCATCCTCCCCCCCGAAAATGCCACCGGCAACTTTACCAAGATCGTTCAACGGATACCCGTCCGCATCGCTATCGATGCTCCCCCTGAAGTGCGGCGTCTGCTCGTTCCCGGCATGTCGGTAGTGGCTACGGTCGACACCCGGAATGCTGCCGGCGAATTGGAAGAGATCTCGAGTCGGACTCAATGACCGAGATACTGGCAGCGCAGGACACTTCGATCGGGCCGGCCGGGAGCCGAAAGAACGCAGACGTTACTGCCTGGGTCGCTGTGGCCGCGGGCGCGCTCGGCGCCATGCTCGCGACGCTGGACATATCAATCGTCAATTCCGCACTCCCCGTCATTCAGGGCGAGATCGGTGCCACAGGCGCCGAAGGCACCTGGATTGCTACGTCATTTCTCGTTGCTGAGATTGTCGTCATTCCACTGAGCGCTTGGCTCGAACGGCTGTTCGGTCTGCGAACCCTCCTCATCATCGCGGTCAGCGCGTTCACCGCATTTTCTGTGCTATGCGGTGTAGCCACCGACCTTACGACCATGATCATCGGCCGCACGGGCCAGGGCTTCATGGGCGGAGTCCTCATTCCGACCGCAATGACTATTGTGGCTAAACGATTGCCGCCGCACCAACAGCCAATCGGAATGGCGCTGTTCGGCATGACTGTGGTTCTTGGCCCCGTGATGGGGCCATTGATCGGCGGCTGGCTGACCGAGAACCTGAGCTGGCACTATGCCTTTTTCGTCAATGTGCCAGTCTGCGCAATCCTGCTGCTCCTGCTGTTTATCGGGCTGCCTCACGAGAAGCCCAAGTGGGAATATCTCACGGACGCCGATTGGGCTGGCATTCTCGGGCTGATCCTCGGACTGGGCGGTCTGACTGTTGTACTCGAGGAAGGGCACCGTGAGGAATGGTTCGAGTCCTCACTCATTCGCTGGCTAACGGTGGTGACCATTATCGGCTTTGCCTGTTTGATTTACGGACAAGTGAAAGCACGCAAGCCGGTCTTGAAGTTGCAGCTCCTGTTCAATCGACAGTTCGCCAGCGTCGCGATCATGGCGCTCGCCCTGGGCATGGTGATGTATGGTTCGACCTATGTCATTCCGCAGTTCCTCGCGATCATTTCTGACTATAATGCTTTTCAGACGGGACTGGTCATCTTCTGGATGGGTGTCCCGGCCTTTCTCCTGATGCCGGTTCTGCCTCTGATGATCCGCAAGGTGGACATCCGCATTGCCGTCGGCACCGGAATGCTGCTGATGGCGATCAGCTGCTTTGTCAGCACGAGTCTGACCGCCGAATCCGGCGGCGCTGTCTTCACTGAAGGTCAGCTTATCCGCGGGGCCGGAATGATCCTTGCGATGATGTTCCTGAATCAGGCAACGGTGGCTTCGGTGGCCAAGGAAGACGCGGGCGATGCCTCGGGCATTTTCAACGCGGCCCGCAATCTTGGCGGATCATTCGCCCTCTCGGCCCTCGCTTCGTTCCAGGACCAGCGGATCTGGCATCATAGCCGGCGGATGGAAGAGACCCTGAATGCGAACAGCGTTTCGCTACAGGACTATCTCGAAGGGCTGGCGCGAAACTTCGGCGGCATGGAGGGGGCGATGGCCGTCCTGAGCCGCACCCTCCAACGCGAGGCGTTCATAATGACCTACAATGACGTGTTCCTGGTTATGGGGATTCTGACCCTCGCGACGGTTCCGCTGGTCCTCTTCCTGAGGCCGCTTCCAAAAAATGTCTCCCTTTCGATGCACTGAGCCCTACACGATGCGCCACTTGCTACCTCCGCTTGTCACTATCGCCTTGCTAGCTGGATGCACGGCAGGGCCCGATTATGCAGGCCCCCCGGAAGTTGTGTCAGCAGACACGGGCACTCGCTTTGTGCGCGCTGGCAGTGATGTGAGCGCATCTGATCCGGTTGTCGCTCAATGGTGGCTGCTGCTCGGCGATCCCGAGTTGACGCGGCTGGTGGAGGCTGCGCTGTCCGGCAACCCCTCGCTCGCCGCAGCGCAGGCGCGCATTGCCCAGGCACGGGCATCCATCAGGCAAGACCGTGCGGGTCGAATGCCATCGCTTGGGGCACAGGCCACCACCGTGCAGGGCCGGCTTCCTGGTCTCGACCTTCAAGGCGGGGCGCCCCCCCCGTCAGAGCAAACCAATTCCGACGCAGAAACCGATGACTCACTGAGCTTTTACAATGTGGGCCTTAACGCCAACTGGGAGCTGGAGTTCGCCGGTGGCTCGCGCAGGCGCATTGAGGCCAGCAATGCCCAAGCTGCTGCAACGGTGGCCAATGCAGAGGACGCAAAGGTCCAGTTGACTGCCCAAGTGGCCAGCACCTACGTCAATTTGCGGGAGGCCCAATTCCGCGCAGAGCAATTTGAGGCGCAGATTTCGTTGCAGGAAGAGATCCTGGCGCTGACATACCAACGCTATCAGCGCGGTGCATTGCCGCTTTTCCCGGTAGGCACCGCGAATGCCGAACTGGAGATGCTCAAGTCACAACTTGCCGAAGCTGAAGCGGATATCGCAGTCCTGTCTGATGCACTCGCTATACTGACCGGACAGGTGCCGGGATCAGTTGATGCAGCGCTCACGACTGCGCGCTCCATTCCCATGCCGCCAGAGCAGGTCGCGATCGGCGATCCGGCAAGCCTGGTGGCGCGTCGGCCTGACATAAGGGCGGCCGAACGGTCTCTTGCCGCGTCGACGGCGCGGATCGGGGTGGCCGAGGCGGCGCGGTTCCCGAAATTGTCCTTCACAGGGATCTTAGGCCTCGGCGGATCCTCGTTGGACGACGTTGTCGATGTCGGCGAATTCTCCGCACTCGCGATCCCGCGCCTCCAGTGGAATTTCCTGGATTTCGGCAGGGTAGACGCTGCGATCGACCAAGCCGGGGCAGCGCGCAACGAAGCAGTCGCCAATTACCAGCAGACGGTGCTTCTGGCACTGCAAGACGCCGAACGTGCCTTGGCTCGCTTCGGCCAGCAGCGTGTTGCGCTCGCTGCCAGTATGCAAATCAAGAAGCAGGCTGACGTCGCGGCAGACCTGAACCGCCAACGTTTTGCCGCAGGAGCGATCTCGAAGGCTGACCTCAACCGGGCCCTGCGAGAACAGCAGCAGGCCTCAGCAGACCTCGTCCGGGCAAAAGGTGCCCTTACGCTGGCGTGGATCGCGCTGCAGAAGTCGCTGGGCCTTGGGTGGCAAGAGCCTATTCGAGATCAATAGTCCCGCCGCGCTGATCAAGTGATCCGGTTGACGAGAAGTAGGCGCCCCTGCCGCTGGCGACCAACTTGTCGTCGGGCTCGAGAACCCGGGTTTCGGCCACCGAAATCTGTCGCCCGATCTTCACGATCTGTCCGTGAGCAGTGAGAGGTCCTGAGGTTGCAGGACGGTGGTAATCGACATGCAGATCGGCCGTCGCTCTCGCCGCGACGCCCCCGGCAAGCAGAGTATAAAGCCCGGTGAGGTCGACCAGTGAAGCCAGGATCCCTCCATGCGCCGACCCAATCATAGGGTTCGACACGATCTCTTCGCGCCATGGCATGGTGATCGCGATTGACTGGTCGGAGCATGTCGCAATCTCCAGCCCAAGCCATCGGTGAAACGGCGCGATATGCAGCATTTCCTGCAAGCGCTCTCGATCGATCATAGCTCCCTCGTCCCCTGTGGCTGAGCCGTATCGGATGAGTGATGGCGCCCTAGGAAATCGACGATAGCGGCGGAGAAGGCATCGTTCGCATCGCCCACCACCATGTGCGTGGCATCGGCAATATCGGTGTATTCTGCATGGGGGGCGAGTTGTCGCAGATGCAAAACGGCCTCTTCGGAAACAAGATCGCTAGAGCCGCCTCGGATGAGGTGAAGCGGAAGCGTGAGATTCGCCGCAGCTTGGCTCAGCATTGCCGATTGACGTTCTTGGCTGTCTGGGTCGCCTTGTCTGGCTGACATTATATTACGGATAAACACCGGGTCCCAGTGCCAATAGAAGCGCCCATCCGACTTCTGCCGCAGATAGTTTTTCAGACCATCGCTCGCGCCCCGCTTGGGACGATGCGGCATGTAGCGAGCGATCACGTCGGCCGCCTCCTCTGGTGAGGCGAAGCCGCTATCGACATGCTCTTCCATGAAACCAACCACGCGCATCACACCGCTGGGCTCCATGCGCGGGGCAATGTCGACCAATGTGAGTGAAGCAAAGCTACCTGGAGCAAGCTCCCCTGCGGCAATCAGTCCAGCGAGCCCGCCCAGTGAAGCGCCGACCAGCGCTGGCTTCTGGTCCAGGCGCGACGCTGCAGCGACCAGATCCGCCGCGAAGTCGCGCATTTCGTAAGCTCCGCATGGCGACCAATCGCTGTCTCCGTGACCGCGCATGTCGAAGGCGATTGCGCGAAAGCCGGCTTGAGCCAACTCGCTGACCACCCTTCTCCACGCGCGCCGTGTCTGCCCGCCGCCGTGCGCAAGAAGGACGGGTTTAGCGTAGGCATCCCCCTCAGCCTCGGCTGTAAGAGAAATTGCGCCTGCGCCCTCAATCGTAAAGGTTTCTCTCGCCATCACTGGATGGTAGGAAAGGCGCGCTAAATAGTAAACCGATTTAGTTTGTGGCTCTCGGCTCCGTGTTGGCTGTCCTGCAGGGCGTTTCAACGACGGCAAAAGTCTATGCCAAGAGGGGTTTCTCCAGACCATTCTCTAATGCACCGGCTTGCGATTCGGTCAGCAGTCGCTGTCCGCTTAATCCGCTCAAAGATATAAAAGCTGCCTTTCCGCTTCCGGCCCAAATCCAGCCGCGACGCTCTACGCCGATCGCCGTCGGTGGCAGCCCTTTTCTTTTCCGACGCTTACCCCCAATATGCTCACGGAGGGCACGTGGACGCTGACGAATTCATCGCAAAGTGGCAGGTATCAGGGGGCAATGAGCGCGCGAACACGCAGCTGTTCGTGACCGACCTGTGTGCGCTGCTCGGCGTCGACCAGCCGCAGCCGACGCAGAGCGATACCGTGCGCAACGACTACGTGTTCGAGCGCCACGTGGTAAAAGCCGAGATCGACGGTACTACCTCCAATGGCTGGATCGACCTCTACAAGCGTGACTGCTTCATCCTCGAAGCTAAGCAGGGCAGCGCTGCAGACGCCAACGCAGTGGACGAGGGCCGGGGCGATGCCTTGCGCGACCTCTTCGGCCAAACCGCCGCTGAGCGCTTCAAGCGCGGCATGGCGAAGCGCGGCACTGAGCAATGGACTGGCGCCATGTTGCGCGCTGCCGGCCAGGCCGATGGTTATGCCCGTGCCCTTCCCGAAGGTCACGGCTGGCCACCGTTCCTGCTGGTGAGTGATATCGGCTATTGCATCGACGTCTATGCCAACTTCGCCTGCGACGGGCGGCCCTACGTCCCGTTCCCGGACCGCCGGCGGTTCCGCATCACGCTGGAGGACTTGCGCGACGAAGACGTACTCACGCGACTGGCGGCGATCTGGACCGCCCCCATGTTGCTCGACCCTTCAGCCGAGGCGGCGCGCGTCACGCGCGAGGTGGCCAACCATCTCGCCGCTTTGGCCAAGAATATCGAGGCGCGCGAGCAGAACCCCGACCGCGTTGCCGCCTTCCTGATGCGCCTGCTGTTCACGATGTTCGCCGAGGACACGCGCCTTATTCCGAAGAAGAGCTTCAGTGCGCTGCTGGCGAAGGTGCGCGACCGGCCCGAGAACCTGCCGCCGCAACTCACCGATCTTTGGAAGGCGATGGACAAAGGTCGCTTTACCGGCGCGCTAGGCGAAGCGGGCGAGACCGTGCGCCGGTTCAACGGCTACCTGTTCAAGGATACCACGGCGATTGCGCTGACCACGGGTGAGATCGACGTGCTGCTCGGGGCGGCCAAGGCTGACTGGCGGCAGGTCGAGCCGGCGATCTTCGGGACTCTACTGGAGCGCGCGCTCAACCCAAAGGAGCGGGCGAAGCTTGGCGCGCATTACACCCCGCGCGCCTACGTCGAGCGGCTGGTCGGGCCGACGATCATGGAGCCGCTGCGCGAGGACTGGCTTGGCGCCCGCACGGCAGCGATGGAAGCGGCCGAGGCGGGCGACCGGGAGAAGGCGCGGCGGCTCGTCGAGGCGTTCCACGGGCAGCTGGCGCAGACCAAGGTGCTCGATCCCGCCTGCGGCACGGGCAATTTCCTCTACGTCGCATTGGCGCGGATGAAGGAGCTCGAAGGTGAAGTGCTCGAGCTACTCGAGGAACTAGGCGACGAGCGCTACCTTGCCGAGCTGTCCGGCCACACGATCACCCCTGAGAACTTCCTCGGTATCGAGATCAACCCGCGCGCGGCGGAGATCGCCCAGCTGGTGCTGTGGATCGGCTATCTCCAATGGCACTTCCGGGTGAACGGCGAGGATCGAATGCCGGAGCCGCCGGTGCTGCGCGACGTGAAGACCATCGAGTGCAGGGATGCGCTGATTGAGTGGGATAGGCGCGAGCTAGTTCGCGACGATCAAAATCGGCCCGTTACGCGTTGGGACGGCACTACAATGAAGCGCCAAGCGTCGACAAATCGGCTGATCCCAGACGAGTCGGCGCGCGCGGAGATCTATAGATACATCGAGCCAAGACAGGCGCGATGGCCGGACGCCAATTTCATAATCGGCAATCCTCCTTTCATCGGGTGCCGTCGGATGCGTAAGCGACTTAGTTCGCCTTACGTGGACGCCTTGCGGTTGGCCTACAACGATCTCTCCGGCGAAATCGACTTTGTAACCTATTGGTGGGCACGGTCCGCGATGCTTGTCGGCATAGGGAAGGTGCGGCGCTTCGGACTAATAACGACCAAGACGATCGCGCAGCCTAGCAACCGTTCGGTCTTACGTGAGCACCTTGAGAAGGATCGTGGACGTCTGATCCACCTTAAATTCGCAATCCCCAATCATCCCTGGCACGATCAAGAGACGACTGCCTCGGTGCGAATTGCGATGACCGTTGGCGCAGCCGGCGACAGCGCAGGCTGTTGTGGACAATAAAAACCGAGAGCCGGCGGAGTGGCACAACTTATCTAGATTTTGACACTCGGATGGGACGGATCAATGTTGACCTAACTATCGGCCCGCAAGTGGCTTCAGCAACAGCGCTTAAGTCCAACTCCAAGATCTGTTGGATGGGCGTAAAAATGTCCGGCGAAGGCTTCAAAATAAGTTCAGCTCGTCGCGACGCTTTCGAGCGAGAGGGCGTCCCCTTGGACCGGATGCCCCGGGTCTTCGCGGGAACCGACGTGAGTGAACTTCGCGCCTGGATTTTTGCTCTGGATTTCTTTGATTTTTCTGAGGACGAGGTGAAGCGGAACTATCCGACAGTCTATGATCACCTTTTGACCTACGTAAAGCCCGAGCGCGATCACAACGATCGTGAAGCGTACAGTGAAGAGTGGTGGCGTTTCGTAGAACCCAGGCCGCGCCTGCGGGCCTCGACCCGAGACCTGCAGCGCTACATTGTTACCTCCGAGACTCACACGCACCCCATCTTCACGTTCGTAGAGAGTCGCCAACTCATCATCGATGGGTCTGTAATTGCAGTGGCGTCAGACGACGCTTGGATTCTGGCAGTCCTCTCCAGCCGCATTCACGAATTCTGGGCGTTACGCGCCGGCGGGAGACAAGGCGCGGGTGATGATCCTCGTTACCAGAATGAAATGTGCTTCGATCCCTTTCCTTTCCCGGACCCCTCCGACGAAACGCTCAAGTTCCGCATCCGCGACGCCGCCGAAAAGCTCGACGCCTTGCGCAAGGACGTGCTCGCGCGGCACGAGGACCTCACGCTGACCAAGCTCTACAACGCGCTCGAAGCGCTGCGCGCTGCCGAGGCGGCGGCGAAGGTGTTGTCCGACAAGGATCGCGACGTGGTGGGGCGCGGCTGCGTCTCGCTGATCCGGCAATACCACGAAGAGATCGATGCGGGGGTGGCCGAGGCCTATCGCTGGCCGGCCGACCTGAGCGAGGAGGAAATCCTAGACCGGCTCGTCGCGCTCAACAAGGAGCGGGCGGCGGAGGAAGCAAAGGGCAAGGTGCGCTGGCTTCGCCCTGAATTCCAGGCACCCACATATGTCGCGCCAGTCGAGCAGGCGGCGCTGGCGCTGCCCCAAGCGGAAAAGCCAGGCATCGAGATCCTCGAATGGCCCAGGGCATTGCCCGAGCAGGTGGTAGTGGTGGCGAGCGTGGTCGCGCGCGCTGAGAAACCCCTCGGTGCGGGAGAAATCGCGCGGGCTTTCAGAGGCAAGCGTGCGGCCACGGTGGTGCCGGTGCTCGATGCGTTGGCGGGCATGGGCCGGGTGCGCAAACTGCAGGATGGCCGCTACGCGGCGTGAGCCGTCCCTACCCACATAGCGGCTAACCGATCAGGAGAGCCGAAGTGGGCAATCTTTCAAGCGGAGGCTGCGAAGGGCTGGCTTTCCGGATCGTGAGCCAACGTCAGACCGGCCGGTTCCGGCCCATCCTGCCGTACAAGCTAGAGCGCCCGCCCAAACCAGATCACCCGCCCCACCACGTGTACCTCTGAGCGGTCCATGTCGCTCCAGGTCGGGTATGCGGGATTGTCGCTAGCGATCGTAATCTGCTTGCCTCCCGGCTTGATGGCGACGCGTTTCACCACAAGTGCATCATCGGCGCGAAGGACGTAAATTCCGTCGCGGAGCCGCGAGGCATGATCGGACGCATCGACGAGCACTTCATCGCCGTCGCTGAGCGTGGGCTCCATAGAGTCGCCCATCACGCGCACGATCGACAGGCTGGCGCTTTTTGCCGACGTCAGACTACGGAGCCAGCGCTCATCGAACCCGAAGCGCGTTTGTGCAGTCTCACTCGCCGCCACTGCGCCAAAACCCGCGGATGCCTCGACGTCGAGCACGGGGATTTCCACGAGGCCGTCCCAAACGACGTTGGCCGGGCCACCGAAAACCTGTTCATCGACGCCGAAGAAGCTCGCCAGGATCTTGCGGTCTTCATCGTCGAGCTTGCGGGGCGAGCCTCGCTTGATGAACTGCTGGATGTAGCTGGCATTGCGCCCCAGCAGCCTCGAGATCGATGCATAACCGTATTTGTGCTTCTGGATCAGCCGGTCAAGCTCTTCCCTGACATTCTCCATGGTCAGTCCTCTACGTTTCTCGTCGGGTATAGGATTCTTCCTAGACTCGCAAAATTCTTCCTAGTAGGAACATAACAGGAACGCAAGGAAGATGTGAGTCGAGGCTAGGAGTGATGACGTTGTTGGACCGGATCGAGATACACCTCATCAAGCACCGCATTTCCGCGACACGCTTCGGCCGCCGCGCAGTCGGTGACCCGAGGTTCGTGCTCGACCTGAGAATGGGGAGGCGCCCCAGACGACGCACTCTCGAACGGTTGAATGCCTATCTCGATCGGATCGAACGCGGCAGTGAAGGCAAAGGGCTTACGAGGACGGATCGTCTTTCTGCCGGTCCGCGAGACTGTCAAAGCGGCGAGCAACCTCCTGCCACAGCCGAGCCCCGTCCTTTTCACCGGATCGAGAAAGCGCGTCTATTCTCTCGGCAATGAAAGAGGGCCCGCGATTGCCGTGTGCCTTCTCAACCCAAAGCGCCATGCCCCACAATTCCTGTTCTCGGGTAAGCGTCACATTAGCCAACCGATAGCGCCTGCGATCGCCAACAGCATCGCGGCCCCGATTATCCACGCTTCGAGATGGAGTTTCCAGGCGTTCGCTTCGTCCTCGGCGCGCTCTTCGTCGGTCCGCCAATCGCGCATCAGCACCACGACTCCCGCCGACCGGTCCAGGTGCGGGCCAGGTTTTCCGATACGAGCTGATCGCCCAATGACCGGCCGCTTCGCATTATGACGCGAAGCTTGCGTCCGTACTGGTCCTCATCGCGGTTTCCGATCGGGCGCAGTTCGAACTCGCCTCCGTTGAGCAGCACGACAAGCCGATCCCGTGCACGAATTCCTCTCTCGTATTCGGCGCTGCATTTCGGCGAGGAAATCTCCGGCGTGTCTATATCGGCAATGCGGATTTTCACGCCCTCGAGCCGGATCGTGTCGCCATCGACCACGCACGTCTTTCGGATCGTGCCGCACACGGCAAAGGTATGCGCCCCTGTGGCTTGCGCGCTAGCTATACTCGCCGGCCAATTGGTTCCGACGAGCCCGCCAATAGCTCCCGCCAGCAGACCACCTCCAACAAGCATCGCGAGCGAGCGGCGCTTCGTCCGCTTCTGCCGACGTAACTCCTGGCGGAAGTCGAAGATCAGCGCACTCGGTTTGCTGTCGCACTGCTTGTTTGATCTGCGCCGGAACATCATGCCCAGGCCAGGCAGGTCGCGATGAGGAGCGCGCATTTCATTCTGATTGTCTGCCATCACCGCTGACACGAGCCAAGTCCTGCATATCGTAGTTCCGAAGCTTTTGTGCTAAGATGCGGGCACCTCCTCTCCCAATTTCTTTCAGGAGAGCGGAGATGGGCGGCGCTGGTTTGTGAAGGAGATGGTCGATGAGCGATCCAGACAAATCCCGGAACGCCGGTGGGCAGGATTGGCAGGGCTTTGCCGAGGTCGATCGAGCCATCGCCGAGAACCGATTGACGGCTTACACCTGGAAGAAGACCTGGGCCGACCCTTGGGGGCGTCTCAAGCTAATCATGATCTTCCTAGCCCTTGTAGCATTCGCAGCCTTTGTGATCGTGCAGGACGTAATTCTCTAGTGATCACCATTTCTTGACCTGGTCAGCCGCTTCTTCTGAGGCCCCCCGAGCATCACGGGTGCGACCGTCTAGATAGTCAGTAACACGATCCAGTCGCTGAGAACCGCGAGTTTGTGCTCGCTCGACTTCACGTTCAATCTCCTCGCCCTCTCC
Organism: Sphingosinithalassobacter sp. CS137; assembly: GCF_014334115.1. Lineage (NCBI taxonomy): Bacteria > Pseudomonadati > Pseudomonadota > Alphaproteobacteria > Sphingomonadales > Sphingomonadaceae > Sphingosinithalassobacter > Sphingosinithalassobacter sp. CS137. Next base: position 2,150,469 of record NZ_CP060494.1, read on the forward strand.
GGACAAGTCTGACAGCGTACTTGGAGACACTCCGAGCATTACCGAACCGCGGACATCGCCTTGTGAACTCACATCTGGGCGTGAGACCGGCGAATAAGGAGGCAGGACAAGCTCGTCGGCGATTTCGCCATGCAGCTGATCCGCATAGCTTTCGACGAAGCGCGCCTGCAACTGCTGCCCTTGCGCGCTCATCTGGAACTCGATGTCATCGAAGTGCACCGGGCCGTAATAGTCTCGATTGGCCTCAATCTCGGCCATGCCCCATTCGCGGTAGGCCTGGCTGAGATTGAGCGATCCCGCCGCAGTGGCGCTTTCGTACCAGCTCGCCTGATTCTCCAGACGGCTGGCAAGCTCTTCGGCGCGGCGTGCTTCGACGGTGTAGCTCTGCGCCTCGGTGAGCGAGGTGGTGAGGCCCGAGGCACTGCTCGAGACCAGCGCTTCCGAGCTCGAATTTGTCTCGCGCAGGAAGCCCTCGCGCGTGGTCGACCAGCTCTGGCTCTCGGAGATCTGCCTGAGCGCGCCGAGCAGCCGTGACCGGTCCTCCGACGCGATCCCGATGTCGCTGTCGGTCCAGCTCTGGTTGCGCCCACCTCTCACTCCCAGTGTTGCGGATCCCGCACCGCGTTCACCCTTCAGGCCAAGCCCCGCATCGCCATTGAGGAACCACGAGACACTGATGTCATCTGCGGCGCGGCGCGACAGACCGAATTGCTGCTGAAGCGTCCGCGATGCGTTGTCGACCTCGCTGAATGCGCTGCCGATGCTGTCGCTGTTGGAGGTACCGCTGACGCTCTCGTTCGAGCGCGAGCGCGTGTACGCATCGCGGATCTCGTTAAACCGTGTGACAGCCGAGCTGGTCGATTGCTGGGCGAGGTTGGAGAAGGTCTCGCTCTGCCCGCGGCTCTGGCTCGCCATGGTCGAGAGCCTGCCGCTGAAATCCTGTCCCAGCGTCGGGCTGAACGGATAGCTCGAGGTTGGCACATGCGCGAACTCGGCACCGGGGAAGCTGGTGGTCTGTGTGCCGCTGTCACCGAAGCTGCGCGTCTGGCCCGCGCCATAGGCGATGTTGGGCGCAAGGCTGCCTTGCGCGAACTGGCGCGAGAACACGCTCGAATTGTCGATGTTCGAATTGCCGAGCGAGACGTTACCCGTGCTCGCTTCGCGCGCGGCTTCCTCGGCCGCGTTCTGGCTCGGGTTGAGGTAGGAGGTCGCCTGGGTGGAGATGGCCATGGCGCCCTTGGCGACGCCGCCGGCGAGGAACGGCACCGAGGCGACGAGATAGCCGGCCAGCACGCCGATATCGCTGTTGACGTCGCTCATTCCGCCAAAGGTCGCCAGACTCAGCCCTGTGCTGCCGCTGGCTGCCGCGACATCGCTCGCGCCCTTGAACATGAGGATCATGTGCAGGATGACGAACAGCGGTCCCCAGGCGGCAAGATAGAAGAAGCCCGTGACGTAGCCCCTGAGCGCTAGAGGTCCGCTCCTGGGCATCAGGAACAGCGGAAAGAGCACCGGAAACAGCGCGTAGAATACGACGGTCAGCACGACGTTGAGGATAGGCACCCATTTCATGGCATTGTGCGCGATTGACGAATAGGTCCGCTCGGTCTGGATATCGGCGCGGGTCTGCGCGAAGACATCGACGCTGGTCGTGCCGCTCGCGCCGGCAAAGCCGTGCATCGCCTGGTTCATTGCATTGATGGTGAGGACCTGTCGGAAGATGGCGCTCGCGCTTTGCGAGACGCCGCTCAGATACTGATAGGCGACCGGCAGGTCGGCGAGAAGCTTGGCCCTGGCGAGCGCTTCGGTCTGGCGCGGGTAGAGCTGGCGGCCCGCGACCAGCGTCATCTCGTCGATGAGGCCGGCCCACTGGTTCGAGAGCGACGTATAGGCTTCGCGGCAGGTAACAATCGAGGCGGTGACGCTGTCATCAGCCTGGCGGGTCACGAACTTCTGCGCGCGCGCCGCGCTGCCGGGCGCGATCGCCGCCCAGATGTCACTGCTCTGCGACAACTCCTTCATCGAGTAGCGGCCGAGCAGCAGGTCATAGAACACGCATTGCCGGACATGCTCGTCGAAATTGGCGGCGAACTCGGGATCGTTGATGCGCAGCGAGCGCGTCGCCTCGAGCAGCCGCGCACCGTAGATCATGCCGTTCTTCGAATAGTTAAGGTCGTCCGGCAGGCCGAAGACGAGCTCGGCCGAACGGGTGAGATAGTCGCCGGCCTGGCTGGTGAAGCTCGCCATCAGCGCGAGCCCCAGCGGGACACTGGCGACCGTGGCCGGAGCAAGGCCCGGATTGACGCGGTCGGTGACATGCACGTCCATCCGCGGCACCATCAGGCACATGTAGATGAGCGTCGCGCCAAGGAACCAGTTAAGCCAGGCGCGCCAGTCCTGATTGAAGGCGAGCACGATGACCGCCAGTGCCATTCCCATCACCAGCGCGACCTGAATCAGGCTTTTGTAGCCGCCCGCACCGGTCCAGGCGGCGACTGCGTTCAGGACGTTGACGATGTATTCGCCGCCGCCGACCGTGAATATCTCGACCACTTGCCTTGATCCCTTACGGTACGATCGAGCGCGACTGCAGCCCGCGCGACCAGTCGAGCGCCGCGGCCATCGAGGGTGACATCGAGGCGGCGAGCATGTTCTCGATCATCGCGGTCTTCTCGATGATCTGGACGATCGCGGTGATGCGCGCCTGTCCGTTAGCCTGCCGATGCGCGAGCTGGTTGCGCACCTCCGCCACTTGCGCGCGCCACAGCGCGAGCTTCGCTTCGTCGGCGGCAATGAAACTGGCCATCGAGCGGCCCGCTTCGGAGACGATCCGCTCGAGGATCGCGTGGAGCAGATCGATGCTCGCGACTTCGGCAAGAGTAGCGCGGTCATCGGTCGCCATGCCGCGTCCGAACGCCGCCTGCACGGTGAGGATCTTGTAGAGCGGCAGCGACGCGACCTGGAGCAGTTCCTTTTCGGCCTCGCCGATTGCGGTGTCGGTGCGGATTGCGTCGACCATGTTGCCGATCATCAGAGCGACGCGCGGGCGGATCGCCTTCGCGCTGGCAAGGCTCAGCTGCTGGAAGCTCGGATTGAGGCACTGGTCGGGCTCGTCGCACTGAAACACGCGCACGCTCTGACCCTGCGTCCCGTCGAGCAGCGCGGTCACCAGCGTCGACGAGGCGTCGCCCGCAAAGGGCACGAGCCTGCCGGGCTCATCGTCCTTGGGCGGCACGTAGATGACCGTTCCGATCAAGGTCATCGCGTATTCGGCGAGCTCGCGGTCGAAGGTGCCGCCGGGATTGAAGAAGGCGCTCTGCTTGAGGACATGCCAGGTGTAGTTACGAGGCACACCGGGATTGACGTCGGCGAAGTCCTCGCTGCCGTTCTCGTTGGTCGAGGCGCGCTGCCCGCGGGTGCCGCAGCCATGCTTGGCCGCGGCATAATCGGTGAAGATGCCTTCGGAATTGCCGATCGCTTCGCAGATCGCCTTATCGGCAAGATCGCCCTTCGGCCACACGCCCCCGACCAGGCCCTGCGCCATTTCGCAGGAGTTGATCGACAGCTCGTTCATGAGCTGCGCCTTCTGGCTGAACTCCTGCATGATCTTGTTGCACTCGGGGCAGATCGTATCGATCGCGAGGCTGAAGGCGAAGCCGACCGCGTTGTTCGCGACCGCCTTCAGCAGCGCGACCATCTCGCTGGCGTTGATGAACGAAAAGGAGCCGGCGAAGATGTCGATCCCGCCGCAGCCGGCCCGCGCCCGCGGCAACTGGAGATTGGCGATGTTGGTCGTCTTCTGCGGAAAGCGCGTCCAGACATTGCCCATGCTGTAGTAACCCGCCGACTGGCCTTCGAAGGCGGTCGGACCGGTGACGTTCGCCGCCCCGCCCATGTCATCCATGAACCGGTCCATGCTGTCGCCGACGTTTGCCGATGCGGGGGCTACAAGCGGGGCGGCGACCATGCTCGTGGCGGCCAGCGCAAGCGCAAGGGTTCTGAGCCTAGTAATCATGTCCGGCTTCCTTCGAGGTGAGGAGATAGATGCGGTCCTGCAGCTCGTCGGCCGAGAGCACGCCGTAGCCGATCGGGATCGGGCGCTTCCCGACGCTGTCCCACAGCACCACCGCCGGGGTGATCCCGGGCTCGAGCCCCATGCGCGGCCGCTGGCCCTTCTCGACGCTATAATCCGGGAAGTGCCGCGACGGCCCGCCATCGGTCGAGATCGCACGCACGGTGATGCGCCAGCGTGACGCGACCGCCTTGACGATCGGGCTCATGACCTCGCAGGCGCCGCAGGTCTGGGCGAAGAAGTAGAACAGGCCGTAGCGCTCGGAGAGCCGGGCCATAGCCAGGTCGCGCTCGGCCGCGCGGGTATCCTGCCACTGTTTCTTGGCGAGCGCGCCAACAGGACGTTCGAGCGTGTAGTCGAGCGCCGGATCCTGCCACAGCGCGCGCTGCCAGACGTCGGAGAACAGCGAAGCGCGGTCGAGCTGTTCGCGCTGGAAGCGGATGTAGGCGGCGACATTATCGGGCGTGGGGCGAAGAATCGCCTGCGCCTTCAACTCGCGTAAGGTCCCCGTGATCGCGTCGAGCTCTTCCGCGGCACTCGTCGAGGCCTGCGGCGGCGGCTCTGCCTCGCGAGGCGCGGGCGCAGGCCTCACGCAGTAGAACCAGTACCCGAGCTTGCGCTCTGCGCAGTAGAGCGCGTCGGCCGCGTCGCTTGCGGGACCTGCGTCCTGCGCCGCCAGCGGGCCAGCCATGCACAAGCCTGCAGCCGCGCAGAGCGCGAGTTTGATGGCGCCGCGCATCACTGTGCTTCCCTTGCGTAGTAGTCCTGGATCTTCTGCTGGATGATGGTGCTGGTCTCGAGCTCGCCCGGCAGACGCGCGGCGTCGGTGAACTCGGCATAGACTTCGGAGAAATCCATCTGGCTGAGGTCGAGCCGCGCGAACTCGTCGAGCGTGAAACCCGTGCAGGTTTCGGTCTTCGGCTTGCCCCAGGGCTTGGGCAGCTGGCGCCGACCCTGCTCCTGCAGAATGCGCGAGAGCTTGGACTCAAAGCAGCAGTAGACCTTCTTCTTGGTCAGACACACGCCGAGGAAGCTGTCGGAGCAATAGGTGCCGACATAGGCGCAGAGGCCCTGCGCATCGCGCTCGTGCAGCAGGACTTCCTCGCGATCGCAGCCGAGCGCCACCAGCAGGCTGATCCCGGGGATGAGCGGGAATCCCTTGCCCTTGCAGCAGTTGAGCACGCCGAAGACCTTCGACGAGCAGGTGTTGCGGGTTCCGCGAAACAGCGTCAGCGTTTGCGGGTCGAACTGCCCGCGCGCCTCGTTCATCGCGTGAAGCGCGGTCACCGCATCCTTGAACTCGTCATTCGCTTTGCGCTCGATCGTCTCGCAAGAGCCGTCGATGCAGTAGACGTCGCCGTCGCAAACATATTGCGTGCCATCCGCTTCGCTGGCCGGCAGCGGGCATTCGTAGACGCGCTCCCAGGTCTCGCATGCTTCTTCGCCGCTCAGACACTCCTCACGGACGAAGCGGCAGCTTCCCTGGTCCTCGAGCGCAGAGCAGTCGCTGGCGGCGCTTCGGGTGACGCAGCTGTAGCTGCGCTGCCAGGCCCAGCAGGGCCGGGTGACCGCGACGCCGTCCACTATGCGCGTCTGCGGATCGCTGTCGGTGCAGATCTCCGCGTCGAGCGTGCAATCGCCGTTGCTCGCGAAACCGGCGCACTGGCTCTCGTCGGGGGCGGCAGCTACATCCGTTGTGCTTGTGACTGCATAGGGTGTCCGGCCCGACACCGGAGCGTGGCAGGTCATCTCGGTCAGCGGTTCGCCCGGTTCCGAGCAGAACCGCGTGTGCCCATTGTCGAACCATTGCAGGCAACGACCCTCGCGCTGGCCGGTCGCGCGGCAACTCGCGCCGGCGAAATCTTCGCAGACAGGCTCGCCCGAACTGTTGAAGTCGTCGAACCTGCTGCAAAGATAGTGATACTGCGGCCGCCGGGAGACGCGTGCGACGAGCGGAACCGCGCATTGACCGGCGCTCTGGTCGATCCGGGTGCCCGTATTGCAGGTCGCGAAGTATGTTCCTGCCGATCCCGCACCGGGCGGAAGCGGCACGCAGGAACCCTGCGCACCCCCGACCGCCATACCGCTGGTGTAATCGAGCGGGGTCTCGCTGATTATCCGGCTGCGCGCCAGCATGTCGGAGATATCCTGCGCGTCGAACTCGGCGCGGGTGGTCATGCTGTCGCGGATCGTGCGCAGCGCCGGGTTCGTCGTTGCATTGGCGCGTGCGCGAGCCTCGATCTGGTCGGGGTTTTGCGCCAGGTCCTGCAGGCCGCGCGTCGCCTGCGGATCGTAATTGGGTACGCGGCTTGCATCGACCGGCGCCGAAGCCGCGTCGCGCGCGCTTTCGAGCAGGTCGCGTGCTGTCTGCTTGCCGTCGGCCCTGGCCGCCTCGGTGGTCTGGGCGGTGCTCGCGTCCGGCACAGCAAGCATCAGCGCGAGCACAGCGGCAATCATCCGCGTCATGGCCGGCCTCCTTCGAGGCGGGCGAGGTGGAGGCTGGCAAGCGCCGCGCCGGGCCCGCCGCCTCCGGCGAAGGTTTCGAGAACATGGGCGACGCCGACATTGCCCGCGATGCGGTCGTGCGGCGGGACCGCGCTCCTGCAGTCGAACCCGTCGCACGGGCTGAAATCGGTGCTGAGCATGACGAAGCTCGGCGCGGCCTTTATGTCGAAGGCGCGAAAGAGCCGCGGATCGATGCCGAGCGAGCCTGATTCGCTGCCGTCGCTCCAGATCGCCGCGAGGCGCTTCTTGAAGCCTTCGCTGTCGCCCTGCGGAAAGCCGCGCAGCACCGTGACCCCGCCCGCGCGGCGCATGTCGCGCACCAGCGCCTTGAGCGCTTCGGGCGGCATCGACAGCGAGACAAAGGCGATGAAGCGCGGGCCTTCGCTCAGCGATGCCGCCTCGGCTTGCGCGTGGGCACGGACCATGGCGTCAAAGTCGAGTGGATCAGCAGTGAGATCGGTGCCGACGCTTTGAGCATAGGCTGCACGGTTGGCCTGCGCGCCGTCTTGCGTGCTGCGGGCATCCTCGGCGAGCACGTCTGCCCGCTCGCGCACCGCGGTGGCCAGCGCCTCGGCATCGCCGGCGTGCTCGGAGGCGCGCGCACGGATCGCATCGAGATCGAGGTCATCCGATGCGCTCTGCGCGAGCGCCAGGCCGCCAAGCGAAATGGCGAGGACAAACGGGACAAGAAGGAGGGGTTTGTTCATAGCGCGCAGCAGTTCCTCTTGCGCCAGACGAGGTAACCCATGTCCTCGCCGATGGCGGGGACGACCTGTCCGGGCTCCTGGAGGGTGGTGGAGGTGCCGATCGGCGGGCAGGCGTAGCGCCCGCTCGTCGCCGGATTGGGATTGGTGGCCTGGAAGCGGTATTGCTGCTTGCGCATCACCGGCATCAGGTATTTACCGCACAGGCCCTTGGAGCCCATCGTGCCCCACGAGACGAGCTCGCGGTGAAGCTTGTAGGCGAACCGCGAGAGCACGAGCCGCGAGGCTTGCACGTGCCCGACAGAGGCCGAGACGTTGCCGTTCATCGGATACATCGACCCCTGGCAGCCCGCGCACCAGAACATTTCATCGATGGGGAGTTTGGCGGTCGCCGCCGCGCAGTCGGCGGCGCAGGCGGCCAGCGCCAAGGGATTGGCGAACAATACTGCTTCGGGATTGATGATCGCGGTGAGCTCGCTGTCCTGCCACAGCGGATCGATCTCGGAGATGTAGAGGATGTCGATCGAGCCCGGCTCGAGGCACAGGAAATCGGCGACGATCTCCATCCAGTAGATCAGCGGATAGGCGTACCAGTGGACGTGCCAGCTCGAATAATACTGGCTCGCCCCGCCGATCGCCGAAGGCCCGGAGATCGAACGAAAGCCTATGTCGAAGCCGGGATCGAGCTTCATCCCGCCGAGATTGACGAAGCACCAGGGCTTCATGCTGACGTCGGCGAGCCGCACCGGCTCCCAGAACCCCATCGCGATGCCGGGCCTCACGCCGCACAGGCACAGCGGCAAGTCGGGGTTGTCGGGATCGGGGCGGTTCGAAGGCCAGATCTCGAGCCCACCGACCGAGATCGGGAACAGGCACGACCAGCAGATGTCGGTGATCGGGTTGACGAAGCTGCCGGTGCACTTGCCCGGCCCCGCATCGGCCGCGGCGGGCGCCGCCAGAGCCAGCGACAGGGCAGCGAGCAGGAAGGTCGCAAGCTTGCGGATAGGTGTCATCGCGCCGGCTCCTTCTTCGCGGCAAGTGTGATCTCGCTCACGGCGAGCAGGCGGCCCTGCTGGCGCACGCGCGCGGGCACGGCCCTGATGCCGAAGCGCTCGGTGAGCTTGCCGCCCTGGTCGAAATAGAAGCGGCGCTGGCGGGCCTTCATCAACTCGAGCGGTGCGCCGCTGACCAGGATCAGCTTGGCCTGCCGATCCTGTTTGAGCGCCCAGGCGACCTGCGCCGCGTCGTCGCCGTCGAGGAACAGGAGGTCGGCGCGCAAGGCAACGCTGTCGAGCGGGTTGACCCTGGTGCCCGCGGCATGGATCAGCTCGCCCTTCGCGCCCCTGATATCGGCGGCGAGCGTGATCGTCGGATCGAAGGACCAGCTGCGATCATCGACCGCGCGCGCGATTCCGGCGACCGGCTCGGGTCGGTTGACGCGCGCCACGGTGCGCCGCTTCAACTGGTCGTTGAGCCTCGCAGTCTCTTCCGATTTTTCCATCGCGACGAGGCGCGACTGGATCTGCTCGAGCAGATCGCGCTCGATCACCGGAAAGACCGCGCCCTGCTGGCCGTAGTCGCGCGCCTGCGCGGCAGTCGGCAGAGCAAGAGCGATGGTCAGGACAAGCGCGAGCCGGATCACAGGATCGCCCTCCCGCTGCCGAGGATCTGCCCTGCACAGACGAAGCCGATCGCGCCGTAGCGGCTGTCGAGCCCGCGCGGATGATCCGTGCCTGTGTAGTAGCAGTTTGCTGGGATCGTTCCTGCGGGACCGCGCGTCAGCGGAATGCCGAGGCGGGTCACGGCAAGGCGCGTCGCAATTTTCTTGCCGTTGACGAACACGTCCATGCCTTCGTGGCTCACGACATCGCCGGGCAGACCGAGCACGCGTTTGCCGAACATCTGCGGGTCGGGTCCGAAATGGGTCTCGACCAGCGTGCTCGGCGGCGGCTCGAAGAAGATCAGGCTGCCGCGCTCGATCGGTGCGCGCTTGTCCAGCCAGAACGCCCAGTTGGGCAGGCTCGGGCTCGCGTTGAGCAGCAGAGCGTGATCCTTGCTGAAGGCGTCGAGCGGCGCCCAGGCCAGCGGCAAGGCGAACAGCGCGCAGAGGATCAGCGGGCGGCGCCAGTGAATGGCAGGACGCATCATCGGCGCGGCTCCTGCTGGAGCTTACCGGCAATCCGCCGCTCGAGCTCGGGCGTGGCGTCCTCCGCCGCGCCCGCGAGCACCGCCTCGGCAACCAGCACGACCCGTCCATCGCGGCCCATTTCGGCCACCGAGGCTTCGGCGGCCTGCAGGTAGGCAAGGCTCGCCGCCTGCACCGCCTGCGGCTCGGCATCGGCGCGAGCCGCTTCGTCGACGAACTTCCCGATGGTTTCGGCGAGACGGACAGTGACGATCCGCGGGCTCGCGTCCGTGGTTATCTCGCGTGTGACCCACGCGGCCCAGAGCAATGCGCCGGCAAGGCCGAGCGTCGCTAGGACGCCGAGCGTCAGCCTGGGGTGGGGAATCCGCAGCCTAGTCATGACGCCCGTCTCCTTCTGCGAGGCGGCGCTCGAGCCGCCGGAGGAAGGCCGGCAGGCGGAAGAGGGCGTATCCGCCCGCGGCGAACAGGAACGCGACCTTGAGGTCCTGGCTGAAGAAGTGCCGGGCGACCGGCTCGGCGAGCCGGTAGTGATCGGCAAGATTGCCGAGCTGCGCGAACAGCAATCCTAGATCCCACCCCGCGAGGAACAGGAACACGAACAGCGGCAGTCCGAGCACGACGAGCACGATGTTCATCGCAAATCCCGCCGCCTCGATCAGCACGAGGCACGTGCCCTGCGCCAGCGACCTCGTATCGATCTGCCTTGCTCGGCCTTGCCCGCTTGCAATGCGATCGAGCGGCGTTTCGTAGTCGAGGGCCATCATGCGGCTCCTCGGGCCGAGCCGGCGATCCCCGCGACCTGGCCGATCGCCTTGTCGAGCGGCATGCCGTCGGCGACGTGCTTGTGGATCGCGGCATAGGTGTCGGGATCGGACGAGAAGATTGTCGCCGAGAACGGGTCGAGCACGAGCCGGCCGACCGCCTCGATCTCTGGACCCTTGATGTAGACCTCGCTGTATTCGGTGCCCGAGCGCTTGAGACTGCGGATCAGCGTCTCGGTGCGGTCGTCCATGTCGAGCCGCGCTTCCTTGCGGAAGTCGGCGATGGTCTCGGCCTTCTGCTGAAGCACCAGCATCCAATCGCTGTTTTCGAGCGCGGCGCGCGCGCCGTCCGACTTGTAGTAGTCGTTAAGCGATTGCGTGGCGGTGGCGAGAGCGCCGCCGTACTTGCGTGCGGTGCGGGCATAGGTCTCGACGAACTCGCCCATCGAGCCGCCCTTGAGCATGGCCCAGGCCTCGTCGATCAGCAGCAGCTTCTTCGTCGAGCGCGAAGAGCGGGTCATCGCCTGACCGGTCATGAACATGATCGCCGAAAGGACCACGCTCCGCAGCTCCTCGCGTGAAGCAAGATCGCTCATCTCGAAGACCGTGAAATCGTCCTCAAAGGCGAAGCTCGCCTTGCCGGAAAAGAACCCGGCATAGCTGCCGCCGCGGCAGAACGGACCGATCGCGGTCGCGAGCTCCCTGCCGGCCTCGTTTGTTGTCGAGTGGAGCGCATGCGCGACATCGTCGATGCTGCCGCCGCTGCCGAGGCTGTCCCAGACCTGCGTGATCGCGCGGTCGATCAGGCCTCGCTCGGTATCGCTCGGCGCCGTGCTCGGGCGTGCCATCTGCCCGACGATCGCCTTGATCATCGCGAAGCAGTCGAGCCGGTAATCCTCGTCGCTTTCGGCACGCGCATCGTCGACCATCGAGAACGGGTTCAGCGAGAAGCCCGAGGCGAGCGTGAACTCGACGAAGCGGCCACCCTGGAGCTTGACCGAATGCTCGAAGCTGCGGCCATCGTCGATCACAACGACCTTGGCGCCCGCGCCGCGCAGCGCCGCGCAGAGCTCCTGCAGCAGCACCGACTTGCCCGAGCCCGACTTGCCGCAGATCGCGATGTTGTGGTTGCCCGCGCGGTTCTCGAAGGGCGACCAGAAGAAGGGCTGGCCGCGCCGTCCGACGAGCAGCAGATGCGGGATGTCGCTGCCGAGATATTCGCCCTGCATCGGCGCAATGTTCGCGGCGGTGGTCGAGAGCATGGTCTTGAGGCGCTTGAGCCGTGTCATGTCGCTTGCGAGGCCGTCGGCAAGGCTCAGCGGGAAGGCGGCGATCAGCCCTTGGAGCTGAAGGAAGCGCTCGTCGGCGAGGTCCCAGCCCGCCGCCTTGTAGATCGCCTTGACCACGCGCTCGTGCGTGTCCCCCTGGCCGAGCGGCGAGATCGTGGTCAGGCCGTAGAACAGCTTGACCAGCTTCTTGCCCGCCTGGAGTTCTGCCTGGACATGGCGCCATTCGGCCGATTGCTCGCCGAGCCTGGGCAGGAAGCGCGCGCTCTTCGTATCCGACAGGCTGGTCGTGCGCATGAACTTGTAGCCCGCGCGCGCGGCGGCCGCTTCCTGGTCGGGATAGACTAGGCACAGCATTGTCGCGGTGGGGCACGGGAAACGCAGCTTGTCGGTGAACATGTCGCCGATCAGACGCGCGCATTCCCACGGCGCCCAGCGCTCGGGCGTCGAGCGTACGGCATAGTGGCGCAGATCGAAGCGGTCGGGATAGCATTCGCCGACCTGCGGCACGCCATCGCGGTCGCGGCCGGTCTCGCGGAAGCGCTCGGTGCGCAGGATCAGGCGGTCGTCTTGGACCTCCAGCTCGATGTCGCGGCGGATTGCCTGGACGTCGAGCGTCTCGTGGCGGTTCCAGCCTATCCGGTCGGGCTCGCGCGCCGTGGTCGGCGAGGTCAGCTCGTCGATCAGCGACAGCAGGCCGTGCGGCTCGAGGCTCGCCGCATGGAGCCCGAGCGAATGGAGCATGCCGAGGAGGCCCTCGCGGCATTCGGTGAGTTCGCTGTCGCTGACATTGCCCGGTACCGGCACGCCCAGCGACAGGATCAGCCGAGTGGCGCGCGCGTGGAACGGCGCATGCGCCGAACCCGATTGCCAGACCAGATCGTAAAGGCGCTGCGTGCGCGCCCGCGCGATCGCCTCGTAGATGCCGCCCTGCTCGTAGCGCGGGGCGAACCAGGGACCGACCACCGAGCCGATCCGCGGACTGGCGAAATTGAGCACCTGCAGGCAGGCGCCCGCCGGCATGCCTTCGGAGAAGAACTGCCCGAGAATCTCTCCGGTGCGCTCGTCCGCGCCCACGAGCGGGGTGACTTCGAGCACGAAACCCTTCGAGGCGCGGTTACGGTAGAGGCCGGTGCGCTCGTCATAGACCCGGTAGGGCAGCCAGTCCGAAAGCATGTCGAGCATGAGCGGCGCGCGGGCGTGCTCCGCGCGGTCGGTATCGGCGAACAGGCCGGAGAGGACCGCGTCGCGCGCGGCGCCAAGCGAAAAGCTCACTGCTGGTCTCCTTGATCTGGGGTGGGTTGGACAAGCGAATGGGGCACCCGGCCGGGGGAGGCGTTACGACCGGGTGCCACGGCGTCCGGCGCATCTGCGCCGGGTATCGCCGGACCGGGCTGCGAGGGGAGGAACAGCTGGTCCGGCAATTCGGGGAAGGTGGGGTTTTGGGAATTCTCGGGCTCCGGCGCGCGGGCAACCGCCTGGCCGATTGCGCGCAGCAGCTCGCCGGTTCCGCTCGGCTGCCGCCAGCCCGGGTTCGCCGGCTCTGGCAGCACGACCTGGACCACGCGGGCCTCGTGCTCGCGTCCGGCTTCGTCGCGGTGCGCGGCGAGCACGATGCGCAGACTGCGACCCACGGACGTCCGGCCCTGTGCGGAAGAGACGGGCAGCGTCTCCTGACCGGCAGCCACGCCGGTCGCCTGCGCGTCGATCAGCGAGGTCGGGGCGCAGGTGCCTTCGGGCGCGCGGCACGCGAAGTTGCCCTCGACGTTGCCGCCGAGCGTGGCGCAGCCGGCGAGAAGCGATGCCGGGACAATCCCGCAGGCGAGGTTGCGGATGGGCGCGCTCATGACCGCGGCCCCTTTTCTCCCGCGGCGAATGCTCGCAGCGTCTCGGCATCGCGGAAGCCGTGGAGCACCGCGCCGTCGCGGCTACGTACAATGACCGGCGTACCGGCAAAGCCGTTGGCCTTCGCAAAAGCTTCGTTGGCATCGAGCGCGCTGGCTTTGGCGCAGGATTTGCCGCTGGCCTGCAACTCTCCAGCATAGGCCGCGTGGAGCGCCTTTTCAGGATCCTTCGCGCAGAGCACCGTCTCGGAGAGTTGCCGGCTCGCCGCACCGAAAATCGAGATCGGGCGCTCCTCGACCTGGACCTTCGCCTTGATGAGTTCACCCGCAAGGCGCTGGCAATAGCCGCACTGGAAATCTGAGAAGACCACCAGCCTCGCGCCTTTCGGGTTGCCCCAGCGGATTGCGCCCTCGGCGGGCAGGCTCGCCAAGTCGACTTTAGCCGGCGCAACGCTCGAAGCGGTCTCGTTTTGTTCTGAACGTGCCCGGGCGCCGCCCGCGGCGAGCAGATCGGGATTGAGCTCGAGCAGCCGCGCGGCGGTAACATCGCGCCGCTCTTCCATGTCGTAGAGTCGGCCCACGAAAAGGTAGCGCGCGGTCTCGTCAATATAGAACAGCGTGTCGCCCGAGACGACCTCGCACCACGGGCCGAGCGTGTCGCAGGTCAGCGCATCGACCGGTGTTTTCGGGAGGCGCAGCTTGAGTGCAGCGGCGACGTCGCTTGCGAGACCGGCCGCATTGGCGGGAAGCGCGGTGACGGCGGCGACGCCGAGCGTCAGCACCGTGGCGGCGCCGGTCATCGCAAGCGCGACATGGGCGGCGCGGGCTTTCAGGCCCGGCCGGGCGTGAGAAAAATTCATGTTACTTGGTGCTCCTGACATGGACGCCGTCGAGGAAGACGATCTCGACCTCGATGCCGGTCGGCATCTCGACGACGGGTTGGTATTGTTCGGCGCGTTCGATGAGGTAGCGGCTGACCGTGTCGGCGGCGTCACCCGCGCCCTGGCCGAAACCGCCGGCAAGAATGTCGGTCGGCGAGAGCGCCTCGCGCTGGCCATTGGCGCCGACCTGTCCGGTGAAGATGCCGTTGGCGTTGGCGGAGAAGCCGCGCCCGAAGCCGCCGACGATCCCAGCAAGCAGCGCCTGACCGACGAGGCTGCCTTCGCGGCTGACCACGCGGCCGCGCACCCCGGACTTGCCGGCAAAGGCGATGAACCCCTTGACCTCGCTCACCGCGTAGCGGCCGCCGGGCTGCGCACAGGTCATCCGCGCGAGCTTGACGTAGACCTTCTCGGCCGAGAGATCGCCGCGCGCCGCGCCGTTGACGAGGCACCCGGTGAGGTCGGTGGTAAGCAGCCGCTTGCCGCTGACGACCGAGCGTGCGGGACCGGTTATGCGCAGCACGACGGGCAGCGGATCGGTCTGGCTGGCGACGCCGGTCGAAGCATCGACCCCGACGATTACCCGCGCCGGGGCATAGGAATTGGGCGGCAGGTAATCGCGGCTCGCCTCGAGCATCAGCGCAGGCGAGCGTTCGGCCGCCGGGCGGCTCTTTGCCTCGCCCGCTTCGCCGAAGCTGAGCGTGCTGAGGCCTCCGCTCTGCGGACCGGGTGCGAGCGCGTCGCCCTGTTGAGGCCCCCGTTGCGGCTGCGGCGGCGTGACCCCTGGGCCATAGGTCGGCGGCGGCGCGGCCGGTGCCGGTGGTTCGGCCTGGCGAACCTGCTGCAGCTCGCCGCGCAAGGCGGCGTTCTCGGCCGAGATCGCAGCGATCGCCGTCTGGCCATCGCTGCGCATCTGCGCGTTTTCGGAGCGCAGCGCTTCGAGTTCCTGCTCGATCGCGGGCCGCGGCACTTGCGTTTCCTGCAGATCCTTGATCGCGCGGCCCTGCGCATCGAGCCGGTTGCCGTAAGTGGCGACAAACTCGCGCTGCGATAGGTTGCGGTTGACGAGACCGCCGGTGTCGATGGTCGCCGCGCCCTCGGCCGCGGCGCCGTCATCATCCTCGCCGCCGAAGACGATCCACGACCCGCCGATCAGGACGAGCGCGCCGATACCTGCGAGCAGCAGCTTCTGGCGCCTGGCGATCTGGGTGTTGAGGGTCCGCCGGCCTTCGGCATGACCGCTGTCGTGCGGCGCGCGTTCGGGCGTCGTCTCGGATGCGTCGGCCATCACTCGAGACCTCCAGTGCTGAAGACAAGGAAAGCGCTGGTCGCTTCGCCGGGAGGCAGAGTGTCGCGGCCATAGGCGAAGGCGAGCGCGCCCCCGGGCGCCTCGCGCTCCTCGCCGAGCGCGAGCGGCTCCTTGCCCATGTTGCGGATGAGGAAGCGCTGACCGGTCAGCGCCGCCCCGTCGTACTGCGCAACCTGCTGAACCTCGATGGCGCCGGTGCGGCGCGGCCGCGACAGTTCGGCGCGCGCCGAGAAGCCGGGCAGCACCCCGTCGCTCGCCATCGCCTCGATCAGACGGATGGCGGCTTCGTCCTGGCCGCTTTCCTGCTCCCATTCGGCCGCCTCGCTGCGAACGAGCGCCGGATTGGTGATGAACAGCTGGCCCGCTTCCACGCCGCCGAGGCGGCAGGCGAACCGGTAGACGTAGCCTGCCTTGCTGGTGGTGAAGAAGCTGATCTTGTCCGACGCGAACTGCGGCGGCACCGAGATGTAGATGTCGCCGCGCACCGGCTCGTGGGTCACCTGAAAGTCGTTGTAGGGGAAGCCGCTGGCGATCTTCGAGACATTGGCGAACCCGTCCTCGACCAGTGCGATGCGGGTCAGTTCGCCGCGCGCGAGCTCGCAGTCGATCGTCGCGTTGTCCGCCGCCTCGACGAACTGATCGGCATGCGCGGGAACCGCGACCAGCGCGAAAGATGCCGCCACGAAGGCCGCGCCGATTGCGCGCAGGCCGCTGTCGGGAACCCGGGTCGCGCCGATGCAGAAACAGGCAAGGCCGGTCCCGGCGAGTGCCGCGCTCAGCGGCGTTGAAAAGAGGCTCATGATGGCTGCTCCTCGTCTGTGGTAATTTGCTCGAAGCCGGTGAGGCCGAGCGAAAGCCCGCGCTTCGCCCAGGCAAAGCGGAAGGTCCGTTCCTGGCTCGCAATCACCTGCGCTCCGACGAAGGTCTTGAGCGTGCCGGTGACGGTTGCGGTGAGGCTCTTGGTATCGACCACCATCGAGCGGATCACGAAGGCCTGGCTGACGTCGGAGCCGCGCTGCTCGTCGACGATCTTGACCAGATCGGCCTTGAGGCGGCCGTGCGCCGCCGGATCGGCCACTTTGAGGATCTGCTCCATCCAGTAGTCGAGGCTTTCGGGCGAGCGGTTCAGGAGCATCAACGCGGTGTCGCGGGTGACGAGCTCGAGGTAATGCGTATCGATCCCGCCGCTCGAGACGGTCAGCGTCTCGGCGGTGACCGGAACGAGAACGACCTGCTCGTCGCGGGTGATCGCTGCCCCGATCCCCAGCACGCTGGTCGCTGCCAGAATGGCGCTCAGTCCTGCGAAGCGGTTGCGCTGGGCGAGATATCGCTGCGCCTGCGCATGTGCGAATTCGGTTTGCATGTCTGTCCTCCCCTCACCCGGCCAGCAGGCGGCAATGGGAGGGCGGCGTGGCTTTCAATCCCAGGAAGCTCCCGGGCAGATACCAGTAGGCAGCATGCACCAGTTTCGACCCAGCATTGCCTGCCTTCGCCTTCCGCAGGGCGAACCAGGTCACGACCGATAGGCCCGTGCCGATGATGATGTGCTGCGCGAGAATGCCCCAGGCGAACGGGACGAGAAGTCCCGCGAACTCGTCGATGGTCCAGAAGCCGATGAGCTCCGGATCGTCGAGCCGCCGTGGAACAAGGTATCTGTCGGCCATGATGCCGCCCTCCTGCCGAGTGACCGCTGTCAGATGACCGCGGTCACGACCGAGGTGACGATCGGCACGCCGGTGCCGACGCCGATCCCAACACCCACCGGCACCGCCACCTGGCCGAGCGCAAAGCGCCCCGAGGCCAGCGCGATGAGGCCGCCGGCAAGCGACATCACGGTGATGATCTTGCCGCCCGAACCTTCGAGGAAGTCGGTGAACTTCTGCAGCGCCGGATCGAAGGTGGTGTCCGCGCCGGCATAGGCGGCGCCGGCGCAGGCGAGCGCTACGATGGCGGGAAGAATGTAGTCTCGTGCCCGGGGGCGGGCGGCGCTGAGCGGCTTGGTGATCATCGGGAGGAACTCCGGCAAAGTTGAACATCGAACCAGCGAGCGTGTTCGCTGTATGTTCATTCCTCGCCGCGAAGCTGGGGTGTAGGAAATGGCCGAGTGCGCTTCGGCCCCATCGACCAAGCGAAAAGCGACGTGGACGAGGGACCGGGTCGGGTTTCGCGCTGGTCGGGCGACCAGGTGCGCCAACCTGGCTGCCTTCTGCGCGCGGTCTACCGCGCATTGCGATCCGTCAGCCGGGATCTGCGCGAATCATCATAGGAAGCTGATTCGATCCTTCCTCTATGTTCTCTTCTTGTTCTTTTCGTTTTCCTACAGCCTTCCTTCGCGGCTAGCCCTCGAGTCGATCACCAACTCGCGAAAGGATTCGTCGATGACAAACATGGCGCTCTTTGCCGAACAGCAGGTTCGCGCAGACCTCGCCCAGTTGCTGCTCGCAGCAGTCGAAGCCAGCGGCCGGACGCGCTGCGACATTGCGCGCGTCGCGCAGATTCATAAGGATGCCCTGCGCCGTGTTCTGGCAGGCGAGCGCTCCGCCAGCCTGGGCGAGGCCCTGCGCATTCTTGCCGCGAGCGGCGTTACCCCCCAGGCCCACATCCTGCTGTTCCTCGTCAGCAGCGGCGATCATGCTATTGCCTGGCTGCAATCGGATCTCGCGCAGTTCTTCGAGGACTTCACCGGCGAGCTGCCATCTGCGCTCGAACGCGTCCTGGGCAACCAGGTCCACAATGTGAGGCCGCGTTGGGCCAAGGGCACGGCGCACCGCGTCGCCCGGCTCCTGTCCGACCATATCGAGGAACTCGAACGCAGGGATGCGCTGCTTGGTGACGGTTTCACCTCGAGCCAGGGAGGCCATCATGGGTGAGGCGATCGATCCTGCAGCGCCTGAGCCGCGCAAGGTCCCGCGCCTTATCCGTCTCCCTGAAGTCAAGCACCGGGTCGGACTGGGCAGGTCGACGATCTACCGCTGGATGGCCGAGGGCAGGTTTCCGAAACCGGTGCAGCTTGGCGGCTATGTCGTGGCCTGGGTAGAAGAGGATGTTGAGAACTGGATCGAAACAGTGAGATCCTGATCGGGATCTTCTCGATGCCGGTTTTTGTACCCATAGTCGCTGAAGCAACGATCTATCCTTCCAGCCATCCTGACACGGAATTCGACGGCCGCCATTCTTGGTGGTTGAAAAAACGGGCTGTTCTGCGCTAGGGAGCGCCACATCTGATGACTCGCACCTATCGCCATCTTGTCCTGCACCCCTTGGCCGTCCTGCTGATGCTGGTCGCGATGGTAGTCGCGACCGCGGCGGATGCGGCCACCTGTGGGACCGAGGTGGCGCCGATCGGCTCGGTTGAGGCATCGGCTGCTTCGTTCGCCGAAGTCGAAGCGGCGGGCCATGAAGAACGTCGGGACGACCCGAATGCGCCTGCAGATCAGCACGGCATCTGCGGCCACGGTCACTGCCATCACAGCGCGAGTGTCACTGGAGAGATGCCGATGGACCGGGCTCCTGCCTCTGCGGTCATAGTGGTGCCCGCCAGTCCCATCGCTCTCTCTTCGGACGAGAACGCACGCCTGAGACGCCCTCCTCGCGCCTGACAAGACCAAACGCGCCGCTCCTGGCGGCGCTTTTCGGATTGTCAGCAGAGGAAGAACTCAAAACATGTCAGCCAGAAAATGGCGGGGCGCCCTTATCTCGGGGCTGGCCCTCGCCGCATACGCGATGCCTGCCGCGGCGCAGGAGCGCGAGCTTCTCTCGCTCGAAGAGGCCTTGAGCCGATCAGGCTTGTCCGAGAGTACCGCCGAAACGCAATCGAATCCTCGGATCGTCGGACCACGTGCCGACACCGAGGCAGCGCAGGCGCTGGTCGGTCAGGCTCGATTGAGGCCAAATCCCGAGGTCTCGTTCGAGGTCGAGAACATTGCCGGAAGCGGCGCGTTCTCCGGGCTGAGTGCAACCGAATACACACTTTCGGTCGGACAGCGGCTCGAGCTTGGCGGTAAGCGCAGCGCTCGCGTCCAGGCTGCCGAAGCCCAGGCGCAACTTGCGAACGTTCGGGCTGATCTGGCGGAAGCCGAGCTCGGCTTTCTGGTGCGTGAGCGCTATGTAGTTGCCGCGGCGGCAGCGTCACGGGTAGAGCTGGCGCTCGACATCGTCGAGAGGAATGTCGAACTTGCCCGAATAGCTGGCGTGCTCGTCGAGGTCGGCCGGGAGCCACCGCTCCGGGGATTGCGCGCCCAGGCGGCACTGGCCGAAGCGCGAGCGGAACTGCAGGCTGCCGAGGCAGCCAGTCTGGCCGCGCGCACCGCGCTTGCAGCGCTCTGGTCGGATGAGGGTGCTCCGCCGGTAGTTCCGAGCGACTTTCCCGACATCGTGCCGCCAAGCACAGTTCTGGTCTCTACGACGGGGCTTCAACTGCAAGCGGCGCGTGCCGAAAGCCGGGCGGCCGAAGCCGAGATCGACCGCGAGCGCAGCTTGCGCGTTTCCGACCCGGTGGTCTCTGCCGGTGTGCGGCGCTTCGAGGAAACCAATGACAATGCGTTTCTCGTCGGCGTCTCCATCCCGCTTCCCTTCGCCAACCGCAACCAGGGCAACATCGCCGCTGCCGAGGCGCGGCTGCGTGCGGCCAATGCCCGCGAGGCGATAGCGCTTGCCGATTTCGAACAGGCGGTGACCCGCGCCCGGGCGCAATACCTCGCTGCCGAAGCGCGCGTCGAAACACTTTCCGCAACGTCACTCCCCCAGGCCGAGGAAGCGCTGCGGCTTGTCCGCATCGGCTATCGCAATGGCCGTTTCCCGCTGATCGAGGTCCTGAGCGCCGCAGAAGCGCGCGACGATATCCGCGAGGCCCTGATCGCCGCGCAGGAAGACCAGGGACAAGCTGCCGCCGAGCTCATCAGGCTGGCCGCACAATGAGGAATATCTCCATGAACCGCAGAAAACTGGCGATCATCGCCGGGATTGCCATTCTCGCTGCAGCGCTGCTGCTGTTCCTCTGGCCTGACGACGAAGGCGACACGCACGCCGAGGGCGGGGTGCACGCCGGAGAAGAAGCGAGTGAGTCCGAACTTCCCGAAGGACTGGTCCTCCTTGCCGAAGAGCAAATCCGCGCCGCCGATATCGAGCTCGCCACCGTCCAGACCGGCGCTGCGGTCGAACTCGTTTTTCCGGCCACCGTCGCGGCGAGCCCGTCTGCGAGCGCGCGGATCGATGCACGGGCATCGGGCGTCGTGCGCAGCATCGGCAAGACGCTCGGCGATTATGTCCGCCAGGGGGAAACAGTGGCACGCATCGAAAGCGCCGATGCTGCAGCGCTCGCCTCGCAGCTGAGTGCTGCCCGCGCGCGCGTTACCGAGCTTTCGGCCGCTTACGAGCGCGAGCGCCGCCTGTTCGAGGCCAATGTAACCGCGCGGCAGGACCTCGAGGCCGCCCGCGCCAATCTCGATGTTGCCCGTTCCGAACTGAACCGCGCCCAAGCCGCGGTCGCCGCTGCTGGTGTCAGCGGCGATGGTCGTTCGCTCGCCGTAACAAGCCCCCTTTCAGGGCGCGTGACGGCAGCTCCGATCGTGCTCGGCTCCTTCGTCGATGCGGGCGAGGAGCTCTATCGCGTTGTCAATCCCAACGGCATGCAGGTTGAGGTCGCCCTGCCGTCGGAGGATGCCGCACGTATCCAGCCTGGCGACGAAGCGGCGCTAATCGTTGGCGACGGCCGCGAGATCGGCGCGCGTGTACGGTCGGTGACGCCTTCGCTCGATCCTGAGAGCCGCAGCGCGACTGCGGTGCTTACCCTGGCACGTCCGATCCCCGGCCTCCAGCCGGGCGCCTTCCTTCAAGCGCGGATTCGTCCCTCCGGCGAAATCGACCAGACCCGCATCGCTGTGCCCGAAGACGCAGTGCAGGTGCTCGAAGGACGCGACGTCGTCTTCGTGCGGACGCAGCGCGGGTTCCAGGCACGGGAGGTGCAAACGGGCAGCCGTTCCGCAGGGATGGTGACCATTCTTTCGGGTCTCCAGCCCGGATGGCGCATCGCCACCGACAACGCCTTTCTGCTGAAGGCCGAGCTCGAGAAGGAGGGCGCCGAACATGGCCATTGATCAAACCACCTCACCCGCGGCCGTTGACGCGCACGAGGAAAGCCATCGTCACGGCGTGATCGGAATGGTTCTCGACGTTGCCGTGCGCTTTCGCTGGGCGATCATCGTCCTGACTGTATTCGCCGCGATATACGGCGCATTTAACCTGTTGCGGCTGCCGATCGACGCCGTTCCCGACATCACCAATACCCAGGTACAGATCAACACCAGCGCACCCGCGCTCTCGCCTTCGCAGGTGGAGACACAGGTGACTTTTCCGATCGAGACCGGGCTCGCCGGGATCGAGGGGTTGGAGATGACCCGGTCTATATCGCGCAACGGCTTCAGCCAGGTAACCGCGATCTTCGAAGAAGGGACCGATCTGTACTTCGCGCGCCAGCAGGTCAACGAACGCCTGGCGCCGATCGGAGCATCGCTGCCCGAGGGCGCTGAGCCCACCATGGGTCCGATCTCCACCGGCCTAGGCGAAGTGCTGATGTACACCATCGAGTACGAGCATCCCGGTGGGCGGGGAGCACGAACCGGCGGACGTACCGGCTGGCAGGCCGATGGCAGCTTCATCACCGAACGCGGCGATCGGCTCCAAAGCGAGGTCGCCAAGGCGGCCTATCTGCGCACCGTGCAGGACTGGGTTGTTGCGCCGCTGATGCGATCGATCGATGGCGTGGCCGGGGTCGATTCGATCGGCGGCTTCGAAAAGCAGTTTCTCGTTCAGCCCGATCCGGCTCGCCTAACCGGTTATGGTCTGTCCTTCGATTCTCTTATCGACGCGCTCGAAGCGGCCAATCTTGCAGCGGGAGCGAATTTCGTCGACCGCGCCGATGAAGCTCTGCTCGTCCGCGTCGACGCCCGTCTTGGCGGCATCTCGGATATCGAGGAGGCGGTCGTCGCCACCCGTGAGGGCGTGCCCATTCGCATCGGCGACGTGGCCACTGTCGAAATCGGGGGCGATCTCCGGACCGGCGCCGCATCGCTGAACGGCGAGGAGGCCGTTGTCGGCACGGTTCTGATGCGCGCTGGTGAAAACAGCAGAACAGTCGCGGCCGGCGCTGCCGAGCGGCTCGAGGAAGTTCGCGCATCGCTTCCGGACGGCGTGGTAGCCGAGATCGTCTACAACCGTTCGGCGCTCGTCGACGCGACTATCGCGACGGTCGAGAAGAACCTTCTCGAAGGCGCTCTTCTCGTCATTGCCGTGCTGTTTCTTCTGCTCGGCAACATCCGCGCCGCGATCATCACAGCCCTCGTCATCCCGATATCGATGCTCATGGCTGCGATCGGCATGAACCGGCTGGGCGTCTCCGGCAATCTGATGAGCCTCGGAGCGCTCGATTTTGGCCTGATCGTGGATGGCGCGGTCATCATCGTCGAGAACAGCGTCGCCCGTCTGGCCACGCGGCAACATCGCGAAGGGCGCTTGCTAACCCTGGGCGAGCGACTGACCGAAACACGGCTTGCCGCGCAGGAGATGATCAAACCGACCGTCTACGGACAGGCGATTATCTTCCTCGTATTTGCGCCGCTCCTCACTTTCACCGGAGTCGAGGGCAAGACGTTCTCGCCCATGGCGATCACGATGATGCTCGCGCTGGCTTCGGCTTTCGTTCTGTCGCTGACATTCGTGCCGGCGATGATTGCGGTGCTGCTCAACAAGAAGCTTACCGAGACGGAGGTAAAGCCGATCCGGATCGCCAAGGAGCGCTACGGGCCGGCGCTGCGAAAGGCGATTGCGCGTCCGTGGCCCGTCATTGGTGCCGGTGTCGGCGTATTCGCCGTGGCGGCATTCATATTCGGCTTCCTCGGCAGCGAGTTCACCCCGCAGCTCGACGAGACCGATCTCGCGGTGCAGTCGCTGCGCATTCCCTCCACGTCGCTCGAGCGCTCCCTGGCCATGCAGCGAAGGGTGGAAGACCGGTTGGAGCAGTTTCCGCAGGTTGAACTGGTGTTCTCCCGGACGGGAACGGCCGAGGTCGCCAGCGATCCGATGCCGCCCAATGCCTCGGATGCCTACGTCATGCTGAAGCCTCGTGAAGAATGGCCCGATCCGGACCTGTCGAAAGATGCGCTCGTTGCCGAAATGGAAGAAGCGCTCGGCGGTCTGATCGGCAATCTCTATGAGTTCAGCCAGCCGATTGAGCTGCGCTTCAACGAACTGATCGCCGGTGTGCGCGGCGATGTGGCGGTCAAACTCTATGGGGAAGACCTCACTGCGTTGACCGAAGCGGCGGGCGATGTCGCGGGCGTCCTGCGCGGCGTCGAGGGCGCGGCAGATGTGAAGGTACAGCAGGTGACGGGCTTTCCGACCCTCGACATCGCCTTCGATCGGCCGACCATCGCACGATATGGGCTGTCCGTAGAAGACGTCGCCCAGTCGGTCGCCATCGCACTCGGCGGGCGACCTGCCGGTCTGGTCTTCGAAGGCGACCGAAGGTTTGAGGTCATCGTTCGTCTGGAAGCTGCGGCGCGTGACGATTTCGACCAGCTCGGGGCCCTCCCGATCGTTCTCGAAAACGGCGTCACTGTTCCGCTGCGGGCGCTCGCCGATTTCCGCGTGGTCGACGGCCTTGCTGAAGTGCGCCGTGAACAGGGGCGCCGGCTGGTGATCGTCTCGGCCAACGTGCGCGAACGCGATCTCGGCTCCTTCGTGGAAGAGGCCCAGGAAGGGGTCGCTGCACAGGTCGACATGCCGCCTGCCTCGTTCATCGAATGGGGTGGCCAGTACCAGAACCTGCAGGCAGCGCAGGCACGGCTCGCAATCGTCGTGCCTCTCTGCTTTGCGCTCGTCCTGCTCCTGCTGTTCATGGCGCTTGGCGGTTGGGTTCCGGCCCTGGCGGTGTTCAGCGCCATTCCGATGGCGCTGGCGGGCGGCATCTTCGCACTCGCGCTGAGGGGACTGCCGTTCTCGGTCTCGGCGGCGGTGGGTTTCATCGCGCTTTCGGGCGTGGCGGTGCTCAACGGCTTGGTGATGATGACGGCGATCCGGCAGCGCCTCGAGAAAGGCATGGACCTAGAAGAGGCGATCGAGGACGGCGCCCTGGCACGCATGCGCCCCGTGTTGATGACCGCGCTGGTCGCTTCTCTTGGCTTTGTGCCGATGGCAATCGCGACCGGAACCGGCGCCGAAGTGCAGCGTCCGCTGGCTACCGTGGTCATCGGCGGGCTGATCACCGCAACGATCCTCACCTTGTTCGTTCTGCCTGCAATTGCGCGGCTCGTGCTGCATCGTCCCGACGACGAACGCAGCTGGCGCGAAAAGTGGTGGGAGCGACTGCGCCGCAACGTCACGCGGGAGGAACGCGACGAATTGCGGGAGGTTACATAAAGGAAAGGGTTCTCAAAGAACCCGACGGAAGAGGCTATTGTGCTGGAGATCGAAGAAGAGAATGGGCTGATCCGGGTTAAAGCCGGGGGAACTCTAGAAAGCTCGGACTACGACCGCTTCGTACCCCTGTTCGAGCGCATTGCTGCGATCGAGCAGGGAACGGTGCCGATGGTCATCGAGCTCGCGCCGGATTTCTCGGGCTGGGACCTTGGCGGAATCTGGCGCGACCTCCGCTTCGACGTGATGCACAAGGACCAGTTCGGCCGTATCGCCATCATCGGCACAAGCGACTGGCACGAATGGGCCACCAAACTGTCCGACGTTCTCTTCCCGCCGGCTGAAACGCGCTTTTTCGATCCGGATGCCGAAGGGCGCGCCGAACGCTGGGCGCGGACCGGTGCCGAAGGCGAAAGGAACGCCGAATGAGCGAAACCGACCTAGACCTCGCCTCCGCCGACAAGCGCCGTACTCTGTGGATCGTGCTTTGGCTCAACGTCGCCATTGCAGTCGGCTTCTTCATCACCGGCGCGATAGGGGATTCCAATGCGCTGATTGCGAACGGCCTGGACAATACGTCCGACGCGG
Source organism: Sphingosinithalassobacter sp. CS137 (assembly GCF_014334115.1). Taxonomy (NCBI): domain Bacteria; kingdom Pseudomonadati; phylum Pseudomonadota; class Alphaproteobacteria; order Sphingomonadales; family Sphingomonadaceae; genus Sphingosinithalassobacter; species Sphingosinithalassobacter sp. CS137. The sequence continues at coordinate 2,175,976 of NZ_CP060494.1, forward strand.
TCGTCTATGGGCTGACCTTATTCGCCCTCACCCGCTCGCGAGTGTGGAAGCGCGGGGCGGCGCGCGTTTCCGGTTTCATGCTCCTGATCTTTGCGGTCGGCGTCGTCCTCGATGCCATACGCCGTTTCCTCGAAGGATCGGAGCCTGCCGGCATAATGATGATGGCGATGGCTGCCGTCGCAGCGGTCGTTAACCTTCTCTCGCTCTATCTGCTCAAGAAGCTGCAGAACCGCGATGTCAATCTGCGCGCGGCCACAACCTTCAGTTTCAACGATTTCGTGGCCAACGGCGGCATTATCATTGCTGGCATCGTCGTGCTCTTCACCGGTGCCAACTGGCCCGACCTCGTTGTCGGCATCGCGGTTGCCTGCATTGCGCTGTATGGCGGTATCGAGATCCTCCGCGATGCGCACATGGACATTCACGAGGAGAAGGGCACCGAACACCGGGGGATCGGGAAAAAATGACAGCGGTCTGGGCAGCGGTTCTTCTCGCCGCCGTCTGGGCAGCGCACTGGGGCGCGGAGCGGCTGTCTGGGCCGCTCAAGAAGCTTCGCAAGCAATGGGGCTTTTCGGTTGCCGCGGGTGGCTCCTTTCTCGGCATCGCGGCAGCCTCGCCAGAAATTGGCATCAACGTCACGAGCGCGGCGCGCGGCGTCTCCGATATTGGACTGGGCGCGATGCTCGGCTCAAACGTCCTCGCCATCCCGCTGATGGTGGCGACAGCTTATGTCGCAACCCGCAAGTCGGGTCTGAAGGAATCGGGTAACAAGGACCACCAAGAGCACCGGCGAAAGCACTACGTCGCGGTCGACAAAGGTGCCGTCACCGTTCAGGCGCTACCCTACCTGGCGATCCTCGCGGTCTTCGCCCTGCTGACGCTGCCCGCCCCGTGGCGAGGCCTGCAACCGATCGACGGCTGGCTCCTGCTGCTCGCCTACCTGGCGTACCTCGTCCAGGCTCTGGTGCGCGGCTGCAAGCAAGGCGAGAATGTCGACTGGAGCCGCAAGGAACGGTGGATGGCGATCGCAGGCGTCAGCGCGCTTGCAGTCGGTGCCTATTTCACCGTTTTCTCCAGTGAGAAGATCATCGGCGCTCTCGGTATTCCCAACGTAGTCGGCGGTTTGTTCATCACCGCCACTGTCGCAGCTTTGCCCGAGGTCTTCGCAACGTGGAGCGTCGCCCGCTCCGGCCAGGTCACCTCGGCCAGCACCAGCGTGATCGGCGATCATGCGGTGACGATGACGCTCGCCTTCATACCGCTTACGATCATCGGTACGCCGATAGAGGACTTTCGCCTCTTCTGGGTCAGCTTGGCGTTTGTGGCGCTGATGCCTGTCCTCTATGCCATGTTCATCCACTTTTCGGGCGAGCAGGCGAGGGGTTTCCATCGCTGGACGATTTTCGGCTTCGCAGCCGCCTACGCGGCGTTCGTCGCGGTAGTCGTGTTTTGGGTGCAGCCGTTCCAAGGTTCGGGAGGCGGGGCATGAGCAGCGAACATCAGCAAGCCGGCGCCAGCTACGCCGGCCCGTCTCATCGCAGTGGAGCGCCGGGTAATCGGAAGCCTGACATCGCTGCGGCAGCGGGAGATGGCGCCGCCATGGTGTTCGCACTCAATGGTTTTGCCTGTCTGCACCGGGCTGGTTCGGAAAAGATCGTCACGTGACGATCATCGACACGGTTTTTGCGACACAAAGCCGGTCGCATGCCCTGCTCCTGTCGACGCTCGCCAGCGTCGGCTTGATCGTCGGGGCAGTATGGGCAGAGCGCGCCGCAGCGGAATTGCGCCGATATGACCTGCTCATGCCCGGCGTCTCGGGCGTTCTCTTTGCGCTCGTTGCCGTCACGATTATGCCATTTGCCGAGCTAACCGTCGGCCGGTGGCTCATCCCCTTCCTGTATCTGGCTGGCGCGGCAGCTTCTGTTATCCTGTGCACGGCAGCTCGGCATCTTGCACTTCGTCGCGCGAAGACGTCGAACAGAAGCGCTAAACAAAGCGGCCGCCAATCTGCTTTCGCCGAACGCTCCGTCTTCGCGATCGTCGATCTGCTTGGGTACGGCATGGCTATCGGCGTAGCAGCCGCCGCGTCGGCCACCTTGGGCATAGCTCTGGCGACTGGCCTTACTGCAGCAAATGTCCTTGTTTCCCGCCAGCTCACCGCCGGATTTCTGTCGGCGAAGATGGGGCGGATGGACCGCGTTGTATTGCAGGTTGGTCTCGTTCTGGTGCTCAATGTCTTCGCACTCCTGGCGTTCTGGACAGTGCACAGCTTCGGTAGCAACGGCCTGCCGGGGCTTGTTGCGTTCTTCGGAGGATTTCTCCTTGCTGCGGCGGCAAGAACCCTGCTCTCTCACGGGCAAGGGATTGCCGCGGGAAAGCAGGTAGGATCCGCTCTCGCCTTCCTGTGTGGTTTTGTCGCCTTCGCTCTGTTCGCCGTTGGACTTGGCGAGATTCTGGACGCTGCTGGTATCTCGAGCGCGGGCCTCGAGCATCCGGTGGAGCAATCGTCTGCTCAACCGAACACCCGTCAAGCGAGGGGATAGGGAAGCAACATGGGGCACTCCCACAATCACGGCGGCCACAGTCATGGCGAAGAGAACCTGAGCGATCGCCAGCTGATTTTCGCCGTGGCGATCAACGTTCTGCTGACGGTGGCGCAGATAATCGGCGGGATCGTGTCCGGTTCACTCGCGCTGATCGCGGACGCGCTGCACAATTTCAGCGATGCGGCTTCGCTCGGCCTCGCGTGGTTTGCGCGCCGGATCGGGCGGCGACCTGCGGACAAGCTTATGACGTTCGGCTATGCCCAAGGGGAAGTCGTTGCAGCGCTCATCAACCTGACCACGCTGCTCATCATCGGCTTTTACCTGCTCGTGGAGGCCATCAACCGGTTCGCCGATCCGCAGCCTGTTGAGGGCTGGACCGTCATTGGCGTGGCGGGAATTGCCTTGGTGATCGATCTCGTCACCGCCTTCATCACCCATCGCGGCGCACGCGACAGCATCAACATGAAGGCGGCGTTCCTTCACAACGTTTCTGACGCGATGGCCTCCGTCGGAGTAATTGCGGCAGGCGTCCTTATTCTCCTGTACGATTTCTACCTCGCGGACCTAATCATCACCGTAGTCATTGCTGGCTATGTTATCTGGCAGGGTCTGTCGCTGATGCCGAGGACGGTTCGCCTGCTGATGGGAGCGGTGCCCGATGAGGTCGAGTTCGATCAGATCGTTCGGACCTTGCAGGAGCACGATGGCGTCGCGGGCGTGCATCATGTGCATGTCTGGAACCTGGGGGAGCACCATCGCGCCCTTGAAGCACATCTCACTCCCTCCACGGCCTCGCTTCAGGCTTTCGAAGAACTCAAACAACCGTTACGAGGTGTGCTGCTGGAAAGGTTCGGCATTGCCCATGCAACGCTCGAGGCGTGCCTCGTGAGCGAATGTGACGATCAGCTGATACCGCCGCATCCATCTGCAAACGACCCCGACCACTGATCCACCGCGCAAGCAGCACGTCGAGCCCAGTGGTCGCGCTGCAGTCCCATCGCACCGGCGGGCTGACCAGCATGAGCGCTGCTAGAAGCGGCCCGATACTGACTGAGAGGGCGATGCCGACCGACGGCACGAACAGACCGAAAGCTACTGCCAGGACCGCAAGCAGCAGGAGATTGTTCGCAACACGGGCGAGCAGCTTCTGCATTCGATGTCTGGAATAATGCGCGGGCTGTGTACCGTCAGCCAGTGCGATGCTGGCCGAAGCGGCGCGAAAAAACTAAAAAGCTGTCCGAGGCTGGAGCTCGCTGGAAACAACCGCGCCCGGTCGGTTTGACTACAGCCGATGTCAAATCAGGTCGGACGATCTCTTCGTGATTACCATCTTTTCCGGACTCATGTCGGCCATTGTATATCCGACACCGCCTGTCCCGAGGCCGGAGTGCCGTCGCCCGGCAAAGGGCATCCAGTCGACCCGGAATGCGGTGTGGTCGTTGACCAGCACGGTGGAACCCGACAGCCGCTCGACGCAATGATCGGCGATGTGCAGTCGCTCGGTGAATACGGCGGCCTGAAACGAATACGGCAGCTCGTTCGCCTGGGCAATTGCTGCGTCGATACTGTCGTATCCGTAGACGCACACCACGGGTCCGAACACCTCCTCTCGCGAGACCTTGGCGTCGCGGGGCGGATCGACGAGAACGGCGGGATGATAGAGCGTCGGGCCGATGCGCTTCCCGCCTGCGGCCAGTCTGGCACCGCTCGCGACGGCGGCAGCGACCCAGGCTTCGACCCGGTCGACCTCGGCAGGGCGGATGAGAGGACCGCACTGCGTTTCCTCTTCAGTCGGATCTCCCACCCTCAGTGCCTCTGCGCCCGCAGCCAGCTCGGCAGCGAAATCCGGCAGTTCGGCGCGCGGAACGAACACCCGCTGGACCGAAACGCAGACCTGGCCAGAATGATAAAAACCCCCTTTCAGGAGCGACGGGATGACGTTTTCACGCGGTACGTTCTCATCGACGATGACCGGTGCCGCGCCCCCATGTTCCAGCGCGACGCGCGTACCGGGCGCGAGCCTGGAACGAAGCATCCAGCCTACTTTTGCTGACCCGATGAAGGAGAAGAACGCTGTTCGCGGATCCGTGACCATTTGCTCGGCGACATCGTTCGTGCAGGGTACGAAGCGGCACCATTGTTCGTCGAGACCTGCCTCGTAAAGGATTTCTACGAAGCTCTTGCAGGACAGGGGCGTATCCTTGGCCGGCTTCACCAGAACGGGGCACCCGGTCGCCACCGCGGGGCCCACCTGATGGGCGATCAGATTTAGCGGATGATTGAATGCCGAAATCGCGACCACAGGCCCGATCGGCTCTCGGAAGGTGTAGGCTCTGCGGCCTGCGCCGGCCTCGTTCAGGTCCATCGGAATCTGGCGCCCGCCGCTCGCGAACAATTCATGCACGCAGAGTTCGACGCTCTGTATGGCGCGGCTGGTTTCTGCACGGGCGTCGACAAGCGGTTTTCCGCCCTCGCGTGCAATCTGCATCGCAAGCGTTTCGGCACGCTCGCGCATGAGCGCGCCGGCGCGTTGCAAAATGGCAATCCGCTCATGAACCGGAATCCACGCCCGCCGGTCTTCGTGCAATGCGCGCGCCTCGTCGAGCCAGCGGTCGATCAGCGGCCACTCGACCAGGTCCACGCTGCCGATGCACTCCTGGTCGTAAGGGTTGAGGACCTGCCAAGTCATTGGGGGCATTCCATCGCGCTCAGCTCATCGATCAAAACTTTGCGGTTCTCGGAGTAATCTACCGGCAGATCCACGAGGTGAACGCCGCCGCTCTCGAACGCATCGTTCAGGGTCGGAACCAGTGCTTGGCTGCTGTCGATCCGGTGGCCCGTCGCGCCATAACTTTTCGCGTAAGTGACAAAATCCGGGTTCGCGAAGCTCAGGCCGTAATCGGGAAACCCAAGTTGCTCCTGCTTCCACCGGATCATCCCGTAGGCGGCATCATTCAGAATGAGCACAACCAGGTTGAGGCCAAGCCGGACCGCGGTTTCTACTTCCTGCGAATTCATCATGAACCCGCCATCGCCGCAAACCGCCAGCACGCGGCGCTCTGGCCAGAGCATCGCCGCCATCATGGCCGAAGACAGCCCGGCTCCCATCGTTGCCAGTGCGTTGTCGAGCAGAATGGTATTGGGCTCATGCGCGATGTAATTGCGGGCGAACCAAATCTTGTAGATGCCATTGTCGAGAGCGACGATGTCGTCCCGCCCCATGACCCGGCGCACATCGGCAACCACGCGCTGCGGTACGATCGGGAACCGTGTATCGTCACTGCCGCGACGGATATGCGCGGCAATTTCTTCGTGCACACCGGCATAAGCGGTCAGGTCGCACGGCTGCTTGCCGCGAAGCCGCTCTCCCAGACGCTCCACCGAACCGGCAATATCGCCGATAACCTCCAGCTGCGGAAAATAGACCTGGTCGACCTCGGCGGCCTTGTAATTGATGTGAATGACGGTTTGGCCGCCGGGCTCCATGAAGAAGGGCGGCTTTTCGACAACGTCATGGCCAATGTTGACGATCAGATCGGCGCGCTCGATGGCGCAATGAACATAGTCGTCCGAAGACAATGCCGCGGTGCCGAGATATAACGGACTCGCTTCATCGAGCACCCCTTTGCCCATCTGGGTGTCGAAGAACGGGAACTGGGTGTCGTCGACGAACTTGCGGAGTGCTTTGCAGGCGCTGCGCCGGTTGGCTCCGGCCCCTACCAGAAGGAGCGGGCGTTCGGCGGCCATTATGCGCTCGGCCGCTTCATCTATCGCGGCATCGCCCGCCACGGCATAGTGTCGCGTGTGAGGCGCAACGACCGCTTCGGAGGTCTCTTCCTTCGCAATATCCTCGGGCAACTCCAGCAGGACCGCACCGGGCCGCTCCTCCTGGGCTCTTCTGAAGCCCTCCCGCACCAGTGACGGGATGCGCTCGCCATTCACGATCTGCTTCGCCATCTTGCATAGAGGGGTGAAGAGCGCGACGACATCCACAATCTGAAACTGGGCCTGTTTCGAGACCTTGATGGGCTTCTGCCCGGTAATGATAACGAGGGGGAAAGCGCCCAGCGCAGCGTATGCGGCCGGGGTTGTAAGGTTGGTCGCCCCCGGTCCCAGCGTCGCCAGGCAGACGCCGGGTTTTCCGGTGAGGCGACCATATGTCGCTGCCATGAAACCGGCTCCCTGTTCATGGCGGGTGACGATCAATCTGATCGAAGATGTGCGAAGCGATTCAAGCAAATCCAAATTCTCCTCACCGGGCACGGCAAAGATATATTCAACTCCTTCGGCTTCCAGGGCGGCGACTAGGAGATCGGATGCTTTCATCAGCAAAGTCTTTCTTGCGTTGTTTGTTCGCAGGCCTGCTGCAGTAGCGTTCCGTTGTCTGGCTTGATGGGACACCAGCCACGAGCACAGGGGTAACCTTAACAGGCTCGTGCACCAATTGCGGAGAAGCCGCCATAAGCCGTGCGAGTAGATAACAACGATGCCGTTGGTTCACTGTTCCGCCAACGTCCGAGGACCGCTGCTTTAGCTCACGACTCGGGGCAAACCGCTCTGCTTGCGCCGATCCACGGCAGACGGCCTCTATCTGGTTCTCGACGCAAAGCTCGAGCCGTTGGCCTCCCTTCGATCGCAGCCGAACTCAGGCGCTTCAACGACGCTTATATGGATCTTCGTCCGAATGGCTGCTCGTCGGTCGAAGGCACCATATCATCGGACCGAAAGGAACGAGGGGGCAGGGCCCTGCGTTAAACGAGTGAGCGCGCCATAGCAGCGCAACCATTTGCCAAAAGGCCTAGGAGAGATGACGTGGAAATTCGCGAACTGATGACAAAGGATCCGGCATGCTGCAGCCCGTCAGCCAGTGTGAAGGAAGCGGCTTCGCTGATGGCAAGCAACGACTGCGGTCTAATTCCCGTGACCAACGCGGAAGGCGAGCTGGTCGGCGTCATTACCGATCGCGACATCGCTTGCCGCTGCGTTGCGGAAGGCAAATCTGCCGAAACCCTGGTCGAAGACATCATGTCCTCTTCACCCATCACAGTGACCATCGATGCCAGCGTTGCTGAATGCTGCAAAAAGATGGAAGACAATCAGGTTCGTCGCCTTCCGGTAGTCGACGATGCGGGCAGGTGCTGCGGGATCGTGTCACAAGCGGATATCGCGCGGCATGCTGGTGAGCATCAGACAGGCGATCTCGTGCGCGAAGTGTCGGAGCCGGCGCAATAGCTTGCTTTGGCGCATATGCTAAAAGCGCCTCGGCTTCGCAATTAAACGCTCGCGCATCTTTGCTGCCTCACGCTATTCAGCGTGAATCAGCGTTGATACCCTAGGCTTTAAGCGGTTCGGCTGGTTCAGGTGCGGATTGGCTTACAACAACTCTGGGTCTGCTCAATCTTCAGCCTGGCGAGGAATCCAGCACTGCGCGCAGATCGGAAGGAATTTCCAGGCGGGCAAAGGCGCTGACATCGCTTCGGCCGGTATTGCCGATGGGAAGTCGGCCCGTAAGATTGCCCAGCGGCGCAAGAGCCAGACGCGCGATCTGGCCACTCGCTTCGCCAGTCGCGCTGTCGAACGGCGAGGCCCAGCATTTTCCAGTGCGATTGGCAGTGGGGCCACAGCAGGGTCTGCGCGACGATGTGGGCGCGCTCCAGATGGTGCCATGCCCGCTCGAAGCGCCCCGAAACTTCTGCAAGGCTCGCAGCGCAGTATTCCTGAGTCAAAAAGACGGTCATGCGCGCGCGGGTGCTGTCATCCATGTGCCAGCTCCCGGCGCGCCTGTGTGAAGACCTCGCTGCTGCCCCAGATGGCGAGCCCGGCCATGATGCCCGCGACAAGCAAGTCGGGCCACGCCTGCCCGGTGCCAAACACGCCCAGCGCAGCGGCGAGCACGGCAATATTGCCCAGAGCGTCGTTACGTGAGCAGATCCAGACCGAACGCATGTTCGCATCTCCTTCTCGATAACGGAACAGCAGGAGGGCAACCGCCGCGTTGACCAGCAGCGCCAGCGTGCCGATGAGACCCATCGTCTGCGGCTCAGGGCTCGAGCCGACAGCCAGGCCATAAACCGCATAGCCGATCACCCACAGGCCGAAGGCGAGCATCGTGGCGGCCTTGAACAATGCCGCTTTCGCTCGCCAAGCCAGAGCCATGCCCGCAACACCGAGACTGATTGCGTAGTTGGCCGCATCGCCGATGAAATCGAGCGCATCGGCCTGGAGCGCGCGGGAATCGGCCGCGACACCGGCAACGATCTCCACCACGAACATGGCAGCGTTGGCGATCAGGGCGATCCACAAGATCAGCCGCCAGCGCGGATTGTTGTGCGCGCTCCGGTCAGTATCTGTCGTCTGGCAGCAGGACTTGCCCATGCCGCTCTCCTTGCAAGCTTCGAGTCGCAGGGACATATGCACCTTGTAGCAACTACAAGGTCAAGCGATGCGTATCGGCGAACTGGCAAAGGCCACCGGCACCAAGGCGGAGACGATCCGCTATTACGAGCGCGAAGGTATCCTGCCGACCGCGGATCGCACCGACAGCAACTATCGCGATTACTCGCAAGACCATCTGGCGGCGCTGACATTCGTGCGACGTGCGCGCGAACTCGGCTTCAGCATGGCGCAGGTGCGTGAACTGCTGGCGTTGTCCGATCACGACGACAAGCCTTGCGAGGACGTCGATCAGCTTGTCCGGCAACAGCTGAGGGAGATCGACGGCAAGATCGCCGATCTGACTGCGCTGCGTGAGGAACTGGGCCAGATGCTACTATCTTGTCAGGCGGACCGTATCGGCGCTTGCCGAATTGTAGAGAGCTTGAGTGCTTCGCGCGCCAGGCCATAGCCAGCGCCGAAGGTCGCTTCTCGAAACCTGCAAAGGCCTGGATGCATGGTAAGAGAGATTAACTGGCGGTCGATATGTCAATTTCGGACAGGAAAGCGCCAGCAATCTAGGTGGCTGAAGAATAGTGCCTGACTGCGAAATCGCCAAGCGAAGCGGATCGTTCGATGCTCAATGTGATGGGGCGTCCGCGATGGCACCGATGACCTGGCAATCGGCCATGCGGCCGCCGTCGCAGTTGGCGGCCACTCTCTCCAGCTCACGCCGCATCAGCATCAGACGAGACATCCTCGCTTCTACAGCGAGAAGATGACGGCGTGCGATCGCAGCCGCCGCTCCGCAATCGAGGTCCGGGTGCTCCGAGAGAGCAATCAGTGACTTCAGCTCCTCCGTTGAAAAACCAAGGTCACGCCCGTTCCGTATGAACTTCAGGCGCTTTACATCCGCTTCGCTATAGGTGCGGCGGCCGGAATCTGTGCGCGCCGCCTTCGGCATCAAGGCGATATCCTCGTAAAAGCGGATGGTGTTGACCTTGACGCCAGTGCGCCTCGCCAGCTCGCCGATCATCAGCATCGCCATAAGTCTTGATCCTCCAGTGACTGGAGGATGTATCCTGTGCCTTCTTGAGTCAATCGTCAGGAAGGCCGAATGGACCCCACGAACTTCACGCCGGCACTGGGCCGGCCAAAACTGACCGGCGCATACGATCTCGCCATTAGGCTGCTCACGCGCGAAATGACATGGCGCTCAGCCCTGCTCGACCAGCTCGCCCCCTCCGGGGACGATGTGATCCTGGACGTCGGCTGCGGCACCGGGACGTTCGCTTTGCTTATCAAGGAGGCGGTGCCGAACGCGCGAGTTGTCGGACTAGATCCGGATCCCGCGGTGCTGGAGATCGCCGCCGGCAAGGCATCTGCAGCGGGCATCGAGATCGACTGGCGGCAGGCGTTCGCGCATGAAGCGGATCGATATGGCGACCCCTTCACAAAGATCGTCTCGAGCCTTGTCTTCCATCAAGTGCCAATGGAGGAAAAGAGGCGCGGGATCGCAGCCATGGTCGGTGCGGTAAGGTCCGGCGGCGAAGTCCATATCGCCGACTATGCGCGACAGCGCTCCAGACTCATGCGCGCATTGTTCGGCTTGGTGCAGCGCTTGGACGGGTTTGAGAACACAGAACCGAACGCTCGCGGAGCAATGGAAGCGATCCTCGCTGATCTCGAGCCTGACAGCGGCCGCCCGCGCCGGGTCGTCCGCACGCCGACGGGGGAGATCAGCCTGTTTCGCCTCAAAGTAGGACCTGCGTTGCAAAAGAGGCTTGCTCCTCCAGTGACTGGAGGTTCTAGAGAGGCGTCATGACAGAATCGAAAGGAGAAACCGGCTGCGGCTGCCACGGGGATACAAATAGAGCTGCCGTCGATCCCGCCTATCGCCGCGCGCTCTGGATTGTCGTCATCCTCAATGCCGGGTTCGGGATCATTGAACTGTTTGGCGGCTTCCTTGCGAATAGCCAGGCACTGAAGGCGGATTCGCTCGATTTCCTGGGCGACGGGTCGATCACCTTTATCGGGCTGCTCGCGCTGGCCTGGGCCGCGTCCACTCGCGCGAAGGTTGCACTCACCCAAGGCTTATTCCTCGCGTTGCTCGGTGTATGGGTGCTCGGGATGGCCGCATGGCGCGCGATGAACGCCGTCGCGCCCGAAGCGGAGCTGATGGGCGGCATCGGGATCGCGGCTCTGGCTGTTAACGTCACGGCTGCTCTCGTCCTGGCCCGCTTCCGGGATAGCGGCGATGCCCAAGCACGAGCAATTTGGCTGTTCTCGCGCAACGATGCGATCAACAATGTCGCGGTCGTCATAGCCGCCGGCCTGGTCTACTGGCTGCAGAGCGCTTGGCCGGATCTAATCGTCGCAGCCATCATCGCCGTCGTCTTCCTTCACTCGGCCTGGGAGATCATCCGTGGCGCCAGGCGGGAGCTTGCGGAGGAACGATGAGGCTCAGAAGACCCTTCGCGCCGGAGCCTGAACCTGCAGCTCGTCTGCGCTGCAACACGTGCGACGATCATGTCTTTTCGTACCAACAGCCATGCGAGATTGACAGTTAGAAGCCGTCGATAGCGACCGCGCTGGGACTTTGGCGAACAGCTCGCATGCCGAGCTGCGCCGGCTGGACCGCAGCTGCGTGACCTTGGCTCTGGCCGACCCTTTGCAATTGATTATCAGTCGCATCGAATATAAGAGCTTTCCATGCCCGATCGCAGTTTGCCTTCCTGGGGCCGCAATGGCCGAGTGCTTGTCCTCATCGTTGTTCTCCTCCTAAGCGTTGTGGCTTCTGGCGCAGCGCGCGCTGGCGCACCCGGAGTCGCGACTACCTGGCGAATGCTTGACTATGTGGCTGTCGACTACGGCGCAGCGGTTACCGACGGTAAGGTGTCCAACCAGTTCGAATACGACGAGATGATCGAGTTCTCTGCGTCGGTCGCCGAGCGGATCGGCAGCCTTCCGGCCAGTCGGAACAAGAGCGTTCTCCAGGAACGCGCCAGAGAATTGAGGGAAGCCATTGCGCGCAAGCGGCCGGCCGGCGAAGTCGCGCAACTGGCACGCGGTCTTGCGGCCGCCCTGCTCGCGGAGCACCCGGTCCCGCTCGCCCCCAGCGAGGCGCCTGACCTGACGCGGGCAACGACTTTGTTCGCCCAGAACTGCGCCTCGTGCCACGGAGCGGCTGGCGAGTCTCCGCCGTCGCAGCTGATGAATATCGATCCCCCTCCGATCGACTTCACCGATCAGGAGCGCGCGCAGGAGCGCAGCGCGTTCGGGCTCTACCAGGTCATCACCCAGGGTCTTGAAGGCACGACCATGCCGAGCTTTGCTTCCCTCCAGGATCAGGATCGATGGGCGCTGGCCCTCTACGCTGGCGGCATAGCCTTCCCGCACGAAGCAGAAGGCCAGCGCATCTGGGAGGAGAACGCCGAGATCCGCCGTCTCGTACCTGATCTCGAAGCGCTGGTCGCCCTGACACCAGCGGCGTTGGCGCAGCAGATCGGGGAGGACCGGGCATTTGCCGTCATGGCTTACCTGCGAGCCAATTCGCAGGTTATGGAGACGGCCGAAGGCTCGGGGTCACTGGATTTTGTTCGCCAGAAACTGCGCGAAAGCCTTGCGGCATACAAGCGGGGGGACCGCGCACAGGCCAATGAACTTGCCCTCTCCGCCTATCTCGATGGATTCGAACCGCTTGAAGCGGTTCTGTCTACCCGCGACGGAGATCTGATGCTGCAGGTTGAGCAAGCGCTTAGCGGCTTTCGCGCGAGCATCAACTCGGGTGTTCGGCCAGGGGAATTGCGCAGCCAGCTCACAGACCTATATCCGCTTTTGGACCGCGCGGAGACCGCCTTGTCGCCCGAAGCGGCGACAGACATTTCGACGTTCCTCGGCGCCTTCACGATCCTGCTGCGCGAGGGGCTCGAGGCGCTGCTGGTGGTGATAGCAATGATTGCGTTTGTCCGGAAGTCGGAGCGAACCGAGGTCATGCCCTACGTCCACGGTGGGTGGATTGCTGCCCTGCTCGCCGGTGTGGCCACCTGGGCCGTTGCAACCTACTTCGTGACCATAAGCGGCGCCAGCCGTGAGCTTACCGAAGGGTTTGGCGCGCTACTGGCGGCCGTGGTGCTCGTCTCGGTCGGCATCTGGATGCACGGGAAAAGCCAAGCCGACGAGTGGCGGCGGTACATCCAGGAAAAGATGGGCAAGGCTCTTTCGCGCCGGTCTGCCTGGTTCCTGTTCGGGCTCGCCTTCGTGGTGGTCTACCGCGAAGTATTCGAGACGATTTTGTTCTACGCGGCCTTGTGGAATCCTCAGAACAGCGGGACCATTCTTGCCGGTGCGCTGTCGGCACTCGTCGTTCTCGCGGTCCTCGCCTGGATCATGCTCCGCTACAGCCGGAAACTCCCAATTACCCAGTTCTTCAGGTACAGTGCGTGGCTCATCGCGGTCCTCGCCGTTGTACTCGCCGGCAAGGGAGTGGGCGCGCTTCAAGAAGCGGGAATGCTGGGCGTAACCCTCCTCGAAGGTCTCCCACGGGTCGATTTGATTGGGTTCTATCCTGCCGTCGAGCCGATCGCTGCGCAGGTGATCACCGCAGGAGTCCTGTTTTTCGGGTTTCGGAGCAGTGGAGGCCAGCGAAGAACTGCCGCGATGCAGGTCTAGTCAAGAAGATGGAATGGCAGCGCTCGGTACATCGTTGCCAGCTTGGCCCTTGTTAATCTGAGCGCACAGGCTCGTTGCCTGGAGGATCACTTTGGATCCACGCCGTGTCGCGATGTATTTCCTCTGTTGAGGCGTGCAGCAGCCATGGGTTGGCGCGTTACAAAAGAAGGGAAAAGCGACGCCGAGTCCCTAGTTCACTCCCATCCTGCGCGTCGTCCACAGTGCCACTGTAGGAACGGTGATCCACATGGCCACCGGGACCGCACCGATATCTATGATGGGCACGGCTGGCATGGCCGGACCGTAGGTCCACCCCCAGTCGCATCGCACGGCCAGCATCTCAATGGCCGCCGTGACGCTGAGGCCAATGATCAGATAGGCGACGAAGCGGGAAACCGGCCACGCGAGCAACCAGGGAGTCTTTCCGCTGCCGATCGAAGCGCCGAGATACGCTCTCACCATGATTCCGGCGTAGCCCAGCGCTGCAAGCGCGCTGCGACGCGCAGCCCCGGCAGGACTAAGATTGCCGGTCTCATGGAAGGGAAGCTGCAGCATTTCCCCATGCGAAGGCGATGAGCACTCCGGATATGGCGAGCCAAAGAGCGGGATGCGCGCCGCGCTAGGTCTTTCGCTTCGTATCTCGGGCGCTGCGGTCCAGAGCTAATGTCTCCTGTTCAAGTGTTCTGACAAGTGCGCGGGAGGTCGATCCCCGATCTCTGTGCTGTTTGTACAAGCATCTTAAACGACGAAGCGATCCCAGCTCCCGTAATGCTCGTCGCTCCGGCGGCCTCTCGGCAGGCTCAATCCTATCAGCAATGCTCCGAGCACAGCACCAATGATGTCGCTCATGATGCTGGTGCTTCCGTCCATCAGCCAGGGAGCCGAAATCAGCCAGAGGCCAAACGCAATGTTCAGAAAACGCAGCGGTCTTGCGACTTCCGCCATCGCTATCACCGCAACCGTGATGACGAGCGCCCCCACCACATGATCGCTGTCGGCGAGAGGTGGTTCTGTGCCGAGAACGAGCCTTGAAAACATCAGGAAAGCGCCGATCAGCACACTGATGGCTAGTGTCCAAGGGATCGTGACGCCGCGCGCCGCAGAGCTGCCGATCGAGGCGAGCGCCGCATCGAAGCCGGGATGGGTATCCTTGCTTCCACCCGGCAGCGCGTCGCCGCGGAAGAACGATCGCCAGAACGGTCGCCCGCGCCGTGTGTTCAGAACGAGGAACTGGCCCATCGCGACCAGCTCATCGAGCGAATAGGGGATCATGATCAGCATCGCGGCGGCCGCCATGAGGCAGATCGTGCAATAGGTTCCGATCATGATCGGCTGGATGATGATGAAGTAGATGCTGATCACGCCCAGCGGCACCACGACGATGCCGAACAGCGTCACCATCCACGGCATGGTCCGCCAGCGGGCGCGACCGCCCATCACCCCCATCAGGATCTCGAACATGTAGCTCATCGCGCCGATACCACCGTCGGCCACCGGCCAGGCTTTGGATACGTCCGACGTGATGATGTATTCGGTGCCGTTGAGCGCAGTGGACGAAGCGAAAAAGGGCTCCCACACGCCGTCGATATGGCCAAGCTGATACGCCGTGAGAATGCGCGACAGGAAGAACCCGACAGCCCCCAGGATGATGATCGGCATGCGCTGGACATAGGTCGAAGGCGAATAGGTCCAGCCCGGCGGCACGTCGCTGTCGTCCATCATGCCCTCCGGCGCCATGCCCGGCATCATCGGCACCAGGATGGTGAAAGCGATCACCAGCGCGCCGATGAAGGTGTCGTTGGCATAGACGGCCGCATCGGGCGTCCAGAACAGCAGCGGGGCGCCGAGCAGCCAGATGCCGATGCAGGTATTCGCCCATTGCGCCCAGCCTCCGCGCGGCGAGAGCGAGATGGCCGCAAAGACCATGATCAAGATCCCGCTCACGACATCGTTCCAGGCTGTCAGCCAGCTCCGCAGCGCCGGATCCCAGAGATTGCGATCCTCGGTTACACGCATGACGGCGGAGGCGAATTCGCTCTGGTCGAAGGTTCCGAAGACAAAGGGTGTGGTCGCGAGCCAGAGGCCGAGCGCCATGGTCAGCCAACGGACCCACAGCATGCTGAAGTGCATTTTGCGCATATGGCTGGAATGGTCCGCCAACACGTCCTCACCCAGTACGCGAGGCCTTGCCTCTTCGGCGTCGTCGAAATTGCTGCCGGCGACCCGCGCGGCATTCAGCTTGTTCTCGCGGTACCAGGCGGGGGGATCGGCATTGAGGCCTTCGACGATCCGCGGCAGCGCGGTTCTCAGCTGATGTTGCGGTGTCCAGTCCAGCTTTTCTCGCGCGTTGCTCAGATCGAGTTCGTAGTGATCGTCCGAAATGTCGACCATCCAGGGCCGGATGAAGGTCTCCTCGCCGAGCACTTCGTTTTCGACCCAAGCCCCCGTCTTGGCCAAACCCTTCGGGACCGAGCGGGTCGTCCAGTCCTCGTCGTGGATCAGGCGACCCAGCGCCTTTTGCAGATCGCCGTATGACATCACGTCGTCTTCGCCGAGAAGGACGGGCCATTCCTCCGGCAAGTCGCCTCGGCGGTCGACGATCCGCTCTAACGCATCGAGCAGGTCATCGAGATGCAGATAGGGCTGGCCAGTGTCGAGATCGCCGGGATAGACGCGGGCGCTGGGTCGCTTCTCGTAGATGCGTGCGACCTGCTGTGCGAGGAACGCAGAATGGCCTTCGTCGTCGTAGACGCCCGCAGGCCGTACGAAGACCGCATTGATGTCGCCGCGCTGCTTGCGGATCAGTTGCTCCGTACGGACCTTCGATTCCCGGTAGGGGAGGTGCGTATCAAGCGGCGAGGTCTCGTCGATCAGCTTGCCGCGCTCGACCGGCGCGTGGACCAGCATCGTGCTGACAAACACGAACTGGTCGATATCGAAATCCTGCAGCGCATCGAGCAGCCGGCCAGTCCCCTTGACCGTCACTTCGTCATATTTGGAATTGGGTTCGCCTGTGAGATCGAAGTACGCGGCCAGATGAATGAAGGAGGCAATTCTGGAGCCATAGGCAATGCGAACGCGTTCGAAGGCCGCATCGATGCTCGCCTGGTCGGTGACATCGACACAAACGCACTCGGCTTCCGCCGGCGGGTGCGGCGACGCATCGCGATCGAAGCCGATCACGCGATAGCGGGCTGCGAGTCTTTTTACGATCGAGGAGCCTATGTAGCCGCTCGAACCTGTAACTATAACGACAGGTCTGTAGGAACTTTCATTCAAGATGTGATCCTTCCTCCGACTTTCTGCGACGCGCGGTCTTCCCCTTTATACCATAGCGCTAGCAGCTAGAGCACGCACGGGGACTGCGGGCGTTCCTTCTGCTACGGATTGACGGCCTGTTTCCTCTCAAATGGCATGGCTTTTCGGGACCGGCTTCGGCATGTGCTTCGTCTCGAGGCCACCTTGGCGCTTCGGTCCAAGGTGAGGGTCCACTCCGCTGGGCGATTGGACAAACCGCCGCAGACGGCCAACGGGTTGTCCTTCAAACCGGAACCGAGCGCGATGGCGCTTCATTCTCTTGTCGTATCCAAACTCGAATTTCTGAAAAGCAGGAGACACGACATGCAAGCGCAAGACGTAATGACCGCTAATCCCGCATGCTGCCGGCGTTCGAGCAGCGTAAAAGAGGCAGCGAGTCTCATGGTTGATAACGATTGCGGCGAAATCCCTGTCGTCGATGACGAAGGCTCACTCGTCGGCGTGGTCACCGATCGCGACATCGCCTGCCGCTGCGTCGCACAGGGCAAGGGTTCCGACACTCCGGTCGAGGAAGTCATGTCGGCTTCCCCCGTGACGGTGGGGCCAGAGGCAAGCGTGGACGAATGCTGCAGCAAGATGGAGGCGAACCAGATCCGCCGCCTTCCCGTTGTCGATCGCGAAGGAAAGTGCTGCGGCATCGTTTCGCAGGCCGACATCGCACGTCACGCCGATAAAAAGGAAACCGGCGATCTCGTGCGGGAGGTTTCGGAACCAACGCTTTAAGCCGCGAGCGCCGGCTGCTGCTGAGAGAGATTTAACGCTGCAAGCGTTCGAGCGCATGGCGCAGGCGGTCGGCCGACTTGCACTTGGCTGGTAGCCGGACTATCTGCCTTGAGTGAGATTTCTTCGCGCCCTGACACTTATATTTTTCAGCTTCGGCCTGTTCGTCCAGGTTGCGGCCCAGGCGGCTGTTCCGCAGAGCGAGCCGGCGGAGATGACGGAATGCGCCGAAATGGCGCAGGCGTCAGCTGAGCATGGCATGGGCAGCCAGGGTGAATCCGATCGCAAAGGGCCTTGCCCGGACATGACGCTCGACTGTCTTGTCGCCATGAATTGCCTGCCGCCGCTGGCGCTTTCAGGTGGTGGTTCAATGCAGGCAGCGCCGTTCCCGGCCGCCGCATCTTATCTCAACCGCGACGCTGTTCGGCTCGTAAGCGAACCGATGCGGCCGGAGTCGCCGCCTCCACAAACCAGCCTCACCGTCTAGTTTTCGAACGGCGGCGCGCTGCGTCGCTAAGCGAGCTGGCTGGATGACTGCGTCTGTGCGCCGCGGCACGACCGCGATGGCATGTGCATCGCCTTACCGGCCCGCTCTGAACGAGCGAGGTTTATCCAATGTCTTGGCGGATTTGCTGGGTGCCTTTGGCAGCCATGATCGCCGCGCAGGCTGCACAGGCGCAGCCCGTCGGCTACGAGGAAGCGCTTGAAGCCGCGCGGGCGGAGCAGCCCGTTCTGGAGGCGGGCGCGTTGCGCGTGGAAGCAAGGCGGGTGGCGGCGGATGCTGCCGACGAACTGCCCGACCCGCGCCTCCGCGCTGGCGTCATGAATCTGCCGGTCACCGGGCCAGCCGCCTTCGAGATCGACCGGCAGCTTCCCACCCAGATCGCGGTCGGCATCGAACAGGAAATTCCTAACCTCGCCCGCCGCCGCGCACGATCCGGTCTCGCAGCTTCAGAGATCCGCCTCGCCGAAGCGCGTCTCGGCATGACGGAACGGAGTGTTCTCGCCGATGCCGGAGGCGCCTGGGTGAGCCTCTATTATGCACAGCGACGGATGGATCTTGCGCGCACCGCGCTGGCCGACCTTCGGGAGTTTGTTCCGGTCGCCAACAGCGCGGTCGCATCAGGATCGGCACGGCCCGCCGAGAGCCTGGCGATCCGGCGCGAACTGCTCGGGATCGAGGATGCCATAACTGCCATCGAGGCAAGCCGCGAAACGGCGCAGGCTCGCCTTTCGCGCTATATTGTCGTCGACCAACCTGTTGCGCAGGGCATTGCTCCCAGCGCAGATGTGGATCCGGAACGGCTACGGCTCGGCCTGGAAACCAACCCCGAACTCCTGCTTGCGGACGCCGAGAGTGAGCGGTCCGAAGCGGGCGTCCGGTTGGCTCGTTCCGAAAAGCGGCCCGACTTCGGCGTGAGTGTAACCTACGGCCGCAGAAATCCCGATTTCGGCGATGTCGTGTCGGTCATGGGCTCGGTCACGCTGCCGATCTTCACCGATCGGCGACAGAACCCGCGTATCGCGGCCGCCGAAGCGGACGCAGCTGCCGCGCTGGCCGAGCGGGACGACCGTCTGCGCGCTGTCACTGCCCGGTTCGAGGCCGACCTTGCCGCCTGGCGCAGCGCGGTGCGGCAATGGGAGCGGGCGCGCGACGAGCTAATCCCGCTCGCACGCAATCGGGCTACACTCGAGACGGCCAGCTTCGCCGCAGGCCGCGCCGATCTTGTCGACGTAATCGCGGCAAAGTCCGCACTCGCACTTCTCGAGCTCGAGATACTCGAACGCGAGCAGGCCGCGGTCGAGGCGGCTGCGACGCTGCGACTTACCTACGGGGAGGACAGGCCATGAGAGCTGTGTTCGAACGTCTCACGCCGCGCCAGCGCTCTTATGCGGCGGCAGCCGGTATTGCCTTGATCAGCCTGGGAGCCGGCTACGGTCTGTCGATGCTCGGCGAAGACAGCGGCGGCGGTGATGGCACTTCCGACACCGGCTGCGAGGAAGTGCTCTACTGGTACGATCCGATGGTGCCCGACCAGCGCTTCGACGAGCCGGGCAAATCTCCGTTCATGGACATGCAGCTGGTCCCAAAATGCGCCGGAGGCGAGGCGCAAGGCGGCGAAGGAGTCAGCATTGATCCCACGATGGTGCAGAATTTCGGAATCCGCACCGCCGAGGTCGAATTCGGCGTGCTGGAGCCCGAGACGACCGTCACCGGCACGCTCGCCTATAATGGGAGCGAAGTCGCGATCGTCCAGCCACGCGCCGGCGGCTATGTCCAGCGGACCTACGGCCACGCACCGCAAGACCTGATCGCCAGGGGCGCGCCGATCGCCGATCTTCTGGTGCCCGAATGGGGCGGCGCGCAAAACGAATATCTGGCCGTCGCCGCGACCGGGGACCAAGCCTTGACCCGGGCCGCGCGCGAACGTCTGCGCCTCCTCGGCATGCCGGAATCGGTGATTTCTTCGGTCGCACGAAGCGGCAGGCCGCAGTCGACGATTACAATCACCGCGCCGCAATCCGGGGCGATCACTGCCCTTGGTGTGCGGTCTGGCATGACGGTCATGGCGGGCCAGACCCTCGCGGAAATCAGCGGCTACAGTCCGATCTGGCTCGAGGCGGCGGTGCCGGAGGCGCTGGCGGGGAGCGCCCGCGTTGGACAGCCGGTAAGCGCAACGCTCACCGCTTTTCCCGGCGAACGCTTCGCCGGCCGGATCATTGCCATCCTGCCTAGCGCGCAGGATGCCAGCCGGACGATCACCGTGCGCGCGGCGATGCCCAATCCCGGGCTGCGTCTGAAGCCGGGAATGTTTGCCCAGGTCACGCTTGCACCCGAGCGGCAAGAGGCCTTGCTGGTGCCGTCCGAAGCCGTGATCCGCACAGGTGAACGAACCCTGGTGATGATCACTCAGGAGGGTGGGGGCTATCGCCCTGTCGAGGTCCGGATCGGACGCGAAGCAGGCGGTCGGACCGAAGTGCTTGCTGGGCTCGCGGCGGGCGAAGAGGTGGTCGTTTCGGGTCAGTTCCTGCTCGACTCCGAAGCCAGCCTGGCCGGTATCGATGTGCGCGCGATCGACGAGGCTCCATCGACCGCTGGCGAAGGCGAAACGCAGAAGGAAGCGGATAAGCCGCGGACCTATCGCGCCACCGGCACGATCGAGCGGATCACTGCCCGCAGTGTCACCTTGCGGCACGGCCCCGTGCCCGCGCTCGAATGGCCGGCCATGACGATGGGGTTCGCCTCCGAGGGTCCGGCGCAGCTGCGCGGGTTTCAACGCGGCGACCGGGTTGCCTTCACCTTTGTCCAGGCCAGAAGCGGACCTCGCATCGTCTCGATCCGGAAGACCGGCGAATGATCGCGCGGATCATCGACAGTTCGATTGCCAACCGCCTTTTCGTGGTTCTGGCTGCAATCGGTCTGGCGCTCGCCGGCTTCTGGGCAGTGCGGACCACCCCGGTCGATGCTCTGCCCGATCTGTCGGATGTACAGGTGGTGATCCGCTCGAGCTATGCCGGGCAGGCCCCGCGCATCATCGAGGATCAGGTCACCTATCCGCTGGCGACGACGATGCTTTCGGTCCCGGGAGCGAAGACCGTGCGCGGCTATTCGTTTTTCGGCGACAGCTATGTCTATGTGATCTTCGAGGACGGCACCGATCTCTACTGGGCGCGCTCGCGCGTTCTGGAATATCTCAACCAGGTCCAGAATCGTCTGCCCGAAGGGGTCGAGAGCACGCTCGGCCCGGATGCGACCGGGGTCGGGTGGATCTACGAATATGCGCTGGTCGATCGCACCGGAGGGCACGATCTTGCAGGGCTGAGAAGCCTGCAGGACTGGTTCCTGCGCTACGAGCTGAAGACCATTCCCGGCATTGCCGAGGTCGCCAGCGTCGGCGGCATGGTCAAGCAGTACCAGATCGTGCTCGACCCCTATCGCATGGCCTCGCTTGGCGTGACCCACGCCGAGGTGGTAAGCGCGGTCCAGGCGGGCAACCAGGAGGCGGGCGGCTCGATCGTCGAGATGGGCGAAGCCGAATTCATGGTCCGCGCGTCGGGCTATCTCGGTAGCCTGGAGGATTTTCGCGTCATACCTCTGCGCACCGAAGCGGGCGGCGTTCCGGTCACGCTCGGCGATGTCGCCAATGTCCAGATCGGGCCCGAACTGCGGCGCGGCATCGCCGAACTCAATGGCGAGGGCGAAGTCGCGGGCGGAATCGTCATCCTGCGGCAGGGCGCCGACGCTCGCGGTGCGATCGAGGCGGTGGAAGCGAAGCTCGATCAGTTGCAGGCGAGCCTGCCCGAAGGCGTCGAGATCGTCACGACCTACGACCGCTCGCAGCTGATCGACGCCTCGGTCGAGAATCTCACCACCAAGCTGATCGAGGAGTTCATCGTCGTCGCGCTCGTGTGCCTGTTGTTCCTGTGGCACGCCCGCTCTGCGTTGGTTGCCGTGGTAACCCTGCCCTTGGGCGTCCTCGCCGCCTTTCTCGTCATGCGCTTCCAGGGGGTGAATGCCAACATCATGTCGCTGGGCGGCATCGCCATTGCCATCGGTGCGATGGTCGACGCGGCGGTGGTGATGATCGAGAATGCGCACAAGCATATCGAGCGCTGGACCGAGCAGAACCCGGATACGGTAATGTCGGCTCAAGAACGCTGGCGGATCGTCGCGGATGCATCGAAGGAGGTCGGCCCGGCGCTGTTCTTCAGCCTGCTGATCATTACCCTGTCGTTTCTGCCGGTCTTCACCCTGCAGGCGCAGGAAGGACGGCTGTTCGCCCCGCTCGCCTTCACCAAGACCTATGCGATGGCGGCGGCGGCGATCCTGTCGATCACGCTGGTGCCGGTTCTGATGGGCTGGCTAATCAGGGGCAAGATACCGGCAGAGGACAGCAATCCGATCAACAGGGCGCTGACCCGCGTCTACCGGCCCGGCCTCGATTGGGTGATGCGCCGTCCCAAGGCAACGCTGGTCATCGCCGGGCTGATCTTCGCCACGACGCTGGTTCCCTTCTCGCGCCTTGGCGGCGAGTTCCTGCCCCCGCTCGATGAGGGCGATCTGCTCTACATGCCGAGCGCGCTCCCCGGTCTTTCTCCAGGCGAGGCCTCGGCACTGCTTCAACGGACCGACCGCCTGATCAAGACGGTGCCCGAGGTCGACACCGTGTTCGGCAAGGCAGGGCGCGCCGACACGGCGACCGATCCGGCGCCGCTGACGATGTTCGAGACGACGATCAGCTTCAAACCGCGCGAGGAATGGCGTGAGGGGATGACGCCTGACAAGCTGGTCGAGGAGCTCGACCGCGTGGTCCGGGTTCCGGGCCTCGCCAATGTCTGGGTGCCCCCGATCCGCAACCGTATCGATATGCTCGCGACCGGCATCAAGAGCCCGATCGGGGTCAAGGTCGCAGGCGAGGACTTGGGCGAGATCGAACGCGTGGCGCTCCAGGTTGAACAGATCGCCAAGCAGGTACCGGGGGTAAGCTCGGCGCTGGCCGAAAGGCTGTCTGGCGGCCGCTATGTCGATGTCGATATCGATCGCCTGGAAGCAGCCCGCTACGGGCTCAACATCGCCGATGTGCAGCAGATCGTATCGGGCGCGATCGGCGGCGCAAATGTCGCGCGCACGGTGGAGGGGTTGGCTCGCTATCCGGTCAATGTCCGCTATCCGCGCGAGATTCGCGACAGCGTCGATGAGTTGCGCAACCTTCCGGTCCTGACCCCTGCGGGACAGCAGATTACGCTTGGCACGGTGGCGAATGTCCGCGTGACCAGCGGGCCGCCCATGCTCAAGAGCGAGCAAGGCAGGCCGACCAGTTATGTCTATGTCGATGTGCGCGGGCGCGACCTGACCTCGGTGGTGAGCGACTTGCAGGAGGCGATCGCGGCCGAGATCGATCTGCCCGCGGGCGTCAGCCTTTCCTATGCCGGGCAGTTCGAATATCTGACCCGCGCCTATGAACGCCTGAAGATCGTTGTGCCCGCGACGCTCGCGATCATCTTCCTGCTGCTTTATCTGATTTTCCGCCGCTTCGACGAAGCGCTGCTGATCATGGGTACGCTCCCCTTTGCGCTGACCGGCGGGTTCTGGCTGCTCTACCTGATGGGGTACAACCAGTCGGTTGCCACCGCCGTGGGGTTCATCGCGCTCGCAGGCGTTTCAGCAGAGTTCGGCGTGGTCATGCTGATCTACCTAAAAGCCGCGTTGGAGCGGCGGGAGGGCGACCTCGACGCCGATGAGGTATCGGCGGCGATCCGCGAAGGCGCGCTGTTGCGCGTGCGGCCCAAGGCAATGACCGTCGCCGTGATCCTCGCCGGACTGTTTCCGATCCTCATCGGCACCGGTGCGGGCTCGGAGGTGATGAGCCGCATTGCCGCACCGATGATCGGCGGGATGATAACCGCCCCCCTGCTTTCGATGTTCGTGCTTCCCGCCGCCTATCTGATGATGCGGCGCCCCCGGACCAAACGGTCCAAACCCCTCGAAGGAGAAGAAGAATGCGTTTTGCAACCCTCATGACTTTACTGGCCGCGCCGCTGGCGCTCGCCGCCTGCGGCTCTGGCGACGATACCGAAATGATGGACGACACGGCCATGGCAGAAGGCCAGATGGCAGACGGTCAGATGCCGATGGACGGTGCCGACATGCCGATGATGGGATCGGACGGCGCGATGCAGAGCGCCTCAGCCGAAGGAACGGTCACCGCCATCGATACCGATGCGGGAACGATCACCATCGATCACGGCGCAGTCCCGGCAATTAAGTGGCCGGCCATGACGATGGCGTTCGAAGCCGACGAACAACTGCGTAACCGCGTTGCGGTTGGCGATAAAGTCTCGTTCGAATTTGCCACCGGAGAAAGTGGCAGCTCGATCACCTCCATCACCAAAAAGTAGTTTGTGGACCGGCCCCGGATGGTTTTCCGGGGCCGGTATTACAGGAGAAGGACGATGATGAATGGTGAAATGCCGTCGGCGATGATGGGGATCATGGGACTGTTCTGCCTGTTGCTGGCTGTCCTGATGGTGTTGGGCATCGCCGCGCTGATCAAGTATCTTCGGAGCAAATAGAGTGGACCGGTGGGTCATCTCGACCGGTCTCGACCGACGCGCCTTGCTGAGAACAGCCGGCACAGCCGCTGCCGGCTTCATGGTTTTTCCGTTGTCGGCCTGCGAAGCGAGGAACTCGCTGCTTGGTTCCGATGGAGCCGGTGCCAATTCGCTTGTCATTCCCCAGCGCGACCAGGGAACCGTCGAACTGGGCGTGCGGGTATTCCGACTGTCAGTATCCGCAGGGCAGAAGGAATTCGCTCCCGGCGTCGCTTCGCCCACGATCGGGGTAAACGCGCCCTACCTTGGCCCGACGCTGGAGATGCGCCGCGGCGAGCGGGTTCGGTTGCATATCGACAACGAACTGCCAGAGGGTGCGACGGTCCACTGGCATGGATTCGAGCTTCCCGCCGCCGCTGACGGCGGACCGCACCAGCTGATCCGTCCAGGCACACGCTGGAGCCCGACCTTCGAAGTTCGCCAGCGCGCTTCGCTCTACTGGTATCACTCGCATCTGCATCGCGGCACGGGACCGCAGGTCTATGCGGGGCTCGCCGCACCGATCTACGTCCGCGATGACGAGGAAGACGCGCTCGATCTGCCGAGCGAATACGGCGTCGACGATATCCCGCTTATCGTCCAGGACCGCCTGCTCGATAGCTCCGGCAGGCTGCTCTATCCGCAGACCATGCATGCACAGATGATGGGCGTGCGCGGAGACCGTATCTTCGTGAACGGTACTCAGAACGCAGTGTTCGACGCGGGAACCGGCCTGTTGCGCCTGCGCATCCTCAATGGTTCGAATGCGCGCTTCTACGATTTCTCGCTGTCCGGCGGGCAGACCATGCAATTGGTCGCGAGCGATGGCGGCCTTCTCCAGCGCCCCCATCCGATCCGGTCGCTCAGGCTCGCCCCGGGAGAACGCGCGCAGGTGATCATCGACCTTTCCGAGGGTCGCCCACTCAGCCTGGTCGCCACCAGCCCGGACAATTCGATGAGTATGATGGGCGGGGACGGCCGGGGCATCATGAGGCGAGGCATGATGAATCGGGGCCGGGACGACGGCGGCGCTGACGAGGTCTTACGGATTCTCGAAATCAGGCCGCAGGGCGCACACCGATCGGCGACTTTGCCAACGCGGCTGGCCTCGTTTGCCGCGCCCGATCCGTCGGTGGCTGTCCGCACGAGGAGATTTGTCCTCGACATGGGCATGATGGGCGGCGGCATGTCGATCAACGGCGCGAGCATGGACATGAACGTCATCAACGAGCGCGTACCCGTCGGGCAGTGGGAAATCTGGGAAATCGCCAACGCCTCGATGATGGCGCACCCCTTTCATATCCATAATGCGCAGTTTCGCGTGATCGATCGCGGCGGACGCGCGCCGTCGCCGCTGGAAACGGGGTTCAAGGACACTGTCGTCGTTAATCCGCGCGAGCAGGTGCGCCTGCTCCTGCGCTTCGAGGAACACACCGATCCGGACCTGCCCTACATGTATCATTGCCACATTCTCGAACATGAGGATGCTGGCATGATGGGGCAGTTCGTCGTCGTGAAGAGCTAGGAAGGAGTTCGCATGAGCAAGGGGGACAGCGTGCTCGAGGGCACGGCGATCGATCCGGTCTGCGGGATGAGCGTCGAGATCGACGGGGCGAAATACACTGCCGAGCACGAGGGCGCGCGACACTATTTCTGCTCGTCGCGCTGCCATGACAAGTTCCGCTCGGATCCAGAGCTCTATCTGTCGGGCGCGCACCTGAATGCTGTCGAGGATGTGCCCGAGGGCGCGATCTATACCTGCCCGATGCATCCCGAGATACGCCAGCCGGGCCCGGGGAGCTGCCCGATATGCGGGATGGCACTCGAGCCGGAAACCGTGAGTCTCAACGAAGGACCCGATCCCGAACTTGTGGACATGCGCCGGCGCTTCTGGTGGAGTGCGCTCCTCACGCTGCCGCTGTTCGCCTATGCGATGAGCGATATGGTTCCGGGGCTCAGCTTCGACCAGCTGATCGAGCCGGCCCGGGCGCAGTGGGCGCAGTTCGTCCTCGCCACCCCCGTCGTTCTATGGGGCGGCTGGCCGTTTTTCGTACGTGCGTGGCAATCGCTCAAGACGCGCAATCTCAACATGTTCACGCTGATCGGAATCGGGGTCGGCATTGCCTATCTGTTCAGCCTGGTGGCGACCGCGCTGCCGGATTTGTTCCCGCCGGCGTTCCGCGACCACTCGGGCCGGGTGGGCGTGTACTATGAGGCAGCAGCGGTCATCACGACGCTTGTCCTCCTCGGGCAGGTACTGGAATTGAAGGCACGCGGCTCGACGTCGAGCGCCCTTCGCGCACTGCTCGAACTCGCCCCGCCTTCTGCTGTGAAGATCTTCGGCGAAGCCGATGAACGCGAAGTTCCGCTCGATGAGCTTGTGACCGGTGACCGCTTGCGCGTGCGGCCTGGTGACAAGGTCCCGGTCGACGGCGAAATCGAGGAGGGATCGAGCGCAATCGACGAGTCGATGGTGAGCGGCGAACCCCTGCCGGTGACCAAGCGCGCGGGCGATACGGTCATCGGCGGAACGGTCAACCAGACCGGGGGCTTCATCATGCGGGCCACCAACGTCGGCAAGGACACCATGCTGTCCAAGATCGTCCAGATGGTCGCCGAGGCGCAGCGCAGCCGCGCGCCGATTCAGCGATTGGCCGATCAGGTCGCGGGCTGGTTCGTGCCCGCCGTCGTCGTGGTCGCAATCGTCACTTTCGTGGTGTGGGCGATCTGGGGGCCGGCTCCGGCTTTCGCCTATGCGCTGGTAAACGCCATTGCGGTCCTGATCATTGCCTGTCCCTGTGCGCTGGGGCTCGCCACGCCGATGTCGGTAATGACCGGCACCGGCAAGGGCGCGCAACACGGCATCCTGATTCGCAATGCCGAAGCGCTCGAGACGCTCGAGAAGATCGATACGCTGGTGGTCGACAAGACCGGCACGCTGACGATGGGCAAGCCCGATCTGGTAGCGGTCAACCCGGTCGAAGGTATCGATGCCACCGAATTCCTTGCTTCGGTCGCGGGCGTCGAGATGGGCAGCGAGCATCCGCTTGCCCACGCAATCGTCGAGGGCGCCCGGGTACGCGGGGTGTCGCCCGCCAACGCAACGGACCTGGCCTCGACTACCGGCGAAGGCGTCGAAGCGACCGTAATTGCCCGCCGGGTGGCGATCGGCAACGAGAAGATGATGCGGCGGGTCGGGATCGACGACGAGACCTGGTTGGGCTCGGCCGAAGCCGGTCGCGCGCGGGGGCAAACGGTGATGTTCGTCGCATTCGACGGGCGCCCGGCAGGCTTGATCGCAGTGGCCGATCCCATCAAACCGACCAGTTCGGCGGCCATCGCCGCGCTGCACGGTCGTGGCATTCGCGTGGTCATGCTGACCGGCGACAGCCGCGGTACGGCCGAAGCGGTGGCGCGGGAGATGGCCATCGACGAGGTGCACGCCAACGTCTCGCCCGAAGACAAGCACCGCGAAGTAGAGAGGCTGAAATCCGAGGGGCGCCGTGTCGCGATGGCAGGCGACGGGATCAACGATGCGCCCGCGCTTGCAGCAGCCGATGTCGGCATCGCCATGGGCACCGGCACCGACGTGGCGATCCAGAGCGCCGGGGTTACACTGGTGCGCGGCGATCTGACCGGCGTGGTGCAGGCGATAGTCCTGTCACGCGCGACCATGCGGAACATCCGGCAGAACCTGTTCTTTGCCTTCGCCTACAACACGCTGGGCATTCCCGTTGCCGCAGGCTTGCTGTTTCCGTTTACCGGCCTGCTGCTCAATCCGATGATAGCGGCGGCGGCCATGAGCCTGTCTTCGGTTTCGGTGATTGGCAATGCACTGCGACTGCGCGGAGTGAAGCTGCCGATCTTTGCGGGGCAAGGCGCTCGCGAAAGCTGACACTTTCAACGGATGCCGCCGAACCCGGAGTTACGACATCGCGCCAGTTGGATGATTATGCGGACGGGCCTGCCGACGGTCTACGAACCTTCTTGCGTCGCAGCTTTGGAAACCGGTTTGCCAACAGGACGAAGCCCGACAGAGCGATGGTCGTTCCGCCGATCCCGAACACCAGCAGCCACCAGCTGTTGATCCGGTCCCGCTCGGTCCAGTCCATGATGTGCAGTCCCCAGACGAAGTCGAAGAAGCGCCAGGTATCGCTTCGTGCGGCCAGAATCGCTCCGCTGGATGCGTCGATATAGATTCTCGTCGTGTCCTCGTCGCCGAAGGTGACCTGCCAGGCGGGAAAGGGCCCGCGGAACTCCGTTCCGACCGGTGTCTCGATGAGCATCTCGCTTGCAATCAAGGTTTCGGGTCCGGTCCATGCACGACGGGCAATGGCGCGCGCGTCGACACGGGATAGCGGCGAGAGCTTCTGACCGGTGGCAGGATCATGCAGGGATTTCGACCCGTTGCTCCGCTCGATCTGAACAACAGAACGGCCGGCCACGGATTTGGTCGTCAGCGCGACGAGGTTTTGTCGATCCCCCAACCATCGCGGTCCGGGGAACGCAGGATCGAGCGTTTCGGCCTGCCGTGTAATAACGTGTTCGGACCGCACCTTCTCGATCTTGAGGAAGGACATGATGGCGCCCGTGCCCATCCACAACAGCGCCTGGACACCGACAAACAGCGCGAGCCACTTGTGCAGCTTGCTGCCGAAAACATGAAGCCGCAGCTTGCGCGACGGCTTTCGAGATGCCGGTATCGACGCCACGAGGCCTTATTCGCTGCGCGGCGCGCGCGACGACGAATGGTATTGCACGATCTTCCACCCATCGGCGTCGTGCGCGAGCACCGAGGTCGCAACGCCTTCGCGCTCGATCACCCGCCCGTCCGTGAGTTCGATCCGGTAGGTATAGCTCTCGCGCCCAAAGGCCATGTGCCCCATCCGGCTGACCGCGACCGTCGGCTTGCCAAAAACGAAACTCGTGATCGCATCGAGCTCGGGTCCGAGATGATGCTCCATGTAGTTCGCGAAGCTTCCTTCGTCCTTTCCGTTCTCGAAAACGAAGGACTCATCTGCGAATAAAGCGATCATGGCATCCGCATCGCGGGCCGTCAGGGCACTGCGATAGGCGGTCAAGACAGCCTCTGCGCCCGCCACATCGTCGTTCATGGCCGCCATGTGGTTTGTATGATTCATGGCTTGCCCCGACTGGTTCATCGGCGTCGAGGCGGCGTGCTCGGTATGATCCGCAGACTGCGCCATCGCCGCGGGGGTGGTCGCTGTCAGGGCCAAGGCGATCGTTCCTCGAATTATCCATGCGTGCATTGAACTTCCCTCCCTCAAAACCAGAATCGTATGCCGACGACGTAATTTGTCACGCTCGGATCTTCGCCGTTCGCCCGCGCATAGTCTGCGCTTCGCCCGACCTTCCATTCCTGTTCGACGCCGATGTAGGGCGCGAACTCACGGGCGAATTCATAACGCAGACGCAGGCCGAGTTCGACCGTGTCCAAGCCCGACCCGATGCCGAGTTCAGGCACGTTCTGCGCCGACAGGTTAAATTCTGCGCGCGGTTGCAGAATGAGGCGCTGAGTGATCCGCTGATCGACCTCACCTTCAATACGCGCGGTCAGGTCCCCCTTGGTGGACAGAAACGCCGCGGCATCGATTTCGAACTGATAGGGCGCCAGACCCTGGATGCCGAGGACCGCATAGGTCCGGTCGCGCGGGGCGAAATCCTGGCGTACACCTGCCTGCAGGTCGAACCACGGGCCAATTGCGCGGCTGTATAGTGCCTGGACTTCTGCGCCCTCGATTTCCTCGCCGAAACTGCCTTCGCCCTCCGATTTGAACCAGAACTTGTTGATATCGCCGCCGTAATACCCCTGCACGTCCCACAGATAGCCGTCTTTGCCCTCGCGCAGCCGGTATTCGGAGCGATCGGCCATGAACCAGAAAAAGGTCTGACCGCCCTGTTCTTCGCGCAGTTGCTCGCGGCTCGGGCGCATGGCGGCGGCGCCCCAGATGGCGTCCGCGGCACGTGGCGGCCCCGATCCGGCTGAAGGCGGCGGCGTCCCGGCGGGGATCGGCATCGCCATCGCGTCGTGATCCATTTGCGAGTGGTCGACCGTCTCCGCCTGCGCGGGGGAATGGTTCATCTGCGCATGATCGGCGATGGGTGTCTGCTGCGCGTCCGTCTCCATCTGCGAATGGTCCATTTGCAAATGGTCCATGGTGTCCGGCCGCGCGCTCTGCTCAGCCGTGGGTGCCGGTGTTGGCGCAGGAGCTGGAGCGGGCGCCGGCATGGTATGCCCGGCATGCTGTGCCAACGAGGGCGCCGCCGTACCGATGAGGAGCAGTGCGAACAGCGATTTCATCCGTGTTCTCCCACGCGCTCTTGCTCGGGCGCATCGCCCTTCGGCGCCACGGTGACGATCTGAAACATCCCTGCATGCATGTGATAAAGAAGGTGGCAATGGAACGCCCAGTCTCCGGACTCGTCGGCGGTCAGATCGAACGAGGCGCTCCCGCCGGGCTGGACGATGACGGTGTGCTTCTGCGGCTGGCGGTCTGCCGGCGCGCCGTTCACCAGTTCGAAAAAATGGCCATGCAGGTGGATCGGGTGCGCCATCATCGTGTCATTGACCAGCTTCACCCGGACCCGTTCATTGTAGGCGAAACGGATCGGCTCGTCGCTGACCGACGAGAACTTCTTCCCGTCGAACGACCACATGAACCGTTCCATGTTGCCCGTCAGGTGGATTTCCATCTGGCGGGACGGCGTGCGCAAGTCATCGTTGGGCTCAAGCGCGACCAGATCCCTGTAGGTAAGGACCTTGTGCGGGACCTTGTCGAGCCCGATGCCGGGATCGCCCATCCGGTCGACCGGATTCATCGCCACCATGTCGAGGCCCGGCCCGACCGCCACATCCGGCGACAACATGGACGTGTCGCGCATGTTCATGCCGCCCATGTCCATCGCGCCCATGGGCTCTGCTGCACTCGTCGTGGCCGGGTTCGCAGGAGCGTGCCCCATGGCGGAATGGTCCATTCCGCTAATGGAGTCGTCGCTGCCATCCATCCCGGCCATGCCACCGCCGTGATCCATGCCGCTCATACCCATGTCGGCCATAGTCAGGAGCGGAGGGTCGCGCAGCGCCGGGACCGCCGCCCGCGCGCCGGGCCTGCTGGCGAGGGTTGCCACCGCCATGCCCGAGCGGTCCATCGACTCGGCAACGATCGTCATCGCCTCGCCGGTGGGCTCGACAACGAAATCGTATGTTTCGGCGGTGCCGATCTGAAACTCCTCGACGGCCACCGGGCGCACATTCTGCCCGTCGGCGGCGACGATTTGCATGCGCGCGCCGGGGATGCGGACATTGAAGAAGCTCATCGCGCTGCCATTGATCACCCGGATGCGCACCCGCTCGCCGGGATTGAAGAGAAACTCCAGGCCTTCGAGCGGACCATGCCCGTTGGCGAGGTACGTGTAAGTGGAGCCGGTCACATCGAGAATGTCGGTCGGCATCATGCGCATTTGTGCCCACATCCGCCTGTCCTCTCCGCTCAGCGGATAGTCGTCGGTCCAGGTGGTTTTCTGGTAATTGAAGTACCCTTCGCCCTTCTTCAGCTTGTCCATGATCGCGTGCGGATGCATCGGCGTGAATTCGCTGAGCAGCAGCACGTAGTCGCGGTCCGCCTGCACCGGATCGGCTCCCGCCGGATCGATCACAATGGGGCCGTAGTGCCCCGCCTGCTCTTGAAGATCAGAGTGGCTGTGCCACCAGTAGGTGCCGGTCTGGCGAATGGCGGGAAGATCGTAGGTGAAGGTCTCGCCCGGCTTGATGCCCGGGAAACTGACGCCAGGCACGCCGTCGAACTGGAACGGCACGAGAAGCCCGTGCCAGTGTATCGAGCTGTCCTGCGAAAGCGTGTTCGTGACGTTGAGGCGAACAGGCTCCCCTTCCTTCAGCCGGACCAGCGGTCCGGGCACGCTGCCGTTGACCGCAATGGCATGGCCCCTGCGGCCCTGAACCACGCGCGGGCCTTCACCGATCGTCAGATCGATCGATGATCCAGAGACTTCGTCGGAGCCCGAGCGAATAACGCCATTGTGAATATTGGCGCCTCGGGCCCAGGCGGGAGTCAGGGCAGTCAGCCCGGCCAGACCGGCGGCACCGGCCCCTGCGCCCAGAAGGCCTCTTCGGTTCATCGTCAGCATGTAGATTCCTGAAGGTTTTCCATGACCCGGAATTACGCACCAAGCGGGCTTTCCCCTCACTCGAGGTCGAGTTTATTTCTGAGCTGCTTGCGCGCGCGGTAGACCAGCGATTCCACCGCTTTTTCCGAAATGCCGAGCAGTTCGGCAGCCTCGCCCTGGCTTCGCCCCTCGACCGTCACGAGTATAAGGGCTTCGCGCAGGCGCCGCGGCAGATTGAGGATCTCTGCATGGGTTGCCTTTAGAAGCTGCTTGTCCAAAGCCTCGATTTCCGGCGACGGCGCGCGATCGGCAGCGAGATCGATTTCCAGCACCTTTCCGAAGCCCAGGAATCGGGCCGCTTTCCTGCGCCGCAATCTGTCGCGACACTTATTCAAGGTGATGGTGGTCAGAATGGGCAGGATAGGCCGCATTGGGTCGAGCCGCGCGCGGGCGATCCAGGCCGATGCCAGCGCACTCTGCACCGCATCCTCCGCATCCTGGCGAACGCCCAGCATTCGAAACGAAGTCGCCAGCAGTCTCGGCAGTAACGGTTCTACGAGCAGGGTGAAGGCACGGCGGTCACCGGCGACAACCTTTGCGACAAGCTGCTCCTGGTCGTGAGATTGCCCCTGCACTCCAGGATCATTCCGGCGGCGAACCGGTCAGCGACCGGGCAACCTGTCGGTCGAATTCACGTTGCTGATCCTCGTCGAGGATACTTCGCATAGCGAAAACATGCCGCACCGTCGCCTTCTGCAACTCGCCCATGCTGGCATGAACCTGGTCGATCGCGGCGCTTACCTCAGGGCCGTATTCGTGCTCGCTGTCCATCGCAGCGGCCAGAACAGCGTTCGCGCGACGAACCGCAAGTTCGCGCTGCGCGTTCTCGATATCATACCGCTCCTCGAGCCGGTCCAGTTGCTCGTCCTGGGCTGCGGTAAGATCGAGTTGCTCGTGTACGAACTCGTGGAGCCCGCCCGACTGGCCTGGCGCGAACCATCTCTGTGCCGCGGTTGCACCCATAAAACCCGCCAGAGCGGCGAGCAGAATGGCAATCAGGATTTGCCGTTTAGGATTGGTCATCGATCGACGTGCAGCAGCGCAGAAGGAGAAAGCCCTGCGTCGCTGAACAACGGATAGCTTCGATCCTGCGCGTAGGCAGGCACTTGAACGGTGACGGCTCCTGCGCTCAGTCCGACTGCGAAGAGCGCCACGAACAGCGCGCTGCGCATGGTTCTATCCCGACGCGCGCTGATATCGCCGACCCGCTCCCAGACTCCCTCCATGAAGCCGTCCGGCACCTCGGCGTCAGCATCGTGCGCGAGACCCTCGAGATAGGAACCCAATTGCTGTTTCATCGGTGACGGTCGATCCTTCGGCTGCAGGTCGTTTCTCAATACGCTCGAACCGTCCGCAGCCCTCAATTGAACTTACGTGAGGGGAGGCGGCTCGGGATGCGTAACCGCAGCATAAGCCGCGTTAACCCGCCCTGAAAGAGATCTCGTTGTTATGAAAGCTGCCCATCTTCTTGTGCTTCTGTGCGTGGGCTTACTCTCGGTCAGCCCTGCCCATGCGCATGGCGATGAGGAACACGGTGGAGCTGAAAACGCCAAGTTGAGCTCCGAGGTGGCCGGACAGATTTCCAAGGGTGATATCGCGCCCTCAGCTGTTCAGGCCACCGGGGCGACACCGGTGTCCAGTGGGCACGATGATGCAGCAGGAGGACATGAAAGGGCAGTGGAAGCCGGCGCGCTCGTCTTCCTTCAGAAGCTGCACCCCGCAACGGTCCATTTCCCAATCGCATTGTTCCTGGTGGCGGCGCTGACCGAACTGTTCGTTATGGCACAGCGAGGAGCAAGTCTCGAACCGGCTGTCCGCGTGCTGATCTATGGCGGCGCCGCGGGCGGCGTGATCGCGGCGCTGTTCGGGTGGATCCATACCGGTTTCTGGTTCGGCGGGGATGCTGTGATGCAGGTCCACCGGTGGAACGGCATGCTGATCGCCGCGCTGGGCGTGGTCCTGGTGTGGCTCGCTCGCAGCCCACGGGAAAGCAGAACTCTTCTGCGGGTCGGGCTCTATTCAGTATCTGCGCTCATTCTCGCCCAGGGATTCCTTGGGGGGGAACTCACACATGGGCCCGATCACCTTGGCTTCTCCTGGATTTGAAGGGAAAAATCGTCATGAGTTCATTCACGCACAAGCAAATTTTTGCGGCGATCCTGATCGGTGCCGCATCAGCGGTCCTGGCTGCATGCGACCAGCAGGCAGCCCCCAACGACCGAGTGGAGGGCTCTGAACTGGGCGAGGCGGCGCCGCCGGAAACGGTCTTCCCGGTGACTGAAGTTGATGCGGACAGTTCCGCCGAGATCGAAAGCCAAGACGTCCCGGCCGCCGCCGCGGCGAAACCCGAGCGCAGGTCAGCCGATCAAGTGCCGACAAGGTCGGCAAGCAAGCCTGCGCCCAGTTCCACCACAGTCCCGATGCCTCCCAAGAGCGAGGCTGCCGAACCGGCAGATCCTCATGCAGGACATGATATGGAAGCCATGTCCGATCACGACATGAATCGCATGTAACAAAGGAAGGGTCGAACTGGAACGATGTCGCGGTCTGTGCGGTTAAAAAATCAGAACCAATTCAGATCGGGACCGGCGCTCGACCAGATTATAAATAGACAGGAGCGTTAGATGGCACAGAAAGAACACGCAGACGGAGGTGAATCGAAGGGATACCTGCGCTTCATGGCGATGATCGCCACCTCAACGGTCGTCATGTTCTTCCTAATGTATGTTAATACATACGACGCCGATCACATGACCTGGAGCGAGACACGCTTTTGGATGGCTTTCGTCATGGGGTCCGCGATGATGGTCGTCATGATGCTGTTCATGTGGAGCATGCACAAGAACAAGACCAAGAACTTCATCATACTCGGCGTCGCTGCCGTTGTCTTCGCCCTCGCGCTTTGGCTGGTTCGTAGCCAGACTACCGTAACCGACACCGAATACATGTCGGCGATGATCCCCCACCATTCGATTGCCATCATGACCAGCGAGCGTGCGCACATACGCGATCCGCGGGTCCGCAAGTTAGCCCACGACATCATTCTCGCCCAGCGGCGGGAGATCGCCCAAATGAAATACCTGATTGCCGATATCGAGGAGAACGGTGTTCGCACTGCGGAGCGCATGCCCGAGGAGGTGGAGCAATGAAAATAGCAGTTACGATCGCACTTCTGGCGTTGCCTCTGGCGGCCTGCAACCAGAACACTGAGCTCGGCAATGACCGCGAAGGTCAGATCGACGCGGCGCCAACCCCGGCACCGATCATGGGTGCTGCAGCCGCACTTGAGAACGTCGCCACCGCCGCACTCAAGCCCGAAACCATGAGTGATGCAGACATCGCGGCGCTTGGTGGAAGAGAAGGGCGCTGCGCGGTCAAGCTGACCGAGGTGGACTTTCCGTCATTCCTTTACGAACCCACAGGCAGCGGCGCCATCAAGCTGAATGGCAAGCTCATTGTGTTGCGCAATGCTGGCGATGCCAGGTTTGAAGACGGTGGACTGACGGTCACACTGCAGCCGGTGGATGATGAAGGTAACGCCGGCCTCCAGGCGATGGAGATGATCATCGTTCCTCCCGGCGCGAAGGATGAGATCGGCTATCGCGGCTATAGTCAGTGTTTCCAGGTTAGATGAGGCATGAGCGCAACGGGGAAAGGAGTCGTCCACGGTGCTGTTGGCGCGCTGGTCGCTCTGATCCTGATCGGGTTGGTCGTAGTCCTCACTGGAAGCTACAATGTCGCGGCGACCGAGCGGCACACCACCGTCGGAGAATGGGCGCTCGACACGAATTTCAGGAATTCGGTGCAAGGGCACGGCAGCGACATCACTGCACCCGAACTAACGCCTGCGATGGTCGCGGCCGGTGCGGGTGAGTACAAGGCAATGTGCGCCCATTGTCACGGAGGAATCGGCGAGGGGCGCGCCGAATGGGCCCAGGGCATGCGCCCCAAACCCCCGGCGCTTGCCGGAGCGGCCGACGAGTGGAGCGCGAGCGAAGTGTTCTGGCTGGTCAAACACGGCGCCAGGATGACCGGAATGCCAGCCTTCGGCGACACTCACGATGATCGCGCGATCTGGAATATCGCTGCCTTCGTGAAGCAGATGCCGGAGATGAGCGAAGACGAGTATATCGCGTTCGGAGAAGGCCAGCATTAGATCACAAAGATCACGTAAACCCGCCCCGGGCCGCTCGCATACCCGCTCCGGCTGATCTTGCGAGGGATAGTCGCTCCAGAAGGCCAGCAACGAGACAGAGGGAGAAATACCGTGCCGCCAGTTCATCCGGCCCTAGTGCACTATCCCGTCGCGCTGGCGGCGACATCGGTTATTGCCGACACTGTGGCGGCAGCCATCAATGTCCCCGCGCTCCTGATCCTTGGCCAATGGGGGATGGCGATCGCGGCCGTGGGCGCGGCTATCGCCGCTCCGGCCGGTTACTTCGACATGAAACGGGGTGATCTGGCGCACGAGACGCACGAGCTCGTCCACCTGCACATGAAATCAGGCTTGGTACTGGTAGTTGTGCTTGCGATCGCTGCCCTCTGGCGCTGGTCCCTCGCAGAGCCGACCCTTCTCTACTTCGTATTCGCCTGGATCGTTCTCGCAGGTGTGGCGCTTCAAGCCTGGATGGGCGGAGAGATCGTTTATGCACACGGCGGCGGGGTCGCAGCGGCAGGTCAGGGCACCGCACCAGAGGCCGAAGCGAAAAAGCCCTCGCGAAGGTTCTACCGCGCAATCACGGGCAAAACGCGAATCTAACGAAGAGCACCGAAGCTGATCACGTTTTCGGCGTTCATCGGGGGACGGCAGCCGTAACGGGCGTGAGCTAATCCTGATCCCCGCAGCCTTGCGGTCCGAGCCGATGCCGCAAAGTGGGCGCATCGAAATCTGTGGCAACGCCGACGAACAAAAAAGCATAGACGAAGACGAAAACCAACCATCCAGTAGGTCTATCGATATTCGACGGAGCTATCTCTTCAGATGCCGTGGTCGCCCCAGCCGTGGGCATTCAGCAACCCGCGGAGCCGCCTACGCCGGTCCTGCTTGGATCGAACGCCGTCGGCGAACTCTTCTTCAGAGACCGCCGGGTAGCCCCGCTGCAGGATCGAACCGAGCGATGGAACTGGCAGCGGATCATCAGCAGGTTGCACGAACTTTTGCGGCAGAGACTGGAGAACGTTCGTCAAAGCGGAGCGGACTGAGTTGAGGATCACGGCCGGAGCGCGGAGACCCCGCGGTACGCCATGAGCTGCAATCATCACAATTTGATCGAGCCGTGCAAGGCTTGCAATCGGTGACTTGGCCGCCTCCCCCGAGTGAAAATACTGGAGGACGGGGTATGCAAGATACTGCTGACTGAGCTTGGTAAGCTGGCTCGCAACGCTTTGCAGCGGCAGGGCTAGTCCCGAATAATTCCTGCCGTCCCAGCCGGCTGCGACCACTTCCGCGGGCGTATCTCCCAACCCCCATACCTCTGCGGCAAACGCTCGTGCCGAGACGGCGGCCGAAATCACGGAGATCAGATAGGTGATCGCGAGGGTCGCGGTAAAGAGGCCGGCCCCCGATGCGAGCGCGGTAGCGATCTGCCAACCGTTCCCGTTCGGCGAGAACTCGCCGTTGCCCAAGGTGAACAGTGTATATCCGACAAAATAGATCCGGTCGCTAACGTCAGCAACGGCTTGGGAAGAGCTGGCGACGAGAGAGGTCGGAGCTGACCAGAAGATCAGGAACCATCCCAGCCACAGTAAAAGTAGCCAACTCATGGTGGTGATAGTCAGGACGAGCGGACCGGCAACCACCATCAGGCGGTGATTTCTAAAAGCTTTCAGAAGGAGCCAGACGAGGTTTGAGGCAGCGCGGGTTATTGGCCCGGCGCCCCCTCCAACCCACAGCGTGGTCCAGATCGTTTCTAGAAGTGCGGCAGCGACGATAATCACCCCGACAAATAGGATGAACCATTCCACCGAAGCATTCTCCTCCTTGGTCGGCGGTCCCATCGCCGGTGGCGGGGCAGGAAGCGCGCCGGGTTGTCCCCGCACGTGCGCAGCGCCGTGTTTGCAAGCGCCCACCCCTCCGTTTGCGGTCCGCCGCCCGGTCGCCGCGGTGTGTCTTTCCGCCTACATTGGGAACCAATGCGCTTCTCGCGCGAATGTTTCATCAGACGGTCGCTAGTCGCGTCCGCGGGTTGGACCCGCTGGATTTGGTCGCGGGCGCCTGACTGCCGCCGCCACCGCACCCGTGCATCTCGAAACGCGTGCGCTGCGATCGAACCCAAGAAATAAGAGTTAACTATGTCCATCATTCTCAAGCCGCTTGAACAGCAAACCATCGTCATCACCGGGGCCACGAGCGGCAACGGCTTGGCCACAGTCCGCGAGGCAGCCCGCAGAGGAGCTTCACTAGTGCTCGCCGCGCGCAACGCAGAGGCGCTCGAGGAAATCGCAGACGAGCTGCGTGCGACAGGTGCGCGCGTGGCGACCTGCAAGGCAGACGTCGCTTCTGACGAAGACATCGAGCGCATTGCGCAAACTGCCATCGAGGCATTTGGTGGCTTCGACACTTGGGTGAACGACGCGGCTGCGGCGATGTACGGCAGGATGGATGAGATCCCGATGGAGGACCACCGCCGCGTCTTCGACGTCAACTATTTCGGCGTGCTCAAGGGCTCCCTTGTCGCGGCCGACCACCTGCGCGAAAAGGGCGGGGCGATCATCAATTTGGGTTCGGTCCTGTCGGATCGAGCGATGATCCTGCAGGGCGCGTATTCCGCGACCAAGCACGCGGTGAAGGCCGCCACCGACGCCTTGCGCATGGAACTGCAGCGCGACGGCGTGCCAATCTCGGTAACCCTGATCAAGCCCGCGGCGATGCACACACCCTATCCCGAGCATGCGCGCAACTACATGAACGAGCCGGCGAGGCTGCCGCCGATCCTCTACGATCCGCGGCTCGTGGCCGAGGCCATCCTTTTTGCGGCCGAACATTCCAAGCGTCAGCTGTACGTGGGCGGCAACGGCTATTTAATCAGCCTAGGCGGCCGGTTTGCCAAGCGAGCGACCGACGCAGCCATGAAGGCGCTTGGTCGAAGGTTGCAGACCGACGAGCACCAGCCCGCGCCGCCGGCGACAAAGGACAACCTCTATGAACCGCGCCAGGATGGATCAATCGATGGCCATCAAGATTACTATGTGCGGCGCACCAGCCTCCTTCTGGAAGCTCAAAAGCAGCCTGCACTTACCCTGCTTACCGCGGCAGCAGGGCTGGGTCTCCTCCTACTTCCGAGATGGGGCCGCGCCAGCTGAATGCGCTATCCCATTGAGGGTAGCTCTTGAGATCGCAGCGCGACATGTCGATCATTTGAAATCAGAGCGAAGGGCGGCCATCGATTGTCTTCAAATCATTCTGGAAAAAATGGTGTAGAGTCCTTAAAAAGGCATCGAACCAATACCTTAGTGGCCGTTTGCGGGCCCTTTCCGGGCTTTTTCCGAAAGCCGCATTCTGGAAGTGCCTGTTATAAATGCGGAAAATACCTTGAATTGGATGCCTCTTCTGGCACCATTTGTTCTTCCGCCGGGGTCCGCGGAAGTGCGCCAAACCCATGGTTTTCCGCCGTTTTTGGGGTAAAGTCGTCTTCCGAAATTCGGGTGCGATCGGGAACAATCATGGTATCCGTTATGGTATCGAGCCGCCCTTATGGGCGGTCGATGCCATGGGAAAATTGTTCTCGACGATGGTCGCCCACGCAAGGCCGCCGGAACGGCCATATAAGCGCACCGACGACGGGTCTTTATCTCCTAGTCAAGCCGAACGGCGCAGGCTCTGGCGGCTGAACTGCGCCTATCTCGGCAAGCAGCACACGCTTTCGTTCGGGCCTTGGCCGGAGGTGGGGCTGGCCGCGGCACGCTAGCAGCTCGCCGAAGCACGCAGATTGATCGCCGCTGATTTCGATTCTTCGCATGAGCAGAAGCTCGCGCTTGCCAGGCCAGCTCGACTGCGACGTCTTCTTCATACGATGCTGATGGAAGCATCGTCCGAGCGCCCGTCGCTTTTCTTCCGATCGCCGAGCAAGATCGACAAGGATGGGTCACTTACACCGGATCGCTGGCGGATCTCATTCTTCGCGAAGAGGCCAGGAGCAGCAAACCCCCGGCCAGCAACGCCGCATTGATCGCCCACACGGTCACGCTGCCGCTACCACTCGCGCGGAAAATCGAATGGCCGACCGCGATCCCGGCGAGCAGCAATGCAGTGGCAAGCTTGCCTGCGTGAGCGAGCACGCGCGCCGACAGAATCGCGCACAGCCCCAGGCACAGCACCGTGCCGCCGGCCCAGATGGCGACCATCTGTTCGGACGAGGCCGAGGGCAGCATCAGCGCCACTGCGGCAACCAACCCTAGGCCGACCGGCTGGCTCCATACCACAGCCGCCCAGACGCGCTCCCACCCGGGCGCGGGGCGTCCCTTGTCCCGGCGCCTCGCCAGCCAGATGTTGACGCCGCCGACCGCGAGATAGGTCATCCCCAGGCCGAGAATGAAGTAGACGATCTTGATGATCGGACCGCCGAACCAGCCGAAGTGCAGCGGGCCGAGCGAACCCTGGATGCGCTCGCCCGTCGTCGCTTCGGGAAGCGACTTGGCGTAATATCGCTCGCCGTTGCGAGCGAAGCCATATTCCGCGCCGCCGGCCAGCACCCTGTCGTCACGGTAGGAAAGCACGACCGCGCCGCCCTGTTCGGTCGGGTGGACGAGTTCGATCCGCTCCAGCCTGCTCGCGCTGGGCCGGGATTCCAGCATGGGCCGAATGTCGATCATCGGCGCCGCAGCGGGATTGTCGGCGGGTTCGGGCGGCAGGAACAGATCGTAGATCTTGCCGGTGTCGCCGCTGAACATCGCCATGCCGAGCACACCCACGACGATCGTCACCAGGCCCAGAAATGCCCCGCTCAGCGAAACGATGAAGTGAAAGGGCAGGCCCCATACGCCGATCCGGTTGTGCAGGTCCGCTTCCTGCAGGCGGGCCGAACCGCCGAGCCGGAGATGGAAGGCGTCGCGAAAGATGCGGGGATGCGCGAGGATGCCCGAGATGAGGGAGGACAGCAGCGCCACGCCGGTCATGCCGACGACGAAGCCCCCCCAGGTCGACGGCAGGTGCAGGAAGATGTGCAGTCCGGACAGAAAGGCGGACCACGGCGTCTCCAGCGGCCCGACGATCCGGCCGGCCTCATCGGCCAGCCAGACCGACTGTTCCTGCGCGTAGACATAGATTCGCAGGAGCGGATTGTCGTCGGCCGGCAGCGTTGCATAGACGTGGCCGATTTCCGCACCGCCGCGTTCTACGGCCCCGGTCAGCGCGACCTGGATGGCATCGTTCGAAAGCTGTCGAATCTCGGGTGCGCCGGCGGCTTCCCACCAGATAAATTCATCGTAGAACACCAGCAGCGAGCCCGACAGGCAGACGACGTAGATCGCCGCCGCGAAGGCGAGCCCGAGGCCGCTGTGCCCCTTGAGCACCGCCTGGACGAACCCTGCGGGCACGCGCGCGAGAAGTGGCTTGCGGCGCGGTCGCTCGCGCGGTGTCGTGTCGTCCATCAGAACCCCCTGACAATGGCGAGGCCGAAGCCGAACGCGGTGACCGCGACCAGGAAGGCCAGCGCGCGCAGGATGCGATTGTCGGCAAGCGTCCACGCCATGCACGCGCCCCAGACGACTGGGATCAGAAGCCCGCCGACGACAAGTCGTGTCTGGGGCGCACCGCCGGTCCAGGCGGTATAGAATATCCCGATGCCCATCGCGGCGATCAGGCCGATGGGCAGCGCCAGCAACCAGCGCAGGACGCCGCGCCACCATGTCGATGCACGCTCGATCGGTTCCGGTGCGAGACTGCGGTTCTTCCGCTCGCGGCGCCGGCGCAGCTCGTATCCGCTGGCCACCACCGCCAGCGCCGCCACGCCGGTGATCGGAAAGGCGATGAACAGGCCGCGCATCGATCCGAACGCCGCCATCGCCACCGCGAAGGTGGCGATCATGACCCCCCAGCCCAGCCATTTCCATGCGACGCCATCGCTGCCGCGCGCACTCCATGCGCGGCGGAGCAGGAGCGCTCCTGCGGCGCCGCCCCCGCCGATTATCGCCATCCACAGGCTGTCCATGAAGAAAATCCCCGTCCGGCTATCAATAGCGCGCGGTCAGGATGATGCCATATTCGCGCGGCGCCACCGCCGGGGTGACGAAGATCTGGTTGGGCTGATCCCCCGGGCCGACAAAGGACGTGGCGAATTCCTCGGTCAGGTTGCGACCATAGACGGTCAGGTCGAAATTGTCCCCACGATAGCCGATGCTCGCGTTGAGCAGGAAGAATCCGTCGTTCTCATATTGCGGGTCGTTCTCGAAATCCGAGAAGGAGCCGCCCTGGTAGGTCGCATTGGCCTGAACGAAGATCCTGTCGGTCACGAACTGGCGTCCGCCAACCGCCGCGGTCCAGTCGGGCGAATAGCGGAAGTCATTGCCGGCGAGATCCACGCCGGTCACGCCGCCCGTCGTGCACGTTTCCAGAAACGCAGCATTGATGCCGGTGCGGCAGAATTCCTCGAATTCGGTCTTTGCATAGCCCAGGCTGGCGAACAGGTCGGTGCGGCGGGTCGGACTGTAATTGGCTTCCAACTCGAAGCCCCAGATCTTCGACTTGCCGGCATTCTGTGTGTCGACGTTGAATTGAACGCCGTCGATCGGGACATCGACCTGCTGATCGGTCCAGATGCCGTAATAGGCGTTAGCGTTGATCACGAGGGTGTCGTCGAGCCATTCGGTACGCGCCGCGATCTCGAAATTGTCGAGATATTCCGGGTCGAACGTATCGAGCTGGCCGGTGGTGCCCACGCGAGCGCCACCCGCGCGATATCCGCGCTTGTAGAAAGCGGAGAGCATGACATCGTCGTTCACGGCATAGGTCAGGCCGACCTCCGGAAGGAACGCGCCGAAATCGGTCTCGTAGGATTCCGATGTCGCGACAAGGCTGGCTCCCAGGATCGCATTCACCTGCGCCACCCCCGCTTCGACCACCGGCC
Organism: Sphingosinithalassobacter sp. CS137; assembly: GCF_014334115.1. Classification (NCBI taxonomy): domain Bacteria; kingdom Pseudomonadati; phylum Pseudomonadota; class Alphaproteobacteria; order Sphingomonadales; family Sphingomonadaceae; genus Sphingosinithalassobacter; species Sphingosinithalassobacter sp. CS137. Next base: position 2,219,963 of record NZ_CP060494.1, read on the forward strand.
CCAGGCCCGGTTGCAGCATGTCGGCAACGGCGCCCGCCTGCGCCGGATCGGGCAGCGGCGTGCTGGCATCGAGCACATTGTTCTGCGAAAGGTCGGACGACACTTCTTCGCGGTCGTATCGCAAGCCCGCCGAGAGCGTAAGCCGATCGGTGATGTCGAATTCAGCCTGCGCGAAGAAGGCGTAGTTGGTCGTGTCGCTCGACCCGATATTGTTGACATCGACCAGCAGGAACGGCGGATAGAAGGGAAGCAACACGTCCGGTACGCCGAGTTCGGTCGGGTTGAGAACCACCGTCGGTGCGAAAACGCCGTCGGAGCTTATGTCGATGTAGAAAACTCCGGCCGTGCCACGCAGACGATCGCCCGCGTAGGTGACGCGCAGTTCCTGCGAAAAGTTTCGAGCCTCCTCGACCTGGAATCCTTCGCCCAGCGACGCCGCCGTCCCATCGAAGTCGGTCGACGTCGCATAGTCGGCATCCATGAAGGCGGAGATCGACTTAATGCTCCATGTGTCGGAGAAGCGATATTCGAGATCTAGCGAACCGATCAGAAGTTCGTTCTCCGTCCGGTTCGGGATATTGTTCGAGGTCTGATAGAGATCGAGCGGCTCGCCGACGGCAAGGGCATAGTTGTTCGTGCCTTCCGTCCGGTCTTGATATTGCAGCGATGCGAGCGCCCTGAAGCTGGTGCTGGGTTCGAGCAGCACCCGTCCCCGCACCGTGGTGTTCTCGCTCGCGCCGTCATCCTCGTCACCGGTCGTGCGGTTCTTCAGGAAGCCTTCCGTTCCGGAATGCTCTGCGGTCAGCCGGAAAGCCGCGACGTCGCCCAGCGGCACGTTGACCATGCCTTCGACCGCATAGGTTTCGAAATTTCCGTATTCGGCGCGCGCCGCGATGTCGAAGCCGCTGGGATCGGGCTCGAAGGTACGCACCACAAGCGCCCCCGCAAGGGCGTTGCGCCCGACATTGGTGGACTGAGGGCCGCGGAATATCTCGATCTGCGAAACATCCCAGAGGTTCTTTGGGTAGGCGCTCGCGAAAATGCCGGTCAGCGGGACATTGTCGTAATATACGACGCCGAGATCGCCCGATCCGCCGGTCGCGTTGAAATTGCGCGTGATCCCCCGGATGGAAAAATCGAAGCCGCCGAAGGTGATGCCGACATTGGCCGATTGCAGAAAGACATCGTCGATCTCGAGCAGGGTGCGCTGGTCGATCGTTTCCGCGGTGGTCACGGCAACGCTTTCCTGCGTATCCTGCAGCGTGCGTTCGATCTTCTGACCGGTAACGACGATCGTATGGACCGAGGCGTCGCGGGAAGTGGACTGGTCCGCCTCCGGTTGGTCGGACTCTACACCTGCCGGCGCCGTTTGCGCGAACGCCGTTCCGCTCAGAGTGCACAAAGCAACCACGCTGGCGGACAGCTGCGCGACCATGCGCGCTTTCAATCGATAGTTCATTTCCCAAAGCCCCCTTTGTTTCCCCGTCCGCTAACGCGAATCATTCGCAGCGGCAAGAGCAGAGGGAGCTCCCGGCCGTTGACGAGCAGGAACATGACGACGCCGAGTTGGGAGATGGTCAGGATCGCCTGCGCGTCGGCGACAAGGCCGAGTGCGGCAGGCCCCACGAGCACGCCTGCCGCGAATAGCCTGGATCGAGCCAAGCCCCAGCCTGCGGAACAGAGGAGCGGCGAGAACCGCAGCGCTCATCAGCGCCACGACGGGCCCGATCGTCGGGCCGAGGCTAGCGTCCGCCAAATCGGTGATCCCGAATGGTTTCGAGCGGTGGGCCGCCACTTCCGCGCCGTGGCGGACACGCCGGACACGATCACGAACCGGCGACCGCCGCATCCGCGACACCCTATCCCTGCGCCAGCTGCACCGGGCTAGCCGTCGACGGCGGGCAGCTTTCGCGCGATCGGCAGCGCAGGCGCGTGGTTGCCGCTCATCGCGCCTGCGCATGTTCTCCGAAGCATTCGATCAGCATTTCGGTGAGCACCCGTATCTTCCTGGACGGATGCTGGCCGGGCGGACGCACCACGAAGATTCCGAGTTCGGGTGGGGGATAGTCGGGCATGACCGGCACCAGCGCGCCCGATGCGAGATGATTCTCGATCAGTCCCACCGGGAGCCCCGCTATCCCTAGGCCTGCCAGCGCCGCGGCGACCAGCGCAACGCCATTGTCGCCCTTGAAGCGTCCATGTGGTCGCATGGCGATCACCTTGTCGCCGTCTACCACGGGCCAGGTCTCGGTTCCTTGCATCAGCGCCTCGTGCGTGACGAATTCCTCGGGGGTTTCCGGTGATCCGTGCTTTTCTATGTAGCTCGGGGAGGCAACGTAGGCCGCGTGCATCGGACCGATGCGCCGCGCGATCAGATTGGAGCTGGGCAGGCTGCCAACCCGGATGGCGCAATCGAACCCTTCGGCAATAAGGTCGACGAAGCGATCGGTGTAGCAGGTATGGATATGCAGCGCCGGATGGCGCTGCGCCATGTCAGCGAGCACCGCGGCGAAGTGAGTCGGCCCGAACGAGAGCGGCGCCGCCACGCGCAAACGGCCCTTCAGGTCGCCATCGGGAGAGATTACTTCCATCGCCGTTTCAATCTCGGCGACGGCGCGCGCCGCATAGTCGCGGAAGGCCGCGCCCGCCTCGGTCAGTGCGGCGCCGCGGGTCGTCCGCGCCAGAAGCTGGGCGTCGAGATCCTGCTCGAGCCGGGAGAGCCGTCGACTCACGATCGATTTCGACAGGCCCAACCGACGTGCGGCGGGGGATATGCCTCCGGAGTCGGCGACCTCCACGAAGGTCCGCAGCGCATCGATGTCCATCCGGTGTTCCCCTCTGCGCGACACAGCACGCCGAGCGCTGACGCTACCGCGCCGGGGATCGGAGTGGCAATGTCACGCTGATGTTCCGCCCCCATGGGTTCGCGCGGCGAGCCTGCAAACAACGTCAGCAAAGGATGATCATGGCACTCCGCAACGGCCTCGACTCGCTTCTGCGTCCCGAAGACTCGGTGCTCGTTCTGATCGACCACCAGCCCTATCAGCTCGCCAATCTGAACAGCCACGACCCGCAGACAGTTGTGAACAACACCACCGCGCTGGCGAAGATGGCCAAGGCGTTCAGCGTGCCCACCATCCTGACCAGCGTGATCGCCGAGCGCGGCGGGCTGCTTTTCAAGCAGCTCACGGATGTGTTCCCCGGCCAGGAAGTGATCGACCGCACGCTGATCAACACCTGGGAGGACCAGACGGTCGTCGATGCCGTCAAGGCGACCGGCCGGAAGCAGCTCATCATCGCGGGCCTGTGGACGGAGGTCTGCGTGGCCATGCCCGCGATCCACGCAGCAGGCGAGGGCTGGGACGTCACGGTCGTCACCGACGCCTCGGGCGGCACCTCGATGGAGGCGCATCAGATAGCGATCCAGCGCATGATCGCGGCAGGCGTGAACATGATGACCTGGGCCGCGGTCGCTTCCGAATGGCAGCGCGACTGGGCGCGAACCGACACCGCGGTGCTGCTGCCTCCGATCCTGATCGACCACTTCGGCGGCAGCGGCATCGCCTACATGTGGGAACAGCAGTTGCTGAACACGCCGGTCGGTCCGGCAGCGTAAACCCCGGTCCTGCGGGCGGACCTGCGCCGGCGATCGACGATCGTCCGCAGGTCCGCGACCGCCGGAGACCCCCGCAGGAGCAGCGACGTGCACGAAGGACGCTTTCCGGTCGGACAGGAAATGGACGTCAGCTATCCGGAGTTCGCAGTGCATCTGACGCTGCATTCCGAAACGCAGATGACGTTCGAGATCGCCGACGGACCCTACGCGCATACCGAGACGGTGGAGATCGCGGTCGTGCCGCTGGGCAACGGCAGCTTCGCGGTCAGCTGGCAGGAGGAGTCCGGCGCGACGGTCGCCAATGTCCAGGATTTCGACCGGAACGTCGTCCATTCCTTCGTCACGCTTCCGCGCGGCGATTTCCTGCGGCTGACCGGCCCGATCATGGTCACGCGCCCGGCGGACCGGGCCTCGGACGACCGTCCGCTACGCAACAAGGCTTTGGTGCTCGAGGCAATGACCGCGCTGTTCCAGCGGCGCGACGCGGAAGCGGTCGAGCGGTTCTACGCGCCGGACTATGTGCAGCATAATCCGAACATCCCGCAGGGTCGCGACGCACTGACGGCGATCGTCGCGGAGCTCTCGGCGGACGTCTGGTACGAGCCCGGCATGATGGTTGCCGAAGGCGACCTCGTCGCGATTCACGGCCGCATCACGGGATGGGGGCCGGTGCCGCAAGTAGTGGTCGACCTGTTCCGCGTCGAGAACGGCCTGCTTGCCGAGCATTGGGACGTTCTTCAGGGCGAGGCCGAGTCCCCGATCGGCGGCGTGCCGATGTTCGACCCCGAGGAGGGAAAGCGCTGATGGAGATCGGTGTCGACAGCTTCGCGGCGATCCTGCCCGATCCGGTCACTGGTCGGTTGCCCTCGGCCACCGAGCGGATGGCGGCGCTGCTCGACGAGATCGAGACGGCCGACCGGGTCGGCCTCGACGTGTTCGGAGTCGGCGAGCATCACCGCGCCGAGTTTCTGGACTCCGCGCCTGCCATCATCCTTGCCGCCGCGGCGGCGCGGACGCGCCGCATCCGGCTCACCAGCGCGGTCACGGTGCTGAGCGCGGTTGATCCGGTCCGCCTGTTTCAGGAGTTCGCGACGCTCGATCTGATCTCGGGCGGGCGCGCCGAGCTGGTGGTGGGCCGCGGGTCGTTCGGCGAAGCCTTTCCGCTCTTCGGCCTCGATCCGCGCGCCTATGACGATCTCTTCGCCGAGAAGCTCGATCTGCTGCTGGCGCTCGGCGAGACGCCGGATCTTCACTGGCAGGGGCGCTTCCGCCCGCCGCTCGCCGGACAGGGCGTGTTCCCGCGCCCGCATCAGCCGCGCCTGCCGGTCTGGCTGGGCGTCGGCGGCACGCCGCAATCGTTCGCGCGCGCCGGCACGCTGGGCCTGCCGCTGATGGTCGCGATCATCGGTGGCACGTTCGAGCGTTTCCGGCCGCTCGTCGATCTCTATCGCGAGGCTGGCAAACAGGCGGGGTACAGCGCCGATGCCCTGAAGGTGGGCGTCCATGCTATGGGCTTCGTCGGCGAATCCGACGCGGCCGCGCGCGACGCCTTCTTTCCCGGCTGGGCGCATCTCACCGGCAGGATCGGCCGCGAACGCGGCTGGACGCCGCCCACGCGCGCGCAGTTCGATGCATTGGCCGGTCCTGAAGGCGCGTTCCTCCTCGGCGCCCCCGATACGGTCGCCGCCAAGATCGCCGATGCGCGCGAGACGCTGGGCGGGCTGGCGCGCATCACCTTCCAGATGAGCACCGCCTCGCTCGAAACCGCGGCAATGCAGCGATCGATCGAACTCCTCGGCACGCAAGTCGCACCGCTGGTCCGCTCCGCCGGGGCGGTGGCGTGACCGCCGCGCGCCCGGATAGGCCAGGGATCACGCGTCGCACAGCCGTCACCTACATAGGTACAATGGCAGTCGCGAGTGCCCTGCCAATCCCGAGTTTCTCGCAACCCACCACGAACGGAGACCGGACCATGTCGACCTTCACCACCAGCGACGGCGTCACCCTGTTCTACAAGGACTGGGGCCCCAAGGACGCGCAGCCGATCATGTTCCACCATGGCTGGCCGCTCAGCGCCGACGATTGGGACAATCAGATGCTGTTCTTCCTCGGCGAAGGCTTTCGCGTCATCGCGCACGACCGGCGCGGGCACGGCCGGTCGGACCAGACCGACACCGGCAACGACATGGACACCTATGCCGCCGATGTCGCGGCGCTGGCGCGTGCGCTCGACCTCAAGGGAGCGGTGCATGTCGGCCATTCGACCGGCGGCGGCGAAGTGATCCGCTACGTCGCGCGCAGCGAGCCGGGGCGCGTCGCCAAGGCCGCGCTGTTGGGCGCGGTGCCGCCGATCATGCTGGCGACCGAACGCTATCCCGGCGGCCTGCCGATGGAGGTGTTCGACGGCTTCCGCGCCGCGCTTGCGAGCAACCGCGCGCAGTTCTTCCTCGATGTGCCCAGCGGCCCCTTCTACGGCTTCAATCGGCCGGGCGCCGAAGTGAGCGAAGGGCTGATCCGCAATTGGTGGCGGCAGGGAATGATGGGCGGGGCGAAGGCGCATTATGATTGCGTCGCGGCCTTCTCGGAAACCGACTTCACCGAGGATCTGAAGGCCGTGTCGCTTCCCGTGCTGCTGATGCACGGCGAGGACGACCAGGTGGTGCCGATCGACGCTTCGGCGCGCAAGGCGATCGAGCTTCTCCCTAACGGCACGCTCAAGACCTATCCGGGCCTGTCGCACGGCATGTTTGCCACCCACCCGGATGTGATCAACGCCGATCTGCTCGGCTTCATCCGCGCGGGCTGACATGGCCGACGTGATCGACAATCCGGCCGAGAGCCGGTTCGAAATGGAGATAGGCGACAGCCACGAACTGGCTGTCGCCTATTACCGCCTGAACGGCGATCGCGTCGTCCTGACTCACACGATCGTGCCCGAGCGGTTTTCCGGACAGGGCATCGGTTCCGAACTCGCCCGCGGCGTTTTCGACACGATCCGCGAGACGGGCAGGCAGGCAGTGCTGCTCTGCCCCTTCATGAAGGCTTTTTATGCGCGACACCCGGAATATTCGGACATCGTCGCGCGCGGTGCGCTCAGGAGACATGCCATGATTGAACTGGTCATCGACCAGCGCCGCCGCGATCTGGGCGGCGGCTTCGAAGTCGGGCGGGTGCTGCCCTTCGCCAGGCGGCGGATGGTCGGCCCGTTCATCTTCTTCGACCATATGGGGCCGGTCGATCTGGCGCCCGGGATCGACCGCAGCCTCGATGTGCGTCCGCACCCGCATATCGGCCTGTCGACGGTGAGCTATTTGTTCTCCGGCGAGATCATGCACCGCGACAGCCTCGGCTATGAGCAAGCGGTCCGACCGCGCGAGGTGAACTGGATGACGGCGGGACGCGGCATCACGCACAGCGAGCGCTTCGAGCATGCGCGCGAACATGGCGATCTGGTGCACGGCATCCAGGCATGGGTCGCGCTGCCGGACGGGCAGGAAGAGACCGATCCGGGGTTCACGCATCATTCGGGCAAGGATCTCCCGCAATGGTCCGATGGCGGCGTGAACGGCCATCTGATCGCCGGCAGCGCCTATGGCCTGACGGCGGGGGCGAAAACCCATTCGCCGCTGTTCTACGCGCATCTCGACATGACGGCGGGAGCGGTCGCCGAGGTCCCGGGCGGCCATTCCGAACGCGCGCTCTATGTCGCCGAAGGCGCAGTGGAGGTCGACAACCGCCGGTTCGATGCGGGCCAGATGCTGGTGCTCGACACCGCGGCATCGCAGGTGCGCGCGCTCGAGCGGTCGACGGTAATGGTACTCGGCGGCGAGCCTGTCGGCGAGCGCCACATCTTCTGGAACTTCGTGTCGTCGTCGAAGGATCGGCTCGCCGAGGCGGCGGCGGACTGGAAGGCGGGGCGGATGAAGCTGCCCGATGCCGACGATCAGGAGTTCATCCCGCTGCCGGATGGCCCGCCGCCCTCCGCGCCGGCGATGTCGTAGCGCGGGCCGAAAGGAATACGGAGAGCGACGGCGTCGCTCTCCGGTCACGCCGCTCCATCGAGGAATACGTGGAGCGAGCGGATTCGCCCTTCTTCGACATACGCGACATCGGTGCCGGTGGCGACGGGCGGACCGTACGGCGGTCCCAGGCGCCACTGCAGCCTGCCCAGGCCATGATGCCCTGCGCCGGCCCGCTGCGCCGTGAATAGAAACGCCTCGGGCAGATCGGCGAGCAGTTCGGTCACCGCCTGCGAAATCGCCTCGTGCCCCGTCGCAATGCGCTCCTGCTCATAGAAGACGGCATTGTCGGCATAGAGCGCCCGGATGACTTCCATGCGCCGCACGGGATCGCGCTCGCCGAATACATTCGTCAGGTTCGTTCGCAGGATCGCGTCATAGTCGACGAGATCCTCTGACGGCTCCGGCGCTTCGGCTGGCTCGGCGGCCGAGCCCTCCGCCCCGACGATAAGCGACACCGCCCCCGCGACCTTCCGTTTCGCACCCGCGAGCGCTCGCGTAATCCAACCGGCTCCCGATACGTGGCTATCGATCAAAAGCTTCTGTCGCATGGCCGTCTCCGCTGGAACGAACGTGTATCTGGCGCCGCGAACCGCGCCGCTGTAGCAGCGTCAGGCGGATATCCGTGTCGCGGCTGAAGGAACGCTGCGACAAGATTTCAGCACTGTTCCCGCAAGGCCGGCGCTCCGGCGCCGAACCGTTCAGCGCCGCAGCACGTCCTGCCAATCCGGATGCCGCGCGAACTGCGCATTGGCGAACGGGCAAAGCGCGATGATCGAGACGCCGTCCCGCCGCGCATCCTCGACCGCCGCAAGCACCATGCGCTCGCCGATCCGTCGCCCGCGCAGCGCCCTTGGAACCTCGGTATGATCGATGATGATCAGCGATTCGTTGGCGCGGCTGTAGGTCATCTCCGCCTCGTGCCCGTCGATGACGATGCGATAGCGTCCCTTGGACGTTCCGTCCTCGCGTTCGACATCCGCTTCGATGGGCGGCGGCGCCTCGGCCGTGCGCTGGGCATCGGCCGGACGAACCTCTCGCGGCCGACCGTCGCCGCACTCGAGAATATCGCGATCCCATTTGCCGAGCCGAGCCGCTGCATCATAGGTGGATTCAAGGAACGCCAGCAGCGCCGCGTCGCCGTCTTCGGCAGACTGCACTGCCTCATAGGGCAGGACGAACTCCGAAAGCTCCGAATGCCAGAAGGCCGCCTCGGGGCGAACCGCTGCGCGATCGAAGCCCGCGGGAGCGGGATAGGCATAGGCATAGAAGGCGGCGTAATCGATGCCGCCCCCGCCCGGCCAGAAGCCGGCAGAGGAAACCTCGCGATCGTACGCCTCCTGCGCCACATCGTTGGGTAGAGCCGGAACACCGCCGCCGTGAAGGGGCGCACGCCTGCCCGAGAAGCGCGTGACGGCCATGTCGAAGCTTCCCCAGAACAGATGCACCGGGCTGCACTTTCCGAGGAAAGAAGTCCGGAACCGCTTGAACACGCGGTCGATGTTCAGCAGCGCCTGGTGGAACCGCTGGACGGCGTCCCGGTCATAGGGACGATCGCGGTGGTCCTCGATGAAGGGGACCGGGAACGGCACCTCGTTGGGCGAGCCGTCGAATTGCGGCTGGCCGCCCAGTTCCGACACCATCGCGACGAACGCGGCATGGAACGCCGCTACCGTCATCGGCTGGAGCACGAACGAAGCGGCTCGGCCGTCACCGGTGGTGCCGATCACGCGATGATCGTGAAAATCGAAAGCGATCTCGATTCCCGGCCCGTCGGGTATGAGCGACGAGGTGAGCCCTTTTGCAGTCACGTAGAACGTCGCGTGCCACGAGTGGTTGACCCAGGGCGTCCTTGCCAATCGATATTTTCCGGCGATCTGCAGGTAGAGATGAAGCGCTGCGCTCGTCTCCCGCCATGCGAGATAGTCGAGAGGGGGCCATCGACGGTCCATGGGATCTCCTGCTTGTTCGCGTCCGACCGGCTGGGTCGAACCCGTCACAAGCATTGAACCAGAGCCATCCATGCGACTAGCCTCGGTTCATGGCACACTGTGTTCCGTATCGAGCAACCTCGCTTCCCACAACTCGGGTCTTCTGCCGTTGATGTTTGGCCATTCGAGCGGTCGTGAGCTATTCCGGCCGTGGAAGGGGGAGTGCACGACATCGGGAAGTCGTGGGCGGTAAGCTGTAAGTTTGCTCACGATGCTCGAAGGACCAAAGGCGGACCTTCAGGAAATAGCCCAGCCCAATCCTGTGGTGCGGCTGAAATCGATATCGACACCGCAGATCCGCTCAGTCAGACCACCGGCTTTCAAGCGCCGTCAGCTTCGATCTCACCCACGATCCACTCCGCGAAGGCTTCCGCTCGTCGATTGCTCTCTCCTGTTGCCGTCACCAGCCAGTGGCTGAACTCGGACTCGCGCTCGTCTTCCAGCAAACGCATGAGCTGACCGGCTCGTAAGTGAGCCGCGACTGCCGAGTGCCGGACGAGTGCCACACCCTCTCCCAGAAGTGCGGCCTGAAGAGTGAGTAAGCCATTTGGCAGGTGCTGCGCTGTCCGCAACGGAACATCGCCCAGCCAATCGGACCAGGAGAGGCTCCGTTCGTTGTCGCTCAGCCCGTCGTCGTGCAGCAAGGGAAACTCCGCAAGGTCGGTAATCCTGCGGGGGATCGGCATGCCCGCGATTAGGGATGGCGCACAGGCGGGAAAGACTGTGTCTGTCATGAGCAGCCGTGTTTGGCATCCGCGATAGTCGCCGGCGCCAAAACGAATGGCGACGTCGACTTCGCCATTCGACAAATCTGCCAAGGCATCGCTGATTACCAGTCGAACATCGATCTCTGGGTATCTCGCGCGAAACCGATGGAGGCGTGGAAGCAGCCAAAGCGAGGCGAACGACTGGAAGGTCGCGACGTTCAACCGCCCCTTGCGCTCAGGGCGCCCGAGCGCCCGTGTCGCCGTTTCGATGTCCGCCATGGCTCGCGCGATACTGACAGCATAGTCCTTGCCGCTGCTCGTAACCGTAAGGCCCCGAGCATGGCGCACGAACAGTTTCACACCGAGGCGATCTTCGAGCGACCTGATTTGCTGGCTGACCGCGGCGGGTGTCACGTTCAGTTCCGCCGCGGCACGCACGAAGCTGGCGTGCCGGGCCGCAGACTCGAAGGTACGGAGCAGGGGGAGTGGCGGAGCGGGCATCGCCTATGCCTTAGCACTGCTTAGCCTCAGGGCAAGAATCAATCGTTTGAGACAAAGCCAGGAAGGGGGCACAGAGGGCGCATCAATCGTGGAGCACCTTCCCATGACTCAGCGCGACTACCTTCTCCTTGATGTCTTCACCGACCGCCTGTTCGGCGGCAACCAGCTCGCGGTCTTTCCGGATGCGGTCGGCCTGTCTTCCGCAACCATGCAGGCGATCGCCCGCGAACTGAACCTGAGCGAGAGCGTCTTCGTCCTTCACGGCGAGGACGGGGCCGATGCACGGCTGCGCTTCTTCACGCCGGCGATGGAGCTGCCCTTTGCGGGCCATCCGACCATCGGCGCGGCGGTTGCGCTCGCTTCGGTGGGAGGCGCGCTGGAGGGGCGATCCGACGTCGTATTCGCCGAGGGCGTCGGGCTCGTGCCGGTCGCGATCCGGCGGAGCGAGGACGGCGCGCTCGAGGCGACGCTCACCAGCCCGCTGCTGCCGACGCGGGTTGTCACCAGCCTGACAAGCGCGCAGGCGGCCACCATTGCGGGCGTAGCGCTCGCCCAAATGGCGGAGTTCGGCCCGCAGGCATATTCTGCGGGCGTTCCGTTTCACTTTCTACCGCTGCACTCGCCGGAGACGCTCGCCACGGTAAGCCTCGACCTGCAGGCGTGGCAGTCGCACTTGGCCACTTCCCTCGCGCCGCACGTCGTGGTGCTGGCGATGGAGGACTGGGAAGCCGGGCGCGAGATCCACCTGCGGATGTTCGCGCCGCTGATGGGCATTGCGGAGGACCCGGCAACCGGGGCGGCCGCCGCGGCGCTGGCGGGCCTGCTGGTCGATCAACAGTCTCCCGGCGACGGCACGCATTGCTGGGTCATCCGTCAGGGCGAGGCGATGGGTCGGCCCAGCACCATCCACCTGGAGGTGGACGTGGTGGAGGGGCATCCCGCCGCCGTGCGGGTCGGCGGAACGGCGGTGATCGTCGGCCTCGGCACCCTGCAGGGGCTGAGCTGCCCGGCCAGCTCTGCCGCCAGGGATGAGGCCGGCACAAGCGGGGCGCCCGTGCCACGGAGTGCTTCCCCCGAAAGCGCCGTGGCGCGCCTCTACGAGCGGGCGGCGCTGGGCAGCGCGTTGCTGACCGCCGTCGCAGCCGGTGCGCTGCTACTGTCGCCTGTCCCGGCCTCGGCGCAGGACTTCACCGGTCCGCGGCTGGAGATCAGCATGGGATATGATGAGCTGGAGAGCGACGGCAGCTTCGAGGATTTCGACCAGCGCCTGGACGGCGTCCATGGGCGTGTGGCGGTCGGCTATGATGCCGCCATCGTCGACAGGTTCGTTATCGGGGTCGAGGCGAGCATCGGGGGAACCCGCGATGCCGCGGTGACCATCATGCCGGCCGCGGATTCCTTCACCTTCCGCCCGGGCCGCGACATCGATGTGCTCGCCCGGCTCGGCTACCGACTAGGCTCGCGCAGCCTGGTCTACGTCAAGGTGGGCTGGGCCAATGCCGCGATCGAACTGACGGAGCGCGAGCGGGTCGGCAGCGATCAGTACGAGGTCACCCGCAGCAGCGCCGACAATGACGGCGTCCGGCTCGGCGCGGGCGTGGAGTACAGCATCTCCGACGCGCTCTATGTCAAGGCCGAATACCGTTACACCACCTTCGGCGACGGATACGACTACCAGCCCGGTTCGCATCGCAACCAGGTGCTGCTGGGAGTGGGCTACCGCTTCTAGGCCACCCCCGCTGCGCGAGCGGTTCGGTCCCGGCTGAAGGTTGGACCGCGAGCGCCGGTGGCATCAAGAGCGGACCGGAAGCGCCTCGTCGATGCTCGAAGGCCGCGACGCCGGCCAGCATCTCATCCGAGTTCACTGAAAACGATCGAGACGGGGTTGCGGCTTCGACGCCATCGCCCCTTAGGAGAAAATGCGTGACAACTTTCAGTAATAGCCAGCCGCCTTTCAGCGGCCTTCTAGCGTCACGCGGGTCCGCGCGCTTCTCCGGGATTGAGGCCGGGATATTATTGGGTGGGGAGGCTGCTCCGATGACGGTGATGACCTTGTCTGTCACCGAGGATCAGGGGGCGCCGGCCCACATCTCGTTCGATGAGGACAAGCTCTTTTGCGTCTGGACCGGACGTATGCTGTTTCTCGTTGGCGAGGAGAAGTTACTAACCGCGCCCGGCGATCGGATATTCGTCGCACGTGGCGTGACGCATGGGTTCAGCGCCTTCGGCGGAGATGCGCAGATGACCCTAATCTCCACCCCAGCCCGCCATGACCGCTTCTTCGAGGCCATGGACGCGCTCCCCGTGCCGCACGAACCGGAGCAAGTGCAAGCCGTATGCGAGCGCTTCGGACAGGCGATCGTCGGACCGCTAGTTACGACGACTTAGTTCCTGCGGGGAATTCTTGGGTCGCGATCATATTCGCACCCAACGGGTGCTGCCGTTCGGCCAATTCAGGACGAGCGGCAGCTTTCGGGACCGCAGCAGGCTAAATACCGGAGCCGAAAATGCGCCTTCTGTAAGTCCGGTTCACGCCGCGCCGATCGGCGTCGCGCATCCTTCCGCATCGACACTGACCATCGTGAACAGGGCGGTGGCGGCGTGGCGCCGCGCGCCGGTGAGCAACGCTTCGGCCCAGAGTTCGACCGCCACCCGCACCGAGCTTCGCCCGGTCATGCGCACCTGCGCCACCAGCTCCACCATCTCGCCTTCGCCGATCGGCGACACGAAATCGATCCGGTCCGATGCGGCCATCACCATCACTGCGCGTGCGCGGCGCGTCGCCGCGATGAAGGCCGCCTTGCCCATCATCTTCAGCGCATCGCCACCGTAGAGCGTGCCATAGTGATTGGTCTGACCGGGGAAGACCATTTCCGCCAGACGCAGCGTATCGTCCGGCTGGGGCTCCAAATCGGGGACGAGCGGCGGGAGCGGGGTTCGCGCGCCGGGCCCCTTGCCCGCCACCAGCGTGAAGCGGCCGCGCGTGCACAGCCGCCGCTCGCCCGAAACCGGCGCCTCCGCGACCAGCTCGACCTCGACATCGAGCGAACTGGTGCCGACGCGCACCACGCGACCCGTCACCTCCACCATATCGCCTGCCCGGGCAGGCGCGGCGAAGTCGATCTTTTCCGAAGCGGCGGTGACGAAAGGCGCCCGGCCGTGGCGGCTGGCGGCAAGGAACGCCACCTTGTCCATGTGCGCGAGCGCCACGCCGCCGAACAGCGTGCCGTGATGATTGGTGTCCCCCGGGAACACCATGTCGATCAGTTGCACCGGCGCGCGCGCACCCATGTCCTCCATCACCGCCATCGGATCAGGCCTCGACCTGAGCGTCCGCGCGCAGCGTGCGCGCCGCCGCTACCATTGCGGCGATCGCGGGCTTCACTTCCTCCCAGTTGCGCGTCTTGAGCCCGCAATCGGGGTTCACCCACAGCTGTTCGGGACGCAGATGCTCCTGCGCAAGGCGCATCAGCGCCACCATTTCCTGCTCGGCGGGAACACGCGCGGAATGGATGTCGTAGACGCCCGGTCCGATCGCGCTCGGGTAGCGGTATCGCGCAAAGCCTTCGAGCAACTCCATCTGCGAGCGCGCGGTTTCGATCGAGATCACGTCGGTGTCCATCGCGGCGATCGACGGGAGGATCTCGTTGAACTCCGAATAGCACATATGCGTGTGGATCTGCGTGGCATTGCCCACGCCGGCGGCGGACAGGCGGAAGCAGTCGACAGCCCAGTCGAGATACGCCTGCCAGTCGCGCCTGCGCAGCGGCAGCCCCTCGCGCAGCGCCGCCTCGTCGATCTGGATCGCCTTGCATCCGGCGGCCTCGAGATCGGTCACTTCGTCGCGGAGCGCGAGCGCGATCTGGCGGCAAGACGCCTCGCGCGGCTGGTCGTCCCGCACGAAGCTCCAGTTCAGGATCGTCACCGGGCCGGTGAGCATCCCCTTCACGGGCTTGTCGGTGAGCGATTGCGCGTACCGCCACCAGTCCACGGTCATTGGCCGCGGGCGCGAAACGTCGCCAAAGAGGATCGGCGGACGCACGCAGCGCGAGCCGTAGCTCTGCACCCACCCGTTCATGGTGAAGGCGAAGCCGGCGAGCTTCTCGCCGAAATACTGCACCATGTCGTTGCGCTCGAACTCGCCGTGGACGAGCACGTCGAGCCCGACGCCCTCCTGCCAGCGAATCGCGCGCTCGGTCTCTTCGCGCAGAAAGGCGTGATAGGCCGCGCCGTCGAGCGCTCCGCGGTTGTGCTCGGCACGGGCGTGGCGCACCTCGGCGGTCTGGGGGAAGGAGCCGATCGTGGTGGTGGGGAAGAGCGGCAGCGCCAGCACTTCGGCCTGCGCGCGGATGCGCTCGGCATGCCCCGCAGGCCGTTCGCGCATCGCAGGCGTCACTCCGGCGAGCCGCGCCTGCACCGCGGTGTCGTGGATGCGCGGCGAGGTCTTGCGGCTGGCGGCGGCGCGTGCCGAGGCGGCAAGCGCATCGTACACGCTCTCCGCGCCGCCGTTCAGCGCGCGCCGGAGCAGGTCGAGCTCCTCGATCTTCTGCACCGCGAAGGCGAGCCATTGCTTGAGCTCGTCGTCCAGCTTGGGCTCGAGCCCGAGGTCGACCGGCACGTGCAGCAGCGAGCAGGACGGCGCGAGCACCAGGTCGCGCTCCGCCGCCACCGGCTCGATCCGTGCGAGCAGTGCCTGCAGGTCGGCGCGCCACACGTTGCGCCCGTCGATCACGCCAAGCGACAGCAGCAGCTCCCTCGGCGCGCTGCGCAGCACTGTCTCGAGCTGGTCGGGCGCGCGGACGAGGTCGACGTGCAGCCCGGCGACGGGAAGCGAAGCGGCAAGCGACAGATTGTCTTCCAGCCCGCCGAAATACGTCGTCAGCATCAGCCTGGGCCCGCTCCGGCCGAGCTTGGCATAGGCGCGGGTGAAGGCGCGGCGCTGCGTCTCCGACAGGTCGGTCACGAGGATCGGCTCGTCGATCTGCACCCATTCGGCCCCCTCGCGCGCCAGATGGCCGAGGATCACGCCGTAGAGGCCGAGCACCTCGTCGAGCAGGTCGAACGGATCGACGCCCTGCCCCTTGGCGAGGCTGAGCCAGGTGACGGGCCCCAGCAGGACCGGACGCGTGTCATAGCCCTGCGCCTTTGCCTCGCGATATTCCTCGACGATCTTGAGCCGGCCCAGGCTCAGCTTCTGTCCCGGCTCGATCTCGGGAACGATATAGTGGTAGTTGGTGTCGAACCATTTGGTCATTTCGCCCGCGGTAACGCTGCCATGGGCGTGGCCGCAGCCCGCGCCACCGGTACTGCCGCGCGCCATCGCGAAATAGGTGGCGAGGTCCGCTGTACCGTGCGCGGCGCCATAGCGCGTGGGGACGGCGCCCAGCATCAGGCTGGTGTCGAGCACATGATCGTAGAGCGAGAAGTCGTTGGACGGCAGCCAGTCGACGCCCAGCGCCTTCTGCCGCGCCCAGGCGGCGGTGCGCAGGCCCGCGGCGGTCTCCTGAAGCTGGGCCGCATCGATCGTGCCGGACCAGAATTTTTCGAGCGCGAATTTGAGCTCCCGACGCGGACCGATGCGCGGGAAGCCGAGTGTGGCAACAGTGACAGTCATTGTTCTTCAACCCCGAAGAAATCGGGGGCGGCCGGACGGGCACGCACCGGACGCGCGGCGAGAAGACTCCGGCCGCGGACACGCAAGCGGCCAGACCGGGCACCCCGCCGGTGGACGGTATCGCGTCGGAGGCAGGTCTCCTGGCTCGCGGGTCAGCACAGACGATCCGTCTTCCCAAGAGGCGAGCCCCTCAGTGACATCGGTGGATCGCTGCTCGCCACTTACAGTTGCGGGGGCAGCGCCGGCCTTGCGAGCGAACCCGCGCACCGGCTTCCCGTCTTAGCTTCGGCGCGGGCACGCCCGACCGAAGAACCTCGACACGGTCAGCATCGGCGCAATCGCATCCCGCGTCAAGCATGACATAAAGAATTCTTTATATCGCGCTTGACCTGCTTCAGGCAGAAAGCTTGCGGCATAGTTTCGGTTCCTCTGGGTCCAGCAGCGTGCCGCTCGCGGTCACCGTCCCTGCCGTGGGGACGGACATGGTGGTGCGCTACCCGTTCCCACCCGCCGCCTGTCTGACATCCGTGAGACGTTATACCATTGCATTTGTGGTTTGGCGCCGATAGCGCGTGTCACGTCGCAACATAACCACAGCTCCCGGGGGGGAGCTGGCACACGGGTCGGGGAACAATGAAGCACTGGACATTTCTGTCGGCGGCCGCGCTTGTCTGCCTTTCGAGCACTGCATGGGCACAGGATTTTGCCGGCGGGGACGCTTCCCGGCCGCGCGAGGGTGATACCCTCGTCGTGACTGCCACCCGGTCCGAGCAGGCGGTGTCCGAGGCGCCTGCCACCATTTCGGTCGTGACCGGTACCGAGCTACGCCGCCGGCCGGTGCAGGATCTCGCCGAGGCGCTCGAGAACGAGCCGGGCGTGGTGATCAACGGCATCGGCATGACGCGTCGCGGCATCTCGATCCGCGGCATGTCCAACGAACATGTGCTCACGCTGATCGACGGCCGGCGGATCAACGATTCCGCCGCCAACATGGCGCATGTCGATTTCGACCTCGGCTGGGTGCCCAGCATCGCGATCGATCAGATCGAGCTGGTGCGCGGCCCGCTTTCGGCGCTCTATGGCTCGGAGGCGCTGGCCGGCGTCGTCAACGTCCGCACGCGCCGGCCGGAGCGGCTGGAGGTGAGCGCGCTCGGCATCCTCGGCTTCCGTGACGGGGAGGGCGGCGACAGCGCGCAGCTGTCGGCGCTGGTCGGCGGCCCGTTGAGCGACACGCTCGGGCTGGTCGCATGGGGCGAATATCGCCACCGCGACCGCACGCAGAGCGCCGCCGATCCGCGGCAGAGCGAGCTGGAAGAGCGCGAGGCGCTGAGCGGGAGCATCATCGGCTGGTGGACGCCCGCGCCGGGCCATCGCATCGAGATCGGCCAGGCGGCGATCGACGATGATCGCACCCGCGACACGATCACTACCGGTTCCGCGCCGGTCTACTACGAATATCGGGATCATGTGACGCGCGCACAGACGCACGGCAGCTACACCGGCGAATGGGGCTGGGGTTCGGTGCAGGCGCGCGCCTATCGCTCGGTGCTGGAGCGCGTGAACGAACGCGACCAGAACCAGACGCCAACCCAGCCGACCAGGGGCGTCGACTTCGTCGCCGATGCGCAGCTGACGGTCGCGCCGTTCTCCGGCGCGCGGCTCACGCTGGGCGGTGAACATCGCAACGAGTGGCTGCGCGACGCCACCATCAACACGGCGGGCGAAGCGAGCGTCAACCATGACGCGCTGTTCGTGCAGGCCGAACGGGAGCTGACGCGCGGCGCGACGCTGACAGCCGGCAGCCGCTTCGACCATCACGACGCCTATGGGTGGGAAACGAGCCCGCGCGCCTATCTGGTGATCGAGCCGCTCCCCGGATTGACGCTGCGCGGCGGCGTCGGCGGAGCATTCAAGGCGCCCAGCCTGAAGCAGCTGTCGCCGGGCTACATCACGGTGGCGGCGGGCGGCCGCTTCATCATCACCGGCAATCCGGATCTGAAGCCCGAGACGAGCACCAGCTATGAAGCGGGCGCGACCTATTACGGTTCGGCATGGCAGCTCGGCGCCACGGTGTTCCAGAACGACCTTAACAATCTGGTGCAGACCGAATGCGTTGCATTCTGCGGAATCCGCGGCCGCGAGCGCCGCACCTATCTGAACGTCAACCGCGCGCGCATCCGCGGCGTCGAAGTGAGCGGCAGCGTTTCGCCCGTCGCGACGATTACACTGTCGGGTAGCTACAGCTATGTCGATCCGCGCGACCTTTCGGCCGACCAAGAGCTGACCGAGCGGCCGAACCATACGGCAAAGGTGCAGCTTGGCTGGCAGGCGCTGGAGACCACACGGCTCGAGGTGCGCGGGCGCTATATCGGCGAGCAGACGCTGCTCTCGAACGCGGTGCCGGTCCGGCTCCCGGATTACAGCCTGTGGTCGCTCGACGCGAGCCAGGCGCTTACGGATGCGCTGACGCTGAAAGCCGGTGTCGACAATCTGTTCGACGAGCGACTTTCGGATGCTTCGGGGCTCTACAGCTTTGCCGAGCCCGGCCGCATCTTCTTCGTCGGCCTGGGCGCCAACTTCTGATCGCGATGCGCCGGCTGCTGTTCCTGATCTGGCTGCTCCTGTGGGGCATGCCGGCTGCGGCGCAGCAGCCGGTACCAGTGGTGCGCATCGTCACGACGGACTTCGTGCTTCCGGCAAAGTTCGAGCGGATGGCCGAATGGGCGCAGGCTGCGGGGCTGGAGCTGGATTGGGTCGTCGCGGGTGGTGCGGCGGCGCAGCCACCCGTCGAAGACGCCGCGATGCTGATCCTCGACGGCCCGCGGCCCAGCGACATGGCGAGCATCGAGCGACTGGTCGGCGACACCGCGACGCTTACGCTCCCCTGGATCAAAGTGGGGGGCGGCCCGCCGGGCTTCGGCAATCTGCCGCCCGGAACCGCGCGGCGGCTGATCGGCTATTATGCCGCGGGCGGCGCGCCCAATCTGCGGAACTTCGTCGTGGCCGCGGGCCGGGCGCTCGCCGGATCGCCGGTCGACGATCTGCCCGCCCCGGTTCCGCTGCCGGAAACGGGCATCTACCATCCCGATGCCGAGACGGTGTTCGCCACGCCGGACACGTATCGCGCTTGGCTCGCCGCGCGCGGTGCGGCGGCGCGGCCCATCGTCGCCATCGCGATTTCGGACGGGCTGCTGCGCGACATGCAGACCGATGTGGTCGACGCGATCGCGCGCAGCGTCGAGGCACGCGGGCTCGCGCCGGCACTGTTCTGGTTCGATGCGTCGGACGCGGAGGGGCTGACCAGCCTGCTGGCACCGCTCGGCGCGCAGGCGCTGGTGAACATGACGCACATGCAGAATGGCGATGCGCGCAAGGCCGAGTTCGCCGCACTCGACATGCCCGTGCTGCAGGCGATCGGCGACCGCTCGAACAGCGTGGCGGAATGGCGCAATGCGACTTCGGGCGTCCCGGCTTATTCGGCGGCGGTGACGCTGAGCGTCCCGGAAAGCTGGGGAATCTCCGATCCCATCGTGGTGAGCGCAGTCGAGGGCGGACGCGCCGTTCCGATTCCCGAACAGGTCGAACTGTTGACCGGCAAGCTCGCGCGCCTGGTCGCGCTGCGCACCAAGCCCGCGCAGGACAAGCACATCGCACTGTTCTTCTGGAACCATCCGGTCGGCGAGGAGAATTTCTCCGCCTCGAACCTCAACGTCCCGCGCAGCCTGGAAAAGCTCACCCGCGATCTCGCCGACGCCGGCTACCGGGTCACCCCGGCGGACGAGGCGCAGCTGATCGATGCGGCGCAGGCAATGATGGGCGGTCTCTACCGTCCCGAGACGCTGGACGATCTGCTCGCACGGGGACTGGCGGCGCGTCTGCCGGTGGCGGACTATCGCGCCTGGCTGGCGACCCTGCCCGAGGCGCGCCGCGCCGAGCTGTCGGCGGCGATGGCGAACCCGGAACAGCATTGGGCTGTGCGCGGCGGCGATTTCATCATTCCCCGGCTGCAGCTCGGCAATCTCGTCATCCTGCCGCAGCCGCCACGCGGGGGCGATCCGACGCGCAGCTATCACGATCTGACCAACGTTCCCGATCCGCTCTATCTCGCCACCTATCTGTGGGTGCGCAGCCACGCGCAGGCGGACGCGATCGTCCATTTCGGCACGCACGGCACCCAGGAATGGACGCCGGGCAAGGATCGCGGGCTGTGGGCCGGCGACTATCCGATGCTGCTGGTCGGCGACCTGCCGGTCTTCTACCCCTATATCCAGGACAATGTCGCCGAGGCAATCCAGGCGCGGCGGCGCGGCCGCGCCGTTACGGTGAGCCACCAGACGCCCGCCTTCGCCCCCTCCGGCCTCTATGACGAGCTGCGCGACCTTCATTCGCGGATCCACGAATATGCGCAGGTCGAGGAAGGTGCCGTGCGCGACCGGCTGGCGGGGGAAATTCGCGAGGCTGCGTTCGCGGCGCATCTGGCAGACGACATCGGCTGGGATCGCGCGGCCGCCGGTCGCGACTTCGCGGGCTTCTACACCGCGCTGCACGATCATCTCCATCAGCTCGCGCGCAGCGCCATTCCGCTGGGCCTCCATGTCTTCGGCGAGCCCGCCGCGCCCGAGCACCGGCTGACGACGGTGATGCAGCAGCTCGGCCCCGACTATCTCCGCGCGCTCGGCATCGATCCGGTCGAAGCCTTTGCGGAGGATTTCTCGCAGCTTCGGGAAAGCCTGCCCTACACGACCTTGGCGCGCTACCTGCGTGACGGCGAGCCGACCAACGGCATCGCCGACGCCGGGCTGCGCGCGCAGGTCGAACGCGCCATGGCGCTCGAGCGCAACCTCGCCGAGCCGGGCGAGACCGAAGCGCTGCTGCAGGGGCTCGCGGGCGGGTTCGTGCTGCCCGGCGCGGGCGGCGATCCAGTGCGCAACCCGGAGGTGGCGAGCGGACGCAATCTCTTCGCGTTCGAGGCGGAGAAGGTTCCGGCCCAGGCCGCCTATGAAGAGGGCGGCAAGGCGTTCGACCAGCTGCTCGCGGCGTATGCCGGACGCCATGAGGGCGCGCTGCCGGAAAAGCTGGCGTTCAGCATGTTCGCGGGCGAGACGATCCGCACGCTCGGCGTGACTGAGGGGCAGATTCTCCACGCGCTCGGTCTGCGTCCGGTATGGGGGCGCGGCGGCCGCGTCGAGACGCTGGAGATCATCCCGATCGCCGAGCTTGGCCGGCCGCGCATCGATGTCGTCGTGCAGGCGAGCAGCGTTTATCGCGACCAGTTCGACGGCTTCATGCGGCTGCTGGGCGACGCGATCGACCGGCTTGCGGCGCTCGACGAGCCGGGGCTGGCGCGCAACGCCCGCGACACCGAGGCACGGCTGGTGGCGCGCGGCATCGCGCCCGAGCGCGCGCGCGAACTCGCGCGGTTGCGCATCTTCAGCAACGCGCCCGGCGAGTACGGCAGCGGCCTGCCCGATCGGATCGCAAAGGACGCCGACTGGGAGAGCGAGGACGAACTCGCCGCGACGTTCCTCGACCGGCTGCAATATGCCTATGGCGCGCGAGACTGGGGGCTGAAGCTGGAGGGTACGAACCTGTTCGCCGAGCAGCTACGCGGCGTCGATGCCGCGGTGCTCTCGCGCTCAACGAACGTCCATGGGCTGCTCTCGACCGATCATCCGTTCGAATATCTGGGGGGGCTCTCGCTCGCGGTGCGCAGCGTTTCCGGCGAGGCGCCCGACCTGTTCGTCACCGACCTGCGCCAGAGCGGCATGCCGCGCACCACGACGGCGGCCGCGTTCCTGTCGGACGAGCTGCGCGCGCGCTACCTCAACCCGCACTGGATCGGTGAGATGCAGAAGCAGGGCTATGCCGGCGCGACCGAGATGCTCGACGTCGTCAACAATCTCTGGGGATGGCAGGTGACCGATCCTGCCACCGTGCGCGCCGACCAGTGGCAGGCGATGCACGACACCTATGTGCGCGACACCCGCAATCTGGGGCTCGACCGCTTTTTCGAGGCGGTGCATCCGGATGCGCAGCTGCAGATGATCGATCGGATGCGCGAGGCGATCGCCCGCGGCTATTGGCAGGCGGACGCGGCGACTCGCGCCGAACTGGACGCCCGCCGCGACGCCCTTGCCCGGCTTGCCGGCGAAGCCAGCGCCGTAGCGCCGAACGGCGGCTTCGGCCTTTCGCCCGCCGCTGTCTCGAACGCGGGGACGCTCTCGGGCGCCGCCGCGCCGCCGCCGCCCGCCCCGGCGCAGGCGGACCCGCACGTCTCGCCCGCTCAGTCTTCAGCCCCGCCGCGCGGTTTCGTCCTGAAGAAGCAGGAGCTGTCGCAGCCCCAGGCCACCACTCTGCGCGGCACGGCTCCGGCGGCGGCGGCGATCCTGTTCCTTCTGCTCCTCGGCGCGCTCCTCGAGTGGCGCGCGCGCCGAAATTCTCTTGAAAAGGTTGCCGATGCCCGCGCTTGAAGCCCTGCTCTACGATGCCTCGCGCATCTTCCTCGTGCCCGTGATGGTGCTGATTCTCGCGGCGCTCGCCTATGCGCTGATCAGCCTCGGCCGGTTCGGCGTGGAGGCACTCGCGCGTATGCGCGGGCGCGGTGGCACGCCGCTGACGGCGCACTGGCGGCGGACCGGCGGCGCGACCGATGATCTCGAACTCGTTGTCATGCGCCGCCTCGAATGGCTGCGCGTCGTTTCGCGCAGCACGCCGATGCTGGGTCTCGTCGCCACGATGATCCCGATGGGGCCGGCGCTGCTCGCGCTGGGCAGCAACGACGGTGCCAGTGTGGGTGAGAATCTGGTGGTCGCCTTCTCGTCGGTGATCCTCGCGCTCATCAGCGCCTCGATCACCTTCTTCATCTATACAATCCGCCGCCGCTGGCTGCTCGAGGAGTTGCGCGCGATCGAAATCGAAAGGAATGGCTGATGCGCTTCCTGGAAGATGACGAGGCCGACGATCCCATCCTATCGGTGGTCAATCTGGTCGACCTGTTTCTGGTGATCCTCGCGGTGCTGATGGTGATCATCGCGCGCAATCCGCTGAACCCCTTCCAGTCGAAGCAGGTGGTTGTGGTCGAGAATCCGGGGCAGAAAGACATGACCATCACCGTGAAGGATGGCGAGAAGCTGGAGCGGTACACCTCGACCGCGGAGATGGGCGACGGCGGCGGCGTGAAGGCGGGCGTCACCTATCGATTGCCGGACGGAAGTCTTGTCTATGTACCGGAACAGCAGTGAAGAAGGCGGTGCGCCACGCAGGGGGAACGCCGATGAAAATCGCCCATCGCATTTTTCTTGTCGGCAGCGCTGCTCGCGACCGGCGCGCCTGCGCAGCAGGCCCCCGTTGCGACCACCGACATTCCGGCCGATTTCACGCCGCCCACGGTCGCACCCGGCCTCTAGCAGCAGCACCGATTGGTGAATGTTCGACGATTGAGTTACGTCCCGTCAGATAACTTCAGGAGCGTCTTCATGCCGAAAGCGAATTGCCGTCCTCTGCGCGCCTCCCTGGTAACGGTCCTGCTTGCGGGATGCGCAGTCCCGGCGCTTGCGCAAGACGCGCCGATCGTACAACCGGGAGCCCCCGGGCAGGCGTCACGGACGCTGAGCGCCAGCGATGCCGCTTCGGTTGCTGCGGCGCGCTACACACCGGCGGATATCCGGTTCATGCAAGGCATGATCCCGCATCATTACCAAGCGGTGCTGATGGCCAATCTGGTCGCCGAGCGCACCAATCGCCCTGAGCTGATCGCCATCGCCGAGCGGATCCGCGGCTCGCAGGCAGACGAGATCACGTTCATGCAGCAGTGGTTGCGCGATCGGGGCGCCGACGCACCGGACCCCGCCGGCCCGCACGCCATGCATCACGGTGGCGCGCATGGCGGCCATGACATGGGCAACGGGCACACGCCGCTGATGGCCGGCATGGCGACGCCCGAACAGATGGCGCAGCTCGCCACGCTGAGCGGCACGCCGTTCGATCGGATGTTCCTTGAGCTGATGATCCCGCATCACCGGGGGGCAATCACGATGGTCGAGGCACTCTACGACCAGCAAGGTAGCGCCACCGATCCGTATCTGTTCGAATTTGCGAACGATGTCGTCAACGAGCAACAGGCCGAGATCGGGCGGATGGCGGCGTTGCTCGCCGGGCTTTCCAGCGATCCCCGTGCGGGCCTGAGCGCTGGTTTCCGCGACGCAGGTTCGGCGATCTCGAATCTCGAACTGGTCGCTTCGCTGCCGAAGCCGACCGGCTTTTTCGATCCGGAGAATCCGGCGGGTCTGCGACAGCGCAAGCCGGCAAACCTGGCCGAGACGCCGGGCGGTGAACCCGGCTTCGTCGAGCGCGGCGGGCTGCTGAGCTTTGCGAACACCGACATGGCCTTCGCCGGCAATGTGATGGTCGCCGGCAATTATCATGGCTTCAATGTCTATGACATCGCGGGCGCCGGCGCGCCGCGCCTGATCAGTTCCGTTGTCTGCCCCGGCGGGCAGGGCGACGTGTCGATTGTCGGCGACCTCTTGATCATGTCGGTCGAGCAGACGCGCGGCCGGTTGGATTGCGGGCTTCAGGGAGTGGAGGAAGATGTCAGCGCGGAACGCTTCCGCGGCATCCGTATCTTCGACGTGAGCGATTTCACGCGGCCGCGACAGGTGGGGGCGGTGCAGACCTGCCGCGGATCGCACACCCATTCGGTCGTTTCCGGCCCGGGTGAGGACGGTGTGATCACCGTCTATGTCTCGGGCACGGCATCGGTGCGGTCGGGCGAGGAACTGGCCGGGTGCGTGGGCGAGGTGCCGGGCGACCAGCGCACGGCGCTGTTCCGCATCGACGTGGTCGAGATCCCGGTGGCGGATCCCGCGCGCGCACGGATCGTCGCGAGCCCCGCGGTGTTCGCCGATCCCGCCACCGGGGAACTGGCGGGCCTCTGGCGCGGCGGCGATCATGGCGAGGGCACGCAGGACACCGCGCGCACCGATCATTGCCACGATATCACGGTCTTCCCCTCGCGCGATCTGGCAGCCGGGGCATGCTCGGGCAACGGCATCATCTTCGACATCAGCGACCCACGGGCGCCGAAGCGGCTCGATGTCGTCACCGATCCCGGCTTTGCCTATTGGCATTCCGCCACGTTCAATAATGACGGGACCAAGGTCCTGTTCACCGACGAATGGGGCGGTGGCGGACGTCCACGTTGCCGGAGCTATGACCCGCGCACCTGGGGCGCCGACGCGATCTACGACATCAGCGCGGCCAACCAGCTCGAATTCGGCAGCTATTTCAAGCTTCCCGCGCCGCAGAGCGAACAGGAAAACTGCGTCGCGCATAACGGCGCGATCGTCCCGGTTCCGGGCCGGGATATCTTCATTCAGGCCTGGTATCAGGGCGGGCTTTCGCTGATCGATTTCACTGACAGCGCGAACCCGGTCGAAATCGGCTATTTCGATCGCGGCCCGATCGATGCCGACCAGATGGCGATGGGCGGCTATTGGTCGGCCTATTGGTACGATGGCCGCATCTACGGGACGGAGATCGCCCGGGGGATCGACGTGTTCGCGCTGAAGCCGAGCGCGCATCTGACCGCAAACGAGATCGCTGCCGCAAAGCTCGCGGATCAGGGCCGTGTGTTCAATCCCCAGCAGCAATTCCCGGTCAACTGGCCCGCCGACCCGGTGGTCGCGAAAGCCTTTCTCGATCAGCTCGAACGGACCGACAGTCTGTCCGCGTCGATGCGCGCGGCGCTTGACGAAGCACTCGATGCCGCTGCGCTGCGGCTGGGTGCCGGCAACACCGATTCGGGGCTTTCGGACCGGTTGGCCGCGCTTGCCGGCCAGTTGCCGCCGGCAGACGGCGGCGATGCGGTCGCGCGGCGACTCGCTGGCCTTGCCGAAACGCTGAACGGGATCGCCGCGCGGCTGCGCTGACGCGTCGGCTACGGTCGATCCCGACGGGCGTGTGCGCGGTCAGCAGAACCTGCGGCTGCGCGCACCCACCATCCAGAACCGCTTCGCGCCCCGCGCGATCCTGAAGCAACCTATCGCGCGGGCTTCGGATTCGGACGGCGTTCGCGACCGACTCTGATTGGACATCCCGCGCTCCGCCAACACGGGCGCGGAAAATGGCGGCGCTGCCCGCCGGCTGGTTCCGGAGAGCAGCGCCCCCGCATCAGCCGGCGCAATGGCCGGCGTTCGTTCCTGCTCGCCCGCACTCGCGGGGTGGCTTGCTCACTGATCCGCCGGTGCGGCCGGCCCGATCGGGCGCTCGACCGATCGTTCCAGCATCGCGATCACGTCCATCAGATGATGATGCGCCTCGCGCATTTCCTCATGCATCGCGCGCCGGCGTGGATGTTCGTCGGCCATATTGCCCAGGCTTGCGCCGGTGCGTTCGAGCACGGTCCCATGCTGCTCAATCGCTGTCATGTGCCGATTGATCTGGCTGTCTCCGCCGAACTGTTCGAGCATCGCGCGCAGCACCTCCTGCGCGTGCCGATGCTGCTCGCGCCAGCGCCGCACATCTTCGCGCCACGCATTGTGCTCGGCTTAATACGACTGCTGCAGGGCAGCTTCTGCTGTCATGCCGGTGCGGTCCTGCTCCGCCGCCAGGCTCGCTGTGAAAGCAGCGGCGCGGCTCCTCGCCCGATGAGGAGGGGCGAGGAGAAGAAGGATTGGTGCGGTCGAGAAGACTCGAACTTCCACGGCCTTTCGGCCACAACGACCTCAACGTTGCGCGTCTACCAGTTCCGCCACGACCGCACGTGAAAACCCCGCCGGACATGCTCCGGCGGCTGGCAGGCGGACGCCCCTAGCACCGTGCGTCGCACCTTGCAACTGCTGGTTACGGCGCTTCTCACAACCCCCAAACCCGCCTAGGGCCGCGTCCCATCATGTACCTCTCGCCTGCCCGTTCCGCCGAGTTGCGCCGCATTCTGTCGTTGGCCTGGCCGGTGATGCTGACCAGTCTCAACTGGACGCTGCTCCAGGTGACCGACATCATCGTGGTGGGCCTGGTCGACACCGGCGAAGTGGCCGCGCTCGGCGCGAGCCGCTCGCTCACTTTCGTCGGCGTGGTGCTGGCGCTCGGCGCGCTCACCGGCGTGCTGGTGTTCTCGGCGCGGGCCGACGGCGCGGGCGAACTGCGTCGCACCGGAGCGATCCTGCATCAGGGGCTGGCGCTCGCGGCGGTGCTCGGTCTCGCGGGCGGCGCCATCCTGTTCGTCTTCGCCTTGCCGATGCTGCTCGCGATCGGCGTGGCGGCCGATCTCGCGCCGGCGAGCGCACGGGTGGTGCAGGTCATGGCCTTCGCCTTCTTTCCCCAGCTGGTGATGATCGCGGCAAGCTTCTTTCTCGAAGGTGTCAGCCGCCCGCGCCGCGTGATGGCCGTCAATCTCGCGATGCTGCCGCTCAATGCGCTCCTCGCCTGGGCAATGTCCGGCGGCCATTGGGGGCTGCCGCAGATGGGCGCGGTCGGCGCCGCCGGTGCCACTGCGATCGTCACCGCGCTGGGCGCGGCGGCGATGGTGGCAGCGGCCTTGACCCTGCCCGGAGCTGCCGAGCGCGGCGTCCGCGACTGGAGCGGCTTCCGGAGCCGTGACACGCTGGCTGGGGCATGCGCGCTGATCGGCTTCGGCGCCATGCCGGCGCTCGCCTCCGGACTGGAGATCGCGGGCTTTTCCATTCTGATCGCGCTGTCGACGCAACTGGGCGAGGCAGTCACCCATGCGTTCCAGATCGTCTTTTCGATCCACAACATCACCTTCGGCCTGGCGCTCGGCTTCGGCTCGGCGGCAGGCGTGCGGGTCGGCAACGCCGTGGGCGAGGGGCGGATCGAGGCAGCGGCGGGCCGCACTGCGATCGCTGCCGCTGCCTCGGCAGCGGCCACAGGGCTGTGCGCGATCTTCCTGCTCATCGCCGCGGCGCCGGTCGTGAGCCTGTTTCCCTCCACGCCGCAGGTGCAGCTGGTTGCCACTGCGATGCTGCTGCTGTGGGCGCCGTTCATCCTGTTCGACGGGCTGCAGGTGGTGCTGGTCTATGCACTGCGGTCGCTCGGCGACCAGGTGGTCGCCGGGCTGCTCGGCATCGTCTCCTACTTCCTGGTGACCGGCGGGCTCGGCATCGCGCTCGTCCACGCCGGCTGGGGGGCGCGTGCACTGGTGCTCGCGTCGGCGGCCGGCATGGTGACGGCGGCGCTACTCTACGGTGCTCGCCTGGCCTGGATCAGCCGCCGAGTTCCCCTGCGAAGCTGAGCTCGAGGATCCGGGCATCCTCCGGCACGTCGAGCTGAGCCGAATTGAAGTCGATCGCGGCTTGCCCGTCGAGGAAACGCTCCTGCGGAGAGATCCGCCAGGCGAATACGGGCCGGCCGCTCGCATCGCGCAACTCGACGCGAATGTCGGGCACGCGCTGCCGCTCGCCGGTAGGGTTCACCACCTTGCCGGAGACGGCGAACAGCTCGCTTCCGCTCGGCAGCGGGCGCCGCTCGATCTGCTTCTCGGTGAAGCGCAGCGGCGTCTCGGTCGCTCCCATGTTGAGCCCGAGCTGCGAGGCGATGCCGGGCGCGCCGGTGAACAGGATCGCGGCCGAGCCGAGCAGCATCGAGACGCCCGCGACGACGGCAGCGACGGTCCAGCGCCTGGCGGGATTGCGCCGCGGCTTGAACGGCGGTTCGGTGGCAAAGGGATCATAGCCCGGGACCGCACTGCTCTGCGCAGGCTGCGGCTGGCTGGACGGAGCGGCGCGCGGAGTAGGCGCCACTGCGGGTTCGGGGGCAGGCGCGCTTGCCGCAGCCGTCGAGCGGTCGAGCACGATCGGCGCCTGGAACCAGCTGTGCTTGCAGCTTGCGCAACGCACCGTGCGTCCCTCCGCGCCGATCGCGCTGTCGGGGACCAGATACCGCGTACGGCATTGAGAACATTCAAGGATCATGACGCGCCATTCTTGCCCGCCGCTGCTCCGCGGCCGGTGCAGGCGACTCTAATCACGTCCCGCTGAGGCAGGCAAGAGCGGGTGCGGAAGCTTGCGCGAGGCCCGCGCCGAGAACCGGGGCGTCCTGCGCGCGGAAGTGCGCCGCGGTCGCTACTCCGCGTCGAGCAGCGCGTCGGCTTCGGTGCGCTCGGGCACGTCTTCCGAGCGGGCGGAGATCACGGTGGTGGTCGACACGTCCATGGTGACGTTCGCCACCGTCCGCATGATGTCGGGCAGCGTTTCCACCGCGACCAGCAGCGCAAGCGGCTCTACCGGAACGCCCATCGCGATCGCGATGGGCGCGATCGAACTGACGAAGCTGATCGCACCGGGAAGGCTGACGGCGCCCAGCGTGGTGATCGCGGCCGCGGCAATGCCGGCGGCGAGCTGCTGCGGCCCCAGTTCCATCCCGAAGACATGGGCGACATAGATGGCGACCGCGATGTTCATGCAGGGGCCGGTCACGCGGAAGATCGCGACCGCCAGCGGCAGCGTGACGCCCGAGGTGGCGACCGGCACGCCCAGTCGCTCGGCGCCCGCCAGCATCGCCGGAAGCGACGCGAGCGACGACTGGGTGGAGATGGCGACTGCCTGGCTGGGGCCCACTTCACGCGCGAACCTGCCCAGCGGCACACGCCCGCCGAACACCGCAAGCGGGTAGGCGAGCAGCCACAGCACGCCGCCCACCGCCGCGACGACGATCACATAATGCGCCAGCGCTCCCAGCGCCGACGTGCCCGCACGGGCGCCGACGACGTAGGAAAGGGCGAGCACGCCGATCGGCGCCAGCCATAGCACCCAATGGATCATCACCAGCATGACATCCGCCAGGGCGCGGAAGAAGCGCACCAGCGTCTCGCGCGGCTCGGCCGGGAGCCGCGTTACGGCGAAGGCGAAGACGGTGGTGAAGAGGATGAGCGGGAGGAAGGCGTCGTTGGCGGCGGCGGCGATCGGATTGGTCGGGATGATCGCCGACAGGAATTCAGAGAAGGGCGGGATCTCGCCCGCAGGCTCGGCGCCCGCGAAGGTGGCGCGCAGCGCCGCGGCGGCCTGCTCCGGCAACGGCCAGAGATCGAGAAACAGCGGGGTGAGCAGCGCACCGATCGCCGCCGAGATCCAGAGCAGCACGAGGAACAGCACGATGGCACGGGTTGCAAGGCGGCTCGCCCGCGCCGCCTCCGCCGTGGCGGCGATACCGGTGACGAGCAGCGCCACGACCAGCGGCACGATCGTCATGCGCAGAGCATTGAGCCACGCGGTGCCGATCGGCTGGGCGACGTCGACGAAATCGAGCGCGCGTTCGGGCCATGCCGCAGTGGTGGCGATACCCAGCGCCAGGCCGGCGAGAAGCGACAGAAGGATGCGGGTGGCTTGCGACATGCTCGATCTTGACTGTTTTGCGCGCTATCACGGGGCACGCGCGTTCGTACAAGGTCGCGAAGAGACAGGGCATGGCAAGAAAATATTTCGGCACCGACGGCATCCGGGGGGCCACCAATCGGAAACCGATGACCGCCGAGATGGCGATGAAGGTCGGCATGGCGGCCGGCGCGCACTTTCGGCGCGGCGATCACAAGCATCGTGTCGTGATCGGAAAGGACACGCGCCTCTCGGGCTATATGCTCGAAAATGCGATGACCGCGGGCTTCACCAGCGTGGGCATGGACGTGGTGCTACTGGGCCCGATGCCCACGCCGGCGGTGGCGATGCTGACGACGTCGATGCGCGCGGACCTGGGCGTGATGATCTCGGCGAGCCACAATCCGTTCGCCGACAATGGCATCAAGCTGTTCGGCCCCGACGGCTACAAGCTCTCCGACGCCGACGAGCTGGCGATCGAGACGCTGATCGATAGCGAGACCGCACTCGCGCCCTCGGCCGAGATCGGGCGTGCCCGGCGCGTGGAGGATGCGCGGGGGCGCTATATCCACTTCGCCAAATCGACCTTCCCCGATGCGCTGCGACTCGATGGAATGAAGATCGTCGTCGATTGCGCCAATGGCGCGGCCTATCAGGTGGCGCCTTCGGCTCTTTGGGAGCTGGGCGCCGAAGTGATCGCGATCGGAGTCACGCCCAACGGCAAGAACATCAATGACGGGGTTGGATCGACCGCTCCCGAAGCGCTGTGCGAGACGGTCGTTGCATCGGGCGCGCACATCGGCATCGCGCTCGATGGAGACGCGGACCGGCTGATCGTGGCAGACGAGACCGGCCGGGTGGTGGACGGCGACCAGCTGATGGCGGTGATCGCCAGCGGCTGGGCGCGGGTGGGGCGACTCCAGGGCGGCGGCCTGGTCGCGACGGTGATGTCGAACCTCGGGCTCGAGCGGCATCTGGCGGCGCAGGGGCTCGGCATGATCCGCACCCAGGTCGGCGACCGGCACGTGCTCGAGAAGATGCGCGGATCGGGCTACAACGTCGGCGGCGAGCAATCGGGACACATCATCCTGAGCGACTATGCGACGACCGGCGACGGGCTGGTCGCCGCGCTGCAGGTGCTTGCCGAACTCGCTCGCGCCGGAGCGCCGGCGAGCGAAGTGCTGCACCGCTTCGACCCGCTGCCGCAAATCTTGAAGAACGTGCGGTTCGGCGGAGGCGCGCCGCTGGAGGACGCGGCGGTTCAGGAGGCGATCGCCGAAGTCGAGGCCGAGCTCTACGGGCGCGGCCGGCTGCTGATTCGCAAATCGGGCACCGAGCCGGTGATCCGGGTGATGGCCGAAGGTGACGATCGCGCGCAGGTGGAGCGGGTGGTCGACCGGGTGTGCGACGCGGTACGGGTTGCGGCTGCCTGAGCGTGCCTGCAATCGTGCTGCTTCGGTTCTTCGTCGCGGCGGTCACCGTGCTCGCAGTGATCCGCTTCGTGCGGGCAGGGAGTTTTCGCCTGCAGGGGCTAGAACCGATCGCCCGCGAGACGCGGTCTGCGCTGTTCTGGGGGCTGGTGGCGGACGGGCTGGCGCTTGCCGCCTGGATCGCGGGAACCGCCTGGATGCCCGGCTGACCGCGCCTCCGCGGCTTGCATCGTGCGGGCACGCGCCTATCGTTCGGCCATGCTCGAGATGCGCCCCGATTGCGAACGCTGCGGCACCGATCTGCCCGCCGATGCGCATGGCGCATTCATCTGTTCGTTCGAATGCACCTTCTGCGCCGAATGTGCCGACGCGCTGGACGAGCGCTGCCCGAACTGCGGCGGCGAACTGCTCGACCGGCCGACTCGGACCGGCGAGCGGCTGAAGGCAAATCCCGCGAGCGACCGGCGGCGGTTCGCCGGATGATTTCGCGCGGGCTTGGTGCGGGCTGTGCTTGTGGAGGCACTGGTCTTTCTTCTACCCGTCGGCGAGCGTTAAGAACGGTAAGCGGGCCCGGTGGGGGGATGCGCAATGCGAACGGACGGGCTTGAACGCGCGCCGGGGCAACTTCGGGAGCAGATGTGACGGTCCCACGGATATTGATCATCGCCGGCTCGGATTCGGGCGGTGGCGCGGGCATCCAGGCGGACATCAAGACCGTCACGATGCTGGGCGGCCATGCGATGACCGCGATCACGGCAATCACTGCGCAAAGCACGACCGGTGTCGATGCCGTTCATCCGGTGCCGACCGACATGGTGTTGGCGCAGATCGACGCGTGCATCGGCGATCTCGGCGTCGATGCAGTGAAAATCGGGATGATCGGATCGCCGCGCACCGCCGCGGCGGTCGCCGGGCGGCTGGAGGAGCTCGCCGGCATTCCGATCGTGTTCGACCCGGTGATGATCGCCTCTTCGGGTGCGAAGCTGGCCGACGAAGCGACGATCGCCGCATTCGAGCGGCTGATGCGGCTTTCCACCGTGACCACTCCCAATCTGCCCGAGCTGAAAGCGCTTTCGCGGATGGCGACGGGCGATGTCGAGGCGCAGCGGAAGGCCGCGCGCGCTCTGGTCGCCGAGCGCGGCTGCGCGCTGCTGGTGAAGGGCGGGCATGCCAAGGGCGCGCAGGTGACCGACCGGCTCTATTGTCCTGACGACGGCAATCCGCCCGAGATGGAATGGCGCGACGCGCGGATCGACGGCACGGAGGATCACGGCACCGGCTGCACGCTTGCCAGTGCGATCGCAGTGGAGCTCGCCAAGGACTGGCGCCTGCCCGAAGCAGTGGCGCGCGCGCGGCGCTTCGTGCGCGTGGCGATGCGCGAGGCGCCGGGGCTGGGCAAGGGGCACGGGCCGATGGGACAGCAGGGCGTGCGGCTCGACCTCAATCTCTCGCGCTTTGCACCGATGTTCAACCACGCCACGCTGCCGGCGCGCGACTATGACGCAAGTGCGCGCTTTTATCGCCTGCTCGGCCTGAAGGAGATCGTGCGCGCGGGCCCGCGCTACTCGCGCTTCGAAAGCGAAGGCGGCGCGACGCTTTCGATCGAGACGACCGATCATATCGAGGCGCCGGTGACCTTCCTCGAGTGCGGCGATCTGGACGTCACCGTCGCCTTCCTCAAGCAATCGGGTATCGTCCTCGACAGCGAGCCGACCGACCAGCGTTGGGGCTGGCGCGAGGCGCGGCTCACCGATCCTTCGGGCAATGCGATCTGCCTCTATCAGGCTGGCGAGATGCGGCGCTTTCCTCCATGGCGCGTCGACGATGCCTGATCTGAAACATGAACGCCGCTATGCCCGGCTGCACAAGGGGCCGGTCGCAGGGGTTGACGAGGCGGGGCGCGGGCCGCTCGCGGGACCGGTGGTGGCGGCAGCGGTGGTCCTCGACCCGAAATGCGTGCCCGACGGAATCGACGATTCGAAGGCGCTGACCGCGACGAAGCGGGCGGCGCTGTGCGCGGCGCTGCTCGAATGCGCGCAGGTGGGCGTCGGCATGGCCAGCGTCGAGGAGATCGACCGGCTCAACATCTTCTGGGCGAGCATGCTGGCGATGACGCGCGCGGTGGCGGCGCTGCCCGGCGCGCCCGCGTTCGTACTGGTCGACGGCAATCGCTGCCCCGACTGGAACCATGCCAGCGCGGCAGTGGTGGGCGGTGACGCGCTTTGCCTGTCGATCGCCGCGGCGTCGATCGTGGCCAAGCACCGGCGCGATTGCATGATGGCCGAATATGACCTGCAGTATCCCGGCTACGGCTGGGCATCGAACAAGGGCTATTCGGCCAAGGCGCATCAGGAGGCGCTCAAGGTGCTCGGCCCGACGCCGCTGCATCGGCGGAGTTTTGCCCGGGTGGCGCAGGCGGAACTGGATCTCGGGCCGGTTCAGCTTGTCGCGGCGGAGTAGGCGTCGGTGCTCTTCGTCGGCAGCCATTGGCCCTCGCCGGTAGCTGCTTCACCCTGCGCCAGCGAAAAGGCGGGTTGAGCGGTGGCGTGTCGGCTGAGCCACGGCTGGCCGACGATCGCGCTTTACGGCGGTGCGCTCGCGCTGGGGACGGCGGCGCTGCAATGGCTCGATTATCAGCGGATGGTGCGGAGCAATTCGGACGATGTGGTGATCTTCGTGATCGCGCTCGCATTCCTCGCACTCGGGGTGTTCGCGGGAATGCG
This sequence comes from Sphingosinithalassobacter sp. CS137, assembly GCF_014334115.1. Lineage (NCBI taxonomy): Bacteria > Pseudomonadati > Pseudomonadota > Alphaproteobacteria > Sphingomonadales > Sphingomonadaceae > Sphingosinithalassobacter > Sphingosinithalassobacter sp. CS137. Next base: position 2,254,891 of record NZ_CP060494.1, read on the forward strand.
CTTGCTGCCGCGCGCCGGGCCGAGAGCATTCGATGGCAATCCGGCGGGACGCGAGGCGCTGGGGATTTCTCCGCGCGAATATGAAGTGCTGCTCGAGCTGGCGGCGGGGCGATCGAACAAGGAGATCGCGCGGGCGCTGGGCGTTTCGCCCAACACCGTGAAGACGCACGTCGCGCGGCTCTATGCGAAGCTGAAGGCGACCCGGCGGACCGACGCGGTGGCGAAGGCGCGGGCGCTGGGGATCGTGCGCTAGCTTCTGCGGCGGACCGACTGCGCTCGAATTCCGCCGCGGTACGTGCGGAGGAGGATCAATCGACGGGACAGTCGATCTCGCGTTCGGTGCAGGCGACCGTACCGGCGCCAGCCGCGCCGGCGAGCAGCGCAACGCAGCCCGAAGTGGCGAAGGCGGTCGCCGTTAGCGCGGCCGCCACGAAAAGCTTCTTCATCCGACCGCTCCGCTTTCGTTCCGATGTTACGCGTGCGTAATGCTCTTTCGGCGCGGACGTTCCCTCGGGGTGGGATTTCCATCGCCCGGCGGAAGGATTTCGCGCAAATCACCCGTTCGGGCGATTGCTCCACGCCGTGTCCCGAGGCCTGATCGGCGGACGATCCATCGCATTCAGGAGAGAAACCATGCTGAAGACCATTCTCACCCACGGCGCCATCGCGGGCCTGGTCGTGGCGATCCCGCTGTTCGGACTGAACGTGCTTCTCGACGGCCCGCCCGAAGGTGGCGTCGGCATGGCGATCGGCTATCTCACCATGCTGGTCGCCTTCACCACCATCTTCCTGGCGATCAAGCGCCGGCGCGACGCGGTGCAGGGCGGCGTGATCCGGTTCCTGCCCGCGCTGGGCCTGGGCCTCGGCATCACTCTGGTGGCGAGCGTGCTCTATGCGATCACGTGGGAAATCGTGCTCGCGACGGGCGTGGATTTCGTCGGCCAGTATAGCGCCGATACGGTCGCGCGGATGCGCGCAGCCGGTGCGCCCGAGGCCGAGATCGCCGCGACGCAGGCGGAGCTGGCCGCCTTCGCCGAGCAATATGCCGATCCGCTGTTCCGCTTCGCGATCACGCTGGCGGAGATCTTCCCGATCGGGCTGCTCGTGTCGCTGGTGTCGGCCGGACTGCTCGCCAATCGGAGCTTCCTGGCCGTCGATCGTACCGCCGCCAGGTGAGTCTTTCCGGCCACACCCCACCGATCGTGCCTGTGGATAAGTGGCAGACTCAACATCTGCCACAATGCCGGAATGTTCCGGATTATTAACCAAATCTAAGGATTTGGCGTTAACCAATGATTGCTTGACGACCCGGTAACCATCCGCAGGATCGCGCGGCTCGGGCAAGGGGGCAGCAAGCATGACGGTGTTGGAAAAGGTAAAGGCGCGCAGCGCGGGAACGGCGGCGAAGGGCGTGGAAGCGCTGCCGCTCGACACGATCCTGCGGGGCGACTGCATCGAGGCGATGCGCGCACTGCCGTCCAAGTCGGTCGACATGATCTTCGCCGATCCGCCGTATAATCTCCAGCTGGGTGGCGACCTCAATCGCCCCGATGGCAGCCATGTCGACGCCGTGACCGACGCATGGGACAAGTTCGACAGCCTGGTCGCCTATGACGCGTTCACGCGTGCCTGGCTGGCCGAGGCGCGCCGCATCCTGAAGGATGACGGCACGATCTGGGTGATCGGCAGCTATCACAACATATTCAAGGTCGGCGCCGCGATCCAGGATCTGGGCTTCTGGATCCTGAACGACATCATCTGGCGCAAGGCCAATCCCATGCCTAATTTCAAGGGCACGCGCTTCACCAACGCGCACGAGACGCTGATCTGGGCCTCGACCGGCGAGAAGGCGCGCTACACCTTCAACTATCGCAGCATGAAGACGCTGAACGACGAGCTGCAGATGCGCAGCGACTGGGAATTTCCGATCTGCGGCGGGCAGGAGCGGCTGAAGAAGGACGGGGTGAAGGTGCACCCGACGCAGAAGCCCGAGGCGCTGCTGTACCGCGTGCTGCTCGCCTCGACCAAGCCGGGCGACGTCGTGCTCGATCCCTTCTTCGGCACCGGCACCACCGGCGCGGTGGCGAAGCGGCTGGGAAGGCGCTGGATCGGGATCGATCGCGAAGGCACCTATATCGAGGCCGCGCAGGCGCGGATCGATGCGGCGCTCCCGCTCGACGAAAGCGCACTGACGACGATGCAGGCGCCCAAGGCGGCGCCGCGGGTGGCGTTCGGCGTGCTGGTGGAGAACGGCTATCTGACGGCCGGCGCGGTGCTGACCGATGCGCGCCGCCGCTATCGTGCAGTGGTGCGCGCCGACGGATCGCTGGCCAGCGAGTGCGGCGCGACCGGATCGATCCACAAGGTGGGCGCGACGCTGCAGGGCGCGCCGAGCTGCAACGGCTGGACCTTCTGGCACCATGAGGGCGCGGCGGGGCTCGAGCCGATCGATGCGCTGCGCCAGACCTATCTGCTGGCGACCCAGCCCTGAGCGGCGCGCCCGCTTTCCGCTGAACGAACGCCCTTCGACAGCCCCGGTGCTATCGCGGTAGAGGTGGCGAATGGAACTCCCGATCGCCGCGCGCTGCTATCTTCGCCCCGTCCAGTTCGTCGACACGCCGGTCGGGCGCGACGGTGAGGTGGCGCGGCTGGCGGGCGGGCTGCAGTGGTTCGCTGCCTATGAGCTGATCGCAGTCGTCGATGGAAAGCGCGTCGCGCAGCGATGCGTGCCGGTGAGCGATTTTGCGCGGGTCGTCGGCGGCTCCGGGCACGAGGCGGCGCTACTCGATCTTGCCGCGCGCCTTTCCGCGGCGCGCGCGCCGCTGACGCTGGGCGAGCGCGTGCTGCGGCTCGACCAGCCGGCGACGATGGGCATTCTCAACGTGACCCCGGACAGCTTTTCCGACGGCGGCGCGCATTGGGACGATCCCGCCGCAGCGGCGCAGGCGGGTTTCGACATGGCGGCGAACGGCGCGGCGGTGATCGACGTGGGCGGTGAATCGACTCGGCCCGGCGCTGAGGCGGTGTGGGAAGGCGACGAGATCGCGCGGACGAGACCGGTGATCGAGCGGCTGGCGGCCAGCGGAACGGCCGTCTCGATCGATACGCGCAAGGCCGCGGTGATGGAGGCGGCGCTCGCGGCGGGCGCGCATCTGGTCAATGATGTGGCGGCGCTGCTGCATGACGAGCGTGCGCTCGAAGTGGTGGCGGCGGCCGGATCACCGGTGGTGCTGATGCATTCGCCCGACCCGAAGAGGGAGCCGCATGGCGGCAGCGGCTATCGCGACGTGCTGATCGAAGTCTATGACTGGCTCGAACGCCGAGTGGGCGAAGTGGCGGCGGCGGGAGTCGATCGCGCGAAGATCCTGATCGATCCCGGCTTGGGCTTCGGCAAGTCGCTGCAGCATAATCTGACGCTGCTCAACGGGCTCGCGCTGTTTCACGGGATCGGCTGCCCGATCGTGCTGGGGGCCAGCCGCAAGCGGATGATCGGTGCGCTGTCGCATGAGGCGCCGGCCGATTCCCGACTCGGCGGGTCGATCGCGCTCGCGCTGAAAGGCGCGGAACTAGGCGCGCAGCTGATCCGCGTGCACGATGTGTTCGAGACCGCGCAGGCGCTGCGTGTCTGGCGCGGAATGCGCGACGCGGCGCTCGTAGCGCGGTGAGCGCGCGCTCACCGCGCTACGACGGGGTCCGGCTCGATCTGCAGGGTGCGCAGGACGCCCATCATCGCGGTCGTCGGCTCGCCACCCTGATGGCGCCATAGCCGCTCGACGATCAGCGTGCGATCGCCGGCGGGCAGGAAAGTCCAGCTGGAGCCCGAACCTTCGGCCCCCTGCGTGATGCGAAAGCCGCTGCGGCCGGCGAGATCGGCCTCCTCGATCCTTCCGCTCGGAAAGCGGCTGCGAAAAGTGGCCACCGGAGTATCGCTGATCGCGATCGCGAGACCGGGCTCCATGCGCGCCTCGCAGCGCTGGGTGAGGCCGGATTCGCCGTAGCTGCAATTGCGCTGGCCGAGCTGGGCCGTGCGATCGCGGCGGATGAGCTTGGTCGCATCCAGCGTCTCCTCATAGCTGGGCGGCAGCTGCACCTCGGTATCGACCAGCGCATGCCGCTCCGGATCGTAGAGGAAGCTGGCCGGGCCGGCGCGTCCGACGAGCATCATGCTGTCGAGCGCACGCCCGGCGGTCTGCTCCCAGGGCGAGCCCGGGCGGGAGGGATGCGAGAAGCGCGCAGTGACGAGCCGCTGGTCGTCGGGACGCAACAGCAGGACGTGGACGCGCGCGCCGTCCGCATTGGTGCCCGTCGCGCGCCAGACGGCGACGCCGTCGTTCACGACCGAGACGTCCTGAAGGCCTTCGCGGACGGCGGCGACCTGCTGCTCGAAGCCGCGCCCGAGCGCGTTGTTGCTGCCGAACACGCGCAGCGTCGCGTCGCCGTTGCGGAACACGCGGCCGTCGTCGTTGGCCGGCGGGTCGGTGGCGACGAACCCGGGCGGCACTTCGATCGCGAAGTCGAACCGGGCGTTCCGATAATCGACCCACGCGTCGCCGGTTCGTTGGGCCTGCACGGGGCCAGGCGATGCTTCGGCGGTGGGCATGGCGCCAGGCGTGGCGCGCGGTTGCGGGTCGGACGACTGGCCCGAACAGGCCGCGAGCGCCGCGGCGGCGGTCAGCAGAGGAGGCAAAAGTCGCATGGCCCGTCAAAGCATGACGCGAGCGGGTGTTCCAGACGTGGCGGCGGCTCAGGCGGCGTTCTGGTCGATCCCCAACTCACCCAGCTTGCGGTACAGCGTCGAGCGGCCGATGCCGAGCCGACGCGCCACTTCGGTCATGCGGCCCCGGTAATGGCCGATCGCGAGACGGATCACGTCCGCTTCGATCTCCTCCAGCGGGCGCAGATTGCCGTCGGGCCGGAACAGCGTGACTCCGGCATGGCCGGTCGCAGGCTGGCTGGCGGCGCTGCTTTCGGGCTTTCCGGCTGCCAGCTGGGCGATCTGGGGGAAGTCGGTGCGGGTGAGCGCATCCCCCTCGCAGAGCACGGCGGCGCGGAAGAGCGCGTTCTGGAGCTGGCGCACGTTGCCGGGCCAGTCATAGGAGCCGAGCAGCTGCAGCGCCTCGTCGGTGATGCCGAGCGGCCGCAGCCCCGGCTGCTCGGCGATGCGGCCGAGCAAATGGCGGACGAGCGCCGGAACGTCGCCGCTGCGGTCGCGCAGCGGCGGGATCGTCACCTGGACGACGTTGAGGCGATAATAGAGATCCTCGCGGAAGCGGCCGGCCTCGACCTCGGCGATCAGCGTCTTGTTGGTCGCGGCGACGACGCGGACGTCGACTTCGCGCGTGTGGCGCGCACCGAGCGGCTGGATTTCGCCCGACTGCAGTACCCGCAGCAGCTTCACTTGCGCCTCGAGCGGCATCTCGCCGATTTCGTCGAGGAACAGCGTGCCGCCATCGGCTTCCTGGAAACGGCCGATCTTGCGCTCGAATGCGCCGGTGAACGCGCCCTTTTCATGGCCGAACAGCTCGGACTCGACGAGGTTGGCGGGGATGGCGCCGCAGTTGACGCAGATCATCTCCTTCTTCGAGCGGGGGCTGGCGGCATGGATCGCCTCGGCGACGACCTCCTTGCCGACGCCGCTTTCGCCTTCGATCAGCACGGGCACGCGGGCGCGTGCCGCCTTGGCGGCGATCGCGAGCGCAGCGCGGAACTGGGGCGCGGACCCCACGATCTCGTCGAAGGCGAGCGGATGCGAGAGCTTTTCGGTGAGTGGGCGCAGTTCGCCCGAGCTGGTGCCGCCGACCGCGGTCTCGAGCGCAGCGAGCAGCCGTTCCGAGGCGAGCGGCTTGACCAGAAAATCGGTGGCGCCGGCGCGCATTGCCGAAACGGCGGCGGCGACCGACCCGTTGGCGGTGAGCATCAGGATCGGAAGCTGTGGGCGGCGCGTGCGCAGTTCGGCGATGAGCTGCGCGGAATCGCAGTCGAGTGCCCAATGATCGAGAATCACGGCGTCGAGCGCCATTCCGTCGGGCGTGCCGAGGGTGGCGATCGCAGTTTCCGATTCGCCCGCGAAGATGGTGCGCCAGCCGCGGCGCGCGGCGATGGCGGCGACGAGGCGGCGCTGTGCCGGTTCGTCGTCGATCAGCATCAAGAGGCGCTGCCCGTTTCGCGTCATCCGCCGTCCTTCGTCTCTGCTGTCCCGCATTGAAGCGGAATTGATACGCAAAATGCGTAAAGGCGGGCTTAAGCGTGCCAAAGCCGCACGACTCTTGAGGAGGAACAAGAGGCCGGTTAAGGGAAGAGCAACAGCTGCGTTTAGGGGAAGTTGGCGCAATGGCCGAACAAGGCGAACTAAAAGCTCATCGGGCGACCTACGGCGGCTTTCTGTCGATGGTGAAATGGGGCTCGGTGATCGTGGCGATCCTGGCTCTTGGCGTCGTCCTGCTGATCGCGCCCTGAAGTGAAGATCGCCGTCCTCAAGGAGCTCGCAGCCGGCGAACGGCGCGTTTCGGCAACTCCGGAGACGGTCAAGAAATTCACGGGGCTCGGCGCAGAGGTCGCGGTCGAGACCGGCGCGGGCGCAAGCGCTTCGATCTCCGACGACGCCTATGCCGCGGCCGGCGCCACGCTTGGTCCGCGCGCACAGGTGATCGCCGGCGCCGATATGCTGCTCGGCGTGCAGGGCCCGGATCCCGCAAGCCTGGCCGGACTGAAGCAGGGCGCCTGGATAGTGGCCGGGCTCAATCCCTTCGGCGAGCGCGCGCGTGTCGATGGTTATGCCGCGCTCGGTGCCGAGGCGCTGGCGATGGAGTTCATGCCGCGCATCACGCGCGCGCAATCGATGGACATCCTCTCGAGTCAGTCGAACCTCGCCGGCTACAAGGCGGTGCTCGATGCGGCGGCCGAATATGGCCGCGCCTTTCCGATGATGATGACTGCCGCGGGCACCGTCTCCGCCGCGCGCGTGTTCGTGATGGGCGTGGGCGTCGCCGGGCTGCAGGCGATCGCGACCGCGCGGCGGCTGGGCGCGCAGGTGAGCGCCACCGACGTGCGCGCCGCGACCAAGGAGCAGATCCTGTCGCTCGGCGCCAAGCCGATCTTCGTCGAGCAAGTGAAAGGCATCGAGGGCGAAGGCACCGGCGGCTATGCCACCGAAATGTCCGACGAGTACAAGGCGGCGCAGGCCGAGCTGGTGTCGAGCCACATCGCCAAGCAGGACATCGTCATCACCACTGCGCTGATCCCGGGCCGCGCCGCGCCGCGTCTGATCAGCGATGCACAAGTCGCCTCGATGCGGCCGGGCAGCGTGATCGTCGACCTGGCTGTCGAGCAGGGCGGTAATGTGGAAGGCGCGGTTGCGGGCGAGATCGTCGAGAAGCACGGCGTGAAGATCGTCGGACACCGCAACGTGCCGAGCCGGCTGGCGGCGGACGCATCGGCGCTGTTCGCGCGCAACCTGTTCAACTTCCTCTCCGCCTTCTGGGACAAGGATGCGGGGCGGCCCGTGCTGCCCGACGACGATGAGATCGCGCAGGCGATCCGGCTGACGCGCGGCGGGCAAGTGGTGAACGCGCGGCTGCTCGCGCAATGATCCCGCGGCTCGCCATGACCGCAGTGGCGGCGGGCCTGGGCGGATGCGGCCATTCGAGCGACGGGGTGGCGCCGCAGGCGGTGCGCGCGTGCGAGGGCTGGATTCAGAACAATCTCGGCTATCGTTCGGACTACCGACGCAACGGCGTACGTCAGGCGCTCGGACCGGAGCGGTCGGTCGTGCGCATCGGCTTCGAAGGCACCAACACCTTCGGCGTGCGCATCGACGGCGAAGCCTATTGCGTCTTCACGACCGAGGCGGGGCGGCTCGGCCGTTTTCTGCCGCAGGATTCCTTTCTCACCGACAGCTAGGCGGACCCATGGACTTCATCGCGATCCTGTCGATCTTCGTACTGGCGTGTTTCGTCGGCTATTACGTGGTCTGGTCGGTTACGCCGGCGCTGCACACGCCGCTGATGGCGGTGACCAATGCGATTTCCTCGGTGATCGTCGTCGGTGCGCTGATCGCGGCGATGGCGGCGGGGCAGGAGGTCGCGAAATGGCTGGGGCTGGTCGCGGTGGCGCTCGCCAGCGTCAACATCTTCGGCGGCTTTGCCGTGACCGAGCGGATGCTGGCGATGTACAAGAAGAAGGAGCGCTGAGCCGTGGCGGGGGACAGCAGCGTGCTTCGGTCCGCACGCAGCAGCCTGCGGGTGGCGCTTCCCGTGGCGGTCGTGTCGCTTTGCGTTCTAGGGGGATACCAGGTCGGCAAGGACATGGCGCTGCGCGATAATGCGCGCGACGCGCGTGCGGCTCAGCAAGACATTCGGGGGAACGACTGATGCACGAAGCGGCTCCCGTGAACCCCTGGGTGGCGCTGGCCTATCTGGTCGCCGGCGTCTGCTTCATCCTGGCGCTGCGCGGGCTTTCCTCGCCCGCGACCAGCCGGCGCGGCAACCGGATGGGCATGATCGGCATGGCGATCGCGATCGTCACCACGCTGGTCACGCACGAGATCGCGAGCCCCGTCGAGCTGATCGCGGCTATCGCGATCGGCGGCGCGGTGGGCTGGCTGATCGCGCAGCGGATCGCGATGACGGCGATGCCGCAGCTCGTGGCGGCGTTCCATTCGCTCGTAGGCATGGCTGCGGTGCTCGTCGCCGCGGCGGCGTTTCTCAATCCAGCGGCCTTCGGCATCGCCGATCTGGTGATCCCGATGATCGGCGAGCCGTTCCAGGCGATCAACCGCGTCAGCCGCGTCGAAATGGGTCTGGGCGTGGCGATCGGCGCGATCACCTTCTCGGGATCGGTGATCGCGTTCCTGAAGCTGAACGGCAATATGAGCGGCACGCCGATCCTGCTGCCGGCGCGGCATGCGATCAACCTGGCCCTGCTCGCCGCGATCCTGGGGCTGATCGCCTATTTCCTGCAGGACCAGAGCCCCTGGGTGTTCTGGACGATCACCGGCCTGTCGTTCCTGATCGGGTTCCTGCTGATCATTCCGATCGGCGGCGCGGACATGCCGGTCGTGGTGTCGATGCTGAACAGCTATTCGGGCTGGGCCGCCGCGGCGATGGGATTCACGCTGGGCAACACGGCGATGATCATCACCGGCGCGCTGGTGGGCAGCTCGGGCGCGATCCTCTCGTACATCATGTGCCGCGCGATGAACCGCAGCTTCATCAGCGTGATCGCCGGCGGCTTCGGCGCCGACAGCGGCGGCGCGGCCGGCGGCGGCGAGAAGATCGACCGGCCGTGGAAGCGCGGATCGGCCGAGGACGCGGCCTTCCTGATGAGCCAGGCCGAACAGGTGATCATCGTTCCCGGCTACGGCATGGCGGTGGCGCAGGCGCAGCACGTGCTGCGCGAGATGACCGACAAGCTGAAGGAGGAGGGCGTGCGGGTGAAGTTCGCCATCCACCCGGTGGCGGGGCGCATGCCGGGGCACATGAACGTGCTGCTGGCCGAAGCGAACGTGCCCTACGACGACGTGTTCGAGCTGGAGGACATCAACAGCGAGTTCGCCCAGACCGACGTCGCCTTCGTGATCGGCGCCAACGACGTGACCAATCCCGCGGCGAAGACGGACAAAAGCTCGCCGATCTATGGCATGCCGGTGCTCGACGTCGAAAAGGCCAAGACCGTGCTGTTCATCAAGCGATCGATGGGCGGCGTGGGCTATGCCGGCGTCGACAATGAACTATTCTATCGTGACAACACGATGATGCTGCTCGCGGACGCAAAGAAGATGGTCGAGGAGATCGTCAAGGCGCTCGACTGACCACGGTTTCTGGGGGAAAAACGATGGTGACGGTGGGTTCGATCGTGAGCGGCGCGTTTCGATTGATCGCGCGGCGGCCCGGTGCAGTGGCGCTGTGGGGGCTGGTCTATCTCGGCGGGATCGTGCTGATCAGCATCGTCTTCATGGGAGCGCTGGGCGGTGCGATGATGGCCGGCGGCTTTGGCGCCGGGGCCAATCCGGAACAAGCGCTCGCGTCGTTCAGCGGCCAGTCGATCCTGCTCACACTGCTGATGTATCTTGCCTATTACGCGCTCGCCGCGGTGCTGATGAACGCAGTCTATCGGGCGGTGCTCCGTCCGGAAGAAGGCGGCGGCGCATCGATCCGCTTCGGCAGGGACGAACTGCGCACGCTCGGTCTGACTCTGCTGCTCGGCATCCTGATGATGGTCCTGGCCTTTTTCGGGTCGTTGATCCTCGGGCTGATCGGATCGGCGCTGGGGCTCGCGGCGGGCGGCGATCCGGTGGCGATGGACATCGCCTCGACCATCGTGTTGCTGCTGTTCATCGCCGGATGGCTGGTGCTCTGGGTGAAGCTGTCGCTGATCCTGCCCGCGAGCTTTCATTACCGGCGTTTCACGCTCGACAGCGGCTGGGAGCTTTCCTCGGGCCATTTCTGGCCGCTCCTCGGCGCGTATCTGATCATCATCGTGATCTCGATCCTGCTGGTCCTCGTCGCGAGCCTGCCGATGATCGGAACGATCGGCGCCAATTTCCCGGCGATGACCGCCGATCCTTTCGCAGCCGACGTGGCGACACAGGCGCCGGCTACCATGGCCGCCGCCGGCGGCATGCTGCTGACGCTCCTCCTGATGATGATCGCGGGCCTGATCGTGTTCGTGCTGCTGACCGGAGCGACAGCGGTTGCGGCGCGGGAGGTGCTGATCGAACGCGGTGCGTTCGCCGATCCGCACGTCGAGCCCGACTCCGACCGCGATTTCGAGGCGGATTGATCCACGGACGTGCACGTCGGCTCGCCGACCGCTCCGAAGCCGATGCAAATCCTTGCGAGCGCCAGGATGATCCGCCCGAGTTACTCCGAAACGGACCGGACTCGACTCAACCGTTTCGGAGCAATGCGGCATCAATGGAACAGAAGATGAACTCGGGGGCGAGCATGTCTGCATCCTTCTCGGCCGCTGGCGACGGATACAGTATGGCGCCCGACGCGCTTCTGATCGCCGATTCGACCCCCGCGGCGGAGGCGGCGGCCGAGGCGCTGGCGCTTTCCGGCATGCGGCTGCGAAGGCGGATCGGCTTCGCCGAGGCCGAGGCGCGGCTTGCCGAGCAGGTCGGCTTCGATGTGATCGCGATCGAAGGCAGCGGCGTGGACGCCGCACTGTTCGACGGAGCGCTCGCGGCGGCGGCGCGATCGGCGCAGGCACAGTCGGCGGCCGTGGTGGTGGCGATCGCGCCCGACCAGATCGACATCGCCGCGGCACGGCTGCTCGGTAGCGGGGCGCAACTGCTCTGCGATCCTGGCACGGCCGAGCGAGTGGCGGCGCTTCTCGCCACCGGACACCGTCCGTCCGCGCAGCTCCACGATGCTTCGCGCGACGGCGAGGCGGCGCGGCTTCGGCGGCTGAACGAGGAAGTCGCCCGGATCGCAGACACGCTGGCGCGGCTGACGCGAGGCGAGGATGCCGACCGGCGTGGCGGCGGGCTGCGCGAGCCCGGCAGCGACTATCGTGGGCCGGAGAATGCTGGCGAAACCGCCGGGGCGAGCGCGCAGGAAATCCGCGCCGTGATCCGAACCCGAAGGATGCGGGGTCAGTTTTTCGCCGACGAGCTGTTCGCCGACCCCGCCTGGGACATGCTGCTCGACCTGTTCGCGGCGGAGCTGGAAGACCGGCGCGTCTCGGTGTCGAGCCTGTGCATCGCGGCGGCCGTGCCGCCGACGACGGCGCTGCGCTGGATCGGCACGATGCACGAGGCTGGCCTGTTTCAGCGCAATGCAGATCCGAACGACCGGCGGCGTGCGTATATCGCACTCAGCGAAAAGGGGCTGCAGGCGATGCGCGCCTATAGCGCCGCAGTGAAGCGGCAGGGGCTCTCGCTCGTCTGACCCGCGCGCGCAGCGACTTGCCAGCACGCGCGCGCTTTGGCATCGCATGCGCCGTGGGCGGTTAGCTCAGCTGGTAGAGCATCTCGTTTACACCGAGAGGGTCGGCGGTTCGAACCCGTCACCGCCCACCATTGGACGACAATCAGCGCCTCAGTCCGCTCGGTGACGCGGGATGCCGTTTTCGATCCGGAGCGTGATATCCGGCTGGTTGCATAGATCGATGCCACTGAAGACGGCGGTCCGATTGTCGGCGAAGGTGGTTCGCAGGTCGAAGCGGCAGCGGTTGCGCGGTGGCACGAAGGCGATCGTCGCGCGCGCGCCGGGGGGAATCGGAGTCACGGCACGCGGATCGCGCGGCCGCTCCCAGGCGCCGGCTTCGGCAGGGGTGAGTTCGACGATCCTGATTTCGCGTCCGGTTTCATTGGCGAGTATGAAGCCGCCGTCCTGGGCGGGCGCGATCGGCAGCGCCAGCGACGCGAGCATCATTGCAAATAGGGTCGGCATCGGCGGATCCTCCTGTCGATCCAGCGCGACCTCGCCGGAGGGTCGCCACCGACCCGGCGCGAAGCCGCGGCGTCAGATTCCCGAATAGTCGCTCATGAGCCAGAATCCTGCAACTAATACGCCGCCGCCCAGCGTCACCGCCACTGCGATCAACCAGACATAGGCGCGGGGAATCTCCTCGACTCGATGTGCACTGAGCCGCTTGAGCACTCTCCAGGCGCGATATTGCGCACTCCAGACGATTATCACCCCAACCGCGACGAAGAAGCTGGCAACGGCGCGCGGCACCCAGGGCGGCTCGATCGAGCCGAACAGGGCGTGGAAGCCGACGCCGATGCCGACCGCGGCAAGGCCGGTACGCACCCAGCCGGCGAAGGTGCGCTCGTTGGCGAGAATGGTGCGATCCTCGGCATAGTCGGTGCGCCGATCGGCGAGATCGGTGCGATCCTCGCCCTTCCCGTTGGTGCCGTCGCTGTTGCTCACAGCGTTCGAACGAGGCGGACCGCGCTTGCGATCCATGGCGGGTTGGCGACGACCTGCTGCCGTGCTCCTGCACCGAGCGGGAGGAGGTGGAGCTTGCCATCCTCGCGCCCGATCAGCCGGCCGAACAGGAACCGCCCGGCGGGGCGGGGGACGAGCACGTCGCGGTTGAGCGCCCGGGCGAACTCCTCGGGCGGCAGCCGCTCGCACCAGATCGCGTCCCCGGCCCGATAGTCGCCGATCCCGGCGGTTACGGTCACGGCCACCATTTCGGGTTCGGCACGGGGTGGGGCGACCGTGGCGGCGCGGCGCGGCGCCTGCGCTCCCGAACCGTCAAGCACAGCGGCGACCGCGATGTCGGGGCGATCGGGGAGGCGGACGAGATCGGCGGCGTCGACCTCAAGCGCGGCGGCGATGCGATTGAGCCAGGCCACCGAAACCGTGCGGGTGCCGGTTTCCAGCCGCCCGATCGTCTGCGCCGTAGTGGGCGGATCGCAGCGGCGCGCGACGTCGTCGAGCGTCAGTCCCTTGGCGCGGCGGACTTCGCGAATGGCAGTGATCATGACCCATCCTAACCGGAGCGGTTTTTTACTGTCCTACATATTTGCCCTTGTGGCAAGTGCTTCGCGACTCGGAAGCAGCGGAGGTACGGCATGCGCGAATTGGTGGAGCGGGAAATCGAGGCGGTTGGTGCGACTCCGGGCGCCCCGGCGCGGCGCGGCAGCCGGCGCACGGTGACGGTGAACGCCGCCGAATCGCCGCTCGGCTGGCTGCGCGCGCGCGGAATGGTGGATGCGCGGCAATTCGAGGCGGGCGAGCGGCTGCGAAGCGACTATGAAACGGCCGCGCTGGGGCCGCGGGTGACGATGCGTTGGGACGCGGCGCCGACGGCGCGGGGGCGGCGCGGTCCGGATGCACCGCTCGATCCGACGCTGGCGCAGATCGCGGCCAAGCGGCGGTTCGATGCCGCGGTGGCGGCCGCAGGACCGGGGCTGAGCGACGTGCTGTGGCGAGTGGTCTGCGCGGGCGAGGGGCTGCCGGCGGCGGAGAAGGCGCTCGGCTGGCCGGCGCGCGCGGGCAAGCTGGTGCTCGGCATCGCGCTCGACCGACTCGCCGATCACTATGGGCTGGGGTGATCCGTGCCGGGCTGCGCCTCGCGTCCGAGGAAGCGGCCATAGGCCCAGCCGATGCCGATAAGCGCAACGCCGAGACCGAGGAAGGACAGGATGCGCAGCACGCCATCGAGCGCGGCGGCGTCGACCAGGAACACCTTGAAGGTGACGCCAGTGAGCAGCACGAGGCCGAACAGCCGCAGGTCGCGCGCGCCGATGGCGATGCCGCGCCAGAGCCAGAACAAGGCGAGGATGAGCAGCGCTGCCGAATAGCCGGTGTTTTCGAGCGTCGTGACCGGGCCGGTCAGGATCGTGCCATGCGTCGCCTGCCGGACGGCAGCCAGAACGGAGACCAGCGTGGCGACCCCCGCCGCGGTCCGCAGGAACGGGCGCGGCGGCAGCATCCACAGCCAGAAGGCAGTGAGCGCGGTGTGCAGGACGGCGGCGTTCAGCAGCGGAAACGATCCGACAGCCTGGGCCACCCAGACCGGGTTCAGGACGAGGAGATCGAACCAGACGAATCGCGTGAAGCCGAGAGCAAGCAGTGCCGTCGCGACGCCGCGCAGACGTGTGCGGCGGTATAGCAGCCAGCCGGCGGCGAGGCAGGCGTGGGTGAGCAGTGCGCGCTCAACGAAGCCCCAGCTGCGGAAGTCGGCATCGGTGGCGATCGCCAGCGGCTGCTTCGCCAGCGCGTAGAGAAGCAGGATCGCGAGAGCGATGGCGGCGATCCCAGCGGCCCTGCGCCCGCGACCGAACTGGCGCGGATCGGCGAGGAGCAGCGCCGCGGCGACGGTGGGAAGCGCGAGCGCGCGCAGCAGCAGGCCGAGGTCGGGCAGCAGCGGATAGGGGAGGCGCGCGCCGCCGACCGACTGGACGAGGGCGTTCCCCAGCTCCCCCAGCGGTCCGACGGCAGCGAGAACTGCGGCGGCGAACGGAAGCGCAGGGAGCGCGAAGAGCGCCGGTGCTGGGTTGCGGTGGGCCCAGCCGGCGAGCGCGAGCATCGCCAGCGCGAGCGGGACCGCGAGCCAGCTGGGCGGAAGCAAGGTGGCGATGGCGAGCGTCGCCAGCAGCGCGACGAGCGCGGGAGCTGCGACGCGGGCGAGGGGATCGGCCGTGTCGCGGGTGCGCCAGACGATCCAGGCGCAGAGCGCGGCGGCGACGATCTCGGCCGCGGCCCAGCCGGCCGGGGCGAGCAGCGGCGCGGCGGCGGCGTGGGCGACGAGGAGCGGCCCGGCGGTGCCGCCGAGCGCGAGCAGCGCCCAGCCGGGCCGATCGACGCGCAGATGGCCGGGCAGCGCGAACAGCAGCGTTGCGACGAGCGCGGCGATCAAAGTGGCGCCGGTGGCCCCCTCTCGCATCGCGACCGCTTCGAGCAGCAGGAGCAGGGCGAGCGCAGCGGCGGCGCCGGGCAGATAGATCCGGTCGCGCCAGGCGAGCACCAGCGACGCGGCGGCGAGGACGAGATAGAAGCTCCAGGCGGGCGCATCGAATTCGAGCGCGGGGGCGAGCGCGACAAGCTGGACGAGACCCGCCAGCAGCGGCACGAGGCGAAGCCAGCGTGCCCGGGCTCCCGCAGCCGGGAGCGCGGCACTGGCGCCGGCGGCGAGCACCACCGTGAACAGCCCCAGCGCAGCCAGATCGTCGTCTTGCAGCGCATTGATCAGGAAGTTGATCCAGGCGAAGCCCGCGGCCGCAGCCGCGATGGCGAGCCACGCCCAGCCGCGGCGGACGCCGAGGCCGAACAGCGCCGCGATGAACAGAGCCAGATAGACCAGCAGCGGACCGACGCCCGCTGCTTCGAACCCGGCCACCAGCGGCGCGAGGAATCCGCCGGCGAGCGCCATTGCCGCCGTCGGTGGCCCGTGCCGTAGTGCCAGTGCGAGCGCGAGCGCCGTGATCCCGAGCATCGCCACGAAGGCGGGCAGCGGCGCGACGAGATCGTAGAGCGCGGCCGCCATGTAGAGCGTGGCATAGCCGCTGGCCACGCCGGCGCCGGCGAGCGCCTGGCCGACGCGCCGGTCGGCGAGCGCGGCCGACAGGCGGTGCGCGGCTTCGCTCGCCGCGATCAGCAGCGCGGCGAAGAGCGCGGCGAGGATCGTCCGGGCGACGGGGCCGAGCAACCCGCTCTCGATCGAGAGGCGGACGAGATAGAAGCCGGCCAGGGCCAGTGCCGCGCCGCCAATCCAGATCGGCAATCGGCCGCCGACCAACGTTTCGAAGTTGAGCTTCGGGCGTGGCAGGCGGCGCGTCGGTGCGGGCCGAGGGCGCGAGATCCGCGGCGGCGCGGGCGCGCGGGCGGCGGGCGCGGTGCCGCCGGCGAGCGCCGAACAGAGATCGGCGAGCTCGCGCTCGACTCGCCGGAGCCGGCGATGGAACGCGACCGCAGCGAGAATCGCGCCGATCAGCAGCAGGAGCGTGAGGCCGGTCACCGGGGCAGCGCAGGTGCTACGGGCATTGATACGGCCTCGAAACTAGGTTGTTTGATGCAACCGACATGGTAGATTGCCGTCGCACGTCAGAGGGGATGCACGATGATCGTCTATGGGTCCACATTGTCGCCTTTCGTGCGCAAGGTGATGGTCGTTTGCGCCGAGAAGGGGCTGGCGCCCGAGCTGAAGCCTGCAGGCATGGGCCAGGGCGGACCGGAGTTCGCCGAGGCGAGCCCGTTCGGCAAGATGCCGGCGTTCCGCGACGGCGACTTCACATTGTGCGATTCCTCCGCGATCATCCATTATATCGAGGCCAAATATCCCGAAGCCGGGCTGATCCCTGAAGCGCCCGAAGCACGCGGACGGACGATCTGGTTCGAGGAGTTCGCCGATACGATCATCGTCGGAGCGAACACGCCGATCTTCTTCAATCGCTTCGTCGGGCCGCGCGTGCTGCGGATGACGCCCGATATCGCCGCGGCCGAATCCGCCGAGCGCGAGGCGATGCCGAAGGTGTGCGACTATCTGGAGCGCGTGGTGCCGGACGAAGGCTTTCTCGTCGAGGATCGGCTGACGCTGGCCGACATCGCCGTGGCGAGCCCGCTCGCCAATCTGGCGCTCGTCGGATCGCCGGTCGACCCGGTGCGCTATCCGCGCGTCACCCGCTATCTGAACCGGATCCTCGAGCGGCCGAGCTTCGCCACGATCCTGGAGCAGGACCGCAAGACGATCGCGGCGATGGGCGGGGCGGTTCGCGAAGCGGCGGCGGCCTGAGCCGGGGTCGTTTCGCACGTGCACTCGCGCCGCACTTCGGCTATTTCGCCGCAATGCAGCTTGCCTTCGTCAAATGCCATGGATCGGGCAACGACTTTCCGCTGATCGACGCGCGCGGGCTAGCGCTCGACGACGGCCAATGGGCCCGCATCGCACGGGCGCTCGCCGACCGCGAGGGGCCGGTGGGCGGCGACGGCATCCTGCTGCTGACACAGGGCGACGCGCGCCATGATTTCGGCATGCGGATGTTCAATCCCGACGGAAGCGAAGCCGAGACCTGCCTCAACGGGCTGCGCTGCGTCGCGCGGCTGGGATTCGAGCTGCTGGGCCTCGACTCGGCGGCGGTGCGGCTGAAGACGAGCAGCGCGCAGGTCGCGCGCCAGGAAGAGCTGGCGCCGGGCGTGGTGACGGTGCGCACGGTGGCGGGGCCGGCTTCGATCCGCACCGCCGATGTCGGCTTGCGAATCGCCGCGGAGATGCTGGTCGATTCGGTCGTGCCCGGGCTGCCGAGCGAGCGATCCTTCACTGCGGTGGCGATGCCGAACCCGCATCTGGTGGCGTTCGTCGAGTCGATCGACGAGGCGGAGCTGGTTGCGCTCGGTGACTGGTGCGAGGCCGGACCCGAGCTCGTTCCGGGACGCACGAACGTGAGTTTCGCGCAACTGCGGGAACGCGATCTCTTCGTGCGGACCTATGAGCGCGGCGTGGGGCTGACCAACGCCTGCGGCAGCGCGATGGCGGCGGCGACCTTTGCCGCCGGACTGACCGGACGAATCGCCTTTGGGAGCGAGATCATCGTCTTCAACCGAGGTGGCCTGGTGCGCGCCTGTGCCGAGAGCCCGGAGGCGGGGGGCTCGGTAGCAGTCTCGGGCAATGCCAGCTTCCTCTATGACGCGACCATCGAGGTCGATCCGGAGGCGGGGACGATCGCGCCGCCGCTGGTCCATGCGCGGCGCGAGGATGAGGCGGCGGCATGGGAAGCGGTGATTGCCGACTTGGCCACGTAACCCATTTGGCACTTTTAGCTTGACATCGTCACGCTGATCTGGCAACAGACAGGAACGCTGAAGAATTGCGAGTCGGGCCGGGGCGGCAACGCCTTCCGGCCCGATTGCGTTTCGGGAGGGGACGATGGCCGGAGCGACGAAGCCGCGCAGCGCGCGCAAGGGAAAGCAGCCGCCGCTGGCGGTGCGCAAGGCATGTTTCCTCGAGGTGCTGCGGCAGACGGCGAATGTTTCGCGTGCCGCGCGCGAGGCGGGGCTATCGAGCTCGACCGTCTATGGTCACCGCCTCCGCAACCCCACCTTCGCACGAGACTGGGACGCGGCCATCGCCGAGGCACTCGACGAGCTGGAGAGCCAGCTGATCGAGCGGGCGCGCTGCGGCGTCGAGCGGCCGGTCTACTATCGCGGTGAAATCGTAGGCAATGTTCGAACCTATTCGGATCAGCTGGCGATGTTCCTGCTGCGCGCGCGGCGACCCGAGGTGTATGACCGGATCGGCGGGACGATGCAGCCGGTGCGGATGACCGAAATCGAAGCCAAGGCCGAAGTGGTGCGCCGGATCGCGCTGCTGACCGACGCCACTGCCCGCGAAGACGCCGGCGATGCGGATGGCTCCGTCTGATGCTGTCGACCGCACGGGCGGTGGGACGCGCCCCGGCGAACGAGCAGCGGCGCTTCCTGAAGCCGGACTCGGGCTGGACCGCGCTGCTGCACGAGTGGCGCTTCTGGGCCGATCCGCGCCAGCTTCCGCCCGAGGGCGACGACTGGCGGGTATGGCTGATGCTGGCGGGCCGCGGCTTTGGAAAGACTCGGGCGGGCGCCGAATGGGTACGCGCGCTGGCCGAGGCCGAGGGCGCGGCGCAGATCGCGCTCGTCGGTGCCACGCTCGCCGAAGTGCGTGCAGTGATGATCGAGGGGCCGAGCGGCATATTGGCGACGGCGCCGGAGGAGGCGCGGCCGAAGTGGGAACCGACGCGCGGGCGGCTGGCATGGCCCGGCGGCGCCCAAGCCTTCGTCCATTCGGGCGAGCGGCCGGAGGGACTGCGCGGGCCGCAGTTTCACTATGCCTGGTGCGACGAGATCGCCAAATGGGCCTATCCGAACGAGACCTGGGACAATCTGGCGATGGCGCTGCGCATGGGCGAGCGGCCGCGCGCGCTGGTGACGACGACTCCGCGGCCGATCGCGTTGCTGCGGACGCTGCGCGAGCGGCCGGACACCGTGACCGTTACCGGGCGTACGGCCGACAATGTGCTGCTGCCGCAGGCGTTTCGCGACGCGATGGCCGAGCTGTACGGCGGCACCCGGCTGGGGCGGCAGGAACTGGACGGCGAACTGATCGAGGACGCGGCGGGCGCGCTGTGGACGCGCGCGTTGCTGGAAGGCGCGCGCATTCGCGCGGCGCCGGGGCTCCGGCGGGTGGTGGTGGGCGTGGATCCTCCCGCCGGAGCTTCCAGCGATGCGCGCAGCAGGCGCGGTGATGCGTGCGGCATCGTGGCGGTGGCGCTGGGGCGCGATGGCGCGGCCTATGTGATCGAGGACGCGAGCGTGGCGGGCGCGAGCCCGGAGGGCTGGGCGCGCGCGGTGGCAAGCTGCGCGGTGCGCAACGGCGCCGATCGCGTGGTGGCCGAGGCGAACCAGGGCGGAGCGATGGTGCGCAGCGTGCTCGAGGCGGCGGATGCCGCGCTGCCGCTGCGGCTGGTGCACGCCAGCCGGGGCAAGTCGGCGCGCGCGGAGCCGGTGGCGGCGCTGTACGAGCGCGGCCGAGCGTTTCATGTCGGCGGCTTTCCGGCGCTGGAGGACGAACTGTGCGGGCTGGTGGCGGGGGGCGGCTATGAAGGGCCGGGACGCTCGCCCGATCGCGCCGATGCGCTGGTGTGGGCGATGACCGAGCTGATGCTGGGGCGGCGGAACGCGGCGGGGGTCCGCGTGATCTGATGCCGATCAGGCGGGGTTCGTCCCGGCCTCCATCAGTCGCGAAACGAGGATCGCGCCGAACAGGAGCGTATTGACCGCGCCGAGGACCATCAGCGCGGCGAGCGCACGGCGGTTGATCCGCTCGGAGACCGGCTGACGCGCGCTTCGCGCCCGCCAGGCGAGAAAGAAGATCAGCATGCCCTGCACGACCAGCAACGCCGACAGCACGGTGGAATAGACGGCGGACTGCATCACGGAACCTTCCATCGGGTGGGACTGCAATCGCCGGCGAGGCGATCCGTTCCGTCGCGGCAAGGCGGAGGGCGGCGCGGGACCGGAACGAAGGAGAAGCGCATGAAATGGTTCGGCAAGGGGCGGCGCGAGGGCGCGCGGCCGGCACTGGCGCGGGCGGGCGGCGCGGGCATGCTGGGCGATTGGCCGCGCTCGTATGAAGCGCAGGTGCGCGACGCCTATCTGGCCAATCCGGTGGCGCAGCGCGCGGTGAAGCTGGTGGCGGAAGGCGTCGGCGGAGCGCCGCTCACTGCATCGGAACCGGCGCTGCTGGCGCTGGTGACGGCGCGATCGGGCGGGCAGCTGCTGATCGAGACGGTGGCGGCCCATCTGCTGCTTCACGGCAATGCCTATGTCCAGATCCTGACCGATGCGGCGGGCGGCGTCGCCGAGCTCTATGCGCTGCGGCCCGAGCGGGTGAGCGTGGAGCCCGATGCGAACGGCTGGCCGGTCGCCTATCGCTATCGCGTCGGCGAGCATGGCGCACGGCTGGCGGCGGAGGACGCCGCGGGGCGGCCCGCGCTGGTCCATATCAAGGCGTTCCATCCGGTCGACGATCATTATGGGCTCGGCTGTCTGGGTGCGGCGGCGGGGGCAGTGGCGATCCACAACGCCGCGGCGCGCTGGAACAAGGCGCTGCTCGACAATGCGGCGCGGCCGAGCGGCGCGCTGGTCTATGATCCGGGCGACGGCAGCGCACTGGCGGCCGACCAGTTCGAGCGGCTGAAGGCGGAGATGGAGGCGGGCTTTGCCGGTGCGGCCAATGCCGGGCGCCCGATGCTGCTCGAAGGCGGGCTGAAATGGCAGGCGATGAGTCTGACCCCCGCCGACATGGATTTCGTGGGACTGAAGGCGGCGGCGGCGCGCGAGATCGCGCTGGCGTTCGGCGTGCCGCCGATGCTGCTCGGGCTGCCCGGCGACACGGCCTATGCCAATTACCGCGAGGCGAACCGCGCGCTGTGGCGGCTGGCGATCTTGCCGCTCGCCGAGAAGATCCTGGGCGGATTGTGCCAGGGACTGGCGGGATGGTTCGACGGGGCGGCGGTGGGCGTCGACCTCGATCGAGTGACGGCGCTTTCGGAGGACCGCGAGCGGCTGTGGGCGCAGGTGAGCGCGGCCGATTTCCTTACGACCGAGGAGAAGCGCGCGGCCGTGGGGCTGGCGTGACCGGCACGATGCAGACGCGCCGCTCCGCATCCCACTGCCCCGCGTGATCGCGGCAGTCGGCGATCAGATGCGCGTCACTGGCCCATAGCCAGACGAGCAGCGCGGCCAGCGCGAGTGTGACGGCGACGGCGGCCGGGAAGGCGAGTCTGCGCATCGGCCGTGCCTAGGCGGGCGGGCAAGCGGCGGCAACAGGAGACGGGCATGGGCGAGGATACGGGAGTGCTGGCGCAGCTCATGCGCCAGGCCGAGGAAGCGGGCACCGATCTGGCCACGCTGCGCGGCATCGCCGAGGAGGCGGGCGAGCTTGGCGCGCGGCGTGCGCTCGCCAAGCTGGGGCTCGACGATGTGGCGGCGCCGCGCGACATGGCGGAGCTGCGCGAGCTTCTGGGCGCATGGCGCGACGCGAAATCGTCGGTTTTCAAGCTGCTGCTCGGATGGGCCGGCCGGATGGGGCTGACGGTGGTGCTGGCGGGGCTGGCCGTGAAGCTGGGCTTTGCCGAATGGCTGTGAGGTTCGCCGGATATGCCGCGGTCTTCGACGCGCCCGATCGCGGCGGCGACGTAGTTCGGCGCGGCGCGTTCGGCGCCGTCGGGCCGGTGCCGCTGTTGTGGCAGCATGGCGGCGCGCCGGTGGGTGCGATCGAGCGGATCGAGGAGGATTCGCGAGGCCTGCGGGTTATCGGTCGTGTCGCCGAGCCGAAGCTGGCGGCGCTGGTGGCGGCGGGGGCGGTGACCGGCCTGTCGTTCGGCTATCGCGTGCGCGCGGCGCGACGCGGCGCGCGGCGCGAACTGCTGCGCGTGGACCTAGCCGAGGTCAGCCTGGTAGCACAGCCGATGCAGCCGCTGGCGCGGGTTCATGCGCTGGCCGCCGAGAAGATCGGCGCGGCGAAGTCGGCGTAATAGTAGAGGTAGAAGAGAGCGATTCCGGCGAGCGCGGCGGCGATCAGCGCACGCGGACGGGCGAACAGCGCCACCAGGTGCAGCGCGAGCAGGACTCCATTGGCGGCGAAATAGTGCCGCACGTTCGACCAGTGCTCCTGCGCGATCATCGCCCGCAGGAGCGGAAATTCATAGACCCAGATCAGCGCGTTGATCGCGAGCAGCATGCCGACGGTCCAGCGGCGGTGGGCGAGGAAATAAGCGTCGAGCGATGGCCAATCGGCGGTCTCGCGCGGGACCGCGGTGCGCGCGAGCACGAAGAAGAGGATGCCGATCATCGTCGGGATGGCCAGACCGACCAGGTTCATCGCCACGTTCTGGAGCTTCAGCCAGGCGTCGAGAAACGTCGCCATGAGCTGGATGAACACGGTGAAGCCGAGCAGCGGCGTGAACAGTCCCAGCCTCGGCCGTGCCTTCGCACCGATCAGGTTCGCGAAGCCCGCCATCAGCTCGGCGACCGCGAGGCCGAGCAGCAGGCCGTAAAAGGTCATGAAGAATTCGAACTGGCTCATTGCCCGCTCTCCCGGCGTCGGGACAGTGTGCGCGGTGCCGGATTCCAAAGCAACCGGAAGGGCGCGGGGCCTTTCCCTCCACCGCTCCCCACCGGGGAGGGGTTTTTTGCGGGAGACGGGAATGACGGAAGTGGCGGACGGCCTTGAGGCGAGCTTCGAGGCACAGGACGGAACGGGCGCGGCGATCGCGCGGCCGATGCTCGCGGGCTCGCGGGCGCCGGGCGCGGCGGCGTTCGAGAGCTTCGTGCGATCGGGCGTTGGCGGGCTGGAAGTGAAGGCCTTCACCGGCGCAAGCGATGCCGCGGGCGGCGTGGCGGTTCCCGACGAGATCGACACGATGATCGATGCGACGCTGAAGAGCATCTCGCCGATCCGCAGCATCGCGAATGTGGTGCAGGTGGGATCGAGCGGATATCGCAAGCTGGTGACGAGCGGCGGCACGCCTTCGGGTTGGGCGAGCGAGACCGGCAGCCGCGACGAGACGGCGACGCCGGCGTTTCACGAGATCGCCCCGCCCTCGGGCGAGCTCTATGCCAATCCGGCGGCGAGCCAGGCGATGCTCGACGATGCGGCTTTCGATGTCGAGCAATGGCTGGCAGGCGAGATCGCGGCCGAGTTCGCCAAGGCGGAGGGCGCGGCCTTCGTCAATGGCGACGGGACCGACAAGCCCAAGGGCTTTCTGCAGGCGACGGTGTCGCTCGCGGGCGATGCGACGCGCGGCTTCGGCCAGCTTCAGTATCTGCCGAGCGGCGCGGCGGGCGCGTTCGGCGACGATGCCGAGGAGACGCTGATCGATCTGGTCCAGACGCTGCGGCCGCCCTATCGCCAGGGCGCGGTGTGGGTGATGAATTCGGCGACGCTCGCGCGCATCCGCAAGTTCAGGACGAGCGCCGGCGAGTTCCTGTGGCAGCCCAGCCTGGCGGCGGGGCAGCCCGCGACGCTGCTCGGCTATCCGGTGGTCGAGGCCGAGGACATGCCCGACATCGCCGCGAACAGCCTGTCGATCGCGTTCGGCAATTTCAAGGCGGGCTATCTGATCGCCGAACGCTCGGCGACGCAGATCCTGCGCGATCCCTATTCGAACAAGCCGTTCGTCCACTTCTAGGCGCTCGCGCGGCTCGACTTGCTGGTGCAGGGAAGCGCCGAGGCCATGGGCGCGGAAATCCCGCCCGAGAATCCCGAGCCGGGGCAGGCATGGGTGCTGGGCGCCGACCCGACCGGCGCGTGGGCCGGACACGCGCATGCGCTCGCCGGATGGACCGAAGGCGGCTGGCGCTTTGCGGCACCGCGCGAAGGCATGCGCGTCTGGGTCGCCGATGAAGACGCCTTCGCGCTGTTTTCAGGCGGGAGCTGGACGGTCGGAGAACTGCACGGCAGGGTCGTCGTCGAAGGGCAGCAGGTGATCGGCCGCCGCGGCGCAGCGATCGGCGATCCGGCCGGTGGAACGACCGTGGACGTCGAAGCACGTATCGCTCTGTCGGCGGTGCTCGCGGCGATGCGCGCGCATGGGCTGATCGATCCGCCCGACCTGTGACGTTCCTGCAACAGTCGGCGTATTCTTGCGCTTGCGCGGAAACCAAGCTTTCGCTAGGGAGTTGGCGCTGTCCGAAGTGACATCAATGAAAGGGGATTAAGATGCGGAAGCTTGCCGTCACTCTGGCACTTGCGTCGACCGCGCTCAGCACTCCCGCCCTGGCCCGCGACGACGCGTGGTATGTGGGTGTCGAAGGCGGCGCGATGCTCGTCGAGGATATCGATTACGACATCGGCGCTTCGCCGCGCGCTGCGACCGTCGATCACGACAATGGTTTCGATGTCGATGGTATCATCGGCTACGATTTCGGTGCGTTCCGCGCAGAAGCGGAAGTCGGCTATCGTCGTGCGACCGTGTCGAGCTATCGTTCGGCTCTGACCACGCCTGTTTACCTGCCCGGCGGTGCGCTGGGGAGCGCAGGGTCCGGCGTCTATGACTATGCGGGCGGCTCGACCTCGGCGCTCAGCTTCATGGTCAATGGTCTGCTCGACTTCGGTGAAGACGCGCTCGGCGGCTTCGTCGGCGGCGGTGTGGGCGTTGCCCGCGTCAGCCAGGAAGTCGGCCTCACCACCGACGGCCCGTTCATCGATGACTCCGACACGGTGTTCGCATGGCAGGCAATCGCCGGCCTGCGCGCGGCGATCAGCGAGAACGTCGACGTCACGCTTAAGTATCGCTTCTTCAATGCGGACGACGTCCGGCTGGTCGATGTGACCGGTCGCGAGTTCGACGGTCGTTTCCGGTCGCACAGCCTCCTTGGTGGCGTGACGTTCAACTTCGGTGCGCCGGAGCCCGTGATCGTCCCGACGCCGGCGCCGACTCCGATCTACACGCCGACGCCGACGCCGACGCCCACGCCGGCCCCCACCGTCGTCTGCACGCCGGGGCCGTACATCGTGTTCTTCGAGTGGGATCGCTCCGACATCACGCCGGAAGCCGGAACCATCCTGAACAACGCGATCAACAACTATCGCGACTGCGGCAATGCTCAGGTGATGCTGGCAGGCCACGCCGACCGTTCGGGCCCGGCGAGCTACAACGTTGGTCTGTCGCAGCGTCGTGCGAACTCGGTGCGCGACTATATGACGAGCCGCGGCATCCCTGCCGGCGCGATCTCGACGGAAGCCTTCGGCGAGAGCCGTCCGCGCGTCGCGACTGCCGACGGTGTGCGCGAGCTGCAGAACCGCCGCGTGGAAATCACCTACGGTCCGGGTTCGGGCATGTAAGCCACGCGGGTTCTTCGGAACTCGAAAGAATGGGGAGGCCGGGAAACTGGCCTCCCTTTTTCTTTGCGCAAGCGTACCCTGGGCCGGCAGGTCCGCATGCTCGCGCGCTCGCATGCCGCCAAGAACAGCGGCGCGACGCACGGCCTGATGCGGCTCGCGCCCCGGCCTTACCGTGCCGCTGTCGCCAGTGCGGCCTCAAGCCACGCAGGCCGAAGCGCGTCGCCCAAATCCTCGACCCGGCGGTGCTCGACCATGAGCCCCAGCTCCGGATATGTCGCGCGGGTCCGCGGGCCCGGCTCCGCAAGGGGGGCGACGACGAGGCGACGGCTCACCTTTGCGCGATAGTGCATCCGGGCAGTATTCTCCTGACCCACGAAGCACCCCTTGGTGTAGCTGGCTCCGTTCAGCTCCTCGGCGTTACACTCGAGCCAAAGCGTCTTGTCCTGCCCGAGCTCGGCTGCGCCCTCGGCGACTCCCCGCTGGAGGCGGTGCTCGATCCAGCCGTTCGCAACCGCGCCACTGTCAGCTCCCAGCCAGCGCCGGCCGAGCTCCGGAAGGCGCGGGTCGGCCAGTCCGTGCTCGCCGCTGGCCGCCCAATGCACACCGCCGTCAACCGGCTCGATCGAAATTGCGCGGCGCAGCCGGTAGAGCGAAAGCCGTTTTGCGAGCGCCTCCCGCTGAGCCGCTTCGCAATCGATCAGGATCGAGTCGCCCTCATCCCAGAGGATGAAGTCGAAAAGCGCCTTGCCCTGGGGCGTCAGCAGCCCCGACCAGCGCGGGCTCAGGGGTCCAACGGTGCGGACATCCTGTGTCACGAGCCCCTGGAGGAAGCCGCGCACGTCCTCGCCGGACAGCCGCAGCAAGGCGCGGTCGGCCAGCAATGTCCCCGGGGTGGTATCGATCATAACGAACAGGTAGGAGGTCGCAGGGCAGCACGAAAGGCTTTGCGATGGCGCCAGTCGACCTCAAGCTCGCGAACGGGCGCGTATATCTGCCCGGCGGACCGGCCGATGTGGATGTGGGCGTGCGCGACGGCCGCATCGTCGCTGTGGGCAGCGTCGGCGACGCCGGCGAGACGATCGACTGCACCGGCCTCGATATTCTCCCCGGCGTGATCGACACGCAGGTTCATTTTCGCGAACCCGGGCTCGAATATAAGGAAGACCTGGAGAGCGGCAGCCGTGCCGCGGTGCTGGGCGGCGTGACTGCGGTGTTCGAGATGCCGAACACCAAGCCGAACACCGACAGCGCCGATGCCGTCGCGGACAAGCTGCGCCGGGCCGAAGGCCGGATGTGGTGCGATCACGCGTTTTACGTGGGCGCCACTTCCGCCAATGCCGAAGCGCTTGCAGAGCTCGAGCGCCTGCCCGGTACGGCCGGGGTCAAGATCTTCATGGGCTCGTCGACCGGCGACCTGCTGGTATCCGAGGATTCGGAACTGGCGCGGGTGCTGCGTTCCGGCCATCGACGGGTCGCGGTGCATTGCGAGGATGAGGACCGGATGAACGCACGCGCCGGTGAGCGCGTGACCGGCGATCCCGCTTCGCACCCGGTGTGGCGGGACGATGAAAGCGCGATCCTGGCGACTCGCCGAATCCTGCGTCTGGCGCGCGAGGCGCGGCGGCGCGTGCACGTGCTCCACGTCACGACACCGGCCGAGCTCGAGCTGCTGGGGCAGAACAAGGACATTGCCACCTGCGAAGTGACGCCGCAGCATCTGACGCTTGCGGGCGAGGACGCCTATCCGCGGTTCGGCAGCCTTGCGCAGATGAATCCGCCGATCCGATCCGCCGCGCATCGCGACGGGCTGTGGCGCTGGATGGCGCAGGGTGTGCCCGACGTGATCGGTTCGGACCATGCGCCCCACAGCCGGGAGGAAAAGGCGCAGCAATATCCCCGGAGCCCGAGCGGCATGCCCGGCGTGCAGACATTGCTGCCGCTGATGCTGAACCATGTCGCCGAGGGCCGCCTGACGCTGCAGCGGCTGATCGACCTGACCAGCGCCGGCCCGCAGCGCGTATTCGGGCTGGTGGGCAAGGGGCGCATCGTGCCCGGCTATGATGCCGACTTCACCGTCGTCGATCTGAAGGCGCGCTGGACGATCGAGGAAGCGTGGCTCGCGTCGAAGTGCGGCTGGTCGCCGTTCACCGGAATGGAGCTCACCGGCAAGCCGATCGGAACGATTATCCGCGGCAATCGCGTGATGTGGGACGGCGCGCTTGCCGACGCCGCGATCGGCGAGCCGGTGAAATTCGAAAGCGTCGCGTTCGGCTAGGCCTTCCCTAGTCGCACGAACGTGACATCGGCGTCGCCCGTTCGCCGCACGTCCTGGAACAGCCGTTCGATCCTGTCCAGCATTTCTGATACGCCGCGAGGCGCTGCGCCATCACCCGAAACCTCGATCGCCAGCGGCGGCCACACAGCGAGGATTTGTCCGCCAGCCAGGCTGTCGAAGAGCGCATCGAGAGTTCGACCGTGCCACTCCGGCGCGCCCAGCGCGGCCAATAGAGCATCCATCACGTCATCGCGATCCTGCCAGCCGATCGCATCGAGCGAGATTTGATGCATCGCGGTTCAGAACGGCAGCCAGCGCTGTTCCTCTGAGAACTTCATATAGCCGACATTCGCGCCGAGCCGCCAACCCACGCCCAGTCGGACGGGGATCAGCACCGTGTCGCCGCTGCGCAGATACGCCGCCGAGAAGCCGCCGACGAAATAGGCGCGGCCTTCGCCCGCCGGGAAACGCTTGTAGAGCTCCTGGCTGTCGTAAAGATTGTAGACCAGCACGAAGACCTTATTGGCGTCGCCGCCGACGTCGAAGCCGACCGAGGGCCCGGTCCAATAGACCGGGCGCTGGCCCTCGACCCGGTGAAAGAGCGTGCCCGAGCCATAGCGCAGCCCGACGATGAAGGCGCCGCCCGCTTCGCGCCCCGCGATATAGGCGTTGGGCTCGCCCTGCTCGCGCAGAATGTTCTCGATGATGCCCGCGAGACCCTCGGCTCCACGTCCGAACACACCTTCGGCGGCGCCGATAAGATCGTCGCGGGCATAGGTGTCGCGCGTCTCGATTCGATTGGCGTCGAGCGTCGGTTGCCCATTTTGCGGAGTCGCGGGCGGAGCCGCATAGGGATCGACCGCAGGATCCACGGAGGCCGGCGGTTCGGCCGGCACCTGCTGATATTGATCCTGTTGGTAATAGGGTTCGGGAGTCGCGCTCGGCGTCGGCGTGCTCTGCGGCTGCGGATCGTTTAGATCGGCGTCGATCGCGGAATTCGGATCGATCGTTTGCACCTGAGCCGCCGCCGGAACCGTTCCCAGACCCAGCACGGCAGCCGCCGCCCATAGCATCACCGACTTCAAACGCATCGCTTCACCCCAAACCCGATCGCGGCGAGCCTAGGCGGCGGCTACTGACGCTGCAATGAACAGGCGGCAGCCCGAGTCGAAATCGCGCCCGATCGTCTGCGCCAAAGCGCAGTTGATCGGACGGGAGAGCGCAGCTATAGGCCGCGGTTCAGGCGCTGTCCGGAGACGTGGGTGAGTGGCTGAAACCAGCGGTTTGCTAAACCGCCGTATGGGTAAATCCCGTACCGAGGGTTCGAATCCCTCCGTCTCCGCCAAAATCCCGAAAATCAGCGAACTGCCACGACCGCCTGCGGTCTGTGAAACCCGCATAAATCAGCCAAAAACTCGTCGAATCTGAGCCGCCGCCGTTCGTTGCCGAACGCCTCAGACCGCTGATAACTTTATGACTAATTTTATGACTGGACAATGTTCGGGTCTGCTCTCAAACTTCTCATCGGAGGCAAGAGAGATGCATGTTCGCGGTCGACTCAATGTGCGCCAGCTACCCAGCCTGACCGAGCCCGGCATTTATGCCGATGGTGGCGGTCTCTATCTGCGGGTCCGGAAGTCACAGAGACAGCGGGAGAATTCTGCACCGCCAACCCGGTCATGGCTTTACATCTGCATGGTGAATGGCCGGCGTCGCGAGGTGGGCCTGGGCTCAATCTTGGACGTGAGCCTCGCCCAAGCTCGCGATCTTGCATCCGATACGCGGGCAGCCTTTCGGCAAGGACGCGACCCGGTCGAGGAACGCAGGGAAGCGAAGCACGAGGTCGCTGATCGGATTACGTTCGGCGAGTTCGCCGACGCTCTCATTGACGATATCGAGAGCGGGTTCAGGAACGAGAAGCATCGCAAGCAATGGCGTTCGACGCTCAAGGCGCATGCGTCATCCCTGACGGACAGGGTCATTAGAGAAATCGATACAGACGACATTCTGGAAGTCCTGAAACCGATCTGGCTTAAACTCCCCGAGACCGCTTCTCGCGTTCGCGGCCGAATCGAGCGCATTCTGGACGCGGCCAAGGCCAAAGGCCACCGCGACGGCGAGAACCCTGCACGGTGGCGGGGGCATCTCGACCTTCTTCTTCCCAGGCGGCCGAAGGCAACGAAGGGGCATCACGCGGCACTGCCATTTGGCGAGATTGCCGATTTTATGGATGACATAAGGAGACGCGAGGCCCTGGCTGCCCGCGCGCTAGAGTTTACCATCCTGACCGCCGCGCGATCGGGAGAAACGTTTGGCGCGACATGGGAGGAAATCGATCTCGATCTGGCACTCTGGACCGTTCCTGCCGATCGGATGAAAGCCGGAGCCGAGCATCAAGTGCCGCTCAGCCCGGATGTAGTATCGCTCCTTCGCGATCTCCGGCCGAAGACGGCAAAGCCGGGGGATCTTGTTTTTCAGAGCGCCGCCGGCTCAAAGCTCTCCAACATGTCGATGGCGATGCTTCTGCGCAGAATGGATCGCAGCTCGATTACCGTGCACGGTTTTCGCTCGACTTTCCGCGACTGGGCGGGCGAGACGACGAAATTCGCACGCGAGGATGTCGAGATGGCGCTAGCGCACGCGATCGAATCGAAGACCGAGCGGGCCTATCGCCGAGGTCGTGCGCTCGAAAAGCGGCGCAAGCTTATGGGCGCTTGGGCGCGATACTGCCTTAAAAAATGAGGGGTAGGCCCTTCAGCCCGATCTTCGCTTCAGGCTGTTTTCCAAGCGCAGGCGCAGAATGAGCGCATCGATGCTCGACTGGATGACGAGTGTTCGGCGCCCGATACGAACGGCTTCGAGCTCGCCTTCTGCAATCAGTTCGTAGAGCTTCGTCTTGCCGATATCGAGCATATACATGGCGCGGTCGACCCGCACGCAGATGGGGCGGGCCTCCGAGGCGGGGCTAGGCATTTTCGATTGCCCGCCGTCCGCGCGACCAATCGCTTTGTCGCTCACGATATTCGTCCGCTCTGCCGAGCCTTTGCGAAGCCGCGGTCGCTGTCGAGGAAAGCGCGAAGCATGTGCGGTATGAGATCGGCGACGGACTCGGATTGTCCATATTGCTCGCGATAGACGTCCGAATATTCCGATAGCGCTTGGCTCAGGTCGGGAGGCATGCTGATCGTTAGTTTAACCGGCGTGCGCTCGGGGAGCTTGGCGAGTTTGAGTGGCATACGGACTGTTCCTATTCTTGCCAGGGCTCGAGGACGAGATCGCGGTGGACGACCAAGCGCACCGAAGCGCCTGGTCGGATCGTGATCGTCGGCTGTACGGTTAGATTACGCGAGACGAGTTGGTCGCCCGCGCGCGATGCATTCTGCTGCGTCGATTCCCGGATCGCCTGCACCAAGTCGCTTTCACCGGAAAAAGTGAGGTTCGATCCGACCCCAAGGAGCGTCGATATCGCGGCGCCCTTGAGCAGTGACCAAGTGTGAAAATCGACTTGATCGGCAAGACCCGCATAGCCCGATGGATCGGTCGCGGGGACATTGTCGATCCGAAGTGAGGAACCATCGGGCAAAATCAGCCGCTGCCACACGACGAGCGCACGCCGCTGACCGAACGCGACGACGCTATCGTAGCTGCCCACCAGTCGCGCGCCTTGCGGAACGAGCAGGACCTTTCCCGTGGCGCTATCGTACACCCGTTCAGTTACCTGGGCGACGACGAGGCCCGGAAGGTCCGACCGCAGCCCAGTGATCAGGCTCGCCGCAATTACACTGCCCGCGCTCAGCATATAAGGCGAGGCGGCTGGCCGCAGACGATATGGGTTTACAGCCGTGGGACCCGGCGACGAGATAAAATCCAGCTTGCGCTGCTGGCCGTTTGGATCGCGCACGGGATCAAGTTGGACGCGATCCTCGACCACCGCCGACGCGACGCTTGGTTCGGGAGCCGGTGGAACGGCTGCATTCGCCTTTGTATCGTTTGATCTTACGAGAAGAGGTGATTCCCTCGCGGCGCGCTGCTCTGCGGCAAGCCGTTCTTTCCGTTCAGCCGCGGCCTGATCGATCATCGGCTCGCCGCTAACCGGCATCGCATTGCGTTGCCGCTCGCGAAGGATTGGCCGGCCGAGATCACCCGGAAGCGGCGGCCCCAGCTTTGGCACGTCTTCATAACTAGCGGGGAGCGGCGAAAGCGCATCGTCAGGCGCCGTCGCCGGAGGTGCTGGATCGCTGCCGGTTTCATCGGCCATTCGCAGATCAACCGGCTGAAGCGCCGTCCATGCCACGCCAACCACCCCGAGTGAGGTAAGGGCAGCAAGTCCGATCACTGCACCACGCTTGAACCGCACCGCTGGCGCTGGTTGTGCTCGAAGTGACAAAGTCTCGGGATCAAGCTTGCGTGGCTGCTCGGTCGCAGCCGCGGGGGTCGGTGTCTCCGTCACGACCCCCTCCGCCCGTCTGTAGTCCTTTCGCGGCTCCCGACGCGACGGATACGAACGATCTGCTGCGTTTCCGTGCCCAAACGGAGCTCCGCTACGTCGAACAGGCGATCGACAACGTAGTAGCGACCGCGGAGCCGGTAATTGACGAGTTCGGCTTCACCCTTGGCATTCACCAGAAAGAGCGGCGGCACTTGACCGACTTGGATCGACGCGTGGAATTCGATGAACGTTTGGCGACCGTCATCGAATGCGCGCAGCGGACGCCACGTCGGATCGTCGCCGCTGATGTCGTAATCGAAGCGGAGATGCTCGATCTGAACGCCCGAGGCGACCGGCGCGGCAGCCTGAATCGCGGTCCGGGAGCGTTCGAACGCAAGCAGAGCGTCGCGAGGGTAGGACCACGCCACGGCGGACATCGCGCCTTTCGCGGCGCTGGTCACGGTCAGGTGATACACGCGGCGATCGGTCGTGATCACCAGATTGGTAGAGAGTCCGGCGGCGGCGGGCTTTATGAGAACATGCGCGCGCTGCGTATCGCCCGAGCCGCTCGTGGTATCGCCAATTACCCAGCGCGCGGTGTCGCCGCTGGCGACTGCGCCAAGCGTTTCTCCCGGCTGGAGTGCAATATCCGTGACACGGCCGGGAGAGGTGTGGACGGCATAGATCGCTCCTTCGGCGAACGAGTATGTCCGCGTCGCACTGATGGGCGCGACGATGGTCGCGGATTGAGCACCGGACTCGCCGACATCGGCATATGCCTCATCGGGAAGCACGGTGCCGGCCAGCAGCAGGAAGGCCGCTGCTTGCGGCAACCTCGGAAGCTTGCGGAGTCTCATTGGAAATTCTCCTGTGATGATGGACTGGCGGGAGAGCGCTCCGGGTCGGCTGGCGCTTGGGCGTCAATCGACGGATCTGCGGGACGCGCGACGGGCTCGGTAAGCAATGGTGACGCTGGCTCCGGCGGTTCGAGCTCGCGGCTCCAGTCGATCGCATCGATATAGATGCCGAGCGGATTGCGTCGGAGCGCGTCCGCCGATCGGGGGGCGCGTGTCGTCACGCCCAGAATGGCCGTCCACCGCGTCGTTTCGGCCTTTGCACCGCGTTCGAAGGCGGTCTCGATCCATTTGACCTGAAAGGACTGATCCGACGCGCGAACGACGCTCGTTACCTGGACGCTGACGGTGCGCTCGCCGATCTGATCGAAGGGCGCCGCGGAACGGGCATAGTCGCCAAGGAACTGTGCGCCCCGCTGAGTGACGAAATCATAGGCGCTGAGCCAGTCGCGCCGCATCAGCACCGGGTCGAGCGAGACGGTGCGCACATTGCGGATGAACTCGGCCAGATGCCAGGCGATCTGAGGATCGGTCGGCGTGTAATCCGCTTCCGCCGGGCTGACCGCCCGAGCCTGACCGAGCCGATCGACCTCGACGACATAGGGTGTGACGCGGCTCTGAAGCGACTGCCAGATCAGCGCGGTTGAGATGGCGCTCGACAGGAGCAGGCCGCCGAACGCCATATAGCGCCAGTTGCGCGCCTGCACGCGCGCCGAGCCGATGCGCTCGTCCCAGAGTTGGCCAGCCCGCTGAAACGGCGTTTCGGGAAGCGGCGTGCGCCCATAGCGCTGAATGCTTCGCTTGAAGATCATGGATCAGTCGTCCTTTTCCTTGATGTCGGGGATGGCGGAGCCGCCGCCGCGTTCGCCTTCGCGCAGCGTGTGCATCGCGACCTGACGGTGATGACGCATGTCTTGCTGGCGCTTCAGCGAGCGCGCCCATTGGGGCTGTTGATCGCCGAGCCCGGATGATGCAGCGCCAGTCGCGCCGCCGTTGAGGGCTGTCCATGCGGCGTCCCGTCCAGAGGAAGCAGCTTCGGAAATTCCAAGCGCCGCGCCGGCTTTCTGCCTGAGTGCGCTACTTCCGGCTCGCGCGACGCCGGACATGCCCGCGCCGAAACTGGTAGAGCCTGACGTTTCCTGCCCGAGCTTGTATGCAGTGGACGCGGCCGAGCCCATGGCGGTGCCGGAGCGAATTGCGCCGAGTGCCGCTCCGCCCGCCATACGGGCGGCTCCGGCCGCTGCGCCACCGGCAAGCGCGGTGACGCCGACGGCTCCCACGGCGGTGCCGAGCGCGGCGCCGGCGCCAAGTTGCGGCGCGCCCGCGACGAGGCCGGAGGCAATACCCGGTCCGAAGATGCCGAGCCCGAATAGCGTGAGCGCGGCGAGCATGAGGCTCATCGCCTGGCCGATATCGGGCTCCTGTCCCTGAAGCGCGCTTGTGAAATCGGCGAAAAAGCCCGAACCGATGCCGACGATGACGGCGAGCACCATCACCTTGATGCCCGAGCTCACCACGCTGCCAAGCACGCGCTCGGCAAGAAAGCTGGTGCGATTCCACAGCGCGAACGGCACGAGGATGAAGCCGGCCAAAGTGGTCAGCTTGAACTCGATGATGGTGACGAAGAGCTGCACCGCGAGGATGAAGATGGCGAGAATCACGATCGCCCAGGCAAACAGCAGCACCGCGATCGCGAGAAAATTGTCGAAAAAGGTGGTGAAGCCCATCAGCTCGGAGACCTGCTCGAGCAGCGGCCATGCCGCCTCGAAGCCGGTGCCGGCGAGGCGGCCGGGCTTGAGCAGATCGTCGGGCGAGATCGTTCCGCCACCTGCCGTTACGCCGGCGGCGGCGAACGAACGGAAGATGATATCGGCGAGATTGGAGAAGTTGCTCAGGATGAAGGCGAAGGCGCCGACATAGAGGATCTTCTTGATGAAGCGGCCGATCACGTCCTGCTCGCCGCCCATCGCCCAGAACAATCCGGCAAGCGTGATGTCGATGACGATCAGCGTCGTCGTCAGGAAAGCAACGTCGGGTCCAAGCAGACCGAACCCGCTGTCGATGTAGCGGATGAAGGTCTGCATGAACTGATCGATGACGTTGAGGTCGTTCATCGGGATTCCATTCTGTTGAGCGGCGGTGCCGCGGGACGCACGAGGGGAGCGGCGCGCGTCCCGCGACGGCGACGGCGGCCGGGGAAAGCCGCCTTCGCCCGCGCCGGTTCGGCCTAGCGGGGCGTGTAGGCCGAACCGGATCCGAGAAAGCGCGCGGTGGCGGCGCGCGCGTCGGCTTCCGACTGAAGGCGGCGGGCGCGTTCGATCGTGTCGGCGCGATATTGCGCCGCCATCATGTTCTGGAGCTGGAACTGCTGTTTTGCGGTGAGCGCCAGCAACTGGTTCGTCGCCTGCGCAACCTGCAGCGCGCCTTCGGCACCCTGGCTGCGCGAGACGATGGCCGAAAGCACTTCCGCATCAGCACGCAGATTGCCGACGACCTGCGCCTGAACCCCGAGCGTGTGCCGAAGTGCCGAGCGGGCGGTATCGAGGCGGGTTTGCGCCGCGGCCATGCTGGCCTTGGCGCCGCCCTGAGAAGGGTCATCAGGAAACAGCCGCTCAAATTGCAGCTCCAGTTGTGCGGTATCGAACTCGATGCCTTCGGCGCGCGCCATCAGTCGATCGATGTCCCGCAGCGCTCGCTGGAGCTCGGTAAGCTCGACGAAGTCGATGCGGCTGAGATTCTTCGCCATGTTGGTCAGCATCGCCGCTTCGTTCTGAAGTGATCGGATCTGGTTGTTGATCTGCTGAAGCGCGCGCGCGGCGGAAAGCACGTTCTGGGTGTAGTTGGTCGGATCGAACACTGCGATCTGCGCGGATGCCGGGGAGACCGGCGCCACGGCAACAACCGAGATGATCGCCGCGGCGGACAGCAGCATCGCAAGCTCAGGCCTGCCGAAGGAAGGCCGGCCCATTGCACGAGCATATATTCTCATTTCAACATCTCCTTAGGTTCGGGTTGGGCATCGGGATCGGGAAAACTCGCTAGGAGATCTGCGGCCCATGCGAGATCGCGGGCCGCGAGAAAGCGGGACGCGAATTCGGAAGCGTCATGCTCGGTGAGCAACGTGTCGATGAGGCGCTGGCTGGCCGGATCGGACGCGCCGCACAGCGCAAGCGTGACCGGGCCGATACCCAGTTCGAACAGGCGATTTCCGCGCGCGGATTGAAGGTAGTAGTGCCGCTTGGGCGTGGCGCGGGCGACGAGTTCGATCTGGCGCTCGTTGAGACCGAACCGCTCATAGGCGGAGCGCGATTGCGGTTCGATGGCTCGGTCGTTGGGAAGCAGGATGCGTTGCGGGCAGCTCTCAATGATCGCCGGCGCGATGCTGCTGTCGGCGATGTCGGCGAGACTCTGGGTTGCGAACAGCACCGCAACGTTCTTTTTGCGCAAGGTCTTCAACCATTCGCGGATGCGGGCGGCGAACAGTGGATGGTCGAGGAACACCCAGGCTTCGTCGAGGATCAGCAGCGTCGGGCGTCCATCGAATCGCTCTTCGAGACGGTGAAACAGATAGGTGAGGACCGGCGCGACCACGCCTGCCTGTCCCATCAAAGCCTCGGTCTCGAAGCACTGGATATCGCCGAGCGAGAGGTTCGTTTCCGCTGCATCGAGCAGCCGTCCGAACGGTCCCTCCAAGGTATAGGGGGTAAGCGCGCTGCGCAGCGCCGATGACTGAAGCAGCAGCGACAGCCCGGTCAGGGTGCGTTCCTCGATAGGCGCCGAGGCGAGGCTCGCCAATGCCGTCCAGATATGTTCCTTGATGTCAGGGGTGACTGCCACGCCTTCATGGGTAACCAGCGCGGCGACCCATTCGGCCGCCCACGCGCGTTCATCGGCGACATCGATGCTGCGCAGCGGCTGGAACGACAGCTCGCCGGCGCTTTCCGCTCCCAGACCGAGCGCATGATGAGCGCCGCCCATCGCCAGCACCGCCGCGCGCGCCGACCATCCTTTGTCGAAGATATAGAGCTGCGCGCCCGCGTAGCGGCGAAACTGCAGCGCGATCAGCGCCAGCAGCACCGATTTGCCGGCGCCGGTCGGACCGACAACGAGCATATGGCCGACATCGCCGACATGGGTGGAGAGCCGGAAAGGCGTTGATCCCGTGGTCTGCGCGTAAAGGAGCGGCGGACCGTCGAGGTGCGGGTTTTCCGAGGGGCCGGCCCAGACGGCCGATAGCGGCATCAAATGCGCGAGATTGAGCGTATGGACGAGCGGCTGACGGACGTTGGCGTAAACATTGCCGGGAAGCGACGACAACCATGCCTCGACCGCGTTGACGGATTCGCGGACGCAGGTGAAGCCAAGCCCGTTGACGATGCGCTCGACGGCCCGAACCTTTTCATCCGCGCGTGCTGCGTTCTCGTCGTCGACGGTGATAGTGGTGGTGAGATAGCCGAACGCGACATGGTCACCGCCAAGCGCCTGAAGCGCCAGATCGGCATCGACGACCTTGTTGTCGGCGTCGCTGTCGAGCAATTGCGCGGGCTGGTTGTAGAGCACCTCGCGCAGGAGCGCCGCGACCGATTTGCGCTTGTTGAACCACTGCCGGCGAAGCTTGGTGAGCGCTTTCGTCGCGTCGGTCTTGTCGAGCGCAATGAAGCGCGTCACCCAGCGATAAACGAAGTCGGCGCCGTTGAGCGCATCGAGAATTCCGGGACGGCTGAGATTGGGGAAGCCGAGGATGGTCAGCGTCCGCAAGTGCCGATTGCCGAGCCGCGGCGCGAGCCCTCCGGTGAGCGGCGTATCGGCGAGCAGGCCGTCCAGGTACATCGGAGTATCGGGGACCGTGACGGCGTGCCGCCGTTCGGAGATGGCGGCGTGCAGATAGGTGAGCGTCTCGGTCGAGTTCAGTGCGCGCAACTTGGGCATGACGCCGCCCAGCAGATCGAGCACGCGATCGGTCTCGGCGATGAACCCCGCGAGTGCGGATCGCCAATCGCGCCCCTTCTCCGTGTCGGGCCGGTCAACCAGCGTGCGTGCGGCGGAATCGCTGCTGTCGGCTGGCGGAAGCCACACCAGCGTCAAGCGAAAGCAGCTCTCGAAATGCGCGCCTGCCGCCTCGAAGTCGGCCCGCCGCTCCTGATCGACGAGCCACGAAGCCGAGTCCGGAAAATCGCTATCGGGATAACCGAGCGCCTCGCGCCGCTCGGCATCGAAGAAGAGCGCCCAGCCCGTCCCCATCCGTTTCAGGACATTGTTGACCCGCGCGCAGGCGCCGACCAGTTCCGCCTCGGTTGCGCTTTCAAGATCAGGCCCGCGGAATTCGAGCGTGCGCTGAAAGCTGCCGTCCTTGTTGAGGACGACGCCCGGCGCGACCAAGGCCGCCCAAGGCAGGTGGTCGGCGAGCCGGTCGGCGCGCTGACGGTATTCGTGTAAGGCTAGCACGAAAAATACCCCTTCTGTCGCAGGTGACGCATCAGCACCGGGGCAAAATCCGGGTCGCGGCGGGCGGCGAACACTGCGACGCTGTGGCCGAGAGCCCAGACAATCAGGCCGGCGAGCCATTGCTGAAGCCCGAGCCCGATCGCGGCGGCGATCGTGCCGTTGACGATCGCGAGTCCGCGCGGCGCACCGCCGAGCAGGATCGGCTGCCCGAGGCTGCCGTGGATCGGCGCTTCGAAGCCCTCGATGTGACTCATGCGACCAGCGCTCCGCCGCCGAAGCTGAAGAAGCTGAGGAAGAAGGACGATGCGGCAAAGGCGATCGACAGGCCGAACACGATCTGGATCAGCCGGCGAAAGCCGCCCGAGCTTTCGCCAAACGCCAGGGTCAATCCCGTCGTGATGATGATGATTACGGCAACGATCTTGGCGACAGGCCCCTGCACGGATTCGAGAACCTGCTGGAGAGGCTCTTCCCAGGGCATTCCCGAGCCGCTGGCCGAGGCATCGGTCGCGATTGCCAAGGCAAGCATGGCGGCAACGATGATGGCCGGTGCGAGAGGATAACGGCGACTGCGAACAATCATGATCAAACTCCTTGGTCTGGGGGGTCGATGGCGATGTCGGAGAGCGCGTAGTTCCCGTCTCGGTCGAGACCGGCGACGCGCGCGAGGGTTTCAACGCGCCGAGCCGTGCCGCGGCCGGCAATGAAGACGATCATATCGATCGCCTCGGCGATCAGCCGGCGCGGCACGGTGACCACCGCTTCCTGGATGAGCTGCTCGACGCGGTAGAGCGCGGTGGCCGCACTGTTGGCGTGGAGCGTCGCGATCCCGCCGGGATGACCAGTGTTCCAAGCCTTGAGCATGTCAAGCGCTTCGGGACCGCGCACCTCGCCGACGATGATGCGATCGGGTCGCAGCCGCAGCGTCGAGCGGACGAGATCGGCCATCGTCACGCTGCCGGCGCGCGTTCTCAACGCGACCGTGTCCCGCGCCGGCGACTGGAGCTCGCGCGTGTCCTCGATCAGGATCACGCGCTCGTCGAGATGCGCCATCTCCGCGAGAAGGGCGTTTGCGAGCGTCGTCTTGCCCGAGCTGGTGCCGCCGGCGACGAGAATGTTGCTGCGATTGACGATGGCGAGCGACAGCAGTCGGGCGGTGTCCGGCGACATGATGCCATCCGCAACATAGTCGATCAGCTTGTATATGCGGGTGGCTGGCTTCCGGATCGAGAAGCATGGCCCCGTCGCGACCGGCGGCAGCAAGCCCTCGAAGCGTTCGCCCGCGCCTTCTCCGTGCGGCGGCAGCTCGGCCGACACGATCGGCGACGCGGCATGAACTTCGGCCTTTGCCTGCGACGCAACGAGACGGATGATGCGCTCTACTTGCGCGGCTTCAAAACTGACCTGCGTTTCGATGCGTCCTTCCCCGAGCCGATCGAGGCGAAGCGCACCATCGGGGTTGACCATAATTTCGAGAACCAGCGGGTCCGCCAGCGCGGCCGCAATCGTCGGCCCCATTGCCGTGCGCAACATCGACCGGCGGCGGTCATGGGCGATCGTTTCGCTCATGATCCCGCCTCTCCGTCAGGCTCGCTGCCCAGCGTCCGTTTTCCGCTGGCGAGCTGGCGGCCGAGCTGACCGATAAACTGATCGAAGCGCTGGTGGCCGAGCGCGATCGCAGCGGTATCGTTGTCGGGCAGCGGCGCGGTGACCATCAGCTGGTAGCGCACGAACAGCGCCAGACTCTCGAGCAGCACCTCAATGTCGCGCCGGATCAACGCCTGTTCGCGCGACATCCGGTCGAGCCGGTGCTTGAAAAGATCATCGACCTCCTGCGTGCCGCGACGGGCGAGCCAAGCGGCGATTGCGCCGTTGACCAGCCGCGACTTGTTGGCGCCGGGTCCTGTCGCAAGCGCTTCGAGCGCGTCGCTCAGCTCGCGGTCGATATAAAGGTTTTGGCGTACCTTCATTCCCGCCTCACAGTCCCGGCACCAGATCGTGCCGGCTGCTCTCGTTGAGCGCATGCGCACGCACCGCGGGGTTGAGGTCGCGTGCCTGATCCATCGCCCGCTTGTCCGCGGCGACATCGTCGTTTTCGGCTATGTCGGTTTGCAGGGTGGTATTCTCACAATTTGGCGATGGCTTTTGGTGCTCGGGCAAACCCGGATGACGCTGCTGTTGCAGACCGCCATCTTCGTCCTGGCTGCCCTCCTCGGTTGGCATCGCCAGACGCGCATCGACCAAGCGCGCTTCGCTCGCCCAGTCATGTGGGCGCTCGGCGGGACGGTCCCGATATTCCGCCCCGTTTAGGCAAGGCGCTGCAAGCCGCCGATCGGTGAAATTGCAGTCGCTATAGTAGTGCAGCTTGCGCGCGCGGATCGGGGCCAGGCCGGCGACCAGCACCAGCTCGTCGTCCGGTGGAAGCTGCATTACCTCGCCCGGCGTTAGCAGTTGCCGTGCGGTTTCCTGCCGGCTGACCATGACGTGGGCCAGCCAGGGCGCGAGCCGGTGCCCGGCATAGTTGCGCATCGCGCGCTGCTCGGTCGCGGTGCCGAGCGCATCCGAGATGCGCTTCGCCGTGCGCTCATCGTTGGTCGCGAAAGCGACACGAACGTGGCAGTTGTCGAGAATCGAATTGTGCTCGCCGTAAGCCTTCTCGATCTGGTTGAGGCTCTGGGCGATCAGGAAGGCGCGTATTCCGTAGCCGGCCATGAATGCCAGACTGGTCTCGAAGAAGTCGAGCCGGCCGAGCGCCGGGAACTCGTCGAGCATCATCAACAGCTTGTGACGCTTCGTGCCGGTGTCGGGCTGGTCGAGCCGCTCGGTCAAGCGGCGGCCTATCTGATTGAGCACCAGGCGGACGAGCGGCTTGGTACGGCTGATGTCCGACGGCGGGATGACGAGGTAGAGCGACAGCGGCCGCTCGGCTTCGATCAGATCCTCGATCCGCCAGTCACAACCCGAGGTCACCTCGGCGACGGTCGGATCTCGGTAGAGCCCGAGGAACGACATCGCCGTCGAGAGCACGCCCGAGCGCTCGTTCTCACTCTTGTTGAGCAACTCGCGTGCGGCTGAGGCGATGACCGGATGGACCCGCGGCTCGTCCGTGGTGCCGAGATGATTGGTGGTCATCATCCGCCGGAGCGTCGCTACGAAGCTCCGCTGCG
Organism: Sphingosinithalassobacter sp. CS137; assembly: GCF_014334115.1. NCBI lineage: Bacteria > Pseudomonadati > Pseudomonadota > Alphaproteobacteria > Sphingomonadales > Sphingomonadaceae > Sphingosinithalassobacter > Sphingosinithalassobacter sp. CS137. The sequence goes on from NZ_CP060494.1 coordinate 2,296,840, forward strand.
GATCGGAGAGGAAGGTTGCTACGCGCGCGAGCGTCTTCTCCTCCTCGGCATAGAGGACATGGAGAATCGCGCCGACAAGGAGCGAATGACTGGTCTTCTCCCAATGGTTGCGCCGCTCAAGCGCGCCTTCGGGATCGACAAGGATATCGGCGATGTTTTGGACGTCCCGGACTTCATCAGCGCCGCGACGGACCTCAAGCAGCGGATTGTAGCGGGTGGAGCGCGGATCGGTCGGATTGAACAGCAGACAATGCGAGAAGCGCGCCCGCCAGCCGGCGGTCAGCTCCCAGTTCTCGCCCTTGATGTCGTGAATGACGGCAGAGCCGGTCCAGGACAGCAGCGTCGGAACGACGAGGCCGACGCCCTTGCCCGAGCGAGTGGGCGCGAACGCCATGACATGCTCAGGGCCGTCGTGGCGCAGATAGCAGCCGGCGCTGCGTCCAAGCATGACGCCGGCATCGCGATAAAGCCCTGCATGGCGAATCTCGCGCTGCGTCGCCCAACGCGCGGAGCCATAAGTGGTGACCAGCGGCGATTGCCGAGCGCGCCACAGCGAACCCGCAATCGCGGCGCCGCACCCGAGAAAGCCGCTGGCGCCAGCGAGCGCACCGGCCTTGTCGAAGATCTCGGGAGCGTAGGCTTCGTAGTGATACCACCAGCCGAACAGCGCCCACGGGCGATAGACCGGCATGTCGCCGATCCGCAGCCAAGGGGCGCCGAGTTCGGGCTGGTAGGCGAGCATCGTTGCCGCCCATTGGGTCGCAGCCCACACACCCGCGATCACGATCGCAAAGACGATCAGTATCTGTCCGAGTAGCAATTTGGTCGGTGTCACGGTCCAGCTCCCGCCGGCCGGAATCAGCTTGGCCGGGCGGGATCAAACTCGGCGAACGCTGGCGGAATCGGAATGGACGTGATGGGCCGAGATAGGCCGGGAAGAGGCGTTTCCGGAGTGACTGACCCTGCATCATCCAGTTTGGGAACATCGGTTACATGTGGCGGACTTCACCCTCGCAGGCGGTAGCGATGCGACCGCAACGCGCCGAACGGATTCAACCAACTGACGACTTGAGGTGGTCGTCATTCAGGATCTAATGCAGTCAAATGGCGTATCGTCCAGCTTCGCTCCTGGTTCACGCTTTACACGCACGCGCGACGCGATACCCTAGATGTCTGTGGATTGCCCCTATCTGTCGTGATTACTTGCAAAGGCGACAAACATTTGCTCGACGAGCAGTCGGTCGGCGTCGGACTCTCGCTCTCGTAAGCTGAAATCAGGTCGGCCAAGCGGGGGATCAAATTCTGCGCGCGAGGTAATCGGAACCGCCGCTATGGTTCAAATTGGCCGAAAAACAGCAAATGTAGAATGAACGGACCTTGTTTTGTTCTCAACCGCATTCGGCATCTAGCAGGCTCCTATGCCCTATCAGAATAAGCCCTTGTGTCAGTATTGGGCGACTGCGCCCGGAGCCTGATACCCGATTAAAATTCACCGATATCGCACCGCGATACTTTCGATCACATTGCAGGTTGCCGCGACACCGCCGTCGCAGGATTCGGCGATCTTGGTCAACTCAGCGCGAAGCAACTCGAGCCGCGCAATTCGGTCCTGAACATCGTGAAGATGACGGCGAGCCAAAGCTGCCGCGTCCGCGCAATCCCTGTCCGGTTGGTCCGACAGGTCCATCAGCGACCGGATTTCGTCGATCGAGAAGCCGAGTGCGCGTCCATTTCGAATAAATACCAATCGGCTCACATCGGACTGACCATAGGTGCGTCTTCCGGATGACGTGCGAACCGCCGGAGGCATGAGCCCGATATATTCGTAGAAGCGGATCGTGTTGATTTTGATCCCAGTTGCAGCAGCCAGCCCGCCGATCATCAACGTTTCCATTATGCGCTTGCTCCTCCAGTCACTGGAGGATGTAGAGTCCCGAATCAGGATTGAACAGCCGGAAACTTGGCCGATGCCTGACGCCGCATTCACCCCTGCCCTCGGTCGAGCCGATCTGGACGATTATGATCGCGCAATACGCCTTTGGACGCGTGAAAGCGTCTGGCGCGGCGCCCTCCTTCGGCAGGTCGTACCTCGGTCCGGGGAAACCATTCTCGACGTCGGTTGCGGGACGGGCTCCTTCGCCGTGATGCTGAAGCAAGCGGCAACGGGTGCACGGATAGTCGGGCTCGATCCTGACGCCCGTGTTCTGGAGCTTGCCGCCGCCAAGGCCGCAGCCGCAGGAATCGAGGTCGAGTGGCGACAAGGCTTCGCCAGAGACGCTGCGTCTCACGGACCCGAGTTCGACAAGGTGATCTCGAGCCTGGTCCTCCATCAAATGCCGCTTATCGAGAAACCCATCGGGATTGCAGCAATGCTAGCGGCGGTTCGGCCCGGTGGAGAAGTTCACATCGCCGACTACGCTCGTCAGCGAAGCTGGCTTATGCGCACCTTATTCCGGCTGACGGTGCAGCGCCTCGACGGTGTGGCGGACACCCAGCCCAACGCGGACGGCGCCTTAGAAGCGATCCTCGCCGAAACCAACGCGGCAGCCGCGCATCCTACCCGCGTTGTCCGGACGGTGACGGGCGCGATCAGTCTGTTCCTTGTGCGTAGAGAACGTTGATGCTGCGGCTTGGCGAGAAAGCGCTTGCTCCTCCAGTGGCTGGAGGTTCTATGGAGCCGGCTCTAAACTTTGCGATGAGGGCTTGATGAGCGACGATTGCGGTTGCACCGGCGATGAGACCCGCGCGCGCACGGACCCGGCTTACCGGCGCGCGCTTTGGATCGTCGTGATCCTCAATATCGGCTTCGGTTTGATCGAAATCGTGGCCGGCTTTCTTTCCGGCAGCCAGGCGCTGAAGGCCGATGCGCTCGATTTCCTCGGAGACGGATCGATCACCTTTGTCGGTCTCCTTGCTCTTGGATGGGCGGCGGCGACCCGCGCGCGAGTGGCGCTGACGCAGGGGCTCTTTCTGGCCGTTCTGGGTGTCAGCGTAATAGCGATGGCTGTTTGGCGGGCGCTGAACGCCGTCCCACCCGAGGCCGAAATCATGGGCGGCGTCGGGGTTGTCGCCCTCGCGGTCAATATAACGGCGGCACTGGTCCTGGCGCGGTTCCGTGAAGGGGGCGACGCCCAAGCACGAGCGATCTGGCTCTTTTCACGTAACGATGCGCTGGCCAACATCGCCGTCATTGCCGCCGCCGGGCTGGTGTATTGGCTCAACAGCGCATGGCCCGATCTTATTGTGGCGGGCGCCATCGCGCTGCTCTTCATCCACTCCGCTTGGGAAATCATCCGCGACGCGCGGGGCGAACTGCGCGAGGAGCGAACTGCGTGACGCGCTTACTGTCCCGCACGCTGCTCGGCCTGCTCGTTCTTTCCATTCTCGTGATTGGCCGTCCTGCCTTCGCGAGCGACGCTGGGACCATCTGGCGGCTTCTCGACTATATGGCTGTCGATTATGGCGCCGCTGTTGAGCAGGGCCGCGTTGTCAACGAGTTTGAATATGCGGAGATGGTGGAGTTCGCCTCCACCGCCCGCTCAGGCATCGCGGCTCTTCCGCCGACCGCCGCTCGAGGTGAGCTTCTGGCTGATGCCGCGCAGCTCCAGAAAATGGTTGCCGAGAAGGCGGCTGCCGAGGTCGTTGCAGCCGAAGCGCGACAGTTGGCGAGTGATCTGCTCGCCGCCTATCCAATGACCTTAGCGCCTTCCACCGCCCCCGATCTCGCACGCGGGGCTGCCCTCTATGCGGAGAATTGCGCAAGCTGTCATGGTGCGACGGGGGATGGCCGTGGGCCAGCCGCTGCCAATCTCGATCCGCCGCCGATAGCGTTCACCGACATCGAGCGGGCGCGCCAGCGCAGTCTGTTCGGGCTTTACCAAGTGATCGACCAAGGCATCGAGGGCACCTCCATGCCGAGCTTCGCGCACTTGCCAACGGCCGACCGCTGGGCGCTCGCATTCCATTCCGGCAGTCTGGCGTTCGACAGGGCGGAAGAAGGCGAGCGGTTGTGGAAGAGCGATCCAGCGCTTCGGGAGCGCTTTCCCGACCTCGCCGCGCTCACCGGCATCACGCCCGCCGCGCTGGCGGGGGAAATCGGGCAAGACAAGGCCGACGCCCTTACGGTTTATTTGAGGACTAACCCGTCCGTCGTGACCGACACGGCAGGCTCTCTCGTTGTCGCGCGCCAGAAGTTGGCCGATGCTTCACGGGCCTATGCAGCCGGCGATCGGGACCGTGCGGAAAGTCTGGCTCTATCGGCTTATCTCGACGGCTTCGAGCCGGTCGAACCCATTCTGGCGGCGCGGGACGCGGGACTTATGTCGCGGATCGAGCGAGCGATGGGCGAGCTTAGGGCGGCGATCAGCCGGGGTGAACCGGCAGGAGTCGTGGATGAGCGTCTGACGGCGCTCGACACGCTGTTCGATGAAGCTGAGACGGCCTTGTCGCCGGAAGCGGCTAGCGATTGGTCGACGTTCCTCGGAGCGTTCACGATTCTTCTCCGGGAAGGGCTGGAGGCTCTTCTAATCGTAATCGCGATGATCGCCTTCCTTCGTAAAGCGGAGCGGACTGAAGTGCTGCCCTATGTCCACGGCGGCTGGGTAGCGGCGCTCGTTGCTGGTGGGCTCACCTGGGTGATCGCCACCTATCTGATCGGTGTCAGCGGCGCGAGCCGTGAACTCACCGAAGGCTTCGGGTCTCTCCTTGCGGCCGTGGTGCTTCTCTCGGTTGGAATCTGGATGCATGGCAAATCTCAGGCTGACCAGTGGCAGCGCTATATTCGGGAGAAGCTAGGGAAAGCCCTCTCACGCGGGTCGGCCTGGTTCCTCTTTGGACTGGCTTTCATCGTGGTCTATCGAGAGGTGTTCGAGACGATCTTGTTCTACGCGGCCCTGTCAACCCAAGGGAATGGCGGGGTCATGTTGGCTGGCGGAGCTACGGCCATAGGCGTCCTCGCCGTCACAGCCTGGATTATGCTTCGTTACAGTCGGCGCCTGCCGATCGGGAAGTTCTTCGCGTACAGCTCGGTTCTGATTGCGGTCCTCGCCGTCGTGCTCGTTGGCAAGGGCGTCGCGGCATTGCAGGAGGCCGGCTTGCTGGAAATCCAGCCGCTCAGCGCGGTCCCGCGCATTGAGATTCTCGGTATCTTTCCGTCTGTCCAAGTAATCGCGGCCCAAGCGATCGCGATCGCAGCGGTGGTGATCGGATTCTGGTATAATGTTCGTATAGCTGCGGCCTATTCAGCGAACGTCAAATAGCCTCATGTGCCGATTGTGCCTATGTGGCCACTCTACACCGAACCGGCCGGAAACTGCCCATCGAGCCTCTTCCCTTAGCAGGCGCTCAGGTGTTCGAGCCCGGGCATGTCGTCCCCGCGGCGCTGTTCTCGCTAGCGAAGACGCCCGAAAGGTCGAGAAGGCGGTCGCGCGGCCACGCATCGATCAGGCGCGGCGCGTTGCCTTCGGCACCTGTCATTTCGCAAGAATCGGAGTGCATGCCGAAACAGCGAAGTCGGTTGTGCAAGCACTTGACCCTGTAGCAGCTATAGGCTGCATAAGCCGTGTCGAAAGGATCGGTCATGGGTGCAATTCGATCACAGCGGCTCGGAGCGGCGTTTCGGGACGAACTCGATCGGAGCATGTCCGCGCGGCGCGCGGGCGATTTCGACGGAGCCTGGCATGCGCTCGAACGCGCGCACATCGTCTCCCAGCCTGTTCTTCGAATACATCTCGCCGCGCATGTCGCAATGCTGCGACTGGCAATGGAGGCCCGCGATGCACGAGAGATCGCGGGCCAGCTTTGGAGACTGGTTCTGGCGCCACTCGGCGCGCTGAGCGGGCGCATTCCGCACGGGAATACCGGCCGGTCCAATGTGAGCGCGTTCAGGGAAATGCCCATACCGCCAGACCTGCGCGGTCTCCTCGATACGCGTCGCCAATAGATCCTCGTTTCACCCGCTCAGGCTTGCGAAGATCAACTCTGCGCCGGGGCCAGGGCCTCGAGAATGCGGCATTCGGCGATCGAGCCGCCGCGGCAGGAGTCGACGACCTCCGCCAGTTCGCGGCGGAGGGCGGTCAGATCGGCGATCTTGCGATCGATCTCCTCGAGATGCCCGCCGGCGAGCGCATCGACCGTGCCGCAGTCGCGGTCGCGCTGATCCGAAATCTCGATGAGCGCGCGCACCTGGTCGAGCGAGAAGCCGAGATTGCGCGCCCGGCGGATGAAGCTCAACCGGGCAAGGTCGCGGTCGGAATAGACGCGGTAATTTGCATCGGTTCTGCCCGGAGGGTCGATCAGGCCGACCTTCTCGTACCAGCGGACCGTCTCCACCTTGGTGCCGGTCGCCTTCGCCAGCCTACCGATCGTCAGTTGTTCGACCATGGTCTTGACCCTGTAGTTGCCACAGGGTGCATATGGGGAAGGCAATCGATTCGGTCGAGGGATGAAAACGCGATGGCCTGCACCAGCTGCGCCGCCGATACGACACCTGCCAATGCGCCACGCTGGCGGCTTGCCTTGTGGATCGCGCTCGCGGTCAACCTGGGCATGTTCACCGTCGAGATCGTGGCGGGCGTCGCCGCGGGATCGCAGGCGCTGCTTGCCGACGCACTCGATTTCCTCGGCGATGCGGCAAACTATGCGATCAGCCTCGGTGTCGCGGGCATGGCGCTTGCCTGGCGTGCGCGCGCGGCTCTGCTCAAGGGCTGGACGCTCGCGCTGCTGGGCCTGTGGGTTCTCGGCAGCACCATCTGGTCGATCTGGAACGGCGCGCCGCCCGAGGCCCATCTCATGGGCGCAGTGGGGGTTGCGGCGTTGGTCGCCAATGCCGGCGTGGCGGTGATGCTGTACCGCTTCCGCAGCGGTGACGCCAATATGCGTTCGGTCTGGATCTGCTCGCGCAACGATGCGATCGGCAATGTCGCGGTCGTCGCTGCCGCTGCGGGGGTGTTCGGGACGGGCTCCGCCTGGCCCGATCTTGTCGTCGCAGGGATCATGGCGGGACTGGGAATCTGGGGTGGATGGCAGATCATGAACCAAGCGCGTAAGGAGCTCGCTCTATCTCCCGCAGATGATCCCTACCCCGCAATGTCACGAACTTCGACCGAATAAAGGAAGAAGGACGTGACGCGACGTAATATTGTATCCTTTTATCAGCGAATATTTGGGGCTGACAAAATCAGTCTTGGCATATAAGGGCCCAGTTGTGCGGTCATCACCACTCCCTAGCGCGGCTCCTTCGCTTCGGTATGTCCTCATTGGGCTACTGCTGGCGATTGCAGTTCTTTTTGGGAGTGCCGTTGAAGCCAGCGCATGTGCTTCGGAGCCGGTCGCTGCGGCCGCTGTAGAAGCTTCCATAACCGATGACGGCAACGCTCCTCTGCAAAACGATGCAGACCCTACCGGGGAGCATAAGGCCTGCGCCCATGGCCATTGCCATCATGGACAATATGCGCCGCCCGAGCGGGGTGCTGCGCCTATAACGCTGGTGGCTGAGCAGCGTGCCTTATTTCCCGTCGAGATTCGTCGGCCGGGAGCCGAACCTGCTCGGCTGAAGCGGCCTCCTCGCATCTGACATTTCCACGTTGCGCTGCCGTTTGCAGCGCGTCGCAAATGTCAGTCGAGGATTACCAGCAACATGACCGTCATAGGTTGGCGAGGCCGCGCGCTCTTGAGCGTGTCGCTCGCCCTCATTTCCACGCCGTCGGTGGCGCAGGATGTCTTAACGCTTGACGAGGCGCTACGTCGATCTGGAGTCGAAGCTCCAGCTACGCCGCCCGAGCCAAACCCGCGCATAGTGGGACCGGTCGCGGAAGCCGAGGCTGCTCGCGCCCTCGTTGACCAAGCCCGTCTGCGCCCGAACCCGGAACTCAGTTTCGAGGCCGAGAACATCGCCGGGACCGGCGCATTCAGCGGCCTGAGTGCAACCGAATACACGCTGTCTGTGGGTCAACGGATCGAGCTGGGCGGCAAGCGTTCGGCGCGCATCCGTTCGGCGCAGGCCGAAGTGGCCGTGGCCGATATCCGAGCGACTTTGGCAGTCGCGGATCTCGCCCTCAACGTCCGCGAACGTTACGTCGCGGCTGTCGCCGCCCAAGCGCGTGTCGAACTGGCTCAAGATGTCGTCCAGCGCAGTCGCGAACTGGCCCGCATTGCCGGGGAGCTTGTGAAGGCCGGCCGCGAACCGCCGCTTCGGTCATTGCGCGCATCCGCCACCCTTGCTGAGGCGGAAGCGCAACTCGAAGCGGCACAGGCAGCAAGCCTGGCAGCGCGCTCCGCGCTGGGAGCGCTGTGGGGAGCGGACAGTGTGCCGCCCCAGGTTTCCACCAGCTTTCCCGGCATCATCCCCCCTGCTGCGTTGCTCGCGTCTCGTGATGCGCTCGCTTTACGCCTAGCTTCAGCCGAGCGTGAAGCTGCTCGCGCGGACATTGCGCGTCAACGGTCTCTGGCAACACCCGATCCGGTGGTCTCCGCCGGCGTCCGCAGATTTGCGGAGAGCGATGACCAGGCGTTTCTGGTCGGGGTCTCCATTCCCTTGCCTTTCTGGAATCGGAATCAGGGCAACGTTGCCGCCGCGCAATCGCGATTGCGCGCGGCGACCGCGCGGGAGGCGGTCGTGCAGACGGAGTACGAGCAACAGGTTACGAGCGCACGCGCCGAATACCTGGCGGCCGAGACACGCGAACAGACACTTTCCGAATCCTCGCTGCCGCAAGCGGAGGAAGCGTTGCGGCTCGTCCGCATCGGATACCGCGCCGGTCGGTTCCCATTAATCGAGGTTCTCAGCGCCGCCGAAGCCCGCGACGGCATTCGCGAAGCGCTGATCCAGGCGCGCGAAGCTCGGGGGCGCACAGCCGCGCGTCTTCTTCGGCTCGCCGCTCAGGGGGAGTAACTCAATGACACGCAAATCCTATGTAATCATCGCCGGAGCGGTCCTGCTGGCGCTCGTAGCCTGGCTATTCCTTCGGCCGGAAGCGAGCCAAGCACCCCAACCTGAGGAGCAGGAAGAATCGGCCGAAGCTCCCGAAGGGGTTGTGCTTCTCTCCAACGACCAAATTCGCGACGCCGGTATTGCAGTGGAAAGGGCGATGCGTGGCGCGGCCCTTGAGCTTGTGTTTCCTGCGACCGTTGCGGCAGCGCCCACCAGCGTCGCGCGTATCGATGCACGCGCAGCGGGCGTGGTGCGCACCGTCGAAAAGACGCTGGGCGATTATGTCCGGCGCGGGGAAGCAGTCGCTCGCATTGAAAGCGGCGAGGCAGCGGCGCTGGCAGCGCAGCTCTCGGCCGCCCGAGCGCGGGTAACGGAGCTGTCCGCCGCCTATGAGCGCGAGCGCCAACTTTTCGACGCCAATGTGACGGCGCGCCAGGAACTGGAGGCGGCGCGAGCCAATCTTTCGGTCGCGCAATCGGAACTCGAACGCGCCCAAGCCGCGGCTGCCGCCGCGGGCGTTAGCGCGGACGGCCGATCAATAGCCGTTACCAGCCCTCTCGCGGGCCGCGTCACGGCAGCGCCGATCGTGCTGGGCTCCTATGTCAATGCAGGCGATGAACTATACAGCGTCGTGAACCCGAGCGGGTTGCAAATCGAAGTGGCCGTGCCGGCAGCTGACGCCGGCAGCATTGCCCCCGGCGACGAGGCTATCATCACCTTGCCCGGCGGCGGCGAAGCGAACGCCGAAGTTCGTTCCATCACGCCCTCGCTCGATCCGGAGAGCCGCAGCGCCGTGGCGATCCTGTCGCTACCGCGACCTCTGCCCAACCTACAGCCCGGCGCCTTTGTCCAAGTTCGCATCCGCCCCTCCGGGGAAGTGGATGTGAACCAAATCGCCGTTCCCGAAGCTGCCGTCCAGGTGCTCGACGATAATGACGTAGTGTTTGTGCGAACCCAGCGCGGATTTCAGGCGCAGCCGGTCGAGATCGGTACGCGATCGGGAGGCCGGGTCACCATTCTGTCCGGCCTTGAAGCTGGGCAGACGATTGCCACGACCAATGCCTTTCTCCTGAAGGCCGAAATTGAAAAGGAAGAGGCCGAACATGGTCACTGATGTGGAGAAGCCCATCGAAGCCGAGGCAGCACACAAGCACGGCCCGATCGGCGCCATTCTCGATATTGCGGTTCGTTTTCGCTGGGCCGTAATCGTGCTGACCGTGCTGGTGGCGGGCTATGGAGCCTTGAACCTCGTGCGGCTGCCGATCGATGCCGTTCCCGACATCACCAACACGCAGGTGCAGATCAACACCGTCGCGCCGGCGCTTTCGCCGGTGCAGGTGGAGACGCAAGTCACTTTCCCCATCGAGACCGGTCTGGCCGGGATTGAGGGGCTGGAGATGACCCGCTCGATCTCGCGTAACGGCTTCAGCCAGGTGACGGCCATCTTCGAAGAGGGCACCGACATCTACTTCGCGCGCCAGCAGGTCAGCGAAAGACTGGTGCCGATTGGCGCTTCGCTGCCCGAAGGAGCGGAGCCCGGGATGGGTCCGATCTCCACCGGGCTCGGCGAAGTGCTTATGTACATCATTGAGTATGAGTATCCCGGCGGCAAAGGAGCTTCCAAGGGCGGCCGCGTTGGCTGGCAAGCAGACGGCAGCTTCGTCACTGAAAGGGGCGAGCGGCTCGAGACCGAGGTCGCTAAGGCCGCCTATCTGCGCACCGTGCAGGATTGGGTCGTCGCACCGCTGATGCGCTCGGTGGACGGCGTAGCCGGGGTCGATTCAATTGGCGGATATGAAAAGCAGTTTCTCGTCCAGCCTGATCCCTCGCGCCTGACCGGATATGGACTCTCATTCGATGAACTGATCGCCGCCCTGGATGCCGCGAACCTCGCGGAAGGCGCCAACTTTGTGGACCGTGGCGGTGAGGCCCTTCTGGTGCTTATCGATGCCCGTTTGGGCGGCATCGAGGATATCGAAGAGGCGGTCATTACGACCCGCGAAGGCGTGCCCGTGCGGATCGGCGACGTAGCCGAGGTCAGCATTGGCGGCGATCTCAGGACCGGCGCCGCATCGCTAAACGGTGAGGAGGCGGTCGTCGGCACGGTGTTGATGCGTAGCGGCGAGAACAGTCGCGCTGTTGCGGCTGAGGCTGCCGAGCGGCTCGGAGAGGTTCAGGCTTCACTTCCCCAGGGCGTGGTCGCCGAAATCGTCTACAATCGGTCTTCGCTGGTCGATGCCACCATCGCCACGGTGGAGAAGAATCTCACCGAAGGGGCGCTGCTCGTAATCGTCGTCCTGTTCCTGCTGCTCGGGAATTTTCGCGCTGCGATCATCGCTGCCCTTGTCATTCCGCTATCAATGTTGATGGCGGCGATCGGCATGAACCGCCTCGGCGTGTCGGGAAATCTGATGAGCCTCGGCGCCTTGGATTTCGGGCTAATCGTCGACGGCGCGGTCATTATCGTCGAAAACAGCATCGCCAGGCTCGCGGCACGGCAGCATCTTGAAGGTCGTCTTTTGACCCTCGGCGAACGGCTGACCGAGACGCGGCTCGCAGCACAGGAAATGATCAAGCCAACCGTTTACGGACAGGCAATCATCCTTCTCGTTTATGCACCGCTGCTCACCTTTACCGGTGTCGAAGGGAAGACCTTCTCGCCGATGGCGATCACGGTCATGCTCGCGTTGGCGTCTGCCTTCGTGCTTTCGCTGACGTTCGTGCCGGCGATGATTGCCGTGCTTCTGAACAAAAAGATCGCTGAGAAGGAGGTGAAGCCGATCCGCGCCGCCAAGGATCGCTATGGTCCCGCACTGCGTCGGGCCATCGCACGACCCAGGCCGGTGATCGGCGCAGGCGCGGCCATGTTCGCTGTGGCGGCGCTCCTCTTTGGCACGCTGGGAAGTGAATTTACGCCCCAGCTCGATGAGGGTGACATTGCGGTTCAGGCCCTTCGTATCCCATCGACTTCGTTGGAACGGTCCCTCGACATGCAGCGTCGGGTGGAGGACCAGTTGGAAGAGTTCCCGCAGGTCGAGCTGGTGTTTTCCCGTACCGGGACGGCCGAGGTCGCTAGCGATCCCATGCCGCCCAACGCTTCAGATGCCTATGTCATCCTGAAGCCACGGGAGGAATGGCCCGATCCGGATTTGTCGAAGGACGAGCTGGTGGCCAGTATGGGTGAGAGCCTCGAAGGTCTCGTTGGCAACATCTACGAGTTTAGCCAGCCCATCGAGCTGCGTTTTAACGAACTCATCGCGGGCGTACGCGGCGACGTCGCCGTCAAAATTTATGGCGATGATCTCGTGGCCATGAGCGACGCCGCGAACGAGATCGCCGGCGCGCTTCGCGAAACCGAAGGCGCCGCGGATGTTAAGGTTCAGCAAGTTACCGGTTTCCCGACGCTCGACATCGCCTTCAACCGCTCCATGATCGCACGTTATGGCCTCAAGGTCGAAGATGTGGCGCAATCGGTGGCGATCGCGCTGGGTGGCCGGCCCGCCGGACTTGTCTTTCAGGGGGATCGCAGGTTCGAAATTGTCGTCCGTCTGACGGATGTCGCCAGGAACGATTTCGATCAGTTGGGCTCACTCCCGATTCAAATTCCTGGAGGCTCGACGGTTCCGCTGCGCCAGCTTGCGGAGTTCCGGGTGGTCGACGGCCTCGCAGAAGTGCGACGCGAACAGGGTCGGCGGCTTGTCGTGGTATCGGCCAACGTTCGCGAGCGGGATCTCGGCTCATTTGTTCAAGAGGCACAGCAGCGTGTTTCTGAAAGTGTGAGCCTGCCACCGGCGGCGTTCGTCGAGTGGGGCGGACAGTATGAGAACCTCCAGGCGGCGCAAGCACGGTTGGCCATTGTGGTTCCCATCTGCTTCGCCCTCGTCCTCCTGCTACTGTTCATGGCGCTTGGCGGCTGGGTGCCCGCTCTCGCGGTGTTCAGCGCAATTCCGATGGCGTTGGCGGGAGGGATCTTCGCGCTGGCGCTGAGGGGCTTGCCCTTCTCTGTGTCGGCGGCGGTCGGCTTTATCGCCTTGTCGGGCGTGGCCGTTCTGAACGGCCTCGTCATGATGACGGCGATTCGGCAGCGCCTGGAGAGAGGCATGCCCTTAGATGAGGCGATCGTCGATGGTGCGCTGGCGCGTCTGCGGCCAGTGCTAATGACCGCACTGGTTGCCTCCCTCGGCTTTGTTCCGATGGCGATCGCGACGGGAACCGGCGCCGAAGTCCAGCGCCCACTCGCAACCGTCGTGATCGGTGGCCTAATCACTGCGACGGGGCTTACGTTGTTCGTGCTGCCCGCAATCGCCCGACTTGTGCTCGGCGACGGAACAGAGAAGCCGAACTGGCGTCAGCAATGGTGGGATCGCCTCACGCGCAACGCGACACGCGAGGAGCGCCGCGAATTGAGGGACATTACATGAAGGGATCACGAAGGAGAGTTCGATGTTGCGCGCCACGGAAGTAGACCCCGTCCTCCGCACAGTGACGCGCGGAAAGCTCGAGGCAACCGACTATGACAATTTCAAACCGTTATTCGAGCACATCGCTACGCAAAAGACGGGACGGGTTCCGATGCTCATCGAACTCGCACCGGACTTTTCCGGTAGGGATTTCGGCGATTTGTGGCGCGACATAAAGTTTGACGCGAGACGCACGGAGCAATTTGGCCGCATCGCGATCTTAGGCGAGAAGAAGTGGGAGGAGTGGGGCACAAAGCTGTCTGACCCGCTCTTTCCGTCTGCCGACATGCGCTTCTTTGTCCTTGATCAGCTCAGCGAAGCCGAGTCCTGGGTGCGCGGTGAGCGAAATGCCAAATCATGAGCGAGGCCAACCTTGATCTCGGCTCGGCCGACAAACGCCGGACATTGTGGATCGTCCTCTGGCTCAATGTAGCGATCGCCGCCGGCTTCTTCGCCGCCGGCTATTTCGCTGACTCCAGTGCGCTCCTAGCCAATGGCCTAGACAACTCGTCGGACGCGATCGTCTATGCCCTTGGTCTGCTGGCGCTCACACGGTCGCGCAAGTGGAAGCGCGGGGCTGCCCGCTTTTCAGGGATTATGCTGCTGGTCTTCGCCGTTGGAGTGATCCTTGATGCGGTGCGGCGGTTTGTTGAGGGATCCGATCCGGTCGGCGGCCTCATGATGGCGATGGCGGTGATCGCCGGTGCGGTGAATCTCTGGTGTCTCTACTTGCTCAAGCGCCTGCAGAATAAGGACGTTAACCTGCGCGCGGCGACGACGTTCAGCTTAAACGATTTTATGTCCAACGGCGGGATCATTCTCGCTGGTCTGGTGGTGATGCTGACCGGCGCCAACTGGCCCGATCTGGTTGTCGGCATCGCGGTCGCGGGCATCGCCATTTATGGCGGCATCGATATCCTACGCGACGCCCATGAAGATGTGCACGAGGAGCGGGGAGACAGGCATTGAGCGCAGGCCACAATCACGGAACCGGGGAGATGAGCGACCGCCGTCTGGTCGCGGCGGTCTTCCTAAACGTAGCGCTTACCTTCGCGCAGATCATCGGCGGAGTCGTCTCCGGCTCGCTCGCTCTCATTGCGGATGCGCTTCATAATTTCAGCGACGCCGCCTCACTCGGGATTGCGCTGTTCGCCCGTAAGGTCGGGCGACGGTCCGCCGACAAGTTAATGACCTTCGGCTATGCACGCGCGGAGCTGGTCGCGGCGCTGATTAATCTCACCACCTTGCTTCTCATCGGCTTCTATCTTCTGATTGAAGCGATCAACCGGTTCGCCGACCCGCAGCCTATCGAAGGATGGACGGTGATCGGGGTGGCGGGAGTTGCTCTTATCATCGACATTGTCACGGCTGTCATGGTTTACGCCGGAACCAAGGACAGCCTCAATATGAAGGCCGCGTTTTTACACAACGTCTCCGACGCGCTTGCGTCGGTCGGTGTGATCATCGCCGGCGTTCTCATCCTGCTCTACGATTTGTACATTGCTGACCTGATGATTACGATCATCATTGCGGCCTACGTGATCTATCAAGGCATTTTTCTGATGCCGAAGACAGTGCGGCTCCTGATGGGTGCTGTGCCTGACGAAGTTGAATTCGATCGTATCGTTTGGAAATTGCGATCTTCCAGCGGCGTTAAAGCAGTCCATCACGTCCATGTGTGGAGTCTCAGCGAACACCAGAGTGCATTGGAAGCGCATCTTGTGCCGAGCGAGCAGTCACTCGAAAAATTCGAACAGATCAAGGCCTCGGTGCGCGAGATGCTGAAACGAGAGTTCGCGATCGAGCATGCGACATTGGAGGCGTGTTTGGAATACGCGTGCGACAATGATCTTCTTCCTCCTCACGGCGTCGAGCCGTCAGAGAGTCATCGACATGACGACGAACACTGAAAACGATCAGATTTCACCTGCAACGTGAGGCCTGTATGGCTGCCTTCGGCATTCCGCCCGTTAGCAGAACTAAAGGAGCCATGCGGTCCCAAACTCTGCAAACGGTTGTCGAAGCGGGCGAACCCGATGGGCCGGATCGGTCGAGCTTATGCATTCGGCAGCATAGACCGGGCGGGCCGAAATCCGTGCCGAGTTGGAAGGTCGAGCACGTGAGCGCATCGCTTCGCGCTGTTTCATCACCTTTAATGGGATTGGGACCGCTCTGCCTTGGCCGCCACCGTATATCATCGGGCGCGTTCGGCAGCGCTGATTGGCTGGTCTCGTCGGCCGCATGGCCGCATCGACCAGCGCGCGTCCTCAAGCGCGTTTCTCAACTTCTGGGGCCGTCGGACACCATGATCATATGCGTGAGCACCGCGCAGGCTCAACCAACGGTCAGCGGACCCGACAAATCATCGGTTTTCGCCGATGGGTGTTGACCCCGCCCTATTGATCGGTAAAAGACGATGAATGGAATCGGATGAAGCCTTGGCCGCGTTGGCGGCACTGTCGCACCCTACGCGGCTCGACACCTTCCGGCATCTCGTCAAAGCGGAACCGGAGGGCCTCTCTACGGGACAGCTCGTCGCTGCTTCCGCGTTGAGCCAGAGCACGCTGTCGACTCATCTGGCTGTTCTCGTCGCGGCCGAACTGGTCGTCGCGGAAAAGCGCGGGCGGCAGATGATCCAACGGGCCAATATCGACCGGCTGCGGGCGCTGATGCTCTTCCTCGCCAAGGATTGCTGCCAGGGACGCGCCGAGCTGTGCGAGCCGCTCGCGGCCGAACTTGCCTGCTGCTGAAGGAGACGCGGCGTGAATTCGATAGACGTGATCATCTACCACAATCCCGACTGCGGCACCTCGCGCAACACACTGGCGATGATCCGCAACGCCGGCATCGAACCACATGTCGTCGAGTATCTCAAAACGCCGCCGTCGCGCCCCATGCTCGTTCAACTGCTCGAGCGCGGCGGCCTGACGCCCCGCGTCCTGCTTCGCGAGAAGGGAACGCCCTACGCCGATCTGGGGCTTGGCGACGAGAGCCTTTCCGATGAAGCGCTGATCGACGCGATGATGGATCATCCGGTGTTGATCAACCGGCCGCTGGTGGTGACGCCGCTCGGCGTGCGACTGTGCCGCCCGTCCGAAGCCGTGCTCGACATTCTCCCTGCAGCGCAACGTGGCGCATTCGCGAAGGAGGACGGTGAGCAGGTCGTCGATGCCGCCGGGTACCGGGTTTCGTAGGATGGCGAGCAGCGCCCCCGCGCTCGAGGCATCGCGCCCCGGCATCGGCTTCTTCGAACGCTGGCTCACGCTCTGGGTGGCCCTTTGCATCGTAGCTGGGATCGCGCTCGGCGCCTGGCTTCCGGGCATGTTCGCCACGATCGCCGCGGCGGAGGTCGCGCGCGTCAATCTGGTGGTAGCGGTCCTGATCTGGCTGATGATCATCCCGATGCTGCTGAAGATCGACTTCGGCGCTCTCGGGAGCGTCCGCCAGCACTGGAAGGGCGTGGGCGTGACGCTGTTCATCAATTGGGCGGTGAAGCCCTTTTCGATGGCGCTGCTCGGCACGGTCTTCCTCGGCTGGCTCTTCGCGCCGCTGCTGCCCGAGGCGCCGTCTGGCTATATCGCGGGCCTGATCCTGCTGGCCGCGGCGCCCTGCACGGCGATGGTGTTCGTGTGGTCGAACCTGTGCGACGGCGAGCCGAACTACACGCTGTCGCAAGTCGCGCTGAACGACGTGGTGATGATCTTCGCCTTCGCGCCGCTCGTTGGTCTCCTGCTCGGCGTCGCCTCGATCACGGTTCCGTGGGAAACGCTGCTGATCTCGGTCGTGCTTTACATCGTGGTTCCGGTGATCGTCGCGCAACTGATCCGGCGCGCGGTGCTTGCGCAGGGCGGCCAGCCGGCGCTCGACCGTGTGCTGACCCGGCTCGGACCGATCTCGCTCGCATCGTTGCTGACGACGCTGGTGCTGCTGTTCGGATTTCAGGGCGAGCAGATTCTGGCGCGGCCGCTCGTCATCGCGCTCATCGCCGTGCCGATCCTGATCCAGGTCTATTTCAACGCGGGCCTCGCCTATTGGCTGAGCCGCCGCTTCGGCGTCGCCTGGTGCGTCGCCGCGCCTGCGGCGCTGATCGGCGCCTCCAACTTCTTCGAACTCGCCGTCGCCGCCGCCATTTCGCTGTTCGGCCTCGACAGTGCGGCTGCGCTGGCGACGGTCGTCGGCGTGCTGGTGGAGGTGCCGGTCATGCTCTCTGTGGTCGCGATCGTGAAGCGCTCGCGCGGCTGGTACGAGCGGGGAGCCGGCGCATGAGCCGCCTGCGCCCGCTCGCCGAGCCGAACTTTCTTCCGGCGCTGGATCCGTCCTTCGCTCACCGCCGTCCCGCGTCGGGCATCGGTGACGATCAGCCGCCGCCGCGCATCCTCCTGCTGTACGGCTCGTTGCGCGAGCGGTCCTACTCACGCCTCGCGGTCGAGGAAGCGGCCCGCCTTCTTCGCTTCTTCGGCGCCGAAACGCGCATCTTCGATCCGTCGGATCTCCCGCTCCCGGACCAGATCGAGGGTGACGACCATCCGGCCGTTACCGAACTTCGCGAACATTCAATGTGGTCGGAAGGTCAGGTCTGGTGCAGCCCCGAGCGTCACGGCCAGATCAGCGGCATCATGAAGACGCAGATCGATCACCTGCCGCTCAACATGGGCGGCATGCGCCCGACACAGGGGCGAACGCTGGCCGTGATGCAGGTTTCAGGCGGCTCGCAATCGTTCAACGCGGTGAACACGCTGCGCCTGCTTGGGCGCTGGATGCGGATGTTCACCATCCCCAACCAATCCTCGGTTGCCAAGGCTTTCCAGGAGTTCGACGAGACGGGACGCATGAAGCCGTCGAGCTATTACGACCGGATCGCCGACGTGATGGAGGAGCTGGTGCGGTTCACCGTGCTGATGCGGCCTCACGCGGACCAGCTCGTGGACCGCTATTCGGAGCGCAAGCAAGCGGGACGTGCCGTGGATGCAGGGGCCGACCTGTCCAGCATCGCGATCAGCGGCCGGTGACTTCGCTTCGATATTCGCACTTCATTTCGGCGCGGCCAAACTACGAAAGGTGATCGACCAGCGCGTCGCTGGCAGGGCGGCGATGCTGTGTTCCCATGAATGCCGTGCTTCACCGCTCAGATGATAGATTGAGCGCGGCGCGAGGGTAGCCGATGTGCGTTGGAATCCCGCCGTGATACGGCGGCGGAAGCGCACCGCGGCCGGTGTGCCAAGCGAAATGCCGACCACATGCTCGAACACCGGGCGGTCGCGATGCCAGCCGATCCCGACCCCGGCATCGTAGCGGATAAGCAGGGCCTGGACGAGTTCGGCGGCGTTCAGGTCGGCGAACCGCGCCGCCCGCGCCTTCAGCGGCTCCAGCCATTCAGGAATCGGCTCGGCCGGGGCGAACCGGCCGGTCTCGAAATCGTAGCGCCAGCCATATGAGTTGGTCAGCCGCTTGCCGGTCCATTGCTGAAAGCGAAACGGGCTGAGCTGCGCTCCGTCTATCCGAGCGACAAGCTCGCGCTCCTCGGCTTCGGAGATCAGCGCATTACGATATGCCAGCCCCGGCAGGACGGGCGTGCCGAACAGATCGGCCTGGGTTTCGCCGCCAGCAACGCGGACGTGCATGTTCATGTCCGAACGCGCCTTCAGAAGGCCAGCATCGGTTGACGCGCGTCGGCGCCGATCTCTTCAACGCAAAAGGTCCGGGCAGGCGGTGTCTCCAGTAGATCGGTCTCCGGGACCGCCGTGTCGAGCCAGTGCATCACCTGCCGCCGATGGATGATCGCGCCGTGCCGCTCCTGATAGCGTGCGACCTCGGGATTCGCCGCGACGGTGACGATCCGGTAGCAGTGCGGCCATTCGCCCATCGCGGACTCCCATATGGCGGCCAGGTAGAAGAAGTTGCCGCCCTCGAGCGTCACGCGATAGCGCTTATCGCCCACGGTCATCAGGAACTCGGAAGCCGGAACCAGGCAGCGGTGGCTCGGAAAAGACCTTCCTTCCGAGCGGATAAAGCGAAACGATGCGCCGTCGCCGAATCGCGGATTGGAACCCCAGGCCGCCTCGACCATCTCAATCTCTTGAGCGTCGTCCGGATTGCGCCGGATGATGGCGCGGCGGGCCCCAAGCGGCGTATCGGAATCGAAAGGCGTTGGCGTCGAGTCCATGACCGGAACATAATGGGAACGAGAGTGAGTCGCAAGGAGGCGTTGAAGCGTGTGCAATGACTATCGTCTGGAAGTCGATATCGCCTCGATCGTCCAGGACTTCGACGATCTCAAGATCAAGATAACGACGCCCGAGGGCCGGCCGAACGTGCCGGCTCGCGAGGATATCAAGATCAGCGACAGCGCACCGATCGTGCGGAGCGTCGAGGGTGAACGCGGCCTCGGCGAGCTGGTCAACCGGCGCTGGAGCTGGCCCGGTCCGGGTGGAAAGCCAGTGTACAACTTCCGGTCCGAAGGCCGCGAATTCACCTCGGGCCGCTGCCTGATCCTCGCCGACGGCTTCTATGAGTTCACCAGGCCCGAAGAGCCCGGGCAGAAGCGCAAGACCAAATGGCTGTTCACGATGCGCGATCATCCCTGGTTCTGCATCGCAGGTATCTGGCGGGACAGCCCGGCAGGCGAAGCGTTCACCATGCTGACGATGGACGCGGGCGAGGACGTCGCGCCGTACCATCACCGCCAGATCATCCCGCTCGCCCGCGACCGATGGGCCGACTGGCTCGATCCGGGCGTGCCGGCGCAAGAGGTGCTCAAATATCTGCCGAGGGGCAGCCTCCCTGCTACCCCCGTGTTTCCACCGTCGCCCGTTCAGGCGGCGATGCTTTGACGATGGCCGATCCGCATTCGCTCGAACGCTTCGTCGAGGCGCAATCCTCGATCTATGCTACTGTGCTTGGCGAAATCCGCCGCGGCGCGAAGCGATCGCACTGGATGTGGTTCATCTTTCCGCAGCTTGCCGGACTGGGGCAGAGCCCAACGTCGCAATTCTACGCGATCCGCTCGTCCGAGGAGGCGCGGGGCTATCTCGATCATCGGCTGCTCGGGCAACGCTACCGCGAATGCGTCGACGCGCTGCAAGATCTTCGCACGAGCGATGCTGTGGCTGTGTTCGGCTCGATCGACGCAATGAAGCTGCGATCTTCGCTCACTCTGTTCGATACGGTTCGGCCGAGTCCACTGCTGACAGCCGCACTTGAGCGATGGTTCGGCGGCGAGCGCGACCCCACAACGCTGCGGCTCCTCGAGCGGTAGCCGGTGAGGCGACTGGCCGGGGGAAAAGCCGCGCGGATTCCTAACGCTTGACGAATCCTGAGACTCGTCGGAACATAATAGGAACACACGAGTCGATGTTCTCTGATGCCTGCCCTGTCTTCAATCGAGCGGCCCGACGCCGACCAGCTCGCCGCGCTGCGAGCCGAGCTTTCGCGCGTCCAGTCGGTCCGCGGGCCGGTGGGGGCGTTCGGCCTCGGCGCGCTCGACGACAGGCTGGCGGATCATGGCCTTGATGGCGCCGCGCTGCATGAGATCGCCGCAGGCTCCGCCACGCTGAGCGATGACGCCGCAGCGACGTTGTTCGCGGCGGGCATCGCCGCGCGGTTCGCAAACCGGCCGGGATCCACAGTGCTCTGGGCGCTTTCCCGCTTTGATCTCTATGCGCCTGGTCTCGAACAGGTCGGTCTCGGTCCGGATCGCATCCTCTATGCCCAGGGCCGAAAAGACAGCGAAGTGCTCACGCTAGCCGAGGACGGTCTCCGGGACGGCTCGCTTGCTTGCGTTGTTGCCGAGGTGAAGACGGCCGACCAGACCGTTACCCGCCGGCTCCAGCTCGCGGCATCGGATGGGCGCACGCCGATGCTGCTCTATCGGCGGCATCGGTCGCGCGACCGATGCCCGTTCTCTGATCCATCTTCCGCCAAAACACGCTGGCGGATCCGCTGCCTGTCCTCTGCGCCGTTGCCCTTTCTGGGGGTGGGTCGGGCGCGATGGTCGGTCGAACTGGTCCGTCAGCGCGGCGGCAATCCCTTCTCCCTCGAACTTGAAGCCTGCGATGATACGGGTTGCCTCAATCTTCCTGCCGCAATTGCCAATCGAGCGGTTGCGCCGGTTGGAGCGGCCAGTCGGGCCGCCTGAGCCGGACGCGCTTTCGCTCGTTCCGCACTTTGCGCTGCCGGTGGACGATGATCCGGACGCCTGTTCTGTGCCGAGGGGCGGCGGCTGGCGACCTGGGGCGCGCTGGGCGCGTGACGGCGCTGCGGGTCCCAGGCCGAGCCAGGACGAGATCGATGCGATGCCGGCGCATCAGCGGCCATCGATGCGGATGCTGGGGCGCCGCAGCGAGCCTGCCGCTCACCCGTTCAACGCGATGCGGCCGGATGAGGGTGCTCCGGGCGTTTCGGCATCGCGGCAGCCGATAGCCTGGCGGTGGAATCGGCCGATGATCCTGATCGAGCGCGTCGGGCAGCGCGACGTCGTCAGCGCCGCATGCCCCGTCGCATTGGAGCTGGGCTTGCGGCCGGGCATGGCCGCGGCGCACGCACGTGCGCTGGTAACCGATCTCGAAGTTCGTGATGCCGAGGCGGAGGAGGACCGCGCTTTTCTCGACCGGCTTGCGGTGCATGCGGTCGGCCATTGGACGCCGACCGCCAGCGCAGCGGCGCCGGACGGCATCTGGCTCGATCTCACCGGCACCACTCACCTGTTCGGCGGCGAGAACAGGTTCTGCCGACGGGTACTGGCGTTCCTCAAGCGGCTCGGCTTCACCGCGAGTATCGCAATCGCGGGGACGCCGGGCGCCGCGCACGCGTTCGCGCGCTATGGCGGAGCAGCGGTCACGGTCCTGCCGCCGGGCGCCGAAGCCGAGGCGATCGCCAACCTGCCGATCGCGGCGCTCAGGCTGAGCGCCGAAGCATTGGCTGCGGCAAACCGGTTCGGGCTCGAGCGGATCGGCGATCTTTATCTGATGCCGCGCGGCCCGCTCGCGCGGAGGCTGGGGCTTGCCACCGTCGAACGTATCGATCAGGCACGCGGTCTCATTGCCGAACCGATCGTGCCCGTGGTCCCGGTCGAGCTGCCGCGCGCCGAACGCCGGCTGCTCGAACCGATCGCTACGGCGGACGCCATTACGCAGGTGATCGGCGACCTGGTCGATGATCTCGTCGAGCTGCTGTGTACGCACGGGCTGGGCCTGCGCGGCGCTCGGCTGACCGCCTCGCGCGTTGATGGCGGCGAGCAGCACATCGGCCTCGGCACCGCCAAGGCGACGCGTGACGCGCCGCATCTCAAGCGGATGTTCGCGATGCGCGTCGAGCGGATCGATCCCGGCCTCGGCATCGAAGCGATGACGCTTGCTGCGTTACGGGTCGAAGATCTTGCCCCCGCGTCGCTGGGCGCCGCGCTCGCCAGCGACGATCGCCCGCCCGATATCGCGCTTTTGGTCGATCAGCTCGCCGGACGCGTTGGCGAGGACGCACTGTTTCGGGTGACAAGCCAGGAAAGCGACGTGCCCGAACGCGCGGTGCGCCGTACCGATGCGCTGGCGAGCCCCATCGGGTGGCCGGGATGGAAACGCCCGGTCCGATTGCTCCGCCGGCCCGAACCTTTGTCGAATGTCGTGGCGCTGCTCCCCGATCATCCACCGCGACGGTTCGTGTGGCGCGGGCAACATTATCGCGTGGTGGCGGGCGACGGCCCCGAGCGCATCCATGGCGAGTGGTGGCGCTCGGCTCGCGAGCTATGGGCGGTGCGGGATTATTTCCGCGTCGAAGCCGAAGGCGGCGAGCGCTTCTGGCTCTTCCGCCGCGGTGACGGCGTCGACGCGTCGACCGGCGATCGCAGCTGGTACATGCATGGGATGTTCGGCTGATGACCTATTTCGAACTCCAGGTGACGAGCCACTTCTCGTTCCTGCGCGGCGCGTCTTCGCCGGAAGAGCTGTTCGCAGCGGCCGCGGTCCAAGGCCATCACGCACTGGGCCTTGCGGATTGGGGCAGCGTCGCCGGTGTCGTGCGGGGCTGGGATGGCCAGAAGACGACTGGCGTGCGCATGATCCCGGGCGCTCGGGTCGATCTGACCGATGGCCGCGCGCTGCTGCTTTATCCGACCGACCGGCGGGGGTGGTCGCGGCTCACGCGGCTCTTGTCGATCGGCAAGGCGCGAGGCGGAAAAGGGCACTGCATTCTCGACTGGCAAGATGTCTTTGCTCATGCCGACGGACTGGTCGCGATCCTGGTGCCGGATTTGCCCGATGCGGCGACCGAGCGGCAGTTCGCCGAGCTGCGCGATGCGTTCGGGGCGCGCGGCTTTGTCGCGCTGTCGCTTCGCCGCCGTCCTGGCGACGCCGAGCGGCTTTATCGACTCGATGCCCTGGCGCGCCCCGCCGGTATCCGCAGCGTCGCGACAGGCGACATA
Source organism: Sphingosinithalassobacter sp. CS137 (assembly GCF_014334115.1). Classification (NCBI taxonomy): domain Bacteria; kingdom Pseudomonadati; phylum Pseudomonadota; class Alphaproteobacteria; order Sphingomonadales; family Sphingomonadaceae; genus Sphingosinithalassobacter; species Sphingosinithalassobacter sp. CS137. The sequence goes on from NZ_CP060494.1 coordinate 2,320,640, forward strand.
CTCTACCACACCCCCGAGCGCCGACCGCTCCAGGACGTGATGAGCGCGATCCGCGAAAAGACCAGCATCGATGCGCTGGGGTTCAGGCGCGAGCGGTTCATGGACCGCAACCTCAAATCGCCGGCGGAAATGGAACGCCGCTTTGCCGCCTTTCCCGACGCGATCCAGGCGAGCGCCGATATCGCTGATCAATGCCGGTTCGATCTCGGCGAGATCCAGTATCAATACCCTTATGAGGAGGTGATGGCGGGGCGCACCGCCCAGGAGTCACTCGCCGCGCTCACCGAGGAAGCCGCCGCGCGCATGTTTCCGGAGGGGCTTCCGCCCCCATATCGCGATCAGATCGATCACGAGCTGAGGCTGATCGGCCAACTCGGCTACGCGCCTTATTTCCTCACGGTCAATGCGATCGTGGCCGAAAGCCGGCGGCGCGGGATCTTGTGCCAGGGGCGCGGCTCGGCCGCCAACAGCTGCGTCTGCTATCTGCTCGGCATCACCTCGATCGATCCGATCCAGCACGAGCTCTTGTTCGAGCGGTTCGTCTCCGGGGAACGCAAGGAGCCGCCCGACATCGACGTCGATTTCGAGCATGAGCGGCGCGAAGAGATCATCCAGTGGATCTACGAGACCTATGGCCGGCATCGCTCCGCGCTGACCGCGGTCGTGACCCGCTACCGCACCCGCGGCGCCGTTGCCGAGGTGGGCAAGGCGCTCGGCCTGCCGCGCGATCTCACCAAGATGCTCACTGGTCTTGTCTGGGGCTGGTCGATGGAAGGTATCGCCCATGAGCAGATTGCGAGCCTCAACCTCAATGCCGAGGATCATCGGCTCAAGCTGACGCTCGAGCTCGCGCGCCAGCTCATCGGCACGCCCCGGCATTTGTCGCAGCACCCGGGCGGCTTTGTCCTCACCCAAGACCGGCTCGACGATCTCGTCCCGATCGAGCCGGCGCGGATGGAGGATCGTCAAATAATCGAGTGGGACAAGGACGATATCGACGCGCTCAAATTCATGAAGGTCGATGTGCTGGGTCTCGGCATGCTCGGCTGCATGAACCGCGCGTTCAACATCCTCGCGGAGAAGAAGGCCATCAAGGTCACCATGGCCGACCTGCAGGACGATGATCCCGGCGTCTTCGCGATGATCCAGAAAGCCGACACGCTCGGCGTCTTCCAGATCGAAAGCCGCGCGCAGATGTCGATGCTGCCGCGGATCAAGCCGAACCGGTTCTATGATCTCGTCATCGAAGTGGCGATCGTCCGCCCCGGGCCGATTCAAGGCGACATGGTCCATCCCTATCTTCGACGGCGGGAGGGCAAGGAGAAGCCCGAATATCCCAAGCCTGAACTGCGCGCGGTGCTCGAAAAGACATTGGGCGTGCCGCTGTTCCAGGAACAGGCGATGAAGGTGGCGATCGTTGGCGCGGGTTTCACGCCCGCCGAGGCCGACCAGCTGCGCCGTGCGATGGCGACCTTCAAGCTGACCGGCGGCGTCAGCCACTTTTACGACAAGCTGGTGAACGGCATGGTCGCGCGCGGCTATCCTCGCGATTTCGCGGAGCGCACCTTCAAGCAGATCGAGGGGTTCGGCTCCTACGGTTTTCCCGAAAGCCACGCCGCTTCCTTCGCCAAGATCGCCTACGCCTCCTCCTGGATGAAGCACCATCACCCGGATGTGTTCTGCGCGGCATTGCTCAACGCCCAACCGATGGGTTTCTATGCGCCCGCGCAGATCGTTCGCGACGCGCGTCAGCACGGCGTCGAAGTGCGCCCGGTCTCGATCAACGACAGCCATTGGGACTGCACGCTCGAGCCCTCCCCTGGGCGGTATATGGCGGTGCGGCTCGGGTTCCGGCAGGTGAGGGGGCTCGCCAATGTGCACGGCGCGGCGATCGCCGCGGCGCGGGGACCGGCGGCTTATGCCAGCGTCGAGGAAGTATGGCGCCGCGCGGGCGTGCCGCGCAGCGCGATCGAGCGGCTCGCCGAGGCCGACGCATTCCACGTCATCGCCGAGAACCGGCGCCAGGGACTATGGAAGGTCAAGGGTCTGGGTGAAGCGCCATTGCCGCTGTTCGCGGCAGCCGATGCGCGCGAAGCGGCGTTCAGCCCGGAAGGGCAAGAGCCCGACGTAACGTTGCGGCCGATGACCGATGGCCGCGAGGTGGTCGAGGATTACCGCTCGACCCAGCTTTCGCTGCGCGGACATCCGGTTGTCTTTTTGCGGGATCGGCTCGATGCGATGAATATCGTGCGCTGCGGTGATCTCTCAGCCATTCGGGACGGCCGCAACATCGAGGTGGCGGGTGTCATTCTGGTGCGGCAGCGCCCCGGCTCGGCGAAGGGCGTGCTGTTCGTGACGATCGAGGACGAGACCGGCATCGCCAACGGCATCCTCTGGCCCGATCGGTTCGAAATCTACCGCCGCCAAGTAATGTCGTCGTCGATGATCGCGATGCGGGGACGCCTTCAGAAGGAAGGCGAGGTCATTCACATCATCTGCGACCGGATCGCGAATCTCGACGACATGCTGCGTTCGATCGGCAGCATCGATTTCGCACCGGCGAAGGGCCGTGCTGACGGCGCAAAGCATGGCGGCGGACCGGATTCGCGGGAGCCCGGGCGGAGGCGGAACTATCAGCTCGCGCACCCTGCGCTTCACGGCGCGGTTGAGGAAGTGCTGCCGATCCGAAGTCACGACTTCCGCTGAACGCCGAAGCCGCGATTCCCGCCGTCAATGCGACATATTGCTCATATCATGGCCAGCATGGGGGTCAGCGGCGGATTCCTTCGAAGCCTCCGGCGCCTTTGATACGGCTTTCGGCTGCGTTGCGGGCTGCGGAACCTCTGCAGGCGCGGGCGCAGGTCGCGCATCCGGGGAAGATGCAGCGGCCGGTGCCTCTTCGCCGCGCAGCAGCCGTTCCAGATCCTCGGCTTCCTGAAGCTGCTTCTGCCGCGTCATCCTTGCCTTCTCCAGCACTTCCGGATCACCTCCGAGCGCCAGAAGCACATCGGACATCGCCGCACCTCCGCGATGGTGGACGATCATCTTTCGCACCCAGGTCTCTGCCGGCGTGGCGCCGCTGACCGCCATCATCTGCTGGTGCATAGCGCCGACCGCTTGCGCGAACGGGCTTTCCGCCTCGCCGCCCGAACCTCCGACTCCAGCGGGGAGCAGGGCTTCGAGTTCCGAAATCTCCCGGCGCTGCATGTCGGCCGTCATCCGTGCCTTTTCCAGTATCCGAGGATCGCCGCCGCCTTGAGCGAGAAGAAGGTCGGACATCGCAATCGCTCCGCGATGATGTTCGATCATTTTGCGAGTCCAGGTCTCGGACGGATTCGCACCGTACGCGGCCTCGATCCGCTCCATCATTTGCATCTCGGCCTTCGCATACGGGTTCGACGGGTCGGCCATCATCGCGTCGGCGCCCGGTTGCTGCTGATTTTCAGCCGTTTCGGCGTCCTGCGAACAGCCTGCGACAAGAACCAGTGCCGCCGTGGCGGCGAGTGTGCTTCGGAAGAGCTGCATGGTGAGTTCCTTGGCTAGGTGGGCTTCAAACCGTAATGGATGAGGATCGATCCCTTGGACGAACAGCTTTCGCGTCAGCTCGAAGGGCTTTGTCTTGCGTGCCGAATGGCGAGCAGCTTCTGCCGCGCGCGATAAAGCCGCGTTTCAACGGCCTTCTCGCTGATCCGCAGAACCATGGCCGTCTCGCTTTGCGACAGACCTTCGATCGTTCGCAGGATGAGCGGCTCCTTGAGATTGCGCGGGAGGGCGGCGATTGCGTTGGAAAGCCTCTCCAGTTCCTGACGATCGCCAGCGGCGTCCGCGGGGGAAGGAGCCGGATCGGCGATCTCGGCCGCACGCGATTCCGGGCTGGCCGCGAAGAACAGGCGCCGCACGGCGCGTCGGCGGGCCCAGTCCCGGCACTTGTTGATGGCGATGCGGGAAAGCCAAGCCCGGAACGGACGCGCCTGATCGTAGCGGTCGAGCGCCTTGAAAGCGGAGATGAAGCAGTCCTGAAGCAAGTCGACGGCTTCCTCCGGATCCCCGATATGACCTCGAATCAGGCGATAGGTCGGCTCCCTGTGCCGGCGCATCAGTTCGGCGAATGCGTCGTTGCGGCCGGCGATTGTCAGCGCGGCCAGCTCGCCGTCGGAGCACTCCGTGGGGACGCACCTCATTCCGCATCGGCGGTCAGCGCCTTGACCACGGCGCGGTCAAACTTTTCGGCCTGATCGGGCCGGAGGACCGCGCGCATCGCGAAGATGTGCGAAAGCGTCTCCTTCTGCAGCTCGCCCATCGCCTGGTGCGATCTGTCGATCTCGGCCGTTACCCGGGGCCCATAGCCGTGCTCGGCCTCGATAGCGGCCGCAAGCCGGGCATTATCCGCGCGAAGCTCGAGTTCGAGCGCACGCTTCCTGATGGCAAACTGCTTTTCCAGTCCTTCAATCCGGGCGAGTTGCCCCGCGTCGAGATCGAGTTCGTCGTGAAGAAACTCGTGCAATGCGCTGGGCTGTTCGGGCCGCTGGTTCGAAATGCCGCGGCCGATCAGAACGCCCGCGAGGGCGGCCAGAAAAACCACCGCGGCCAAGAGCCAGGTTCGCCGGGCGCCGACGTTCACGAATGCCCGATCAGCAAAGTGGAGGGAGCGAACCTGGCTGCGTCGCTCAGCGGAACCGGAAAGCTCTCGGCATCGCCGGACCGGTTCGGGATAAGCCCGCCGACAATTCCCAGGGCTACCGCAAGCGCCACCGCACAGATGCGGAGCGGCGTGCCGACATGCGGCTGTCCGAAACCGTGACCCTCGACCCGCTCGAAAACCGCCGCCTCAAGCCGATCCAGGTCCGTTGGCGGCGGCGCCTTTGCCAATCGCTGCAATGCTGAATCGATGTCGTTCATGGCCGTTAATCCCCGTCTCTCAATAGCATTACGCAGCTCAGCCGGGCAGCCCTCACCGGCCAAGTTCCAGATTATGGCGAGGACGGAGTTGCGCGGGAAACGATGTCGGCCATCGGCACCGTTCCCCGGTGCAGTCATGATGCAATCAGGCTTTCGGTGCCCGAGGACACCCCGGCCGAGATCGACTCGACGGCCGTGCGGCACGCCTCCTCACAGCGGCGGCATGATTCGGCGCAGATGCGGCAATGCTCGTGCATGGAGGCGTGGCGCTCGCACTCAGCGGCGCATGTCCGGCAGGCCTGGGCGCACGCCTCCAGAGCGGCGACGATCACCTGCTCGTTGCTGCCCGTCCGGCGCGTCGCGAGAGTGCCTGCCGCAAGGCAGAGGTCGGCGCAGTCGAGGTTAAGGCGGATACACTGCCGCAGCTGCTCGATCATCTCCTCGCCGAGACAGGCGTCCGCGCAGGATGTGCAGCTCTGCGCGCATGAGAAACATTCTTCGATGCAGCGGATCAGTGCGTCGTTCGTGTTGCCCTGCACTTGAGGGTGGGCCGAGATCATTTCTTGCATATGGTGCATGGTCGCATCTCCTGGAGTGGTTGGATCGACCCCCGCTCTCTCACTCCTACGCGCCCGCAGCGCCGAACCCTTGGATTTCCTTCTTAACCAGGATCAATCGATGCCGCATTCGAGGGCTAACCGCCGCCACCGCGTATAGCAGTTTGTGGAGGGCGTAGGTTTCTATGCAAAATCGAGTGTTGCTCAAGGTTGCCGCATTGTTCCTGCTGTTCGCTGCGCCGCCCGTGGCAGCGCACGAGAATCATGACCAGCTCGGCGCGGGGCCTGGACCGGCTGTGGAAGCCAATGTCGCCGACGAAGCGCGCGAGCGAAGCGCAGCGGCCCATACCGAGATGGCGGCGGCGCACGGTGAGGCGATGGAGCATCATGCCGAGGCGGCCGAGGCGAACAAGACGTTCGGCCAACGTCTGGTGAGCTGGCTCGGCCGACTCCATAGTCTCGTCATCCACTTCCCGATCGCCATGTTCCTAGGCGCGCTCGGGGTCGAGCTCTACGCGCTGTGGCGCCGCCGGCCAGAGCTGCAGGGCGCCGCGCGGGTGATGCTCATCGTCGGCGCGGTCGGCGCGGTCGCGGCGGCGTCCCTCGGCTGGTTCGCGGGCGGCTTTTATCTCACCGACCGCAATCCCATTCTTATGGCGCATCGGTGGCTGGGAACGGCAATCGCCGTTGCCGGGTTGGTGCTTCTCTATCTTTCGGCAACCGCTCGCAGGATGCCAGAGCGGCCGCGGCGAGCCTATTGGGCGGTGCTCGGCGTGCTGACGATCGCCATTGCGGTCCAGGGCTGGCTCGGCGGCACCTTCATGCATGGCGGTATCGGTCATATGGCTTTTTGACCTTGGAGATTGATTTGGACACTGCACGATCCACTTGCCACGCGCTTTCGAGACGGGACCTCATCTACGGCGGTCTGGCGCTTGGAATCGCTCTCACCGGATGTTCTCGCGCCGAGACGGCTGCGTCAAAGCCGGAACAGTCCTCGACGAACGAGCCGGATGCGGGCGCTCCGAAGGCCATGACCGTTTATCGGGACCCGAGTTGCGGATGCTGTGAGGCCTGGGCCAGCATCGCCGAGCAGAACGGCTACCAGGTCACGCTGCTCGACGATCCGAACATGGCAGCGGTGAAACAGCGGCTCGGCGTTCCGCCAGAGCTTTCTTCCTGTCACACCGCCCTGGTCGGCGAATATGTGGTTGAGGGCCATGTCCCGCTGGACCAGGTGGCACGCATGCTTCGCGAGCGTCCCTCCGGCATGCGCGGGATAGCCGTTCCGGGAATGCCGATCGGCTCCCCGGGAATGGAGGTTCCGGACGGGAGCAAGGAGCCTTTCCAGGTGGTCGCGTTTTACAAGAACGGCCGGACGGAGATTTTCAGGCCTTAGGCAACTGGAGCATTTACCTGCGTAAAAGCGAGGATACAGACATGGAACAGGGCAAGAAGATGGAGAGCATGGGATGGAACCGGTTCGCGGCGATGATCGCGGCATCCACCTTCATCATGTTCTTCCTGATGTATCAGCTGGTCTATTCGTCCGAGCATCTGATGTTCAGCCTCAATCGGCTGATCTCGGCCTTCATCATGGGCAGCGTCATGACCATCGTCATGCTCGGCTTCATGTGGTCGATGTACAAAGGCATGGCGCTCAAGGTCGGCGTCCTTGCCGTCGCGCTCGTCGCCGGAATCGGCCTGCTCGCGGTCAACCGGAGCCAGGCGCTGGTCGGCGATACGCTGTTCATGAAGGCCATGATCCCCCACCACTCGATCGCGATCAACAATGCCCGCCGCGCCGCCATCAGCGATCCGCGCGTCCGCGAACTCGCGGACGAGATCATCGCAAGTCAGGTCCGGGAGATCGCGGAGATGAAGCTCCTGATCGAGGATATCGAGCGTAACGGCGAGCGCGGGACGACGGCGCTGCCAGCACGGCAGGCCGTCGTTACGCCGGACATGCTGCCCGAAATACGCAAAGCGGTGGAGTGAGGGCACCAAGCCCTCACTGGTCTTTGAAGATTCACTCGTCCCGCTCGGCCTAGAACCAGCTTCTGATGCCGACAAGCAGGCTCCAGCCCCCTGCGTCCTCCCCGGCTGCTCGCCTGAAATCGGCCGTATCGCCGAAGGCCCGTTCGTATTCGACGCCGATATAGGGCGCGAACTCCGGCACGAACTCGTAGCGCAGGCGCGCGCCGACTTCGGCGGTCGAGAGGCCGGAACCGATGCCGAGCTCGGGCACGTCCTGGGCCGAGAGGTCGAATTCGAACGCTGGCTGGAGGATCAGCTTCTGGGTGATGCGCTGGTCGTATTCCGCCTCGAAGCGCGCGGTGAGCTCGCCCTTGTCCGAGAGGAACAAGGAGCCGTCGACTTCGAACCAGTAGGGCGCGAGCCCTTGGATGCCGAGCACCAAGTGCGTGCGTTCGGGATCGGGCCGGAAATCGTGGCGGATACCGGCCTGGAGATTGAACCACGGATCGATCGCGCGGCTGTAGAGCGCCTGCACCTCGACCTGTTCGGGACTTTCGCCGAATGCGCCTTCGCCTTCGCTCTTGAGCCAGAGCTTGTCGTAGTCGCCCCCGTACCAGCCCTGGAGATCCCACTTGTAGCCGTCCGCGCCGTCGCGGGCGCGGTATTCGAACTGGTCGGCGAGGAACATCCACGTGACGTAGCCGCCATGCTCCTCGATCAGCTCTTCCTGACGCTTTCGCTCGAACAGCGCGGGATCGTAGATCGTGGCAGCGGCGTGCTCGGGTCCGGAGAAGGCCTCGGGCGGCGGCGGCGCCACGGGTGGCGCGTCCGTCGCAGCCATTCCCGGCATGGCGTGGCCGGCGTGGGGATCGGCCGATTGCTCGAGCATTCCGTGCCCTGCGTGCGGATCACTTGCCTGGGCGGGCGGAGCCGCGGGCATGTCATGGCCGGCGTGCGGGTCGGCCGCCGGCTGCTCAGGAGTCGAAGGCATGACGTGTCCGGTGTGCGGATCGGCATCCTGCGCTTGACCGGCGGGTTCGGCATGGCCGGCATGCGGATATGATTCCGGGGCCGCGGTCGGCATCGTGCAGTGGCCCATCGCGGCGTGCTCGGGCGTGCAGGTCGATTGTGCAGGGGCAGGAGCGGGCGTCGGCGGCGGCTCGCTCTGGTGGCCGGCATGGGCGTCCTGCGCGGATGCCGGCGCGGAATGCCCGGCGTGCTGCGCGAAAGCCGCCCCGGGGAACGCAAGCGCGGAAGCGCTGAGCGCGAGGAGGAAGCGCTTCATGCCGCACCTCCTTCATCGTCCATGGGCCGGACCTTGACGACATTCATCATGCCGGCGTGCATGTGGTAAAGGAGGTGGCAGTGGAACGCCCAGTCGCCGGGCGCATCGGCGGTGAGATCGAAGCTGGCCTTGCCGCCGGGCATCACGTTCACCGTGTGCTTGACGGGATTTCCATGCGGCATCCCGGTCACGACCTCGAAGAAATGGCCGTGGATGTGGATGGGGTGGCTCATCATGGAGTTGTTGATGAGGTTGACGCGGACGCGTTCGTTGCGGGCGAAGCGGATCGGTTCGGCCCCTTCGTTGAGCTTCACGCCGTCGAACGACCACATGAAGCGCTCCATGTTGCCGGTGAGGTGGATATCGACGCTGCGGGTCGGCTCGCGTTTGTCATGGAACGGTATCAGCGGCGCGAGCTGGTGGTAAGTCAGCACCCGGTGCGGCACGTCCTCGAGGCCCAGCGGCTTGTCGCCGGTGCGGTCGACCGGCATCGGCGCGATCATGTCGACGCCCACGCCCACCTTCACGTCGGGGGGCACAAGCGATTCATCGCGCATGTCGTGGCTCATCGACATCGCGCCTTCTTCCATGCCGGCCATCGAGCCGCCGCCGCTGCCGTGATTCATGCCGGGCATCGATCCGTGGTCCATGCCGGGCATCGATCCGTGGTCCATCCCGCCCATGCCCATGTCCTTCATACCGAGCACCGGCTTGGGGCGGAGTGGCGGCACCGGCGCCTGCATGCCCAGGCGCGGCGCCAGCGTCGCGCGGCCGAGGCCTGAACGGTCGATCGACTCCGCAACCAAGGTAAACGCCTTGTCTTCGGTCGGCGTGACGATCGCGTCGTAGGTTTCGGCGACCGATATCTGGAACTCGTCGGTTTCGACCGGCCGGACGTTCTGGCCGTCGGCGCTGACGATCGTCATCGGCAGACCCGGGATACGGATATTGAAGATGGTCATCGCCGAGGCGTTGATGAAGCGCAGTCGCACGCGCTCGCCGGGACGGAAGAGCCCGGTCCAGTTCTCCGCCGGTCCATGGCCGTTGATGAGAAAAGTGTAGGTGGCGCCGGTGACGTCGGCGATGTCGGTCGGGTCCATCCGCATCTTGCCCCACATCAACCGCTCGCTGAGGGGCATGGTGCGGGCGAGATCGTCTTCGCCGCCGATCAGGCCGGCGAGCGTCTGCCGCTCGCGGTTGAAATAGCCGCCCTGCTGCTTGAGCTTCCCGATCACATTGTGCGGATGCATGAAGGTCCAGTCGGACAGGACGATCACATGTTCGCGGTCATAGGCGACCGGATCCGCGCCGGCGGGATCGATCACGATCGGCCCGTAATGGCCGCTCTGTTCCTGCAATCCCGAATGGCTGTGATACCAATAGGTGCCGTTCTGGACGATCGGAAATTCATAGGTGAACGTCGTCCCGGGCAGGATGCCGGGAAAGCTGATGCCCGGCACGCCGTCCATGTGGAACGGCAGGATGAAGCCGTGCCAGTGGATCGACGTGTCCTCGTCGAGCGTGTTCTCGACATGAATGCGGACATTCTGCCCTTCGCGCAGGCGAATGAGAGGCGCGGGCAGCACACCGTTCAGGGTGATGGCATGGCCGGTGCGCCCGCCCACGTTGAAGCGGCTGTGGCCGACGGTGAGGCGGATATCCTCGCCCGAGAGGGTCGGCATCTGCGGCGTGAGCCCCGGCGAGCCGGACTGCGCCCAGGCGGGAAACAGGCCCGCAAAGCCCAGGCCGGCCGCGCCGGCCGCGCCGGCGCGCAGCAGCGATCGGCGGTGGATCATCTGGTTCATGGTTTTTGTCCTCGGCTCCCCGAAGGAGCCCAATGTTCGCTGAACGAGCCGGGAGGCAGATCGGCCGCCTCCCGGTTCGATCATTCTCAGTGCTGGCTCATATCATGGCCGGCATGCGGATCAGCCGCGGGCGCATCCGCCGCCTTCTCGCAGCAGGCCATCTTCTTGCCTTCGGCCTTCATCTTTTCGCAGCAGGCCATCTTTCCGTCTGCGTCCTTTTCGCAGCAGCCTCCGGCCATGTCGTGACCCTCATGTCCGTTTGCGTGGTCCATGTGCGCGGCGTGGTCGGCTGCGCCGGTCTGCGGGGCGTGCTGGGCATGCGCATCGGACGGCGCAGCTGTCTGCGCAAAGGCGGGCGAGGCGATCATCATCGCGATCGCGGCAAGCATCATCTTCATGTGTAATCTCCGAAAGAAGTGAGAAGAACTCAGATCCTCGGAGTCATACGCGGAGGCGGCGTTTCCCCCTCAAGCACGATCGCCGATAGCTGGCGGTGCCCCGCTGCCATATGCTCAATGCGCATTGGCTGCCACGGTTCTCCAACGAGCGGCGGGACCGCCGGGAATGCGGCGCAGGCAACGGCGCAATTCATGCCGGGATCGGGGGCTTCGTGGCCGACCGGCGCATCGTCGCCGGCACAGTGGCCGTCGAGCGCGAGCGTCGTAACCGCATTGCCGTGTGGCATCGCCGCAGCCTTCCCGCTCGCCATTGCAGCAGGCGAGAGAAGCATCGCGAACGCGACCAGGAGCGCGCAAAGCGCCCTTCGTGCGGTCCTGACAGATGCTCCGGCCGTGGCTGACACCGATTCCGCTCCTTTAGCCGCCCTTCTAGAGTTTGACATGGTGATAAGGTCAAGCACGAGAAGCGGCCTGCGGACACGCATCCGCCTTTCGCAGCACGAACGCCTTGAAATCGAGCGCCTGGAACAGCCGTGCTGGCGCGGTGAGCCCGGCCTCTCCGGCCATTCGTGCGAGCGTGGATTCGTCGACCGGGTGAAAATCCCGCGCCATCCGCGTGCTCATCTGCGCGATGACTTCCGCGCTTGCGCTGCTCTGGCGTGCCCAGGCGTCGCGCAGCACAGGCGCGGTCTCCTGTGAATGCTCGGAGCGGAACGGGTCCGCGATCAGGAGCGGCGCATTCGGAGCGAGCGATTCGGCGATCGCCGAGATGAAAGCCTGCTTCTCGGAGTTTCCCGGCAGGAAGCGCGACACCAGCAGGGTGAGCGCGGCGTCATAACGCGCGTCCGCCGCCTCGCGCGGCATCGGAGGCACTGATGCCTCGATCCAGCGCGCCCTCTTCGCGATCCGCCGCCGGCATTCGATCATTGGTCTTCATTGCTGCTCGCTCGCCAGTTCCACGAGGATCGGACAGTCGGGCCGGTTGTCGCCGTGGCATTCACGCGCCAGCGTTTCGAGCGAGCGGCGCATCGCCTGGATTTCGCGTTCCTTGCGCTTCAACTCGTCGGCGCGCGCAATGGCGAGCGCCTTCACGTCAGCGCTAGCGCGAGCCTTGTCCTGCCACAACGCCAGCAACTGGCCGATCTCCTCGATCGGGAAGCCGAGATCGCGCGCGCGCCGGATGAACCGCAGCGTGTGCACGTCCTTGTCGTCATAGTCGCGATACCCGGAGTCCCGCCGTGCCGCCTTCGGAATCAGCCCGATCGCCTCGTAATGGCGGATCATCCGTTGGCTCACGCCCGACTGCTTCGATGCCTGGCCGATGTTCATGGATAGTCTCCTCAGGCTGCCGACGGCCGCCAGCGTCTCAGCGTCAGTGCGTTCGCGACCACGCTGACGCTCGAAAACGCCATCGCCGCGCCCGCGATCACCGGACTGAGCAGGCCGAGCGCCGCCAGCGGGATGCCAACCACGTTGTAGATGAACGCCCAGAACAAGCCCTGGCGAATTTTCGAGTACGTGCGCCGCGAAATGTCGATCGCGTCGGCGACGAGCCGCGGATCGCCGCGCATGAGGGTGATGCCGGCCGCGTGCATCGCCACATCGGTGCCGGTCGACATGGCGATCCCGACATCGGCGGCGGCGAGCGCCGGGGCATCGTTCACGCCGTCGCCGACCATCGCGACCGTTCGGCTCCCGCTGCGAAGCGCCGCCACAGCGTCCGCCTTGCCTTCGGGCAGCACGTTGGCGACGATCTCATCGATCCCAAGTTTGGCTGCGGCGGCGTTCGCGGCGCCCTGATTGTCTCCGGTCAGCATGATGCTGCGGATCGAACGTGCATGAAGGGAAGCGATCGCCTCGCGCGAAGACGGCTTCGCCTCGTCGCCGAAGGCAAGCAATCCGATGAGCCGCTTGGCCGGTGCGACCTCGGCCACCCAGGAAACCGAACGGCCTTCGCGTTCCAACGTCTCGGCTTCCCCGGCCAGCGCGCCGCGGTCGACGCCTTCCTCGTCCATCAACCGTCCGCTTCCAAGCAGCAGCGAGCGGCCGTCGACCTCGGCGGCAATCCCGCGTCCGGGGAGCGCTTTCAGATGCCTGACCGGCGCGCCTCCGACCCGCCGCGCCTCAGCCGCGGCAAGGACCGCGCGGGCGAGCGGATGTTCGCTGCCGCTCTGAAGCCCCGCGGCAAGTTCCATCAGGCGCTGTTCCTCGGTCCCCGCGGCCGGAAAGGCGGCGACCAGCGACGGCTTGCCCTCGGTAAGCGTGCCTGTCTTGTCGAACGCCACCGCGTCGATCCTATGGGCGGTTTCGAGCGCCTCGGCGTCCTTGATGAGCACGCCGGCGCGGGCGGCGACGCCGGTTCCCGCCATGATCGCGGTCGGCGTGGCGAGGCCGAGCGCGCAGGGGCAGGCGATCACCATCACGGCAACCGCGTTGAGGATGGCCGTTTCGACGCCCGCGCCGGCTATCAGCCATCCCGCGAAAGTGAGGACGGCGATGCCGAGCACCACCGGCACGAACACCGCGCTCACCTTGTCGACGAGGCGCTGGATCGGCGCCTTGGCGCCCTGCGCGCTTTCGACCAGCCGTACAATCCGCGCGAGCGTCGTTTCGGCGCCGACCGCGCCGGTCTCGACCAGGATCAGTCCTTCGCCATTGATCGACCCGCCCGTGAGCGGGTCGCCGACGTTCTTGGCTACCGGCATGCTTTCGCCGGTCAGCATCGACTCATCGACGCTCGTCGCGCCTTCGATTAGCCGCCCGTCGACCGGCACGCGCTCGCCTGGACGAATGCGGACGACATCGCCGACCCGCACCTGTTCGACCGCCAGTTCGACCTCTTGCCCATCGTCGCCTACGACGCGCGCGCGCTCGGGCCGGAGCGCCATCAGCGCGCGGATCGCCGCGCCGGTCTGGCGCTTGGCGCGGCCCTCGAGCCATTTGCCGAGCAGAACGAGGGTGATGACGACGGCCGAGGCCTCGAAATAATAATGGCCGCCCCCACCATGATCCATCGGCGGGACAAGCAGCTGGTAGAGGCTCAGGCCGTAGGCGGCGGACGTGCCGATTGCGACCAGCAGGTCCATATTGCCGGTGTGCGCCTTGAGCGCCTTCCATCCGGCCCGGTAGAAGCGCGCCCCAAGCCAGAACTGGACAGGCGTCGCCAGCACGAGCTGCGCCCAACCCGGAATGGCGGCATCGATCCCGAACGGCGCCAGCAGCATCGGGAGCACAAGCGGCAGCGACAGGATCGCAGCGATGAGGACATGTTGGAGCTCGCGCCTTGCGCTCGCGGCGCGGCGCGCCTCCTCCTCCCCGGTCTGACCGGACGCAGGCACGACCCGGGCCGCCGCGGCGTAGCCGGCCCTTTCGACCGCGCGAATAAGGTCGGCCGAGGATGTCGCGGCGACCGCCTCGATCCGGGCAGTCTCGGTCGCGAGATTGACCTCGGCCTTCAGCACGCCGGGGACGGCGTTGAGTGCCTTCTCGACGCGGCCGACACACGATGCGCAGGTCATGCCGCTGATCGACAGTTCGGTGACGCTTCGGCCAGGCGTGTAGCCGGCCTTCGAGACCGCGTCCGCCAACGCGGCGGGATCCGCGCGGCCTTCGTCGAAGCGAACCTCCGCCCTTTCGGTCGCGAGATTGACCGACACGCCGGTAACGCCGGGCACCTGGGCGATCGCGCGCTCAACCCGCCCAACGCAGGAGGCGCAGGTCATCCCCTCGATCGGCAGAACAAGGCTGTCCGCCGTTTCATTTTCGGCTCGCGGCGGCAGCGTGAGCGCATCCATCAGTCGTCTCCTCATCGAGTCGATCCTGTATATGGAGTCTGACATCATGTTAGGGTCAAGCAATTCCCGCCGGCCGATGCCGCTTGACCTTGCCACGATGTCAAACCCCACATTCGCCTTCGACTGAAGGAGAACCAACATGATCGAGTTGAAGGTTTCGGGCATGATCTGCGGCGGATGCGTCCGGTGGGTAACCAATGCCGTGCACGGCGTCGCGCCGGGCGCGCTCGCTACGGTGGATCTCGCGACCAAGCGCGTGTCGGTAGAAACCGACGTGGATGCCGCCACCATCGCGGCCGCGATCGAGAGCGCCGGCTACGAGGTCGAGCGCCAGGACGCCTGACCGGAACGGAACCCGCGGCCGCGCGGTTCTGCCCGCGCGGCCGCCAGCCCTCGACGGGGAAAGCCCATATGGACCACGACCACTCCGCGCATGCCCATCACGACACAGCATGCACGCAGGCGCATGCCGCGGGCGCGTCGCTCCACCGGCGCGCCATTTGGCACGATCGGAACTTCGCCCGCCGCCGCACCGTTGGACTCACGACACGTACGGCAGGTCAATTTCGGCGCGCTGGTGGAACGAGGAACTCGACATGGGTGAATTCACCGACAAGGCAAAAGGCAAGGTCAACCAAGCGGTAGGCGATGCCAAGCAAGAGAGCGACGACGAGAGCGTCCGGCGCGAAGGCGAAAAGCAGGAAGCCAAAGGCGAAGGCCAGGAGCTGAAGGGGAAAGCGAAGGGCGTGATCAACGACCTTTGATCCCGCTCAACAAGATGTTGCCGCCGCCGCTGGGAAACCGGCGGCGGTTTCTCTTTGTAGCAAGAGCCTGCTGTCAGGCCTGCGCAACCCCTTCCAGCTCAGTAAGCCGATCGCGCGAAACCTGGGCAACGATGTCGCGCAGGGAGCGGACCGACGCCAGCACCGCATCGAGATCGTCGGGGTCGATCCGGTAGTTCGACGAATAGCGTGCCTCGACATAGGCGCGCTTGAGCAGCTCGAACCGGCGACGGTCGATACGCGCGTCGCGCGGCCAGGCTGCGATCAGCTTCGGCTCGCTGTCCTCGGACAAGGAACGCAGGAACTTGATGTTGTGCGAGCGCGGGAAATAGAGGGTTCGGACCAGCAGGAAGCAGATGTATGCGCGTTCGGTCGCCTGATGGAGGGTGAAAGCCGCATCCTTCCACTTCGCCTTCTCCAAGCAGAATTCGGCGATCTCGATCGCATCATCGACCTTAGTTAGCCAATCTTGGAAATACTCCTCCGCCATCCGATGCGCATCGGATGCCGTCAAAGGCTGTGGGGTGGCGAGTGGATGACACGGCAGGTCGTAGAGCACGATTCCGTCGCGGGCGATGTCGACCCAGAAATATTCACCGCGCGTGAGCCCCTGGTTCACCTCTTCGAGCGAGTGGACGATGATGTTGACCGGCCGGTCGATCGCGGCGTCGCGCAGGATTTTGTCCTCGGCGACATACCAGTAATGCGCGATGTCGGTGAGGTCGCCGTGGCTGACGATCACCAGCAGGTCGTAATCCGACTGGTAGCCATTCTCGGGCTCATCGACCCAGTCGTCGCGTGCATAGCTGCCGAACAGGATGATCTTGTAAATCTTGCCGTTCCGGCGATGCGCCGAGGTGGCGCGCGACGTGGCCTCGGCGAACTCCGCCATGAGCACGTCCTGCACCCGTTCCAGCTCGGCGCGCTGCGCCTCCGGCAAATGATCGATATCCGTCCGCATCGTTCCTGATTCTCGCAGGTAAATCCGCGAAGGCAAGGGCGGCAGGGATTTGTCTCCCGCCGCGCGGTATCGAGGTCCGACCTTGTCGCACTACCGGTCTTTGACTTATCCATGTGCTGTCCGGCGAACCGGGTTGCCGATGCGCATATGAGCCCTTGTGGCGTAAGGCACCGGCGCGTGCCCTCAAGCACGTTCTCAAGGCTCGGCTCGTCGGACACCGTGACTGCCGCCGACCGCCTGCCCCAGCGTCATATTTCGCCGAGGGGTAGGCCACGCTGACGCGTATAGTGAACGGGAAGCGGCACTTCGTGTGCGATCAGCAAGTTATCGCAGCGGCCGCCCGTACGCAAAGCAGGGGAATCTCATGACAGAGGAAGCTGCTACTCCGGGCGCCGCGAGCGACAACAAAGCCGGCGTCGTTCTCGTTACCGGAGCGAGCGGCTTCATCGGCTCCGCCGTCGTCGAAAGGCTCGGCAAAAAATATAAGATTATCGGCCTCGACCGCGCCGGCCCGCCCGATCCTCCGTCACCGGCAGTGGCGATCGATTTCGATCTTGGCTCGGATGAGACTGTCCGCAAGGCACTGGAAGAGGTCAGGGATCGGTTCGGCAGCCGGATCGTGTCGGTCATTCACCTCGCCGCCTATTACGACGTATCGGGGGAGCCTAACCCGCTCTACGAAAAGATCACGGTCGAGGGCACCAGGCGTCTGCTCGACGCCTTGCAGAGCTTCGAAGTCGAGCAGTTCGTCTATGCGAGCACGATGCTCGTCCACCGGGCGACGGACAGCCCCGAGGAGCGCATCGACGAGAATTCGCCGATCGATCCGAGTTGGGCATACCCGGAATCCAAGGCCCGAACCGAGGCCGTTCTTCGGGACCGGCACGGCGACATTCCCGTGGTCTTTTTGCGCATCGCCGGCGTCTATGAGGATGAGGGGCATCAGCCCTTCATCGCTGAGCAGATCGCCCGCATCTACGAGCATCGGCTGATCGGGCATGTCTATCCGGGCATGCTCTGCGCGGGTCAGTCCTTCGTGCATCTCGACGACCTCACCAATGCGATCGAAAAAGCGGTGCAGCGGCGCCGGGATTTGCCTGCCGAAACCCCGCTGCTCGTCGGCGAGCCGGAGGCGCTCGGCTATGCCGAGGTGCAGGACATCATCGGCTGCACCCTTCACGGCGAAGGATGGGACACATTCCGGATTCCGCAGCCGATCGCAAAGGCTGGCGCCTGGGTGCAAAATGAAGTGCTCGGCGAGGATAGCTCGATCAAGTCGTGGATGGTCGAGGCGAGCAACGACCATTATGTCCTCGACATCGACCGGGCGCGGCAGCTTCTCGACTGGAAGCCGAAGCATCGCTTGCGCGATGTGCTTCCGAAGATGGTCGCGGCGCTCAAGCGGGACCCGCAAGGCTGGTACAAGGCCAACAAGCTCAATCCGGCCCTGGTCGCCTGGTACGGGCAGCGGCCCGTCGCGTCCGACCATGCCGAGCATAATGCCGACGCCAAGCCTGGCATGGATCACATGGCGATGGATCACGCCAAGGGCGGCGGCAAATCTGAAGATGCGAGCCGCAAGCATGATGCCGAGCCCGCGCATGAAGGCGGCCACGATCATATGGCCATGATGGATGCCGACGCACGCCGCACGCGCTGGGTGCATTTTGCGATGATCGGTCTGGGCGCCTGGCTTGCCGCAAGTCCGCTGGTCTACGACGCCGTGACGAGTGGGACCGTGGACGACGCCGTTCGTGCCGTCACCGTCGATCGCGGGCTGCCGTCCGTCGAATGGCGGACGGGCGTGTTGATGGCCAGCGATGTGATCAGCGGCATGCTGCTGATGCTGTTCGGAGCGATGTCGCTTTCGAAGCGGACCGCGTGGTTCGGCCAGTGGGCGGCCTGTTTTGTCGGCATATGGTTGCTGCTCGCGCCGCTGGTCTTCTGGAGTCCGAGCGCGGCCCAATATCAGAACGACATGCTCGTCGGCGCGCTGGCGATCGCCTTGTCGGTGCTCGTGCCGATGATGCCGGGGATGAGCATGGCCGGCATGATGGATCCCAAGTCCATTCCGCCGGGCTGGACCTATGGCCCGTCCACCGCTGCCCAGCGCTTTCCGATCGTCGCGCTCGGCCTGGTCGGCCTCCTTATCTCGCGCATGCTGACCGCATATCAGCTCGGGCACATCGATTCCGCCTGGGAGCCGTTCTTCATGGGCTCGCCCGCCGATCCCCGGAACGGCACCGAGGAGATCATCACCTCCGATGTTTCCAAGGCCTGGCCGATCCCCGACGCGGGGCTCGGGGCGGTGAGCTACATGTTCGAGATCCTGATGGCGGTTATGGGCACCCGCGACCGCTGGCGGACGATGCCCTGGATGGTCACCTTCTTCGGCATATTGGTGATCCCGCTTGGGGTCATCTCGATCTACTTCATCATCATCCAGCCGATCATGATCGGCACGTGGAGCACGCCCGCATTGATTGCCGGGCTAGCCATGGTCGTCATGATACCCTTCGCACTGGACGAGGTCATCGCCATGGGACAGTTCCTCTACTGGGCCCATCGCCGCGGCAAACCACTGATCCGGACGTTCTTCAAAGGCGACGCGGTGGACAGGGGTGAAGAAGATACCGCCGATGCGCTGTCCGCGTCTCCCACAGCCGCCTGGGCCGAAGCCAGACGGGGCGTGACGCTTCCCTGGACGCTGGCCGTCAGCACGGTGATCGGCGCGTTTCTGATGCTGACGAGGCTGGTATTCGGCACCGAGGGCGCGATGGCGAATAGCGACCATCTGGTTGGTGCGCTCGTCATTACGATCGCCATTATCGCCACGGCCGAGGTCGCGAGAATCCTGCGCTTCATCAATGTCGCGCTCGGCGCCTGGCTCGTCGCCGCGCCGTTCCTGCTCGAGGGCGCCGACGGCTCCGCGACAGCCGCCAGTGTGGTGATCGGCCTCGCATTGATGGCGTTGAGCCTGCCGAGAGGAAAGCGGAGCCGCGAGCATTACGCGGGATGGGACAAATATGTCATCTAGTCGGTCAGGATTTGACATGAAGCGACGCCGGCGTAGGCTTGAAGAGTGACAAGGTTCATCTTGGCCATACTGATCGCGCTGTCGCTGATCGGCAGCTCTGGTCCGGCGTTCGCCGCGCCAGCGCCTGACTGCGCGATGGCCGGAGCCGCGATGGGAAGCCCTGCCGACCACGACGACATGGGTTGCTGCACACCCGACTGCGCGGTCTCCTGTCCTGCCGCGCTGGTTCCTCCCGATAGCTTGCCTGAGCCGTCTGTTCTGCTCACCAGCGCCCGCGCCTGGATGCCGACGGCCAGCGCCCTTCACTCCGTGAACCCGACCGCGATCGACCCTCCTCCAAAACCCACGCTCGGCTGATTTTGAGCACGGCTCCCGCGCGGCAGCCGTGCAGGTGCGATGGGCGCTGAGCCCATTCGCAAGTCAGTTTTGGCGATCCAAGCGCCGGCCTCTCACCAGGCATTGCCTGTGACGCGCTGCTGATGAGCAGCGGCATTGGGCGGATCGGCGTCGACGAGGGTAATTCGATGAACAAGATTTATTTGGCCGGCGCGGTGGCGCTATTTTCGAGCGTTGCGGCCTGTAGCGAACAACCAAGCGCATCGCGCGAAGAGACGACTGTTCCAGCAGAACGGCCGGAGGCCGCGTCGCAGGACGCGGATTATTCGGCAAGTGGCGAAGTGACGGCTGTTGCCAGTGAGACGGTGACGATCTCGCATGGTCCGGTGCCGGACCTGCAATGGCCCGCCATGACGATGACGTTCCAGGCCGACGGCCCGGACATCCTCGCCGGTGTTGCGGCCGGGGACCGGGTGTCGTTCGCCTTCCGTCAGGCGGACGGCGGCTATGTTCTGACCTCGCTGACCAGGAACTGAGCACGGGGCGGAGGGAGGCTTACCGGCCTTTCGTCCCCCGCTGGCAGGAACAAACACTCATGAAATCTTTCGCCTCTCCTTGGCGTGGATCGGTGGCAGTGGCGCTCGCCTTCGCTGTCGCCCAGCCGCAGCCCATCTTCGCCCAAGCCCAGGCCAAGCTCAGTCTCGATGAGGCGCTCGCGCTGTCTGTCGAGCGACAGCCTGCGCTCAACGCTTTCGCGCGGACCGCCCGAGCGGCCGAGGAGGCCGCGGTCGCCGCGCGACAGCTTCCCGATCCACAGCTGACGATCGGCATTCAGAACCTGCCGGTCACCGGGTCCGAAGCATTCGACCTCGGCGCCGATTTCATGACCATGAAATCGATCGGCATCATGCGCACCCAGGTCAGGGAAGCAAAGCGAGACGCCGCGTCGGCGCGTTATCTGGCAGAAGCCGCCGTTTCGCTCGCCGAGCAGGATGTGCTCGCGCGCCGCATCCAACGCGAGGTGATGCTCGGCTGGATCGCGATCATCGAGGCCCAGCAGAAGCGTGAGGTGCTCGGACTCCTCGTCGAAAAGCTGGAGGCACGTCAGTCACTCGTCGAGGGCGGCATTCTCGACGGAAGTGCCACGCCGGCGGATGTCATCGCCATCGAAGCCGATATATCGGCCGCTCGCGGCGAGATGCTCGCGGCCAAGGACGCCGAAACCGCGGGCCGCGCGATGCTCGCGAGGTGGATCGGCGATGCTGCCCAGCGGCCGCTCTCGACGAAACAGCTCCCCATCTGCCGGCCCTCAAACAAGCAGCTGGCCCTAGCGGCGGTGGCGGAGCATCCGCTGATCGAGGTAGCGCGGCGCCGTGAGACGGTGGCGGAGCGTAGCATCGATATTGCACGCGCGGAGCGCAAGCCCGACTGGGGTTGGTCGGCGATGTACGGCCAGCGCGGCGGCGGGCGATCGGACATGGTGACGCTCCAGGTCACCATCGATCTGCCGTTCAACAAATCGCGTCTGCAGAATCGCCGGATCGCCGAGGCTTCGGAGTTGGCCGCCGCGGCTCGCGATCGGGCGGAGGATACGCGCCGCGAAGTGGTATCGGATTTCGAGCAGGCTTGGGCGCAATGGAGCGAGGCCAACGCACGGCTCACGACCGCCCTTAGTGACACCTTGCCGGCCTTGGAGGCGGTCGAGCGCGCTTTGGAGGCAAGGGTCGCCGGCGGCCAGCCTGCGGTGACGGACGTCCAGGCCGCCAGCGAACGCACGACCCGAACCGTGCTCGACGCCATCGAGCAGCGTGCCGCGCTCGCCCGCGCAAGCGCCGACCTGAGCTTCTATGCCGAGGAGTGCGCATGATGGTGGCTGATCGCATTATCGGACCGCTCCGTTCCATGGACCGCCAGAAGCGCACGATGATCGGCGCCGGGCTCGCGCTGGCGATTGCGACCGCCGGTGCCGGCTATTGGGCCGGTTCATCCGGGCTGTTCACCGAGAATGGATCGTCCGCCGGTGCGCAAGGCGAAACCATCGATGGTGTCGTTCAGGACGGCTCCGGCCAGCGCGTGCTCTACTGGTACGATCCGATGATTCCGATGGAGCGATACGACGCCCCCGGCAAGTCGTCGATGAACATGGCGCTCATCCCCAAATATGCGGATGGGGCCACCGACGGCGGGGTGAGAGTGTCGCCGGCGATGGCGCAGAGCCTTGGCGTGCGTATCGGCGAGGCTCAGGTGCGCGATCTCGCGCCGACTGTGCGAGGCGTGGGCCGGGTGCAGATCGATGAACGTATGATCGAGGAGGTGCAGACCTTCGCTCCCGGCTTTGTCGAAAGTCTGACGGTGCGGGCCGAAGGCGAGCCGGTGCAAGCGGGGTCGAGGATCGCGAGCGTCTATTCGCCCGAGCTGCTCACTGCCCAGCATGAATATAAATCGCTGCTTGGCATGTCGCGCGATGTGGCGCCCGCAAGCCTCAGGCAGGCGGCGCGCGACCGTCTGCGGCTGCTCGGACTTTCCGGCGGCGCTATCCAGCGGCTCGAAAGCGGCGGCGCGCCGCAGCGCACCTACGCCGTCTTCGCGCCTGCCTCCGGGATCGTGACGGAGATCGGCGCCCGCCCCGGCGCCAGGGTCGAGCCAGGCCAGTCGATCGTCACCATCGCCGGCCTGTCGCGGGTCTGGGTGGTGGCCGAAATCCCCGAAGCGGCTCTCGCTGCGGTGAAGGTCGGTCAACCGGTCGACGTGAGCTTCGCGGCCTATCCCCGCGAGGTGCGCGAGGGGAGCGTCGATTACATCTATCCCTCGCTCAATCCCGAGACCCGCACCGCGCGCGTCCGTGTCACGCTCGCCAATCCGGGCCTTCGATTGAAGGAAGGCATGTTCGCCAATGTGATCGTGCAGGGAACGGGCGGGATGACGCTGACGGTGCCGAGCGAGGCGGTCATCGCAACCGGAGAGCGGACTGTCGTCGTCACCAGGCGGGACGGCGCCTTCGTGCCGGTCGAGGTACAAACCGGCACGGTGGCGAACGGCTTCACCGAAATCCTGAGCGGCCTCGAGCCCGGCGACGAGGTCGTGCTCTCGGGGCAGTTCCTGATCGACTCCGAAGCATCGCTGTCCGGCGTGATCAATCGTCTCGAAGCGGCGACTCCTGCAGGTGAAGAGTCGACCGCGCAGCTCGCCCGAGGCACGGGCACCATCCAGTCGCTCGACGCGCCGCGGCGGCGCATCACCATCGCGCACGGGCCGATCCCGACGATGAACTGGCCGGCGATGACGATGACCTTCGGCGTGCGGGAGGCCGCGATGCTTCGCGGGTTCAAGCGCGGCGACCGGGTCGATTTCGCCTTTCCCAAGACTCAGCAAGGCGGCGCCTATGTGATCGGGCAATTGTCGCGGGATGCCGGCCAGTGATCGCGCACATCATCCGCTGGTCGGCGGCGAACCGGCTGCTCGTCCTCTTGGGCGCCCTCTTCATCACCCTCGCCGGCGCTTACTCGGTGTCGCGCACGCCGCTCGACGCCATTCCCGACCTGTCGGACGTCCAGGTGATCGTCCGCACGCCCTATCCGGGGCAGGCGCCGGAGATCGTCGAGGCCCAAGTCACCTATCCGCTGACCACGACGATGTTGTCGGTGCCGAAGGTGAAGGCGGTGCGCGGCTATTCCTTCTTCGGCGATTCCTATGTCACCGTCATCTTCGAGGACGGGACCGACCTGTATTGGGCGCGCTCCCGCACGCTCGAATATCTGAGCCAGGCCGGCAATCTCCTTCCCGAAGGCGTTTCGCCGGCGCTCGGGCCCGACGCCACGGGCGTGGGCTGGGCATTTCAGTATGCGCTCGTCGACCGGACCGGGCAGCATGATCTGGGGCAGCTCCGGGCGCTGCAAGACTGGTTCCTGAAGTACCAGTTGAAGGAAATTCCCGGCGTCGCCGAGGTGGCGTCGCTCGGCGGTATGGTCCGGGCCTACCAGATCCAGCTCGATCCGGATCGGATGCAGATTTACGGCGTCTCCGCCCAGGAGGTGATCGAAGCCGTTCAGCAGGCGAACAACGAGGCCGGCGGCGCGGTCATCGAACGTGCCGAAGCCGAGTATATGGTCACCGTCGGCGGCTATCTGGAGGATTTGGACGACTTCCGGAATATCCCGCTGTCGGCGGAAGGCGGGACCGCAGTCACGATCGGCGATGTGGCACGGGTGCAGATCGTTCCCGACTTCCGGCGCGGCATCGCCGAGCTCAACGGCGAGGGCGAGGTCGTCGGCGGGATCATCGTCGTTCGGCAAGGCGCCGACACGCTGTCGGTCATCGAGCGCGTCAAGGAAAAGCTAGCCGAGATCAAGGACGGGCTGCCGCCGGGGGTCGAGGTGGTCACAACTTACGATCGATCTTCGCTGATCGAGCGGGCGGTCGAGAATCTGTGGGAGAAGCTGTTCGAGGAGTTTCTCGTCGTCGCGCTCGTGACCGCCCTGTTCCTCCTTCATCTTCGCTCGGCGCTGGTAGCGATCATCATGTTGCCGCTGGGCGTGCTGGCGGCGTTCACGGTCATGTATTTCCAGGGTGTCAACGCCAACATCATGTCGCTGGGCGGCATCGCCATCGCCATCGGCGCCATGGTCGATGCGGCGGTGGTCATGATCGAGAACGCGCACAAGAAGCTCGAACATGCCAAGGTCGAAGAGGGAACGCTCACCGAGCCGAGGCGCCGACAGGTGCTCACCGAGGCAGCGGTAGAGGTTGGCCCGGCGCTGTTCTTCTCGCTCCTCATCATCACGCTTTCGTTCCTGCCCGTGTTCACGCTGGAGGCGCAGGAAGGGCGGCTGTTCAAGCCGCTGGCCTTCACCAAGACTTATGCGATGGCGGCGGCGGCGGGGCTTTCGATTACGCTCGTTCCGGTATTGATGCTGATGTTCATCAAGGGCCGCATCCGTCCCGAGAGCGACAATCCGGTCAACCGGGCCCTGATCGCCGCTTACCGGCCAGGTCTCGCGTGGGTGCTGCGCCGGCCAAAGCTGACCGTGGGCATTGCCGCCGCCGCGTTGGCGCTGTCCCTCATACCGGCAAGCCAGCTCGGCGGCGAGTTCATGCCGCCGATGAACGAGGGCGACATCCTCTACATGCCGACGGCCTTGCCCGGCCTTTCGGCGTCGAAAGCCTCAGAGTTGCTGCAGGTGACCGACCGGATCATCAAGACCGTGCCGGAGGTGAAGACGGTGTTCGGCAAGGCCGGCCGCGCCGACACCGCCACCGACCCCGCCCCGCTCGAAATGTTCGAGACGATGATCCAGCTCAAGCCCAAGAGCGAGTGGCGGCCCGGCATGACGATGGAGACGATCATCGAGGAGCTGGATTCCAAGCTCAGGATACCGGGGCTCGCCAACGTCTTTGTCCAACCCATCCGCAATCGCATCGACATGCTGGCGACCGGCATCAAGACGCCGGTCGGCGTCAAAATTTCGGGACCCGATCTTGGGACGCTCGACCGTCTCGGCCGGCAGGTTGCGCAGGTGGTCAAGGGGATCGAGGGAACAAGCTCGGCGGTGTCGGACCGCATCTCCGGCGGCCGCTATATCAATATCGAGATCGATCGTCTCGCCGCCGCTCGCTACGGACTGTCGGTCGAGGACATCCAGGCGACCGCCGCGACCGCCGTGGGCGGAGAGCAGATCGGCGAGAAGATCGAGGGCCTCGCCCGTTTCCCGATCGAGGTCCGCTTCCCGCGCGAGACCCGCGACAGCGTCCAGGCGCTTCGCCAGATTCCGATCATCGCGCCTTCCGGAGCGGTCGTGACGCTTGGCACGGTCGCGGAGATCGCGATCGAGGACGGGCCGACGATGATCAAGAGCGAGAATGCCCAGCCGTCGGTCTGGGTCTATGTCGATGTCCGCGACCGC
The DNA here is from genome assembly GCF_014334115.1 of Sphingosinithalassobacter sp. CS137. Taxonomy (NCBI): domain Bacteria; kingdom Pseudomonadati; phylum Pseudomonadota; class Alphaproteobacteria; order Sphingomonadales; family Sphingomonadaceae; genus Sphingosinithalassobacter; species Sphingosinithalassobacter sp. CS137. Next base: position 2,346,371 of record NZ_CP060494.1, read on the forward strand.
GACGTCGTCGGCTATGTCAACGAAGCACAAGAGCGCGTCGCCGGAGCGATCGATCTCCCGCCTGGCTACTCAGTCGCCTGGTCGGGCCAGTTCGAATATGCGCAGCGGGCCGCTGAGCGAATGATGTGGGTGGTCCCGGCGACGATCGGCATCATCTTTCTGCTGCTCTTTCTCGCCTTCGGCCGGGCGCGCCAGCCGCTGATCATCCTGCTGACCTTGCCGTTTGCGCTCGTTGGGGGCGTATGGCTCATCTATCTCCTCGGCCACGCCGTTTCGATCGCCACGGCGGTGGGCTTCATCGCCCTTGCCGGGCTGGCGGCGGAGTTCGGCGTGGTCATGCTCGTCTATCTCGACCGCGCCATCGAGGAGCGCGTCGACGCGGGGCGCTTCTCGAAACCGGAATATCTCGACGAGGCACTGATGGATGGCGCGGTGCTGCGGGTGCGACCGAAGGCGATGACCGTGGCCGTCATCCTCGCCGGTCTCTTTCCCCTACTGATCGGAACCGGCACCGGCTCGGAGGTGATGCAACGCCTGGCGGCGCCGATGATCGGCGGCATGATCACGGCGCCGCTGCTGTCGCTGTTCGTGCTGCCGGCAATTTACAAGCTGCTCGGCCACCAGCGCTTCGTCAGCGGAGGTCGCGATTAAGAGTCACCATCGGCGGCGTCCGGAGCGCAGCCAGCATAGGCGATTCCGAGCGGAACATCCTGTCGCCGCAACGGTGGACGTTCACCGCTCCTGCATCACGAGATTGTCGGGCCGCCGCGTCCACGGCCGATCGACCAGCTGACGCCCCGTTCGCGCATGATGCCGGAGACGGACTTGCCGACATGTCGATCGAGCACCGGCCGCCACGGCACCAGTGTGAACTCCTTCGCTTTCGCGACCAGCGCATAGCGCCCGCTCGTCAGCTCGACCGGACGGCGCAGCACGCCTTCGACGCGATCGCCGCTACTGCTCTCGGCGAACGTCAGATCAAGCTCGGTGGATAGCTGCCCCGCGACGCGCAGGAGCTCACGGCGCTGGAGCACGGCAATGGCGTCAGGCCGGATGCCGAAGACGCCATCGGCTTCGGTGCCGAGACCTTGCGCTATCAGCCATTGCCGGCGGCGCGCCTGCGCGTTGCGGACCGCCGCGCCGAATCCGCTCTCGCGCAGCGGCTCGGATGTATCGGCGACCAGCTCGCGATCGAGCCAGGTGGCGGCATCGGCGCCGATCAGTTGCTCGATCGGCCGAGGTGACAGCAATTCGACGCGCACCGGCGCCTCGCGCGCGCGCCCTGCCTCGTAGCGCGACACCTGGTCGAGATGGTTCGCCGGGATCGACCAGCTTCCATCTGGTTCGCGGGTCGCCAAGCCTGCGCGCCGCATCGCTTCGAGGCGGCGAACATGAGTCTCGGCGAACGCCTCGCTTGCCGACGGATCTTGGGCCAAATGCGCGTCGACCGAATAGCGCCCGGCGTTGGCCTCGGCGACCGCGGCGATCGTGCGATCCGCCGGCCTTGGCCCGCTCACAATCGGCGCGATCCTGACCACCGCATCGGTGGCCAGCGGCGCGACCGCATCGCCGCGCCCGATGTCGACATAATGCGTGCGGCCGTCGGTCGCGTCGACGATCAGATAATGCCGATCGCGCAGTTCGTCCGACAGGCCGCGCTCGACGACACGGCCGACCAGCCCCCGCGGGCCGGAAGCGGCCGGATCATAGATCGCCTGGTCAGCAAGCGCGGGCGCGGCCCCACGCTCGGCAAAGGCGCGCTGCATCGTGCGGATGATGTCGCCGCGCTCGCCCATCCGCCGCAGCGTCTCCTCCAAGCCATCGGCGAGCCGCCACGCGCCGCGTCCGATGTCCTCCGCCAGGCCCATGCGCGCGAGCCGCGCCAGCCGCCCCGCCCTCAGGCTTTGCTCGAACGGACGGCTGGTGGCCGAAGACACGATCCTGTCGGCATCCATCCCGGCGAGCAGCCGGCGGTCGATTCCGGTCAGCCGCTCCTGATCGATCTCGGCGCGCAGCCGCGCCTCGATCGCGCGGTCGTCGCGCGGTCCCAGATCAAGGTCAACCAGCTCGGCGGCGCGCTCGCGCATGCCGGCGGTCAGATAGTCGCGGGCGATGACGAGGTCGCGGCCTCGATCGTCGCGGCCGCGCACCATGATGTGCGTGTGCGGATGGCCGGTGTTGAAATGGTCGACCGCGACCCAGTCGAGCCGCGTTCCGAGATCGGCTTCGACCCGCGCCATAAGCCGCCGGGCGAGCGGTTTCAGATCGTCATATTGATCGCCGTCCTCGGCCGAGACGATGAAGCGGAACTGGTGGCGATCGCCTTGGCCGCGGTCGAGGAACGCCTTGCCGTCGACGCCCTCTCCGCCGGCGTCATAGAGCTGTCCCGGCGCGCCCTCGCGCGTGGTCCCGTCGCGCTGGATATAGCGCAGATGCGCGGCGGCTCCGGCAGCGCCCTTTCCGGCGAGCTTGACGATGCGCGATTTGATGATGACCCGGCGTGCGCGATACGCGGCATAGGCGTCGCGGCTGGCGAGCATCCGTCCGACCCCGCCGCCGCGCCCGATCCGGCTTCCGGAATAGCTGCGCCGGCCGCCCGCTGAGAAGGCACCGCCCCGGGCGAGATTGGCGGCGGCGAGCACGCGGTGGAGATATTTGCGGCCACGCTTGCCGCCCTTGGCGCGCATCCGCCCAAGATGCGGCTCGAAATCATCGTCGTCAGCCATCGCACGTTCCTGTTCGGCTTCCTTCCATCCGAAATGGCGCGCGCTGCCCTCCAAGAAAACCGGTGCCGCCAAAGCCCGCGGAAATGCTGAACTTTTGCTCTGACCGGCACCGGTCCAGCGTCGGCGGTGCCGCCGGACAGGCGAGAAAAAGATGTGCAGACAACAGGTTACGGTGCCAGGGGTGCCGTTCCTTTATCTTGCCTTACGCCGCTCAAGTCCTGAATTCGCCCCCTTCAGACCGTTCCAGTCCCACAACCCCGGCAAGCCGAGGCACGAGAAAGCCGGGACGCGATGCTGTCCCGCACCGCGCCCCGGCCCCGCGATCGACGCCGAAATCAGTGCGCCATCGCCAGCGTCATTCTCGCGTCATCGCGGGTCTCGAATAGCCGGCAACCAAGCATTCCCTGCGCATTGCCGTCGCCATCGACGATCATCGTCGCCACGAACCATTCGCCGTCGAGCCGGCCGCAGATCGCGATCCGATCGAGGTCATATTCGTCGTCGTCGAGACATTCATAGGCGCCGAGCCAGCGTTCCCAGACGCGCGCATCCCAGCGGAAATCGGCTTCCTCCGCGCTTAGAAACTGCCGCGCCAGCGCCTCGCCCGCGTCGCGTCCGAACTCGATCTCGAGCCCCGCGACGAGCGTCGCCATCACGCGATCCGACGCCGCTCCGATGGGTTGATACATGGTCATTGAAGCCTCCTGTCAGCACCGTCCTCCTCATCGAGGACAGTCCCCGCCCGGCGGTTGGCGAGGCGTCTGTCAGGGCTGCCGGCGCGTTAGCGCCGGCACCGCGAAGCGGCGGCGGAGGAACCGATTTTGTCGTGCGGCAACGAACAAAAGCGCGCGCGAAGCGCGCTCCATCTGCACGGCAAAATTGGAGGGGCCGCCGGCCTTGCACAGGCGGCTCGGCAGCCGCCATGCTCGGCAGACCCGAGACGAGCCCTTACCCCCTCCCAGGCCAGTCGAACCTGCTCGATTCCTTGCGCCGCGTGCGATCACTGGCCTGAAAGCGGGACGAACAAACCGCCGTCCGAGCGCTCCGGCGAGGCCGCGTTCGGACGCCTTCCGGCTGTCCGATCGACGACGAACAGCGTCTCGGGAGGTGCCGGTGAGGCCGGACCCGCGCCGATCGCATCCGTCTTCGCCACGGCCGCGAGATAGCCGCGCGTCTCGGCCGGCAATGTCGCCCGGCCCGCCAGATAGGCCGCATAGCGCGCCGGTCCGGCATTGTAGGCGGCGAACAGGCCCGGATAGCCGAAGCGGTCGTACATCGCGCGCAGATAGGCGGTCCCGGCGAGGATGTTGTCGCGCGGATCGTGCGGATCGGCGCCGAGCGCGTGCGCCGAGCGCATCTCCGCCCAGGTGCCGGGCATCAGTTGCATCAGCCCCATCGCGCCGGCGTGACTGGTGATCGGGCGTCCGGCGAGCATCGTGCGGCCGCCGCTTTCGGCGCGCATCACCCGCTCGATCCAGGCTACCGGAACCCCGAAGCGCATCGACGCCTCGGCGACATAAGGCGCCCATCGCGCCACCGGATCGGCGCGCGCGGATGCCGGCGGCGCCACCAGGCTCGCGGCCGCTGCGACCAGAACCACGAAGCCGATGCGCGATGCCGCCCACCCGCGCCAATGCCTCGTCGGCGTCACGACGCGGGCCACAGCAGGCGCGCGCGGCCGAGCACATCTTGCGCGCCGGTCGGCCCGAAGTAGCGCCCGTCGAACGAATCGGCGGCGTCCGCCATCAGCAGGAACAGTTCGCCAGCGCGAAGCGTCACGCATCCTTCCCACCAGGGCAGGACGCGGCCGTGCCCGTCGAACCGGCGGCGTTCGGCGATGGGGCTGCCGTTGATGCTGACCACCGGGCCGATCGCGCAGACCGTATCGCCCGACGCGGCGGCGACGCGCTTCACCAGCGGCACATTGGCGGGAAGATAGCGGCGCCGGGCGGCGAGCATTCGCGCGCCGTCCGGAACCCAGGCGATGACCATATCGCCGCTGCGAACCGGCGCGTCGGGCGTCACCCGGTAGAGCCCGAGCGGCGCGCTGGCGCTCGCATTCCAGACAAGGCGGGGAACCGGCATGGCGGCGATCGTCACCAGCAGCGGAACCGAAGCGACGGCTGCGACGATGATGGTCGCGCGGGCTCGCGCACGGGTGCGGAGCGTTCGCTGGCGACTGAGCGCGTCGCCCCAGGCGAACAGCGGCAAGTCGCGGCGCTCAGTCATGCCGGCCGCCTCTGGCGCGAGCGGTCGACCAGGCTTCGATGTCGTCGATATGGTAGCGCCAGGTGCGGCCGTGGAGGCGGCACAAGGGTCCGGTGCCGCGCGCGCGCATCTCCTTCAATGCGGTGAGCGAGAGGCCGAGGTGGAAGGCGGCCTGCTTGGCGGTGAGGAAGGGGCAGGTTTCGCGCGCCGCCTGCGCGCGCTTGGCGGTGTCGTCCATGAATCTGTGTCCGGCTGGCGGCCACGGGATTGCGCCGCTCGGGACGGGTCTGGCGACCATGGGCCGGCTCGGGCAGGGTCGAAAAACGGCCCCCCCGGAAATCGACCCCCTTCCCCCGGGGCCGAGAACCTTCGCCGTTCGGCTCCCGCGCCGGGGGGAGGCGCGGGAGCCGGTTCGCGATCAATCGGCGGGGTTCCAGATGATCGCGAAAGCGTCGTCGTCGTCCTGGCCGGCGGCGCGGCCGAGATTGGCGTAGAGCCGGCGCGGCCCGAACTCGGGGGCGGCGAGCGACAGCGACACATAATCGTTGCCGGTGGTCTCGCTGCGGCGGTTCCAGCCGGCGCCGACCTCGACGCCGTTCGCCATCACCCGATAGTCGGGCTGACGGTCGTTGGCCTTGCGGACGTTGGGCACGATCTCGACGTCGGTGCGGATCGAAAGCGTTTTGAGCTGGCCCTTGAAGCCTTCGCCGCTGCGGGTGACATAACCGATTGCAGACATGATGCGTCTCCTTGAGTTCTCGCCCCGAACCGTTTCCGGGCGATGGGCGGACCTTGAGGGACGGTCGATGCGGGGTCCGCGAACCGGCAGGCCGGAGCGCCAGCGGAGGACCGGAGCCGCAGGGTTATTTGAGAGCGAAGCGGCCGCGAGGAGCCCGTGGCACACGGGCGGGGAAATAACCCGTCAGGCGATGGTTTTGCGGGCGTCGCGACCGTTCCAGGTCAGCGCCCCACGAGCCGATGACGGGGCGGGCGGACGTGCCGGAGACGCCTGCCTGGACTCGTTGACGCCGCGCGCGGGGGCTCGGGCAGCCGACGAAAAGGCGAGCCTCACGCGCCGGATTTTCCGCGGATGCCTAGCGCGTTTCGACCGTAACATGCGCGAGTTCGTGGACGGGCGCGAGCCGCGAGCGCACGGTTTCGCCGCTGACGCCGCCGGTCACGCTGACGATGGCGGCGTGCGCGCCGGGTCCGACCCGCCAGACGTGCAGGTCGGTGATCCGGACATCGCCTTGGCCTTCGACATGCTCGCGCACCTCGTTCTCCAGATGCGGATCGGCGGTGTCGAGCAGAACCGCAGCGGTGTCACGCAACAGGTTCCACGCCCACACCGCGATCACCGCCGCGCCGACGATCCCCATCACCGGATCGAGCCATACCCATCCGAGATAGGCGCCCGACAGCAGGGCCGCGATCGCAAGCACGGAGGTCAGCGCATCGGCGAGAACATGGACGAAGGCGGAGCGCAGATTGTTGTCGTGGTGCCGCGCGGAGTGGTCGTGATGGCGATGCTCGTGCTCATGTCCGTGCGCATGGCCATGCCCGTGCCCATGATCGTGACCGTCGTGATGGCCGCCCGCCAGCAGCAGCGCGCTGACGATGTTCACGATGAGGCCGATGACGGCGACGACCGTCGCCTCGGTGAATGCGACGGGACGGGGATCGAACAACCGCCCCACCGATTCGACGCCGATGCCGATCGCGACGAGCGCCAGCGCCAGCGCGGAGGCGAAGCCGGCGAGATCGCCGACCTTGCCCGTCCCGAAGGTGAAGCGGCGGGTGCGGGCATGGCGTTTGGCGAATGCGTAAGCGCCCGCCGCGACGGCGAGCGCGCCGGCATGGGTGGCCATGTGGAAGCCGTCGGCGAGCAGCGCCATGGAGTTGAAGATCGTGCCGGCGATGATCTCGCCGACCATCATCACCGCCGTCAGCGCGACGACCCATAAAGTGCGCCGCGCGTTGTCGTCGTGGCGCTCGCCGAGAAAGACGTGATCGTGGGTAAGGTCCGCGACCTGTTCGTCGAATTGCATGGAATCCGTCCTCATTTGGCGTAGCGCCGCACCGCCGCGATCAGCTCCTCGGCACCCGCCGCGCGCTGGGCGTCGCTGAGATCGGGCCGCGCGACATGCTCGCGGACATGGTCCTCGACGAGCTCGTCCATGAGCCCGTTGATCGCGCCGCGCGCACCCGCGACCTGATGAAGAACGGACGCGCAGCCCGCCTCCTCTTCGATCGCGCGCTCGATCGCGGCGATCTGCCCGGCGATCCGCCGGACGCGCGCGATCAGCTGAGTCTGGTTGGAAGAAGTGTGCGCCATAGGGTAGCCCCCTATACCATATGGGCTAGTTGGCAACGGCGAGTTTGGCCAGCAGCGTCATCGAAGGAATGCCGTCGACGATGACTTGGATGCGATGATCGGGCAGTCGGCGCTGCTCCGAAGGCGGTATGCCGACCTTCCATCGCGCGGTTCGGCTGGTTCAGCGAACCGCGATGCCGCGTCCCCCGTCCCTATCGGGACCGGGGCGCGGCCGATTTTTCAGGTGCCGATGCGAAGCGGCGGGATCGCAAAATCCGCGGCATCGAAATTGGCGATGATCGCTTCGTAGGAACCGAGCGCTTCGGCGGTATGACGGCCGATCATAACGTAATCGTCCTCGCTCGCGCCGAAGGATCGCGGCTCGCCGTCGCCCGTGAACACGACGCGCTCCGGATCCCACAGGCCGGGATAGCTCCCCGACCAGCGCGCGAACGGCAACTTATGCGCGACGCAGAAGGCCTCGAGATGATCGACGCGGCCCCAGGCGACCTCGTGCGCATGAAGCGTAAGCGGTGCCGCATCGGGGAACTGGCTCGCGTCGAACGGCGGGCCGTCCCATTCGAGCGACAGGCCTTCGTCGGCGATCAGATCGGCGAGCGTTTCCCGCCGGCTGGCGGCAAGCGTGCCGCCGATGGCGATGGTGACGGACACACGGTCGGCCATGATAGTTCTCCTTTTTCCCGCGCCCCGAGGCCGAACGGCCGAGGCGCGCGGCCGGATTTTGAGGGTCGAGAAAGCGGGGAGCGGCGACTAACCGCTCCCCGACAGGCTCACGCCGCGAGCGGCACGGTGTCGGCCCCGTCGTCAGAGTCCGGCGGCGCGACCGCCGCGCCCGGCGCGGTCGGGTCGGGCTCGTCGTCGCCGCCCGATTGCGCTTCGATCTCGCGCGCGGCCTCGGCCTTGGCGTGGGCCGCGACCGTGCCGACGCCGCCGCGCGCGGTGTAGGCGGCGGGCGGGAACGCCATCCAGCGCGGCACCCACCCCTCGACCTTGGCGCGGCCATTCTCGCCCGCCAGATGATCGCGGATGATGCGCTTCATGGTCTTGGTCTTCTCCTGGGCGTTGGCGGCGGCGACATTTTCGCCCGCGACCTCGGCGACGATCCGGGTCAGCACCTCCTTGTCGCGGAGAAGCGCGAAGAAGGCGTCGTCCGCCTGCCAGTATCGGGTCATATCGACCCCGATCTCGACGCCGACCGCCTCGACGGCGGCGCTTCCCGCCGCCAGCGTCTCGCCGATAAGACAGGCGATCACCTCCAGAACGACGTTGTCGGGCAGGTCGAGCAGCCGCTGGAACACGCCGACCAGACCGTAATCGTCGCCGTTGCCGCCGGTGACGGTGGGTTCCTCGGGCGAGAAGCCGAGCACCAACAGCACCGCGCGGCGGCGCTCGTCGAACGCGGTTTCGGCGACGCAGGTCTCGACGCTCTCGCGCACATCGTCGTTGCGCGTCGATTGCGGCTCGGGGGCGACGCGCCACAGGTGCGAGCCGACGATCGCATGGGCGACCATCAAGCGCAGCGCGACGCCGCTGTGCGTCGTGAGCGCGGCGCGCACGGCGGCGTGACGATGCAGGTCGATATAGGTCTGCATCGTGCTGGTCAGCTCGGGGCGAGCGGGCTTGTGGCCGGTGCCGGTAGCCTCGGCCTTGGCGAGCCGGGCGGCTTCGCGGCGGCTGACATAGCCTTCGTGGACGATCACCTCGCCGCTCGACCGCACGTCGAGATAGACGCGCCCGCCCTTCCTTTTGCCCGCCTTCTCATACTCCCACGTCGCGAAATGCTCGTCGGGCGGGACCACCACCGCATCGGCCCAGCCCGCCTCGATCGCGGCGGCGCGGCGCGCCTCGACGGCTTCGTTCTGCGCGGCCCAGAAGGCATCGGCGTCGGCGAAATAGCGGTCCTCGCCGAACAGGTCGGCGATGGTGGCAAGGCCACTCGCCTCGACGTCGAACAGGGCGTGGGCCGCGCAGACCGACGCGCCGCCGAACAGCCAGCCCTTCAATTGATGGCCGGTCGGCAGATAGGCTTCCGGGTCGTCGGCGAGCGCCAGCCACGCCTTTTGCTGGCTCTTGCTGGCGAGCGTCAGATGGCGGACGGTCGCGGCGTCGATCTCCTCGCGCCGGTAGAGGTCGCGGATGCGCGGCAGCAGATTGCCGAGCGCGAGCACACGGCGGACGGTCAGGTCGGGCAATCCGAAGGTGGCGGCGATCTCGTCCACCTTGCGGCCTTCCTTGACCAGCCGGGTGAAGCTCTCCCACTGGCTTACCTCGTCGGCGTCGAGCCGCGCCATATTCTCGATCATCGAGGCTTCGATCGCGGCGGCGTCGTCGCCGTCGTCGAGGATGGCGCAGGGCATCGGCTCGGCGTCGGGGTCGCCCCCCGAACGGCGCTCGTCGGCGACGATCTTGGCGGCGTGGAAGCGGCGGCTCCCGGCAACGATCTCGAACTGGCCGGGTCCGCAATTGGGGCGGACGATGACCGGCTGGATGACGCCCCGCGCGCGGATGGTCGGCAATATGTCCGACACGTCGGGGGCCTTTTTGCCGTAGCGCATATTGGCCTTGCTGATCGACAGCTTGTCCAAGGGGATAAAATCGAGTTTCATGGGTCTGCTCCTTCGTGAGCGCCGGTCCCGTGACTGATGAAGCGGACGCGGGACCGGCTTTCGGGTGAGCGGCGGACGGCCGCCCGCGTCAGCCGCCGCCTTCCTCGGGCGGCGGAAGCTCGGTGGATGGGCGGGCGCGCTCGGCGGCGCGCAGCGTGGGTTCGGCGGCGCTGATCGACCCGGCCCGGCGCGCGGCGTCGGCCCAGACCGACAGCGGCAGGGCCGTCTCGAAACACAGGTCACGCTCGACCGCGAGGCCGAAGGGTAGCCGCAGCGCCTCGATCTCCGTAAGGCTGAAACCGCCAAGCTCGGGACAGCCGAAGCCGAGGTCGGCCAACCCGAACAAGGTGTCGCCGTCGGCGTCGAGTTCGGTCGCGAGCCATGTCGCCGCGCCTACCGGGTTGAACAGCTTGACCACCGGGGCGGGGTCGGGTTCGCTCCCGCCGTGCTGCATGGCGTCGCGATGCGCGATGGCGTTGGCGCGGAGCGCCGCGCGTTGGTCGGGGGTCAACAGCATCATGGGGCATCCTTTCGGGCGGCGAACAGATCGAGCTGGTTGCGGGCGTTCGTGTCGAACAGCCCAAGGTCGCAGGGGCGCTGCGGCTTTTTCGGCTCAAGCGGAGCGGCGGCGCGCCATTCGAGCCGGTCGCGCGGGGTGATCGGCTGGACGCCGGGAACGAGGGTCTGCGCGCCGATTGGCGTCGCCTCGACCGCGAAACCCGCTTGGGGTGGGGTCGTGCGGGTCACGCCGCGCACCGTTCGGATGCGGCAACCGCCATCGCGCCGTCCTCGTCCTGTGCGCCGCTCGCCCCGCGACTCTGCTCGGGACAGGCATGGCGCGCGAGCAACCAGTCGGCGGCTTTTGAGGCGGCGCTGGCGGCGCGGAAGATCGCGCGATTGTCCTCGCGCAGCACCTCAAGCCAAGCGCCGAGATAGTCGGCGTGGCGGACGGTGGGCGTGATGCCGAGCGCGGCGCAGAGGAACGCCGATCCCATTTCGGCGATCAGCTCCTCGCGGGCGTAATCCTTGCTGCCGAAGCTGGTCGCAAGCTTGCGCGCGAGCCGCGACGGGTGGCCGGTGGCATGGGTAAGTTCGTGAAGGCAGGTCCGGTAGTAGTTCACCTGCTCGAAGAAAGCGGGCTGCGGCGGCACTTGGACGAAGTCTTGGGCGGGAACATAGAACGCGCGGTTGCCGCCGATGCGAAAATCGACGCCCGAGGCGGCGATCACGCTTTCCGCGACCGGCACGATTTCGCGCTCGGGCAAGGGGACGGGGTCGGGCGCGAGGCCGGGGCGCAGCCCTTCGCATTGCGCGACGTTGAACACGGTGAAGCGTTTGAGGAAGGGAATGGCCTTGGCGTCGCCGCCCTCGCGCTCGGCGCGGCGTTTCTCGGTCGCGGGGGTGAAGCGGTCGGCATAAACGACGGTGGTGCCGCGCTCGCCCTTGCGGACGCTGCCGCCCGCCTCCAACGCCTGCTTGAAGGTCAGCCAGCTTTGCGACGGATAGCCGTGCTCGATCACCGCGCCCCACAGGATGAGGATATTGACCCCCGAATAGGTCCGCGCGGTGAGCGCATTGCGCGGGAGGCCCGCCGCGACGCCGCCCGCGTCGGGCGATGCCGCCCAGGGCTGGACCCACGGGAAGCGCCCGGCCTCAAGCTCGGCAAGGATGCGGGCGGTTACTTCGTCATAGAGGCTGGCGCGCGCCGGTTCGGCATTGGTCGCGGTGTCGCGCTTCGCGCCGCCTTGGGCGGCGCGGGTCCGGCGCTGGCCGCGCGCGCTTGGGGTTGAGGTCTGGCGCATCGCTCGTCTCCCGCCCCGCCCAAAATCCGCATGGCCGCCCCGGAAAAGCGGGGGTGGGCGGCACCCAGGCGACCGGAGAGGCCCGCCGCGAGCGGCGGCGGCACCCGCAGGGCCGCAGCGAAGCGAAGGAGCCGGTCCGGAGCGAAGTCGAAGGGCCGGCTTGCCGCCGACGCGGGCGGGCCTAACCGGGAGCGCCGCCCACGCCCGCTTGACGGGAAGGCCTCAAACAGCGCCGCCGCGCGTGCGCGGCGTCGACTGGCAAGCGGCCGCACGCGGCCGCCCGAACAAGGAGGGGCGCCCCGGCGGCGCGGCCGGATCGGCCGAAGTCGACCGGGCTTCGAGGACGGAGGGGACCTGTCGTCCGTCCCGAAACCGGGCGCGAGGCCCGGACGCAAAGCCGGAGCGCCCGCGGGGCCGCGATCAAGCGCCGCGCCCCGGCAAGCTTCGCGCCGCCGGAGCGCGTCCATAGCCCCGCGCCGCTAGGGGCCAGCTCCGCTGGCCGCGCCAGCGATCGTCACCGTCAGGCCGAGAGCCGCGAAGCGGGGCTCGGGGGCGACGGGCGAAGCCCGAGCCATAGAGCGCGGTCGCGCCGACCTCAGGCGCGAGGCGCCGGAAGAACGGGGAACAGTGTGGCGAGCTGGATTTTGAAGAAGCGCAAGCCGACAAGTGGCCGAGCTATCGATCAGGGCGCGCAGCAGCCCGGCCGTTCGCCGCTGTCGCCGGCCTCCTGGATCGGCGGGCACGGCACGTCGCCATAGGAGCAGAAGACGCAGCAATCGCCTTTGTTCGGGCGCAACAGTGTTTCGCAGTGTGGACAGTCGTAGAAGAACTGGCACGCGTTGGTGGGCATCGTCTCTGTCGAGGACTGGCCGCAGCTCGGACAGGTGAGCGTCGAGACAAGCTGCATCATGCGCCTCCAAGCATCCGCATCAAAGGCTGCTCGATGAAGCCCCAGATCGACGAGATGCCTACAATGACCGTGGCCACACAGAGCATGGCGAACGTAGCTCGGGCGGGTGGAGAGACCGTACATGCAGCAGCGGCACATGCGCGTCGCTTGCGCGCGTAAAGAAACCAGCCCGCTGCTACCGCGACCATGGCCGCTACGGTCAGCGGCCAGTGGAACGGAACCACTGCGGCGAGACCGCCAACGCCGACGGCTCCGAGCGCGAGCGGCAAAATGCAGCAAGCGGTCGCGGAGAAGAGCGCCCCGATGCTGGCCAGGGCGCCAAGGCTCGCCACGCCCCGATCAGCATCGCTCAGGCGCCGCGCGGGCGTCGAAATTCCGTCAATCAACCGTCGTCTCCATCTAGATTCGCTGTTATGTGCCACCTGTAGTCACTACAGGTTCAAGCAGTTTCTTCATGGCGCGGATCACCATCGGCGAGCTTTCACGGCGAACGGGCGTCAACATCGAGACGATCCGCTACTTCGAGAAGGTCGGCATTGTCGCCGCTCCGCCGCGCACGGACGGTGGGCACCGAATCTACGAGGACCATCATGTTCGGGCGCTCGGCTTCATCAAGCGCGCACGCGAACTCGGTTTCACGCCCAACGAGGTCCGGGCATTCCTCAACCTCGGTGGACCCGGTACTGCGTGCTGCGGCGAGGTGCGTGAGATCGCCACGCGCCACCTCGAACAAGTTCGCGCAAAGATAGGCGATCTCGCGAAGCTCGAAAGGCTGCTCTCACAGACGATCGACCATTGCTCGGGTGAGGCAGTCCCCGAATGCGCGGTAATCGACCTCCTCGACGTGGCCCCGCCGGCGGACAACAACGCGTGTCGCAAAAGGCGAAACTAGAGCATGGATCCGATGTCCGATGCGCCCGTCGGATAAGCGAACATGGTGCTCTTGAGGTCATCCGCCGTTAGTCCGTGCCGGATCGCCAGGCCGAAGAGGTTGATTACCTCGTCGGCATGCGGTCCAACGATATGCGCGCCGACGATCCGACCGGTTCCTTCCTCGACGAGCGTCTTGTAGCCATAAACCGGTTCGGCCACTCGGCGGGCAGTATACCAGTCTGAGGCTCGCTCTGACTTCGCCTGGAAGCGCAATCCGGCATTTGTTGCTTCGTCCTCTCCCATGCCGACGGCTGCGATCGGCGGCAGCGTGAAAGCCACGCTCGGCACCCCGCGATAGTCCGGCTTCCGATGATTGCCATCGATCAGGTTCGCCGCGACCACTTTGGCGTCATGACTGGAAACCGGAGTCAAGGGAGGCCCCATCTGTGCCGCGTCGCCGGCGGCATAAACGGCAGGGTTCGATACGCTTTGAAGAAAGTCGTTCAGTCGCAGGCGGCCTCGCTCGACCGCGACATTTGCCGCCGCGAGGTTGAGCCGGTCCAACGCGGGAGCGCGGCCAGCCGCGTGGACGACCAGATCGGCGTGAACGGTGACCGTCTCGCCGTTCGTTTCTGCGCATATCGCGAAGGCATCGCCGCTCTTCTCAATCGCCGTGACGGCGGTTTTGGTGAGCACCCGGACGCCGATCGTGTTGAAGGCGTCCATGAGCCAGCCGACCAGCTCCGGTTCAAACTGAGGCAGCATGCGCGGGCCACGCTGGAGGACAGTCACCTGGGCTCCCGCGCGAGCCGCGATGTGCGAAAACTCCGCTGCTATATAGCCACCGCCGACCAGCGCGATCCGGCGCGGCAGGCTCTCCATGGCGAGGAACGCCTCGTTGTCCACGAGATGCTCCGCGCCAGGAATGTCGAGTCGTATCGGTTCTGCGCCAGACGCTATCAGGATGTGGCGGCCTCGCAATTCCGTGCCGGCTACCGAGAGGCTGTTTACCCCGGTAAACCGGGCATGGCCGCGAAAGGTCGCGATGCCTTTCTCGTGGTAGCGGCGCCCATGCTTTTCCGGCACGGGATCGGTGAACCCACGCTTGAACGCAATCAGGTCGGCCCAATCGACGTGCACATCGCCGGCAATGCCCTTGCCCTGCATTCGCCGCTCTGCGTCGATGACCTCGGCTCCGGCGACGAGCATCTTCTTGGGATCACAGCCACGAAGAGCGCATGTTCCGCCGAACGGCTTCTCGTCTATGACTGCCACACTCCAGCCCGCGCCGCGAACGCGCATCGCCGCAACCATCGCTGCCGTGCCGGTGCCGATTACAACAAGATCGAAGTCCATGGCGGATACCTCCAGCTCAGTCCAATGTAGCTGGAGCAACTACAGGTTTCATGTAATTGGGTGGGATACGCCCGACCGTGGCGCGACACCCTATCATGACGGAAACTCCAACTTGCCAAATGGCAACAATATCCGTACATGCTGCCATATGGCAGGAGACGATCAATGGCCGTTCTGACCCGTGTGGCGACCGATGCGCCGCCGTTCGTACCCGTCCCGGTGACCGAAGAGGAAGCCGCGGCGATGTTCCGCGCCGCCGTCCGGCTGTTCGCGCATTGGGACATCACCGACGAGCAGGCGGCGACGTTGCTCGACATGCCGGTGCGCAGCTATGGCCGTTGGAAAGCGGGCGATCTTGGCCGGATCGACCGCGACGGCAGGGCGCGGCTGTCGAACCTCCTTGGCATCCACAAGGCGCTTAGGATCATCTTCGAGGATGCGGCGCGCGGCTATCGCTGGATCAAGGCGCCCAACGATGCCTTCGGCGGCCGTTCGGCGCTCGAGGTCATGTTGGGCGGCGAGCTCACCGACCTGATGCGCGTGCGGCGCTATCTCGACGCAGAGCGCGGCGGCTGGTGATCGATCCGGCCAAGGTTCCGACCAGTTCCGTCAGCTGGCTGGGCGCGCGCCGGATCATCCGCAGCGTCCATCCGCCGATCGACCTGTTCGAGGACATCGCCGACCCCGCCGACTGGCCGCTACTGATCTCGGCCGAACAGAAGAGCAATCCGCGGTTGATGGAGACGCTGGGCAATATCGACCTGGTCCCGCCCAACCGGCGCGTCGGCGGTCCGGGCGCGAGCTATCTTATGGGGCCGTTCACCCATGTCAGCACCGACCGGCCGAGCCGGTTCACCAAGGGCGACTATGGGGTGCTCTACGCCGGAAACGCCTTCGAGACCGCGCTTGCCGAGACCGTGCATCACCATGCGCGGTTCATGGCGCGAACCGCCGAGCCCGAGGGCTGGACCTCGCAATTCCGCGAGATCGTGCTCGACATCGACCTGACGGCACATGACTTGCGGAAAGGTGCCGGCGCCTTCGACGCCGCGCTCGACCCGGACAGCCACGCCGCGGGCCAGGCGCTCGGCGCGGCGCTCCGCGCCGCCGGGAGCGACGGCATCGCCTATCCGAGCTGCCGTCACCGCGGTGGTGAATGCGTCGGCCTTTTCTATCCCGACCTTGCCTCGGGACCGATCCAGGGCCGCCATCTCGACTATCACTGGAACGGCGCGCGCGTCGATTTCTATCGCGACGCCAGCAATGGCGAGGTCTTCCGCATCGACGACGACCCCGTCTGACGATCACCGGCGGCCGCGCATCAGCGTGCGCCAGCCGCCGCTTGCCAACCGCCGCGATTCGCGCGCCAAGCGCCGGACGCGCGACCGCAGCGAGTCGGCGCGGTCGTTCGCTTCGG
Source organism: Sphingosinithalassobacter sp. CS137 (assembly GCF_014334115.1). Taxonomy (NCBI): domain Bacteria; kingdom Pseudomonadati; phylum Pseudomonadota; class Alphaproteobacteria; order Sphingomonadales; family Sphingomonadaceae; genus Sphingosinithalassobacter; species Sphingosinithalassobacter sp. CS137. The sequence goes on from NZ_CP060494.1 coordinate 2,362,604, forward strand.
CAACGCTGCCAAACAGGACATCGGCGATTTCGCGCTGGCTAGCACCGGCGGCGAGCGCGTCATGGACGCGAAGCGCGAGCAGGTGGCGCGTCATCCGGACGTCGGGAGCGATCAGCGTCCGCAGGAACCGGCGGTGGCGCACCAGCTCGATCAGCCGGCGCAGCGGTAGCAGCTTGGGCTCGGCATCGGCGAGCCCGGCGAGGCGATAGTGGAGGGTTACGGGCACACCGGCTAGCAGGCTACCGACTTCGATATCGATACGGATATGCTGCCAGCCGTCGGAGAGCACAATGTGCTCGACACCGTCGTCATCGACCGCCGCCGACAGCCAGGGCGCCAGCCGCCCCGAGTCAATCGTGTTCGGACCCGATTCCGTAGCGGCGACGGCGACCGCAGCGATCGCGCTCGGATCGAGATCGGCATGCCAGATGATCCGGGCATCCGGGGCCGCGAGACCCGGATCCTCGGCGAAAGTGGAGCCCCCACCGGCGCGCATCGGCGCGCCTCAGCGGTCCTGCGCCCTGCGTTGCCGCGCTCGCGCGGACCTGCCACGCCACATACGCCTCGTCGCGGCGGAGCCACTCCCACATCAGGCCGGCGCGGTCGATCGCGCGAAGCCGGCGATAATTCTGTTCGTCGCGCCAATCGCTGACGCCGCCGCGCCCCATCAGCCGCTGCCACACGCGGTGGAGCGATAACGGATCAAACGGGCTGTGGCGCTGAATCGGAAGCTGTAATATGGGTGTTGCGATGCAGTCGCGTGTCGACGGCGTGAGGCCCCGACGGTGCGCTCAACCAAAGAAAGGCCGATCGCGGGACTTCGGGCGACTTGAGGCGTCGCCCGTGATCGAGACGACGCCCAATGGGCATGTTGGCGAGAGCCGAAGCCTTCTGCCGCGCGATCGATGAGACCGAAACGTCCGACGACCTGCACAGCGCGATCACCGAGATCACGGCCGAACTCGGGTTCGACTATTTCGCGCTGACCCATCATGTCGATGCCGAGCGGCCACCCGGCGCGGCGATGCGGCTGCACAATTATCCCGACAACTGGGTCGACTATTTCGACGACAACCGGCTCGCAGTTTCCGATCCGGTTCATCGCGCGAGCCATGTGACCAGCGTCGGTTTCACCTGGCGCGAGCTGCCGCGCCTGATCGCGATGACGCCTTCCGACCGGCTGATCCTGGCGCTCGCGCGCGAGGAGGGTTTGGGCGACGGCTTCACGGTGCCGGCGCATGTGCCGGGCGAAGCGCGCGGATCGTGCTCGTTTGCGTGCCCGACCGGCCAGCCGCTGCCGATGCGGATTCTTCCGCTCGCGCAGCTTGCGGGCGCGTTCGCGTTCGAGGGCGCGCGGCGGATGTGGCGGTCGAAAGCGCTGGGGCCGATGCCGCACCCGATCATCACCGACCGGCAGCGCGACTGCCTGATCTGGGCGGCGCGCGGCAAGTCCGACTGGGAGATCAGCCGGATCATCGGCATCAGTCCGGAAACGGTCGTGCGCCATATCAAGCAGGCGCGCGAGCGCTACGGGGTGGAAAAACGAACATCGCTCATCGTCCGGGCCTTGTTCGACGGAACGATCAGCTTCACCGATATCTTCCGCCGCTGATATGCCCATTTCTGGGCATATCGCTCCCGCGCATACCGTCCGATCCTTCGCGCGCAATCGACGCGATCGGAGGTTCGGAACATGCTTCACCTATTCGAAGATGGCGGGGATCCCGCCGCGGACGCGGTGCTCGCCGCGATGTTCGAGGCGCGAAAGCGCGTGTTCGTCGATCTGCTCGGCTGGGATGTGCCGGTGCTCGCCGGCCGCTTCGAGGTCGACCAGTTCGACGATCCCCACGCCCGCTATCTGGTGCTGACCGACTCCAACGGCCGGCATCTCGGATCGGCGCGACTGCTCGACACGACGCGCCCGCACATCCTCGGCGAGCTCTATCCCGAGCTGTGCGAAGACGAGGTGCCGAGCGGTCCCGGCATCGCCGAGATCACGCGCTTCTGCCTCGATCGCCGCCTGCGCGCGCGCGAACGGCTCATGGTGCGCAATCAGCTGGTGAGCGCGCTGGTCGATCATGCACTCGCCGCAGGCATCCAGCGCTACACCGGGGTCGCCGAGATGGGCTGGCTGCAGCAGATATTGAGCTTCGGCTGGATCTGCCGCCCGCTCGGCCTCCCGCAAACCATCGACGGCACGCTGCTCGGCGCGCTCGCCATAGAGATCGGCCCCGACACGCCGTCGCTGCTTGCGCGTGCCGGCATCTATCAGCCGGTCGCGACCGTGATCGGAGAGCGCCGCCATGCTGCCTGAACCGATCGAGAGAACAGCCGCCGCTCCGGTTTCGGATGCGATCGATCGCTATGCCGATCTGCTCGGCGAACAGGGCTGGTGCATCATTCACGATGCCATGCCGGTCGAGACCGTGGCCGCACTCGAAGCCGATTTCGCCCAGGCGTTCGACGAGACGCCCTTTTGCGAGGGCGGCTTTTACGGCCGCCGGACCAAGCGGTTCGGGCGACTGCTCGCACGCTCACCGCTCGCTGCCTCGTTCGTCCAGCACAAGACGATCCTCGGCGTCACCGAACGGATGCTGTCGCCGTGGTGCGATACGATCCAGCTCAACCTGACCCAGGCGATCGCGCTTCATCCCGGCGCGTTGCCGCAGTTGCCGCACCGCGACCAGGACATGTGGCGCGGCGAGATCGGCCGTACCGAATATCTGGTCAACGTGATGTGGCCGTTCACCGATTATATGGCGGATAACGGCGCGACGTTGATCTGGCCCGGCAGTCATGGCGCGCGCGCGCTCGATCCCGAGCCGAAGAGCGATCCGATCGTCGCCGCGATGCCGCCCGGCGCCGCGCTTGTGTTCCTGGGTTCGACCCTGCACGGCGCGGGCGGAAACGAGACCGCCGCAGTGCGCCGCGGGATGATCGTCAGCTACTGCCTCGGATGGCTCAAGCCCTACGAGAACCAGTGGCTCGCCTATCCGCCGCCGGTCGCGCGCGGGTTCGCGCCCGAGCTGGCGGCGCTGGTCGGCTACCGCCAGCACCGCCCCAATCTTGGCAATTACGAAGGCCGGTGCCCGTCAATCCTGCTTGGCGACGGGGACGAGGGTCCGCTCGGCGCGGTCGATGCACTGCGACCCGATCAGGCCGAGTTGGTCAAAGCCTTCGTCGACCGGCAGCGGCGGGAGGGATGAATTCGGGTCCGACCTCGGAGCGCGTCTATGGCGCGCTCAGGGAACGGATCCTGGCCAACGTCTTCGCCCCTGGCGCGCGACTCGATCCTGCGGTCCTGGCGAGCGAACTGGCGAGCAGCGTGACGCCCGTGCGCGATGCGCTGCATCTTCTTGCTGGCGAGCAGCTGGTCGAGGTCCGCCCCGGCGACGGCTTTCATCTCCCGCACCTCACCGGACCCGGCCTCGAGGACCTCTACGCGCTCAATGCCGAGATGCTGCTCCTCGCCTTGCGTCGGCGCCTGTCGTCCGCAGCCGATCTCGCTTCGCCACCGGACGTGGAGCAAAGCGACCTCGCGTCCTGGACCGCCATCCTCTTCGGATGGCTGGCCCGGCACTCGGTCAATGCCGAGCACGGCTATGTCGTGCGGGCGATGAACGACCGCCTCCACGCGGTTCGGACTGTCGAACCGAATGTCCTGCCGGGCATTCAAGATGAGCTGGAAGCGATCACAGACGCGACCGGCAGCACTGCCGCGCTTCGAAAGGAAATCGCGGCCTACCATCGGCGGCGGCGCCGCCAGGCCTTCGAAATCGTGCGCGCCTTCTACCGGTACGACCGGCCGTCAAATAATGACGATATAGAATCCGTATAAAGTTCGGATACCGCCCGCGGCTTTTTAGACTCCGGGGACCGCCGCACTGGCGCGGCGGCAAAGGAGTGCATCATGGAACGCGAAGACACCGTAATCGAGCTCGGCGCGGCAAGCGTCGAGACGCAAGGCGGCGGTCCGCTGATCGGCGACGAGGCGCTCGGCCTCGTCCCCTTTGGTCTGACCGACGACTGAGGGAAGGCGCGCAGGCGCTTCGCCTGCGCGCCGCTTCCACGGCGGATCCTCGCGGATGGCATTTGCGCTCGCTCCCGGGATCACCTTCTGCGACGCTGGGGGACGCTTCGTCTTCCTTGACGTGCCCAAAGATCGTTACTTCTGTCTTGGCGCTGACCCGGAGGAAGGTTTCCGTCGCTTTGTCGCTGGCGCGCCCCTTGCCGAAGCGGACGAAGCGCGATTGAGGACGCTCGCCGTCCAGGGCTTGCTCGTGCCTGCACCGGCGGATGTTCGACCCGAGCCTTGTCGTCCTCCCGCGTCCATCCGGATGCCATTGTTTCAGGAAAATCTGCCTGTTTCGAGGCGCAGGGTTCTTGCCGCCGCGGCATCGCTGATCCGCGCGAGGATCATGCTTCGATATCGATCGCTTCACAGCCAGATTACGTCGATCCAAGCGATGAAGGACGGCAGTCGCGGCGTGAATCAAGCGGCCGACGAGCGCCTCGTCGAGATTTCCGTCGCCTTCCGGCGCGCGGCATTGATCACCGGCTCGCTCAACCAATGTCTGGCGAACTCAATTGCCATCGTTCGTCACGCGCGATCGGCTGATCTGCGCGCGGAACTGGTGCTTGGGGTCAAGCTCCGCCCGTTTCGAGCGCATGCCTGGGTGCTAGCGAATGATGTACTGATCAGCGACGCGGCAGACACGGTGTCGCCGTTTACGCCGATCCTCGTCGTCTGATGGAAAGGCGCTACATCATCATCCTGCCAGCGCGAACAGAGAGTGAGCGATATTGGCAATCCCGCATCGCTGATCTTGCGCCATATCCCTCAGCCCTTCGCAGCATCGTCAATTCTCCCCGTCTGATCGTCCTTTCATCGGCAGACGCCTATCGCTTGGCCGGTGCGGAAGGCGTCATCCTAGGAGAGCTCATTCGCAAGGGCGGCCGTGCACCGATCCCGACGCTCGATACTGCCGAGACTGAATTGATCGCGCGCTTCGGAGCGGAAAGGCTGATCACCGGCTATTGGGGCGCCTATCTCGCAGTGATTGTATGCCAAGACGAAGTGACCGTACTTCGCGCGCCGCTCGGTGACCTTCCCGCTTATGTCTGGCATTCGCCGCACGGAATGGTGATCGGATCTGACGTAGCGCTGATAAGCGCGATCGGCGGTTTCGTGCCGAGCATCGATTGGACCGCCGTTGCCGAGCATCTGGTTGCACCCGATCTCAGGCGCGCCCGCACGTGCCTTGCTGATCTCGAGGAACTCGCGGGAGGCGCCGCCGGCACATGGCGCAATGATCGGTGGGCAGTACGTCATCTTTGGTCGCCATGGCAGTTTGTGTCTCCCGACCCCGACGCAGTCGATCCGATCGCATCGCCCGAGCAAGTCGCGCAGGCAGTTCGCCAGTCGATCGCTGCCCGGACGGCTCGGCTCGAACGCTTGATCTTGTTGCTGTCGGGCGGCCTCGACTCCTCGATCGTCGCCGCCTGCTTGGCGGATGCCGGCAGGGAGACGAACGCGCTTACCATGGTGACGCGCGACCGCGGCGGCGACGAGCGCGCCTATGCGAGAGCCATCGCTTCCCACCTGGCAATTCCGCTGACGGAGGTGACCCGTGCGGTGACCGATGTCGATATATATCGGTCGGCAGCGGCAGGATTGCCGCGGCCGTCCGAACACAGCTTCGCTCAGGCGACGAGCCGCGCCGCCGAGCTGCTATCTAACCGAACAGGCGCACAGGCAATCGTTCACGGCGGCGGCGGCGACAACGTCTTTTGTTCGGTGCAATCCGCGGCACCAGTGGCCGATCGGTTGTTGACCGCCGGACCCGACCGCCGGTTCCGAGAGATTGCGGCCGATTTGGCCACGCTATCGCAGACGAGCATCCCTCATGTTATTCAGGCGGCAGTGCGAAGAGCCTTCCGCCGGCGCCAGCATTACCGTTTTCCCGCGGATCGCTCGCTGCTTTCCCGTGAGGCGATTGCAGCCGCCCGTAATGCTTGCGAGCACCCATGGCTGGATTCGCCACGGCGGGCACTTCCGGGCTCGGCAAGCCATATTGGCCTCGTGGCTGCGGCGCAGAGCCTTGTCGAAAGCCCCGATCCGCGACCGTCGCTTGCCCGCGTTGCGCCATTGGTCACGCAACCGGTCATCGAGACTTGCGTCGCGATACCGAGCTGGAACTGGTATCTGAACGGCTGCAATCGCGCTGTTGCCCGTCAAGGCTTTCAGCGGTCGCTGCCCGCTGAGATCGCCTGGCGGCGATCGAAAGGGGCGATGGACAGCTTTGTCATCGAGATCATGGATGCGAACCGCCGTCGTTTGAACGCGATGCTCGGCGACGGGTTGCTGGTGGCGCACGGCCTGCTCGACAGGGATGCTGTGCGCGGTGTCCTCGCTGACGGGATATCGACGAGCGCTCAAGATTGCGGGCGAGTGATGCTCTTTGCCGATGTGGAAGCGTGGCTGCGCTCCTGGTCGGATAATTGATGAAGCTGTCGCCGCGCTCCCTGTCCCAACGCCCGCCAGCGTCGATATTGCGCGGCCTTTGCCGGTGCCGGATCGGTCTTGCCGTTGAGCCAGAAGTCGAACCAGTCGAGGCTGGTTTCGAACACCGCCGCGCGGTGGACCGGCTGCCATTTGATGTGGAACTCGTCGGGGAAGACCCGAACCTCGACCGGCTGCCGATGTTGGCGCAGCGCCGTGACGCTTGGAAGTGCGTAGAGGCTTTCGCTGTCGGCGAGTTGCATGAGGAGCGGCGTGTCGATCTTGCTCGCATTGAGGACGAACGACACAGGCTGCCAGAATGCCTCATCCACAGGGAATGCGGGAGGATAGCCGACCGACTGACTATAGCGTTCCCACGCCGGACCGACGAGCACTGCGCTCGATTCATCGATACAGCAGCTGCTGATAGCCGCCGCGGCGAACAGGTCGGCGTTGATCAGCGCGAAGCGCGCCGAAGTCGCGCCATCGCTGAGCCCGGTGATACCGAGCCGCGTCGGATCAGCAATGCCGCGGGCGACGAGCAGTTCGACCCCGGCTTCGATCGCCGAATGCATGTTGCGGCGTTCCGACCAGTCCTCAATATTGGCGGCCTCGATATCCCGATAGCTATCGAGATCGGGTCTGCGTGCGCCGAAAAAGTCCGGTCGTTCGATGCTCAGGACCGCGAAGCCGCGCTGGGCGAAGAGGTAGATCGGGTACTCGTTGCCCGTCCCGCCGTGGAGAAACCCGCGCGATCGATAGAGGACGACGATGGTCGGAAGCGGCACGCCCGGCTGGAAGTCGGGCGGGAGCACCAGATCGCCATAAACCTCAAAGCCGTTGGCGTTGCGCCATGTGACGCGCTCGACCGATCCTAACCGGATCGAGGCGAAAGCCGGGTTGGGCTCGAAATGGGTGGCGATCCTCCCGCGGCCTGGATCGATCGACACGATGTGCGCGGGTTTCGCCGCCGTTTCTCGGATGCAGAGCAGCCTGTAGTCAATCGGGGTACATCGTTCGAGCTGCGCATCGGTTCGCAGCACGCGCTCGGGCGCACCCCGACCGGGCGACCAACGATAGAGCGCCGTGTAGCGCTCGTTCCAGCCTTCACGCTTGAGAAACACAAGGTGGTGCCCATCACGAAGCCACCACAAGCCGACGAAGTGACCCGTGCAGGCCGACCAGGTGCAGGCTTGGGACTGGCCCGCCCGGTCAATCACATGAAGTCGCTTCGGCCCGAGCGGCGACGATCCGCTCAACATGGTCCAAGCCTTGGCAGCGCGGAGCGTTGCTGCTTGAGCCGTCGCGCCGAGCGATGCCGATGCGATCCATTTCGCTTCGCCCGCACTCGCCGCCTGCACTTGGCCGGATTTCAAGTCGATCGTCTTATAGAGTACCGGCAGCGCCGCCTTTGCGTTCGGCCGAAACCCGGTGTTCGGGGTGACCCGCTCGTCATAGAGCCAGCCGCTCGAACCTTCCGCCGTGATGGCATCTTCGACGTGGTTGCGGTCGGGCTGTATCCCAAAGCCGATGCGACCGCCGCCGGGCATCCAACGCCACGCGAGGATGTCCGCTTTCTCGTCGGTGAGCGGCCGCGCCCGACCGCCTGCCGCCGCCACCGTCCACAGTCGGGTCACGCCGTCCTCCCGCCGCAGGTAGGCGATCAATCGCCCGTCCGGCGACCAGGCTGGGACGGTCTGCTGGGGCAATCCATTGGGAATGGAGAGCCCGCGCATCACTACCTCGCTCATGATGAAATCTCCGCCCTGGTCCAGAACGCGCGGCGGGCTGGCCCCATCGAGATCGATGCGGAGCAGTGCCTGGCAATAACGGTTTGCCGCGAGATCAGCGCGCTGAACGACGAATGCGATCCGTCTCCCGTCGGGAGAAACCGAGATCGGGCTCGGCCCACCCATGGCTGGGGCTGGAGCTCTTCCGATCCCGGTGAGTTCAATCAAGTCGGCCGCGCTGAGCGAACGCGCTTCGCCCGGGGCGCCGCCGAGCGGATCCCAATGATTGCACGCTGCATGCGCCGGCGGCGCGATCAGGGCCGCCAGCGGGACCATCACCCACCAGCGCCGACGCGCGAGATGAGGCGCGCAGCTGCAGATCACCATGACTTGGCGATCCCGAAGCTGATAACGCGGCCGAGTGGCGAGTAATTGGTCGAATCATAAGGGGCATGGGTCACCGAGGTGGTGAAAATCGGAGGCGGTTCCGCGTTGAACGCGTTCGTGACCGCGAAAAGCAGGTCAAGGCCCTGAAGGCCGCGTGGCGCGGTGTCGCCGGTTCGGTAGCGGACCGTGAAATCGAACCGCCATTGGCTCGGTAAGATCGCGGCGGGTGAGACGCGCGGGTCGGCCAGTTCGCCGCTATAATTCGCGACGCCGGTCACCGCGAGACCATCGAGGCTCCACGTCGCACTGGCCCGCCCACGCCAGCGCGGCGGGTTGAAGAGGATGCCGGCGAGCGATTGATCGGCCTGGTCTTCGCTGATCTGCTGATGACTGACCAGATAGCTGGCATTGCCGCTGACCCTGATCTCGCCGTCGCCGGCGCCCAATGCCTGACGATACGAGGCAAGCAGATCAATGCCATGCGCCCATTGGCGGCCGGCGTTGACATTGCTGTTGTCGATGAACGCGATCACATTCGCGGGGTCGAACGGTGCGCCGGTGCCATTTTGAAAAAACACCCCGCTCGACAGGATGCTGTCGATCAGTTCGCGAGATGGCGATCGCGTCACTTGCGCTGCGTAGGTGGGATCGCTGAGCGACTGCGAGAGGAAGCCGATCGGGGTGACGATGCGATCGACGTAGCGGATGTCGAAATAGCTGATCTCCGCTTCGAAGCCGGGCATCACAGATGGTTGGAGGGCGGCCGTTACCGACCATGTCGTTGCCCGTTCGGGCCGTAAATCCGGATTGCCGCCCTGAATATAAAGCGCCGTCGATCCTGGTGGCGCATCGGTTTGCCCGAACGACGGCGCGCCGAGCAGGGTGAGGATCGGCGGCTGAAAGCGCTGATACAGCGTCGGTGCCCGAAAGGCGCGGCCCCAGCTCGCTTTCAAGTCGACGCCGGGGGTAGGCGTGTAGACGATCCCGAACTTGGGCGTCGCGACCGACCCGGCATCATCATAATGCTCGTAACGCACGGCCGCGCTCACATTGAGACGGTGCACGGCAGGGATAGCCATGTGGGGGGCGGCAAGCGGTACGCTGAGTTCGCCATAGGCGTAGCGGTTTGCCTGCGAACGCTCGAAGTTCAACGGGTGTCCGGCACCCCTGTCGTTTGCGAAGCGAATGTCGCGGTAGCCGATGCCAAACGCGACTTCCGCGCTTCCCGCCGGCAAAGTGAGGAGAGGGCCATCCGCAGCAAGCTCAACCGATTGAGCGCCATTGTCGTAGAAGCCCGCGGCAAGGCGCCTTGCTTGGTCGTCGGTATAACCATCGATGCTGTAGTCGACGCGGTCCTCGGCATAGCTGCCCGAAAACGCCGCATTCCAGCCGGCACCGACCTGAACCGATAGACTTGGAGCAATGGCAAAGGCGCGAGACTGGGTGATTTGCTGATTGCGGCCGAGCGCAAGATCACCGGCGGGATTGGTCGCGTATCCAGTCGTGGTCCGGCGCTTGTTGAACAGCGCATCGACCGAAAAAGTGACCGGCTCGCTGATCTGCTGATGGGCACTCAGCAGTGCATTATGATTGCGCATGGCAGGATAGAGCGTGAGACCCGGCGAGCGTAGCCTGGCATACTCGCGATCGCCCGCATCGACGGCGGTGTTCCGATTATGCTCATAGGCGGCGATGAACCCGCCGCTCGCCCAACGCGCGCCACCGGCCGCGCTATACTGCTGCTCGAAATTGCCGCCTTCGGTCGAGGTGCCGAGCCGGGCGCGGGTCTCGACGCCTTCCATGTCGCGCTTGAGGATGATGTTCGCGACGCCGCCGACGGCGTCGGAGCCGTAAATTGCCGACGCGCCGTCGGCAACGATCTCGATTCGGTCCAGCGCGCCCAGGGGAATGGTCGACACGTCCACGCTCTGGCGGGAGCTGCTATACGAGAGTCGCCTGCCGTTGAGCAGCGTAAGGGTGGCGTCGCTTCCAAGACCGCGCAGGTTGAGCGACGAACCGCCGCCCATGTCGACGCCATTGAGCGCGGGGACATTGGACCCAATACCTGGATTCTGTCCGCCAGCGAAGCTCTGCGGGATACTCCGAACCACCTCGCCGAGCGTTGTCTGACCGGCATTCCGAATATCATTCTCGTCGATGGTAATCACTGGGGACGCGATCGGTGCTCCGCGGATTCGTGATCCGGTGACGATGATCGCAGTGGCGTCATCTCCGCTCGACCAATTCTCTTGTGTGAAGTCAGCATCACGCTCCACCACAAGAGCGCGCTGAACTCGGCGATACCGTAGTCCGGATTTTTCAAGCAGCGCCGCGACGGCCTCCTCGGCGGTAAACTCGCCGATGAGTTGAGGCGCGGTGATTCCCCTCACTAGTTCAGCGGGGGCCGCGATACTGCGTTTGGAAGCGACGGCCACCGCTTGCAGAGACGTTGACAATGGTTGCGCCGGCAAATTGTAGTGGCGCCTATCGGTTTCCTGTGCCGCCACGGCGATTGGGCACAGAGCCGAAGTCAGACAAAGTGTCGAAAATGAAGCGGCCATAGCCGCACTGCGAAGAATTCCCATTCAAGCCTCCCCGGCGATGCTCTGGCGCGGCATCGCTTGGGGGGCTTGGACAACCGGGGTGCGCTCTACCCTGAAACTTTTACGTCGAAGGTTCTCGGCGCTTGGCGAGAATGATGTTGCCGGCGGGATCGCGAGAATGCGAAAGGCCGAACATGGCAGCGATCATCTGGGCGAGCTCATCGGAATCGCCGGCCCGAACCGTGCCGGTAAACCGTAACTGCCCGAGTCCGGGCTGCGCGAGCAGAATACGAATGGAACTGTAGCGGTTGGCGGTCTCGACGACCTCGCGCAGCGGCGTGTCCTCGAACGACAGCATGCCCGAAGGCCAACGCTCTTGGGCGGGTTGGAAGGGCGACGGCTGAGGAGCGGGCTCGTGCGGCGCAAGCGTCACGCGCTGTCCGGCCGCCAAAAGGGTTCCTCTTGCACTGGACGACTGCTTCGCGGTGGGCGTGTCGCGAATCTCAACCTCCCCTTCCAGCAGCGACACGGTCACACGGTCGCCAATCAGACTGACATCGAACAAGGTGCCATGGGCGACGACAGATCGACCGCGCGCATCCACGATGAACGGCCGATCCGCCTCATGCGCGACAGCGAAGCGGGCACGCCCCCGCTCGAGTGACATCCGACGCGCGTCGTCCGTGAAGGCTATCCGGAGGGAACTGCCGCTGTCGAGCGTGACTTGCGACCCGTCGGCGAGAGCGACCGTACGAATTTCACCTGCCCGTGCGACGACCGTGTAGGATCCCGAACGCTCGTCCGGCCCGAACTGCCGGTAAAAGGTAAGAGATGCCACGACGACGAGGATGATCGCAGCGGCGGCTGCGAGCGCGTAACCATATCGGGAGCGAGGACGCTGCCGATGCCGCATCGCCGCCGCCGGGGTCTGCTCGGCGAGGGCAGTCTTCTCCCAAGTAGCGAGCACGTCGTCATAGATGTCGGCATGCAGCGGCTCGGCAGAATACCAGCGCTCGAATTCAGCATGATGCTCCTCGCTGCCTGAAGAGCGGAGGCGATTTAGCCATCCGAGTGCTTCCTCGCGCACGCGGTCAGTCTCGCGGGCGCCTCGGTGAGGATCAGACATCAGCGCGTTCTCAGTGCGCGGTCGAGAAATGCGATCGCCTTGCTCATGTGCCACTCGACGCTCTTTAACCGCAAACCCGTTCGATTGGCGATTTCCTTGTAACTGAGACCGTCGACACGATGGGCGAGGAAGATTTCGCGCGTTTTCGGGCTCAGCCGCATCAGCGCTTGCTGCAGCCGGTTCAGAGTATCACGCGCCTCGAGAGCGGCAACCGTATCGCTGCCCGCGAGCGGGACATCGTCAATCGGCACTTGCCGCGCCAGCGATCGCTGCAACGCGGACTTGGCGCGATTGCGCAGCAGGTTGGCCGCGATCTGATTGAGATAGGCTTCGGGTTGCTCGATCGGTTTGGAACTCATCAAGTCGGCTTTGGCGAGGCGGGCGAAGCTTTCCTGCACCAGATCGTTTGCATCTTGGCTGTCGCTCCTTCGGGCAAAAAAACGATGAAGCCTCGATGCCTGCGCCCGGTATAGATCGTCGAGCGCCACCGTAGTGGGCCGATCCTCGGGAGGCAGCGGATCGTCATCGCGGATCGGCGCTGCAAAGGATGCGGTGCGGATCAAACGCACGGCATGGCCAAGGGCGGCGTCATCCACCTCAAAGACTTTCGTTGCTGGGTACGCCATTCCCGCATGCTCGGCTCACCTCAGATCAGTCGAGGCGTCCGGCGTAAGCCGGGTGTTGAGAACATGCTTGAGGGCATGCGCCGACGCCTTTAGCCGCAAGCGGCCTGGACAGACGCGCCGGCCACCCGGCCGATCGGCGGTGTTTCAGTCTCAAGCGAGGTTCTCAAGCCTCGGCGCCGCAGCCGCGGCGCACAGCCCAGACTAGAGCCCGGGTCGTGATTATCAAGTCTGCGGATCCCGGTCGCAACAATGACTCGGTTGAACCGATCTTTGTTCGCCTTCGCGCAATCTCCTCCGGCGAGTACTATGTCCGCAATGCGCCCCAATATCGGTCATCCCGGCGCAAACGACTGATCCTGAAAGCTGCCGATCTTCAGGTCACTGCGCCGACGCTACCGCTCGAGTGCAGCGCGCTCGGTCGCATCACGCGCAAAGTTGAGGTCTTCAATCGCCTCAACTGCTTCAACTCTAGTTGCGACATACTGTTGCGGAAGCCCATGCTCGCTCGCCCCCGCCAGGACGAGATCCCGATACCACGAATACGGCTTTAACATCTCGTCGATGTGGTGCGGATGGGCGGTGTACGTCAGAACTTTCCACGATCGGCCTTCAACGTTATGCACCGTAACAATCGCGTCATTATACCCCGCCCCTAAACCTTCGAAGCGATCAAGGGCCTGACGGTCGCTGGCATTGAAGCTGAAGACCACGCCGTAGATGCCGCCTCCGCCTTCGATGTGGAAGGCATCGCATTTGCCGGAACCGTCTTTACTTCGCTTGTGAAAGCGCAACTCGTGGTCTGGCAGCAAGGCAATGCCGATCGGCTTGCAGCTCGGGACCCTTGCGCGCAGGCGCGCGGTCAACATGTTGGACCCGTAAGCGAAGTATAAGATTTCGCCGTTCGTCTGCGCTAGCCCAACGGTCATGCGGATGTCTCGCCGCCCGACATTCCAAGCAGCCGGACGCTGAGCTCGCGCAGGTCGTTGATGTGGGCGGCCGCACCCCAGTTTTTGAAATCGTTCTCGGTCTGCTTCGTTATTGCGTAGGCGCGATTGGCTTTCGCGAGCGCGCGGAGCGACCCGGAAAAGCGTTGTAGGTCGCCAGTCGGAACCAGCGAGTCTACGTAATCCGCAAGCGCCACAACGCCCTCGATCGCGAGTGGCACGCCATCAACGTTGAACTCCTTCGTGGCCTGGTCGAAATCGGCGAGGGACTGCATCCAACCTTTCACCACCTCGTCACGCATGCTGCCGGCGTCTTCCGCCACGCCTCCCGCGAGGTAGGTGGCAAGGAGGAAAAGGCGGCCCGGGTGCTGGTCTAGCCAGCGGTCAATCAGGGGAACCGACACCTCGGTCGGCGAACGTCCAATCGCGCGCGCTTCCGCCGTCACAAACCTCGTTCTGCAAAGCCCTGAGCTCGGCGACGTTGATAGGCCACCAGCGCCTGAACTCTTGGGCGCGGTAGTATCCGATGACGTCCACCACCCACGACCGGTCGCCTACCTCCCGCTTGCGGAACTGGACGGAGCAGAAAGACGCGAAGTTCTCTTCACTGCCGTTGGTCACGAAGTCGCGCATTGGATCGATGAGGACTGCGAGCGCCCGGCTCGTCGCACCCTCGGCCAACAATGACTTTATGCGGGCTATCTGATCCAGTTTTCCCGCATATCGGTGCAGCCGGCTACCATGATGGTATGGCACGCGGGCTTCTAGCCGTGAGTGCTCGAGTTGCCACCAGCCGGCGAGTTCGGCGAACCAGCCAGCCCATTCCCCGGCCTTCAGCGCGTCCGGGGCTGGATAGCCGGTTGGCATGGTGCCGACGCTATCAGGCGGTAGGTCGAGATCGACGATGAGGGTTCCGCCCTTGGCTTCGGCCTGCGCCGCGGCACAGGCTCGCTCATACACGTCGTCGAGCACCGTGCCGTGCACGACGGTTGAACCGCCCCCGGCATCCATGCTCCGCCATAGCGAGATGGGATCATCAACGACGTCCCTCAAATCCAGGCCGCCCCGTCCAATCGCGTATCGCGTCAAGGCCACCTCGGGGGTCCACGGCAGCCCGTCGAGCTGCAACGTGCGCACGGCGTCGGCCTCGTTGCTCCCGTCGAACGTCGCGC
This sequence comes from Sphingosinithalassobacter sp. CS137, assembly GCF_014334115.1. NCBI lineage: Bacteria > Pseudomonadati > Pseudomonadota > Alphaproteobacteria > Sphingomonadales > Sphingomonadaceae > Sphingosinithalassobacter > Sphingosinithalassobacter sp. CS137. The sequence goes on from NZ_CP060494.1 coordinate 2,377,634, forward strand.
CCGACACTACGAGCACTCGCCGCCGGTCACCTCCCATCTCGTCGTCCAGAAACTCGCGACGCGCGGCGTGCTGATGTTTGTGCCCGTGTAGGACGACATCGATCCTGCGCTCAGCCAGAGCGGCACGAATGAGTTCGATGTTCGTGAAGTCCGCGAAGGGTTTCAATTCTTCGCGGAACGACGGCGTTCGCAGGTGGTGATGGATCGTAGCGATGCGCACCTGCGCGCCATCAGACGCGGTCGGAGTCCCGTCCACGATGCGCCGGAATACCTCGAGTTGGTCCTCGGACACGCGGGCCATGTCGAAGCGGATAAGTGAATTCAGCTGATCATTTAGTTCGGCGGCCAGCTTATCGTCGCCGGGCGCAAGCAGCTCACCAATCTTTTCCCAAACCCCCTCAAGCGGCGGCTTCAACGTCTGTATTGTGTGCGACCAGTTGGCGCTGTTGATCGGGAAGATCGCCCAACGACGGTCATCGGCCAACAATCGGTGCTTGGCCGTGTTGATCGTGGACTTGTCGTCGATCCCGTCCAGCCAAGGCGTGACGCAGCCCGTCTCGCGCCAAGCCATGATGAAGGCCTCGTATCGCTCGGCGCTACCCGGCGGCGTGCCACGCGGGACGTCATGGTTGCCCGGCGTCGCCACAATCTTGCCGGGCGCGATGCCCACGGGTCCGAGCGACTTCAGTAATATATCCAGCAGCGCCTTGTGTCCGCCCAAGTCGCCGCGCTCGGCAGCGTCGCCCGAAAAGATCACCGCGTCGAGGTTCCGCCCATTCTCCAACAGCCGCTCGGCGACGCGCGCCAGCAGCAACTCCAGCGTCCCTTCCCGCGTGGCTTGGGAAATGCCCGGAATGACGACCTTGTGGTCGTCGCGCTTCACGGCGACGCCGTGGCCGGTGACGTGGGCGTCGGTGACATGCAGGAAGATCGGAGACGTCATGCGCCCTACATAGCCTGCGGCCGCGCCCGCTCCTACGCCAGATCGACCCACATCCACACCACTAGTGCACACAACCCTCGCCGCTTGCACATCTCATGATTTCATGATTTATAGGTGTCATGGTTTCAGTAAAGACTCTGCCGGTGGACGAAAACCTGCAGGTCCAGGTGCCTACTGAAACGAAGCAAGCGCTCGAGCGCCGGGCCGTCGACGACCGGGTTCCAATGCGCGTCGTCGTCCTGCGCGCGTTGTCGACCTACGGGATCGCGGTCCCCCAGGAGGCGATCCGGGACCGGCGGAAGACCAGCGCATGACTGACTTCCAAGCCCTGACCCTGGATGGATACGCCACGCAGGCCGCGCTGACCGACCAGCGGCGCGGGTCCAGCGCCCTGAGCTTCGCGCTCCTCGGACTCTTCGGCGAAACGGGTAGTCTGCTGACTGAGCTGAAGAAGAAGCAGCGCGACCAGACGACCTATCTCGGCTACGCCGATGCAGTCGTCGAGGAACTCGGCGACGTCCTCTGGTATCTCTCGTCCCTGTGCCGCCGGAGCAGGATCGCGCTCAGCGCGGTGGCGGGCGCTGCGATGGCCGCCGATGGGTCCAAGGCGCAGCCCGATCCGACGCTGACCTTCCACGCACTTCAGCCGGCGGTCATGCCGCTGGCGCGCGAACCGACCGCCTCTTTCGAACGGACCCTGCTCCAGCTGGCCATTCGGGTCGGCGAACTCGTCCGGCAATACGAGGCCGTGGCACCGCACAAGCGTAAAGCGCGGCTGCACTCGCTCACCGAGGTGATGCGGTGCCTGATCCGCGCGGCCACCGAGGCGGGCGTGACGCTCGAAGCCGCGGCTGTGAAGAACCTCCACAAGATATTCGACAGATGGCCACGCGAGCGAACTTATCCCGCTCCCTTCGACGAGGGACTGGCGGCCGAGGAGACGCTGCCGCGCGCCATGACCATCGACGTGGTGGAGCGCGTCATCGACGGCCAGGCGTTCGTCTTCCAGCGGTCGAACGGGGTCAATGTCGGGGACCGCCTGACCGACAACGCCGCCGTTCCGGACGACTACCGGTTCCACGACGTCTTCCACTACGCCTACGTCGCCGTGCTTGGCTGGTCCCCGGTGACGCGATCGCTGCTGCGGCTGAAGAGAAAGAGCCTCCCGTCGGTCGACGAGGCCGAGGACGGCGCGCGCGCGATGCTCATCGAGGAGGGGGTCACGACCTGGCTGTTCGGCCAGGCGCAGCAGCTCCGCTTCTTCGAGGGCATGCGGCCGGGTCAGCTGCCACTGGACCTGCTCAAGGACGTGCGCGAGTTCGTGGCCGGGTACGAGGTCGAGCGCTGTCCCCTGTGGCTGTGGGAAGAGGCGATCCTGCAGGGATACGCGGCGTTCCGGTTCCTCAGCGAGAAACGCCTGGCCCGTATCACCATCGACTTCAAGCACCGGCGCCTACGTGTCAGGGAGATCGCGTCATGACCCCGTCCATCTTCGTAGAGACGCTGTCGAGCATGCGGCTCCCGAACGTCTTCAATCCGTGGGCGGATCGCTGCGCGATCCATGACCGCAGCGACGCCGCGAGGACGCGCCGAGCCAACCTCCTCGCCATGATCGAGGCAGCGCTGGACGAGCGCGTCGAGACCATGTGGATAGCGCGGGACCTGGGCTACCGCGGCGGCCGCCGCACCGGGGTTCCGCTAACCGACGAGGTCCACCTAGACGACGCGGGCCAGCTTCTCGGCGGCGTGGAGCTGGAACGGGCGACCACCGGACCGATCGTCGCCGAGCGGACGGCCGCAGTCGTCTGGCAGGTGCTGACCGACATCGGCCTGCCCGTCATGCTGTGGAACGTCTTCCCCTTCCATCCGCACGAACGCGACGATCCGATGTCGAACCGCTGCCACACGCGGTCCGAACGCGAGGCGACCTGGCCGATTCTGCAGGCGCTGATCGAGATGGTCAGGCCGAAGACCGTGGTTGCGATTGGCCGCGACGCGCACATGGCTCTCGCCGAGCTGACCGTCCCCGTCATATGCGTCCGGCATCCGAGCTACGGCGGGCAGCGAGAGTTTATCGACGGGATGCACGACCACTACCGCGTCGCACGCAGGGGCAGGACCCGCGGCCAGCTGGAGCTTGACGTCGCCTAGGCGGCCGCAACGGCCGGGGCCTCGATATCGTCGACGCGCGCGAGGAGGGCCTTCAGTTCCGCCCGCGTTGACGGCAGGTCGATCTCGGCGTGCGTCGATACGATCGTCAGCGGCCCAACGCCCAGCTTGGTCTCCTTGGCTAGGAACGACATCAGCCTGCCGAGGCCGATCAGATTGCCCAGCAGCTTCCTGACGTAGAAGTGGTTGCGGTAGAACGCCGTCATCGCGATGCGCCGACGGTCTGCGGGCCCGATCAGCTTCAAGCTGGCGAAGCTCAGGCACTGGCCGCCGTAGGGTGACCGGTCCACGTCGCGCGTCGGATCGAAGATGCTCAGCTCGAATTTGTTCAGCGCTCGGACTGCAGGGTCGTTGATCCGGTCGATGATCCGCTGGAGCTGGTTCTCGAAGCCGCCGCCGGGCTTGGGAAAGTGCATCATTCGCTCGAAATAGTATCCGGACCAGGACTCCTTCAGGCTCACCCGGGGAAGCACATTGTCCTCGAAGCGCTTGAAGAACAGCGGTGCGCCGTGGAGGTTATAGAGCGCCTCGGGGAAGATGGTGTTGGCGACGGTCTCGATGCCCTTCTCGCCCTCTCCACGCAGATACGAGTCAACAGCGGCGACCACGGGATCGGAAAGTCGGGAGCGCGCCGCCGGGTCAGCTACGTCGATGATCACGTTGTGGAACTCATGTCCTGGCTTGGCATCCACGGCCGCAAGTGCTGCGCGCCACGCTGACACGCAGTCCGGCGCTGGTTCAATCGGCAGATACATCCTCTACTCCCAATAGGCCGAACGCCGCGAAGAGACGCGCGGCCAAAAAATCACGGTCTAACCAAGCGGAGCCATCCGCTCCCCATCCCGTCCCCCAGCTGTTCCTAACGCGTACCGCGCTCCGACCGTCGACAACGCCGTGCGCGGTCGCCACCACCGCGTGACGAACCGCCGGATCGGGAAGCTCGTCCGCGGCGGCCCTGACGACTCCGTCCGAATCCGGCAGGTAGAACGAGCGCGACAGCGTCATCAGCATGACGGCTGGCCGCCCAGATTCGAGCAGGGCGACGACCGCATCGACATCCGCTGTCGTGGTCTCGCCAACAGCACGAAATACGGTGGGCGACCCCGCCGGTGGCGTCCAAGGCTCGACCACCATTTGTTGATAGGGCCATTCCGACTCAACGGGCTGACCGTCGTGTCGGAGGGCCTCCAACATGGAGCCCAGCGTCGCGCCATCGAAATGAGAACGTCCGGAGCGGGCCTGAGCGCTGTGGTAGATCCATTCGCACGACAGCGGCTCCCAAGGCCCTAGCGTCGCCGCATGGCAGTCGCTTGACGCGAACGCGAGGCAGGTCGGCCGAGCGCCCTGGTCACGAGCGCCGCCGAACGCCGACGCCAAATCCCTGCTCACGACGATCGACACGCGATCACACCGCCAGCCGAGCGCGGCGCTCGGCCCTCGAAAGCCCAATCTCCTCGGGGCCGGTGAGATCCACTCCCAGCAATAGCGTCGTAAGCGGCGGCACCGGCGCCCAAGGCCGCCGCTCGGTGATCGACAGACTACCCCTGTGTGGCGCCTCCACGCCGCCCATTATGCGGCGCACCACGTTTGAACCGACGCCGCCGCCACCATCGCCCTCGCGGTCATCGCGGAGCACGACGTAACCGCTCGCCGCCAACTCGTCGCGATCCCAGACGTAGCCACCTGCGGCGTGCTCGGGCAGGCGCAGGACGAAGACGTCGTTGCGGCTTCCATCCACCTGCCAACCAGCGTCGCGCTCGGTCAGCAGCCAGACATCACCTCGGTAGTCGGATGGCCGGTAGTCGCCGAGCAGGGCGATCTTCATCTGGCGCGGCTCGACGGCTCCAAGGTCGCGCATCGCGTGCTGGTCGATCAATTCGTAGCGGCGAAGAGTCCGATAAGTCGCCTCGTAACTCGCGCCGAGCCGCAGCGACAGCTGGTATACGATGGAGGGCCGTCGAAGATCGACTACGGTCCACCCCTGCCGTGCACAGATCTGAAGGATTAGCCACTTCGGCATCATAAACGCGAACGCGAACGCGTCGGCCTCCACCTCCTGGAAGTCGTCGTCCGAACGCAACTGCGACGACGCCATCCGCCGCAGGATGGTTTCGTCATCGAGACTAGGCCGATGGTCGAGCCCATAGTGGCCGAGTTCGTGCGCCGCGGTCAGCCGCTGAATGCTCATGGGACGCTCGGTCGTGACGAGGATACCCGGGACCGGATCGTTGAGGAAGGCACCAAGGAGATTGCGGAGAGGCCTGAGAAGAAGCGGGACACCGAGCGCGTTGATCGCGCCGAAAACATCAACAGACCCACCCGACGCCGTCAGCGTCTCCTCCGTACCGAGGCGCCGGTGCAGACGCCCTGCCTGCATCGCGCCGTTGCGCACCGCCTGGGCGTAGCTCCCGGCCACGCTACTCGCCTTCCACCTTAGCCCGCGCCTTCAAGTAATCGGCAAAGCGTCCAAGCTCGGCACGATCCTCGGTGGATAGGTCGGCGACGCGCCGGGCGAGGTGCGCCACGTCCGCCGGCAGACCTGCGGATACCGCCTCGTCCCCTGTGAAATAGCCAACCGATTGCCGATAGAGGCGCGCGAGACGGGCAAGTTCCAGCGCCTCGACGCGGCGACTGCCGTTCTCAATGTCTGTTAGCGCAGTCCGCGGGATGTTGAGATAGTGCGCGACTTCGTCTTGGCGCAGGCCAAGATATTTACGAGACTCGCGCAACCGCTCGCCCATCTCACGACGCGCGCCCGCATCGTCCGCCGCCTTGCCGATGCTCATTTCTTGACCTTCCGCTTGTCCCAGATCGCCTGGATGCGCGGCACGAGATGTTCGAGAGCCTCGGAAACGGAATCGTATCCGCCGGTCCGGACCACGTCCTCCTTCAGTTTGAAGCCGAGGACATCGTCCAGGACGCACAACGCATCGACGGTCGTTAGCGAATCCATCGGCACGGGAGCTGCAATGATCGCCGGCCGATCGGGCGGAAGCGCGATTCCGCGGACGCCAGCCTCAGACTTGGCCACCTTGAGCAGTTCGTCCGTTAACGCGTCCAACACACGCTGGCGCGGGAAGCTCTGCACGGGTGCGACAACTGTGGCCATCGGCTCAGCTCCAACAAAACGGTTTGGGGAATGTCGGATATTCCGACATAGTTGTCAAGGTGTGTCGGCTATGCCCGATCAGCTCGTTTGGTTTTAGGCCTACTGCTTGGATGGCTGCGGCCTCTGACATTTCGCCCTTAGGCTCGCTGAGATTCTGTAAAGTCGGATTGGGGGAAGGTCTGTCTTTTGCGCAATGGAGCTAAAGGCAGACTGACAGCTACCGGCCCAAATCCGACCGACATTCAGTGCCCACTAGTGATGTCCGCTTCTGTTGCTTCATGACCTGAAAGCAGGCGGACCGCTCACGGCCCAGCTTCGGACGCGACAGAAGCCTCGGTTAATGCCCATCAACAGCATGGATCGGCCACGGCTCATCCGTCTCGCCAAGCCATATGCAACTCGATTCTGTTGAATTGAACCGCGGACCTTCGTACTGGTTCACCTCAAGCCGCAGGGATTTTATGACTGGTTTTATGACGAGTTCATGAAACAGCAAAAAAGTCGTTATTTTTCAACTGGTGCAGGCGGACTCCGTCTCCGCCATCTTTCGACTCAGCCGATACAGACCCGCCCCGCCGGGGGGCAGCGACGCTCATAGGCCGATCCGCTGCTCGAGCCAGCGTGCTGCCTCCGCGGGGCTAACCTTTTCCTCGTCGCGATCGACCATGTAGTTCGCTTCGCGCATCGCCTCGACCGGGATGGCACCGATCAGCGGGCGCAGCGCTTCGACGAAGCGATCATCGTCGGCATGTTCCGGAGCGATCAGCAGGATCGCGTCATAGCCGGGGATGGCGCCGCGATTGTCCTCGAGCACCTTGAGATCCTGCGCGGCGATGCGCCCGTCCGAGGAGAAGGCCGGGATCACGTCGGCGCGGCCGCTGGCGAGCGCGCGATACATGAAGGTGGGATTGAACGCGCGCGTCGATTCGAACTCGATACCATAGGCGCGTTGGACCGCCGCCCATTCGGGCCGCTCGAGAAACTCGACGTCGGTCGCGAGGCTCATCCGCGGCGCATGTGGCACCAGATCCTCGATCGTCGCAATTCCGAGCCGCTCGGCCTGATCGCCGCGCATCGCGAAGGCATAGGCGTTCTCGAACCCGAGCGTGCCGAGCAGCCGAACGCCGCTCGTTTGGCGGGTCCATTCGCCGACTCCTTCGACGATCGCCTCGCGCCCGGGGACCGTCTGCCGACCCATCTGATTGGTCCAGAGTGTGCCCGAATAGTCGACATAGACATCGACATCCCCCGAGGCGAGCGCACCATAGACCACGGCCGAGCCCAGCCCCTCGCGATATTCGACCGTATAGCCCGCTTCCTCCAGCTGGCGGCCGATCACCCGTGCCAGGATGAACTGCTCGGAGAATCCCTTGGCGCCGACCACCACTGTACGCTGGCCGGTGGGCAGCATCGGAGCCGAGGCCAGCAGCACTCCGGCCAGCAGGATGCCGAGGCTGCCGAACACGAGACCGCGCCGGCGTTGGCGGAGACCGGTTTCGGCGAGCCCGAGAAGCTGATCGACCGCCAGCGCGAGACCCGCTGCGGCGATGCATCCGGCGAGTACCAGCGCCCAGTTCTGCGTCTGGAGGCCCGCGAAGATCAGATCGCCGAGGCTCGGCTGGCCAACTGTGGTCGAAAGCGTCGCGGCGCCGATCACCCACACCGCTGCGGTGCGGATGCCCGCCATGAGAACCGGCAGCACCAGTGGCGCCTCGACGAGCAGCAGCTTCTGCCGCGCCGTCATCCCGACTCCGTCTGCCGCCTCGAGCACCGCCGGATCGAGATTGAGCAGCCCGGTAACTCCGTTTCGCAGGATCGGCAGGATGGCGTAGAGCGACAGCGCGAGCAGCGCCGGCAGAAAGCCGAGCGCAGGCAGCCATTCGCCGAAGATCGTGCGCAGCGAGAGCAGCAGCGGGTAGAAGAGCGCGAGCAGCGCCAGCGACGGGATCGTCTGAACGAGGCTGGCGAAGCCCAGTGAGACCCGCGCGACCGTGCGGCTGCGCGCCGACCAGATGGTGAGCGGAATGCTGATCGCGAGGCCGAGCAGCAGCGCCGCCATCGCGAGCAGAAGATGCTGAGCGAGAAGTTCCGGGACGCGGGTCCAGGCGGCGGTCATCGCCCGCTCTCCAGCGCCGCCAGCCGATGCGCCTGTTCGCGGGGAACGGCGACGAGCGCATCCGCCGCGGGCCCGCCTTCGCCGGCGATCAGCGCGCCGGGAGTCGCGTCGGCGACGATGTTGCCCGATTCCATCACCAGCACTCGGTCGGCGAGCAGCAGCGCCTCGGCCATGTCATGGGTCACCATGATTGTGGTGAGCCCGAGCCGGTCGTGGATCGCGCGCACGGCTGTTCCGAGCGTATCGCGCGTGATGGGGTCGAGCGCGCCGAACGGCTCGTCCATCAGCATCAGGCCCGGTTGAGTCGCCAGGGCACGCGCGACTCCGACTCGCTGGCGCTGGCCTCCGGAAAGCGCATCGGGGAGCCGCTTGGCCATCGCGGGCGTGAGCTCGACCAGTTCGAGCAGCTCGGCGACGCGCTTCGCGTTTTCGCGCTCGCCTTTCAGCCTGAGCCCGATACCGACATTTTCTCCCACCGTCAGATGCGGGAAGAGGCCGGTGTTCTGGAAGACGTAGCCGATCCGGCGACGGAGCAAATGGGGCGTTTCCGAGTCGACGGGGTCGCCGCCGATCAGCACCCGACCGCCGCTCGGCTCGATCAGCCGGTTGACCGTCTTGAGAAGGGTCGACTTGCCCGATCCCGAAGCGCCGACCAGCGCGACGAAGCTGCCTGCCGCGATGTCGAGCGATACGGAGTTCACTGCGATCACGCCGCCTGCATAGCGCTTGGCAAGGCATTCGAAGGAGACCGAAGGCCCGAGGGTGCGCGATTGCTCTGGCATCCGGGGCACTTGTGCGGGATGAAGCGGGAAAGGTCAAAAAAGAGGAGAGGGGCAGATGGGGGACGGCGCCAAGGCGATTTTCATTTCTGGCGGGGCTTCAGGCATCGGTCTTGCGACCGCGCGCCTCTTTGCCGAGCGCGGTTGGCGCGTGGGGCTGGCGGACATCAACGCAGGCGGACTGGAGGCAGCGAAGGCGGCGCTTCCCGCCGACCGGGCTTGGACTCATGTGATGGACGTTCGCGAGCGCGACCAATGGGAGGAGGCGCTGACTGGCTTTGTCGAGGCAAGCGGCGGGCGCCTCGACGTCTTGTTCAACAATGCTGGGATTCCGGTGGGCGGTCCATTCGTGGAGACCGATGCGGTGACGCTGGACCGATGTGTCGCGATCAACCTGAGCGGCGTCGTGAACGGCGCGCACATCGGCTTTCGTTTGCTCAAGGCCACTCCAGGCAGCTGTATGCTGATCACAAGCTCGGCGGCGGGGATCTACGGCACTGCGGGCGGTGCGATCTATTCGGCGACGAAGTTCGCAGTGCGCGGGCTGGCGGAGGCGCTCGACGGCGAATGGGCGCCCGAGGGCATCAAGGTGCGCACGATCATGCCGAGCTTCATCGAAACGCCGCTGCTGGATCAGCCGCTCGCGAACAGCAACCGCACGGTACGCGAAAGCGTAACCGAAGGCGGGCTCGAGATCACGCCGGTGGCCGAGGTGGCCGAGGCGGCCTGGCAGGCAGTGCACGGCGAGAAGCTGCACACGGTTGTGGGAAAGACTGCGCAGCGGCTGCGCTTTGCCACGCGATGGATGCCGAAAAAGGTCCGGCAGATATCGCAGAGGCGCTCGCGCCAGCTCGGCTGAGGCGCCTCAGGCCAGGAGCAGCGCGAGCTGCACGCGCGCCGTGCCGCGCTGGAGCATGCCGAGTTCGCGCGCGGCGGCTTCGGACAGATCGATCACGCGGCGGCCGTGATAGGGCCCGCGATCGTTGATCCGGACGACGACGCTGCGGCCCGAGTTCGGCTCGGTGACGCGTACGCGCGAGCCGAGCGGCAGCGTGCGGTGCGCCGCCGTCATCAGCGCCGGATCGAAGATCTCGCCACTGGCAGTGGAGCGGCCGGCGAACGCATCGCCATAATAGCTCGCTTCGCCGAGGCCGACGATCCGGCTGGCGTTGCGGAAGGTGTGATCGACGACGTCGCGCGTTGCGGAGGGAAGCGGCGAGGGTTCGGCCGTTTCGAAGGCGGCGAGCTCGCTATCGACGCCGGCGAGCCCCTTGCCGAGCGCAATGCGTTCGCGCGGCTCGGGCACGGTGGCCAGCGAGACGGAGAGGAGGGCGGTGGCGACCAGCGCCGCGATCAGCCCCAGGCGGAGCCAGCGATTCTCCAGCTTGAGCCGGACAAAGGCACGGAGCCGATCGCTCCGCGTCGGGAGCGTATGGGCTTCGGTCATAGTCCCCTATCAGTGAACGAACGCGCGGGTTGGTTCCGATAATTCAGGAGCCTATTCCAGCGGCGCGTCGTCCCGCTCGCGATAGAAGTCGCGCACGATTTCCCACCCTTCCTCGGCAGTCTCGACGAAATGGAAGAGCTTGAGGTCGCGCGGGCTGATCACGCCTTCTTCGCACAGCGCTTCGAAATTGACGACGCGCTCCCAGAATTCGCGGCCGTAGAACAGCACCGGCATCGGCTCGATCTTGCCGGTCTGGATCAGCGTGAGCAGCTCGAACGATTCGTCGAAGGTGCCAAAGCCGCCGGGGAAGACCGCCACCGCGCGCGCGCGCAGGAGGAAGTGCATCTTGCGCAGCGCGAAATAGTGAAACTGAAAGCTGAGCGACGGAGTGACATATTCGTTCGGCGCCTGTTCGTGCGGAAGCACGATGTTGAGTCCGACCGATTCGCAGCCTGCGTCCGCCGCGCCCCGATTGGCCGCTTCCATGATCGAGGGGCCGCCGCCCGAACAGACGACGAAGTGCCGCTTGCCGTCGGCGTCGCGCGCGAAGCAGCTCGCGGTGCGCGCCAGCTCGCGCGCGACGTCGTAATATTTCGACTTGGCGACCAGCCGCTCGGCGATGCGCCGCGACTCGGGGGTGTCGGCGAGTTCGAGCATCGCCTCGGCCTTGGCCGGCTCGGGAATGCGCGCCGAGCCGTAGAAGACGAACAGCGATGCGATGTTCGCCTCGTCGAGCAGCAGCGTGGGCTTCAGGAGCTCGAGCTGGAAGCGCACCGGGCGCAGATCCTCGCGCAGCAGGAACTCCATGTCCTGAAAGGCGAGGCGATAGGCCGGATGCGCGGTCTGAGGCGTGTCGTGGCCGCTGGTACGGGCGGTCTCGGCATCCTGATCTGCACGGCGGAATACGCGGGAAGGAACGCGGGTGTCACTCATGATGACTGCGCGTTAGTCGATCCGGGCGCCGCTGCAAATGGGGCGGCTGCTCAACTGCAGAAGGGCCCGCGCCCCATGTCGAGATGGAAGTGATCGTGGTGCGCGGCGTTATAGTCGGGGCTGAGCACGGTCTTGAAGCGGCGACATGCCGAACGCCGAACGACCTGCAGAAACTCGCGCACCCTGGGATCGGAGCTGTTCCAATCGTCCTTCAGCGTGATTCGGCGCCCGTCGGCCAGGCGAAAGCCCGAAATGTCGACTGCATTGGCGAGGCCATGTTCCGACACCCGGCGCGCGGCGCTGGCGCCCGCGCCGATGATCCCGCGGCACGAATAGGTGCCGAAGCTTTCGACTCGCACGAGTTCGCTGCCGAGGATCTCGCGTGCGGCGGGAGCGACGCCGTGGCGCACCCAGGCGGAAAAGGTCTGCGCGAGCGGGCAACGCATCGACTTGAGCCCGGTGACCGGAACGCCGATGTCGAGCAGCTGGACTGCGCCGATCACCAGGCATCCGCCGCCGAAATCCTGATCCGGCAGCGGGCGATAGCTGACGTTCTGACGCTCCAGATCGGCAAGGCATTGCCGCGTCTCGCGATCAGGCGCGCCCGGCAGCGCGATCGGGCCGCTGGCGCGTGGTTCGATCGGGCCGGGGCGCGGCACGCGCGGACTGTCACTTCCGCCGCCGCCGAAAATGCATCCGGTGAGCAGGAGCGGCAGCAAAAGGGCGAGGACGTGGCGAGTCATCATCGTGCGGCGAGTTTGACGAACCATGGTTACCGGAGAGTTAAGCGCCGGCTGGCACCGTGATTTTTGCAAGTGATTCCAATCCGACTCTGCTCCGATCCCGCTGCGCCGCAGCAAGGACGGTTGACTTCGCTCCGCATGCCGCTAGGCCCGTCGACGGGCCACGCGGTCCCAACGCCGCGCGTGCTCTCTGCAAGGAGAGACTGACATGACCGATACGATTCGTTCCGACGCCACCCGTGCGTCCGCCGCACCCGCCACCAAGCCGGCGCGCCCCCATTTCTCTTCCGGTCCCTGCGCCAAGCCGCCCGGCTGGTCGCCCGACAAGCTCGCGACTGCGGTGCTCGGGCGCTCGCACCGCTCGAAGCTGGGCAAGGCGCGACTGCAGCATGCGATCGACCTGACGCGCGAGCTGCTCAAGGTTCCCGACACGCATCGTATCGGTATCGTTCCCGCGTCCGACACCGGGGCCGTGGAGATGGCGATGTGGTCGATGCTCGGCGCGCGGCCGGTGCAGTTGCTCGCCTGGGAGAGCTTCGGTGAGGGCTGGGTCACCGATGCCGTCAAGCAGCTCAGGATCGATCCCGAAGTGCTCAAGGCGCCGTATGGCGAGATCGTCGACCTGACGCAGGTGAAGCCGAGCCATGACGTGATCTTCACCTGGAACGGCACGACTTCGGGCGTGCGCGTGCCGAACGGCGACTGGATCGCCGAGGACCGCGAGGGGCTGACCTTCGCCGACGCCACCTCGGCCGTGTTCGCCATGGACATGCCGTGGGACAAGCTCGATGTCACCACCTTCAGCTGGCAGAAGGTGATGGGCGGCGAGGGCGGCCATGGCGTGCTGATCCTGGGTCCTCGCGCGGTCGAGCGCCTCGAAAGCTATACCCCCGCCTGGCCGCTGCCCAAGATCTTCCGCATGACCAAGGGCGGCAAGCTGATCGAAGGCATCTTCAAGGGCGAGACGATCAACACGCCGTCGATGCTGGCGGTGGAGGACTATATCTTCGCACTCGAATGGGCGCAGTCGATCGGCGGTCTCGATGCGCTGATCGCGCGCTCGACCGCCAATGCCAGTGCGTTGGGAAGGATCGTCGCCGAACGCGACTGGCTCGATCACTTGCCCGCCGATCCAGCGATCCGATCGAACACGAGCGTGTGCCTCAAGCTCGTCACCGACGCCGACGCCGAGGCGCAGGCCGCGATGGTGAAGAGGATGGCGGCGCTGCTCGAGGCGGAGGATGCGGCGTACGACATCGCCGGCTATCGCGACGCCCCGCCGGGGCTGCGCATCTGGTGCGGCGCGACAGTCGACACCGCCGATATCGAAGCGCTCGGCCCGTGGCTCGACTGGGCCTGGGAGCAGGTTGCGGCCGCGTAACTGCGTCGCCCCTGCGAAGGCAGGGGCCCATGTCTCTCGAATTCCGCGCGGGGCGGACACAGGCCAGAAGCAACGTGCCCGCCGGATTGCAGCACTCAACAGCGATAGGCCCCTGCCTGCGCAGGGGCGACGAAAGGGATAATGATGCCCAAGGTTCTGATTTCCGACAAAATGGATCCCAAGGCCTCCGAGATCTTCCGCGCACGCGGAGTCGAAGTGGACGAAATCACCGGCAAGACTCCCGACGAGCTGAAGGCGATCATCGGACAGTATGACGGGCTTGCGATCCGCAGCTCGACCAAGGTGACCAAAGACATCCTCCAAGCCGCGACCAACCTGAAGGTGATCGGCCGCGCCGGCATCGGCGTCGACAATGTCGATATCCCCGCGGCTTCGGCGCAGGGCGTGGTCGTGATGAACACGCCGTTCGGCAATTCGATCACTACCGCCGAACATGCGATCGCCCTCATGTTCGCGCTCGCCCGCCAGCTGCCCGAGGCCGATGCCTCGACCCAGGCGGGCAAGTGGGAGAAGAACCGGTTCATGGGCGTGGAAGTCACGTCCAAGACGCTGGGCCTGATCGGCGCGGGCAACATCGGCTCGATCGTCGCCGATCGCGCGCTGGGGCTACGGATGAAGGTGATCGCCTATGATCCGTTCCTTACTCCCGAGCGCGCAGTGGAGATGGGTGTCGAGAAGGTCGATCTCGATACGCTGCTCGGCCGTGCCGATTTCATCACGCTGCACACGCCGCTGACCGATCAGACGCGCAACATCCTTTCCGCCGAAAACCTCCGGAAGACGAAGAAGGGTGTGCGCATCGTCAACTGTGCGCGCGGCGGGCTGATCGACGAGGCGGCACTGAAGGAGCTGCTCGACAGCGGCCATATCGCCGGCGCCGCGCTCGACGTGTTCGTCACCGAGCCTGCCAAGGAGCATCCGCTGTTCGGTACGGCGAACTTCATCTCGACGCCGCACCTCGGCGCCTCCACCAGCGAGGCTCAGGTGAATGTGGCGATCCAGGTCGCCGAGCAGATGGCGGATTATCTGGTTTCGGGCGGCGTCACCAATGCGCTCAACATGCCGTCGCTCTCGGCCGAGGAAGCGCCGCGGCTGAAGCCCTATATGGCGCTGGCCGAAAAGCTCGGCTCGCTCGTCGGCCAGCTCGCCCACGGCGCGCTCGACGAGATCGCGATCGAGACCGAGGGCCATGCCGCCGAGTTGAACCAGAAGCCGATCACCGGCGCGGTGCTCGCCGGGCTGATGCGGGTGCATTCGGACACGGTGAACATGGTCAACGCGCCCTTCCTCGCGCGCGAACGCGGGTTGGACGTGCGCGAAGTGCGCCACGATCGCGAGGGCGACTATCACACGCTGGTGCGCGTGACGGTCGGCACCGACGAGGGCGACAAGTCAGTGGCAGGCACGTTGTTCGGCGATTCGGCGCCGCGGCTGGTCGAGCTGTTCGGGATCAAGGTCGAGGCCGATCTGGCGGGCGACATGCTCTACATCGTGAACGAGGACGCGCCGGGATTCATCGGCCGGCTCGGCACCACGCTCGGCGAAGCGGGGGTGAACATCGGCACCTTCCATCTCGGCCGCCGCGAGGCTGGCGGCGAGGCGGTGCTGCTGCTGTCGGTCGACACGACGGTGACGCCCGAGCTGGTATCGCGGCTCCGCGAGCTTCCCGGCGTGAAGACGGCGATGTCGCTGCGATTCTGAGATGCGTGAGGCGGGGTGGCTCTGCCGCTCCGCCTGCCGCTTGTCGCAGCACTATGCATCCTTTAGCGCAGCGGCATGACCGGACTGCTACCCGAAGGATTCCACGACCGCCTGCCGCCGCAGGCCGATGCGGCCGATGCGCTGGAGCACCATGTGCTGCGCACTGCGCGCGCTTACGGCTATGAGCGCGTCGATCCGCCGCTCGCCGAATTCGCCGAAGCGCTGGGATCGCGACTGAAGGCAGGCGGGATGGAGCAGGCGGTGCGCTTCGTCGATCCGGTCTCGCAACGCACGCTGGCGATCCGGCCCGACATCACCGCGCAGATCGGTCGTATCGCCGCGACGCGGATGGCGCACCACCCGCGCCCGGTGCGCCTGTCCTATGCCGGCCCCGTGCTCAAGCTGCGCGCCAGCGAGCTGCGTCCCGAGCGCGCGATGCGCCAGCTGGGCGCCGAGCTGATCGGGCTCGACAGCGTGGCGGCGGCGACCGAGATCGTGCGCGTCGCGGTGGAGGCGCTGCAGGCGGCGGGGATCGAGGGGATCGCGATCGATTTCACGCTCCCCGATCTGGTCGACACGCTGGCGGGCGATGCGCTCGCGCCCGAGGCGCTGGCGCGGCTGCGCGAGCGGCTGGACGGCAAGGACGCCGCGGGCGTGGCCGAGATCGACGCCCGCTACTTGCCGCTGATCGCGGCGGCCGGGCCGTTCAACGCCGCGCTGGAGCGGCTGCGCGGGATCGACGCGGGCAATGCGCTGGCGAGCCGGATCGACGGGCTGGCGGCGATCGCCGCGAGCGTCGAAGGCGATGTTGCGCTGACGCTCGACCCGACCGAGCGGCACGGCTTCGAATATCAGAGCTGGCTCGGCTTTTCGATCTTCGCGCGCGGCGTGCGCGGCGAGATCGGCCGCGGCGGCACGTACATGGTCATGCACGAGACCGGCGCGGAAGAGCCCGCGGTGGGCTTTTCGCTCTACGCCGACCCCGTGCTCGACGCGGGGCTGGGCACGCGCACGCGGCGGCGGCTGTTCCTGCCCTATGGTACCGACCCCGAGCGCGGTCGCGCGCTACGGGCGGAAGGGTGGGTGACGGTGGCGGCGCTGACGGCTGAGGACACGCCTGAGGCGCAGCTGTGCAGCCATCTGCTGGGAGATGAGGGGCCGGAGGCGGTTTGACGCCGAGATTGCTCCGTATCGGAGCCAAAACGGTGTTTGACTTGTAGGAAAATGTTGCTCAAATGTTCTCGCCCTCACGAGTCGGGGGTGATGCATGCAGATATCTTCGGAGCAGCGACGACAGGCATTTTCCGTGTGGCTGCGGACGGGATGGTTGCCGAGTCCGGGCGGGCGTGGCGGGCTCGAACTCAAGTTCAATCCCTGGCACGATCCTGAGAACGGCAGGTTCACCTTTGCCGGTCATGGGCGGTATTACGGGCGCGGCAGGGAGATAGATCCGAAGCGCGCTCCGCAAAATGCGCCAACCATCGTCATTCAGGAAAATCCGCATCTTCCGAAACTGACATCGGCAGAAGAGGTTGAGGCTTTAACCGCGAAGCTATTAGCAGAACACGGTGATAACTCTGCGAATCGCGCCCTGATCGAAGCCCAGCGCCAGCGTCTTCTTGCTGGCCTTTCATCAAGCGCTAACAGCGCCGTCGATCAACAGAGATCGCGGCCTGAAGTCATCAAATTTGCCGAGGGCTTAGGTGAAGCAGTGTATGACGTCGCGTCCGGCACGGTCACCGGCATCTATTCGCTGCTTACTACCAGTCCGTTGACCAGCATTCGCAACATTGAGTTTGGCATCGCTGGAACGATCGATAGCGCGCTTGAGGCTGAAGATACCCCTGCACATGTCCAGTTCAGTCGAGCTTTCGACGCGGTTACGCACGCCTCGGCACATGACATCGGCTACGCAGCTGGGACTTTGATAGGGGATGTGGGGCTGGGATTTGGGTCGCGAGCTCTGGTTTATAAGTTCTCAGCCCTTCGGGGCGTCGACAAAGGTTCAGCAGTAGAACCTGCCTCGCCGCAGGTGACCTGGTTGCAGGAAACGAACACTGCCACAGGATTCGCAAAAGATTATAATGATTCGGCATTGGGGGCATATTCTGATGCGGCTACTCGGAGGAGTAGAGTTCCAGCATTACCGAGGACGATGGAGGATGGATCGATAAGGTTCGTCAAATTCGATGGTTTGGATGCTAATACCCTCATTGATCGGAAGTGGACGGTGGTCACAGCACCAAACGGCAAGGCCCAAGCATTGCGGCAATCGATAGTGCTTAAGCAGCACGGCCTGATTGGCCGCTGGGAGGTTCCGTCGCTACGCGAACGTCGAAAAGCAATGAGGATGTTACATTCGCTTGGTATAACTAACATTGGCGTACTGGTGGTGAAGCATGATCCCTCTTGAAGTCATCAAGGCATTGGCGAACGTCGCCATTATCACGCAATTTTCATCCTGGGCTGAGCTTGACGAAGATGCGGCTGTCCAGATGCTTGAGCAGATGGCAGGCGATCTGCAAATGCTTGGCCCCGATGACCTTGCCAGTCTGTCGGAAGGCTTCCGCAAGGTGTCCGAAAGCTATCGGGAAGCTGAAGTCCGCCAGTTCGTGTGGGAGCTTCCCTCGGCGCTCGGGCTTGAGAATGACGAGGAAGACGCCGACCTCGACTGAAGAAGCCTCAATCCTCGCGCATCGCCTCCGCCGCCAGCGCCTCCGCCTCGATCAGCAGATCGTCGTCGGCACTGCCTTGGACGATGCGCTCGCGGCCGATCATCACCAGAACGGGCACCGCAAGCGGGCTGACTCGCTCCAGGTCGATGTGGAGCATCGTGTCGGCGGCGCGGTCGAGCAGGTCGGCGAGGCGGCCGACGTCGGTCATCCGCGCGCGCGCGTCCTCCCAGGCGGCTTTGAGCAGCAGATGGTCGGGCTCGTATTTGCGCAGCACGTCGTAGATGAGGTCGGTCGAGAAAGTGACCTGCCGCCCGGTCTTCTTCTTGCCCGGATGCTGGCGCTCGACGAGCCCGCCGATGATCGCCACTTCGCGGAACGCGCGCTTTAGCAGCGCCGAGCCCTGTACCCAGTCGACGAATTCGTGCTCGAGAATGTCGGAAGAGAAGAGGCTCGCCGGATCGGCGATCTTCTCGAGCCCATAGACCGCGAGCGCATAATCGTTCGCGACGAAGCCGATGGGCTTCAATCCCTGCGCCTCCATCCGCCGCGTCACCAGCATGCCGAGCGACTGGTGCGCGTTCCAGCCTTCGAAGCTGTAGGCGACGAGATGGTGCCGCCCCTCGTGCGGGAAGGTCTCGACGAGCAGCTGGCCGGGGCGGGGCAGCGCCGAGCGGCGCGCCTGCACCTCAAGCCATTCGCGGACGTCGTCGGGGAAGCGCGCCCATTCCGCCGGCTCGGCAAGGAAATGGCGCACGCGATTGGCGAGGTTCGTCGACATGGGCAGGCGCAGGCCCATATAGCTGGGCACGCGCGCCTGTTTCGCGGTGGCGCGCACGATCAGGTCGGTGTCCTTCACTCCGATCGTTTCGAGCGCGACACCCGCGAAGAAGAAGGTATCGCCCGGGGACAGGCTGGCGGCGAAGCCTTCCTCCACCTTGCCGAGGCTGCGACCATTCTTGAAGCGGACGGTGAGCATCGGCGCTTCGACGATGATCCCGGCGTTGAGGCGATGCTGCGCGATGAATTTCGGATGCGCGACGCGCCAGAGGCCGTCGGGGCCATGCGTGAGGCGCTTGAACTTGTCATAGGCCCGCAGCGCATAGCCGCCGTCGGCGATGAAGTTCAGCACGCGCTCGAACTCCTCGGGCGTCAGCGCCGAATAGGGCAGTGCCGACTGCACCTCGCCGAGCAGTTCGGCGGCGTCGAACGGGCGCGCGCAGGCGAGCGCCATGATGTGCTGCGCGAGCACGTCGAGCGCTCCCGGGCGGAATATGTCGGTGTCGAGCTCGCCCTGTTCGACCGCGTCGAGCGCAGCGCGCGCCTCAAGATATTCGAAGCGGTTGCCGGGGACGAGCACTGCCTCGCTGGGCTCGTCGAGCCGGTGGTTGGCGCGGCCGATGCGCTGGAGCAGCCGCGAGCTGCCCTTGGGCGCGCCCATCTGGATCACGCAGTCGACGTCGCCCCAATCGACGCCGAGGTCGAGGCTGGCGGTGGCGACCAGCGCGCGAAGCCGCCCGTCGGCCATCGCCGCCTCCGCGCGCCGCCTCGCCTCGATGCTGAGGCTGCCGTGGTGGACCGCGATGGGGAGCGACAGATCGTTCACTTTCCAGAGATCCTGGAAGATGAGTTCGGCGAGCCCGCGCGTGTTGCAGAAGACGATCGTCGTCTTGTGCGTCTCGATTTCCGCCATCACCTGTTTGGCGGCGTAGCGGCCGGAGTGGCCCGACCAGGGCACGCGGTCCTCGGGCAGCAGGATCGCGATGTCGGGATCGGCGCCCTTCTCGCCCTGCACCAGCGCGACCGCGTCTATGTCGCCATCCGGTGCGAGCCAGGCGCGATAGCCGTCCGGATCGGCGACGGTGGCGGACAGCGCGACGCGGCGCAGCCCGGGCGAAATCGCCTGCAACCGAGCGAGGCAGAGCGACAGCAGGTCGCCGCGCTTGCCGGTGGCGAAGGCGTGGACCTCGTCGATCACCACCGTCTTCAGATCGGAGAACAGCAGGAAACTGTCCTCGTAGCTCAGCAGCAGGCTGAGGCTTTCGGGCGTGGTGAGCAGAATCTGCGGCGGGCGGACGCGCTGGCGCACCTTGCGGTCGTGCGGCGTGTCGCCGCTGCGCGTCTCGACACGGATGTCGAGCCCCATCTCCGCGACCGGCGTGAGCAGGTTGCGCTGCACGTCGGTGGCGAGCGCCTTCAATGGCGAGATGTAGAGCGTGTGGAGCCGGTCGGTCGGCGCCTCGATCAGCTCGGCGAGGCTGGGGAGGAATCCCGCGAGCGTCTTTCCCGCGCCGGTGGGTGCGACGAGTAGCGCATGGCTGCCTGCTCGCGCGGCGGCGAGCATCTCCAGCTGGTGGCGGCGAGGCGCCCAGCCGCGCTCCCCGAACCAGCCGCGCAGCGGTTCGGGGAGGGATGGTTCGGGAGGGATCACCGGCCGCTGCTCCGGGCCGGCCCTGTTCTGGCTCTGTCGATCACGCAGCCGAAAGGTAGGGAAGGCGCCCCTCGTTCGGCAAGCTCAGCCCCACGCGAAGGGCGAAATCAGCTCCGCTCCTCGCGCAGCTGATCCTCGCGGTTCTGCTCGTCATACATGCGGTGCGTCGCGTCTTCGGTCCGTTCGCGCTGACGACGCGAGCTGCGATTGTGGAGGATGGCCCAGATGATGGCCGCGGCCAGCACGATCGGGCCGAGGATCGTGAGCAAGGCCCATTGGCTTCCAAGATCAATCATCGGTGCACCTCGAATTCAGTTTCAGCGGTTCGTTTCGTCAACGTGTGCGGTGCGCAATTCGATCCCATTGGACGCCGGGCACTGCGTCGCCATATCATCCTCCATGGGACTGGGACGCTGGATCGAGCCGCATCCGCACGGGCTCTATATTCCCGCCGCCGACGCCTGGGTCGATCCGTCGCGCCCGGTGGGGCGCGCGCTGGTGACGCACGGCCACGCCGATCACGCCCGCGGCGGCCATGGCGAGGTTTGGGCCACTGCCGAGACGCTCGCGATCATGGAGGCACGCTACGGGCCGCAGACGGGCCGGCCGGTCGCCTATGGCGAGTCGATGCGACTCGGCGCCGTCGAGATCGGCTTCGTGCCTGCCGGCCATGTGCTCGGCTCGGCGCAGATCGTGCTCGATCACGGCGGCGAGCGGATCGTCGTGTCGGGAGACTATAAGCGGCGCGAGGATCCCACCTGCGCACCGTTCGAGCCGGTGCCGTGCGACGTTTTCATCACCGAGGCGACCTTTGCGCTGCCGGTTTTCCGGCATCCCGAGACGCATGACGAGCTCGACAAGCTGCTGGCGCGGCTCCGCGCAGAGCCGGAACGCTGCGTGGTGATCGGCGCCTATGCGCTGGGCAAGGCGCAGCGGCTGATCGCCGAACTGCGCGTGATGGGCTTTGACGATCCGATCTATATTCATGGCGCCTTGCAGCGGCTGTGCGACTTGTACGTCGAGCACGGCATCGCGCTGGGCGAGCTGCGGCCGGCGACGGGCGTGCCGAAAGCGGAATTGCAGGGCCGGATCATCCTCTGCCCGCCCGGCGCGCTCAACGATCGCTGGTCGCGGCGGCTGCCCGATCCGATCACCGCAATGGCGAGCGGCTGGATGCGCGTGCGCCAGCGGGCGCGGCAGCGGAATGTGGAGCTGCCGATCATCCTGTCCGATCACGCCGATTGGGACGAGCTGACCCGGACGATCCGCGAAGTCGCTCCGCGCGAACTATGGGTGACGCACGGCCGCGAGGATGCGCTCCTCCATTGGTGCCGCCAGCGTCAGATCAAGGCGCGGGCGCTCGACCTCGTCGGTTACGAGGACGAGGACGATTAGCCGGGCGGCGCAGTGGCGGCGGGTGCCGGCGTGTCGAGGAAGCGGCGGGCGAGACCCGAATAGAGCCGCTCGCGCGACACTTGCGCACTGACGAAATCGGCGATCAGCGCGGTAGCGAACATCGGCAGGATCATTCCGCGGCTGGCGGTGATTTCGCTGATGATGATGACCGCCGTGAATGGTGCGCGGATCACCCCGACGAAATAGGCGGTCATGCCGAGCAGCACGACCGCGCCTGCGGGTTCGCCGGGGAAAAGCGTCTTGAGGAGATTGCCCAGCCCCGCGCCGATCGCCAGCGAAGGCGCGAAGATCCCTCCCGGCGCTCCGCTCAGTGTCGTGGCGAGCGTCGCGACGAGCTTGGCCGGGCCGAACCACAGCGACTGATCGCCGCCCTCGACGAGCGCGCGCGTGGCGGCATAGCCGGTTCCCCAGGTCGCACCCGATGTGACGATGCCCAGCACCGCCACGACGAGGCCGCAGCCGGCGGCGAACAGCGCCGGTCGAGCGCGGATCGGCCGCAGCAGCGCGCTCCCCGGCGCGGTGGCGCGCAGAACGATGCGGCTGAACGCGCCGCCCGCGAGCCCGCCGAGCACTCCGGCCAGCGGAGCCAGCAACAACACGGTCGCCAGCGGCAGCGTGGCGTGCATCGCGCCGAAATAGACGTAATCGCCGGCCACTCCCAGGCTGACGAGTCCGGCGATCATCACCGCGCCCATCACCAGCACCGCGACTCGCTGCTCATAGGCGGCGGCGAGTTCCTCGATCGCGAAGGCGACCCCCGCGAGCGGCGTGTTGAACGCGGCGGCGACACCGGCCGCGCCTCCGGCGATCAGTACGCCGGCGGTGATCGGCACGCGCAGCAGGCGATGCATCGCGACCATGATACCGGCGCTCACCTGCACCGTCGGGCCCTCGCGTCCCACCGATCCGCCGACGAGCAGCATCACCACCGTCAGCACCAGCTTCTTGGCGGCGGTGGCGAGCGAGACGAGGTGCAGCGCAACTGCGGAATTCTTGCTGCGTCCGGCGGCGATCACCTGGGGAATGCCCGATCCCGCGGCATCCGGCGCCCAGCGCCGGGTGACCCATACCACCAGGCCGAATACCGCCGGAGTGACGAACAGCGGCGCGAGCGGCCACCGGGCGACAAGGGCAACGAACAGTTCGTGCGCGCCATCGCTGATCGCGGCGAAGGCGAGCGCGACGAGGCCGAGCAGGACGGCGCCGACGACGGTGGCAATGCGCCGCCGCACCAGCGACAGCTGCGCAGTCGCGTGCCGCTGCGCACGGCGGCGCCAGAGAATCCGGAGGCGACGGCGAATTCGGTCGGCAGCGCGCATGGCGCTGCTTAGACTCGCCTCCTGCCGCGAGGAAACCGTTGCGGCGGGATTTTCGTGTGGAGGAGCCGAATTTCGACGGCAGGCGAAGCGCAGGCGCTCAGCCGGCGCGCTGGAGCCCTGCCGAATCGGCAAACAGCCACGCCTGGGCCGCGTCAGGGGTCGAGAAGCAAGCGACGTCGCTGCGGCCGTGCACGGCGCGCTCCAGCTGCATTCGCGCCAGCGTCGGCCCCGTCACGAAGGCGAGTCGCCGCGAGCGATAGGCAGGATCGGCGAGCATCGCGCGAAACGCATCGACCATCTCCTGCGACTGTATCTTCATTCCACGCAGGTCGTTCATCGTGAGATGCTGGTTGCGCCCGCACAGCAGCCGCGCATGCGCCACCCGTCGCGCCTCGAGGAAGCGGGTGAGATCCGCCGGCTCGAAAAACCCAGCCATGACGATGCGCACCAGGCTGCGGGGAACATCGACATCTATCTCGAAATGCGCGCTCATAGGCCAATGCCTATCGCCGCAGCTACTGACAATTCGCTAACGAATGCGGGTGCTTAGCGTCAGTCGGTCGCCTCGAGCGCCTTCTGCCGCCGACGCTGCACCGAGCTGCCGATGCCCAGCGACTCGCGGTATTTCGCGACCGTGCGGCGGGCGATATCGAACCCCTTCTCGCGCAGCAGGTCGACCAGCGTGTCGTCCGAGAGAATCTTCTTGGGATCTTCGGCGGCGATCAGCGCCTTGATCGCGCTCTTCACTGCTTCGGCGGAGACGGCGTCGCCGCCATCGGCCGACTGAATCGCGCTGGTGAAGAAATATTTGAGTTCGAACAGGCCGCGGGCGCAGCTCAGATATTTGTTCGACGTGACTCGGCTGACGGTCGATTCGTGCATTTCGATCGCTTCGGCCACCTGGCGCAGCGTCAATGGCTTCAGATGCGCGACACCCTTCAAAAAGAAGGCTTCCTGCTGCTTCACGATTTCGCTCGACACCTTGATGATCGTGCGCTGGCGCTGATCGAGCGCCTTCACCAGCCAATTCGCGCTGGCAAGGCAATCCGAAAGCCAGGTCTTCGAGGCCTTGTCCTGCTTGCCGCCTGAAAGCTCGACATAATAGGCGCGGTTGACGAGCAGCCGCGGCAGCGTGGCGGAATTGATCTCCACTGCCCAGCCGTCGCCGCGCCGGGCGACGAAGATGTCGGGGACGACGGCGGCGGCCGGCTCGCCGCCGTAACGGCAGCCGGGCTTGGGATCATAGTCGCGCAGTTCGCGGATCATGTCGGTCAGATCTTCGTCGTCGACTCCGCAGATACGCTTCAGCCGCGCGCGATCGCCCTTGGCGACGAGATCGAGATTGTCGATCAGCCGCGCCATCGCCGGATCGTAGCGATCCGCCTCCTTTGCCTGGAGCGCGATGCATTCGGCGAGGTTGCGTGCGCCGACTCCGGTCGGATCGAAGGTCTGGATCGTCGCGAGCACCGCCTCGACTCGGGCGAGCGGCACGCCCAGCCTGTCCGCGACGTCGAGCAGCGGAATGGTGAGATATCCCGTCTCGTCGATCTGATCGATCAGATGCTGCGCGATGAAGAGATCGGGGCCGGCGATCGCGGTGCCCGCCTGGGTGGACAGATGGTCGGCGAGCGGAACGCTGCTCTGCGTGAAATTCTCGAAGTCGGGGCCGTCCTCGGATCCGGTGCCGGCGGCGCCGGTCGCTCCGAGCGCGCCGTCGAGCCCGCCGATCCCGTCGGCCGCGCTGTCGTGGTGGAAGGTCTCGCTCGCGAAATCGACGTCGAGCGCGGCCTCGCCCGAACCGGCGCCGTCCCTGAGCAGTTCGCCGGCGTCGGCCGGTCCGTCGCGGACGGTCTCGACCTCTGGCGGTTCGAGTGGCGCATCGGGCGGCTCCTCGCCGCCGGCATCGAGCAGCGGATTCTTCTCCAGCTCCTCGGCGATGAACGTTTCGATCTCCAGGTTTGAGAGCGCCAGCAGCTTGATCGCCTGCTGGAGCTGCGGCGTCATGACCAGCGACTGCGACTGGCGCAGGTCGAGACGTGGCGCGAGGCTCATGAACCGGCTCCGGCAGCCGTCATTCCGGCACGAACGGAGGGAGCGGAACGCGCCATGGCCTAGAGCGAGAACCCCTCGCCGAGATACAGCCGGCGCACGTTCGCATCCGCCACCAGCTCGGCCGGCGAGCCTGCGAACAGCACGCGCCCGTCGTAGATGATGTAGGCGCGATCGACGATGTCGAGCGTTTCGCGGACATTGTGGTCGGTAATCAACACGCCGATGTCGCGCTGCTTGAGCTGGATGACGAGATCGCGGATGTCCGAGATCGAAATCGGATCGATCCCGGCGAACGGCTCGTCCAGCAGCATGATCTTGGGATTGGCCGCCAGCGCGCGCGCGATCTCGGCGCGGCGCCGCTCGCCGCCCGAAAGCGCCATCGCCGGGGCGTCGCGCAGCCGCGTCAGCCCGAATTCGTCGAGCAGCTGATCGAGCCGCTCCTTGCGTGCCGCCTTGTCCGGTTCGGCCAGTTCGAGCACCGCCAGAATGTTCTTTTCGACAGTGAGGCCGCGGAAGATCGAGGTTTCCTGCGGCAGATAGCCCAGGCCGAGGATCGCCCGCCGATACATCGGCAGCGGCGTGATGTCCTCGTTGTCGAGCATGATCCTGCCCGAATCGGGCTTCACCAGCCCCATCACCGAATAGAAGCAGGTCGTCTTGCCCGCGCCGTTCGGACCGAGCAGCCCGACCACTTCGCCGCGCGCCACCGAGAGCGACACGTCGGTCAACACCGTGCGCTTGTCATAGGCCTTGGCGATCGAGACGACCGCGAGGCCCTGATCAGGCACCGGCGCCGGATCGGCGACGGGCTTCTCGAGAGTGGTGACATCGTTCATGATCAAGCCTCTTGCAGCGATCCGATCGCCGTCGCCCTGTCGGCTACGGCGATTGGCAGGGTTCATGCATGTCCCTGCGGGGACGAGTCCTGCATGACTAAGGCGCCCATGAAAAGGGGCCGTGCGGCGACTCGTCGGAAAAAGCCGCTTACTGGCCGTTGCGCTGCGGCACCGAAAAGCGCCCCGTCACGCGGCCGCCCTCGCGTTGCGTTCCGTCCTGGCGAGTCGATCCGCCTACGCCCGAGCCGTCGATCGTCGCCCGCCCCGTGTCCAGATTGATCGACAGCCGGCCACCCTGCACCGTGTTGCCGTTCTGGTTCAACGTCACCCCGCCGATTAGCGTGATGATGCGGCGGTCGAGATCATAAACGGCATATTGCGCGCGCGCGCTCTGATCGGGTCGACGGACAGTGACGCCCCCCGTGGCGTCGAGTCGTGAGACCTGCGGCGAACCCTGCGCGATCTCGCCGGTGTAGGAAACGACAAGTCGCGACGCAGTGAGCGTCATATTCGCCTGCTGGATGTTGACGTTGCCGGTCAGGATCGCGCGATTGGCGCGATCCTGCAGTTCGATATGCTGCGCGGCAAAATCGATCGGCGCGTTTGAGTCATGGCGAGTCTGTGCCTGGGCAGGGGCGGAAGTGCCGAGCGCCAGCGCAACGCCGAGCGGCAACAGGGAGCGGAGCCGAGTCATCACTGCCTATTTGCGCGCCCCGGCACAATCCGCAAGCGGGCATTGCCCTCAAGCGAGACAGTCCGGTTCTGGAGATCGGCAGTCATCTTGTTGCCGCTGAACGTTCCGAGGGGCGTGGTGCCCGTGACGGCGCCGCCGCTTTCCATGGTGCGTTCGCGCAGGTCCACGGTCGCATCATGGGTGGTGAGATTATAGCCGTCGCTCGTGCGGAAGCGCAGCGGCCCGTCGATCGCGACTTCCTCCTCCGCCATGTCGTAGCGGCCGCGATTGGCGACGAGCTGTGCCACGCCCTCTTCGAGCCGGATGCGCGCTGCTAGATCGCGCAGCTGCACGATCGGCTCCAGCGAGCTTTTCTGAATCGCCGAACCTGCCGTCAGCACAAAGGCGCGGCCGCGCGCATCCTGGCCACGGTACGTCGCGGATTCGATTCGGAGCCGCTCGCCGGCGACATCCACCTTGTTCTTGTCGAGCACGAAGCTCACGTCGCCGCCGACGGTGAGCGGCGCCATCACCAGAAAGGCGCCGAGCACGCCGATTCCGACCGGCAATGCGACGAGCGCCGTCTTGACCACGCGATCATGGCTGCTGCCGGGATGCGCCCATGCGCGCCGCTTGCGGCGTAGGCGGCGGGCTTCCCTAGACATGAAGCGCCCGTGCGGGGAAGCGGCGACTCTCAGACATGCGCAAAGATGTCGATATCCGGCCAGCCGGCGAGGTCCAGTTCGGCGCGGCTGGGCAGGAAGTCGAAACAGGCCTGGGCGAGGGGCATGCGTCCTTCACGCTCGAGCCGGCGGTCGAGTTCCGTCTTGAGCGCATGGAGATGGCGCACGTCGGACGCGGCATAGTCGCGCTGCGCGTCGCTGAGCTCGGGCCCGCCCCAGTCGGACGACTGCTGCACCTTCGACAGTTCCTGGCCGAGCAGCTCGCGCACGAGCTCCTTCAGTCCGTGACGATCGGTGTAGGTGCGCACGAGCCGCGACGCGGTCTTGGTGCAATATACCGGCGCCGCCATCACGCCGAGATAGAAGCGGATCGCGGCAAGATCGAACCGGGCATAATGATAGAGCTTGAGCCGTTCCGAATCGCTCAGCAACGCCCGCAGATTGGGCGCGTCGTACAGGCTGCGTGGACCGAAGCGGACGAGATGCTCGTCGCCGCCGCCATCGGAAAGCTGCACCACGCACAGCCGGTCGCGGGGAGTGACGAGGCCCATCGTCTCGGTGTCGACCGCGATCGATGCGCCGGGCGCGAACAGGCCCTCGGGAAGGTCTTCTTCGTGGAAATGAACTGCCATCCCGCGCGCATAGGCGGGATGGCTCCGCACCTCAATGGGGGGCGGACGGCGCTCCCTCGCCCCGCGCTGCCGCCGCAGCCGCTTCGTTGCGTTCCTTGCTCCGCCGCGACCAGATGTTGAGCATCTCGACTCCGGCCGAGAAGGCCATCGCCGCGTAGATATAGCCCTTAGGAATGTGCGCGCCGAAGCCCTCGGCGATCAGCACCATGCCGATCATCAGCAGGAAGCCGAGCGCCAGCATCACCACCGTGGGATTGGCGTTGATGAAATTGGCGAGGGGAGTAGCGGCGAGCAGCATCACGCTCACCGCCACGATCACGGCGACATACATGATCTCGACATGCTCGGTCATCCCGACGGCGGTGAGGATCGAATCGATCGAGAAGACGATGTCGAGCAGCAGGATCTGGACGATCGCCGAGCCGAAGTTCATCGCCACCGCCTGCTTCTTGTCGAGCAGATCGTCGCTTTCGTGGACGTCCACCGAGTGATGGATTTCCTTCGTGGCCTTCCACACCAGGAACAGGCCACCGGCGATCAGGATCAGGTCGCGCCACGAGAACGCCGTTTCGAACGCCGGTTCGCCATGTTCGCCCAGCGGCCCGGTGATGCCGAGATCGAAGACCGGCGCCACCAGCCCGACGATCCAGGCGATCATCGTCAGCAGCGCAAGCCGCATCACCAGAGCCAGGCCGATGCCGATCTTCCGCGCCTTTTCGCGCTGATTCTCGGGAAGCTTGTTGGAAAGAATCGAAATGAAGATCAGGTTGTCGATGCCGAGCACGACCTCCATCACGATGAGAGTGACAAGCGCGGCCCATGCGGCCGGGCTGGCGAGCAGCTCGAGAATCCCTTCCATGATTCGCCTGTGCCGCGAGACTGCGCGTGGTGCAAGCGCCTGACGCAGCGGGGGCTTGCCCAAATCAAGTCGGAATTCGTTCGCGCCATGTCCGAAAATGGGCTATGGGGACTCCTAAGGCACTTTTGGATTCGGTGCTCGGAGACCTGCGTTTTTCGTCCGGCGCTTGGGTTTTTGTTGGTGCAAGGGACGAAACCGGGAAGACGAACAGGGCAATGAGTTTTGATCGAGGGCGCCGCGGGGATCGCGGCGGGCGCGGCAGGGACAAGCGCGACAGTTTCGGCGACGACGGCGGTTTCGGTGGTGGCTTCGGCGACCGTGGTGATCGCGGCGGCTTCGGAGGCGGCGATCGCTTCGGCGGCGGCGGTGGTGGCTTCGGCGATCGCGGTGGTTTCGGCGGCGGTGGCGGCGGCTTCCGTGGCGGCGGCGGCGGTTTCGGCGGTGGCGGCGGCGGTGGTCGCGGCATGCCGCCCCAAGTCGTCGGCGAAGCCACGGGCGTCGTCAAATTCTTCAATGGCCAGAAGGGCTTCGGCTTCATCGTTCGCGATGACGGCGGCGAGGACGTGTTTGTGCACATCTCGGCGGTCGAACAGGCGGGCCTTACCGGCCTTGCCGAAGGCCAGCCGCTCGGCTTCACGCTGGTCGACCGCGGTGGCCGCATCTCGGCGACCGATCTCAAGATCGACGGCGAACCGATGCCGGTCGAGGATCGCGGTCCTCCGCCCGGCGGCGGCTTCGGCGGCGCGCCCCGTGGCGGCCCCCAGCGGCAGCTGACCGGCGAGAAGGCGACCGGAACGGTCAAGTTCTTCAACGCGATGAAGGGCTTCGGTTTCATCCAGCGCGATGACGGCCAGCCCGATGCGTTCGTCCACATCAGCGCGGTCGAGCGTGCGGGCATGCCGACGCTCAACGAAGGCGACCGGCTCGAGTTCGAGCTCGAAGTGGATCGGCGCGGCAAATATGCCGCGGTGAACCTGCAGCCCAAGCAGGACTGAGCCGAACGGCGGTAATCGAGAAAGGGGCGGTTCTGCGAACGAACCGCCCCTTTTTTGCATGGGCGCTCCCGAAAGTGGATTTAGCTCGGTGTTCGCCGCTCGATCAGCGTCACGATCAGGTGCGAGCACAGCGCGGAGGCGGTGGCGCTCGCGATCACGAGCAGTGCAAGCAGCGCGCCCGTCACTGCGCGATCGGCGATATAGTCTCCCAAGGGGCTGATGCCGAAGAGCCAACCCAGCAGCACGACGCTGGCGACACTTCCCCCCAAGGCGCCCGCAAGCGCCCAGCGCAGGCGCGAACCGCGCGAATCGCGCAGGTACCAGAGCGCCACCGGGCCGCCGACAACGAGCGCGGCCGGAACCGCCCACAGCAGGAACACGCCGAGCAGCCTCGGCAGCCCGACAAGCGAACCGCCGGTCAGCGCGAGCAGCAGCACGGCGATGAAGGGAGCCGCAGCGACCGGCCCCAGTCCCACGGCGGCGAGCAGGGGCAGGCGGCGGTAGCGATGATCGGCGGCTGGTCTCATCGTTTCGCAATAGCATCGCCGCCGCGCAGCGCGAGCGGCATCACGTCACCAGCCGGCGCAATCCTTCCAGCGTCTCCGCCTCGGCGGCCGGCTTGTCGGTGCGGATTCGCGCGATTCGTGGAAAGCGCATCGCCAGTCCCGACTTGTGCCGCTTCGATTCGTGAACCGAATCGAACGCCACCTCGAGCACGAGTGTCTTCTCGACCTCGCGCACGGGGCCGAACCGGTTCAGCGTGTGATTGCGCACGAATCGGTCGAGCCACTTCAGCTCCTCGTCGGTGAAGCCGAAATAGGCCTTGCCGACCGGCAGCAGCGCGCCCTCCTCGCCCCAGGCGCCGAAGGTGTAATCGGAGTAGAAGCTCGATCGCTTGCCGCTACCGCGCTGCGCATACATCAGCACACAGTCGGCGGTCAGCGGATCGCGCTTCCATTTGTACCACAGGCCCGCGCGACGACCCGCGACGTAAGGCGAGTCACGGCGCTTGAGCATCACGCCCTCGATCGCAGCGCTGCGCGCGCCGGCGCGGATGTTCTCCAGCGCGGCGAAATCGGACGCTTCGATGAGTGCCGAGACGTCGAATCGCTCCGGATCGAGCGCCGTGGCGAATGCCTCCAGCCGCGCCCGCCGCGTGGTCCAGGGCTGCTCGCGCAGATCCTCCGCGCCGTCGAAGAGAATGTCGTAGAGGCGGACGAAAGCGGGAAATTCAGCGAGCGTCTTCGCCGGCACCGTCTTTCGCCCCAGCCGCTGCTGCAACGCGTTGAAGCTTGCCGCGCCGCCGCCTTCACCGAGAGTCGCTGCGCCCTGCGCCTCGCCCTTCACCAGCAGCTCGCCGTCGAGCACGCCGGGCGTCACGAAGGCCTGTGCGACCTCCGGGAAGCTGGCGGTGATATCGTCGCCAGCGCGGCTGTAGAGCCGGGTTTCGCCATCGACATGGACGAGCTGGACGCGAATGCCGTCCCATTTCCACTCGGCGGCATAGGCGTCGAGCGACAGCCGATCTGCTTCGAGGGGGTGTGCGAGCATGAACGGGCGGAACACCGGCAGGTGCTCGGCGGTCGGTTGCGCGCCGCGTCCCTCGGCCCAATCGAACAGGGGCGCGTAGGGTGGCGCGAGCCCATGCCACACTTCCTCGACAGCATCGACGTCGAGCCCGAACGCCTGGGCGAGCGCGGTCTTGGCGAGCCGCGCCGAAACGCCGACTCGCAAGGCCCCGGTCGAGAGCTTCAGCAGCGCGAACCGCTCGTCGGCATCGAGCCGGTCGAGCATCGCGGCGAGCACCGCCGGAGCTTCCGCACGGCCGAGCGAAGCCAGCCGCGTCACGGCTTCGCCGAGCGGCAGCGGCGTGCCGCTCCCGTCGCCGCGCACCGGCCCCGGCCACAGCAGGGCGACGGTCTCGGCCGTGTCCCCCACGAAATCCCGGCTCATCGCGAAAAGCACCGGATCGCAGCGTTCCGCGATCAGCGCACGGATCAGCGCGGGTTTGACCGCCGGCAGATCGAGCCCGCCGGTAAGCGCCGCCATCGCCCAGCCGCGATCTGGATCGGGCGTGGCTTTGAGATACTCGGCGATGTGCCGCAGCTTCGCGTTGCGCGAGCGCGTGTAGATCAGGCTGTCGAGCAGGTCGGCGAAGGCACGCATCGCATTTAGATGGGCGCACCCCTCGGCTTTCGCTACGTCCGCTCCGCGCAGGGGGAGGGCGACAGTTCGATGGTGAAGCGAGTCACGCTTGGTGTGTTGCTCCTTGCCGGGGTCGGTGTGGCGGTTCTGCTCTTCGCCTTTATCGAGGCGCGCAGCGATCCAGTGGTTCGCGAAGCGCGCATCGCCATGCGCGACTGGCCCGAAGGCGCCCCGCCGCTACGGCTGGTGCTCGTCTCCGACATTCATCTCGGCAGCCCGGCAATGGATGGCGCGCGGCTGGATCGGATCGTCACACAGATCAATGCGCTGGACCCGGATCTGGTGGTGATCGCCGGCGACTTCATCTTCGGGCACGAACGCGGCAGCGCAGCGATGCTGGGCGCCGGCCTGCCGGCGTCGCTGGCGCGGCTGGATGCGCCGCTCGGCACGGTCGCCGCGCTGGGGAATCACGATCACTGGACCGGGATTGCGGCGGTGCGCGAGCAGCTGGAACGCGCAGGGGTGGCTGTCGTGGAAAATGGCGCGATTCGCCGGGGACCGATCGTTCTCGGCGTAGTGGGGGACGATTTCACTCGGCACGATGATATCCCGGCGACGCTGGCGGCGATGGCGGAGCTCGAGGGTCCGCAGGTCGTGCTCAGTCACTCGCCTGACATCGCGCCCGAACTGCCGCCTGAGGTCGCGTTGGTGCTCGCCGGGCACACCCATTGCGGGCAGGTCGTGCCGCCGCTGATCGGGCCGCTGGTGAGCGTGTCGCGCTATGGCGAGCGCTATCGCTGCGGCGTGCGGCGCGAAGGCGGTCGTTTGGTCGTCGTGACTGCCGGGCTCGGAACGAGCGGGCCGCCGTTGCGGATGGGCGCTCCGCCGGATCTGTGGCTGCTTACGCTTGTGCGGCCTCAGTCGCGGGCGCGGCGATAACGGAACGGCGCCTCGAAGCTGGTTCCGTCCTCGCGCGCGATGCGCACCGTCACCACGAGGCCGTCTTCCCCCTCACGGGCCAGGGTGAGGCCATCGAAATAGGCCGCATCCTGCTCGATCGCGACCAGCCGGAACTGCTCGGCCTTTCCGCTGGCATCCTCCACCCGTCAGGTCCGAATTGAAGTGACGCAGCCTGTAGACGAGCGAGCCGCCCTCGCTCGCGATTTGCAGCAGCTCGTAGAAACGGATGCCGCCTGCGCCGTCTTCCATCAGGAAATGGCCAGCGATCTGGCCGCCGCGCGGGCGCGAATAGACTTCTACGGCGGGCGCGCCGAGACCTTCTCCCACCCACTCGCCGGCGATCCAGGCGAGCGCGCCGATCTCGGCGGGCGGAGAAACGCCGTCCGGAGGCATCGTTCGCGTCGCCTGCGCAAGTGCCGGGGAGCCCGCGACGCTCGAAAACAGCAGCGCCGCCGCCCACCAGATCCGGATCATGCTTCCACTCCAATAAGGAAGCCTGATCTGTACCCCGGCGCGACGGCGGCGCAATTGCCGATCTTGCGCTATTGCGCGTGGTCAGGTCATTTTCTTGCCCGCGATCAGCCCGAGGATCAGGAAGATCACGAACAGCGCCAGCGCGATGAAGAACAGGATCTTCGCGATCTCGACGAACGCACCGCCGATGCCGCCGAAGCCGAGAACGGCGAGTACGAGACCGATCACGAGAAAGATGATTGCCCAACGAAGCATGTAGCGTCTCCCACCTGTGAGGTGGAAGAAGCGCATGGAACAGCACGGGGTTCCGTCTCGCGCGCAGCGGGCTTTGCCGCTACAAGAGCCGGCGCGCGACTGTGGGCGCGGCAGCCGAGCGGCTCCGACGTGGCGTGTACCCTTGCCCGGAAGTTCCGGCATGACGAAAGGTCAGACGATGAAGCTCATGATTTCGGCGGCACTGCTGCTCGCCGCCACGATCTCACCCGCCGTAGCGCAGGATGCTCCGGCGAATGCGAATACCAGCCCGCCCGCGGCCGATACGCTGGCGCAGTTCACGCTCGACACGCCGGTCGAACAGATCGTCGCCGACGAGCGCGCGAAGGCAGTGCTCGACGCGAACATTCCCGGCGTTTCGACTCATGAATCCTACGACATGTTCAAATCCATGTCGCTCCGGCAGCTCCAGCCCTATTCCGGCGGCCAGATCACCGACGAGATGCTGGCGAAGACCGAGGCCGAGTTCGCGGCCATCAACTAAGCCGCCTTCGACGAAAACGGCCGGCCGGAGCGGGACTCCGGCCGGCCCCTGTCGGTTCGGGACAGCGTCTCAGCCTTTCCGGCCGGCCTCGAACAGGAACCAGGCGCGCTCCTCGGCCTGATCGGTCCATTCGTCGATCACGGCACTGGTGGCATTGTCCTTCGCGTCGTCGGCGATGTCCTTGGCCTCTCGCAGCGCCTCGACCAGCTTCAGATTGTCGTCGCGCAGCTCGGCGAGCATGTCGCCTGCGGTGACGAAATCCTTGTCATTGTCCTTGATCGTCTGACGGCGCGCGATGTCGCCGATCGAGCGGAGCGTGGTGTTGCCCGTCTTGCGCACGCGCTCGGCGATCAGATCGGTGGTTCCCAGGATCTGCGCCGCCTGCTCGTCGAGCATCAGGTGATAGTCGCGGAAGTGCGGGCCCGAGACGTGCCAGTGGAAGTTCTTCGTCTTCAGATACAGCGTATAGCTGTCGGCGAGGATGCCGTTCAGCGCCTCCGCGACGGTCTTGGTGGCGTTGCTGCTGAGATCGGTGGGGGTTTTCAGCGCGGGGTTGTCGGCCATCGGGTCCTCCTGAAAAAAACGTGAATTCGATTCGTTCAGGCAACGAACCTCTACGCATTTCGCTCCGACGCGGTACACGGGATTCTCCCGATCACGGCAATCGACTGCACCGCGCTCAAAGGAGCCGCAGCGCACCCAGGCCGACGATGGCCCCTGCTACCAGGAAGAGCAGCCCGGTTAGCACACGGAAGCCGCGGAAGGGTATTCGTCGCCACGCGCGCTCGCCCAGTGCAGCCGCGACGAACGCCACGGCGAGTGCGCCGAATGCGGCACCGACAGCGGCGAACCAGGGCATGCTCCGCGCCCCGATCGCGAAGGTGAGGAATTGCGTCCGCTCGCCGAACGCGAGGATGAAGATGCCGAGGAGCGGCACCAGCAGCGGACCGAGTCGCCACGTGTCGAGCCGCTCGGGGGCGCGCTCCGGAACCAGCGCGAACAGGCCGCCGTAGAGCAGCGCCACTGCAAGCAGCAGCGCGCGCGCCTCGGGCGTGAGCATGGGCGCGATCCACAGCGCGCCAAGCGCAGCGAGCGCATTGCCTGCCGCGTGCCCGAGACCGGCCGCCAGCGCGACCAATAGCGGCCGCCCGAATCGGTCGGCGAGAATCGCAGTGAGCCAGGCAGGGCGATCGCCGAGCTGAGTCAGCACGGCTATGAGGAACGCGGGGACCAATGCTTCCATCTGCCGTCAGCCTGCCGATCGCGGCGGCGGCGCCACTGGCAAGGGGAGGCGGCCGAAGCGGCCATGCACGAAGGAAAGGGCCCGATGCACTGCTGCCATGCCACTCCCTCTGATAGCGCCTCGCGCAGCGTGCGCGAACAGGGTTAACGCCTCGTGAAGCGCACGGAGCCTTGACTTTCGTCCGCAGCTGTCGCATCCGCCCGCGTCTGTCAGCGGCCGCCCGAAGGCGCGCCGCCTTTTTCGTTTCAGTATTCGAGGGTTTCGGGTCATGGCCAAGCCGACCACTGTCAAGATCAAGCTCGTCAGCTCGGCGGACACGGGCTTCTTCTACGTCACCAAGAAGAATCCGCGCACCCAGACCGAGAAGCTCAGCTTCCGCAAATATGATCCCGTCGTGCGCAAGCACGTCGAGTTCAAGGAAGCCAAGATCAAGTAAGCCGGGCGCGGCGCGTTTGCCTGTACAGCGCCGCCGTGGATCCTTGGTCCAGGGCGGCGTTCGCACGCCCGCGATTCGTCTGGACGAGGCTCAGGCGAGCGCGCGCACTTCCTCGATGAAGCGCGCCAGCGAAATCGGCTTCGAGACATAGGCGTCCGCGCCTGCCGCGCGAATCCGCTCCTCGTCCTCGCGGCCGGCATAGGCAGTCACTGCCATCACAGGAATCGTCTTCAGCTTCGCGTCCCGCTTCATCTGCTGGATCAGCTCAAGCCCGCTGACATGCGGCATCTGGATGTCCATGACGACCAGATCGGGCTGAAACTCACGGGCTCGAGCCACGGCCTCACGCCCGTCGCGCACCGGCTCCGCGGCGAAGTCGTGCGCGCGCAGCAGATCACAGAACAGCTTCAGATTGAGTTCGTTGTCCTCGACAACGAGCACTCGTTTTGCCACGCGCTCACCCATGAAGTTCGGGATACCGCTCTAGGCCATGGCCGCGACGCTGACAAATGAGACGGCGGTTGCGCTGGCGCTCGGTGCGCTCGGCTGGACCGTGACTGAGCCGGCGCGCGCGCAGCGGCTGCTCGCTGTCACTGGCCTGGAGCCATCGGATCTGCGCGCGCGCGCGAGCGAGCCGGAGGTGCTTGCCGCCGTGCTCGCCTTTCTTGAGGCGCACGAACCCGATTTGATCGCCTGTGCCGAAGCGATCGAAACCGTGCCTGCGAATCTGGTCGCCGCACGGAGGCTGCTGGAGAGATCATGAAACCGCTGCTGATCTGCGACTGCGACGAAGTGCTGCTGCATATGGTGCGCCATTTCGGCAGCTGGCTCGACGAAGCGCATGCGATCGACTTTTCGATGGCGGGCGGCGATTTCGCCAGTTCGATGCGTCGTCGCGCTGACGGCAGCACGCTGGCGCCCGAGGAGATGCGCACGATGCTCGATGGGTTCTTCCCGGACGAAATGGCGCGACAGACGCTGGTCCCGCATGCGCGCGAAGCCCTGGCGGTGCTCGCCCAAACCGCGGAGATCGTGATCCTCACCAATCTGCGCGACCATTGCCGCGAACATCGAGTCGCGCAGCTCTCCACGCATGGCATCGCGCATCGAGTCGATTGCAATCAGGGAGGTAAGGGCGCGCCCGTCGCGGCGCTGGTGGCGGAGTTCGCGCCGCCGGTGACGGTGTTCGTCGACGATCTGGCGGTCCATCATGCCTCTGTCGCACAGCATGCGCCCGAGGTGTATCGGCTGCACATGGTCGCCGAGCCCGATCTCGCGCGACACGTTCCGGCGGCGGCGGATGCCCATGCCCGGATCGACGACTGGCGCGAGGCGCGAGACTGGATCTCCGATCGCTTCGCGCAAGGGGTGCCCGCCGGGGCTTGACCCGCCCGGCACCGTCATGGTTCAGCAGGATCATGACCGCCGCCATTCACGCGAAGCTGGCCGAGCTCGGCCTCCAACTCCCCGAAGCGGCGGCGCCCGTCGCTGCCTATGTTCCCGCCGTCGAGGCCGGAGGGCTGCTGCATATTTCCGGGCAGCTGCCGTTTCGCGACGGCGCGCTGATGACGGGCCGGCTCGGCGAGGATCGCGACCTCGAGTTCGGGCGCCAGGCGGCCGAGCGGTGCGCGCTGATGCTCCTCGCGCAGATGCAGAAGGCGCTGGGCGATCTTGGTAAGGTCGAGCGGATCGTGAAGCTCGGCGTCTTTGTGAACAGCGCGGGCGCGTTCACTGATCAGCCGAAGGTCGCCAACGGCGCGTCAGAGCTGATGCAGGCGCTGTTCGGCGAAGCCGGGCGCCACGCGCGCAGCGCAGTGGGGGTACCGACACTGCCGCTGGGTGCCGCGGTCGAAGTCGATGCGATCGTGGCGGTGCGCCAGAGCTGAGGCCCGCGTCTGTTGCTGCAGTGCAACAGGTCGCGACAATCCCGAGGCCATCGCGGCGAAGGAAGTTGTGCGCCTCGGCGTTATTCGGCAATCTTATGTCGTCAGCCGAATACTCGCGCCTGCAGAAATGGCGGAGATGCGAGACGCGGCGGCCGCAGGTGGAATGGGCAATCGTCAAGGAAAGGGTTACGATGCGCTATTCTCACCTCACATTCGCTGCACTGATGCTGGCTGGCGCGACTCCGGCCTTCGCTCAGGACGTCACGGATCCGGCCCCGCCGATCACCATTTCGGGCGGCGCGGCGGTCGTCAGCGATTATCGCTTCCGCGGCTTCAGCCAGTCGAATGAGGAAGCGGCGATCCAGGGTTCGATCGGTATCGAGCATGAAAGCGGCTTCTATCTCGGCACCTGGGGCTCGAGCATCGGCTTCGCCAACGGAACCGAAATCGATTTCTTCGGCGGCTATGCGACCGAAGTCGCGCCCGGCATCGGCTTCGACATCGGCGCGACCTATTACGCCTATCCGGGCGGCGGCGCCGATGTGGACATCATCGAGCCCTATGTCGCGCTGACCGGCGAACTCGGCCCCGTGTCGACCAAGCTCGGCCTCGCCTATGCGCCCGCTCAGGAATCGCTGGGCGACGAGAGCAGCGTCTATATCTACACCGATCTCGGCACGGCGCTTCCGGGCACTCCGATCGCGCTGAGCGCGCATCTCGGCTATGCTGAAAGCGACAGCTTCCTTGGCGGACCGGATGGCGACGTATTCGATTATTCGATCGGCGCCTCGGTGACCTATTCGGCGCTGACGCTGGGTGTCGCCTATGTGAACACCGATGTCGACGAAAGCCTCGGCAAGGAAGCACTCGGCGCCGATGGCGGCGTCGTCTTCAGCCTCAGCGCCAGCTTCTGAGCCGCGCGCGCGGGCGGGAAGGGGGAGCCCGTTCCCGCGCGCCGCCTCCGAAGGCCGAGGCATCTGCTGCCTTTAGAGGAATGGGGCTGAACCGCGCGTTTCCGCGCGGCGGCCGATTCCAGCCGACTCCACTCGCGTATCGTGGAAAGGGAGCCAGGCCGCGCGACTTGTGCGGGACGGCGGGCAGCGGCGCTTCGGCGCGGCGGTCGGGAGAAGCGTGGCGAAGCGCATCTTTCCGGCCGCCGCCGTTGCAAGAACGCGCCGTAAGGTCCGGAGCCGGCGGTGGCCGGCCCGACATTCCAGTTCGGACTAGTTCGGAGTGCTGGCGCTCGCGTCCTGACCATCGCCCTCGGGGGCGGCGACGATGTCGCGCGTCGTGCTGCCCTTGTCCAACACCTCGGTTTCCGCGCTGCCCACTTCAGAGCGGACGCCGGGCTGAGATACGTCGCGGCCCGCGGCCTGAAGCGCAGCCTGTTCCGCAGCGCTGCGCGGGGCCGATCCACCGAACATCGCATCGAGCGCCTGATCCGAGGCGGCGGCCGTCTGCGGACGCGGCGCGCCCGGCTGCGGCGGAACCAGCGAATAATCGGGCGGGATCACCAGCGGCGCCTGGCGCGCCACGGCGAATTCATCGGGCCGGTCGCGATTCAGCCCGGTAGCGCCACAGCCGGCGAGAAGGCCCGCGGCGGTAAGCGATGCGGCGATCGGCAGGAACTTACGCATTGACGTTCTTCTCCACTTGGGGCCGCGGCTCGCGGGGCTGGTCGCGCACGAACAGCGCGCGCGCCAGCAGGATCACGACGCCGATGGTAATCGCGGCGTCGGCGACATTGAAGACCAAAAAGGGGCGCCACTCGCCGATATGGAAATCGGCGAAGTCGACGACGAAACCGAGGCGCGAGCGATCGAGGATATTGCCCAGCGCACCGCCGAGCACCAGCCCGAGCGCCAAGATGTCGCCCAGCTTGCGCTCGCGCCACATCCAGACGGCGACGCCGGCGGCGATCGCGGCGGTGAGCGCCACCAGCGCCCAGCGCATCGTATCGCTGCTCGCCTCGAGAAAGCCGAGCGAGACGCCGCGATTCTCGACATAGCGCAGGTCGAAGAAGGGCAGCAGCTCCATCTCCGCGCCG
Organism: Sphingosinithalassobacter sp. CS137; assembly: GCF_014334115.1. Classification (NCBI taxonomy): domain Bacteria; kingdom Pseudomonadati; phylum Pseudomonadota; class Alphaproteobacteria; order Sphingomonadales; family Sphingomonadaceae; genus Sphingosinithalassobacter; species Sphingosinithalassobacter sp. CS137. The sequence continues at coordinate 2,417,492 of NZ_CP060494.1, forward strand.
GGATAATAGAGGTTCAGCCCCGACGTGACCCAGATCTTCGTCCCCTGGTCCACCAGGAACACCAGCAGGGCCACCATCAGGCCGATCGAGCGGTTCATCGTCATTCGGCAATCACCTCGGCACAGCGGTGGCACAGCGCACCGTCTTCGGCAACGTCGGGCAGGTGCCGCCAGCACCGGCCGCATTTGTCCCACTCGGTGCGCGAAACGGTCACCGCGTCGCTATCGCCCTTCGTTACCGACGCCACGATGAACAGCTCGGCGAGCTGGTCGGCCGGCAGCGGCAGATCGGGGACGGTGACATCGGCTTCGAGGCTGGACCGGATCGTCTTCTCGCGACGGAGCGGCTCGATCGCTTCGGTGACTCGCTCGCGCAGGATGCGCACTGCCTGCCAATCGGCAGTCAGCAAATCGCCCGTAAGATCGGGCAGCTCCGGCCATTCGAGGAAATGCACCGAGCCGTCTTCGCTGGGGAAACGCGCCTGCCACACTTCCTCCGCCGTGAACGACAGGATCGGCGCGGCATAGCGCACCAGCGCGTGGAACAGGGTGTCCAACACGGTGCGGTATGCCCGCCGCTTGGGATCGTCCGCAGCGTCGCAATAGAGCGAATCCTTGCGGATATCGAAGAAGAAGGCCGACAGGTCCTCGTTGGCGAAATCGATCAGCGCGCGGCTGTAGCGATCGAACTCATAATCGTTCGCCGCCTTGCGCAGCGTTTCGTCGAGCTCGGCGAGCAAGTGGAGGACGTAGCGCTCCAGCTCGGGCATCTCGGCGACCGCCACCTTTTCGGCGTCGCTGAAGCCGTCGAGCGCGCCGAGCAGGTAGCGATAGGTGTTGCGCAGCTTGCGATAGGCGTCCCCGGTGCCCGAGAGCACTTCCTTGCCGATGCGCACGTCCTCGAAATAATCGGTCTGCGCGACCCACAGGCGCAGGATGTCCGCGCCGCTTTCGCCGATGATCTTGAGCGGATCGACGACGTTGCCGAGGCTCTTGGACATCTTGCGGCCATTGCCGTCGAGCGCGAAGCCGTGCGTGAGCACCGCGTCATAGGGCGCGCGACCACGCGTACCCGCCGATTCGAGCAGCGACGACTGGAACCAGCCGCGATGCTGGTCCGACCCTTCGAGATAGAGGTTGGCGCGCACGCCCGCGCCATAGCGCTGCTCGATCACGAAGCTGTGCGTCGATCCGCTGTCGAACCACACGTCGAGGATGTCGGTGACGACTTCATAGTCGGCGAGATCGTAATCGGGGCCGAGCAGCGCCTGATGGTCCGCCTGGAACCACGCGTCCGCCCCGCCTTCGCGGAATGCGGCGAGGATGCGTTCGTTCACCGCCGGATCGCGCAGATACTCACCGGTCGCGCGGTTGAAGTAGAGCGTGATCGGCACGCCCCAGGCGCGCTGGCGGCTGATCACCCAATCGGGGCGCCCCGCGACCATCGAGCGGATGCGGTTCTGGCTGCGCGCGGGCACCCAGCGGGTACGCTCGATCGCGTCGAGCGCGATCTGTCGGAGGGTGGCATCATTCCCCCTCCCGCTTGCGGGAGGGGCTAGGGGTGGGCTTCCGGCCTCCGCAGGCGCCTCGTCCGTGGTGAGCGCGTGCCCACCCCCGGCCCCTCCCGCAAGCGGGAGGGGAGAGGCGCGGTCCATCGGGATGAACCACTGCGGCGTGGCGCGGAAGATGATCTTCGCCTTCGAACGCCAGCTGTGCGGATAGCTGTGGGTGAAATCGTCGCTGGCCGACAGCAGCGCGCCCGCTTCGCGGAGGTCAGTACAGATCGGGCCGTCGGATGCCACGAACTTCTTGTTGATGACGCTGCCCTGGCCGCCGAGCCACGCCCAGTCGTCGCGATATTTGCCGTCGCCCTCGACCGCGAACACCGGATCGATGCCGTTCGCTTTGCACAGCAGGAAATCGTCCTCGCCGTGATCGGGCGCCATATGGACGAGGCCGGTGCCCGCATCGGTGGTGACGAAATGCGAGCCGTCGAGGAACGGGCGGGGCTTGGCGAAGAAGGCGAGCGCCTTCTCATCCACATTGTCGCCCCGGACCTGATCCGGGGCAGGGCTGCCTTCTCCATGCTCGGAAGAAGGAGCCCGACCCCGGCTTTCGCCGGGGTGACGAAGGAAGTTGTAGATCGGGTGGCGCGCCTTCGCGCCGGCAAGACGCGAGCCTTTGATCGCCTTCGAAAAAGTGTCGATGTCGCCCGTTACGCGATCATCAAGAAACAGCTGGCGAAACTGTGGATTGCCGAACTCGGGCATCCCGATTTTGGCCAGCTCTCTTCCGACCCGCTCGCAAAAGGCCGCCTGCAGATGTTGGGCGATCAGAACTGGCGCGTTTAGCAATGGGAAACGCGAACGGAGAAGCTGCCAGAATGCGTCGCTGTCGCCCTCAAACTCCTCAAAAGAGGGGTTTAGGTCATAGAGTCCGTACTCGATCTCCGCCCCGTATGCGAGCGCCTGATTCACCGGGATCGTCCACGGCGTCGTCGTCCAGATCACCGCATGCGCGCCGACCAGTTCGGGTGCGTTCGGGGCTTCGGTGATCTCGAACGCCACGTCGATCTGGGTCGAGACGATGTCCTCATATTCGACCTCGGCCTCGGCCAGCGCGGTCTTTTCGACCGGGGACCACATCACCGGCTTGGCGCCGCGATAAAGCTGGCCGCTCTGCGCGAACTTCAGCAGCTCGCCGGCGATGATCGCCTCGCTGTCGAAATTCATCGTGAGGTAGGGATCGTCCCAATCGCCCATCACGCCCAGCCGCTCGAACTGCGCGCGCTGCACGCCCACCCATTTGGCGGCATAGTCGCGGCATTCCTGGCGGAATTCGGCGGGGGGAACCTCGTCCTTGTTGCGCTTCTTCGCGCGATAGGCTTCCTCGATCTTCCATTCGATCGGCAGGCCGTGGCAGTCCCAGCCCGGCACATAGGGCGCGTCCTTGCCCATCAGCGACTGGCTGCGGGTGACGATGTCCTTCAGGATCTTGTTGAGCGCGTGGCCCATGTGGATGTCGCCATTGGCGTAAGGCGGGCCGTCGTGGAGCAGGAAGCGCTCGCGCCCGGCGCGCTGTTCGCGCAGCCGCTGGTACACGCCGATGCGCTCCCAGCGCTCCAGGATGCCGGGCTCCTTGGCGGCGAGGCCGGCCTTCATCGGAAAATCGGTCTTCGGCAGGAAGACGGTGTCGCGCCAGTCGCGCTTGGTGTCGGATGCGTCAGTCATGGGTGCGCGCCGATTAAAGGATGCGCGCGCGCTTTCAAAGCGGATGTTGCCCGATCAGCCCGCCGCCAGCCGACGGCGAGCCTCGGCGGCATCGGCTTCGATCTGGTCGCGCAGCGCGTCCATCGTCTCGAACTTCGCCTCCGGGCGCAGATAGTCGATCAGCGCCACTTCGATCGTCTGGCCGTAGAGATCGCCCGAGAAATCGAAGAAATGCGGTTCGAGCAGCTCGATCGGCGGCTCGATGCTCGGCCGGATGCCGAGGTTCGCCACGCCGTCGAGCACGCGTCCGTCGGCCAGCCGACCGCGCACGGCGTAGATGCCATAGGCGGGACGCAGATAGTTGCCGAGCACGAGGTTCGCGGTCGGCCAGCCGAGCTCGCGCCCCAGCTTCGCACCGGGCTGCACCGTCGCTTCGATCGCGAAGGGGCGCGTCAGCAGCGCCGCCGCCTCGCGCGGATGCCCCTGGCGCAGCAGCGTGCGGATGCGGCTCGACGAGACCGGCTCGCCGTCTTGGAGCACCGGTGCGACGGTTTCGACGGTGAAGCCGAGTTCCGCGCCGAGCGCCTCGAGCACGCCGACATTGCCGTCGCGCCCCTTGCCGAAAGTGAAATCGCTGCCGGTGACGACTCCGGCCGCGCCGACCGAATCGACCAGCCGCCGGCGCGCGAATTCGGCGGCGGACAGCCCGGCGAGCGCGGCATCGAAACGGAACACCAGCATCGCATCGGCGCCCGCCGCCGCGAACAGCCGCTCGCGCTGATCGAGACTGGTGAGGCGGAAGGGGGGCACGTCAGGCCGGAAGAAGCGCACCGGGTGCGGATCGAAGGTGGCGACGATCGCCGGACGGCCTGCCGCCTCCGCCTGCGCGATCGCGCGGCCCGCGACGGCCTGATGCCCGAGGTGAAATCCGTCGAAATTGCCGAGCGCGACGATTCCGCCGCGAAGCCGGGCCGGAACCGCCGAGCCGCCGTCCAGCCGCTCCATGGGCAGCGGCTATAGCTGGCGCGTGGCTCCTTTCAAATCCTTCGCGCGCCGGTGCGGGCTTCAGCGCATCGGCTGGATGCCGGCACGCAGCACGCGGAGCACATTGCCGCCCATGACCTTGCGGATGTCCGCCTCGCTGAATCCGGCGTTCACCAGCGCCTGGGTGAGCATGGCGAGTTGGCTGGTATCGAAACCGGTCGTGACCGCGCCGTCGAAGTCCGAGCCGAGGCCGACGTGATCGATGCCGACGAGGTCGCGGACATGGACCATTGCGCGGGCGATGTCTTCGGGCCTGGTCGAGCACACCGCGCCGTCCCAATAGCCGATGCCGATCACGCCGCCCGTCGCCGCGACGCCGCGAATCTCCGCATCGGTCAGATTGCGGTTGACGTTGCACGTCGCCTGGACGCCGCCATGGCTGGTAACCACCGGGCGCCGCGCCATCGCGAGGATCTCGGCAACGGCGGCGTGGCTCGAATGGGCGATGTCGACGACCATCCCCATTTCCTCCATCCGCCGCAGCACGTCGCGGCCGAGCGGCGTGAGCCCGCCCTTCGCTTCGCCGTGCATCGATCCGCCGACTTCATTGTCGAAGAAATGAGTGAGCCCCGCCATGCGGAATCCGGCTTCATAGAGTCGGTCGAGGTTGGCGGCGTCGCCTTCGAGATTTTGCAGCCCCTCGATCGAAAGCATGCCTCCGGTGACTTCGGCACCGGCCGCGCGCGCGGCGAGCAGCCGATCGAGATCGGCCGGAGTGCGGATCACCCGCAACCGCCCGCCGCTGTCGGCGGCGGCGCGCTCGAGCTTGGTGGCATGCCACAGCGAACGCTCGAGCAGCGAGCCCCAGGTCCGTGCCGGCTGGAGCTGCGCGATCGCGAGCGGCGTGATGTTGTCGCTCTCGGCGCTGTTCGCGTCGTAATTCTGCCCGGTCGGCGTCTTGGTGACCGAAGAGAAGATCTGGAGCGCGACATTGCCCGCTTCGAGCCGCGGCAGATCGATCTGACCGCGGCCGGCGCGCGAAAGGAGGTTGCGCCGCCAGAGCAGCGTGTCGCCATGCATGTCGGCGATGACGAGGCTTTCGTGCAGCGCGCGGGTTTCGTCGGACACCGCCGGCAGCGGCGTCTTCGCCACACGGTTCATGCTCGATTCGATGAACACCGGGCCGAGCCCGAAGAACAGCAGCGCCCCCACCGCGACGAGCGCGAGCCCGCCCAACAGCCATTTCCTCATCGCACCCGCTCCAGCGTCACGAAGCTGTAGGCCGGTCGCCCCGCTTCCTGCCGGTGATCCTCGCGGAAGGTCTCGCGCCATTCAAGCGGAGAGAAGGGGGGCATGACGGTGTCGCCTTCGGCCGCTGCGTGAACTTCGGTGAGTTCGATGCGATCCGCGTCCGGGAGGTAGAGAGCGAAAATCTCCGCGCCACCGATGACGGCCACTTCGGCGGCGTTGGCCAGCGCCAACGCCTCTGCCCGATCGTGCGCCACTTCGGCGCCCTCCGCTCGCCACTGCCGGTCGCGCGTGAGGACGATGTGGCGGCGGCCGGGGAGCGGGCTGGGGAAGCTCTCGAAGGTCTTGCGGCCCATGATCATCGGCTTGCCCATCGTCTGCGCCTTGAACCGCTTGAGGTCGGCGGGCAGGTGCCACGGCAGTCTCCCTTCGCGACCGATCACGCCATTGTCGGCGCGGGCGAGGTGAAACGTCAGGACCATGCGTCAGACCGCGACCGGTGCCTTGATGTGCGGCTGCGCGACATAGTCGTGGATCGCGAAGTCCTCATAGGCATAGCCATCGATCGACGGCGCCCTGCGGAGGATTCCCAGCGTGGGCAGCGGGCCGGGCTCGCGCGCGAGCTGCTCGCGGGCCTGATCGAGATGGTTCGAGTACAGGTGGCAGTCGCCGCCCGTCCAGATGAAGTCGCCCGGTTCCAGATCGCATTGCTGCGCCAGCAGGTGCGTGAGCAGCGCATAGCTGGCGATGTTGAACGGCACGCCGAGGAAGATGTCGGCCGACCGCTGGTAGAGCTGGAGCGAGAGCCGCCCGTTGGCGACATGAGTCTGGAACAGACAGTGGCACGGGGCCAGCGCCATCGCGTGAAGCTCGCCGGGGTTCCAGGCGCTCACGATCTGACGGCGCGATCCGGGATTGGTGCGGATCATGTCGATCAGTTCGGCGATCTGATCAATCTCGCGCCCGTCGGCGGTTTCCCAGCGACGCCATTGCTTGCCGTAGACCGGGCCGAGATCGCCGGTTTCCGGGTCGGCCCACTCGTCCCAGATGCTCACCTTGCGATCCTGCAGCCATCGCGCGTTGGTGTCGCCACGCAGGAACCAGAGCAGCTCGATGATGATCGAGCGGATGTGCAGCTTCTTGGTCGTGAGCAGCGGAAAGCCTTCGGCCAGATCGAAGCGCATCTGATGGCCGAAGACGCTGCGCGTTCCGGTGCCGGTGCGATCCATCGTTTCGGCGCCGTCGTTGAGCGCGCGGGCCATCAGGTCGAGATATTGGCGCATGGATGCGGCTTAGCGCGTGCCCACGGACAGGCCAAGCGGCACCGACCGCTCCGAAGCGGAGCGAAGCCGGACCGATACGGAGAGGGATGCGCTTCGCCGGCAGCGGGACTCGATGGCAGCTAGGGGCATGACGCTACGCCTGGAGCTGCAACCTGGCTTGCCCGCACCGACGCAGGATTGCGTCCCAGATCGTGTGCGTGACGCCGGCGACGCCTGCGCTCTGTTCGCGACGCTTGTCCGCGAGCGGGAGGAAGTCGCGGCGTTCGCCTATCTGGACTCGGCCGGGAGACTGCTGGGGCTGCGCCATGCCCGTTCGGGTGCACGCGACATGCTCGACATTCCGGTGCGCGACGTGGCGGCGGATGCGCTCGCCTTCGATGCCGCAGCCGTGGTGATGGCGCACAACCACCCGAGCGGAGATCCCACGCCCAGCGCCGCCGATCGCGAGGCGACGCGCCAGCTCGCCCGCGCACTCGGCGCGCTCGGCGTGCGGCTGCTGGATCATCTCGTGCTCAGCGAGCGCGGGCTCACGAGCTTTCGCGCGCTAGGATTGCTGTAGCCGGCGGTCTAGCCGTCGGTCGGCGCGTCGGGCGCAGGGCAGGCCTCGATGTCTTCGGGCTCGGGCCGCTCGCCCTCCGCGCGAAAGATCGCGAGATAGCCGCCGGCCGACGGCATCGGCTCCATCCGCTCGAGCCGGTATCCCACCGCCGCGAATTCGCAGCGCAGCAGTTCGGGCGGGGTGCCATGGTTCTGAGTCGGACGGTCGGCGTCAACCACGATCACTTCGCCGCCGGGACGGAGCGAGGGCCGCATCCGCCACAGGAATTCATAGGGCGATTCGATCTCGTGATACATGTGGACCATGAACACCCGGTCGAAACTGTCCTCGGGAAGCTTGGGGTCGTCGGGGTCGCCCAGCCGCACGCTGACATTGTCGAGCCGCTCGCGTGCGACGCGCGTGGCGAGTGCGTCCCGCACCTCGGGTACGATATCCTCCGCCAGCACGCGGCCGCTTTCGCCGACGCGCTGGGCGAGACGGATCGTGTAATAGCCTTCGCCCGCGCCGATGTCGGCCACGGTCATGCCGGGGTGGATGCCGGCGCGATTCATCACTTCCTCGGCCTCGTTCAGCCGATCCCGTGCCTCTTCGTTCGACCAGCGGCTCGACACGATGCTGGCGACGGGCCGGTCAGGCGCGGGAAAGCCGTCGGGGCCACGCTGGCTCGAATCCGGCGCGCCGTTGCACGCCGCGAGTAGAAGCGCCCCCAGCCACAGCGGTGCCGAGACGCGGCGTGGCGTCAATCGACGTCCTCCACATCGACTGACTCGCCCGTCACGCGCTGTGACAGCGCCGCGGCCATGAACGGGTCGAGATCGCCGTCGAGCACGTCGGACGGCGCAGTGGAGGTGACGCCGGTGCGCAGGTCCTTCACCAGCTGATAGGGCTGAAGGACATAGCTGCGGATCTGGTGGCCCCAGCCGATGTCCGATTTGGCGGCATGCGTCGCCATCGCCTCGGCCTCGCGCTTCTGCAACTCGGCCTCGTACATCCTGGCGCGCAGCATGCTCATGGCTTCGGCACGGTTCTTATGCTGCGAACGCTGCGTCTGGCAGGCAACGATGATGCCGGTCGGCACATGGGTGATGCGCACCGCCGAATCGGTGGTGTTGACGTGCTGCCCGCCCGCACCCGATGCGCGATAGGTATCGATCTTGAGATCGCTCTCGTTGATCTCGATGTCGATGTTGTCGTCGATCACCGGATAGACCCACACCGACGAGAAGCTGGTGTGGCGGCGCGCGGAGCTGTCATAAGGCGAGATGCGCACAAGCCGGTGCACGCCGCTTTCGGTCTTGGCATAGCCATAGGCGTTCTCGCCCTTCAGCAGCAGCGTCGCCGATTTGATGCCGGCCTGTTCGCCCGCGTGATAGTCGATCAGCTCCACCTTCATGCCGCGGCGCTCGGCCCAGCGCGTGTACATGCGCTGGAGCATCTCGGCCCAATCCTGGCTCTCGGTGCCGCCCGCGCCTGCGTTGATCTCGAGATAGGTGTCATTGCCGTCGGCCTCGCCCGAAAGCAGCGCCTGCACCTTGTCGCGCTCGGCGCGCTGCGCGAGCGCGGCGAGCGCGGCGGTGCCCTCGCTCGCCATCTCCTCGTCGCCCTCGGCCTCGGCCATTTCGATCAGCTCGGCGGTGTCACGCAGCTCCTGGTCGATCGCGCGCGTCGCAGTGATCGCGGAGTCGAGCCGCTGGCGCTCGCGCATCACGTCCTGCGCCTGCTTGGGATCATCCCAAAGGCTCTGGTCCTCGACGCGCGCATTCAGCTCGTCGAGCCGCCGCAGCGCACGATCCCAGTCGAGAAAGCGGCGCAGCAGCGCGAGCGCGTCGTTGATCTTGTCGACATATGCCTGCGCTTCGGCGCGCATGGTCTCTTAACTCCGGTCAAATTCCGCGTTCACCGGCGGCTGCGGGATCTCGTTCGGCAAGCCTGTGCTTGGGGAAGAGGAGACCCCGGCGGTCGCCGGACAAACGATATAGTGGTTGGGGGCGCTAGTAGATACCGCCCTCGCGTTGCAAGAACTCGCTGTCGCGTGGCGCCTCGGACGGCCGGGTCGCCTTCCGCTCCGGCGCGCGTCGCTGCTGCTGATCCTCTTCTTCCTCGCGATCGATGCGGCGCGGCTCGCTCTCGGGCTTGAACGCTTCCCAGATCACGCTCGCGAGAGGCTCGTCGCTCGGCCAGGCGCCCTGAACCGGCTTGCCCGTGCGCCGGTCGACTCGCACCATTCGGATACCGGCCGGCGCGCGGAACGGAACCACTTCCATTCCTTCGAACGCCCGCTCCGCGAACTCCTTGAAGATGGGGGCCGCGATCGAGCCGCCCTGCGCATAGCCGCCGAGGTTCGAGGGCGTGTCGTAGCCGAGATAGAGGCCCGCCATCATCTGCGGCGCGCCGCCGACGAACCATACGTCGGTCGGGCCGGAGGTCGTGCCGGTCTTGCCCATAAGCGGCCGCTCAAGGCTGCGCAGCACCGTTGCCGTACCGCGCTGCACCACGCCTTCGGCAATGTGCACCATCTGATAGGCGCTCATCGCGTCGAGCACCTGACGCGCGCGAATCTGCGGCCGGGGCATCGCCCCGCCGTCCCAGTCGGGCGCGTTGCAGCGTTCGCAGGGACGCCAGTTCTCAGGATAGATCACATTGCCGTGGCGATCCTGCACATAGTCGATCAGCGACGGATTGAGCGCGCGGCCGTGGTTCACGAGGATCGAATAGGCATTCACCATCCGCATCACGGTCGTCTCGCCCGCGCCGAGGGCATAAGCGAGATAGGGCTCATAGGGCTGCTGGCTCACGCCGATCCGCTGCATCAGATCGACGATATGCTCCATTCCCACTTCGGATGCGGTGCGCACCGTCATCAGGTTGCGCGACTGCTCGATGCCCCAGCGCATGGTGCGCGGACCCGCGCCGCGGCTGTTGCCGAAATTGCGGAAGCATTTGTTGCCGAGCTGCGCTCCCTGCCAGACGCAGAAGGGGCCATCGACGATGATCGAGGCGGGTGTCATGCCCTGCTCGAGTGCGGCCGAATAGACGATCGGCTTGATCGTGGATCCCGGCTGGCGCTGTGCCTGTGTCGCTCGGTTGAACGCCTGAATCCGCGAATCGAATCCGCCCTGCATGGCGAGGACGCGGCCGGTGCGCGGATCCTCGACCACCATTCCGCCCGAGATGCGCGGAATGCTCCGCAGCGCCCAGCGGCCGCCTTCGGGCGCCACGGCGATGATGTCGCCGCGCTTGAGTGCCGCGAATGCTTCGCCGCCCTGGCCGCGCACCGGCATGCTGGCGTTGCTGCGCGGCAGCGTTCCCGTTTCGCCGTCCTCGAAGCCGATGGTGATCGGTTCGCTGCCGTCCTTTTCGACTACGATCGCCGCGCGCCAATCACTGTAGTCGATGCCGATGTTGGTGTTGAGCAGCGCCTGCTGCCAGCGGTCGTCCTCGAACTCGACTTCGCGGATCGGGCCGGTCCAGCCGCGGCCGCGCTCGAACCGGACGAGGCCGGCACGCAGCGCGTACTGCGCATAGCGCTGGATGTCAGGGTCGAGCGAGGTCCGCACCCAGAGGCCGCCGTTATAGACGCTGTAGGGTCCGTCTTCGTCGGTGGTGCCGAACTTGTCGATCAACTGGCGGCGCACTTCCTCGACGAAATAGCCGCCGACCCGTTCGAAGCTCGGCGTCTGGCGCGGCACCGTGCCGAGCGGCGCATCCACCGCGGCTGCATATTGCGCTTCGGTGATGAAGTCGTTGCGCAGCATCTCGCTGAGCACCCAGTTGCGCCGCTCCAGCGCGCGTTCGCTGTGCCGTTCGGGCGTATAGTTGGCCGGGCCTTTCGGCAGAATCGCGAGGTAGGCGAATTGCGGCAGCGTCAGTTCCTCGAGCGGCTTTCCGAAATAGGCATGCGAAGCCGCCTCGACGCCGCCGGCGTTCCGGCCCAGCTCGATCGAATTGAGATAGAGCTCTAGAATCTGCGGCTTCGTAAGCGTCTCTTCGATTCGCCAGGCGAGGATCGCTTCCTTGAGCTTGCGTGTGTAGCTTACTTCGTTGCCGACCAGCAGGTTCTTGGCGACCTGCTGCGTGATGGTCGATGTGCCGCGCGGCGTCTCGCCACGAGTCAGGCCCTGGAAGGCGGCACGGACCAGGCCCGGATAATCGAGCCCGCTGTGTTCGAAGAAGGTGCGGTCCTCGGCGGCGAGGAACGCCTTCACCAGCAGATCGGGATATTCCTCGAAGCTGAGCTGCACGCGCCGCTCGCGCGCATAGCTGTGAATCGGCTCGCCTTCGATCGAGCGGACATAGGTGGGCAGCGGCGGCTCGTAGTTCCGCAGCGTGTCGACCGAGGGCAGGTTCCGCGCGAACAGGAACCACAGCGCGAGCATGCCGAGCCCGGCCAGCAGCGCCAGCACCGCGAGCACGCGGAACCACCAGCGGTGCCGGATGCGCTCGAACGCGCCTGCGATGCCGCCGATTTCCCGGCGTAGCCGGAGCTTGATGCTGGTAGGTTCGGAATCCGCCATTTCGTGCGCGGTTTAGCAAGTTTCCCGCGCGACGCCAGCCTCGGAGAACTACCGTCAGCGCGCGGCGAGCCGGGTCGCGAAGTGAATCTCGACCGCCTGCCGGACGCTCTGCGCGATGCGTTCCTGCCCCGCTTCGGACGCCAGGAAGCGTGCGTTTTCGGCATTCGAGATATAGCCCGTCTCGAACAGCACGGAGGGCATGTCCGGCGCCTTCAGGACGACGAGCGACGCCATGCGATGGAAATTAGTGCGCGTCGGGATCAGGGGCTCCGCTTCGCGCCCGAGAAGTCTCGCGAATCGCGCGGAAATATTCATCGTTTCGCGCTGCGTGAGATCGATCAGGATCGAGGAAATGTCCGGGTTCTGGTCGCGCAGATCGACTCCGGAGATGATGTCGGCGCGATTCTCGCGCGCCGCCAGCCGCGCCGCCTCGCGATCGGAGGCGACTTCGGAAAGCGTATAGGCCGTCGCTCCGCTCGCATCGTGATTGCCTGCGCTGTCGCAGTGAACGGAGATGAAAAGATCCGCACCCAGCCGTCGCGCGATGCCGTAGCGCTCCTGGAGGATCAGGAACCGGTCGTCCTCGCGCGTCATCGCCACGCGGACCCGGCCCGAAGCGAGCAGCGCGTCCTTGATCGCATGCGCGAGTTCGAGCGTGAGCACCTTTTCCTGATGGGCGCCGTCGGGCGAAATCGCTCCGGGGTCATGGCCGCCGTGACCCGCGTCGATCACCACCAGCGGGCGCGTATCGTCATTTCCGTAGACGCGCGGCAGTTCGGCAGCGGGCCGCGGCGGCGGGACGCGCATCGTCTCCCGATAGCTGCTGCGGCTGTTCGCCTGGACATAGTTGAAGGGCGGCAGGATCTGCATCCGCCCTTCGGCGGCGGCGCGCGCGAAGCGAGAGGCGTCGACCGTGCGCAGTTCGAGCGTCAAGGTTCGTCCGTCGCTGCCGAAACTGCCTTCGGTGACAATCGCGGGACGAGCCAGATCGAGCACGACCCGGGCGCCCGTCTCGTGCCGGCCCTGGCGGACGCCGGCCACTGCACCGCCCGCCGCACTGCGCCCGCCGGGGCGTGCGCCCTGCACGTCGAGTGCGATCCGCTGCGGCCCGCCGAGCAGAAAGGCGCTAGCCTGTCCGGCCGGAGCATCGAAGCGGACAATCACGCGATCGCCCTGTACGCGGACGTCCTCGATCACTTGCGCCCAGCTCGGTGCCCCGGAAAGCCATCCGGAGAGAAAGGCGAGAAAAAGCAGCACCCGCGCGATATGCCGCGCCGGGCCGTGGGGGGTCCAGCCCAAATACATACGTAGATACTCGTGTACGCGTCGATTTACCCTGACATTCGCCAGGCTAGCCGATGGCCCTCAAGCCGCGGTCAACGGGCGCGGTTAACGCCGCATCGACCATGAAGCGCCTCTTGCGGCATTCTCGCGGCGGCGGTTGCCGCCTGCGCACGGCGGTGCTAGGCACGTAACCGGTACCGGAGCATGTTCGTCGTGTTTCGGGAAACCGCCGCAGCCGGCTTTCCGGCGCGGCAATTCAGGTTGACGCTGCATGAGGCAATTTTCCCTTCGTCCCGACCGCAGTGCCGTTACGGCGCCGCGCGCGGCGAAGGTGGAGCATCCGAGCCGCCGGTTCGGACGTGCCCGGGCAGCAACGGCATCTCATTTAACCAGCACCGCCGGGCATCTTCGCCCGGCACGCCTTTTTGACGGCGCGCGACACGGGCCAGGGGGCCGGCGCGCCCGGAGACACGTACATGACCATGCGTATGTTGATCGACGCACGCCACCGGGAAGAGACCCGCGTGGCGGTCGTCAAGGGAAACCGGATCGAGGAGTTTGATTTCGAATCTGCCGAGCGCAAGCAGCTCAAGGGCAATATCTATCTCGCCAAGGTGACACGAGTCGAACCGTCGCTGCAGGCGGCGTTCGTCGATTACGGCGGCAATCGCCACGGCTTTCTGGCGTTCAGCGAAATCCACCCCGATTATTATCAGATTCCGAAGGAGGATCGCGACGCGCTGCTCGCCGAAGAAGCCGAGCATGCCGCCGAGGAAGCCGCGCTCCGCGCCGAGGAAGAGGCCGATGAGGACGCCGCCGCCGATGGTGACGTCGAAGTGGTCGAGCGGCGTTCGGACGACGATGAAGGCGAGGATGCCGAAACCGGCGACGAGGAGTCGCCGCGGCGCAAGCGGCGTGGCGGCAATGGCGAGGACAGCCCGGCCGAGGCGCTTCGCCAGCGTCGCATGAGCCTGCGCAAGCGCTACAAGATCCAGGACGTGATCCGCCGCCGCCAGGTGCTGCTCGTCCAGGTCGTCAAGGAAGAGCGCGGCAACAAGGGCGCGGCGCTCACCACCTATCTGAGCCTCGCCGGCCGCTATTGCGTGCTGATGCCCAACACCGCGCACGGCGGCGGCATCTCGCGCAAGATCTCCAATGCCGGTGACCGCAAGCGTCTGAAGTCGATCATGGCGGACCTCAAGCTGCCGCCGACGATGGGCTGCATCGTCCGCACCGCCGGCCTCCAGCGCACCAAAACCGAGATCAAGCGCGACTTCGACTATCTCGCCCGGCTGTGGGACGAGATCCGCGAGGCCACGCTCAAGTCGACCGCGCCGGCGCTGGTCTATGGCGACAGCGACCTCATCAAGCGCGCGATCCGCGACATCTATAATCGCGACATCGACGAAGTGATCGTCGAGGGCGAGGAGGGCTATCGCCAGGCCAAGGACTTCATGAAGCTCCTGATGCCGAGCCACGCGCGCAAGGTGAAGCAATATGCCGATGCGGTGCCGCTGTATCAGCGCCACCATGTCGAGGATCAGCTGGCGGCGATGTACCATCCGGTCGTCCAGCTGAAATCGGGCGGCTATCTGGTCATCAACCCGACCGAGGCACTGGTGTCGATCGACATCAACTCGGGCCGCTCGACGCGCGAGCACAACATCGAGCAGACCGCGACTCAGACCAACCTCGAAGCAGCGCAGGAAATCGCACGCCAGCTCCGCCTGCGCGACATGGCGGGCCTCGTCGTCATCGACTTCATCGACATGGATCATTCGTCCAACGTCCGGAAGGTCGAGAAGGCGATGAAGGAGGCGCTGAAGAACGATCGCGCCCGCATCCAGGTCGGCCGCATCTCCGCTTTCGGGCTGATGGAGATGAGCCGCCAGCGGCTGCGCACCGGCGTGCTCGAAGCGTCGACCGTCCAGTGCCCGCATTGCGAGGGCACCGGGCTGGTGCGTACCGCTTCGTCGGCGGGTCTGTCCGCGCTGCGCCTGATCGAGGACGAGGCGGCGCGTGGCCGCGGTTCGCAGCTCACGTTGCGTTGCAGCCAGGAAGCCGCCTTCTATGTGCTCAACAAGAAGCGCGCCGACATTGCCGAGATCGAGGACCGCTATGGCGTCTCGGTCGAAGTCGCGTCGGACGGCGAGCTCGAAGGCGCGCGCATGTCGGTCGAGGCCTCCGGCCCGCCGCCGGCCCACGCGCCACGGATCGAGCCGCTGATCGAAGAGCCCGAGGACGATCTGCCGGAAGAGATCGAGGACGAGGAAGACGAGGTCGAAGCCGAGGCCGACGCCGAAGCCGAGCCGCGCGAGCGCAACCGCCAAGAGGGACGCGAGGCGGAAGGCGAGGGCGAAGGCGGGCGCAAGCGCCGCCGCCGCCGCCGTGGGCGCCGTGGGCGCGGTCGCGACGAGGATCGGGAAGAGCAGTCCGGCGAGGAGCGGGACGAATCCGCGACCGATGAAGAGGAAGCTACCGGATCGGAGGAGTCCGAGACGAGCCAAGGCGAGGGCGCGCAGGAAGATCGCGACGAAGGCGAGGGAGGCCGCAAGCGCCGCCGTCGCGGTCGGCGCGGTGGCCGTCGCGGCACGCCGGTCGCTGAAGAGGCTGGCGCGCAGGCGGCTGACGCCGTCGAACCGGAGGAGACGAGCACCGAGACTCCGGTGAGCGACGTCGCCGAGATCGGCGAAGCCGGGCAGCCTGCACCGGTCGAAGCCGCCGAGCCGGCGGCTCCGGCCGAGGAGGCGCCCAAGCCGCGGCGTCGCCCGCGCGCCCGCAAGGCCGACGCCCCCTCCGAGGCTGCCGCGCCGGCAGTCGAGGCCGCTGCGACCGAAGGCGAAGCCGCGGCGGCCGCTGCGAAGCCCAAGCGGACGCGCCGCAAGAAGGCGGCTCCCGAAGGCGATGCGGGCGAAGCGCTGGCAGCTGCCAGCGAGGCGCTCGAGGCGCTGCCCGGCCCGTCTGCCGAGGCTGAGGCGGAATCGAAGCCGCGTCGCCGCGGGGGTCGCCGCAAGGCTGCCGAAGCGGAAGTTCCGGCCGAAGATGCCCCCGCGCCCGAGCCCGTAGCGGCCGAGCCGGAGCCGGTGACCCAGGACGGGGCCTCCGATGCGCAGGAAGCCGACAACTCCGAAGCGGCTGAGCAGCAATCCGAGACCGCGGACGCGGGCGAATCCTCCGCGGGTCCGCGTCGCGGCTGGTGGCAGCGCACCTTCGGCGCATGATGACTCGTGACGGCGCCGCGCTTTTCCCGCGCGGCGCCGCTTCACGCGACATTCAGACCGTTCGGCCGAGAAGGCCGCGCGCGCGAACGTTGCCGAGAGCGGAGTTGAAGACGATATGACAGCCATGAAGCGCTTCGTTGCCCTTCTGGCGCTGGTCTGCCTGATTGGCTTCGCTGCCCGTCCGGCCGCCGCGCAGTCGATCCTGCGCGACGCCGAAACGGAGGCGCTGTTCGCCGACATGTCCCGCCCGATCATCGAGGCGGCGGGGCTGGAGCCTGACAATGTCCGCGTCGTCCTGATCCAGGATCCCTCGATCAACGCGTTCGTGGCGGGCGGCCAGACCGTTTACATCCACAGCGGCCTTCTCGACGCCGCCACCAACGTCAACGAAGTCCAGGGCGTCATCGCGCACGAGCTGGGCCATATCGTCGCCGGCCATGTGCCGCTGCGCAACAGCGGCGGGGCCGGCGCGATCTCGATCCTTTCGATGGTGCTGGGGGTCGTCGCCGTCGCGGCGGGCGCGCCCGAAGCCGGCACCGGAATTCTGATGGCGGGCAGTCGCGCCGCGATCGGCAAGTATCTCGCCTATTCGCGCAGCCAGGAAGCGACCGCCGACGCTGCGGGAGTGCGCTTCCTCAACACCGCGGGCGTCAACGGCCGCGGGATGCTGGAGTTCTTCAAGAAGCTCCAGAACCTCGAATATCGCCTCGCGGTGCCGCAGGAGGACAGCTACGAGCGCAGCCATCCGCTCAGCGGCGAGCGGATTTCCGCGCTGACCGCCGATCTGGAGGGCGCGCCGAGCTGGAACCGGGCGACCGATCCCGAGCTCGAGCAGCGGTTTCAGCGTGTCCAGGCCAAGCTGCGCGGCTATGTGAACGATCCGCAGGCGACGCTGCGGCTCTATCCGACCAGCAACCAGTCGATCCCGGCGCATTATGCGCGCGCCTATGCCTATCACAAGTCCGGCTATCCCAGCCAGGCTGCGGCCGAAGCGGCGGCGTTGGTACAGGCGGCTCCGGACGACGCATATTTTCTCGAGCTGGAGGGGCAGATCCTGCTCGAATCCGGCCATGCCGAGGAAGCGCTCGAGCCGCTCCGAATCGCTGTCGAGAAGACCAGCTATCAGCCGCTGATCGCCACGCTGTTCGGTCATGCGCTGATCGCGACCGAGGACCCGGCGAACCTGCGCGAGGCAGAGCGGGTGCTGCGCCAGGCAGTCGCCCGCGACCGCGAGAATCCCTCGGCCTGGTATAATCTCGCCATCGTCTACGAACGCACCGGGGACCGCGCGCGTACCGCGCTTGCGATGGCCGAGCGCGCCAGCCTGATCGGCGACTCCGCCGTTGCGGCGGCGAGCGCACGCACGGCAATGGCGGGGCTCGAGGAAGGGTCGCCTGACTGGATCCGCGCGCAGGACGTTCTGATGGTTTCGCGCAACGCACTGCAAGAGGAACGCGGCGACCGCAGTCGCACGCCGGAGGACCTGCAATGATCGAGCGACTCACGCGCAGTCCCTGGTTGTTCGCGGCTTCGTTCGTGCTCGCGGCGGTCCTAGGCGCGGGCATTTTCGCGGCGGCGCAGGCAGTGGTTCCGGCCGGGGGCGCCAATGCCGATCGGGCACGGATCGAGTTGGTGGTTCGCGATTATCTGCTCGAGAATCCGGAAATCCTTCCCGAAGCGATGGAGCGGCTGCGCGAGCGCGAGACCGCCGGCGCCGTGGAGGCGAACCGGAACGCGATCGTCGATCCCTATCCCGGCGCGTGGGCGGGGAACCCCGACGGCGACGTCACCGTCGCGGTCTATATGGATTATGCATGCGGCTTCTGCCGCGCGAGTCTGCCCGCGATCGAGGAACTGCTGACGAAGGACCGCAACGTTCGCGTGGTCTATCGCGAATTTCCGATCCTGAGCGAACAGAGCGTCACCGCCGCCCGCTGGGCGCTCGCCGCGGCCGAGCAGGGCAAATATTCCAGCTTCCACGACGCGCTGTTCGCGCAAGGCCAGCTCAGCGAGGCGTCGATCCGCCGCGCCGCGGCGACGGCTGGCCTGAACATCGAGAAGGTGCGCGAGACCGTCGGCACACAGCGCGTCCAGCGCGAACTGGCGACCAACCACACCACTGCCCAGGCGCTCGGCATCAGCGGCACCCCCGCCTGGGTGATCGGCGATCGCGTGCTCCCCGGCGCCGTCTCCTATCGCCAACTCGCCGACGCGGTAGCCGCTGCCCGCCGCTGAGCGCCGCGCCGTCTATAAGTCCTTCAGGGGAGCGCACAGGGACGCTCCGATTGGAGGAATCATGGCGCCGGGAGTTTTCATCGAACCGGATCCCGAGCTGGCGGAGCTTGCGGATCCCAACAGCAAGCTGGGAATCGAGATCTTCAGCGGCCATCGTGCCTGGCTGAAGAGTGATCTTGTCGCCGGTCGCAATCGCTTCTTCGATTCCATCGCAGAGCGTCTGCACGCGACCAAGCTGACCTATGAGGATCAGTGCACCGCGCTTTATTATTTCGACCTCGTCCGAACGCTGCGCGACCTGGCTGGCGAATTCGACCGCGTTGTCGAGGTCGGCGTCTATATGGGTGGCGCTTCCGCCGTTTTCGGCGGCTGCATCGAGCGGTTCGATTTCGATCTCGACCTCGTCGATATCAATGCGCGTTTCCTGCTCTTCTCCTACGAGCGTATCCGCCGCGCATTCCCGGAATCGGCGCATCGCGTTCGCCTCTTCCACGGCGACGTTCCTTCCTATGTGAAAAATGTTCTGACGGTGGAGAATCCCGGCAAGTGCATCGTCCATCACGATGGCGCGCATGATTTCAACCAGGTGGTGAAGGACCTTTCGGCGCTTTCCTTCGTCCGCGAAAAGCTTCACGCGATCATTGCCCAGGACACCCACCTGCGCGGCACGATCAAGCACATGAACTTCGTAGACATGGCGCTCTATGCCGTCTTCGGCACCGAACTCGCCTATGCGCCGATCGGCACCAGCTACGAGGCGGGGGACGGCCGCACGCAGCCAAATGAGTATCAGGGCAATTACTTCCTCCCCGGCGTGCCGGAGGGAATCGTTCTGCCGATCGCCGCCAATGCGTTTCGCTATCCCCATCCGTCGATGACGCTCGACGCCTTTCTCTGAATGCCAAGGGCGGCCGCCGTTACGGTGTGCCGCCCGCCACCCATTGCCGCGCGGCTTCGCGCCTCCCATCTAGCCTCCGTAGAAGGGGGCTTCATGCAGATTCTATCCGTTTCCGGCGTCAGCAAGACCTATGGCTCCGGGCACAAGGCGCTCGACTCGGTCGACCTCGAAATCCGGCGCGGCGAAATTTTCGCGCTGCTGGGGCCGAACGGCGCGGGCAAGACAACGCTCATCAACATCGTCTGCGGCATCGTCGTGCCGAGCTCCGGGACCATCTTGGTCGATGGACATGACGCGCTGCGTGAGCCGCGCGAGGCGCGATCGCGCATCGGTCTCGTCCCGCAGGAGCTGTCGGTCGACATGTTCGAGACGGTGATGGCCACGGTGCGGTTCAGCCGAGGCCTGTTCGGCAAGGCGCCCGACAAGGCCTATTGCGAGCGCGTGCTCAAGGATCTGTCGCTGTGGGACAAGCGCAACGAGAAGATCAAGGATCTCTCGGGCGGCATGAAGCGGCGCGTGCTGATCGCCAAGGCGCTGGCGCACGAGCCGGAGCTGCTGTTCCTCGACGAGCCCACCGCGGGCGTCGACGTCTCGCTGCGGCGCGACATGTGGAAGCTGGTGCTGGGGCTGCGCGAGCGCGGCACGACCATCATTCTGACCACCCACTATATCGAGGAAGCCGAGGAAATGGCCGATCGGGTGGGCGTGATCGACAAGGGCAGGCTGTTGCTTGTTGAGGAAAAGACCGCGCTGATGAAGAAGCTGGGCAAGCGCGAGATGACGCTGGTGCTGATGGAGCCGATGCACGCGATCCCGCCCGAACTCGCCGAATGGGAATTGACGCTCGCCGACGAGGGACATGCGCTGCGCTACGTATTCGATGCGCAGGCGGAGCGGACGGGCATTCCCTCGCTGCTGCGCAGGCTCGGCGATCTCGGGATCGGCTTCAAGGATCTGGACACCTCGAAATCCAGCCTCGAGGACATTTTCGTCGATCTGGTGGAGCAGCGCTGATGCACGGGTTCAACGCACAGGGCGTCTGGTCGATCTATCGCTTCGAAATGGCGCGCGCGCTGCGCACGCTGTGGCAGAGCCTGGCCGCGCCGGTGATCACCACGTCGCTCTACTTCGTCGTGTTCGGCGGCGCGCTCGGCAGCCGGATCGAGAATGTCGACGGCGTGAACTACGGTGCCTTCATCGTTCCGGGGCTCATCATGCTGTCGCTCTTGCAGCAGAGCATCTCGAACGCCTCGATCGGCATCTACTTCCCCAAATTCACCGGCACCGTCTACGAGCTGCTGTCGGCGCCGATCTCGGCGATGGAGATGGTGCTCGGCTATGTCGGCGCCGCCGCCACCAAATCGATCGTGATCGGCCTGATCATCCTGGTCACGGCCAGCTTCTTCGTCGACCTCGATATCCGCCACCCGTTCGCGATGGCGGCGTTCCTGATCCTCACCAGCCTGGCGTTCAGCCTGTTCGGATTCATCATCGGCATCTGGGCAAAGGGCTTCGAGCAGCTCAATTTCGTGCCGGTGCTGCTGGTGACGCCGCTCACCTTCCTCGGCGGTGCCTTTTATTCGATCGACATGCTGCCCGAGCCGTGGCGCACGGTGAGCCTGTTCAACCCGGTGGTCTATCTGGTGAGCGGCTTCCGCTGGAGCTTCTTCGGGGAGGGCGATGTCGATATCTGGGTGAGCCTGGGCTTCACCGGCGGCTTCCTCGCGCTGTGCCTGTTCATCGTGTGGCTGATCTTCAGGACGGGCTGGCGGCTGAAGAGCTGAGCCGCCGACGACGCATCAGCAGCGCGGGCTGGAGCACCAGTCCGTTCAGATCGATCAGCACATGGAGCAGGATCGGCAGCAACAGGCTGCCGGTGACGAGGTAGATCAGCACGAAGACCAGCCCCATCACGCTGGTGCCGATCACGCCGGCGGCGCCCTGATAGAGATGCATCAGCCCGAACACGAGCGCGGCGGCGACGAACGCGAGCACCGCGCCGCCACCCGCGAGCACGATGAGCAGCGGCAGATAGAGGCGGAAGAACAGCTCCTCGGTGATCCCCGCGTTGACCGAGAGCAGCGCGCCATAGGGCAGCTCGGCGCGGTTGCGCGGCAGCAGCGCGCCGATGTCGCCCAGGACGCGCATCTCCACGCCCTCCTTCGGCGGGCGCAGCAAGGCGAGCGCACTGACGAGGATCAGCGCCCGACCAGTCCGAAGAGCATGCCGGTGATGAGGCCGCGAACGTCGTCCAACTCGCCCAACAGGGCAGTCGCGGGCAGGAACTCGACGGGAAAGGCGACGATCTCGCCCAGCCGACCCAGCAGCGCGAGCCCGAGAAGCGCGCCACCGCCGAACAGCAGCATCGCCTGAACGACCCAGCGCCCGAAGATGCGCTTGCGCTCGCGCGTGTCGTCGATCGTCTTGAACCGCGCATAGGAGCGCGCATCGAAAATGGTGAAGACCGCCAGTACGACGAGCGTGACCGCGAGCAGCAGCTGCGCCGCGGTGGCGGTCTCCAGGATCACAGCCGGTGTTCGCCCTTCACCCAGCGGACCGTGCCCGAGCTTGCGCGCATCACCACGCTTTCGGTGTGCATCTTGCGGCCGTAGCGCTTCACTCCGTCGAGCAGCGAACCGTCGGTCACGCCGGTCGCGGCGAAGATGCAGTCGCCCTTCGCGAGATCGGTGAGCGTATAGATGCGATCGAGATCCTCGATCCCCCATTTGGCGGCGCGGCTGCGCTCGTCATCGTTGCGGAAGACGAGGCGCCCCTGGAACTGGCCGCCGACGCAGCGCAGCGCCGCCGCCGCCAGCACGCCCTCCGGCGCGCCGCCCTGGCCCATATAGACGTCGACCGTCGTCTCGGGGTCGGTCGTCGCGATCACGCCTGCGACATCGCCGTCGGGGATCAGCATGATGCCGCAGCCGCAGCTACGCAGCTCGGCGATCAGCTTCTCGTGGCGCGGCCGGTCGAGCACGCAGGCGATGATCTCGTTGGGGGCACAGCCCTTCGCCTTGGCGATCGCCTGGATATTCTCGGTCGGGCTCTTGGCGAGGTCGATCACGCCTTCGGGATAGCCGGGGCCGACCGCCAGCTTGTCCATATAGACGTCAGGCGCATTGAGCAGGCAGCCCTCCTCGGCGATCGCCAGCACCGCCAGCGCGTTGGGACCGGCCTTGGCCGTAATCGTCGTGCCTTCCAGCGGATCGAGCGCGATATCGATCTTCGGGCCGGTGCCCTGCGCCGCGCCGACCTTCTCGCCGATATAGAGCATCGGTGCCTCGTCGCGCTCGCCTTCGCCGATCACCACGGTGCCGTCGAAATCGAGCTGGTTCAGCGCGTCGCGCATCGCCTCCACGGCTGCCTGGTCCGCGGCCTTTTCGTCGCCGCGGCCGACCAAAGTCGAAGCGGCGATCGCCGCGGCTTCGGTGACTCGCACCATTTCGAGTACCAGGACGCGGTCGAGAACTTTGCTTGCAGTCGGCATGGAATCGGGCACCCCTCGAATGTGATTGCCAAGCCGATAGGCGAGCGCCTCTGCCGGGGCAACTGAGGAGCGTCCGGGCGCGTGCCGCGGCAACTTCGTGCCTGCCCCGGCGTTGAGAAAAGCGGGGGGCGCGAAGGAGCACGCCCGATGTTGTCACTTCTCCTGCTGCTGCCGATCGTTCCGATGCAGGATGCACCGGCGCCCGAGCAAATCGACCTTCTTCGCGATGCGCAGACCTGCGCGGCAGGCGAATCCGACTGCACCGAGCGGCGTAGCCGCTTCCGATTGCCGCTCGATCCCGCCGAGACCGAGGATCGCGTTGCGCGGGCGATGGAGCAGGAGCCGATGCGGTGTGGTCTTTCGGGCGCGCCGGTCTGCCCCAGCGACGGCACCGTCATCATCGATACCGGTTCCGACGACTGACCTCAGTCGGAGAGGATCGGCATCCACATCGGCTCGCTCTTGAGGCTCGGCGAGCCCCGCAGTTTTTCGAGCGCCTGAGCGACACAGCGCTCCGGGCCCTCGTGCGTCACGATTGCCACGAGCACGCTTCCATCGGCCATCGCACCGCGCTGCATCAGGCTTTCGATCGAAACGCCTGCATCGCGCATCGCCGCGGCGATCTCGGCGAGCACGCCCACCTTGTCGGCCACGGTGAAGCGCAGATAGTCCCGCCCGCGGCGCTCGCCGCTGTCCGCCGGCGGGAGCGCCGCCAGCGCTTCGACCGGCATCGCATAGGGCGGCCCGAATTCGCCGCGCGCGATGTCGATCAGGTCGGCCACGACAGCGGAGGCGGTCGGACCGTCGCCCGCGCCTGCGCCCTGGAAGAAGAGCCGTCCGACGAAATTGCCTTCGGCGACGACCGCATTGGTCGAATGAAGCACATGCGCGAGCGGATGATCGAGCGGCACCAGCATCGGCTGGACGCGCTGGAACAGGCCCTTGCCGTCGGCGTCGGCCATGCCCAGCAGGCGTACACGATAGCCGAGTGCGGCTGCTTCGGCGATATCGGCGGCGATCACGTTGCGGATGCCCGTGACGACCACGTCGGCGAACGCAGGTTGCGCGCCGAAGGCGAGGCTGGCGAGGATCGACAGCTTGTGTGCTGCGTCGACCCCGTCGATATCGGTCGAGGGATCGGCTTCGGCATAGCCGAGCCGCTGCGCTTCGGCGAGGATCTCGGCGAAGTCGCGGCCCTCGGCTTCCATCTTGGTTAGGACGAAATTGCAGGTGCCGTTGAGGATCCCGTAGACGCGGTCGATCACATTGGCGGCAGCGCCTTCGCGCAGCCCCTTGATCACCGGAATGCCGCCGGCGACCGCAGCCTCGTACTTGAGCGCCACCCCGCCGCTTTCGGCCGCGCGGGCGAGCTCGAGTCCGTGATGTGCAACCATCGCCTTGTTGGCAGTGACGAAGCTCTTGCCGGCGCCCAGCGCGGCGCGAGCCAGCGCGAGCGCGGGTCCGTCGGCACCACCGACCAGCTCGACCACTGCATCCGCCCCGGGGTGCCGTGCCAGCTCGGCGGGGTCATCGACCCAGTCGAAGCGGTCGAGATCGATCCCGCGGTCCTTGCTGCGGTCGCGGGCGGACACGGCGACGACTTCGATCGGGCGGCCCGCGCGCCGCGCAATCAATTCGCCGTTCGCGTCGATGAGCCGAACGACGCCTGCTCCGACGGTGCCGAGTCCGGCAAGGGCGACGCGCAGCGGTTCAGTCATTCGGTGCTCCTGTGGTTCAGCGCGACAGCGCCTAACCCAAGTGACCGGCGGTTGGAACGGCAGCGCTGCTACTGATCGGCAAAGGGATCGTAACTGCCGAAGCTCCAGACATTGCCTTCGGGATCGCGTGCGCCATAGCCGCGCCCGCCATAGGACTGGTCGGCCGGCTCCATGAAGATTTCGGCACCGGCGTGCCGCGCGCGCTCGGCGTGCGCATCGACGTCGGCTACGACGAGGTACAAGGTCGCGGTCGCGGCGCCTGCCTCGGCCGCCGTCTTCATTCCTGCCGCGGCGGCATAGTCGGTTGGTTTCGCCGAGGAAATCATGATCATGCGGTCGTGCCAGAGCAGCTGGGCATGATCGATGATCTGCGGATCCTGTGCGTTTGAATAGACTGCGTGCCGTTCGAATCCGAACGCATCGCAGAGGAACGCGATCGCCGCAGGCGCATCCGCATAGCGCAGATTGGGAATGATCTCGTGTCGCATCCGACTCTCTCCCTGGTGGTTTGCACTCGCTGCCATGCCGCGCGCGGAGACGATTGGACGAAAGGCACCTCAGCGCTCGATCAGCCCTCCGCCACCGGGCACCAGCCGCGCCGCGAACGCGCGCGGCGTGAGACCAGCGAATTCTTGGAACTCGCGAATGAGGTGCGACTGGTCGCAATATCCGCATTCGGCAGCGATGCCCGCCCAGTCGCGATCACCGCTTTCCGCAAGCCCCACCGCGCGTTCGAACCGGCGCAGCCGTCGCCAGCTGCGCGGGCCTACCCCCACCAGATCGGTGATCCGGCTTGCAAGATGCTTGCGGCTCCAGCCGATGTCGCGGGCGATCTCGGCAAGCTCGACGCCGGCGAGCGTTTCGGTCTGGCGCAGGGCATAGAGGTCGACTGCGCGCAGATCGGCGGTGCGCGCCAGTCGTGCCTCAAGCGCGGCTTCGATCAGCCTGACGCGCTCCGCGCGATCCGCCGCCTCGCCCAGCGCCGCGCCCAGCGTGGCAGCGGCAACACCGAACAGCGCCTCCAGCGGCACCGCGCGGTCGCGCAGTTCGTGCATCGGCACGCCGGTCAGCCGCCGCAGCGCCACGGGCGACAGGAAAACATGCACGCCGCGTTGCGCGCCGGTCGATTGCGATAGTGCCGGTCGCAGATGGGTTCCCGCGACGAATGCCTCGCCGGCGCCGAGCCGCAACGTGCCCCCATCGCCGCCCACCAGCGCGATCGGCTCGCCGAGATTGACGAGCAGCACCGCCCGGGTGTTCGGCAGCTCGCGCCGGACGGTGAAGCCGCCGGTGCGCTCTTCATAGTCGCAATAGCCGCCGATCCAGCCGGCGAGCCGCTGCCCCGGCGCGAAATGCGCCATGCTCCAGGCATTGACGCCGTCGTCGTGCGCATCGACGCGCAGCAGGCGCGCCGACGGCCGGGTCACGGCTTGATGAGGCCGATCTCGATCAGCCGTTCGCGCAGATAGTCGTTCGCCGTGATCGGCTGCGGATAGCGGTTCGGATTGTCCTCCGAGATGCAGCTCTCGAGCGTCTCGATCGTGAAATCGGGCGCGAGGTGCAGGAAGAAAGGCATCGAGTAGCGCGCATTGCCTCGGCGCTCGGGCGGCGGATTGACGACGCGGTGGCTGGTCGAAGGCAGCACATGGTTGGTCAGCCGCTGGAGCATGTCGCCGACATTGACCACCATCGCTCCTTCGGGCGGCTTCACCGGGAGCCAGCGACCGTCGCGGTCGAGCAGCTCCAGCCCCGCTTCCTCCGCTCCGAGCAGCAGCGTGATGAGGTTGATGTCCTCGTGTGCGCCTGCGCGCACGCCGGGCGCATCGGGCGACACCGGCGGATAATGGAGCAGGCGGAGCACCGAATTGCCGTCAGCCACCGGTTTTTCGAACCAGTCGGGGGCTAGCCCCAGATGCCGGGCGATCGCCGACAGCAGCCGCAGCCCGGCGGTGTCGAATGCCGCGAAGAGCGCGCCGAAGGTTTCGCGGAACCCCTCCGGCCGATCAGGCCAGATATTGTCGGGCATGGCGTCGGCATAGCGATGACCCGCAGGGAGATCGCGGCCGATATGGTAGAATTCCTTGAGGTCGTTCTCGCTCGCGTCCTTGGCGATCTCGATGCCGAAGGGCGTGTAGCCGCGCTGGCCGCCGCCGCCGGTAACATGATAGCGGCGTTTCTCGTCCTCCGGCAGCTCGAAGAATGCGCGGGTGGTGGCCCAGGCGCGATCGACCAGCTGCGGATCAATCCCGTGATCGCAGACCATCGCGAAGCCGAACCGCTCGAACGACTGCCCCAACTCGGCGGCGAATGCCTCGGGCTCGCGATCCGCGCGCGCTAGGCTGACGAGCGGAACCTGGTCGAGAAGGGTGTCGGTCACGAATCGGAACTCCGGTTGAACTGAGCTCCGCAGATAGCGGCTCGGGCGGCGCCCGAACAGCGGCGCGTGCGTTACTCGCCGATCGTCAGCGTGCCCCGGGTCTGGTCGCCTTGGCCGCCGAGTTCGAGGCGGAAGCGGTCGCCCTCGCCTGTCATGCCGGCAAAACCGGCTCCATCTGCCTGAAACTCGAAGTCGTTCGCGGCAAGCTGTTCGCGGAACCACTCCTGCACGGTCGCCGCATCGGCGGGGCTGGTGAATCGGAAGGTCGCCTTCGCCTGATCGCGCTGGCCCATCCGGTCATCGGCCTCGGCATTGAAGCCCGTCACCGTCGATCCCGGATAGAGCCGCATCCCGTTCACGTCGAAATCGGCGGCGTCGATCTGGATCGGAGGCAGCTTCAGCGACCCTTCGAACCCCGGCGCCTTGATCGTGAAGCGGCCGTCCGCGTCGGAGGTGATGCTCGCATTCCCGTCGTTCGAAATGGCGTCGATCGACATCGCCGTGCCGTTGCCTTCCCCATCTCCGCAAGCGGCGAGCGGCAGGGCGATCAACAACAGGGCGGCGGCGCGGTTCATGGGCTTGGTCTCCAGCGTGTTATCCTCACAATACACTAGGGATTTGCCCGGGCCGGGTCAAGCAAAGCAGGTGACGCGACCGGCGCGATCCGCCAAAGGCTCCCGCATGGATCAGCAGACCGCACCGCCGCACGCCGAATCGGCGGATCGCGCGCCGCTCGGCTTCGGGGAATTCGTCGCGATCGTCGCGGCACTGATGTCGCTGACGGCGCTCGGTATCGATTCGATGCTGCCGGCACTGCCCGCGATCGGCGACAGCCTCGGCGTGGTCGAGGACAACCGGCGCCAGCTGGTGATCACGGCCTTCCTGCTGGGCTTTTCTTTTGCGCAGCTCGTCTACGGGCCGCTCTCGGATCGGTTCGGGCGCAAGCCGGTGCTGCTCGCCGGACTGTGCGGATATGTCATCGCCAATGCGCTTGCCGCCGTGTCCGGCAGCTTCGAGCTGCTGCTGCTGGCGCGGTTTGCGAGCGGCGCCGGAGTGGCCGCAGCCCGGGTGGTGACGATCGCGATCGTGCGCGACTGTTTTGCCGGACGGGCGATGGCGCGCGTGATGAGCCTCGCCTTCATCGTCTTCATGGCGGCACCGGTGCTTGCGCCTGCTTTCGGCCAAATCGTGCTGCTGTTCGGATCGTGGCGGCTGATCTTCGGCGGCATCGGCGGAGTCGCCGCACTGATCGCGATTTGGTTCTGGGTGCGGATGCCCGAGACTCTGCCGTCCGAGCGCAAGCTGTCGCTCGATCCGCGGCGCATCGGCCGGGGCTATATGACAGTGCTGCGCGATCGCTGCGCCGTCGGCTACACGCTTGCGGCGGCGGCGCTTTCGGGCGCGCTATTCGGCTTTATCGGCTCGGTGCAGCAGATCGTCGCCGATATCTTCGAGGTGCCCCATCTGCTCACGCTGGTGTTCGCTTGCGTGGCGGGAACCATGGCGCTCGCATCGTTCATCAATGCACGGATCGTGATGCGGCTGGGCACCCGGCGCATCTCGCATTTCGCGCTGGCTGGGCTGATCGGTATCTCCGCCGTGCATCTGGCGGTCGTGTGGTTCGGCGGCGAATCGCTGGTGAGCTTCATCATTCTCCAGGCGCTGATGATGGCGTGCTTCGGGCTCGCCACTTCGAATTTCTCGGCGATGGCGATGGAGAATATGGGCGAGGTCGCCGGCACGGCGTCGAGCTTTCAGGGCTTCGTCACGACGCTGGGCGGCGCGGTGCTGGGAGCGGTGATCGGCCAATCCTACGACGGAACGACCGTGCCGCTCTATGCGGGTTTCTTGTTGTGCGGAACGGCGGCATTCATCGTCATCGCAGTCGCCGAGCGCGGGCGGATGTTTCGCCCGAGCTGAAACAAGCGGGGCGGCGAGGCGGAACGCGTGCGCGGTCCTTCCGTTGACGTCCGGCCCGGGCATTCCGCCCGCGGCCGAGACGATGAGGACGATATGGGCGGCCATCAGATTCCCGAGCAGGGCCCCAACGACGACGGGTACGACGAGGACGGCTACGACGAGAGCCAGCGCGCCGAGGTTTTCGAAGCGACGCGCGGCGGCCCGAACGACGGCACGGTGCAGACCGACATGGATCCGGACCTCGGCGAGGAGCTCGACGACGTCGAAGGCGAGGACGATCTCGCGATGCGCGACCGCGAGATCGGCGAAGAGGACCCCGATGCGCGGCTCGACCGCGACGATCGCGACGAAGACGATCTGCAGGCGGACTATGACAACGACGCCGTCGACCAGGCGGCGCTCGACGCGGAGAGCGACGACGGCGACGACGCGGCGCTCGCCCCCTGACCCCTCTGGCGCTTGACCCCGTCCGCGCGGTTGCGCAGCATGGCGCACTCCCCGCTTCGGAGTGCGCCATGCTCACCGATCCGCGAGTCGACCACTATATCGAGCGCCAGGCAGATTTCGCTCGGCCGCAGGTCGCGGAGTCGATCAAATGGAGCGTGCCTTCGTCCGAACGCCGCTGGCGAACATGGCCGTTTTCAAGGCGCATGCGGCGTTCGGCTTCTGGGCGCGCGATGTCGTGGAAACCGGCGACGAGGGGGCGCAACTGGAAATCTGAGAAGTGCTGAGCCGTACGCCTGCGCCTGGAACGGGGGCCGCGCGGCGGCGTTCGCAGCTGCGGCCCGTTTCCGCGGGTTCGGGTCCTGGAGGAGAGCATCGTATGCGGCTTGCCGTCGCCCTGATCGCCCTTTGCGCGCTCGCTGCGTGCAGCGAAGGCGAGGACGCCGACATCGTAACCAACATCGAGACCCGGCTGCCGGCTGATGTTCAGCCCGCGACCTCCGCGCGATCCGCCGAGGCCGCGCCGCCCGAGCCGGCTCCTGCTCCGCAGGCCGAAGCATCGTCTGCGCCGAGCGCTCCGGTTGAGCCCGTGGCCGAAGCGGCGATCGAGGATTCGAACGGCCGGCAGGCCGCCGCAGACCTCGTCACGCACTATTATCGCTTGCTCTCGCGCGGCGCCTATCGCCGTGCCTATGGACTGTGGGAGCGCGATGGCACGGCGTCCGGTCTCTCGAGCGAGGAGTTCGCGCAGACGTTCGAGGAATTCAGCGAACTCCGCGCCGAAGTCGGCCTGCCCGACCGCATCGACGCGGGCGCAGGCAATCGCTGGGCGCGGGTTCCGGTGCGCGTCACTGGCCGGCTGGCGGCAGGAAACCGGCCGTTCGTCATGCGCGGTTTCGTGACGGTGCATCGCAACGGCGCCGTTCCGGGGACGACCGCCGAGGAGCGCAGCTGGCGCATCCGCGAGATCGACGTGACGCCGCGCCCTGCGGAAGCCGAGCCGGAGCCGTCGCCTGTTCCGACGAGGGCCGCGACAGGGGAGCTGACGCCGCTCGCTACGCCGGTCGCCCGGACCAGTCCCACGCCGATCCCGAGCCCGACCACAAGCCCCGCGCCCACTGCACCGGCTTCGCCAACGCCAGAGGCGCAGGCGGAGACGCGCTCCCTTGCCCGCTGCGTCGATGGTACGCAGCTCGTCGTCCGCTTCGCTTCCGATCGCGAAAGGATCGCGGTCTCGCGCGAGGGCGAGACGGTCGCGACGCTTGCGCGGCAGGAGGTGGGCTCGGGCATGCTCTACACCAGCGAGGGCTACACGCTGCAGGTGCGTGGCGACGCGATGACCTTCACCGCGCGCGGCGAGCCGCCGATCCCGTGCACCCTGACCGAGTGACGCCGCTTCCCAGTCTCTCTGCCGCGCACTAGGGACAAGGCATGGCCCGCTTCACCACGCGCATCACCGCCGGTTCCGGCGACATCGACGAGCTGGGCCATGTCAACAATGCGGTCTGGGTGAAGTGGATCCAGGACGTGGCGATCGCCCACTGGGATGCGGTCGCGCCGCCGGAGCATCGCCGGGCCTATGTCTGGGTAGTGACGCGCCACGAGATCGACTATCGCGGCAATGTGCGCGACGGCGAGGCCGTGACGGCGGAAACCTGGGTTTCGGAGCCGCCGCGCGGCGCGCGGTTCGACCGACACATGCGGTTCACCGCGGAGGACGGCAAGGTGAAGGTCGAGGCGAAGACGACCTGGGCGCTTCTCGATCGTGCGACCGGGCGGCTGATGCGCGTCCGCGACGACATCGCCGCGCCGTTTCTGAAGGACTGACGCGCCAGCGGCGGCCGACGCTCTAGCCGCTGTTGCGCAGCGCCGTCGCAATCGCATTGATCGAGAGGAGAATACCCTCGCCGATCCGGCTGTCCTGCTCGCCCGCGCGGTGGCGCTTCAGCAGCTCGATCTGCAGCAGATTGAGCGGTTCGATATAGGGTAGCCGGAGCCGGATAGACGTTTCGAGTCGCGGGTGTTTCTCCAGCAGCCGCGTCTGGCGCGTCACGGTCAGCAGTCCGTCGTGCGTGGCGTCCCAGCCTTCGCGAATGCGCCCGAAGATCCGGTCGCGCAGCGTATCGTCCTCGACCAGCGCCGCATACCGACTGGCGATCCCCATATCGGATTTGGCGAGCACCTGTTCCATATTGTCGAGCGTAGCGGCGAACAGCGGCCAGCCGGCCGCCATCTCGCGCAGCAGCCCCTTGTCCTCGAAGTCTCGGATCGCCTGGCCCACGCCATACCAGCCGGGGAGCATGACTCGCGCCTGCGCCCAGCTGAACACCCAGGGGATGGCGCGCAGATCCTCGATCGCGTCGGACTTCTTGCGGCTCGCCGGCCGCGATCCGATCTTCAGCCCGCTGATCTCGGCGATCGGAGTCATCTGGCGGAAGAAGGTGGTGAAGCCCTCGGTCTCGTACACGAGCCCCCGATAGGCGCGGAACGCCGTCTCCGAGAGCCGGTCCATCGCCGCGGAGAAGCGGTCATAGTCGCGCGCGCTCAGCTTTTCGGGTTCGAGCGTCGCGAGCAGCGTGGCCGATGCCATTGCTTCGAGGTTGGTCGTCGCGCTTTCCGGCGTCCCGTATTTCGCCGCGATCACTTCGCCTTGCTCGGTGATCCGGATGCGCCCCTGCACCGTGCCGGGCGGCTGTGCACGAATCGCCGCGAACGCCGATCCGCCGCCACGGCCCACCGCGCCGCCGCGGCCGTGGAAAAGCTGCATCGACACGCCGGCCTTCTCGAACACCGGCTGCAGCGCCGTCGATCCGCGCGACAGCTGCCAGGTCGAGGTCAGATAGCCGCCGTCCTTGTTCGAGTCGGAATAGCCGATCATCACTTCCTGATGCCCGCGCGCGGCGCTGATCGCGGCAACTTCGGGCAGCGCGAACCAGGCTTCCATGATCGACGGCGCCGCTTCGAGATCGGCGACCGTCTCGAACAGCGGCACGGCCATTACATGCGCCTGCGGCGTCTCTCCCGGAACGTAGAGCCCGGCTTCCTTCAGCAGCACATGGACTTCGAGCAGGTCGGAAACCGACTCCGCCATCGAGACGATGTAGTTGGTGATGCACCTGCGCCCATAGCGCGCATGCGCTTCGGCCGCCGCGCGGACGATGGCGAGTTCGGACGCGGTTTCGTCCGAATAGTTCGCATAGGGGCTGGTCAGGGGCCGGGGACTCGCCAGCTCGCGCCGCAGCAAGGCGATCCGCTCGTCCTCGCTCAGCGCCGCATAATCGTCGCAGACGTTTGCCGACTTCAGCAGCTCGGCAACCACGCGCTCGTGGACGGCGCTGTTCTGGCGCATGTCGAGCGTGGCGAGATGGAAGCCGAAGGTTTCGACGGCGCGAATCAGCCGCCCCAGCTTGCCGCCGGAGGCGAGCGGGCTATCGCCGCCGCCCGCAAGCCCATGGGCGATCGCGGCGAGATCGTCGCGAAGCGCGCGGGGATCGGGATAGGGTTCGCCGGTCAGCGTGCCGGGGCGCGGCGGCGCCTTTCCGACGAGCTTCAGATGGGTGGCTGCGAGCCGCGCATAGATCCCGGAAATGGCGCGGCGATAGGGCTCGTCGGCGCGGCTCGCAGCGGTGTCGCCGCTCGCCTCCGCCAGCGCCACGACGGCGGGATCGGCATCGGCGTGCAGCGTCGAGATCGACAGCTCGGCGCCCAGCGCGTGGAGCGAATCGAGATAATGGACCAGCACCGTCTCGGCGGCGCGCGCCAGCGCGAGCCGAAGCGATTCGGCGGTGACGAAGGGGTTGCCGTCGCGGTCGCCGCCGATCCAGCTCCCCGGCTTGAGAAAGCTCGGGCTGCGCTCGCCGAGCGCCCGATCCCAGCGCGCATAAAGCGCCGGCAGCGTCGGCAGGAAAACGTCGCGAAAATAGCTGAGCGCGGTTTCCACTTCGTCGGCCACGCCCAGCTTTTCCCGACGCAGCACGCGCGTCTGCCACAGCAGCGCGATCTGGCGCAGAATCGCCTCGTCGACTCGATCGCCGTCCGGCGTCTCCTGGAGCCCGCGATCCTTCAGCGCCATCAGTTCGGCGATCCGGTTCTTGTGGTCGATCATGCTCTTGCGCCGCACCTCGGTCGGGTGGGCCGTGAGCACGGGCACGATCAGCGCCTGATCGAGCAGCGCAGCGACGGCGTTGCGATCCACGCCGTGTTCGGCAAGTCTTGCAAGTGCGCTCTCGACATCCGCCTCGTCTTCGGCGGTCACGCCCTGCCGATCCTCCGCGAGATTGGCGAGCATCGAAAACAGCATGAACCCGCGCGTGAAATCCAGCGTCTCGTCGAGTGTCAACCGGTCTAGCCCGGGATCGATCGCATCGGCGCCGGCGATGCCGCGATGCCGGTCGACCGAAGTCGAGCGGATATATTCGATCCGCTTGAACAAGTCCTCGCCGCCGTGCCGGCGAATCACGTCGCCGAGCAGGCGCCCCAGAAAGCGGATGTCCGGATTGTTGGTGATCGGAGGAAGCGTGGCCATGGCGCCTTTGCTGCATTGCGGTACTGGCCCGGTCAACCGGTGATCGGGACGATTGCGGAACCGATGGAGGCGTTCATTCTTTCCCTAAGGAAAAGGAGACCCGTTTTTCATGAGCTTAGCATCGCATCTTTCCCTGTCGTCGCTCCTGCTTGCTGCCGCTTCAATCGCCGCGCCAGCCGCGACCTTGGCGTCCGAGGCCGCTCCACCGGCGCACCAAGCGGCGCAGGAGCGCGGGATCGATGCGTTTTATGCGGAACGAGGCGGCCAGCCCTTCTGGTTCGGCCAGCGCGGTGCAGGGCGGCATGCAGGGGTACTGTTGGAGCGCCTCTCCAATGCCGCGAGCGAGGGACTTGATCCGGCAGACTATGATCCGCAGCAGCTGGCGGAGGCGATCCGCGACGCCGAGGCGCAACGCACCGATTGGCGCGCTGTGGAGCGGCGCCTGTCGCAGACGATGGTGCGGTATCTGAGCGATCTGCGCTACGGCCGGGTCGAGAACAAGATCGACTTCACCGAGCCCGGCATGGCTCCCGAGCCACCGGCCCCCGCGGACGTGCTGGCGTCGGCTGCATCGGCGAGCAGCTTCGAGCAATGGTTCGCGCAGCAGCATCGGCTGAACCCGGTCTATGACGGCCTGCGCGACGCGCTGGCGCAGGTGCGCAACGGCAACGGAGCAGACGCGCAGCCGCTGATCGGCGAGGGCGACTTACTCCGCCAGGGCGACCGGAGCCCGCGCGTCGAGAGGTTGCGCGAGCGGCTCGGCCTTCCCGTGCCGCAGAGCGGCGCCGATCGCTACGATTCGCAAGTCGCCGCTGCCGTCGAGTCGTTTCAGCGGGAGCATGGGCTGAGCGCGGATGGCGTGCTCGGGCCGAACACGCGCGCGATGCTCAACCAGCCGCCGGGAGAGCAGGAGCGCACGCTGATCGCCAACATGGAGCGTGCCCGCTGGCTGCCGGATGCGCTCGGCGACCGCTATGTGATGGTCAATATCCCGGGATACACGGTGCGCATGTATGAAGGCGATCGGGCGGTGCAGGAAATGGCCGTGGTCGTCGGCACCGAATATGATCGCACGCCGCTGATGGCGGATCGCATGGAATATCTCGAGATCAATCCCTACTGGAACATCCCCAATTCGATCACCAGCGAAGAGATCGCGCCAGCGGTTCGCGCGAACGGCGTCGGCTATCTGCGAAGCCGCAACATGGAAGTGGTCCGCAGCTTCACCCCGAGTGCCGATGCGCTCAGCCCGAGCGCAATGAATTGGGCGAGCGCCGCGGCGGGCGATCCCAATCTCCTCGTGCGCCAGCGGCCGGGGCCCGACAATGCGCTGGGCCGCATCAAGTTCATGTTCCCCAACCCGCATGCCATCTATCTGCATGATACGCCGGCGGACCAGCTGTTCGAGAATTCCAGCCGGTCGGAAAGCCATGGCTGTGTCCGGGT
This sequence comes from Sphingosinithalassobacter sp. CS137, assembly GCF_014334115.1. Taxonomy (NCBI): domain Bacteria; kingdom Pseudomonadati; phylum Pseudomonadota; class Alphaproteobacteria; order Sphingomonadales; family Sphingomonadaceae; genus Sphingosinithalassobacter; species Sphingosinithalassobacter sp. CS137. The sequence goes on from NZ_CP060494.1 coordinate 2,452,846, forward strand.
CGAGCGGCCGATCGATCTAGCGATGTGGGCGCTTACCCAGGACGGCTGGGATCGCGCGCGACTGCGCCAGGCGATCGATTCGGGCGACAATCAGCAGGTCCAGCTGCAACGGGAAATCCCGGTGTATCTGACCTATTTCACTGCATGGCCGCAGCCTGACGGGAGCATCAGCTATCGCCCGGACATCTATGACCGGGACTCTGCGCTGATCTCCGAGCTCGGCTGAGGCGGGGCGCCGGGGGTTGGCACTCCCGCACCCGTCTTCAGCGGTCGACCAGAGCGAGCGTCACCGGGGCGATGCCGCGCCGGATGAGGCCAAGCTCGGCGGCCGCGGCATAGGAGAGGTCAATCACGCGCCCCGGACGGAAGGGGCCGCGATCGTTGATCCGCACGGTCACGCTACGCCCTGTCGCAGGATCGGTGACGCGTACGATCGTTCCGAAGGGAAGCGTGCGGTGCGCTGCGGTCATTGCCCCGGGATCATAACGTTCTCCGCTCGCCGTCGGGCGTCCGGCATATTCGTCGCCATAATAGCTGGCGACGCCGTCGTTCAGGGCCGCAGGAGGCGCGGCGCCCATGCGCGGGCCGGGCACTGCCGAGCAGGCGGAGAGCGCCGCCGCGCCTGCGATCGCGAACAGCGCGCCTGCTGTCCGTGACGGTGAAGAATCACGTTGCCGCATTCCGCGGCGTTAGCACGACCCGGTTGCGGAAGCGTGAAGCATCAGCTCTGCGCGCTTTCGACGCCCGCTTCCTCGACGAGCCTGAGTTCGACGTGACCGACGCCGCGCCGGATCAGGCCGAGCTCCTCTGCGGCTGCACGGGAGAGATCGACCACACGGCCGGCAAGATGCGGGCCACGGTCGTTGATCCGCACTACGACACTTCGACCATTGGCGGGATCGGTGACGCGGACGCGGGCGCCGAAGGGCAGCGTGCGATGCGCCGCGGTCAGTTCGCGCGGGTCATAACGTTCGCCATTTGCGGTCCGCCCGCCGGCGAAGCGATCGGCGTAGTAGCTCGCCTGGCCGGCATCGACCGGCGGCGCCTCGCTGGTTGTCGCGACGGAGGACCCGGTTTCGTCGCGTGCCGCGGCAGGAGCGGCAAGCGCGATGCACGCGGTGAGCACCAGCAATCGCCCGAAACGAACCGTCGCCATGAAAGCCCCGTCTTCTGCCTCGGCGAGGCGGTGCCTCGTTATGCCGAGCGGCGCAATCCGCGGGCGTTTCGAGCTGCGCCCGGCGGTGGCGAAGCGGCGACGGATCGCTTGCGCCGTGTCGCAGACGTTTCGAGCGGCGCCGTCTGCGGCACGGCGAGCCGAGCGAGATCGCGAGATCGGGCGGAGTGCGGCTGCGCCCGACGCTGCCGAGTCGCGCGCCGATGCCGCGCCCGTTCTAGGCCGACGGGCGGCAGAGGTACTCGCTCAGACGTCCAGGTTGGCGACGCTCAGCGCATTCTCCTGGATGAACTCGCGCCGCGGCTCGACCACGTCGCCCATCAGCCGAGTGAAAATCTCGTCGGCGACATCGGCCTGGTCGACCGCCACTCGAAGCATCGAGCGGTTCTGCGGATCGAGCGTGGTCTCCCACAGCTGCTCGGCATTCATCTCGCCGAGACCCTTGTAGCGCTGGATTGCCAGCCCCTTGCGGCCCGCCGCCAGGATCGCGTCGAGCAACTCGCTGGGCCGCGCCACCAGCGTCTCGCCCTTGGAGGCAGTGACGGGCGCCTCTTCGTCGGGCGACTCGGTGTCGATCGTGCCTGCGGGCGCCTCATCGTTCTGCGCGACGTTCTTCGCCGGCACCAGCTTGGCGGTTCCCAGATAGCTCTCCGCCTGCTCCTGCGCGAGGCCGTGGAGCTTGCGCCCCTCTGCCGAAGCCAGGAACGCTGCCTCGATGATGTGATGATCGGTCACGCCGCGCCACGAGCGCTCGAAGTGCAGGGCGCCGTCTTCGGTGAGGCGCGCCGACCAGCGGGCATCCGCGTCGGTGCGGTCGAGATGGCTCGCGACCGAATCGAGCCGTGCCGCGCGCTGCTCGCGCGTCGCGGCCGGATCGAGCACGCCGCCGAGCGCGAGCACCTCGACGATCGCCGAGTCATAGCGTCGTGGAACATAGCGCATCAGCGTGCGCATCCGTCGGGCATGCTCGACCAGCGCGCGCAGGTCCTCGCCCGAGCGCGTGCCCTGGGGTGTTTCGAGCACCGTGGCGCCGACGCCGCCTTCGACCAGATACTGATCGAGCGCAGTATCGTCCTTCAGATAGACTTCGCTGCGGCCCTTGGTCGCTTTGTAGAGCGGCGGCTGGGCAATGTAGAGGTGCCCCGCCTCGATGATCTCGGGCATCTGGCGATAGAAGAAGGTCAGCAGCAGCGTGCGGATGTGCGCGCCGTCGACATCGGCGTCGGTCATGATGACGATCTTGTGGTAGCGCAGCTTTTCCAGCTTGAAGTCGTCGCGGCCGATGCCGGTGCCCATCGCCTGGATCAGCGTGCCAATCTCCTTCGAGCTCAGCATCCGGTCGAACCGCGCGCGCTCAACGTTCAGGATCTTGCCGCGCAACGGCAGAATCGCCTGGAAATGCCGATCACGCCCCTGCTTGGCCGATCCGCCAGCCGAATCGCCCTCGACGAGGAACAGCTCGGACTTGGCGGGATCACGCTCCTGGCAATCGGCGAGCTTGCCCGGCAGGCTGGCGATGTCCATCACGCCCTTGCGCCGCGTGAGCTCGCGCGCCTTCTTGGCGGCCTCGCGCGCGGCGGCGGCGTCAATCACCTTCTGGATGATCTGCCGCGCCTCGGCGGGATGCTCCTCGAGCCATTCGGACATTTTTTCCGACATCAGGCTTTCGAGCGGCTGGCGCACTTCGGACGAGACGAGCTTGTCCTTGGTCTGCGAACTGAACTTGGGATCGGGCAGCTTGACCGAGACGATCGCGGTCAGTCCTTCGCGCATGTCGTCGCCGGTGAGGCTCACCTTCTCCTTCTTGAGGAGGCCGGACTTGTCGGCATAGCCATTGAGCGTGCGAGTCAGCGCTGCGCGGAACGCCGCCAGATGCGTGCCGCCATCGCGCTGCGGGATGTTGTTGGTGAAGCAGAGGACGTTCTCGTAATAGCTGTCGTTCCACTCCAGCGCGACGTCGATCCCGATGTCGTCCTTCAGCCCGACGACCGCGATCGGCTCCGGAATCAGCGCGGACTTGTTGCGGTCGAGCCATTTCACGAACGCAGCGATGCCGCCTTCGTAGAACAGCTCGACTTCCTTGACGTCCTCGTGGCGCAGGTCGCGCACGACGATCCGGACGCCGGAGTTGAGGAAGGCGAGCTCGCGATAGCGATGCTCGAGCTTGTCGAAATCGAACTCGGTGATCTTGAAGGTGGCGGGCGAGGGCAGGAAGGTCACGCGCGTGCCCTTGCGGCCCTCGGCGGAGCCGGTCACCGCCAGCGGCGCTTCGGCATCGCCGTGGCGGAAGCGCATGAAATGCTCCTGCCCGTCGCGCCAGATCGTCAGATCGAGCCATTCGCTGAGTGCGTTCACCACGCTGACGCCCACGCCGTGCAAGCCGCCCGAGACCTTATAGGCATTGCCTTCGGACGTGTTCTCGAACTTTCCGCCCGCGTGCAGCTGAGTCATGATGACTTCCGCCGCCGAAACGCCCTCGCCCTTGTGGATGCCGGTGGGAATGCCGCGGCCGTTGTCTTCCACCGACACCGAGCCGTCGGCGTTCAGCTCGATCAGCACACGATCGCAATGGCCGGCCAGCGCCTCGTCGATCGCATTGTCGGAAACCTCGAACACCATGTGGTGGAGGCCGGAGCCGTCATCGGTATCGCCGATGTACATGCCGGGGCGCTTGCGCACGGCATCGAGGCCCTTGAGCACCTTGATGGATTCGGCGCCATATTCGTTCGGTTCGGGAGGAGTTGCCATGCCGAGGATATAGGGATTCGCGGCGCCGAGGGGAAGCGAAATGCCCCCGCCGCACCTGCCTCGGCCGAGACAAGGAAAGGGGAGTCGGCGAAGTATTCGCTAACATTAAGTTGCGCAAAACAAGAGGTTCATTCACCTGTAATTTTGCAGCCGCTACGCAACCGGGGCCATTTCGGCTGTGAAATGAAAGGGGACAGACGATGATGATCAGAACAACACTCGCAGCAATGCTGCTCGTCGGCACAGTGACGCCTGCGCTGGCGCAGAATGTCGGCGCCGACCCGAACTATGGCGAGCGTTCGCTGTCTTCCGGCTTCACGCCCGATCCTTTCACGGTGCGGATGACGTCGGGCGGATCGGTCTCCGCCAGCAATGCCGCTGGCGGCTGCTCGGGCTATATCACCGATGCTCCGGACCTGCGGCTCCGCTTCGACGCCGGGAGCCTGCCGCTGATCATCTCGACTCAGTCGCAGGACGACGTCACGCTGGTGGTCAACGCGCCCGACGGCCGATGGTATTGCGACGACGACAGCGGCGACGGTCTCAATGCGCTCGTCCGCTTCAATTCGCCGCGCTCGGGCCGCTACGAGATCTGGGTCGGCTCGTACGACGAGGATGTACGGTCCTCGACCACGCTGCAAATCTCGGAGCTCGAGAGCGACGGCAGGCGGCAGGATGCGCGGAGCGGCGACCGGCCCGATGTCGGCGCCGACCCGAACTATCGCGAAATCTCGCTGGAGAGCGGCTTCCTGCCGGACCCCTACACGCTTTCGCTTCGGGCGGGAGGCAGTCTCTCTGCGGACGTCATTTCCGGGTGCCGGGGGTACGTCACGCAGGCGCCCGACGTGCGGCTGCGGTACACGAACGACGACATGGGCGACATGCCGCTGATCGTTTCCGTCGATTCGTCCTCGGACACCACGCTGATGGTGAACGCACCCGACGGGAATTGGTATTGCGACGACGATGGTGGGGAAGGCAGCAACCCCAGCGTGCGGTTCGACAGTCCCTTGGAGGGGCGTTACGAGATCTGGGTCGGCACCTATAGCTCGGGTTCGACACAGCAGGCGACGCTCCACATCTCGGAACTCGAGAGTCAGTGACGCTTCGGCTCCGGATGGCGCGTGCCGTCCGGAGCCTCTCACCTGCCGCGATGCGGCCTGCGGCTCGCCCCCATCAGGGGCCGCTGGCGTTGCCGATCCTTGCGTCGCCGCTGCCGACATTCTGTTCCATCGCCGAGTCCTCGGGGCCGAACGCCACGCTCTCTTCCTCCGGGGCATCGGGCGTCAGGCTGACGATGCCATCGGCGATCAGCCGCGCCGTATCGCCCGAAGCAGGGCCGAATTCGCCCCAGACGAACACGCGCTCGCCGGCCTCGATCCTCTGATAGCCTTCCTCGTCGAGCGGGTCGTAGCTCATCCGCGAGGTATCGACCGTGAAGCGGGCGTTGTCGGTGCCCATCACGAAAGCCCGGCCGTCGATCTCGCGCACGCGGCCAGTGAAATTCACGTTCGTGGCCCCCGCGGCGGTTCCGAGCCTGCTGAGGCCGAAATCCTCCTCGTCGGCGCCCGCGGCGAAGAAAGTGGTGTTGAGATCTTCGACGAACACGCTGCGCGCTTCGATGCTGCGGCTGGTGAGGAAGCTGCCGTCGACCAGTCCGGTCACGATCACGCGGTCGCCGGGATTGATGAGAGTCGCTTCACCAAAACTGTCCCAGTCGTCGACTTCGACGGTGATTTCCCCGCTGCCGTAATCCAGCAGCAATTGCGAGGGAGTCGTCGAGATGACGGTTCCGTCGAGCGTCACGCGATCGCGCGGAAAGCTCGTCGCGAGCTCGGTCGCGTCGGGCCCGGTGGGCGTGGGCTCGGGCGCGACCACTTCGTCAAGGATCGGCTCGGGCTCGGTTTCGCCGCAGGCGCCCAGGGAAAGGGCGAACATCGCGGCGGCGGCAGGCAGAATTCTCGGCATCGATCTCCTCCTCGCGAACGAAACCGGGGAACGGCAGTGCCGTTCCCCGATCCATGTGTCAGTTCACGGTGTAGAGGCGGTCGACGACCTGGGGATCCTCGATCACGCGCGCCTGCGCGTCCTGGAGAAATTCCTCGCCCCGTGTGCTCAGCAACAGCGAGCTGCCTTCGCGGAACAGAAGAATGTCATCGAGCGGAACGCCGACGTTGTCGCGCTCCATATCCGTGGGCTGGTAGATCGGCCGACCCTCGAGGTCGATCATTGCATAATAGCGATTCGCATCTTCAGTGCGGACGATCCGGGAAATCTTGCCGACCTCTTCCCGATTCATGTTGTAGACCGAGCGGCCTTCAAAAACATCGGTATCGACCGGAGTGACGGTGAGATAATAGGTGACCGTCACATATTCGGGGCTCCAGTCCCAATATTCGTCGGCAGCCGTCCCCTGGGTGGCGGCGTTCCCCGTCGCATTTGACATGGCGACCACATAGGCGCCGGTTCCGACATTCGCGAACTCGGTCAGCGAAATGCTGCCGTTATTGTCTCGATCGAGCGTCTGAAAGCTCAGATCGATCACCGAATCGCGTTCGGCGTCCATGTCGCCGCGATAGTTGCGCACCCAGCGGGAATCGACGGTGTTCATCCGCAGAGCGCGGAATTCGGCGCGCGACAGCCGGTCATTGTTGTTCCGGTCGGCTACGTTGAACCAGACGGCCCGGTCTTCGATGCTGGCGCCCTGCGGGGCGTCTATGTTCTGGGCGGCGGCGGGTGCGGCGGCGAGCATGGTCGCGCTCGCGGCGGCAAGCAGATGCTTCTTCATGCGAGGCTCCTTTCGGTGTTGGTTGCAGTTGCGGGGCCGCGCTTGGGCGCGGCCGCTCCGTTCATCGAATCAATGGATGAGCCGCCGCGTCCGTTCCGATTTTTCCGGAGATTGCCGTCGCCGGCGCGGGAAGACCATCAGCCGCCGCCGGGTCCCTTGTGCTCGACGGTGGGCCCGCGTGGCTGCTGCTGCCCGCCGCGGGGGGATTGCGTCCAGTCGATGCGATACAGATCGAACCGCCGGTCGGTGAGGTTGCGCACCGTGCCCTCGGCCCGTGCCCAGGTGAGGTCGGCAAGGTTCACGTCGGCGATCGTCAGCGTTTCGATATTCTCGCTGGCCTCTGCCGCGATTCCGTCGCGTGCGAAGGGAAAGTCGCACGGTGTGAGGATGCAGCTCTGGGCGTATTGGATGTCCATGTTCTCGACGCCGGGCAGATTGCCGACATTGCCCGACATGACGACGAAACACTGATTCTCGATCGCCCGCGCCTGTGCGCAATAGCGCACGCGCATATAGCCCTGGCGATTGTCGGTGCAGAAGGGGACGAAGATGATCCGCGCGCCCTCGTCGACCAGTCGGCGGGCGAGTTCGGGGAACTCGCTGTCGTAGCAGATGAGCACGCCGATCGGACCGATGTCGGTCTGAATCACTTCGACTGCGTCGCCGCCCTTGATCTTCCACCAATAGGCTTCGTTGGGTGTCGGGTGGATCTTCTCCTGCGCATGGATCGATCCGTCGCGCAGGCAGACATAGGCGACGTTCTGGATGTCGCCGTCGTCGGTGCGGGTGGGATGCGATCCGCCGACGATGTTGATGTTGTAGCTCAGCGCCAGCCGGCTGAGCGCCGCGACCAGCGGCTTGCGATGATCGGTCAGCTTGTCGATCGCCTCCATCGGCGTCAGCCCCTTGCGCTCGAACGAGAGCAGGCTGAGCGAGAACAGCTCGGGAAAGACGATGAAGTCGCACTGATAGCTCGATGCGACATCGACGAAATACTCGACGTTGCGGACGAACTCGTCGAAATCCTCCACCGGCCGGGCCTGAAGCTGGCACGTCGCCAGGCGCACGCTTTCGATGTCGCGCGGCACCCGATGCTGCGGCGGCTCGTCCGGATCGACATAGGGATTGCGCCACACCATGTGCGCGGCATGGGTGCCCGATGCCTTGTCCTCGGGCAGATAATCGTGAAGCACCCCGATCGGCGTGAAGCCGTTGGCGAGCTGGAAGCCGATCACCGGATCGCGCAGCTTCCCGTCGACCACCTGCTGCAGATAATCGTCCGGGCTCTCGACCTTGCGGATCGAGCGCCGATAGTTCGGCATGCGCCCGCCGAAGACGATTCCCTTCAGCTCCAGCCGCTCGACCAGCGCGCGGCGCGCCTCGTACAGCCGCTTGCCGATGCGCAGGCCGCGCTGGCGCGAATCGACTGCCATCTCATAGCCGTAGAGCCAGTCGCCGGTCGGATCGTGCCGGCTGCCGAAGCCGTTGCCGGTGATCGATTCCCAGTCGTGCGGCGCCAGCGCCACTTCCTCGTCGATCCGGCTCGCGGCGCAATAGCCGACGACGCGGCCGTTATAGAGCGCGACGAACTGGCCCTCGGGAAAGTTGTTGATTTGCCCCCGGACCATACCGGGCGTGTAGTTCTCGATTCCCGTATAGACCCGGCCGATCAGCGACAGGATCCCGGGGATGTCTTCAGTCGTGGCGCTGCGGACTTCCAGTTTGGCGGGCGTTCTGCGGCTCATCATTGCTCCCGGTGTGGTGTGCCCCATGAACGCGCTCTGCCGGAACCGGTTCAGCCGCGAAACCATCTTGTGGCTGCTCCAGGGGTACCGCGCAGCTCCTGATCCGGCTTGGCAACACCGAATGGCGCAACGCGTCCGCTGCCGGGGCGATACTCGCGCCGCTGCGGGATGCAATCGCGCGCCAGTGCCTGGCGCCGGGCGACCACGCCGCGCTGATGGGTGAGCTGACGCTCGCCGCCTGAGGGGCAGACGCGCGACCGGACCCGAGGAAACCGGCCGCGTGCCTCATTTTGCCCGGATCACTCCGTCGGCGACTTCGAACCGGGTCACGCGATCGGGCACCGCATCGAACAGTGCCGCTTCGGTACCGGTCATCCACACCTGGCCGCGGCCGGCCAGTCGCTCGAACAGAGCGGTGCGGCGTAGCGGATCGAGATGCGCCGCCACTTCGTCGAGCAGCAGGGTCGGGGCGCGGCCGGTGCGGTCGGCCACCAGCTCGGCATGGGCGAGCACGAGCCCCAGCAGCAGCGCCTTTTGTTCGCCGGTCGAGCACAGTTGCGCCGGCTGCGCCTTGGCGCAGTGGGTGACCAGCAGGTCCGCACGGTGGGGTCCGGCAAGCGTCCGGCCGGCCGCGGCATCGCGCTGGCGCCCTTCGGCGAGCGTCCGCGCGAGCGACGCGGCATCGCCTTCCCAGCCGTCGAGTTCCAGTGCCGCCCGCGCGAACGGGCCTTCCGGCGCGGCGGCAAGCCGATCGCCCAATGCGGCGACCGTGTCGCGTCGCGCCTGATCCACCGCCGTGCCATGCTCGGCCATGCGCGCCTCGAGCGCGCTGAGCCAGCTCCGGTCGGGTGCCGCGTCCTCTGCGAGGATGCGATTGCGCTCGCGCATGGCGGCTTCGTAGCGCGACGTCTGGCGCGCATGGCCGGGCACCAGCGCCAGAGTGAGCCGGTCGAGGAACCGCCGCCGCTCGCCCGCGGCCTCGACGAACAGCCGGTCCATCGCGGGCGTGAGCCAAAGCACTGTCAGTCGCTCGGCGAGCGCGGTGGCGGGTGCGAAGGCGCCGTTGATCCGGACGACTCTGCGCTCGGGTGCGGACGGCTGGGTTCCGGTGCCGATCTCCACGTCGCCGTCGACCACCGCCGCCACGCCGAAACCGCCGCTGCCGCCCTGCCGCGCCATCTCGCTCAGCGCCGCCCGGCGGAGCCCCCGGCCGGGCGCGAGCAGCGACAGCGCCTCCAGCACATTGGTCTTGCCGGCACCATTGTCTCCGGTCAGCAGGACGAAACCGGGCCCGGGCACGAGCACGGCATCGGCGTGATTGCGGAAATCGCTGAGCACCAGGCGAGTGAGGGCCATGGCTTCCCCTAGGACACGGACTTGCCCGGGTACAACGGCTGCGCGCCGGCGCCTGCCGATCCGCGGCGCCCGCCAACCGGCGCGTGGCGCTTCGAAGGCGCCGCGGCCGCCGATCAGAGTGCGGAGATGCCGGCTTCCGCCAAACGTGCCTGGGCCGCCCGATAGCGGACGGGCTCCGCAATGTTCAGCCGCTGCCGCGCCGCTTCGAGCGGCTCGTGCAGCAGCGCCTCATAATCCTCGCCGTGCAGCCATGCCGCGCGCCTGCCGTGGCGATAGCCCTCGCGGATCGCTCGGACGACTGCGGTGTCGCCGGTGACGCGAAGGCTCTTGAGTCCGCCGCCGGCGGCGATAAACGCCCAGCCGAGCCCGCCTGTCTGGGCATGGCTGAAGGCGACCAGGCACAGCTCGCCGAGATGTTCGTCGGCCTTGTAGCCGGTCAGCACGTGCCAGATGTCGTGAATGTCGCGCTCGCGGCGGCCCATCCAGGCATAGGGATGCTCGATATCGCCGTCCTGAAACGCGCCCTCGGCGCGGCTGACTTCGGCAAGTCCCTGCGCGGTATAGCCGGTCGCGTCCAGAAAGGCGCGATAGGCGGCGCCGACGCTTCCCGCAGGCAGCGAGTCGATGAAGCTGCGATCCGACAGGCGTTCGGCCAGTTCCAACCGGCGATAGGCGAGGCGCCCGCCGTGCGGCAGCGTCAGCAGCTTGCAATAGTTCTTCTGAGTGACGTCGCCGTTCAGCGCGCGCATGATGCGGAACACCTGTGTCGTGTCGTCGCCATTCGCGAGCAGGCGGCGCAGTGCTCCCAGCGCAGTGCCCCACTCACGCTTCATCGGGATGCCGGGATTGATCGGCTGAGTCGCCATGCTTCGCCTCGCTGTATTGACAATGATGTTAATAGGCGACTTCGGCGAAAGCTTCAATAACGCAGGCGGTTTACTGGACAGGCCTCGCCGCTCGGACTAGCGGCCGCATTCACGACAGGAGCCTTCCAAAACATGGGTTCATCGCTTTTCTGGAGGGCTGCCTTCGCTGCCGCGTTTTGCTTTGCGGTGATCATGGCGAGCCTTCCCCATCCTCCCGCGCTGCCTGGTGAACCGCAGGACAAGCTCCAGCACATCGCGGTATTTGCGGTGTTGACGTTGCTCGCCACGCTGGGCTGGCCGCGGCAACGCGCGTGGCGGATCGCGCTCGCCCTGTCGCTGGTCGGTGCCGCGATCGAGCTCATCCAGATGATCCCGGCGCTGCATCGCGACGCCGAGTTCGCCGACTGGGTGGCCGACACCGCCGCGATCCTCGTCACGCTGCTGCTGATGCAAGGATGGCGGCGCATAAGCGCCGGTGTCCAGAGCTCTTGACAAAGACCGCGAATCAGTCAAGAACTCTTGTCATTAAGACCAGAGCTCTTGACGCGGTCGTTGAGATACGGAGCGCCCAGCCGTGAAGAACCGTTTGCGGATCCTGCGTGCCGAACGCGGGATGAGCCAGGGCGTCCTGGCGCAGCGGCTTGGCGTGTCCCGCCAGACGATCAACGCGGTCGAGACCGACAAATATGACCCCAGCCTGCCGCTCGCTCTGCGGATGGCGAAACTGTTCGGAGTGCCTGTCGATGCGATCTTCCTTGATGACTGGGAGCCACCCCATGACGCCTGACGCCTCCTCCCGGGCCGGCCGCCGCCTGCTCAAGAATTTCGCTCTCGGGCTGCCTGCGGGGGCGTTGATCGGATTTCTGCTGGCCCGGTTCGACCTGATCGAGTGGATCGAGAGCTGGAGGGCCGAGAATGTGGCGGCGCTGGTGCTCGCCGCAATGCTGGCGTTCACTGCGCTGGTCATCGCCTGGGCGACAACCTGCGAGAAGCGGATGCGACGGCTCGCCGGACCTCGCGATCCGGCCGAGCCGCTCGACGCTGGTGTGATCTCGTCCGCGCGCAGCCAGGCCGGGCTGCTTCTGGTGGCCGCGGCGACGCTGGTGATACCGCCCGTCGCGGAGGAACTGGGTTGGGCGATCAGTCTGCGGCAGGCAGCGATGGTGGCGATCGTCCTGCTTACGCTGTTCTGCGCCTGGCAGAGCTGGCGAGTCTACCGGCTCGGGGATGAGCTCATGCGGGCGGCGATCGTCAGTTCCGCCGCCGTGGCCTATTTCGCCGGATCGACGTTTGTCTTTGTCTGGGCATGCGCGGTGAAGCTGGGACTGCTGCCGGAAATCGGCAGCTGGACGATCGTGCTGGTGCTCACCTGCGTGTCGCTGGTCTGCTCGACGGTCGTGCAGCTTCGCCGAGGATTGGTGCCCGACTGACTCTGGAAGGGGAGCGCCCGGCGAGCGCTTGCCGGGCGCTCCCCCTCAAACCCGCATCGGCATCAGCACGTACAGCGCGGGCGACTTGTCGTTCTCGCGGATCAGAGTGGGCGCCGAGGCGTCGGCGAGATGGACCTCTACCGTATCCCCTTCGATCTGGCCGAGAATGTCCATCAGATAGCGGCTGTTGAAGCCGATCTCGAACGGCGATGCGGCATAGTCGCCGGGGACTTCCTCGGCGGCGGCGCCATTTTCCGGGCTGGTGACCGAAAGCACGACCTTGTCGCGCTCAAGCGCCATCTTCACGGCGCGGGTTTTCTCGGTGGCGATCGTCGAGACGCGATCGACGCCTGCCATCAGCGCCTTGGGATCGAGCTTGAGCAGCTTGTCGTTCCCCGTCGGGATGACGCGGCTGTAATCGGGGAAGGTGCCGTCGATCAGCTTGGACGTGAGGATCGCCTGCCCGAGATCGAACCGGATCTTCGATCCCGAAAGCGAGACGCCCACCGACCCGTCGACATCCTCGAGCAGCTTGCGCAGTTCGGCCACGCATTTGCGCGGCACGATCACGTCGGGCATCGCTTCGGCGCCGTCGGGGCGGGCGACGGTGACGCGCGCCAGCCGGTGCCCGTCGGTCGCGGCCGCGCGCAGCAGCGGAGTCGCGTCGTCGGAGACGTGGAAGAAGATGCCGTTCAGATAGTAGCGGGTCTCTTCGGTCGAGATGGCGAAGCGCGTCTTGTCGATGATCTGCTTCAGGATCTCGGCCGATAGTTCGAAGGTCGTCGGCAGTTCGCCCTCGGCGATCACCGGAAAATCGTCGCGCGGCAGTGTCGCCAGGCTGAACTTGGCGCGGCCGGCAGTCACGTGGATGCGCCCTTCGGCGGCGGAGAGCTCGACCTGCGCGCCCTCCGGCAGCTTGCGGACGATATCGAACAGCGTGTGCGCCGAGACGGTGATCGCGCCGGGCTGATCGACCGCGGCAGGAATGGTTTCGTCGATCTGCAAATCGAGGTCGGTCGCCATCAGCCGCATCGCGCCCGAGGCCTGCGCCTCGATCAGCACGTTGGACAAAATGGGTATCGTGTTGCGCCGCTCGACCACCGACTGGACGTGGGAGAGCCCCCTCAAGAGCGTTGCACGTTCGATCGTCGCCTTCATTTCACAACCCCCGGGCCGCCGCCCTCAAACCCCCACCAAGCACCTTCGTTCGCGGCCGGTGGCAATGCGCCGTTCAGCATCTCTAGCGCGAAAAAGGGCCGGAGCAAGCGCTCCGGCCCTTCCTGCTCCGCAAAATTGCGGAAACGTGCCTCAGAAGCGGAAGCCGACGCCCGCAACGACCTGGTGCCGGTCCGTATCGACTTCGAACGCGCTCGTGGTCGAGCCGTCGAAGAACTCGAAATCGGCTTCGGTGTAGTTCGAGTAGCGATACTCGAGCTTCGCGAAGGTATTGGTGCCGAAGGTCCGCTCCACACCCGCGCCGACGCGCCAGCCGTCCAGCTCGAAATTCTCGTCGAGTTCGGTCGTGCCGTCGGTGGCGAGCACGTTCAGTCGTGCATTCGTATAGCCGCCCTTGGCGTAGAGCAGCGTGCCCGGGGCGACGATGCCGCCGATGCGGACGCCGGCATAGATGTCGCGGTCGGTCGCTACTTCGCCGTAGCCGAAGTAGCTGGGGTCGGTGCTGTCCATCTCGACCTTGCCGGTCGAATCGGTCAGCTCGACCTCGGCACCGGCGACGACGCCGCCGAGATTGAAGTCGTAGCCGGCCTCGATGCCATAGAGGAAGCCGTCGACGGTCTGATCGTCGCCGTCGAGATCTGAATCCTCGGTGCTGCCGGGGCGGATGCCGTCATAGCCGCCGAGCACGCTGATCCGCGGACCGGTGAAAGTCGGATCATAGGACTGGGCCGCGGCGGGAGCGGCAAGCGCCGTGGTGCTGACGAGCGCGGCGGCGAGAATTGCGTTACGCATGTACGGTACTCCAAAGAAAACGCGTTACGGTACTGGCTCGCGAAAAATTGCGAGCGGGGCGATGAATCGTTTGCGGGCGGCGGATGTTGCATGAACGCCAGATAAACGATGGAATCCGTTGCTTTCATGCAACACATGCGCGCCCGGTGATCGGCTCCTCAGCGAGCCGTTGCGGCCTCTCCGGCGGCAGTCGTGCCGCGCCGCGCGGTGAGAAGGTGCATGCCCATTTTCGTACTCCCTGTGGACTGTCATTGCGGACCTGAACGGCCGCTGCTGTGCTACTCGCCTGAGTCACCTGTTTGTTTCCTGAACGAAACGAGGCAGAAAAAAGGCGTTGCTATCGGCAGCGAGCCTGGAGACTAGAGGGGCATGACTGATGCCGCCGCTCGCAAAGGCCGTGACTTCATCGCCCGCCACGGCGAAACCGTGTTCAATGCCGCGCGCCGGATGCAGGGGGACCACGTCCATACGCCGCTCACCCGTGCGGGATTCGAGCAGGCGAACGCGATGGGGGCCGCGCTGCGCAACCTGCTGGGCGTGCGGCCCGCGATCACGCTCTGGGCTTCGCCTGCCGGCAGGGCGCTGCAGACACTCGCGGTGATCGCCGAGCATCTCGAGCTCGACTGGCACGGGGCGCGTACCGACTCGCGACTCGTGGAGATCGGCATGGGCGCGTGGAGCGGACGCTATTATGCCGATCTGGCGCAGGAGAGCGGCAGCGTGCTCGATCCCGAGCACAATCTCTACGTCCGCCAGCCGCCAGGGGGCGAATGGTATGATGCGATCGCGGCGCGAGTCGGCGCCTGGGCCGCGGATACGGCGGATGATCCGGGCGATCGGCTGGTCATCATGCACGGCATGTCGAGCCGTGTGCTGCGGGGAGTGCTCACCGGAGCGGATGTGTTGCCGCGTTTCGCTGCGCCGGTCGCGCCCGATCTGCCGCAGGGCTCGATCGTGCGAATCGAGGCTGGCGTGGAAACCGTGGCCCACCTCGGCGGCGGGCGAGGCGGCGTGCCAGCGTGATGCTGTCTCTGCTGCTGGGGGGCGCGATTGCGCTCCAGGCTGTCCCGCAAGGGCGTGAAGCGTTGGGCGTGTTCGAGAGCTGGGGCGCATTTCGTGATCCCTCGCCGCTGCGCTGTTTTGCGATTGCCGAGCCGGTGCGCAGCCGCGCGCGCGATCCCCGTCCCTTCGCCAGCATCGCCAACTGGCCGGGCGAGGGCGTCCGAAACCAGCTCCACATTCGTCTCAGCCGACAGCGCCATCCGCGCGCGCAAGTGACGCTTTCGGTTGGCGAGCGGCGATTCGAACTCGTCTCGGGCGAGCGGGACGCCTGGGCGCCGGACCCGCGGACCGACGCAGCGATCGTCTCCGCGATGCGCGGGGCGCGCAGCATGAGCGTCGAATCGACCGGGATGAACGGCCGCCCGTTCGTCGACGTCTATGCGCTGCAGGGCGCCGCCACTGCGATCGACGCGGCGGCTCTGGGGTGCGTGGGCCGCTGACTTCCCGCAGCCGCCGGTCGGGGAGTGGAATTTCGCCCGGGAATCGCCTATATGCCGCCGATGCAAACAGCGCAGCCGCTTTCGATGCCCATCCCGGGGCACATTGATCCCGTGCCCGTTCCGCGTGCGCCCGCTGCCCGCGCGGATGGTCGAGTCGATCTGATCGGTCTTTCGAAGGATGGTCTTCGCGAAGCGCTGAGCGCCGCCGGCATGGAGCCGAAGCAGGCGAAGCTGCGCGCGAAGCAGCTCTGGCACTGGATCTACAATCGCGGCGCCACCGAATTCGCGGCGATGACCGATATCGCCAAGGCGCAGCACCCCTGGCTGGCCGAGCGGTTCGTGATCGGCCGTCCCGAGGTGATCGAGGCGCAGGTCTCGACCGACGGAACGCGCAAGTGGCTGCTGCGCTCGCCCGATGGCCAGGATTACGAGATGGTGTTCATCCCCGATGCGGACCGGGGAACGCTGTGCGTGTCGAGCCAGGTGGGCTGCACGCTCAATTGCCGTTTCTGCCACACCGGAACGATGCGGCTGGTGCGGAACCTCACTGCCGGTGAGATCGTGGGTCAGGTGATGCTGGCGCGCGATTCGCTCGGCGAATGGCCGAGCCAGCCCGAGGGGCGGATGCTGACCAACATCGTCATGATGGGGATGGGCGAGCCGCTCTATAACTTCGACAACGTCCGCGACGCGCTCAAGCTGGTGATGGATGGCGACGGACTGGCGCTCTCCAAGCGCCGGATTACGCTGTCGACCAGCGGCGTCGTGCCGATGATGGCACGCTGCGGCGAGGAAATCGGAGTCAACCTAGCCGTGTCGCTGCATGCCGTGACCAAGGAAGTGCGCGACGAGATCGTCCCCCTCAATCGCAAATACGGCATCGAGGAACTGTTGCAGGCCTGCGCCGACTATCCGGGCGCGAACAATGCGCGGCGGATCACCTTCGAATATGTCATGCTGAAGGACAAGAACGACAGCGACGCCGACGCGCGCGAGCTCGTTCGGCTGATCCGCAAGTACAAGCTGCCCGCCAAGGTGAACCTCATCCCGTTCAATCCCTGGCCCGGCGCACCCTATGACACTTCGACTCCCGAGCGGATCCGCTCCTTCTCGAACATCGTGTTCGAAGCGGGCATTTCCGCTCCGGTGCGGACGCCGCGCGGCCGGGACATCGACGCCGCCTGCGGCCAGCTGAAGACCGCGGCGGAGAAGAAGTCGCGCGCCGAGCTCGACCGGCTGGCCGAAGAAAAGCAGGTGGCGCTCGGATAGGGGTGGCGATCGTTCCGCCTTCTCTCACGCCGCAGCGGAAGGAGGCAATCGCGTGCGCGGACGTGTGAAACGCAAGGCGGCGCTTGCTGCGCTCGACGTCGCCGCGCGGCCCGCGGAGCCGCAAATGTGCACGCTGTGCGACCGGCCACTCGGAGCCCGTGTCGAGTGGCACCATGCGGTTCCGAAGAGCGAGGGCGGCCGCGAGACCGTTCCGCTTCATCCGATCTGCCACCGCACGGTCCATGCCGCCCTTACCAATTCCGAGCTGGCCGCGCTGTGCAGCGACGGCGCGCTCGACGCGGTGCGAGGTCATCCCGAGGTGGCGCGCTTCCTGCGCTGGGTGGCGGACAAGCCGCGCGACTTCCATGCACCGACCCGTCGAAGCCGGACACGCGACGAGGGCTGGGCGTGGCGAAAGCGATAGCGCGGGCTCGATCCGGGGGCAGCTTCGCACGTGCGCGCACGCCCAGAGCCGAAGCCGCCAACAAAAAGGGCCGGAGGCTTGCGCCCCCGGCCCCTCTTTCGCGTGATGCGCAGCGGGACTTAGAAGTCCATGCCGCCCATGCCGCCCATGCCACCGGGCATGCCGCCGGCGCCGCCGCCGTTCTTGTCCTCGGGCAGCTCGGCGACCGTGGCTTCGGTCGTGATGAGCAGGCCTGCGACCGAGGCCGCGTTCTGCAGCGCAGTGCGCACGACCTTGGTCGGGTCGATCACGCCGGCCGACACCAGGTTCTCGTAGGTGTCGGTCGAGGCGTTGAAGCCGAACGAGGTGTCGTTCTGGTCGAGCAGCTTGCCCGAGACGACCGCGCCGTCATGGCCCGCGTTCGACGCGATCTGACGCACCAGCGCCGTCAGCGAGCGGCGAACGATGTCGATGCCACGCGTCTGGTCCTCGTTGCCGCCGGTCACGCCGTCGAGCGCCTTGGTGGCATAGAGCAGCGCCGTGCCGCCGCCGGGGACGATGCCCTCTTCAACGGCTGCACGGGTGGCGTGCAGCGCGTCGTCGACGCGGTCCTTGCGCTCCTTCACTTCGACTTCGGTCGCACCGCCGACCTTGATCACGGCAACGCCGCCGGCGAGCTTGGCGAGACGCTCCTGGAGCTTCTCGCGGTCGTAATCGCTGGTCGTTGCTTCGATCTGCTGGCGGATCTGCTCGGTGCGCGCCTTGATCGAATCGGCATCACCCGCGCCATCGACGATGGTGGTGTTGTCCTTGTCGATCGTGACGGTCTTGGCGGTGCCGAGCATGTTCAGCGTGACGTTCTCGAGCTTGATGCCCAGATCCTCGCTGACGACTTCGCCCTTGGTCAGGACGGCGATGTCCTCGAGCATCGCCTTGCGACGATCGCCGAAGCCCGGTGCCTTGACCGCTGCGACCTTCAGGCCGCCGCGCAGCTTGTTGACCACCAGCGTGGCGAGCGCCTCGCCCTCGATGTCCTCGGCGATGATCAGCAGCGGACGGCCCGACTGCACGACCGCTTCGAGCACCGGCAGCAGCGACTGGAGGTTGCTGAGCTTCTTCTCGTGGATGAGGATGTACGGGTCGTTGAGTTCGACCTGCATCTTCTCGGGGTTGGTGATGAAATAGGGCGACAGATAGCCGCGGTCGAACTGCATGCCCTCGACGACGTCGAGCTCGAATTCGAGACCCTTCGCCTCTTCGACGGTGATCACGCCTTCCTTGCCGACCTTCTCCATCGCTTCGGCGATCTTCTCGCCGACTTCCTTGTCGCCATTGGCCGAGATGGTGCCGACCTGCGCGATTTCCTGCGTGCCCGACACGGGCTTGGAACGGCTCTTGATGTCCTCGACCACCTTGCCGGTGGCGAGATCGATGCCGCGCTTGAGGTCCATCGGGTTCATGCCGGCCGCGACCGACTTCATGCCTTCGCGGACGATCGCCTGCGCCAGAACGGTCGCGGTGGTCGTGCCGTCGCCGGCGACGTCGTTGGTCTTCGAGGCCACTTCGCGCACCATCTGCGCGCCCATGTTCTCGAACTTGTCCTTGAGCTCGATTTCCTTGGCGACGGTGACGCCGTCCTTGGTGATGCGCGGCGCGCCGAAGCTCTTGTCGATCACGACGTTGCGGCCCTTCGGGCCCAGCGTGACCTTCACTGCGTCGGCGAGAATGTCGACGCCCTTGAGGATGCGCTCGCGCGCGTCGCGCGAGAATTTAACGTCCTTGGCTGCCATGTGCAGTTCCTTCCTGTTCGTCGCCCCTGCGCGGGCAGGGGCCTATCTCTGGTCAATCTGCGATGCGCCGGATCGGCTCACGCGACAGACATGGGTCCCTGCCTCCGCAGGGACGACGGCGGCGAAATCAGCCCTCGACGATGCCGAGGATGTCGCTTTCCTTCATGATCAGCAGGTCTTCGCCGTTCACCTTCACTTCGGTGCCCGACCACTTGCCGAACAGGATGCGATCGCCGGCCTTCACGTCGAGCGGCGTGACCTTGCCGTCGTCGGCCTTGGCACCCGCACCGGCGGCGACGACTTCGCCTTCCTGCGGCTTTTCCTTGGCGGTGTCGGGAATGATGATGCCGCCGGCAGTCTTCTCTTCGGCTTCGACGCGGCGAACGAGCACGCGATCGTGCAGCGGACGAAAGTTCATGCGCCTGATCCCTCTTGTTGCGGTTGTGAGTCTTAGCACTCAGCTGACCCGAGTGCTAACGCTCCGGATATGCGTGCGACCCCTGCGACCGTCAAGGGGGCGAAAGGGGCGAAATCATCTGTATTGTGCGGCTAATACGGACGTTTACTCGCCCTCGCGCGTGCAGTAGGCAGCGGGGCAGCATTTCGCAGAGGAATCGGCACCGTGAAGCTCGTCAAAGGCGCCTGGAAGATATTGGTGGCGATCAAGGACGGGCTCGTCCTGATCTTCATGCTCCTGTTCTTCTCCACGCTGTTCGCGCTGCTTTCAGCCCGGCCGAATGTGGCGGCGATCCACGATGGGGCACTGGTGATGGCGCTGGACGGCGCCCTCGTCGAGCAGCCCGAGGCGCCCGATCCGCTGGCGGGACTCGGCGGGCCTGGAGAGATTCTGAAACAGCATCGGGTGCGCGACGTGGTGCGGGCACTGGACGCGGCGCAGGACGACGGACGCGTGACGGCGGTCGTCCTCGATCTCGATCGCTTCACCGGCGGCTATCCGGCCGCCGTCGAGGAAGTCTCGGACGCGGTTGCGCGGCTGCGCGCCAGCGGCAAGCCGGTGCTCGCCTATGCCACTGCTTACACCGATGACGCGTATCTGGTGGCAGCGAGCGCGAGCGAGGTCTGGGTCCACCCGATGGGGGGAACGCTGTTCGCGGGCCCGGGCGGATCGACGCTTTATTACAAGGGGCTGCTCGACTGGCTGGGCGTGAACATGCACGTCTATCGCGTCGGCACTTACAAGTCGGCAGTCGAACCCTATACGCGCACCGAGATGTCGCCGGCGGCGCGTGAGGCGAACGAAGCGCTTTACGGCGGCATCCTGGCCCAGTGGCGCGATTCCGTGAGCAGGGCGCGTCCGAAGGCGCGCATCGCCGAATTCCTCGCCCGGCCGGCCGAGGTGGTCACCGGCGCGCAAGGCGATGTCTCGCAAGCGAACCTCGATTACGGGCTGGTCGACAAGACGGGTGATCGGCTGGCGTTCGGGCGTCGGGTCGCCGAACTGGTCGGAGCGCCGTCGGATGCTGCCGCGGGAAATTTCCATGCGATCGCAATGCGCGACTGGCTGGAGGCGAACCCGGTCGACGAGGCGGGTGACGCGATCGGAATCATCACCGTTGCCGGCGAGATCATCGATGGCGAGGCGGGGCCGGGCACGGCGGGCGGCGACACGGTTTCCAGGCTGCTGCTCAAGGGCCTGGCCGAGCACCGCCTGCGCGCGTTGGTGGTCCGGATCGACTCGCCCGGCGGGTCGGCGCTCGCTTCCGAGCAGATTCGCCAGGCCGTGCTCCACGCCAAGGCACAGGGACTGCCGGTGGTCGTTTCGATGGGCTCGGTCGCGGCGAGCGGCGGCTATTGGATCGCGACGGCAGGCGACGTGATCTTTGCCGAGCCGAACACGATCACGGGCTCGATCGGCATTTTCGGCCTGTTGCCCACGTTCGAGAACACGCTCGAGAAGATCGGCGTCACCACCAGCAGCGTGCGCACCACACCGCTTGCGGGTCAGCCCGATTTGCTCGCCGGCACCAATGAAGCGACCAACACGATCCTCCAGTCAGTGATCGAAAATGGCTATCGCCGGTTCATCGGACTGGTCGCCGAGGCGCGCAACATGCCGATCGAACGAGTCGATGCGATCGCTCAGGGCCGGGTCTGGCTGGGCGGCACCGCGCGACAGCTCGGGCTGGTCGACCGGTTCGGCGATCTCGACGCCGCGATCGAGGAAGCCGCGCGCCGCGCCGAAATCGAGCCCGAGGATGCATATCCCGTCTATCTCGAGGAGCCGCCGAGCGAATGGCTGCAATTCCTGGCAAGTCTCACGCGGGAGGAGGATCAGGACGAGTGGATTGATTCCCCCAGCGGCGCCGATCTCGCGGCGCGCATCGCCGCCGATCGCCGCACGGTGCTGACGCAGGCACTTGCCGACGCCGAGCGGGTCGGCCGCGGTGCGGCGATGCAGGCGCGCTGCATCGAATGTGCGGCACTGGGGCCGATGGCCTCTGGCCGGGAAACCGAGCCGAGCCTGGTGCGGATGCTGTTCTCGCGTTTGCTGCGATGATCGACATTCGCGCCGCGGCAGCGGGAGATTCGGCCGCGATCGCGGCGATCTACGCGCCGCACGTGATCGCCGGGACCGTCTCGTTCGAAACCGACCCGCCGGACGCGCGCGCGATGCGCAAGCGGATCGAAGCAAGCGGCGGCCTCTATCCCTGGCTGGTCATGACAGATGGGGAAGCGGGCGACCAGCCGGTGGTCGGCTATGCCTATGCCACTAGGTTCCGCGACCGCCCCGCCTACCGCCATGTCGTCGAGACGTCGATCTATATCGCGGGCCCGGCGCAGCGGCGCGGTGCGGGTCGGCTGCTCTACGAGGCGCTGATCGACACGCTGCGCGCCCAGGGCTTCACGCAAGCAATCGGTGCGATCGCGCTGCCGAACGATGCCTCGATCCGCGTACACGAGGCAGTCGGGTTTCGACGCGCCGGCGTGCTGCGCGAAGTCGGCTACAAGCATGGCCAGTGGATCGACGTCGGCTTCTGGCAATGCGAGCTCAACGCACCGACGATTCCGCCTGCCGAGCCCCGACCCTTCAGCGAAGTGGGACTGGCGCGCCTATAGCGGATCGCGTGCCGGAATCTGACAATCGCTTGGGGCAAGGAGGCCGAGCCGGACGCGTGATTCCCCGGCTCAGCGCTTCCCCCGGTAGGACGGCAGCGCCAGCTTCCACTGGATCGCCGCCGCGCGCAGCGAGAAACCAGCAGCTGCGGCGATCAGGCCCGCGGCGAACGGGCGCAGATCGGTGAACGACAGCGCGACATATGTTGCCGAGGCGAGCGCGGCCGCAGTCACGTAGAGTTCGGGCCGCATCAGAATCGATGGTTCTCCGGCCATCATGTCGCGAATGATACCGCCCGCGCAGGCCGTTACCACGCCCATCACCATCGCCGGCACCGGCGGGATGCCGAAGCCGAGCGACTTCGCCGCGCCGAAAACGGCATAGGCGGCAAGACCCATCGCATCGAGCCAGTCGAATCCCTTGCCATGCCAAAGGCGCTCGGGCGTGATCCAGATGACTAGTGCCGCGCCGAGGCAGATCGCGGCGACGGTTCGATCATGGACCCAGAAGACCGGGGCTCCGATCAGCAAATCGCGGATCGTGCCGCCGCCCACCCCCGTCACGAGTGCGAAAAAGGCGGCAGTGACGAAGGTTTGCCCGCGCATCGCCGCCGCGAGCGCACCGGTCGCCGCGAACACGGCGATGCCGAAAAGATCAAGCCAGGGAAGGATCGGGCCGATATGGCCTGGGACGGGATATTCCATGGCCGATCGCCATAGAGCGCGCGGCGGGCGCGGGAAAGCGGTGGCTCGGGGGTGGAACCCGCACGCGCGCTGGTCCATTAGGCGCGCATGCAACGGACCGACCCGCAATTCGTCGCGCTGGCCATCGCCCTGGCTGCGCTCGCCGGCTTCGTCGATGCACTTGCCTATACGACGCTCGGCGGCTTTTTCGCATCGTTCATGAGCGGCAACTCGACTCGGCTCGGCGTGGGCCTCGGCAGTGGCGTGACGACCGATGCAGTCACCGCCGGGGCGCTGATCCTTTCCTTTGTCGCGGGCGTGATCGTGGCGAGCGTGCTCGTACGCGCCTTTGCCCGCCACGCTATGTCGGCGGTGATGGCCGCCGTCACGCTGCTGTTGCTACTCGCCGCGCTGCTCGCGCTGGTGATGCCGGGGCCGTTGGTGCTGCTGCTGCTGGCCGCGGCGATGGGCGCGGAGAACGGCGTCTTCAACCGCGAGGGCGAAGTCTCGCTCGGGCTGACCTACATGACCGGAACGCTGGTGCGCATGGGGCAGAAGCTCGCGATGGCGCTGATGGGAGACAAGGATCGCTGGGGCTGGATCCCCTGGCTGCTGCTCTGGACCGGCTTCACGTCGGGCGTGGTCGCCGGGGCGGTGCTGCACGACGATTATGCCTGGCACGCGCTGTGGTTCGCCGCGGGGGCGGCCGCGCTGCTGACGGTAATCGTCTATGGCATCACGCGACCGGCCAAGTCCGCGCGCGAGGCGTTCCACGAAACCGGCCCGGACGGGAGCAGCGACGTGGCATGACGGCGGGGCGGCCGGCGACTGCCGGCCGCCGGTCCTTCAGACGTGGATGGGTTTCCCCTGCACGGCCATTGCGGCTTCCTTGATCGCCTCGCTGTGCGTCGGGTGCGCGTGGCAGGTATAGGCGATGTCCTCGCTCGTCGCGCCGAATTCCATCGCCTGGGTCGCCTGCGCGATCATCGTGCCGGCGACCGAAGTGATGATCCATACACCGAGCACGCGGTCCGACTTCGCATCGGCGATCACCTTCACGAAGCCCTCGGGCTCGTGATTGGTCTTGGCGCGGCTGTTGCCCGCCATCGGGAACTTGCCGACCTTGATCTCGCCCTTCTCCTTCGCCGTTTCCTCGGTGAGGCCGACGCCGGCGATCTCGGGCCAGGTATAGACGACGCTGGGGATCAGATCGTGGTTCACGATGCCGGTCTGGCCGGCGATGTTCTCGGCGACGGCGATGCCTTCGTCCTCGGCCTTGTGCGCGAGCATCGGGCCGGGGATCACGTCGCCGATCGCCCAGACTCCATCCACCTTGGTGCGGAAGCTGTGATCGGTCTCGATCTGGCCGCGCTGGTTCAGCTCCAGGCCGATCTTGTCGAGGCCCAGCCCGTCGGTGTTCGGCTTGCGGCCGATCGAGACGAGCACGACATCGGCTTCGATCTGCTCGGCGTCGCCGCCCTTGGCGGGCTCCACGCTGACGGTCGCCTTGCCGCCGTTCACGGTCACGCCGGTCACCTTGGTGCCGGTCTTGAAGGCGATGCCCTGCTTCTTGAAGATCTTCGCCGCTTCCTTGCGCACGTCGCCGTCGAAGCCGGGGAGGATCTGGTCGAGATATTCGACCACGGTGACTTCGGCGCCCAGCCGGCGCCAGACGCTGCCGAGCTCGAGCCCGATCACGCCGCCACCGATGACGACCATCTTGCCAGGCACCTTGGGCAGTTCGAGCGCGCCCGTGCTGTCGACCACCACCTTCTGGTCGATCTCGACGCCGGGGAGCGGCGTCACCGACGATCCGGTGGCGATGACGATGTTCTTCGCGGTGACCTCTTCGCCGTTCACGGTGACGCTGTGCGCGTCCTCGAAGCTGGCGCGGCCCTTGAGCCAGGTGACCTTGTTCTTCTTGAACAGGAATTCGATGCCGCCGGTCAGGCCCTTCACCGCGTCGAGCCGCTGGCCGTGCATCGCCTCGAGATCGAGCTCGGGCGTGACCTTGATGCCCATCTTGGCCATCGCGCCGTTCGCCGCCGCGTCGAAATATTCGCTCGCGTGGAGCATCGCCTTCGACGGGATGCACCCGACGTTGAGGCAGGTGCCGCCCAGCGTTTCGCGGCTCTCCGCGCACGCGGTCTTGAGGCCCAGCTGCGCCGCGCGGATCGCCGCGACATAGCCGCCGGGGCCGGCACCGATCACCAGCACGTCATAGTCGTATTCAGCCATTGTGTACTCCACGGGCCAGCGTAGCCCTTCCAGTTAGCGTCCGGTCTGGCTGGACATCCAGACAGGTAGTTGGCCGCGCACATCGGCGACAGTTTCGATGACTACATGCGGTCGACCATCGTCCATGATGTAGTCACTGCGGCCAAGAACTCGAGCCGAGTAGAAGGCAATTTCCCAATCGTCGCGAACGATGCCATTTGCCGTCAGCTTTGCCAGGTCCACGTCTGTCGGCAGCGCCGCCGGCACTCCCCGGACATCGCAACCGGGCGCGTACATCATCCACCCTTGCGCCTGCTCCAATATGACAGTGCCAATGAACCCCTGTCTCGCAGACAGTTCCTCATCGGACCAACAATTGCCCAACTCTACGGGAGGCGGCCGCGTCGCACATGCCGAGAGGGCAACTTGGCCCACCAAGAGCAAGCAAAGCCGGGCAGGCTTCCTAGGCACTGCGGCACATCACAGGTCAATCAGCAGCCGCGTGGGATCCTCGATCGCGTTCTTGAGCGCGACCAGGAACGTCACTGCCTCGCGGCCATCGACGATGCGGTGATCGTAGCTGAGCGCGAGATACATCATGGGGCGCACCACCACCTGCCCGTCACGAACCACCGCGCGATCCTCGATGCGGTGCAGGCCGAGCACCGCCGACTGCGGCGGGTTGATGATCGGCGTGGACATCAGCGAGCCGAACACGCCGCCGTTCGAGATGGTGAAGGTGCCGCCCTTCATCTCGTCCATCTTGAGGCTGCCATCCTTGGCGCGCTTGCCGAAGTCGCCGATGGTGCGCTCGATCTGCGCGACGCTCATCTGGTCTGCCGAGCGGATCACCGGCACGACCAGGCCCTGCGGCGCGGAGACCGCGACCGAGATGTCGGCATAGTCGTGATAGACGATCTCGTCGCCCTGGATCTGGGCGTTGACGGCCGGAACGTCCTTCAGCGCCTGGCAGGCGGCCTTCACGAAGAAGCCCATGAAGCCGAGGCGGACGCCGTGCTTCTTCTCGAACAGGTCCTTGTACTTCGTGCGCGCCTCGATCACTGCCGTCATGTCGACGTCGTTGAAGGTGGTGAGGAGCGCGGCGGTGTCCTGTGCTTCCTTCAGCCGCTTGGCGATCGTCTGGCGCAGCCGCGTCATCCGCACGCGTTCCTCGCGACGCTCGCCACCACCGGCCGATGCGGTGGCGGGCGCTGCCGCGGGAGCAGGGCTCGGCGCGGGAGCGGGTGCGCCCTTTCCGGCCGCAGCCGCTTCGACGTCTTCCTTGGTCAACCGGCCGTCCTTGCCGGTTCCCTGGATGGTCGAAGGATCCACGCCATGTTCGAGGATCGCGCGGCGCACCGAAGGCGACAACGCCGCTGCATCGACCTCCTGCGCGCGCTCGCGGGGCTGTTCGCCGGGTCCGGGGCCGGTGCCCTGCTTGGCTTCGGCGGACTGATCCGCGTTGCCGCGCGTCTCGCCGGCCGCCGGCGCGGCCGCCGCGGGCGCGCCGCTGCCGGCCTCGACACTGGCGATCACTGCGCCGACTTCGACGGTGTCACCCGGCTGGACCTGGTGCGCGCCCATCGTGCCCGCGACCGGCGACGGCACCTCGACCGACACCTTGTCGGTCTCGAGGCTCGCGATCGGCTCGTCGGCCGCCACCGGATCGCCCGGCTGCTTCAGCCACTCGCCGAGCGTCGCTTCGGTGATCGATTCGCCCAGTGTGGGCACCTTCACATCGGTTGCCATGTCTCTGTCAGCTCCGGTTCGGCAAAAGCCTAGTTGGTCGTCCGGCGATATTCTTCGCGCACGCTGTGGCCCAGCGCGTCGGCGACGAGCGCCGCCTGCTCGAGTTGGTGACGCTTCATCAGGCCGGTCGCAGGCGAGGCTGCGGCGGCACGGCCCGCGTAGCGCGGGCGAGTGGTCTTGCAGCCCGCATCTATCAGCGATGCTTCGATCAGCGGCTCGATGAACGACCAGCCGCCGTTGTTTTTCGGCTCTTCCTGGGCCCAGACCACATCCTCGAGCGCCGTCATGCGCTTGAGCCGCACCGTCAGCGGCTCGCCGGGGAAGGGATAGAGCTGCTCGATGCGGACGATCTGCGTGTCGGTATCGCCCGCAGCGTCGCGCGCTTCGATCAGGTCATAGGCGACCTTGCCCGAGCAGAGCACCAGCCGCTTCGTCTTTGCATCCTGGGCGCCGTTGGTATCCGACAGGATACGCATGAAGTGACTCTGGCCCTGGAACTCGTCCGCAGTCGAGACCGCCATCTTGTGCCGCAGCAGCGACTTGGGCGTCATGACGACCAGAGGCTTGCGGAAGTTGCGATGCATCTGGCGGCGCAGCAGGTGGAAGTAGTTCGCCGGCGTGGTGCAATTCGCGACCTGGATATTGTCCTGCGCGCAGAGCTGGAGGAAGCGCTCCAGCCGCGCCGAGCTGTGCTCGGGACCCTGGCCCTCATAGCCGTGCGGCAGCAGCATCACGAGCCCGTTGGCGCGCAGCCACTTGGCCTCGCCCGATGCGATGAACTGGTCGATCATGATCTGCGCGCCGTTGGCGAAATCGCCGAACTGCGCTTCCCAGAGCACCAGAGTCTTCGGATCGGCAAGGGCATAGCCATATTCGAAGCCGAGCACGCCATATTCCGACAGCGGACTATCGAGCACTTCGAACCGCCCGTGCGGAATCTCGTTCAGCGGGACGTATTTGCGTTCCTCGGCCTGATCGACCCACACGGCATGCCGCTGACTGAAGGTTCCGCGGCCGGAATCCTGGCCCGAAAGGCGCACGCCATAGCCTTCGGAAAGCAGTGAGCCGAACGCCAGCGCTTCGCCGGTCGCCCAGTCGAAGCCTTCGCCCGATTTGAACATCTGGCGCTTGGCATCGAGCACGCGCCCCAGCGTCTTGTGGATGGCAAGCCCCTCGGGAACTTCCGTGAGCGTGCGGCCGAGCGAATCGAACAGCTTGCGATCGATTCCGGTCTCGACATTACGCCGCGTGTGTTCGGCAT
Source organism: Sphingosinithalassobacter sp. CS137 (assembly GCF_014334115.1). Lineage (NCBI taxonomy): Bacteria > Pseudomonadati > Pseudomonadota > Alphaproteobacteria > Sphingomonadales > Sphingomonadaceae > Sphingosinithalassobacter > Sphingosinithalassobacter sp. CS137. Next base: position 2,480,871 of record NZ_CP060494.1, read on the forward strand.
CGATGGGCGCCGACAGGCCCGTCCAGCGGCCGGCGAACCAGTCCGCCTTGTTGGGCAGATAGCTTTTGCCCGCCTCGAACGCATCATCGAGCAGGGACGTGAACTGTTCGACCTTTTCCGTGACGAAGCCCTCGTCGATCACGCCTTCCGCAACCAGCCGCTTGGCATAGATCTCGCTCACCGGCGGGTGCTGCTTGATCGCGGCATACATCAGCGGCTGGGTAAAGCTCGGCTCGTCTCCTTCATTGTGGCCGAAGCGGCGGTAGCACCACATGTCGATCACGATATCGCGCTTGAACTGCTGGCGATATTCGATCGCCAGCTTGCAGGCGAAGGTCACGGCTTCGGGATCGTCGCCGTTCACATGAAGGATCGGCGCCTGGACTCCCTTCGCCACGTCCGAGGGATAGGGCGAGGAGCGCGCGAATTGCGGGCTCGTGGTGAAGCCGATCTGATTGTTGATGACGAAATGGATGCAGCCGCCGGTGTTGTAGCCGCGTACACCCGAGAAGCCGAGGCATTCCCAGACGACGCCCTGACCGGCGAAGGCCGCGTCGCCGTGAATCAGCACCGGCAGCACCTGCGCATGTTCGCCGAGATCGCTGCGGAAGGTCTGCAGCGCGCGCGTCTTGCCGAGCACGACGGGATCGACGGCCTCGAGGTGCGACGGGTTGGCGACGAGCGACATGTGAACGCTGACGCCGTCGAACTCGCGGTCGGTGCTGGTGCCCAGATGATATTTGACGTCGCCGGACCCGCCGACATCCTCGGGATTGGACGATCCGCCGGCGAATTCATGGAAGATCGCCCGATAGGGCTTGGCCATCACATTCGCGAGCACGTTGAGCCGGCCGCGGTGCGCCATGCCGTACACGATTTCGCGCACGCCGGTCTGGCCGCCATATTTGATGACCGCCTCGAGCGCCGGGATCATCGATTCGCCGCCGTCGAGGCCGAAGCGCTTGGTGCCGACATATTTGCGGCCCAGGAACTTCTCCCACTGCTCGGCCTCGATCACTTTCGAGAGGATCGCGCGCTTCCCGTCGACGGTGAAGTGGATCGCCTTGTCGCGACCCTCCATCCGCTCCTGGAGGAAGCGCCGCTCCTCGACGTCGGCGATGTGCATATATTCGAGGCCGACGTTGCCGCAGTAATTCGCGCGCAGGACGTTCACCAACTCGCGCAGGGTTGCCGTCTCGAAACCCAGCGCGCCGCCGAGATAGACCGGACGATCGACTTCGCTGTCGGGGAAGCCGTGATATTCGGTCTTGAGATCTTCGGGCAGGTCACGGCGGGACAGGCCGAGCGGATCGAGATTGGCGGCGAGATGCCCACGCACCCGATAGGTGCGGATCAGCATCATCGCGCGGATCGAGTCTCCGGCCGCCTTGGCGATTGCATCGGCGGAAGGCGCGACTGCGGAAGCCGCTGCCGGCGGCTTGCCGCCCTTCGCGGGCCTGGGGGCGGGTTCCATCTGCGTCGGATCGAGCGCCGCGGTGAGCGCATCGGTATCGGATAGCGGCCAGTTGGCGCGTTGCCAGCTGGGCCCCGACGCGGTGCTCTCCAGCCCCTCGAACCAGTCGCGCCAGCCGGCTTCCACCGAGCCGGGATCGCTCTTGTAGCGCTTGTACAGGGTCTCGACGAAGGCGGGGCTCACGCCGCCAGCGATTTCGTCGAAGTCCAGGCCCTCATAGCCCATGTGCAATTCCAACCGTCCGTTCGTCCCGAGCGACGTCGAGGGACGAGTGCGCGCCCCAGCGTGTCTCGACTTCGCTCGACACCAACGGGGGAGTGGGGCGCTTGCTCCGTGTTATCCCTTGAGCACCTCGACGAGCGTGGTGCCGAGCTCGCTCGGGCTGTCCGCAACACGGATTCCCGCTTCCTCCATCGCCGCGATCTTGTCCTCGGCGCCGCCCTGGCCGCCCGACACGATCGCGCCCGCGTGGCCCATGCGGCGGCCCGGAGGCGCCGTGCGGCCCGCAATGAAGCCCGCCATCGGCTTCTTGCGACCGCGCTTCGCCTCGTCCTTCAGGAACTGCGCGGCTTCTTCTTCGGCGCTGCCGCCGATTTCGCCGATCATGATGATCGACTTGGTCTCGTCGTCGGCCAGGAACATCTCGAGCACGTCGATGAAGTTCGTGCCGTTCACCGGATCGCCGCCGATGCCGACGGCGGTCGTCTGGCCGAGGCCCGCGTTGGTCGTCTGGAACACGGCTTCATAGGTAAGCGTGCCCGAGCGCGAAACAACGCCCACCGACCCCTTGGAGAAGATGCTGCCGGGCATGATGCCGATCTTGCACTCGCCGGGGGTCAGCACGCCGGGGCAGTTCGGACCGATCAGCCGCGATTTGCTGCCCGAAAGCGCGCGCTTCACCTTCACCATGTCGAGCACCGGAATGCCCTCGGTGATCGTTACGATCAGCGGCACTTCGGCGTCGATCGCCTCGAGAATCGAATCCGCCGCAAAGGGGGGCGGAACGTAGATCACGCTGGCAGTCGCTCCGGTCTTCTCGACGGCTTCGGCGACGGTGTTGAACACCGGCAGGCCGATATGCTCGGTGCCGCCCTTACCGGGGGTGACGCCGCCCACCATCTGAGTGCCATATTCCAGCGCCTGTTTGGTGTGGAAGGTGCCGGTTTCGCCGGTCATCCCCTGTGTGATGACCTTGGTGTTCTTGTCGACGAGGATGCTCATCAGGGTTCCTTTTCGTCATCCCGGCACGGGCCGCCGGGAACCTCTATTGGATGGATGCGCGCTGCGGCGCGCGATCCCGGGCCAGGCCGGGACGACCGAAGTCAGTTCAGGCTCTCGTCGATACCCTTGCAGGCAGTGACCAGTTCCTTGACCGCATCCACCGACACGTCGAAATTCTTGCGCGCGTCTTCCTTGAGCTCGATCTCGACGATCCGCTCGACGCCGTTCGCGCCGATGATGATCGGCACGCCGACGTAGAGGTCGTCGACGCCATACTGGCCCGTAAGATGCGCCGCGCAGGGCAGGAGGCGCTTCTTGTCTTTCAGGTAGCTCTCCGCCATCGTGATCGCGCTGGTCGCGGGGGCATAGAAGGCGGAACCGGTCTTGAGCAGGCCGACGATCTCGCCGCCGCCGGAGCGCGTGCGCTGCACGATCGCGTCGATCCGCTCCTGCGTCGACCAGCCCATCTTGATGAGATCGGGGATCGGGATGCCCGCGACAGTGGAATATTCGACCACCGGCACCATCGTGTCGCCATGGCCGCCAAGCACGAATGCCGTCACGTCCTCTACCGAGACCTGGAATTCTTCCGCGAGGAAGTGGCGGAAGCGCGCGCTGTCGAGCACGCCGGCCATGCCCACGACTTTCTGGTGCGAAAGCCCGGAGAATTCGCGCAGCGCCCAGACCATCGCATCGAGCGGGTTGGTGATGCAGATCACGAAGGCGTCGGGCGCATATTGCGCGATACCTTCGCCGACGGCCTTCATCACGCCGAGATTGGTCTTGAGCAGATCGTCGCGGCTCATGCCCGGCTTGCGCGGGATGCCGGCAGTGACGATGCACACGTCGGCACCTTCGATCGCGCTATAGTCGTTGGCGCCGCTGAGGTTCGAATCAAAGCCTTCGACGGGGCCCGACTGAGCGAGGTCGAGCGCCTTGCCCTGCGGCATGCCTTCGGCGATGTCGAAGAGGACGACGTCGCCCAGTTCCTTCATCGCGGCGAGGTGCGCGAGCGTGCCACCGATCATGCCGGAGCCGATCAGCGCGATCTTCTTGCGGGCCATGGAATCTCCTTGTTCTCTCTGGCCCAATCTGTCGCGGGCGCAGGCTCGGACGCATCCGCGCGCCCGAAAACGTGCGGGGCTTAGGCGCTTTATAGGAACGCCGCAACCCGCGATGCGGGCTCGCCACGATTATCTTTGCAACTCATTCGCAAGAGCAATAAACCATCGGAACCCTTGGGTCGCGCTGCGCCGAGCGTGCGGGTGCAGGTGGTTCACTCGAGCGGCGGCGGCGCACCCATCGAGGGCGGCGGGGTTGCGGCGCTGGGTTTCAGCCACACGCGCCCGCGGGCAAGATCAAGCGTCACGGCCCAGTCGCGCAGGAACGGCATCCCGAGATTCCCGTCGATCACGAGTTCGGGGGTGAACATCACGCCGCGCGCTTCGACGCCCTCGGCAATCGGAAATGCGCCCCGCTGCGGGCCAGGCGCCGCAGGGTCGAGCCCCAGCGCAGCAGCATAGGGTTTGGAGACGAGAATGGTGCCGCCGTTGCCACTGTCCAGCTCCATCGCCAGCGAGCCCCGCGCGCTGGGCACGTCGATATACACCGCCAAGGCCCGACCACCTACTTCGCGCGCGAGCCGCGCCGGCAACTCGATCGCACCGGAGACGCGTTCGGCCAGGCTTTCCGGCGTCTCGATGATGAGAGACAGCGCAGCGAAATCGATCGTGATGGTCTGCCCGTCGAAGACGTCGAGCGCCAGCAACCCGTCGATCGGAGCGGCGTCGACGGCCATCAAGGACGTGGCATCGAGCACGCCCGCCACTGGCGCCTCGAGCCTGACGCCGTCCCACTCGATCGCAACGCGCTCGCAGCGGGGAAGCGTCAGGCGATCACCGGTCATGCGATGCCCGACGAGCGCTCCCCAAGGCTCGCACCCGGCAGCGCGCGCAATCTCGGGGGCGAGCACCGAGATGCCGCCCGCGGTATCGAACACCAGGAGCCGCTCGACACCGTCCAGCCGAACACGTGCCGCGACTCCCTTGCGATAGGGCTCGAGGCGCAGGACCTGTGGCTCGGCGACGGTGGGTTGCGGTTGCGCCAGCGACGGCGTGGCGAGAAGCGTCAGAAAAAGCGAAGCGAGGAAAAGGCGCATGGACTGTCTCCGATCCGCCTATGACTACATTTGTAGTCGGCCCAATTCAAGCCGCCCCGTGCCCCTGCGCCAGATAGGAGTCCGATGTCATCTCGTGCAGCCGGCTCACCGTGCGCTGGAACTCGAAGGCACCGTCGCCGGCTCGATAGAGTTGCTCCGGCTCGGCGTCGGCTGCAGCGAGCAGCTTCACCTTGTGCTCGTATAGTGCGTCGATGAGGGTGACGAAGCGGGCTGCCTCATTGCGGTTTTCGGGCCCCAGCTGCGGGATGCCCACCAGAATGACCGTGTGGAAGCGCCGGGCGATCGCCAGGTAATCGGCAGCGCCGCGCGGTTCGCCGCACAGCCGCTTGAACGAGAAGACCGCAACGCCCTTCAGGCATTTCGGCACGTGGAGCAGGCGCCCGCCCTGGACTTCGATTTCCCCGGAGGGGACATGCTCGCGATCCTCCACCGGATAGTCGGTGAGACGGAAAAAAGCTGATGAGAGCTTTCGCGTCGATTCTGGGCCGTTCGGCACCAGCCAGGTATCCATCGGCCCCAGCCGGTCGAGCCGATAATCCACCGGACCGTTGAGCGCCAGCACGTCCATCCTCGCTTCGATCAGCTCGATGAAGGGCACGAACAGCTGGCGGTTGATGCCATGTTTGTAGAGGTCGTGCGGCGGCCGGTTCGACGTGGCGACGACAGTGACATCGTGGCCCATCAGCTCGGTGAAGAGCCGCGAGAGGATCATCGCGTCCGCCGGATTGTTGACCACCATTTCGTCAAAGGCGAGCAGCCGCACATCGGCGGCGAGCGCGGCAGCGACTCGCTCGACCGGCTTGTCGGCCGCACGTTTGCGCTCCTCATTGAGGCGCGCATGCACATCGAGCATGAATTCATGGAAATGGACGCGGCGCTTGCGCTTCACTGCGACACAGTCGGTGAACAGATCCATCAGCATCGATTTGCCGCGGCCGACATCGCCCCACAGATAGACGCCGCGTGGGGGTTCGCCCTTGCTCCCGCCGGTAAGCCGCCACAGGATGCTGCCCTTGCGCGGGCCGCGCTCGAGTTCGTGGGCGAGGGCATCGAGTCGGTGCGCGGCGACGGCCTGCTCGGCGTCGGGGCGGAGCTCGCCGGTGGCGATCAGGGCTTCATAGCGCTCGAGGACGCGGGTCATTCCGGTTGCCGATCTGGCGCGTGCATCACGAGGGCTTGCGCGACGGCTTGCGGATCAGCGCCGAAAAGCTCGCCACGCTCTCTTCGCCCTGGACGACGAGACCTCGCAGGAAAAGGAAGCGGCCGGTCTCGCGAGTCAGCTCGACGCGAGCCTCGACGACATGCTCGATGGGTGCGCCGGCGAGGAAATGCGTGGTCAGATCGACCGTCGAGGCGGGACCGCTTTCCAGCACGTCGAGCCCGCGCGCCGCCGCGAACAGGCAGATGTCGAGAAAGCCGAGCAGCGCGCCGCCATGGACATGGCCGCGAAGATTGGCGTGCCGTTCCTCCGCCTGCCAGCGAACCCGAGCGACACCTTCTTCGACGCGGACGCGCACCGGGCCGATGAAGCTGTTGAACAGCGACGACGCGGGAAGTTCCCACCGCTTCCAGCCCGGTGCGTCGGGATCGTCCTCGTAGCGGAAGCTGAACGGCTCGGTCATGGCGCAGCCGTTCGCCACACGCGAACCACGCAGGCTGCCAAGATCAAAGCGCCCGCTCGGCTTCCAGCTTCTTGATCTCGGCGATCGCCTTGGCGGGGTTGAGGCCCTTGGGGCAGACGTTCGCGCAGTTCATGATCGTGTGGCAGCGATAGAGGCGGAACGGATCCTCGAGCGCGTCGAGCCGCTCGCCGGTCATCTCGTCGCGGCTGTCGGCGAGCCAGCGATAGGCCTGGAGCAGGATCGCCGGTCCGAGGAAACGGTCGGAGTTCCACCAGTAGCTGGGGCAGGCGGTCGAGCAGCAGGCGCACAGGATGCACTCGTACAGTCCGTCCAGCTTCTCGCGCTGTTCGGGGCTCTGCAGCCGCTCCTTGCCCGACGGCGTGGTCGAAACCGTCTTCAGCCAGGGCTGGATCGAGGCGTATTGCGCATAGAAATGGGTGAAATCGGGGACGAGATCCTTGATCACTTCCATGTGCGGCAGCGGCGTGATGCGGATCTCGCCGGAAATGTCCTCGATTGCGGTAGTGCAGGCAAGGCCGTTCTTGCCGTCCATGTTCATCGAACAGGAGCCGCAGATGCCTTCGCGGCACGAGCGGCGGAAGGTGAGGCTCGGATCCTGGTCCGACTTGATCTTGATGAGCGCGTCCAGAACCATCGGGCCGCAATCGTCGAGATCGACGTGAAACGTGTCGTATCGCGGGTTTGCGCCGCTGTCGGGATCGTAGCGGTAGATCTTGAACTTCTTGATCCGGCCGCCGGTGGTCGGCCCGTCGAACTTCTTGCCTGCCTTGATCTTGCTGTTCTTGGGCAGGAAAAAATCGGCCATGATGCGTCCCGTTGCTGATGGGCGCCGCATGGGCGGCGCCCGGATTCACATGGCCGATACATGAGCGCGGCATCAGTTTCAAACAAGGAGCGACAGTTGCGCGCTATCGCTCCTTGCCCTGTCCCTGTCCGTCGGCGTTCCGCCCCCATTCGAGGTTGCGCGCGAATGATGTGCCGCTCAGGTTCGATGAAGCAGGATCAGCGCGAGCATCGCCGACGCCCCCGCGACGAATCCTGCCGCATGAGCGGCCTTTCTCGTGCGTGAGGAAACCGGCGCACGCAGGGCCTCGCGAAAACCCGCGCGCAGCTGTGCCGACCGGGACGGCGGATCACGCTCCACACCAACTCCTTTTCAGATCACGTCGAGCACGAGACCCTTTTCGCGCGCTTCCTCTGCCGAGATGTACCAGTTCTCCGGCGCACGGCTGCGCACTTCGTCGAAATCGATCTTCGATCCGCGCACCAGATCGCGGAACCCCTCTTCCTCGATTCGCACGCTGTGCTCGATCTCGTGGAGCTTGGCGCGGAGCGTCGCGGTGAGCGTCTTGAGCGGGCCCGACAGGTTGATCGTGCTCGTCATGACCCGCTCGTGGATCATGATCCGGGTGCCCTTGGTGAGGAAGCGCTTCTCGACCGGGAAGGCGGCCATGAAGGTCGCACCCGCCGAATAGACCGCGACCTTGCCGAGGAACAGGATCTCGCGCCCGCTATATTCGCGCAGCAGCCGCACTTCGTCGCCCATCAGCCGCGCCACTTCGGGATCGCCGCCCAGCGTGGAGATGGCGATCACCAGCGTGCCCTCGTCGGGTGCCGCCTGCAGCTGCTCGCGAAAGCTGCCGTACATGGCGTGATCGACCGTTCCCGAGAGATGGATGTGCGGCTCGGCGAGCAGTGGATACTCGCGGGCGCGGCTGTCTTCGCCGGCTTCCTGTCCGGCGGCGGGAGCGGGGGACGGCGGGGGCGTGCCGCCGGAGGGTGCGGGCGTCTGATCCGTGTTCATGGCAGTCGCAACTGCTCCTGTGCGGGAGAGTTCCAGGGAAGCGGCCGGGGAAGGCGGCTGTGCGGCAAGCGCTTCGGGTGGGCGGGTGCGCTCGACCGCACGGCGCTCCGCACGGCGCTCCTCGCGCCGTTGCAGCATTCGCCGGACCACGAACGCGAAGCCGACCGCGATCAGCAGCGCGAGCCCGGCCTGGACGAAGCGGTTGCGCAATCCGCCGGGCAGCGCGCGCCGCATCGCCGCCGGGACGGTGCGTTCGAGATCGCCGGGGATCAACCGTGCGACGAGCGATTGCTGCTGCTCCGCCATGCCGCCGCCTCAGTGTCCGGCCGCCGCGGGCAGCGATTCGATTGCCGGGCGGCCGACCGGTTCGCTCGCGGCGGGAGGCATGCGGGCTTCGAGTGGAGCGAGCCAGGCGGCGACGCCGCTGCCGATGCTCAGCTGGGGCTTCGACGCTTCGAGACCGGCGTCGGCCTCCCATTGCGCGATCGTGCGCCGGGCGGTCTCGGCGGCTTCGCCGAGCGGCCGGGGTTCGCGCAATGCGCGGTTGATCGCCGCGTCGCCGAAGAAGGTCCAGTCATTTTCGGCCAGGCAGCCGAACGACGGGCGCTGCGACGAGGCGGCGGTGAGGATCGCAGTCGTGTCGCTCGCCAGCGCGGGGACGAAGATGCCCGAATAGCAGGCGCTGAGGATCAGCAGCCGGTTGCGGATGCCGAGCTCGTCGAGCAGCGCCCGGAGCCGCAACGGCGACACGAAGCCATAGCCCTGGTCGCCATCGTGATAGGCTAGGCCGAAGCGCGCGCCATGGCTGGTGGTGTAGAGGACCAGCACGTCCTCGGCCGGGTCCATGCGCTCGGCAATGGTGGCGAGCGCCAGCGCCAGTGCCTGGGGCGTGCCCATCGGCAGCGCGTCGGCGGTGCGCCCGTCGCTGCCGGCGAGCAACACCGTGCGCCCTTCGGCGTCGTACCGCCGGGCGAGCACGCGCGCCGCCTCGCGCGCCTCGCGCCCGAACACGGGATCGCTGTCGAGCCCGGCGACGAGGACATAGGCGTCGACCGTGCCGCGCCGCTGAGGCGCGACCGCGGCGAGCGCGGAGTCGAGCCGCCGATGCTGATCGAGCAGCCATTGCGCCGAGCGCCCGCGCTCGAAGTGCGGCCCGGCATCGACACTCGCCTGGATTTCGGTTCGGCTGCCCTCCGCGAGCAGCCTGGGCCAGTCGAGCCGGTGCTCGGGCGCGGCCTGGGCGCCGGCGGGCGGAGCGGGCTGGGCCGCCACGGGAAACTGGAGCGCGAGCAGCGCCACCGGCGCCGCCATCCATCCGATCAGCCGTCGCATCGCGCAGCCCCCCTGTGCCGAGTCCCCGGGAAGCTGGAGTGTTGCGCTGACGCCCGCCGAGTCAAGCGGCGCGCGGATCGGCGGGCGCTCGATTCGGGACCGGCACTCGGCGGCAGGCAAACCCGCGGTTTTCCGTCGAAGGTCGCACTAAAGTCGCACCTCAACGCGCGCGTGCGAGGGACGGAGCAGGAAGCAGCGGTGCGGCGGGGGAAGGGAAGAGGCGCAGAGTGGGCCACGTGCGAAGCTTGGCACAAATCGGTAGCTGTAGGACAGCGCCGACTTCGCGGCGGAGCGGAATCGACCGAAGCCGCCCGTCTGCGATCCTGCCTTCCAACCCTCTGGCCGCCAATGAAAAGGGGCGCGAAGCCGTGCCTCGCGCCCCCGGATTTCCGCCGCTGACGCAGCCTCAGTACACCCGCTTCTTCGGCTCGATATACTCAACGTCGTCGGTCAGCGTGTATTCGTGGACCGGGCGATAGTCGATCGCGGTGGTGCCGCTCTTGCCGCCCCAGCCGTCGAACGTCGCGATCGTGTGCTTCATCCAGTTGGCGTCGTCGCGTTCGGGGAAGTCCTCGTGCATGTGCGCACCGCGGCTTTCCTTGCGGTTTTCGGCCGAGCGGATCGTCACCAGCGCCTGGGCGAGCAGATTGTCGAGCTCGAGCGTTTCGACCAGATCGGTGTTCCAGATCAGGCTGCGGTCGGTGACGTGGACGTCCTGCATCCGCGCATAGACCTGTTCCATCAGCGTGACGCCTTCGCTGAGCAGCGCCGAATCGCGGAAGACGGCGGCGTGGCGCTGCATCGTCTTCTGCATGTCGGCGCGGATCGCCGCGGTGGGCGAGCCGCCACTGGCGTTGCGGAAGCCGTCGAGCCGCGTGAGCGCGACTTCCTCCGAGCCCTTGGGCAGCGCATCGTGCGCGGTGCCGGGCTTCAGCGTCTCCTTGAGGCGCAGGCCGGTCGCACGGCCGAACACAACGAGGTCGATCAGCGAGTTCGAGCCGAGGCGATTGGCGCCATGGACCGAGACGCACGCGGCTTCGCCGACCGCGAACAGGCCGGGGACAATTGCGTCGGGGTTGCCGTCGCGCGGGGCGACGACTTCGCCGTGATAATTCGTCGGGATGCCGCCCATATTGTAGTGAACGGTCGGCACCACCGGCAGCGGCTGGCGCGTCAGATCGACGCCGGCGAAGATCTTGCCGGTTTCGGTGATGCCGGGCAGGCGCTCGGCCAGGATCTTGGGATCGATGTGGTTCAAGTGAAGGAAGATATGATCCTTCTCCTTGCCCACGCCGCGGCCTTCGCGGATTTCCATCGCCATCGAGCGCGAGACGACGTCGCGGCTGGCGAGATCCTTGGCCGAGGGGGCATAGCGCTCCATGAAGCGCTCGCCCTCGGAATTGGTGAGATAGCCGCCCTCGCCGCGGGCGCCTTCGGTGATGAGCACGCCCGCGCCGTAGATGCCGGTGGGGTGGAACTGGACGAACTCCATGTCCTGGAGCGGCAGGCCGGCGCGCAGCACCATGGCGTTGCCGTCACCGGTGCAGGTGTGCGCCGAGGTGGCCGAATGATAGACGCGGCCGTAGCCGCCGGTCGCGAGGACGACGGCGTGGCTGCGGAAGCGGTGGATCGATCCGTCCTCGAGGCACAGCGCGATCACGCCGCGGCACGCGCCGTTTTCCATGATCAGATCGAGCGCGAAATATTCGATGAAGAAGTCCGCGTCATACTTCAGGCTCTGCTGGTAGAGCGCGTGGAGCATCGCGTGGCCGGTGCGATCGGCGGCGGCGCAGGTGCGCTGCACCGGCGGGCCGGCGCCCATGTTCTGCATGTGGCCGCCGAACGGACGCTGATAGATCGTCCCGTTCTCGTTGCGGCTGAACGGCACGCCGGCGTGCTCGAGCTCATAGACCGCCTGAGGCGCCTCGCGGCAGAGATATTCGATCGCGTCCTGGTCGCCCAGCCAGTCGGAGCCCTTGACCGTGTCGTACATGTGCCACGACCAGTGATCGGGCGTGTTGTTGCCCAGCGAGGCGGCGATGCCGCCCTGCGCCGCCACGGTGTGGCTGCGGGTGGGGAACACCTTGGTGATGCACGCGGTCTTGAGGCCGGCCTCGGCGCTGCCCATGGTCGCGCGCAGGCCCGATCCGCCCGCGCCCACCACGACCGTGTCGTAGGTGTGGTCGATGATCTTGTACGCTTCGGGCATCAGGCGACGGCTCCGGCCGTGAAGGCGATCTTGAGGATCGAGAAGATCGCGAGCGCCGCGGCTGCGATCACGAAGAAGTTGAGCGCGACCATCAGCACGATCCGCGTCGCATCGTGCTGATAATCCTCGATCACCACCTGGAGGCCCAGGCGGAAGTGATAGAAGGTGCTGACGATCAGCAGGATCATCGGCACCGCCGCGAACGGCTGTGCCAGCCAGGCGGAAAGCGTGATCCAGCTATAATCCGGCAGCATCAGGATCGACGCGAGGAACCACAGCATCAGCAGCAGGTTCGACCCCGCGGTGAGCCGCTGGTGCCACCAGTGGCCGGTGCCTTCGTGCGACGCGCCGAGGCCGCGGACGCGGCCGATGCTCGTTCCGTCACCCATCGATCATCTTCTCCAGGAGCACGATCCAGAAGGCCACCGTCAGCGTCACCGAGGCGACGAAGGTGAGCAGGGCCGTCAGCTTGTTGGACTTGAGTTCGAAATTGGCGCCCTGATCGAGGAACAGGTGGCGCACGCCCGAGGCCATGTGCTGGAAGAAGGACAGGGTCAAGCCGATGCCGACGACATAGCCGATGACGTTGAGCCCACCCGATTCGACCGTGAAGACGTCGCGGAAGCCGGCATAGACGGCTTCGCCGCTCGCCAGCGCGACCAGCCACCAGACGAGCAGGAGCGTGCCGACGGTGGCCATGCCGCTGCCGGTGACGCGGTGAACGATCGAGACCGCCATGTGCGGCCCCCACTTCCAGATGCCGAGATGCGGCGAGAGCGGACGCGAGGGTTTGGGGGCGTGAGCCAAATCCGGGTTCCTTTCGGGTCGACGCGCCTACTTAGACGGCAGGCGAGCGGATGCAAGCCGGATCGGCGCCTCGCTGGATAACGCGGCCTTAACCAGTGCGCGCCTAGGCCGTGTCGTGGCGCCGCATGCGTTCCGGCGAATGCCGCGCCTTCTGGGAGACCGACGTTCCGTGACCAAGATGCCCGCTTCAAAGGACCTGCCGCCCGCCGGCACGATGAGCAGCCGGATCGATATCCGCGCGCGGCTGCGCGTGTTCGACTTCGATGGATCGCTGATCACGCGCGCGCGCGACGTGTGGGAGGTGCTGGAGCCCGAGATCCGCGACGTTTCCGAAGCCTATTGGCAGCAATGGCTGCGCTGCTTCGCCGACCAGCGCGACTGGGCGCCGCACGAAACCGAGAAGATGATCGAGCTGGGCAGCGTCTTCCTGCGCCATCGCTTCCTCGACACATCGGGTGCGGCATGGATCGAATCGATCGAACGGTCGGTCGCCGCCGCCTATGCCGAGGACGTGCCGCCGATGGCGCTGCTTTCGATGATCAACGCCAGCGATCGCGCCGCGCTCGAGATCCTGATGCGGCGGATGGAAGCGGGCGAACCGGAGCTGCTTCAGCGAATCGACACGCTGATGCGCCTCTCCGCGCTGGAGAGCGACATCACCGTCGAGATCTACAACATGTATCGCGAGCACAGCGCGCAGGTGGCGCGGGACCGGCTCGCGTCCGAATTCCGCGATTCAATCGGGCTGACGGTGGAGCGCGCCTCGCGCGAAGGCGATGCGCTGCGCGAGCAGGCAGTGCACACCTCCGCCTCTGCACGCGGGATGCTGGGCAAGACCAGCGAAGTGGCGGCGGCGGCGGAACAGTCGGCGGTGGCGATGCGCGAGGCGGCGCAGACCGCGGCGGGGCTGATCCGCGCGATCGAGGATGCGCGCGGCGAAGTCGAGGCGGCCGCCGAGATCGCGACGCGGGCGGCCGGGCAGGCGGGCGAGGCGGTCGGCATGTCCGAGACGCTGAGCGACCACGCCAAGTCGATCGAATCGATCCTGGGGCTGATCCGCGACATCGCCGGACAGACCAATTTGCTGGCGCTCAACGCGACGATCGAAGCGGCGCGAGCCGGCGACGCCGGCCGCGGCTTCGCCGTGGTCGCGCAGGAAGTGAAGAGCCTCGCCAGTCAGACGGCGCGCGCCACCGATGACATCGCGGCGAAGATCGCGGCAATCCAGTCGGCGACCAAATCGACGGTCGACAAGAACGCGTCGATCCGGACAACCGTTTCGGAAGTGCAGGAGAGCGCATTGCGCATCCGCACGGCAATGGAAGTGCAGGCGCAGACGGTGACCGCAATCACCGCGGCGGTCGACGAGACCGCGCTTGCAGCGGATTCGATGTCGGCGACGATCGGCGCGATTCGCGAGGATACTGAATCGGTCGCCAGCGAGATCGACCGAGTGGGCCAGGGCTTCGCCACGCTCGACGGACAACTCGGCAGCCTGAAGGGCAGCGCGGGCGACTTCGTCGCGAAGGTGGCCGCCTGAACGGAGAGGAACGGACATGGCACGCCAGAGCTATCAGCTGGGGCGCTGGAGCGGCGACAGCCGCGCGCACGAGGCGCATCTGCGCGATTATGACTGGGACGGACGGCTCAGCGCCGGTTGCGCGGAGATCGCCGAGCTTCTGCACGGCCATTATGGAGACATCGCCAGCAGCTTCTGGAGACATTATCTTTCGCTGCCGATGACCGCGCGCGTGAAGAGCTGGTTCGACGAAGCGCGGCTGGCGGAGCAGATCGCCGACAGCTCGCGCTACACCAAGGCGAAATTCGAAAAGCCCTATGCACCCGAATGGGCGGAAATCGCATCGCGCCACGCCGAGATGACGCATCGCGCGCGGGTGCCGCTCGCGGCGATCCTCGCCGCCTTCGCCGCCGCCCACAGCCGCACCGTCAATCTGCTCGCGGAGAAACTGCCCGACGATCCGGTGCGGCTCGCCCGGCTGTGCGACGTGGTCCAGCGACTCGCGATGGCCGAGGCCGATCTGATGGCCTCGCATCTGGGCAAGCGCGACGCCGACCAGGCTGACGAGGAACGGCGGCAGCGCTCGGGGGAGTTCCGCGCGAGCATCGCCGAATCGATCGAAGGGACGACCGGGCTGGGGAAACGCATCCGAGTGCAGGCACAGGGCGCTTCGGCTTCGGCTCAGGGGATGCTGGGCAAGACCAGCGAAGTCGCGGCGGCGGCGGAACAGTCGGCGGTGGCGATGCGCGAGGCGGCGCAAACCGCGGCCGGGCTGATCCGCGCGATCGAGGATGCGCGCGGCGAAGTCGAAGCGGCCGCCGAAATCGCGACGCGGGCGGCCGGGCAGGCGACCGAAGCGGTCGGCATGTCCGAAACGCTGAGCGACCACGCCAAATCGATCGAATCGATCCTGGGGCTGATCCGCGACATCGCGGGGCAGACCAATTTGCTGGCGCTCAACGCGACGATCGAAGCGGCGCGAGCCGGCGACGCCGGCCGCGGCTTCGCGGTGGTGGCACAGGAAGTGAAGAGCCTCGCCAGTCAGACGGCGCGCGCGACCGACGACATCGCGGCCCAGATCGCGGCGATCCAGTCGGCGACAAAGTCGACGGTCGACACCAATGCGTCGATCCGCTCGACCGTCCACGAGGTGCAGGAAAGCGCCGACCGGATCCGGGCGGCAATGGAAATGCAGGCGCAGACCGTGACCGCCATCACTGCCGCCGTCGACGAGACCGCGCTGGCGGCGGATTCGATGTCCGACACGATCGGCGCGATCCGCGAGGACACCAAGAACGTGACCGGCGAGATCGATATGCTGCAGCGCGAGTTCGCCGAAGTGGACGACCGGCTGACTCGACTGCGCGAAGCGGCGGAGAGTTTCTCGAACTCGGTCGCGGCCTGAGCCTCGCATCGCGCGCCCGCACCCGCTAGGGGTGGCGCATGTCCGACACTCACATCCTGCTGACCGGCAGCAGCCGCGGCATCGGCGCCGCCATCGCGACCGCGCTGAAAGAGCGTAGCGTTCGCCTGATCGGCCATGGCACACGAAGCGGCGTGCCCGCCGATTTCACCGATCCGGCCGCGCCGCAGGCGCTGTGGCGCACGGCGCTCGACACGCTCGACGGGCGCATCGACGTGCTGGTGAACAACGCCGGGATCTTCGAGGCGACTCCGCTCGACATCGAGCACGACGACTGGGTCGCTTCCTGGGAGCGCACGATGCGCGTCAACCTGACCGCTTCGGCCGAGCTGTGCCGGCTGGCGGTGCGCCACTGGCAGGCCGAAGGGCGCCCCGGCCGGATCGTGAACATCGCCAGCCGCGCCGCCTATCGCGGCGACAGCCCGGCGCACTGGCATTATGCCGCTTCGAAGGCGGGGATGGTGGCGATGACCAAGACGATCGCGCGCGGATATGCGGGGCGGGGCATCCTCGCCTTCGCGATCTGCCCTGGCTTCACCATGACCGGCATGGCCGAGGATTATGTCGAGAGCCGCGGCGGGCCGAAGCTGCTGGCGGACATTCCGCTCGGGCGCGTCGCCGATCCGGCCGAAGTGGCCGAAGTCGCGCGTTTCTGCGCACTCGACGCGCCGCCGTCGATGACCGGCGCGGTGCTCGACGTGAATGGGGCGAGCTATGTCCGCTGAGGGGCGCGGCGCATGACGAGCTGGAAGATCACGCTGCCGTGCACGCGGGCCGAAGCCGAAGCGGTGGGGCTCGACGACGAGGCGCTGGCGATGCTCGATCCGCTGCCGGTGCTGATGACGCGCGAGCGCGTGCCGGACGATCCCGAGGCCTGGCAGCTCGACGCCTATTTCGACGGCGAGCCGGACGCGCAGACCGTGGCGGCGCTGCAGGCGCTGGTGCCGAGCGCGAAGGGAATGCCGCTTCCCTCGATCGAGCAGGTTCCCGACGAGGATTGGCTGACGCTGAGCCAGCAGGGGCTGGAGCCGGTGCATGCCGGCCGCTTCTATGTCCATACCAGCACCAACAAGGGCGATGTGCCGCCGGGCAAGCGCGCCTTCCGGATCGAGGCGAGCCGCGCCTTCGGCACCGGACAGCATGAGACGACCACCGGCTGCCTGTTGATGCTCGACCGGCTGAAGCGACGCGGCACCCGGGTGCAGAATCTGCTCGACCTGGGCACCGGCACGGGATTGCTCGCCTTTGCGGCGATGCACCTGTGGCCGCAGGCCTATGCGACCGCATCCGATATCGACCCGATGGCGGTCGAGGTGACGCGCGAGAACGCGCTCGCGAACGATGTTCGGCTGGGCGAGGGCGCGGGCGCATTGGCGCTGGCGGCGGCAGCGGGGCTCGATCATCCGGCGCTGGTCGGGCGCGCGCCCTATGACCTGATCATCGCGAACGTGCTGGCCGGGCCGCTGATCGAGCTGGCGCCGACGGTGGGCATGGCGCTCGCCGACGGCGGCTCGCTGGTGCTGGCGGGGCTGCTCGACGGGCAGGCCGAGCGCGTCGCCCGTGCCTATCGGCGGCAGGGGCTGCGGCTGGCCGGCCGAATCGATCGTGGCGAATGGCCGACGCTGCATCTGCGCAAGCGACCGCGCCACGGCGCGGCGCGCGTGACGCGCCTGGCGGCGGGCGCCGGCGAGAGCCCCGGCTACGGCAGCTGGTAGGCGGTCAGGCCGGCTCCGCCCGCGCCTTCGCTTCCGCCGCCTTGCGCCGGGCATATTCCTGGGAGCCGTGGGTGATCACATCGTCGTCGGCGAGGATCGTGGCGATCGGAATGTCGGGCAGCGGCAGGATCTTTTCGTAGAGCGGCGCGAAATCGGTTTCGACCGTGATCCGAAGCAGCTCGTCGAAGCTGGGAATGACGAAATAGTTCTGCTGGAAATCGTCGATCCGATAGTCGGTGCGCATGACGCGCGGCAAATCGAAGCGGATGCGATTGGGGCTGTCGCTTTCGAGCGAGAAGCGGCTTTCGGCCGGGCTCGACACGATGCCCGCGCCATAGATGCGCAGATCCTCGTCCTCCTCGATCAGGCCGAATTCGACCGTGTACCAATAGAGCCGGCCGAGCTGCTTGAGCGCGCCGAGCTCGAGCGCACGCAGGCCGCCGCGGCCATAGGCCTCCAGATAGTCGGCGAAGCGCGGATCGGCGAGCAGCGGGACATGGCCGAACACGTCGTGGAAGACGTCGGGCTCCTGGATATAGTCGAGCTGGTCGGGACGGCGGATGAAATTGCCCGCCACGAACCGCCGGTTCGCCATGTGATCGAAGAAGACTTCGTCGGGGACGAGGCCGGGAACGGCGACCACCTGCCAGCCGGTGAGCTTCATCAGCCGTTCCGACAATTCCTCGAAATCGGGAATGCCCGCTTCGGAAAGGCGCAGCGCATCGAGCCCCTTCAGATAGGCCTTGCTCGCGCGGCCGGGGAGCAGCTTCACCTGGCGCTCGAACAGCGTGTCCCAGGTGGCATGTTCCTCGGCAGTGTAGTTTTCCCAGCCCTGCGGGATCGTCCAGTCGGCGGCGGCGCCCTCCGGGGGGCGGTCCAGTACATGCGTATCGTTTGCCATGGCGATAGCATATCATGGCTGCCCTATGTGGGGAAATGACGTGCGGATGGTGGCGCGCAGGATCATGCGCGGCGTTGCGTGGCTGGTGCTGGCGGCGGCGGCGCTGGTCGCGGCCTATGGCGTCGCGGCGCTCGCGGGGACGCTGATCCCCGCCAATCCAGGCTGGGACGAGCCCGAGCGCGGAATCCGCATCTATATCGAGGACAATGGCGTCCACACCGGCATCGTGCTTCCCAAGCGCGCCGCGGGCGTGACATGGGACGATCTGGTGCAGCCGGGCGATATCGCCGACCCGCGTTATGCCGCGGCCGAATGGCTCGCCTTCGGTTGGGGCGACCGCAACTTCTACGTCAACACGCCGAGCTGGGCCGATCTCGATCCGCTGATTGCGATCGGGGCGCTCGTCGGGACCGACGATACGGTGCTGCTGGTCGAGCATATCGGCGAACCGCGGCGGTCGGAAGGCGTGCGATCGATCCTGCTGCGGCCCGAGGAATATCGGCGGCTGGCGGCGTTCATCCGCGCGACCTTCGATCGCGACGGACCAGCGGTGATCCGCGGCTATGGGCCGCACGACGCCTTCTATCCCGCGAACGGAAGCTATAGCGGCGTGGTGACGTGCAACGAATGGGTGGGACGCGCGCTGCGCACGGCGGGGGTACGGATGGGCGCCTGGACGCCGCTCGCCGCGTCGGTGATGTTCTGGGCGCGGCAGTGACGCACGGGCCGCCGGCGACTCGCCTGCTGCTCGCCGAGCCGGTCCGCGCATTGGGCACGCTGGCGAAGCTGGCGCGGCGCTGGCCCGAACTGCAGGCCGCGCCGCGCGGCGACGGGCGCCCGCTGCTGCTGCTGCCGGGGCTGTTCAACGGCGACGGTGCGATGTTCGTGATGCGGCGCTATCTGAGCGCGCTCGGCTATCGCGCCGTCGGCTGGGAGCTCGGGCGCAATTTCGGGCCGCGTGCGATCGGGCCGCAGGGTGAGCGGCTGCTGGCGCGAGTGGAGACGGTCGCGCGCGAGGCGGGCGCTCCGGTGACGCTGATCGGCGTATCGCTGGGCGGGATCATGGCGCGGATCGCCGCGCATCGGCAGCCGGGGCTGGTGCGCGAGGTCGTCACGGTCAGCGCTCCCTTCGCCGGGTCTCCGACCGCGACCAATGTGTGGCGCGTCTATCAGTGGCTGAGCGGCGAGCGAATCGACGATCCGGTGGTGGCGGCGCTGCTCGCCGAGGCCGCCGCGCCGCTGCCGGTGCCGGCGAGTGCGATCTGGAGCCGCAGCGACGGGCTTGTGAACGGGCGCGCCTGTCACACTCCGAACTGCCGGGCGATCGAAGTCGAGAGCGGGCATTTGTGGGTGCAGATGCACCCGCAGGTGCTGCGCGCGATCGCGGAGGTGCTGGGCGGGGCGCCCGGCTAGCTCAGTCGCAGTCGCGGCGGCGCTCGCGTTCGCAGCGCTCGCGCTCCTCGCGTTCCTGTGCACGGTGCTCGCGGCCTTCGCGCGCTTCCTGCTCGCGGACCCGGCGGCCATAGTTGCGGTCCGATTCCTCCTGGCTCGTCGTGGTCCAGTCGACCACCTGCGAGCCGGCGCGCACCGGCAGAGTCGCCACATCCCACGCCGCCTTGGCGACGCAGCCCCCGCTCGCGAGCGGCAGCGCCAGCAGCACGGGAATTATCAGTTTGCGCATCGAAAGCTCCTATCGCGCCGGCGCCGCAGCGCGTGCCCGGACACCCTGATACGGAAAATCCGTGAAGAAACCATCGACGCCGAGTTCGAGGAAACGCGCGATCTCCGCCTGAAGATCGCCGTGCGCGGCGGGATCGGAACCGCTGCGCAGCGGCGCGGGCAGGAACAGATTCTCGGCGCGGAAGGTCCAGGGATGGACTTCGAGCCCGGCGGCATGCGCATGATCGACGAACGCGGTGGGCGCATCCCATTCGGGGAGGATCAGCGCCTTTTCCGGGCCGACTCCATCGGCATAGGCGGCAATGGCGCGCAGCCCCTCGGGCGTGGCCATCGCGGCATAGCTGGCGGCGGGATCGTCCGCCGGGCCGCCCGCGCGCGCCATCAGCTGGACCAGTCGGACCCCGGTGACCCGGTCGAGCGCGACGAGATTGCCGACTTCGAACGACTGGATGAACACCGGCGCATCGGCGCGGTCCCAGCCGGCGTCGCGCAGCACGGCGAGCAGCTTCTCCTCGAGCGGCAGGCCGATGCGCGCGAAATAGCTCGGGTGCTTGGTTTCGGGATAGACGCCGATCGTGCGGCCGAGCTCGGCCGAACGGCGCTGCGCCAGCGCGACGACTTCGGCGAACGTCGGGATCACGGCCTGACCGTCATAAGCGGTGTTGCCGGTGCGGAGCTGGGGCAGCCGCTCGCGGGCGCGCAGTGTGCGCAGCTCGGCGAGCGTGAAATCCTCGGTGAACCAGCCGGTCTGGGGCGTGCCGTCGATTTCCTTCGTCGTGCGCCGGTCGGCGAATTCGGGATGATCGGCGACATCGGTGGTGTCGGCGATATTGTTCTCGTGCCGCGCGACCAGCACGCCGTCCCTGGTCGCGACCAGATCGGGCTCGATGAAGTCGGCGCCCTGATCGATCGCCAGTTCATAGGCGAGCAGCGTGTGCTCGGGCCGCTCGCCGCTCGCGCCGCGATGGGCGATGACGAGGGGGCGCTGGTCGGGCATGGTCGCAGTCATCGGCCGCTCCTGCACGCTCTGGCACCCCGATGCCAGCAACACCGCCAGCCCGGCGACCGCCAGCCGCGACACGATCGATCTCGCCATTCCGTCCTCCACCCGATAGCAGGGGCGGCAGTAGCCGCGGTGGATGACGGAAACGAGGCAGTCTTGGCAGAAAACGACAGCGTCCTTGCCGCCGCCCGCGACTGGGCGGGCGCGCCCATGGCGCTGGCGACGGTGGTTTCGACCTGGGGATCGGCGCCGCGGCCGAGGGGAAGCCACCTGCTGGTCCACGCCGACGGCCGGTTCGAGGGATCGGTGTCGGGCGGCTGCGTCGAAGGCGACATCCTCCAGACCGCCGCCGAAGTGATCGCCGGCGCACCGGCGGTGGTGAAGCGCTATGGCGTCGCCGATGCCGATGCCTGGGAAGTCGGGCTGCCCTGCGGCGGCGAGATCGCGGTGCTCGTGCAGCCGGTTTCGCCGACGGGCTTTCCCCCCGCGCTGTTCGACGACATCGCGCGGGCGCGCGCGGCCGGACAGGCGTTCGAGGTGGCGACCGACCTCGCCAGCGGGCGCAGCGCGGCAGGCAGCGAAGGCGCATTCGTCAACCGCTATGCGCCGCCGCGCCGGCTGCTGATCGTCGGAGCCGTGCAGATCGCGCAGGCGCTGGCCGGACTGGCGCGCGAACTCGGCATCCGCACCGTCGTGATCGATCCGCGCGGCCGGTTCCTCACGCGCGAGCGGTTTCCGGGCGCGGAGCTCGACGATCGCTGGCCCGACGAGGCAGTCGCCGCGCTGGCGCCCGATCCGGCGACGGCGGTCGTCACGCTGAGCCACGATCCGAAGATCGACGATGCCGCGCTGATCGCGGCGCTGGCCGCGCCCGCCGGCTATGTCGCCGCGCTGGGATCGCGCAAAAGCCATGCCGCGCGGCTCGAACGGCTCGCGGCGGCCGGCGTGGCGCAGGACGATCTCGCGCGAGTCGAGGGGCCGGCGGGGCTTGCGCTCGGCGCGATCGGCCCGGCCGAGATCGCGCTTTCGATCGCCGCGTCGATGGTGAAGCGCTTTCGTGATCCGCGCTGAGAGCGTCGCGCTGGTGCTGCTCGCGGCGGGGCGCTCGCGGCGGTTCGGCGACGGCGACAAGCTGGCGCATCCGCTGGGCGGCACGCCGCTGGCGCTGCACGTCGTGGAGGCGCTGGCGCCGATGCCGTTCGGCGCGCGGATCGCAGTCGTTTCCGACACGAAGGTCGATTTCGCGGCGCGGGGCTTCAGCGTCGTGCGCAATGCTGCGCCCGAGGCAGGGCAGGCGCGCTCGCTGGCGCTGGGCGTGGCGGCGGCGCGCGCGGCGGGCGCCGAGGCGGTGCTGGTCGCGCTCGCCGACATGCCGCGCGTGACGCGCCATCATGTGCTGCGGATGCTGGACGAGGCGCGCGGAAGCGGCACGCTTCTGGCGTCGAGCGAAGGCGATGCGCCGCGCCCGCCCGCGCTGTTCGGCCGCGATCATTTCGATGCGCTCGAAGCGCTGGAGGGGGATCGGGGGGCACGCGACCTGATCCGCCGCGGCCGGCTGCTGCTGACCCCGCCCGGCACGCTGATCGACGTCGATACGCCCGAGGACCTGGCGCAGCTGCCCCATGTCTGACGCGGCGCTGGCCGTCGTGCTCGGGCTCTGCTCGGCAGTGACGCTGGCGTTCGCCAACCTCGCGGTGAAGATGGGCACCGACATTCTGGTCGGCCGCGCGATCCTTTCGGCGAGCGCGGCGCTGCTGATCCTCCCCGCCGCCTTCTTCGTCGCGCCGCCCGATGCGGCGACATGGCAGGCGCTGGCGCGCGCGATACCGGCGCACCTCCTCTACCAATTCTGCCTCGTCCAGGCGATGCAGCGCGGCGATCTGTCGCTGGTATT
The DNA here is from genome assembly GCF_014334115.1 of Sphingosinithalassobacter sp. CS137. Classification (NCBI taxonomy): domain Bacteria; kingdom Pseudomonadati; phylum Pseudomonadota; class Alphaproteobacteria; order Sphingomonadales; family Sphingomonadaceae; genus Sphingosinithalassobacter; species Sphingosinithalassobacter sp. CS137. The sequence goes on from NZ_CP060494.1 coordinate 2,503,675, forward strand.
CCCGATCATGCGCGGCGGCGCGCCGTTGCTGACCGCGATCGCCGGAGTGGCGCTGCTCGGCGAGCATCTGAGCCTTGCCGGCTGGGCGGGGCTGGTGCTCGCGACCGGAGCGGTCGCGCGGTTCGTGCGCCCCACAGGCGGAGACTCGCTCGCGCAGCATCCCGATGCGGCGGCGATCCTGTGGGCGCTCGGCACGGGGGTGGGCGTCGCGCTGTACAATATCGCCGATGCGCATGGCGTGCGCACTGCGCCGCAGCCGGCGACCTATATCGTCTGGCTGTTCCTGCTCGACTGGATCGGTGTGTCGATCGCGGCGCTGGCACTGCGGCGGCGGGCATTGGGTGCGGCGATTGCGACCAAATGGCGTTACGGCGTGACGGCGGGGGCGCTGTCGATCCTGTCGTTCGGCGCCGCGCTCTATGCGATGTCGCTGATCGAGGCGGCGAAGGTCTCCGCACTGCGCGAAACGGCAGTGGTATGGGCGGCGCTGTTCGGCAGCCGGTTCCTCGCTGAAGGCTTCGGCGGGCGGCGGCTGGCGGCGGCGCTGGTGCTCGCCGCCGGGCTGGTGCTGCTGCAGATCGCCGGCTGAGCGGCGACCCTCCCTATTCGTGGCGGAGCGCGTCGATCGGATTGAGCCGCGCCGCGCGCCGCGCCGGGAAATAGCCGAACACCACGCCGATCAGCGCCGAGATGGCGAAGCTGAGGATGTTGATCGTCGGATCGAAGACGAACGGCAGGTCGAGCACGTTCGACAGCCCCCAGGAGGCGAAGAAGGCGATCACGATGCCGATCAGCCCGCCCAGGCACGACAGCGCGACCGCTTCGACGAGGAACTGGAGCAGCACTTCCTTGCCGAGCGCGCCGATCGCGAGCCGGATGCCGATCTCGCGCGTGCGCTCGGTGACCGACACCAGCATGATGTTCATGATACCGATGCCGCCGACGAGCAGGCTGACCGCGGCGATGGCCGCGACGAACATCGTCATCTGCTGCGTCTGCTGGGTGAGCGTGGCCGAGAATTGCGCGGTATCGAAGATGCGGAAATTATCGGGCTGGCCGGGAGCGAGCCGTCGCCGCTCGCGCATCAGCTCGGTGATCGACTGCTGCACGGCCGCGGTGTCGAAGCCTTCCTCGACGGCGACGATGATCGCGCGAACCTGCTGGTTGCCGGTGAAGCGGCGCTGCACCGCCTTGATCGGCATGACGACCGTGTTGTTGGGATCGCCGCCGAACCCTGCCGCGTCCTTTTCCTCGAGCACGCCGACGACTTCGCAGCTGACGCTGCCCAGCCGGAAGCGTTCGCCCACGGCGGAGGGCACGTCCTGGAACAGCGTGTTCTTCAGCTCGCTGCCGATCACGCAGACCGCCTTGCCTGCGCTTTCCTCGGCCGGCGTGAAGCTGCGGCCATCGGCGACGGTCAGATTCTCGGCCGCGAAATATTCGTTGCTCGTGCCCGTGATCGTCGTCTGCCAGTTCTGCGCGTTGCGCACGGCCAGCGCGGAGGACGAAGCCTGCCCCGCGACCGAGGAGACGCCGCCGATCTGTTCGCGGATCGCAGTGATGTCGTCCTGCTCGAACTGCGGCGGCGGCGCTCCGCCGCCACGACCCAGGCCCGAGCTGGGGAAGATGGTGAGCGTGTTCGTGCCCAGCGAGCTGATCGATTCCTGCACCGAGGCCGAAATGCCGTTGCCCAGCGTGACCATGGTGATCACGGCGAAAACGCCGATGATGATCCCGAGCGTCGTCAGGAACGAGCGCATCAGATGGCGGCGAATCTCGCGCAGCGACAGGATGAGCGTGGTGAAGAACATTCAGCGCGCCTCGGCGTGGGCCGGCGCGCGGCCGGGCGTGCGCTCGACCCGCTCGACCAGACCGTCCTTGAAATGGACGATGGTGCGCGCGAATTCGGCCATCTCGGGCTCGTGCGTGACCATCAGCACGGTGATGCCGCTGTCGCGATTGAGCCCGGAGAGCAGCTCCATGATCTCCACCGAACGTTCGCTGTCGAGATTGCCGGTCGGCTCGTCGGCGAGCAGCACATCGGGCTCGGTGACGATCGCGCGGGCGATCGCGACGCGCTGCTGCTGACCGCCCGACAGCTCGGCGGGAGTGTGATCGGCCCAGGGCGCGAGCCCCACCTTGTCGAGCGCGGCCATCGCCATGCGGTTGCGCTCCGCGCGGCTCTCGCCGCGATAGATGAGCGGGAGCTCGACATTCTCCAGCGCGCTGGTGCGGGCGAGCAGATTGAAGCCCTGGAACACGAAGCCGAGATAGCGGCGGCGAAGCAGCGCGCGCTGGTCGCGGCCAAGCCGTTCGACGCTGACGCCGCGGAAGCGGTAGGATCCACCGGTCGGCACGTCCAGGCAGCCGAGGATGTTCATCGTCGTCGACTTGCCCGAACCCGAGGCTCCCATCACCGCCACGAAGTCACCGCGCTCGATCTCGAGATCGACTCCCTTCAGCGCCTGAAAGGCAGTCGGCCCCTCGCCGAAGGTCTTGGTGACCCGATCGAGCCGGATCAGCGGCTCAGCCATTCGGATCTTCCGCCGCCGCCGCCGCTGCGCCCGAACGGACGCCGACGATCACTTGCATCCCGGCGCGCAGTTCCTCGCCGCGCACTTCGGTGCGGCTGCCGTCGCTGGCGCCGGTCACGACCTGCACCGGCTGCGGCTGTCCGTCCTCTCCGAGAACGTAGATGGTCTGGCGGCTGCCCTCGCCGATGCCCTTCTGCTGCTCGGCCTGATCGGGGCCGAACTGCATCTTGAAGCCGCCGCTCTTGGCTTCGCCGCCGCCCGCGGCGGGCGGGGTGAAGCGCAACGCGCCGTTCGGAACCAGCAGTGCCTGCTCGCGCTCGTCGACGTTGATCGTCGCGGTGGCCGTCATGCCCGGGCGGAGGATGCCGTCCGGATTCGCGACGCTCAACGTCGCGGCATAGGAGACGACCTGCGACCCGGTCGCGCTCGAGGCGGTGCTGCTGGTCGCGCTCTGCGCGGACAGATTGGAGCCGAGATCGACTCGCTCGATCGTCGCGGGGAAGGTGCGGCCGGGGAAGGCGTCGACGGTGAAGGTGGCGCGCTGGCCCTCCTTCACTTCGCCGACGTCCGCCTCGTCGATCGCGACCTGCAGTTCCATCGTGGTGAGGTCTTCGGCGATCACGAACAGAGTCGGCGTGTTGAACGACGCGGCAACGGTCTGGCCCTCGTCGATCTGGCGCGCAAGGACGACGCCGTTCACCGGCGAACGGATGATCGCCTTGTAGCGCTGAGTCTGGTTCGAAGAGAGCGAGGCGCGCGCGGAGACGACATTCGCCTGCGCCGCGCGCAAATTGGCGCGCGCGCGCGCGACCGCCGCCTCCGCCGCCTGCATCTCGGTGTCCGACGGGACGCGCCCGCCGGAGAGCCGTTCGACCTCCTGGAGCCGGGCGAGCTGGGCCTGCGCCTCTTCGAGCGTCGCCTGCGCCTGCGCCACTTGCGCGATATTGGCGTTGAGGCTCGCCTGGCTCTGAGTGATGGCATCATCGAGCCGCGACGTATCGAGCACTGCGAGCGGCTGGCCGCGCGTCACCCGATCATTCACTTCGACGAGCACGCGCTCGACGAGGCCCGACAGTTCGGATCCGACCTGCACCTGGTTGGTCGGCGCGAGCTTGCCGGTCGCCGAGACCGTGACGTTGAGCGTGCCGCGCGTGACCTCCGCTGTGGCGTAGCTGGGCGGCGGCGCGGGCGCGAAACAGCGCGACAGCAGCAGCCCGAGCACCACTACAACGGCGCCGACGATGATCCATTTGAGATAGCGCCGCCACCACGGACGCTTCTTCGCGCCGAGGAACTCGTCGAGATTTTCGTCGTGCGGGTCGGCCATCAGCGGTCCTGACTGGTTGGGGGAGGAGGCGGCAGTTCCTCCGGCGCCACGGGAACGACGCCGGCATCCCAGCCGCCGCCCATCGCGAGATAGAGCTGGACGAGCGCGGTCGCCTGATCGGCGCGCGCCTGGGCGAGGCTGTTGCCGGCCGAGAGCAGCTGCGCTTCGGCCTGGTTGAGTGTGAAGAAGTCGGTCAGGCCGGTGCGATACTGGCTGCGCGAGAGAATCGCGGTATTCTCCGCCGCTTCGAGCGCGATGCGGAACTGGCGCTCGCGCTCCTGCGCGGTGCGCAGCGCGACCAGCGCAGTCTCCACTTCCTCGAGCGCCTGCAGAATGGTCTGGCGATAGCCGAGGAAAGCGGCCTGAGTCGCGGCCTCGGCCGAGCGGACCTGCGCGCGCGTGCGGCCGGCGTCGAAGATCGTCTGCGCGATGTTGGCGAACAGCCGGCCGGTGATCGTGTCGCCGATCGCATCGAGCGCATCGGCGCCGCTCGTGATGCTGCCGCCGATCGCGAGCGCGGGATAGAGCTGGGCCTGGGCGACGCCGATCTGCGCCGTCGCGGCGGCGAGGCTGCGCTCGGCGCTCAGCACGTCAGGGCGCTGGCGCAGCGTCTCGGCGGGGATGCCGACCGCGACCGTCTCGGGCCCTTCGGGAATCGGCTGCTGCTCCGCAAGCTCGTCCTTGAGCGCACCGGGCGGCAGGCCGAGCAGCACCGCGAGACGCGAGACCGCCGCATTGTAGCTCGCTTCGAGCGAGGGGAGGATCGCCGCCGTCTGCGCGCGCTGGGCCCGCGCCTGTTCGGAATCGAGCGAGGAGACGAGGCCCGCCTGCACGCGGAAGCCGGCGATTTCGAGATTGTCGTCCTGAAGCAACAGCGAGCGGCGGGCATTGTCGATCTGGCGCTGGATCAGCCGGAGCTGGACATAGTTGCGCGCGATCTCCGCTTCGATCGAACGCTGCACGGTCGCCAGGTCGAAGCCGGCGGCGGCATATTGCGCGCGCGCGGCTTCAACGCTGCGGATCGTGCCGCCGAAGATCGGCACCTGATAGCTGGCGTCGGCGCCGAGCGAGAAGCTGGTGCTGCCGCCCTGGGAGAAGGAAGTGACGGTGCCGTCGGGCAGAGTGACCGTGGTCGAGCCGCCCGCGAGCGACTCGCTGCGCGAGCTGCCGGCCGACGCGGAAACCGTGGGAAACAGCGCCGCGCGGTTCTGGACCAGCGCCTCGCGCGCCTGCACCAGCCGGAACACGGCCTGGCCGATATCGAGATTGGAGAGCAGACCGCGCTCGATCAGGCTCGCCAGCACCGGATCGTCGAAACTGGTCCACCATCGGACGACATCGGCGCGCACCGCTTCGGTGGCGGGAACCGAATAGCTTTCGGGAACGCCGAGCTGCGAAGGCGGAACCGGGCGATAGTCCGGTCCCTGCACGCAGCCGGCGAGCGGCAGTGCGCAGAACAGCAGGAGCGTGGATCGGAACGAGGCCATGAGTGGCTTACATAGATAGTACAGCGGCTGGGTAAACCCGAAAAGTGTCGCAAACTGTATCGACGAGTCGCTTGCGGAAGTATTCCGTAGCGTTTCGCGCGGTCGCCGCTTGCATCGCCCCCCGCCGGTTCGGCATGGAGCTGGCGGATCGCATGGAGGGCCGAGAATGAGCGAGAGCGTCTATCGGGTACCGGAGGAATGGGCGCGGCGCGCTAGATTCGATGCGGCGGGATACGAGACCCTTTACGGCCGCTCGATCGCCGATCCCGGCAGCTTCTGGCTCGAGCAGGCGCGGCGGCTCGACTGGATCAAGCGGCCCGAACTGGCCGGCGACTGGTCGTTCGACGAAGAGGATTTTCACATCAGCTGGTTCGCCGATGGCAAGCTGAACGTCGCCGCCAATTGCATCGACCGCCATCTCGCCGAGCGCTCGGCCGCACCTGCGATCATCTGGGAGCCGGACGATCCCGCCGAGCCGGCCAGGCGCTACGCCTATCTCGAGCTGCACCGCGAAGTCTGCCGCTTCGCCAATGTACTCAAGGCACAGGGAGTACAGAAGGGCGATCGCGTGACGATCTACATGCCGATGATCCCCGAGGCGGCGTTCGCGGTGCTCGCCTGCGCGCGGATCGGCGCGATCCACTCGGTGGTGTTCGGCGGTTTCTCACCCGAGGCGCTGGCGGGACGGATCACCGACTGCGACAGCGCCTTCTGCATCACCGCCGACGGGGGCCGGCGCGGCGGGAAGCGGATTCCGCTGAAGGCGAACGTCGATGCGGCCGCCGAGCGCGCGCCCGCACTGAAGACCGTGATCGTGGTGAAGGCGACTGGCGCCGACGTGCCCATGCAGACGGGCCGCGACATCTGGTACCACGAAGCGGCCGCGGAGGTTTCCGACGACTGCCCGGCCGAGCCGATGCGGGCCGAGGATCCGCTGTTCATCCTCTACACCAGCGGCTCGACCGGCAAGCCCAAGGGCGTGCTGCACACCTCCGGCGGTTACCTGCTCTGGGCCAGCCTGACCCACGAGCTGTGCTTCGACTATCGTCAGGGTGAGGTTTTCTGGTGCGCGGCCGATATCGGCTGGGTGACCGGTCACAGCTATATCCTCTACGGTCCGCTCGCCAACGGCGCGACGACGGTGATGTACGAAGGCGTGCCCAACTGGCCCGATGCGAGCCGCATCTGGCAGGTGGTCGACAAGCACCGGGTCAACACGCTGTTCACTGCGCCGACTGCGTTGCGTGCGCTGATGGCGGAGGGCGATGCGCCGGTGAGAGCGACGAGCCGGGCCTCGCTGCGGCTGCTCGGTACGGTGGGCGAGCCGATCAATCCCGAGGCATGGCGCTGGTATCACGAGGTAGTGGGCGAGCGCCGCTGCCCGATCATCGACACCTGGTGGCAGACCGAAACCGGCGGCGCGATGATCGCTCCGCTTCCCGGCGCGACCGACCTGAAGCCGGGCAGCGCGACCCGGCCGATGCCGGGAGTCGACCCGCAGATCGTCGATGCCGAAGGCAATGTCCTGCACGGGGCGACCGAGGGCAATCTGGTGATCGCGCGCAGCTGGCCGGGGCAGATGCGCACGGTGTGGAACGACCATGCGCGCTTCTTCGAGACCTATTTCACCACCTATCCCGGCAAGTATTTCACCAGCGACGGCTGTCGCCGGGACGAGGACGGCTATTACTGGATCACCGGCCGCGTCGATGATGTGATCAACGTTTCCGGCCATCGCATGGGGACGGCCGAAGTCGAATCCGCGCTGGTGCTGCACCCCAAGGTCGCCGAGGCCGCGGTCGTCGGCATGCCGCACGAAGTGAAGGGGCAGGGCATCTATGCCTATGTGACGCTGAACGCCGGCACCGAGGCGAGCGAGGAGCTGCGCAGCGAACTCCGCCAATGGGTGCGAACCGAGATCGGACCGGTCGCGACGCCCGACGCGGTGCAGTTCGCGCCGGGACTGCCGAAGACACGCTCGGGCAAGATCATGCGCCGCATCCTGCGCAAGATCGCCGAGGGCGACACGTCGAACCTGGGCGACACGTCGACTCTCGCCGATCCGGCGGTGGTCGACGATCTGGTCGCGAACCGGGTGGTCTGAAGCGGCGGACGCAACCCGACGCGCCCGCTGTCGTTGACCCGGCGATGACCGAACTGCCCGACTCCCGATCCGCCGCTTCCGGCGCGCGCGTGCGCGAAACGGGTACGCTGGTCCGTGAGACCGGCGGCTTCGTGCTGCGGTGCGACCATGGCGGGAAGCTGGCGCTGCTTCTGAGGCGCACGCCCGTCGATCAGGTCGAGAAGCGCGTTGTCCTGACGGGCAGGTTGCTGGAATGCGGGACGCTGGAGGTCGAGGCGATCGCCGATGCGGCGCAGGTTCGCGGCGGCTAGCCCAGCCAGCGCCAGATGCCGGCTTCCCACCCGCTGAGCGGAATATGCGCCCAGGTGGCAGCGAGCCACAGTGCGAGGCCGCCCAGCGTGGCGACCGCACCCGGCCAGGCGGCGGCGGATTGCGCGCGGCCGCGGCTGATCGCGACGAACGGCCAGAAGGACGTCACGCTTTGCCAGCGCGGCCAGAATTCGGGCTGAAGGCGACGCTTCTTCGAATCCTGGAGCGCGGCGCCGACCAGCGCGAGAATCAGGATAGCCGCGGTGAGCACGAGATTGGCCGCGATCGGAAACACCGCGGCATGCGCCAGCGCCCAAAGCGCGAAGCTCCACATCATCGGGTGCCGGGTGATCGCGAAGACGCCGCGCGGCTTCGGCACTGCTCGTGAGCGGCCCGACGGATCGGGGAGCGCGGGATTGCCGCGCAGCGAGCCGACGAACAGGACCGCGGCGAGCAGCATCACGGCGGAGACGATCGCCCAAAGCACGTCGCCGACCGGCCAGAGCGGCGGCTGCGGCTCCACCGTCGCATAGGCATGCGCCATCCAGCCGAGGGTAGCGAACGCGACGAGCGCGTAGAGGCCAAGGAACGGCCCCTCGCCGATCCGCCCGACGATCGGCGCTCGCAGCGGGTGCGAGAGGAGGAAATGGGATCCGACGAACGCGATACTGGCGGCGATCAGCGACTCCATTTCCCCCTCCCGGTCAGGCTCAGTGGCGCGTGCCCCGCGTCTCTTCGTCCATGTCGGACGCATCGCCCACGCCGGCGGCGGCGGGCTCGCCCAGCTCGCGCTGGCCTTCCATCGCATGGTCGACGTCGTCGGTCAGCGTGTCGAGGTGCATCAGCTTCTTGACCAGCGGCGAGACGAGCAGGACGAGCACGCCGACGCCGACCGCGAACCAGCCGATGTTGCTGTACACCGAGAGCGTCATCTCGCGAGTCATCTCGCCTTCCTCGCCGCCGGTCGCCGCGCCGATCATGCCGGCGACGAAATTACCGCCCGCGGTGGCGAAGAACCATGCACCCATGATGAGCCCGGCGAGCTGCGCCGGCGCGAGCCGGTTCATCGCCGAGAGGCCGACCGGCGAAAGGCAGAGCTCGCCGGTGGTGTGGAGGAAATAGATCGCGAACACGAGGAACACCGGCACCAGCACGCCCGGACCGACGGCGTTCGCGCCCCAGACGAACACGAGGAAGCCGAGCCCGACCTGAATGATCGCAAGGCCGAACTTGAACGGAGTCGACGGCTCCATCCCCCGCTTGCCGAGGAAGATCCAGAGTGCCGCGAACACCGGGCCCATGAGCATGATGAAGATCGCGTTGATCGACTGGAACAGCGATGCGGGAACGCCCTCGCGATCGACGAACCGATCGGTGAACAGGTTGAGCGAGCCGCCCGCCTGTTCGAACAGACCCCAGAACACCGGCTGGAGCACGAGCAGGAAGATGATCGCGAAGATGCGGTCGCGCGCATGCCTGTCGAGCTTGGTCGCCTCATAGCCGACATAGGCGAGCAGCCCTGCGCCCGCGATCAGCATCAGCCAGCCGACGACCGACTGATACTGGATCAGCACCCACATCAGCGCCACCGCCGCGAAGGCGATCACATAGAGCAACAGCTCGAAATTGATGCCGGCCACCTTCTGCTTCAGCTTTGCCGCGCTCGGCGGCTCGCTCGCCCTGCTGAGCAGCGGCTTGCCGAAATAGAAGACGATCAGGCCGAGCAGCATGCCGACGCCCGCCGCGCCGAAGCCGTAGCTCCAGCCCACCGTCTGGCCGAGATAGCCGGCCAGGATCACGCCGATCGCCGCGCCCAGGTTAATGCCGATGTAGAAGATCGTGTAGGCGCCGTCGCGGCGCACGTCGGTGCGCGGATAGAGCTGGCCGACCATCACCGAGATATTGGCCTTCAGAAAGCCGGTGCCGACGATGATGAAGCTGAGCGCCAGCCAGAAGACGTTGATCGTCGCGTCGTCCTGCCCGCCGGTGCCCTCGATCGTCATCAGCGCGTGGCCGATGGTGATCAGGACCGCGCCGAACAGCACCGCCTTGCGATGGCCGAGATAGCGGTCGGCCAGATAGCCGCCCAGCACCGGAGTGATGTACACCAGGCTGACATAGGCGCCGTAGATCAGGTTGGATCGGCTGTCGTCGAACAGCCAATGCTGGGTGAGGTAGAAGATCAGCAGCGCGCGCATGCCGTAGTAGGAGAAGCGCTCCCACATTTCGGCGAAGAACAGGACGTAGAGGCCCTTGGGATGCCCGCCGACTTCCGCCTGCGGCCGCGTGACGGCGAAGGCGCCGCCGATGAGGAATATCGCGAGGACCGTGGCGCCGATCGCCGCGATCCAGTCGCCCTCCTGCCAGAGCGCTACATCCTTGAACCCCATGCAACTCCCCTCTTCGCCTTCAGGCGCATTCCGTGGCGGGCCTTGGCCCGAAAGCGCGCAGCCTAGCGCCGAAATTCGCGGTGTGAAGCCGGTTGTTGCGTCGTCACTCGCTTGCTAGGCCGCGCAAATGGCATTCAACGATCGCAGTTCGCCGCTCGCGCTGCTCGCCACGCGCCGTTCGGGCAAGCCGCGCGAGCTGGTGGAGCCCGGCCCCGATCTGCTGCAGCTTCGCGCGATGACTGCGCTGGCGGCGCGCACGCCCGATCATGGCAAGCTGGCTCCGTGGCGTTTCGTGATCGTGCCGCAGGAAGCGCGTGCCGCGCTTGCCGAGCGGATGGCCGAGGCGCTCGCCGCCGACAAGCCGGAGGCAAGCGACCGCGAACTGGCCGCGGCGCGCGAATTCGCCGAACAGGCGCCGGCGCTGGTCGTGGTGCTTTCCGCGCCCGATCCGGAACATAAGATCCCGCTGTGGGAGCAGGAGCTTTCGGCCGGGGCGGCGTGCATGAACCTGCTCCACGCCGGCCACGCGCTGGGCTTCGCCGGGGGATGGCTGACCGGCTGGGCGGCCTATTCCGAGCGCGTGCGCGACCTTTTCGGCGCGGCGCCGGAGCGGATCGCGGGCTTCCTCTTCTTCGGCACGCCCGCGCGGCCGCTGCAGGAACGGCCGCGAGGCATCACCGAGCGCACATTTTCCGTCTGGGAGCCTTGATCCCGCTGGGGCCATTGGGACTGGACTGCCCGAACGGTTGCTGTATTAAGGCAGCATGACAGCGCTCGAGCACGACGATTCTCCGGTTTATCTGAAGCTGCGGGCGAGCATCGCCGCGGCGATCCTGCGCGGCGAGTATCGCGCGGGTGACCAGCTGCCTTCGGTTCGCGCGCTTGCGGCCGAGCATGGCGCCAATCCCCTGACGGTGGCGAAAGCCTATCAGAGCTTTCAGGACGACGGCTATGTCGAGGTGCGTCGCGGCGTTGGCATGTTCGTGCTCCCCGGCGCGGTCGAGCGGCTGCGCATCGCCGAGCGCGAGCGGTTCCTCAACGGCTATTGGCCGCGGATTCGCGACCACATCGCGCTGCTGGGGCTCGACGCGCGCGAGCTGATCGAGAGCGATCGCGAAACCGCCTGAGGCGCGCGCGGGCGGTAGCAATCCTTTCTCCGCAGTTTCGATAAGGCTGAAGCACATTCTTCGCGGTCGCGCCGTATCGGTGCAGTCGTCGCTGGCGCTCATCGGAAAATCCGAGTAGTCTCGCAGGCAACCTTGGGGGGAGGTTGTCATGAAACAGCAGCGTGCACTTCTTGCGGGCACGGCAGCTTTGGCAGGCAGCAGTGCGTTGTTCGCACTCGCGGCATGCATGCACCGTCCGGCATCTTCGGCAAGCCAAGTCACGTCCGACATGTCGGTGTGCGTCGATCCGCTCGCGATGCCATCCGGCTATGGCTATCCGGCGCGTGAGGCGACGGTGGCCGGCTGGGTGGAACGGCGCGACACACGCGCGATCCGCGAGCACGGCTGGAGCCTCTTCGCGGCGATGAACACCGCGCCCGACCCCGACGGCGAGGCGGTGTGGCGCAGCTGGTGCACCTCCACCCAGGCATTTGCCGGCGCGACTGTGCCCACGCCCGCGCCGGTGGGCGCCGCGCCCGCCACCGCCACACGCGCCGCGACCGGTCAGGTCCGCTCGCTCAATGCGATCCGGGCGAAACACGGCGAACCGATTAATTTCAGAGCGACTCCGCAATATCAGCTGCCCGCCGCGATCCTGAACGATCCCGCCTATCGCCAGTGCATCGTGCCCGCGCAGGGCGAAACCCCCGCCGGGCTGACCGACGGAGCGGTGTTTCAGAGCAACGGCGACATCATGATCGCGGGCGTGATCTACAATCGCGACGCCTATGACTGGATTCGCTCGCGCGGCTTGTACAGGACGGCGACGCTGCGCGGACTTCAGCCGGCGAGCGCGACGGGGCAGGCCGAGATGCCCGAGATGCCGGCCGGATCGATCGTGCTCAAGCCGATGATGTGGCCGGTGCCGCAGGACGGCGTGAGCGCGCTGCCGATCTGGGACGGGCCGGACAGCGACCATGATCGCTATGCCGGGTTCGAAGTGCACGACATGTGGCCACGCGCAGTGGCGGTGACGACCGATCCCGCAAGCGAGGGGAGGCGTATCTCGGGTGCGCTGCAGCTCAACGGCGTGACGCTGAACGGCGCCGCGATGGGCCCTAGCCGTTATCCCGACATGCCGGTCGTCGGCACCGGCCGCTTCTATCGCTACACCCCCGATCTGGCGGCGCTTGGCGCGTGCGATCGCGCGCTGCTCGATGCCTCCGCCTGGTGGGCCTATGGCAAGCGCTTTCGCCAGGGCGACCAGCTGGTGCTGATCGCGATGCATGCGATGACCAAGGAGCAGCGCGCCTGGACCTTCCAGTCCTTTTGGTGGCACGACCGGCCCGACGCAGGGCCCTATGCCGCCGATCGCCCGGCGCTGCCGAACGCGCTGGGACCGTGGCGCCACTATCTGATGACCGAGACCTACGGCACTACAATGGCACCGGGCGGCACCCGGTGGCCGGTCGCCTACAATCCGTACATCGAGCTCGCGGCGGCGCACCCGATCGAGACCAATTGCATGAACTGCCACCATCGCGCCGCCTGGTCCGATATTCGCGCGGATCGCGTGAGCTATCAGCTGGAGGGGGGACCCGACGCGCTGGCGGTGTTCGACCAGCGCAACGCGATCTTCGACGGGATCGTAAAGGTGGATTCGATGTGGGCGATTTCCTCGCGCGTGCCCAATCCGCGCCCCACGCCCGGGCCGGTCGGCACGCAGTGAACCCCGGTGCGGCGGCGGCGCAATTCCCGCTGCCGCCGCATCGAAAGCGTCAGGCGGCGAATGCCTCCGCGCCGATCGAATAAAGCACCTGCGCACGCGCGCTCGCCGCGGCTTTCAGTCCCAGCGCCTCCGGTACGATCTGGCCGAGGTAGAAAGCGACCGCTGCGCGCTTCATCGCCGCGAACGCCCCATCGCCCTCGACGGCGCGGTCCTGCCGCTCGAGCAGCCAGCCGCATACCGCGACCGACAGCATCGTGAGGAAGGGGTAGCTCGCCGCCAGCCGATCGTCGGCGTCTGCGTCCAGCAGCTTGCGGCCGATTTCCTCGCACGCGTCGATCAGTGCGAGCAGCCCCTGGTCCCGCGTCTCGCCGCGCATGTCGTCGATCAGCGCGAACAGAGTCGCGCCGCCGTCCATCGAGAGCTTGCGGCCGACGAGATCGGCGGCCTGAATGCCGTTGGTGCCTTCGTAGATGCGGAACACGCGGCTGTCGCGATAATGCTGCGCCGCGCCGGTTTCCTCGACGAACCCCATCCCGCCATGCACCTGGATGCCGAGGTCGGAGACCTCGCTGCCGATATCGGTGCCGTGCGCCTTGGCCAGCGGTGTGAGCAGGTCGAGCCGCTTCTTCGCGTCGCCGTCGCCCAGCCCCGCGCGGTCGAGCTGGCCGAAGGCGTAATAGACCAGCGCGCGCGCCGCCATCGTCTGCGCCTTCATCCGCATCAGCATGCGGCGCACGTCGGGATGCTCGACGATCGCGACCGCTTCCTTGTTGCGCGCGCCCTGCATCCGGTCGCGCGCATAATCGACCGCGCGCTGAGTCGCGCGCTCGGCGGCCTGCACGCCTTCCAGCCCCACGTTGAGCCGCGCGTTGTTCATCATCGTGAACATCGCCGCGATCCCGCCGAACTCGGGCCCGATCAGCTCGCCGACGCATTCGCCCTCGTCGCCGAAGCTCAGGACGCAGGTGGGCGAGGCGTGGAGCCCCATCTTGTGCTCGATCGAAACGACCTTCACGTCGTTCGCCGCGCCGATGCTGCCGTCCTCGTTCACGCGGAACTTGGGGACGAGGAACAGCGACAGCCCCTTCGTGCCCGGCGGCGCATCGGGCGTGCGCGCGAGCACGAGGTGGACGATGTTGTCGGTCAGGTCATGGTCGCCGAAGCTGATGTAGATCTTGGTGCCGCTGATCGACCACTTTCCGTCGCCGCGCGGCTCGGCCTTGGTCTTCACCGCGCCGACATCGCTTCCCGCCTGCGGCTCGGTGAGGTTCATCGTGCCGGTCCATTCGCCGGTCGCGAGCTTTGGAAGATACTTCGCCTGCTGCTCGGGGCTGCCGTGGTGCATCAGCGCCTCGATCGCGCCCACGGTGAGGATCGGCGCGAGCGCGAATCCCATGTTCGCTGCGCCCAGCGTCTCCAGCACCGCCGCGGTAAGGCTCACCGGCAGTCCCTGGCCGCCATATTCGGTGGGCGAGCTGATCGTGCCCCAGCCATTGTCAACATAGGCCTGATAGGCTTCGCGGAAACCTTCGGGCATGACGACGCCGTCCTCGGTCCATTTGGCGCCGATCTCGTCGCCCCGCCGGTCGAGCGGCGCCCATTCGCCTGCTGCGAAGGCACCGATGCCCTCGAGCACCGCCTCGACCATGTCGGGCGTGGCGTCGGCAAAGCGCGCGTTCTCGGCGAGGTCGCCGATCCGGGCGATATGATCGAGCACGAAGCGCTGCTCGGCGACGGGGGGCGTGAAGCTCATCGGTCCTCTCTTGTCGGCGGTTTCGCGCGGCTATAGCCCCAGCAGGGTGAGCACGACAAATTCCAGAACGGTGACCCGCACCTTACCCTACGGCAGCGCGGCGGTCGCCGAAGCCGCCGAACTGATCCTCGCGGGCGGCTGCGTCGCGGTGCCGACCGAGACCGTCTATGGACTCGCCGCGGACGCAACCGAATCGCATGCGGTCGCACAAGTCTATGCGGCGAAGGGCAGGCCGGCGTTCAACCCGCTGATCGTCCATGTCGCGGATCGCGAGGCGGCCGAACGGCTGGCGCGGTTCGACGATCGCGCGCGTGCGCTCGCCGATGCCTTCTGGCCGGGCCCGCTCACGCTCGTGCTGCCGCTGCGCCCCGAAGCGGGGCTGAGCACGCTGGTGACCGCGGGGTTGCAGAGTGTGGCGATCCGCGTTCCCGCGCACCGTGCGATGCAGGCATTGCTCGAAGCCACCGTGCGTCCGCTCGCCGCGCCTTCGGCCAATGCAAGCGGGCGGATCAGCCCGACCCGCGCCGAGCATGTGGTGGCCAGCCTCGGCGGGCGCATTCCGGTCGTGATCGACGACGGAGCGACGCCGCGCGGCGTGGAATCGACGATCGTCACGCTGCTCGACGGCATGGGGCTGCTGCGCGAGGGGCCAGTGACGGCAGCGGAGATCGTCGCCGTCGCCGGACCGTTCGACACGGCGGTCGCGAAGGGCGCTCCCGTGGCGCCGGGGCAGCTCGCCAGCCATTATGCGCCGGCCAAGCCGCTGCGGCTCGAAGCGACCGAGCGCCGCGAGGGCGAGTGGCTGATCGGCTTTGGTTCGATCGCAGGCGACGAGACTCTCTCCGCCGCGGGCGATCCGCTCGAGGCGGCGGCACGGCTGTTCGACCTGCTTCACCGCGCCGACGCCAGCCCGGCACCTGCGATCGCCGTGGCGCCGGTGCCGGAGGCCGGCATCGGCGCCGCGATCAATGACCGGCTGCGGCGGGCCGCGCATCGCGACTGACCCGCCCCGGCCGCGGCTTCAGGCGGCTGCGCCTTCCTTCACCCGATTGGCGAAGCTCTTGCGCAGCTTCTGGAGCTTGGGCGGGATCACCGCGAGGCAATAGGGATTCCGCTGGCCTTCACCTTCCCAATATTCCTGGTGATCGTCCTCGGCCTTGTACCATTCGCCGAGCGGCTCGATCTTGGTCACGATAGGCGCGGTCCAGTTGAGCTGGTTGCGCTCGATCCCGCGCATCGCCGCTTGCGCCTGCTCGGGCGAGGCGGGAAAGATCGCCGAACGATATTGCGTGCCGACATCGTTGCCCTGACGATTGAGCTGCGTCGGATCGTGCGTCGCGAAGAAAATGTCGAGCAGCTCGTCATAGCTGATCTTCTCGGGATCATAGGTGATCTGGACCGCCTCGGCATGGCCGGTGTCGCCGCTGCAGACCTGCTTGTACGTCGGATCGGCCACCGTGCCGCCGGTATAGCCGCTCTCGACCTTTTCCACGCCGATCACATCATTGAACACCGCCTCGGTGCACCAGAAGCAGCCTCCTGCCAGGGTCGCAGTTTCACGCGTCATCAGTATCTCCTTACCCGCGCTAGATAGGGTGGGACTGGCGCGGCGCAATCGTGGCGGCTAGGCGAGCGGCGAAGGGGAGGGCGGCAATGCGCGACGAAACGATCCTGGTGACCGGTGGCGCCGGCTATATCGGCAGTCACGCGGTGCTCGCGCTGCTCGACGCCGGATGGCGGGTGCTGGTGGTCGACAATCTGGTCACCGGATTCGCCTGGGCGGTCGATCCGCGCGCGACGCTGGTACGGGCCGATATCGCCGACGACGACGCCGTTCGCGGGGCGATGCGCGCGCATGACGTGCGCGCGGTGATGCACTTCGCCGGATCGGTGGTGGTGCCCGAATCGGTGGCCGATCCACTCAAATATTATCGCAACAACACCGCCGCGAGCCGCGCGCTGATCGAAAGCGCCGTGGCATGCGGCGTGCCGCATTTCCTCTTTTCCTCGACCGCCGCGACCTATGGCATTCCCGAGCGCGTGCCGGTGGCGGAGGACAGCGCGACGCGGCCGATCAATCCCTATGGCATGTCCAAGCTGATGACCGAGATCATGCTGAAGGACGTCGCTGCCGCGCATCCGCTCAACTATTGCGCGCTGCGCTATTTCAACGTCGCCGGCGCCGACCCGCGGGGGCGCAGCGGCCAGTCGACCGCGGGCGCGACTCACTTGATCAAGGTGGCCGTCGAGGCCGCGACGGGGAAGCGCGGGGGCGTTTCGGTGTTCGGCACCGATTTCGCCACCCCCGATGGAACGGGAGTGCGCGACTATATCCATGTCAGCGATCTTGCCGCCGCGCATGTCGACGCGCTCGAGCTGCTGATCGCGAGGCCGCAGGAGAGCCATGTGCTCAACGCCGGCTATGGCCGCGGCTATTCGGTGCTCGAAGTGCTCGATGCGGTGGATCGCGTCACCAATGTGAAGATCGAGCGACGGCTCGAAGGGCGCCGGGCGGGCGATCCCGACTCGCTCGTCGCGGACAATCGGGCGATCCTCGCGGCGCTGCCTTGGCGCCCGAAGCACGACGACCTCGACCGCATCGTTTCCGATGCGCTCGCCTGGGAGCGGAAGCTGGCGGAGCGGGAGTAGGTGGTGAGCCGTGCTGGGTTCGAACCAGCGACCTACTGATTAAAAGTCAGTTGCTCTACCGACTGAGCTAACGGCCCACGCCGCCGCACCTAGGGGCGAGGGCGCATATGGTCAACTGCGTCGCGGTTTGCCCTGCCGCTTGGCGAGCTGGCGGATGCTGAGACCGGTCAGCGGGTCGCGCCAATCCGGTGCGATTCGTACCGCCGGCCGCAACACGAAGTCGCGCTCTCGAAACGCCGGATGCGGTACGGTGAGCCCGGGGCCGGACCACGCCCCCTCCGACCATAGGATGATGTCGAGATCGAGTACCCGCTGGGCCCAGCGTCGCGCGCCGCGCCGCCCGAAATCGCGCTCGATCGCCTTGAGCCGTGCCAGCAGCCGGGGCGGGCTCTCGTCGGTGGCGATGATCGCGGCGGCATTGGCGAAGCGCCGCCGCGAGGGTCCGAGCGGCGGGGTTCGCAGGACCGGAGCGGCATGGACGATGCCGCCAATCGCATCTAGCGCGGCGCGCAGTTCGCGCTCGGGCGGGCCGTGGCGGCCCCATCGGTTCGAACCGAGCGCGATCAGATAGCTTGTCGTCGCCATGCGGGCGCGCCTATCCCGCCCCCATGTTCGCGCCAAGCCCCATCCCCGCCACCGAGCCGCCGCTCGATTGCCCGCGCTGCCCCCGGCTGGTCGAATTCCGCGAGGAGCTGCGCGCCGAATATCCCGATTGGTGGAATGCGCCGGTGCCGGCGTTCGGCGATCCCGGCGCATGGCTCGGCATCATCGGCCTTGCGCCGGGCAAGCACGGGGCGAACCGCACCGGGCGACCTTTCACGGGCGATTATGCCGGCGACCTGCTGTTCGCCACGCTCAGGAAGTTCGGACTGGCCGAGGGCGACTATGACGCGCGCCCCGATGACGGGCTGGCGCTGCGCGGCGCGATCATCATCAATTCGGTCAAATGCCTGCCGCCGCAGAACAAGCCGACTCCGGAAGAGATCCGTACCTGCCGTCCGTTCCTCGAGGGGCAGGTGGACATTCTGCCGAATGCGCGCGTCTTCATCGCGCTCGGCCAGATCGCGCACCAGTCGGCGGTCAAGACGCTCGGCGGCAGGCTGCCGAAGGCGAAGTTCGGGCACCTGGCCGAACATCGCATGCCCGACGGCCGCATCCTGATCGATAGCTATCACTGCAGCCGCTACAACACGAACACCGGACGGCTGACGGCCGACATGTTCGAGGCGGTGTTCGCGCGGGCGCTGGCGCTGCGGGCGGAGCAGGGCTGATGCTCGCGCTAGGCTGTCTCGTGCCGGTGGTGACGCTGTTCGGCGGCGCCTGGGCGGGGAGCGCACTGGCCGGGCAGCAGGGGCTGATCTGGGGCGCGGTGGCGGGGTTGGTCGTCGGGCTAGCCGTTCCCGCGCTCATGCTTCGCGGGCTGCTGGCGGCTCGGCGGCACCGCTGAGCGCGGGTCAGACGTCCTCGACCATGCGGCGGTAGAGTTCGGGCCGGCGATCGCGGAAGAAGCCCATTCCCGCGCGGTGCTTGCGCGCGCGATCGAGATCGAGCGTGGCGACAAGCGCGCCGGTCTCCTCCGCGCCGAATTCGGCGACGATGTCGCCCCATTCGTCGCAGATGAAGCTGTGGCCGTAGAAGCTCTGTCCGCCGTCGGGGCCGATCCCTTCGGTGCCGATGCGGTTGGCGGCGATCACCGGCACCACATTCGACACCGCATGGCCGATCATCGCGCGGCGCCACATGCGGCTGGTGTCGAGATCGGCGTCATAGGGCTCGCTGCCGATTGCGGTGGGGTAGAAAAGCAGTTCGGCGCCCATCAGCATCATCGTGCGCGCGGTTTCGGGATACCATTGGTCCCAACAGACGCCGACGCCCAGCTTCGCGTCGGCGGTCGGGCCGTCCCACACGCGGAAGCCGGTGTTGCCGGGGCGGAAATAATATTTCTCCTCATAGCCCGGCCCGTCGGGGATGTGGCTCTTGCGATAGACGCCGCGGACCTCGCCGTCGGGACCGATCATCGCGAGGCTGTTGTAATAATGCGGCCCGTCCTTTTCGAAGAAGCTGGTCGGGATGTGGATGCGCAGCGCCTCGGCCAGCGCCTGCATCGCGAGCACTGCCTTGTGCTCGCCGACCGGAGCGGCACTTGCGAACAGCTCCTCCTCCTCGGTGCGGCAGAAATATTCGCCTTCGAACAGCTCGGGCGGAAGGACGACCTGCGCGCCCTTGCCCGCCGCCTCGCGCACGAGTTCGGAGACGTTGGCGACGTTCGCGTCGATGTCGTTCGAAAAGGCGAGCTGCAGCGCGGCGACGGTGATCTGGGTCATGCGCTTGTCCTTAGACTCGATCGGCGCACAGTGGCACCCGCCGCGTGCGAGTGCCGGACGTGAGGAGACAGGGCGACGATGGAACGCACGGTCGAACGGCTGATCGCGCGCCGATGAGCATCCGCATGCGAAAAGCCGAGGGCATGCGCTTCGGCGCTATCCCCGTGCAACATAGCCGTAGCGGCGGTTCGACGGCGTGGCTCCGCGCGCCACATAGGCGCGCTTGAGCGCGGCGAACCGGTCGCGTTCCAGCGCCGCTGCGGTCTCGAGCGGCTCGACTCCGTACAGCCGCGCATTGTTGCCGCCGAAGATCGCGGTCTTCACCGGCCCGTCGGCGGCGCCCAGCGGCGCGAAGCCGTGGGCGCGCTGCATGTCCTCGGGGATTTCGAGCCGCCGCAGCCCCTCGATCTGCCACTGCGGGGATCCGGTCCACACCGCGTCGGTGCCCCAGCAGACGTGATCGGCGCCCAGGCCCTTCACCAGCTGTCCCATGATCGCGGCGCAGATGCGCGGCTGGGCCACCAGCGTCTGCGCGAAGATCTGGCCGAGGTCGGCATAGACGTTGCTGACGCCGTGCTTCTCCGGGATCTCGGCCAGATCGGTCACCCAGTCGATCCGGCCGGTGCGCTCGAATTCGGCGAGCGCCCATTCGGGATCGTCGAGCCGGTAGGCGGCGTGATAGATGACGAAGTTGAGCTGCGGCCAGTCCTTCGCCGCCTGCGCGACATCGTCGACTCGCGCATAGGGCGCGAGGATCGGGAAGCGGTCGTCGAGCCCGCGGCCCCACAGCCCCTTGTGGACGCAGATGTTGGTGACGCCGGCCGCCAGCGCCTTTTCATAGCCGCGATAGGTCTCGCGACTGTCCATCCGCCAGGGATGCCGCGCCAGTTCCTTGTGGGTGTTGTCGCCCACCGTATAGCCCTTGAGCGAATCGGGCCGCAGTTCGAGCGCCGCGTCGAGGTCGTCGAGCCAGCCGGGGCTCTCGGGCGTGATGATCGCATGGGTCATCATCCGCTTCGATCCGGCCTGGCCGTTCACCGTCGCGCGCGCCGCCGCCATCTGCCGGTTGGTGAGGAACCAGTCCTCGGGGATCTCGGAGGGGGCGGAGGAGATGAGCGCGATCTTGGTGTCGCTGTCGAGGAACACTTCCTTGAAGTAGTTTTCGAACTTCAGGGCTTCGATCGTCTGCGCGCCCTCTTCGAGCTGCGGGTTCCACCCCTGCGCCGCGACCGACTCGCGCATTCGGACGAAATGGGTGAGGCGCGTGTCGTCGCGCAGGAAATGCGTGTGCATGTCCATGATGAACTGGCCCGCGAGGGCCTGCGCGCGTTCGTCGGCCAGCTCGGGCGTGTTCGCTTCCGCCTCGCCGACGGCGAAGATCGGGCCGAACGCGCCGTTCAGCGCGGCGAACCCGGCCGCCGTTCCGGCCGATGTCTGGAAGAAGCGGCGTCGGCTCAATCCAAGCTTCGGCGCGATGCCGTCGGCGATTTCGTAGAGCCGCGCCTCGGTCTCGCGCTGCTTGGCACTCTGCGGGACAGGGCGATACTCCTCGCTCGACACCATCCGCACCGGTAGCGGCGTGCGCGGCTCAACCTGCTCCGCGGGCTTCAGCCGCTCGAGATCCTCGTCGGATAGACCACGCATCGCACGACTCCTCGCCTCGCTCGACCCCGCCGGGGTTCAGCGTGCGGGAATCTGCTGGCTGATGCAATGGAAGCTGCCGCCGCCGGTCAGGATGTGGTCGGCGCGGATGCCGACGGCGGTGTGCCGCGGAAAGATCTCCTGGATCGCCTCGACCGCGGCGTCGTCGTTGGGCCGGCCATAGAGCGGGATCACTACGGCGGCATTGCCGATGTAGAAGTTCATATAGCTCGCCGGGACGATCGCGCCGCTCTCGTCGAGCACGCGCCCGGGCGAGGGGATGCGCACCAGCTCGACGCCGAAGGTGCGCGCACGCTTCGCCGCGTCCTGATAGACGGCCCAGTTGGGATCGTCCTGCCCCGCCGGTTCGGGCAGCGCCAGCCGGCCGGGCGCCACGAAGCGCGCCAGATTGTCGACATGGCCGTCGGTATGGTCGTTCAGCAGCCCATCCCCCAGCCACAGAATGCGCGTGAGACCCAGCTGGTCGCGCAACCGGCGCTCGATGTCCGCGCGGGTCAGCTCCGGATTGCGGTTCGGGTTGAGCAGGCACTGTTCGGTGGTGACGGCGAGCCCGGTGCCGTCGAAATCGATCGCGCCGCCTTCCAGCACCCAATCGTGCGTCACCGGCGCGAGCCCGCGGCGACGTGCCAGCCGGTCGCCGACATCCTCGTCGCCGGGATACTCGTATTTCCTGCCCCAGCCGTTGAAATCGAAGCGGTGCGCGGTGCCGTCGCCGCCCAGTATTGGCCCGGTGTCGCGCAGCCACACGTCGCCGAACCGTTCGACCACCACCTCGGCGAAATCGCCCGCCAGCGCGCGGGCTGCGGCTCCGGCCTCCTCGTTCGCCGCCACAAGCAGCACGCGCTCTCCGCGTCCGCCGGCATGCACCGCGCGCACGAAACCCGCGACTTCGGCCTGCGCGGGGCCGCAATCGCCGCCCCACAGTTCGGTGTGGCTGGGAAAGCCGATCCAGACGGCGTCGTGCGGCGCCCATTCGGGGGGAGGAGGCGTGATCATGCGGCTCCCCCTAAAGGCTGGCGTGGCTCAGGAAAAGCCGCTCACCGGCCGGCGCGGCTTGCATCGCGGATGGCGCGGAACTCGTCGCCCTCGACCCAGTTGGGCCATTCGTCGCTATCCGCCAGCTCGCGGCCGATGCGATAATAGAGCGCGAGGTCCTGCATCACGCCGCGCCAATCCCAGGCGGGATCATAGTCGTCCTGCGGGCCGTGATAGCGGTTCTCGGTATAGTCGGCCTGCGCCGCCTCGCCCGCCGCAGTGCCGCCTTCGATCAGATCGGTGCCGCTGTCGACATAGAGCATCGGCACGCCTTGCTTGGCCAGGCTGAAATGATCCGAGCGGTAATAATAGCCCGCTTCGGGCGTCGGCTCCATCGATGCGGTGCGCCCCTGTGTGGCGAGCGCACGCTCCAGATAGGCGTCGAGCTGCGACTTGCCCTTGCCGATCACCACCACGTCGCGCGCCGGCGCGGTCATCATCGGGGCGTCGATATTGAGCCCGCCCGCGGTCTGCGCGAGCGGATAGATCGGGTTCTCGCCATAATATTTCGAGCCGAGCAGCCCCGATTCCTCGGCGGTCACCGCCAGGAATACCAGACTGCGCGCGGGTGCGCCGGCATCGGCATGCGCCTCGGCCAACGCGACCAGCGCGGCGATGCCCACCGCATTGTCGATCGCGCCGTTGCAGATGTCGTCCCCATCGGGCGCCGCCTCGCAGCGGCCCAGATGATCCCAATGCGCGGTGTGCAGGACATATTCTTCGGGGCGCGTGGCGCCCGGCAGGATGCCGATCACATTCTTCGATGCATGCCGCCGCACGGCATTGTCGAACGAGATCGACGCGGCGACTCGCTCCAGCGGAACCGCAGTGAAGCCGGGACGCTTCGCCGCCTCCGCCATCCGGTCGAAATCCTGCCCCGCCGCGGCGAACAGCCGCCGCGCCGCGTCGAGCTGGATCCAGCCGTTCGCCTTGGTCTCGCCCATATGGCCGTCGGCGGCGTCGGCAACCTGCTGCGGACCCGACCAGCTCGACTGGACGACGTTCCAGCCATAGGATGCCGGCTCGGCCTGGTGGACGATCAGCGCCGCGGCCGCGCCCTGCCGCGCGGCTTCCTCATATTTATAGGTCCAGCGGCCGTAATAGGTCATCGCCCGCCCGCCGAACGGGCCTTCCAGGCTCTGCGTCTGCCAGTCGGGATCGTTGACGAGGATGACGACCGTCTTGCCGCGCACGTCGACGCCGGCATAGTCGTTCCAGCCGCGCTCGGGCGCGTTGATGCCATAGCCGACGAACACGACGTCGCTGTCGTTCACGTCGATCCGCGGCGTCACGCGATTGGTGGTGACGACCATGTCGGCGCCATAGTCGAGGCTGAGCGCGCCCTGCGGCGTGTCGAACGTGAGATCCGAAACGTCGCGCGCGGTGATCTCGACCAGCGGCACATCCTGGAACCAGCTGCCGTTGTTGCCCGGCTGCAGCCCGGCGGCGGCGAATTGCTCGGCCAGATAGGCGAGTGTCTTCTCCTCGCCCGCGGTGCCCGGAGCGCGGCCTTCGAACTCGTCCGACGCCAGCGTGCGGGTGACGGTCCGCATCGTCTCGAGCGACAGCTCGGGCGCGACTCCGCGATCTGCCGAACCGGTGGTGGTGCAGGCGGCGAGGGGAAGCAGAAGGGCGAACAGGAGCGGGCGCATCGGCATCCTCATGGTCTGAAGGCCGCGCGAGTTTGCCAGCCGGGCGCCGCCGGGGCAAGGCGGCGCGGTTTCGTGCCTTTGCGCGCCGAGCGCCGGCTGGCGCCTATTGTTCGGGATCGAGCCCGACATGATCGAGCAGGTAGCGCACCCCCGATGTGGGGACCAGCATTTCGACCTCCTCCACCTCAGCCCGCAGCATTCGACCGGGCGCGTCGAAAAGCGGGTATTCGATTGCAAGTGCGCTGCCGGGGTTGCTCTCGGCATGGATCACGATCCGCGCCGCGAGCCTGTCTTCGGGCGGAAGCGCCTGCGCCTGGGCGGCGTGGCAGAGCCTTTCCCGAAAAAAGTGACCGACCGGCGAACGGCGCCGGAAGCTGTAGCGTTCGCCGTCCGTGATGATCGCCTCGGTATCCGGGTGGATCCGGAACACGCGATCCGGCCGCATCACGCTCACATGTATGATGTCGTCAGCGGGGCCCTCCGCGCAGACGCCGGTCCGGATGGGAAGCGGCTCGTCCGCCGTCTGCACCGCGACAAGTGGGAGAAGGATTGTCCAGAGCATCGGGCCGTCTCCATTCTCGCCGCCTGGTCGGCCTGCCGATCGCAGAAGCGCCCGCGCGGAGCGACGAAAAAGGGCGGCCCCTCGCGGAACCGCCCCTTCCGTTTTCTGCTACTGCCGAGAAATCAGCGCGAGTAGAACTCGACGACCAGGTTCGGTTCCATCTTCACCGGATAGGGAACTTCGTCCAGCGTCGGCACGCGCGTGAAGGTGATCTTCGATGCGCCGTCCGGAGCGACATAATCGGGAATGTCGCGCTCGGCGAGGCTCTGCGCCTCCATCACCAGCGCCATTTCCTGCGCCTTCGACGAGAGCGAAACCTCGTCGCCCGGCTTGATGCGGCGCGAGCCGATGTTGCACTTTTCGCCGTTCACGCGGACGTGGCCGTGGTTCACCAGCTGGCGCGCGGACCAGATCGTCGGTGCGAACTTGGCGCGATAGACCACCATGTCGAGACGCTGCTCGAGAAGGCCGATGAGGTTCTGCGACGTATCGCCCTTCATCTTCGACGCTTCTTCGTAGGTGCGCTTGAACTGCTTCTCGGTGACGTCGCCGTAATAGCCCTTCAGCTTCTGCTTGGCGCGCAGCTGGATGCCGAAGTCGGACATCTTGCCCTTGCGGCGCTGGCCATGCTGGCCGGGGCCATATTCGCGCTTGTTGACGGGCGACTTGGGGCGACCCCAAATGTTCTCGCCCATCCGGCGGTCGAGCTTGTACTTGGCGCTGGAGCGCTTCGACATTCCAAATTCCTTACAATTGCCAACGACGTTGACCCGGACGCGTGCCTCGCAGCGAGGAATGCGCCCTGATCGCGATCCCGGTTTCGCCTGCTATTCTCGGATGTTGAGAGGCAGGGCCGCCGCTTCACCGGGGTGCGGGGCCGATTGCGAAGGCGCGCGGGTACGCGCGGGCGGGCGGAAAGTCAAGCGCGGGGGCGCTTCTTGCCCTCCAACGCCGAGAGCACGCCGCGCAGCGTGCGGATCTCCTGCGCGGTCCAGCCCGGCTTGGTCAGCAGCGTGCGCAGCGTGCGGCGCGTGGCGGGCGTGCGCTCGGGCGGATGATAGAAGCCGCTTGCCACCAGCATCGCGTCGAGCTGGCCGATCAGCCCGTCCAGCTCGTGCTGCGGCGCCGGCGGGTCGAGTTCCTCCTCGGTCGGCTGCACGAGCGCCGCGCCTTTCGACCATTCATAGGCGGTCAGGATCACGGCCTGGGCGAGATTGAGCGACCCGAACTCGGGATTGATCGGCACGGTGAGGATGGTGCGCGCGACGGCCACGTCGTCGGTCTCCAGCCCGGACCGCTCGGGTCCGAAGAGCAGCGCGGAGCGGCCCGCTTCGGTGCGGATCGCGCGCGCCGCCTCCTCAGGCGTGACAACCGGCTTGGTGACGCCGCGCTTGCGCACCGTAGTGGCGTAGACATGCGCGCAATCGGCGACCGCTTCGGCAACGCTCTCGAAGACCTGCGCCTGCTCGAGGACGATGTCGGCACCGCTCGCGGCGGGCCCGGCGGAGGGATTGGGCCAACCGTCGCGCGGGCTGACGAGACGCATCTCGGTGAGCCCGAAATTCAGCATCGCGCGCGCGGCCTTGCCGATATTCTCGCCCAGTTGCGGTCGGACGAGGACGATGACGGGGGGAGGGGCGGGGGCGATCACGGCTGGTTCAACTCTCGACGAGTGCGATGGGAGCTGCGCAGTACGGCGTCAACTCTCCCCCTTCGCTCGGCACGAACGGAGGGAGGATAGTTCGAACGACGCGGTGGTTCCGCTCACCCTTTCCCGACTTCGCTGACCGTCCCCGCGAACTCTTCGAAATCGCGGGCCTCGCGGAAATCCTTGTAGACGCTGGCGAAGCGGATGTAGGCGACCGAATCGAGGCCCTTGAGCCCCTCCATCACCAGTTCGCCGATCCGCTGGGCGGGGATGTCGGTCTCGCCGCCGGTTTCCAGCTGGCGCTGGATTCCGCTGACCAGCTTTTCGATCTGCGCGCCCGTGATCGGGCGCTTGCGACAGGCGATCGACACCGAACGGACCAGCTTGTCGCGCTCGAACGGCTCGCGGCGGTCGGCGCTTTTGACGACGGTCAGGTCGCGCAGCTGGATGCGTTCGAAGGTGGTGAAGCGCGCGGCGCATGCCTCGCACTGGCGCCGCCGCCGGATCGCCGCCCCGTCCTCGGTGGGGCGGCTGTCCTTAACCTGGCTGTCTTCATGGCCGCAAAAGGGGCAGCGCATTGTCGGTCAAATCCGTTCGTGCTGAGGAGGGGCTGAGCCCCGGCGAAGACCCGTCTCGACGCACCCTTCGATACGGTGATCAGGCCGGATCGTCCACGGGACGATCCTGAAACATGCTGGGGGCATGTTTCTCCTGATCACTTCGGCACGCTCAGGAGCCTCGTCGAGCCCTTACGCCTCCGGATAGATCGGGAAGCGCTCGCATAGCGCACGCACGCGGCCCTTCACCTCTGCCTCGACCTGCGGGTCGCCGGTTTCGCCCTTCTCGCGCAGTCCGTCGAGCACGTCGGCGATCATGTTGCCGATCTCGCGGAACTCGGCCGGGCCGAAGCCGCGCGTGGTGCCCGCCGGGCTGCCCACACGGATGCCGCTGGTCTTCATCGGCGGCAGCGGATCATTGGGGATGCCGTTCTTGTTGCAGGTGATCGCGGCGCGCTCCAGCGCCTCGTCGGCATCCTTGCCGGTGACGCCCAGCGGGGTGAGGTCGACCAGCGCGAGATGCGTGTCGGTGCCGCCCGAAACGAGATCGGCGCCGCGTTCCTTGAGCGTTGCCGCCAGCACCTTGGCATTCTCGACCACCGCCGCGGCATAGCTCTTGAATTCCGGCCGCAGCGCTTCGCCGAACGCCACCGCCTTGGCGGCGATGACATGCATCAGCGGTCCGCCTTGCAGCCCCGGGAACACCGCCGAATTGATCTTCTTGGCGATCGCCTCGTCATCGGTCAGCACCATGCCGCCACGCGGGCCGCGCAGCGTCTTGTGCGTGGTGGTGGTCACCACATGCGCGTGTCCGAACGGCGAGGGATGCGCGCCGCCCGCGACCAGCCCGGCGAAATGCGCCATGTCGACCATGAACAGCGCACCCACTTCGTCGGCGATCGCACGGAACCTGGCGAAGTCGATCTGCCGCGGATATGCCGAGCCACCCGCGATGATCAGCTGCGGCTTGTGCTCCTTGGCCAGCCGTTCGACCTGATCGAAGTCGATCAGATGATCGTCCTCGCGCACGCCATATTGCACCGCGTTGAACCATTTGCCGCTCATCGCTGCACGCGCGCCGTGGGTCAGGTGGCCACCGGCGTCGAGGCTGAGGCCCATGATCGTGTCGCCGGGCTTGGCCAGCGCCAGCATCACCGCGCCGTTCGCCTGCGCGCCCGAATGCGGCTGGACGTTGACGAAGTTGCAGCCGAACAGCTTCTTGGCGCGCTCGATCGCCAGCGTCTCGACTTCGTCGGACGGGTGGCAGCCCTGATAATAGCGCTTGCCGGGATAGCCCTCGGCATATTTGTTGGTGAACACGCTGCCCTGTGCGGCGAGCACCGCCTTCGACACGATGTTCTCGCTCGCGATCAGTTCGATCTGGTGCTGCTCGCGGTCGAGCTCATGGGCGATGCCCGCAAAGACCTCGGGATCGGCTTCGGAAAGGCTGCGCGTGAAGAAACCGTCGGGCTGAACGCCCGCATCGACGGGATTGGTGCTCATGCGGAGGTCCTTTCGAAGGAGGGGGCGTTCAGTTTGGCGACGCGCCCGGTGTGGCGGCCCTCGCCGAACTGGCCGCTCAGAAAACTCTTGAGACAGGCTACGGCCATGTCGGGGCCGATCAGCCGCGCGCCCATCGCGATCACGTTCGCATCGTTATGCTCGCGCGCAAGCGCCGCCGAATAGGGCTCGGAGACCAGTGCGCAGCGACAGGCTGGATGGCGGTTCACTGCCATCGAGATTCCGATGCCCGAACCGCACAGGGCCACGCCGCGCTCCGCCCGACCGCTCGCGACCGCTTCGGCCAGCCTGTACCCGAAGTCCGGATAATCGACTCGATCCGGCCCGTTCGTGCCGAGATCGAGCACGTCATGCCCCTGATCGCGCAGCCAGTCGGCGAGCATCGTTTTCAGGTCGACTGCCGCATGGTCGGCGGCGAGGGCAATACGCATGAAGGCAGCGCGCTCCCGGGTTGGCGATGTTGCGTGGCGGCTATCTAGGCGCTCTCGCCGGTGAACG